>NZ_JAIVFX010000001.1 GCF_020829625.1 Nostoc sp. XA010 | reverse complement strand
AGGTATCGATCTGGGATTAAAGTATTTCATTGCTGATAACAAAGGTAATGTAGAGCCATCACCCCAGTTTTATCGTAAGTCTGAGAAACAGTTAAATCGTGCTAACCGTAAGAAGTCCAAGAAATACAACAAGTCTCGCAAGAAAGCCAAAAAACCACAGTCAGCCAACTACCACAAAGCTAGAAATAGGTATGCGCGTAAGCATTTGAGAGTAAGTAGGCAGCGAAAAGAGTATTGCAAAAGATTAGCGTACTCCGTCATCCAATCTAACGATTTGGTAGCCTATGAAGACTTAAACGTGAAGGGCATGGTCAAGAACCGACATCTAGCTAAATCAATATCTGACGCTGGTTGGTCAACTTTTCGTCAATGGTTAGAATATTTTGGGCATAAGTATGGCAAGGTAACGGTTGCCGTTTCTCCGCACAATACAAGCCAGAATTGCTCTAATTGTGGGCAGAAAGTGAAGAAGTCTCTATCTACAAGAACCCATGTTTGCCCTCACTGCAACTATGTAGAAGATAGGGACGTGAACGCCAGTATCAATATTCTTAAACTTGGATTAACTACGGTGGGGCACACCGGAAGATACGCTTGGGGAGATTTGCCCTCTTGGGCAGTTGGCGCAAGCCTGCTGTCTAACGGCGAGTCAGGGAACCAAGAATCCCCGTCTCTTTAGAGCGGGGAGTGTCAAATTCCACCCCATAATTACCATGTGCTTCATAAGCCGTATCTGGATAACGTACCAGCATTTTGGCCGTTTGGATTTGTTGAGTGCCTAATCGACCACTGAGCAATGTGTCTAAAGCATAAGAAATTGCTTTGCCACGCTGGGGAATAGTCAGATTTGGGCTTTGGGGATTATCCACCAACTTTGCTTGCCATTGGGAACCACTAGAAACACCAGCTACACGTCCATAAATCAGTACGCCACTGGTAGCATTTGGAGGAGTAGGGGTTTTATCTCGCGGCCCGGCCAAGTTTCCGGTATTTAGTAAAGCTTGCCATTCTGCGAGAGTGGGTTGGCGTTCTGTATTATCAGAATTTTTCTTGGCAAACATTGCTAAACTTGCTGCATAAACTTGATCGCTACTACGCAACCGCATAAAGCTAGAGCGACCATTCACCGGCTTTTCTAGATTCCGTACAGGAATAGGATGATTTAGCAACATGCGGCTTTGCCCTGGCGGAATTATCAGCTTTGTCGGAAAATCAGCTTGTCGAATACCTCGGAGTACATCACCAACAGCGCGATCGCCTGGCCCTGAGTAAGCCTTACCATCGTTATTTTCTATGTAGGGGGGTAAGGTGACAAAGGGCGCATCCTGCATCAAATAACTCGCCGCTTGCAACACATCTAGTGTTACAGGTTTTTTACCAGGGTTATGCACAATTACGCCCAGGTATAGCGTTTGTAAATCCTTGGGAGTGTGGCTGTAGTGGTGGGCGAATAAATCAAAGCGTCCCTGAAAGGGAAAATTGAGGTGCGCTGCTGGAACTTTTTTACCGTTTGTAGGAAAGGTAGAAAGTAAAATACCCTCAGTTTTAATCCATTCTGGGCTATTGCTGTTAAAAACAGGTATTGTATTCAACTTGCCTGCTAGAGGTCGAACTTCTCCTGGTTGCACAATTTCTTGGGGTGCTGGCTTTGGTGAAGTTTGAGCGATCGCTGAATTATCTTTATGAGTTGTGCATCCAAAGGTTTGAGTTATCGCAAGTCCTAATATAAGTATGAATAGAGATGATGGTAAGGGAGAGAGCATAAATTTGAGCGTAAATCAAGCTGTGGTGTTAAAGATAACAAGTTCTTACTACAAGTTCCCGTAAGCAAATTTCTGAGAATGCGTTCGCCCTACAGCCCTTCGGGCATCCTACGGCAGGCGTTGGCGCAGCCATCGCTGTTTGTAGCATTTGCTATTTCACACTCACGTTTCACCTCTATCACTCGCCGTCTGGTATCAATGTTTTAGGACTAGGGTGTGTTTTCAAACTACTCGTTTAGCCTCCTAACTTTTTAGATCCCCCTAAATCCCCCGATAAATTGGGGGACTTTGATAAGTTTTTGCCCCTCTTTTTAAGGGGGGTTGGGGGGATCTAAGACTTTGAAAACACGCCCTAGCGCTATGTTTATAACTAGTTTAGAAGCATTATGCATCCTGTACTGGATGCTGCCCATAATATGGCAAAGCCTCTGACCAATTAGGAAATTTGCCCTCTTGCCAATCGAGATTAGCTAGTTCCAAAATACTTGTCACCGTCGTTGCTAATCCAGATTGAGCTTGAATCAACTGATAATTAGTGTTCCAATTAGCTAAAGTTTCCTGCCATGCTTCTGGTGTCAACACTCTATCTGATAAACACACTTTTAATTTAGAAACATCTGGCTCAAACTGATAAATAGCAGTAAAAATTTGACCTCGTTGTGCTGGCATTTCCACAGCAATAGTTTTGGGATTTTGACTTTTGCCTGCTTCTGCCCAAGCTACCGCAGCCAAAGTTGAAATTGCAAATACAGGAATATTTAACTGTTGCCCTAAAGTACGAGCAGTGACAACACCAATTCTAGTTCCCGTAAAGCCGCCAGGCCCTTTTGCAACTGCGATAAAAGACAAATCTGCCCAAGTTTGCGGTTTGATAAATTCAATTAGATATTGATGTACTAAACTAGATAAATCACGCCCCAAATTCCAAATTTGAGAGCGAGTATCGCCTGCAAAATTACTAATTGCCAAACCTAATTCTGGTGTGGTGGTATGTAGTGCCAAAGCGTATTTATTTAATGCAAAGTCTTTTGGTTCCGTTGTCAAAGTTATTTAAAATATCTATTTTTATAGAGTTAACGTGATTTATTCAAGCATATAACATAGCGGTTCTTAATTGAATAGACTACCGAGTAACAATCAGTCAAAAGGTCTTGTTGCAAGATTTGTGAGAGCCAATGCTGTTCACTTTCTAATAGCGATCGCTTTCCTGACATCTCTTGCCCATACCATGAATTGGCGATCGTTGAAGAACAAAATCTCATTACAGTAGAAATCATGTATTTGAACCACATTTGACATAAGGGCACAGCAATGCTGTACCCCTACCGCCTGTCTATTTACCTGAAAATAGCTGTAAGATACACCAATCATTTTCTGTCAAGTCGGCACTAATTCACCAGGACGCAACTTCGACCATTTGCCCGTTTCTCGCTTAAAGCTCAGACAACCAACAACATCCCATTCCATTTCAATTACATCATCTTTAGTCCGAATGTTGACATTGATAGAAGGTTCATTCGGATCAAAGTTCGGTGTTTCGGTCAAGTGAGGCTGTTGGTGCTGCCCTTCTACGGCATGATAGGTAACACAGCTGTCTACATAGTGGCAATTCACGCAAATACACATAATAGAACCAACTCCAGGGGCCTTTATTGTTAATCTAACGTAAGCCCAACTGTTATTCATGAGTTGCTGGGTTGATTTTTATTACAATGCTTGAAGAAGAATTCAGAAGTCAGAATTCAGAAGTGGAGCAAGGAAAGGCCAAAATTCAACAGTGTGGGGGATTCGGACTCGCCATTGACGCGTAGCCTCTATTCTTTCTCTACAAGATGCTACTCGTAGCTCATCTGTGAGAGATTAAGGTAATTGTACATTTGTCACTAGGACTATAGGGGCAATATCATGTGGGAAGCCGCTTTGCGTCTACATGAATTGCCCCTATGATAAATCAAGCCTTTTACTGCCTGTTTGCGTAAGTTTTGTAGCTAAAGCTGAGATTACCAAAATTTAGCAAGATCCAGTTTAGTTTGCAGTTAAAAACTCGAAGTTTTTCGTAAATCGGTATTCTAGTTTACCGTATGATACGTAGCAGGTTTTAGTCGGGTTATAGTATTTTCCAGGTATATACTCGTTATTTAACTTGGCTCTACAAACATATAATGTGTTTCCACCATTATCTTCATTGCCTCCCCAAACTCTATCTTTAGAAGAAGGTAATTTCCCTCCAGTATTTCTCCAGCGCCAGTTATTTCCCGTTAGTACACGATACTTTGTGTAGCGATGTTCTTTATTTCCCCACGGAATATAGCAATTATAAGCCTCAGTTAACTTTCCAGGTGTATACTCATTATCATGTATCGCTTGGCAAACATACAGTTTAGATCCTTTCTGGCTGCCACCTACAACAGCATTAACAGGGATATAATTATTGGTTTTTTTCTTTTCGTAATTCACCCATAAAACACCCGCCAATGCAGGTACTCCTATAGAAACTGCTATTCCAACTGCTAGGAGTGTTGTGATACGACTGAATTTCAGCGAACTTACTTTTGTAAAGTTGGTGTTCATGCTTTTATCCTCACTGAGCTATTTATGACAGGTGTAATTTTTATTTATGTTTTGATGAAAAATGTTTAAGCAAAGTTAAAACACTAATAAATGCACAAACAAAGGTTATAGCCCGCGCAAATGCATCTAAATTAACCAGAAAATATAAATAGTATTTTCGGCTTCATACTATGCTATATATCGATATCTGAATTATAAATAAAGGTCAGCTATTGATAAATTTATGATTAACATAATGAAATGACCTTTATTGACAAGATACCTTTGCTTTAGGGCTGTAACTTGCTTATGTGACAATAACTCACTTTTGTTTTAGACCAGATTGGTCTTAGTGTGGTTTTCTGTTCTATTGGTACTTATAGACGAACCTCATTTTAAGGGTGCTATAGATCCTCTTACAATAATAAAACTATTTCTGTTTTGTTCGTCCAAAGAGTTTAATATCTCTTAACTATTAAGTATTTCGCTGCCAAAGATAATCAGGATTAAGAATAGTCAAAGCACTGCAAAAACCAGTCTCAAAGCAGAATTTATCCCTTTTTCCCGCACCCTCTTGACAAAAGTTTAATTACTCTACCTCTTACAAGCGCTGTAGCTTCCTTGTCCGTAGGAGTACACAATCTAAAATCTCAAATCTAAAATCCAAAATGGTATTAGCTCCCGAAAATTGGCCTTTCAGCTTGGAATTCTTGCCACAACCGGCTTACATGGTAGGTGGTGCTGTCCGAGATGCTATCCTTGGCAGAAATCGCGAATATCTGGATTTAGATTTTGTTATACCATCTAAGGCGGTAAAGGTAGCGAGAGCGATCGCTCATCATTACAAAGCTGGTTTTGTGTTACTCGATGCAGAACGACAAATTGCGCGTGTGGTTTTTCCCCACGCTACGGCTGACTTTGCCCAGCAAGAAGGAAATAGTATAGAAGTTGATTTGCACAGACGGGATTTTACAGTAAATGCGATCGCTTATAATCCCCATACCCAAGAAATCATCGATCCTCTGCAAGGTTATGCAGACTTGCAACAGGGCATTTTGCGAATGGTATCACCTGCGAACCTAGAAGATGACCCTTTACGATTAATGCGAGGTTATCGCCAAGCCGCTCAATTAGGTTTTACTATTGAGCCAGCTACCCAAGCCGCTATTCGTTCTTTGGCATCACATATTAGCAAAGTTGCAGCCGAACGAGTTAGGGTAGAAATTGGCTATTTACTCAGCAATTCTCAGGGTACTCCTTGGATTACAAGTGCTTGGGAAGATGGTTTACTTGCCCCTTTCTTCAAAAATGCCACCCGTGAAAGCTTGCTCAAACTAGCAGCAGTTGACGAAGCAGCTGCCTTACTCACGCAAAATTGGCAGCAATTAGGGGCACAACTGCAAGAATATGTCCGTGATAGTATCAAAACCACTTGGTTAGGTATTGCCAAACTTGCTTGTCTTGTGAACCCAAATCCAGAGTTAGCAGAAATAGAACTACAGGAACTAACTTATAGTCGTGTCGAAATCCGGGGTGTAACCACTGCTTTGAAACTGTTACCGCAGCTTCAAGTAGTTGATATGTCTTTGCGAGAACAATACTTTTTTTTCCATGACGCAGATATTGTGTTTCCCGCGATGACAGTATTAGCTGTGGCACTTGATATTTTGGTAGAGGCGATGTCTGGTGACAAGCCACTACACACAGCAGTCGAAACCAAAGCAAAACGCTGCCTTATTTGGGCACCTTTGATCAACCGCTACCTGAACCCTGATGATCTGGTCGCTCATCCCACTCCATTAGTGAGCGGGAAGGAGTTGATTATAGCATTAGATATTCCAGCATCGCCAATTATTGGCCAACTGTTGAGAGAAATTGGCGTAGCACAAGCTGAGGGGAAAGTTTCAACAAGACTAGAGGCGATCGCACTTGCACGTCAATTACTTGAAGGTTAGATATTAATTCACTTTTTTCGGTCAGAATTAATTCTGTTAGCAGTAGCGGGGCGTTTAAGCTTACCTGCGAGAGTGTGAGATTGCTGTGGTGCATAATCCCGAAGGTAACATCAGCGCCTTTGCCAACATTCTCCAGGAGTATCAACTCAACGAAGCCACTATTGACATGATGCGACATCGCGCCTCCATCGAAAATGGCACAATGGACTTTCTATTTATTTCCCTGCTTCAACATTTTAAAGAGGGTGGCTACGATAGCTTTAATTTCGGCCTTTCTGCCCTTGCGGGAGTTGGAGAGAACCCAGAATCGCGCCGCTTAGAGAAAGTATTACACTATCTTTACGGGCATTTGAATCGCTTCTACAATTTCAAGGGGCTGCACGCCTACAGAGAGAAGTTCCGCCCCCGTTGGGAACTACGTTATTTGGTTTACCCCAGTTTAGCTGCCTTACCAGATGTAGTTGTAGCATTAATTCGCGCAGATTCAGGCGATCGCCTCTTTGATTATTTCAAGCCTGGAGCCTAAATGTGGAAAAAAAATAATGGGCGCAAAGGTAAGAAAGCATCTATTCTGGCCAGCAATACCATACTCCTTGTAGAGCGATGTCTATCACAGGCTACGCCTACACAACTTCTCCCTTGTGTGATACAATTGTACTATAAAAAATATCCGGTGAGTATGCAACGCAAATACCAGGCGATGCCTAAAGTTTGTAGTAAATAAACGCGATATTAGCTAGTACGGCACGGCGTAAATAGAGCAACCATTTAAAATCCCTAAAGAGCTTATTCCATAATACTTTTGACTTTTGACTTTTGATTTTTGACTTCCGCCTTGCGGTACTAGTTCGTGAATGCAATCATGAACACACAATAGTTTGATATATGCCAAATTTAGTATTTTGGCATCAATTTATTGTCTGTTTTCCCTTCAATTTTCCACGATTTAACAGGCTTTAAAAGATTCTTGACCTTTATATGGAAGGTAGCAATATGACGAATAATAAAATTTCTCTGGTAGAACTAATCCAAATTTTTGCACAATATCGCAACAATATCATCGTCAATATCAAGCACCTGCAAGAACATTATCAAAGGACAGGTATCAAGCGCGTTAAAGGTGTGAGAAACGAAAATGGGGAACTGCTTCAGCCTTGGTTGCGAACAGAAAATATAGACAATGCTGAGTATGTTGGTATGGGCGAGTTTCAGTTTAATCGCAATACTGCTACTATCAATATGCTTATCAAACGTAAAGTCAAACTTGCCAAATTTGAAGACCAAACCCCCACTATTGAGGTAGCAGGTTTACTAGTAAATGACCTCAATAGCTTTAATAATTACACAATTGTTAGCGACGGCAAAATAAACGTCAAGTCCTTACAAGTCAAAATCAGCAGTAAAAAAGCCTTTGATTTGCTCAAAGAAAAGGGTGTGTTGGATGCAGAAGATTTTGACTTTCGTTTTGAATATACCATTCAGTTAGATAACTTGCCACTTGTAGCTGCTAATAGTCATTACAGCAGTATTGATGGACTATTCAATGAACTCGCAGAGATTAAAGTACTTACTAGTATTATTTCTGCTCACTTGAAAAAAGAGTCAGATGTATTTGTAGCAGGACAATTAGATGAGTTTAAAAAGCACTATCTATCCAAGAACATTTATATCAATTTCCCTACAACTAATGAATACACAGACATCCATGAAGCTTTAGCTAATGGTACTCTTGAGGCAAAATTAAGCTATAAAATTGACATCGGCAGTCAAGATATTCTGAATCTGAGTAAGTTACCTTCTGCTAACAAGTTTCTAAGTAAGATGTATCGTATTTATGACAAAGAGACTGGAGAAATTATCATCAAGCCTAGTTTTGAGATGGCATTTAATAACAATCTCGCTGTTAGGCACAGACTACTGTCATCACGCACCAAAATTACGAAAGTTGATGATTTTATGAAACCAATTTTTGATGATTTTCTTGGGCTTGAGCAAAATGGCATAGTCGGAGCTATTCTTAAGAAAGTTGGTGCTGATAGTTTGGCGCAGTTATTGCAGCATAAACAAGCTGATAAGCAGATTAGCAAAGAGGAAATAATTGCAGTTTTGATGGCAGCAAATACCAAGTTAGAAGAATATGTAGCGAATATCTACCAAGACAAGATATCTCCCTTAGTATTTTACATTGGTTGTAATGGAGTATTGCCAGAAGAAATGAACGTAAAACCCATGACTGCTGAAGAAACTGCTGCTAAATACCCAAATTTGCAATTCTCTAAAGATGAGCAAGAAGGTACTTTTTTTGCAGTTGGTGATAGTATTATCAGCATCTATGCCAAGACTGAATATTACAGTAAAAAGGTGGCTATCCTAAATCCTTCGTGAACAACAAGAACCCCAACTTATCAAAAAAGCCGGGGTTCTAGAGTTTTCAATTATCTAATCAGCGCTGCCCCTTTATATTGTGGTTTCTCTTTCTTTTTCACTACCCCAACTCACATAAGGCGTATATTAAAATTTTCTCAATATCTTGTGGGTTAGGCATCTTGCCTGCTTTGATTATGCAATTTTAATGCCGTAGACATCGCCTTTCAAACATCCAAGCTAATACAATCCACGCAGATACACACCTTCAACCAACATCTGTGTTTGTATTGTCTTTTAATAGCACTTCTCGAATAATGGCGGAGCGCTCAAAAGCAGAGTGCGCCTCCTCTTTGAATCTTTGTGCTGCCAATGGTAGGTTGCGAGCCTCCATCCTTGAAGCCATGCGATGTGATAAAGAAGCTTTCTCTTCCAATGCCCTCAAAGCGATCCATAGCGCATCCTCTATGCCATCAGATTGGCTGGCCAGCAAAGTTTCTGCTGAATAAGCATGACCCGTGCGACACCGAAAGCGCAACAAATTTCCCTCTTCGACTTCCCAGAGAATACCACCGCAGTCAGGACAGCCAAAGGTTGATGGTTTACCAGGTCGATCGCTTTCATTTTCTACTGCTTCTAAATTCAATTGTGCTATTTCAGTTTCAAACTCCATTTTGCTAGGTATGGGGTTTTCTGCTTCTATTTCCATTGGCATATTAACTAAACCTACCAAAATAGAAGGAATATCTGAAAGTGGCACTATATGGTCAATATCGTCTACATTATTGATCGCATTACGTGGCATATCAGGAAACAAAGCATCGTCGGGATTTTGGACAATTGCCATACCGCCCCGCATTTTTACAGCCATTAGTCCTGCCGTGCCGTCGTCAAGCATACCTGTTAGTAGCACAGCAATCACTCGCTGCCCATAGGTTCGCGCTGCACTGCGAAACAATGGATCAATGGCGGGACGACAACGGTTTTCTTTTGCTCCCCGCGTCAAACGCAAATATCCTTCTTCTACGAGTAAGTGGTAGTCAGGAGGAGCGACATAAATCCAACCATGAACAATAGCTTCGCCGTCCTGAGCGTGAGACACTGGCAAGTTGCCAGCGCGACTTAATATTTTTGGCAGAACACTTGTGCCGTGACTGGACACATGAAGAACTATAATCACAGCAGCATTGAGGTTGGGCGGCAAATTCTTGACTAGATAAGTCAGCGCCTCAACTCCACCGGCTGATGTTCCAACGAGGATAATATTGTATTCCAGCATTAATGTAACGATTTCACTACTATAGCAGTGTGGGCAACAAAAGCACATTTACTACCACTACTGAGAATAACGCAGCCAAAGAATTTGCTCACCTAGCTTTGAGAGGATTTATTATTCATTTGAGGAATAAGCCTTTGGACGAATATCACGAAATGCAATTTCGCGTCTCTAAAAGGGTTTTAAAATTACACAAAATTATTTTCATCCACGATTATGCAACGCCTATTTTCTTTAGGCATTGCCAAGAAACAGGGCTATGGCAAAAAATTATATTTTTAAATGGGGGTTCTGGTAGCGACACACTCGTTGGCGGTGCTGGGAACAACACACTCACAGGTGATGCAGGTGCTGATACATTTGTCTTCAACTTCAGGTCTGAAGGCATTGACATCATCAAAGACTTCAGCTACTTGCACGACAAAATTCAGATTTCTACAATTGGGTTTGGCGCTACTTCCACTAACGAGTTCAGTTATAACCGCAACACTGGTGCTTTGTCCTTCCAGGGAACCCAATTCGCCACTCTTGAGAACAAGCCTAATTTCATACCCCGTCTTGATATTGAGCTTGTCTCTGAGGGTCTAACCTCTTCAATTAGCTAAAAACAGTACAATTTTTTGTGAAGATTAAAAAATCAATTAAGCGATCGCCATTCCGTTAAGAGTCGTCAATCACTTCTAAATAGCGCTCAAGTGCCGATAGGGTCTTATGCCCCCTTATTGATTGGATGTGACGCAGAAGTATACCGCCATCGCATCTCTACATTGTTTTCAATCCTACGTCTGTGTAGACATCGCTCAAATTTAAACATTAGTTGTCAAAGTTCGAACGTTTGCAGCTAATGCTCTTCCATATATAAGAAACCCTTAAGCATTTGCAGCAAATGTATAATTCTTTGTTGCAAACGCTTAATACTTTGCAACAAATGCTCTTCCATATATAAGAAACCCTTAAGCATTTGCAGCAAATGTATAATTCTTTGTTGCAAACGCTTAATACTTTGCAACAAATGCTCTTCCATGTATAAGAAACGTTTAAGCATTTGCAACAATCGTTGTAATGAACTTATAAGGAAGGCAGGCTGAAAACCCTTGGGGAACAGGCGCTGTGCGCCGTATTCCGTACTTCAGGCAAGGGATGAAAGCCGCATTAAGGCGTTTACGCCTTTGTGACGCAATATTTTCTAATCATCTCCTCTAAATACTCACTAGCACTGATGCCGTTTTTTATAGCTGATTCTTGCACAGAATGCCAAGCGGTATCTGTGAGCATAACACCTCTTTTCTTTTTTGCTTCATCATACAAAACAGGTGTATTTTTTACTCTTTTCTTACCTTTTCCTGTTGACATAATTAGAACATTCACCTATATTAAACAAGGTATTATAGGCAAAGTGAGGGGGTGAGTCAAGTTGCTAGTTCTAGAGTATAAAGTTAAAGCTAAAAAACTTCAATATTTAGCAATCGAAGAAGCTATTAAAACTACTCAATTCATTAGAAATAAGTGTTTGAGGTATTGGATGGACGCGACAAGAGAAGCTAAAATTGATAGATTTGCACTCAACAAGTATTCAACAGAGCTACGCAACGAATTTAAATTTGTGGCTAACTTAAACTCAATGGCTGTACAATCATCAGCCGAAAGAGCATGGTTAGCAATATCAAGGTTTTACGAGAATTGTAAAAAGAAAGCATCAGGTAAAAAAGGGTATCCCAGATTTAAACATGACAACCGCTCGGTTGAGTATAAAACATCAGGATGGGTGCTAAACCCAATAAAAAGACGCATTACCATTACTGATAAAAAAGGTATTGGTGAGTTGAAATTGTTAGGTAAGTGGGATATTCAAACATACCCTGTTAAGTCAATCAAGCGTGTTAGATTGGTACGTCGTGCTGATGGCTATTATTGTCAATTTTGTATTGATGTTGAAGTTTCAGCTATTCAACCATTGACAAAGAATGAAATCGGTTTAGATGTTGGAATTGAGAGCTTTTACACTGATTCCAACGGGCATCAAGAAGCTAACCCGAAGTTTTTGAGGAAAGCTGATAAATCCGTTAAACACTCTCAAAGACGCATTTACAAAAAGAAAAAAGGTTCATCAGGACGTAAAAAAGCTAGAGCTATATTTGCCAGAAAACACCTAAGAATAAGTAGGCAACGGAATGAACACGCTAAGAGAATAGCGCGTAACGTGTGCAAGTCTAACGACTTAGTAGCCTATGAAAACTTAAGCGTGCGTAACTTACTCAGAAACCATTGTTTGGCTAAGTCAATTGCTGACACTAGCTGGTATTTGTTTAGGCAGTGGATTGAGTACTTTGCTGGCAAATTTGGACGGGTAGCTATTGCTGTAGCACCACATTACACATCACAAAAATGTTCAAACTGTGGTGTAATCGTTAAAAAATCCCTATCAACTCGCACCCATGTTTGTAGTTGTGGTTGCAAATTGCATAGAGACGAAAACGCAGCAATTAACATTTTGAATCTTGCTTCTGAAGCTAGGGATGGGCAATCCCGAAGTAACGCTGTAGGACTCGTAACCTCTACTCTTTTAGGCGAAAGCCTATTAGAGCAAGTAACGAGGTAGATTACAGAATCCCCGCTCCTAAAGGAGCGGGGAGTGTCAATACGTGAAATATAACAGCAAAGGCAGTTTTTGCAGGAGTATTTCTCCTGTATATCTCCTGGCTGATTTTTTTATTAAAGCAGACTACATCTATGCTTTCTTTAAATAAGTGCAAATTTGATGTTAAAGCAAAGCATAAGAGATGATTATGGCTAAATTCCTTTTTGTAACAGATTTGGATGACACCCTCGTGTATCGCACAGTGGGCGATGACAGCGCCTTAGCAGAACTAAATCAACTGCTGAGTCAACATCGCCAAGAATACGGTACGAAAATTGTTTATTCTACTGGGCGATCGCCTGTACTTTACAAAGAACTCCAAGCTCAAAAAAATCTTTTGGAACCCGATGCCCTCGTTCTTTCTGTGGGTACAGAAATTTACTTAGATGGTAGTGATATTCCAGACTCGGATTGGTCAGAAATCCTCTCTCCGGGATGGGAACGGGAAACTGTATTATCTATTACCCAGGAATACCGTGAGTTAGTTCGGCAACCAGATTCAGAACAGCGTCCGTTTAAAGTGAGTTTTTTCTTAGAACAAGATGCATCTGCAAATTTTTTACCACAACTTGAAGCGGAGTTGCAGAAATATAAATTAAATGTAAAGTTAATCTACAGTAGCGGTATTGACCTTGACATTGTACCCCATAGCAGCGATAAAGGTCAGGCAATGCAGTTTTTACGTCAGAAGTGGAAATTTGCAGCAGAACAAACAGTTGTCTGTGGTGATTCAGGTAATGATATTGCTTTATTTGCTGTAGGCAACGCACGGGGAATCATTGTGGGGAATGCCCGCAAAGAGTTACTCCAATGGCACAATGAGCATCCCTCTGAACACCGCTACCTGGCTTCATGTTTTTGTGCAGGTGGAATTATTGAAGGCTTAAATTATTTTGGTCTCTTGTTATGATTAGTTATCTAAAAGGTATAGTCGCTGGTATCCAAACAATTGGCGCTAATCGCGTGATTCTGACTCTGGAAGTGAATGGCTTGGGGTATGATTTGCAAGTTCCTCAACGGCTAGCAAACCACTTACCAGAGTCAGGAGGAGTGGCACAAATTTTTACCCATTTGCAAATTCGTGAAGAAGTGCCCTTTCTATATGGCTTTGCTTCGCCAGCCGAACGCGATTTATTTCGTCACTTACTGACTGTTACTGGTATTGGTGCAGCCTTAGCGATCGCACTCTTGGACACTCTGGAACTACCAGATTTAGTCCAAGCAATTATCGCCGGCAATACGCAAATCTTAATTCAGGCTCCTGGTGTCGGTAAGAAAATCGCTGAACGCATCTGTTTGGAACTGAAAAGCAAATTAGTAGAGTGGCGCAAATCAGCCGGGTTCTTCGTCGCCACAGGTGGGCCAGCACCAGGAATTCTCGAAGAGGTACAAATGACCCTCTTCGCCTTGGGATATACTGCCCATGAGGTCAGTCACGCCCTGCATGTGGTAAGTGAAGACATCGGACTACCCAAAGATGCCTATGTCGAAGATTGGATTAAACAAGCGATCGCTCATCTCAGTAGCGAACAAGTTTAATTGTTATTAGTCATTGGTCATTAGTCATTTGTCATTAGTTATTCTCCCCCTGCCCCCTGCCTCCCCTGCCTCCCCTACTCCCCATGCCCACCGATCCTTATGCTTGGCTAGAACATTCCTTAGCAACGATTCATCGGGCTGACTGGTATCGTTCGGTACAACCTATCAATGGTCGTCCGGGTGCAACGGTGGTTTTAGCTGGGCAAGAGGTAATTAATTTTGCCAGCAATGACTATTTAGGATTGGCTGGGGATGAGCGGTTGATGGCAGCCGCAACTGCTGCGATCGCAGAATTTGGCACTGGTAGTACTGGTTCTAGATTACTCAGTGGGCATCGGGATTTACACAGGGGATTAGAGGAAGCGATCGCATCTACCAAACAAACAGAAGATGCCTTGGTATTTAGTTCCGGGTATCTAGCCAATTTGGGCACAATTACCGCCCTTGTAGGCAAGCGTGATTTAATTTTATCTGACCAATACAATCATTCCAGTCTGAAAAATGGAGCGATTCTTAGCGGTGCAGTATTTGTGGAATACCCACACTGTGATATAGCAGTCTTAAAAACTCAGTTGAGTCAACAGCGACAAAACTACCGACGCTGTTTGATTCTTACTGATACTGTCTTCAGCATGGATGGCGATTTATGTCCGTTGCCAGCACTGTTGGCGATCGCTGATGAATTTAACTGTATGCTGCTAGTTGATGAAGCTCATGCCACTGGGGTACTAGGAAAAACTGGTGCTGGGTGTGTCGAACATTTTGGATGTACAGGAAAGCAGTTAATCCAAGTTGGGACTTTGAGTAAAGCTTTGGGTAGTTTAGGCGGGTATGTAGCAGGAAGTAACGCCCTAATTGATTTCTTACGGAACCGCGCACCCACTTGGATTTACACAACTGGACTTTCACCGGCTGATACGGCGGCGGCCTTAGCAGCAATTAAGATAGTCCAACAAGAACCGCAACGCCGTGCCCAATTGTGGCAAAATGTACATCACCTAAAAAATTTGCTGCAAGAATTACCTAATCTAAAATTATTAGCTTCGGAATCACCTATACTATGTTTTCAATTGTCCAGTGCGACAGATGCCCTTAAAGCTGGAAACCAGCTAAGAGATGCTGGCATTTTTGCCCCAGCAATTCGTCCTCCAACAGTGCCCACAAGTCGGATTAGAATATCTTTAATGGCAACTCATAAAGCAACACATATAAAAAAATTGGTAGCAGTGCTAAAGGATGTCAATTACAGCGAATTTTATTAAGTCATATAGGAATCGTATTTGACTTTTGAAATTATCTACGTGGGCAGCGAATAGGGAATAAGGAATAAGGAATTAGGCTTTTCGAGTTGTACCAAGCTTTTTCAGAAATCAATTATTAATCCTATAGTAGGTTGGGATTAATTGAAGATGCTTTTATTTATGCCCATCTACTTATATGGGCATTGTGTCCCACCAAAAGTATTTGAAGCTGACTCAATATAACCAAAAATCTTTAGTCTACTTCAGTAGATTTTAGCTGAAAGCCAAAGAACTTTAGTTCCAGGCGGTTGAAAGCCTTCAATTAAGTTATTTATAGGCTTTTGTTGGCACTAGTGAGCGATGCTAAACCCATAGGAAATATGTAGTTTACTACCTACTTAAAATTTTATATTTTTGTCAGTTCATAAGCAAAAGTAAGATAAAATACTTTGAGAATTTAAGATATTGCATTAATTTATGAATCTATTTTAGGAAAGTTTTGCCAACAAGCTGCAATTTAGAACTTTTATGGGAACCGACTGATTACATTGGGAATAACTCTCCTAATGGCTGTCCCACAAGTTCTGCTGGTAAGGTTATTTCTAGTATAACTATCTTCCAAAATGGCATCGACTCTTTAGACAAGATTTTTGGAGCTAATGATAACTTGCTTTTTGCTACGCCGATTGAGTTTCGCCGAGTCAACTCTATTCCTGAACCCTCTTTTACATTAGGAATACTAGCTCTAGGTGTCTGGGGTACGAGCAAAACAATTTCAAGCAAACACAAACAGAAATTGATACTCAAATAAGAGTCTCTGGCTGACTGTGATTTATTGAAACCAGAAAACATATATAGCAATCCGATACCGAAGCGGTAGCGAGTCAGACGCTCCTGCGTCGCTACCGCTGCGCTATCGAGCGTCTTTGATTTCTGAATCACTCGTAGAGGTAAGGGACTGGGAAGAAGGAATAAAGGTGTACTGAGTTTTGTTCAAAAATCAAATATGAGTTTTATAGGATATTTAAAATCATCTTTATTTTGACATTTTTTATAAACTTGGCTAACAGCATTTCTTGGGATTGAGTATTTATCAGCAGCAACCCAATGTTATAGATATAGAAGATTGTAATAAATTCTGGCTTTACATACTATATTATCGGGTAATTAACCTCTTACAAAAGAAGTTTTCTAAATAAATAAAAATCTATCTGGAGGTAAATTCCTAAAAATTGCAAACTAGCTTAGGTTGTATAGAGCCTTTGCAATAAGTATTGGTTATTCCAAAACATTTTCATGCCCCATATTCGTTATTCCGAGTTACTGCGTTATGGCATTGTTGTATTAATTGTCGCACTTGCATTAGTGCTGATGTTGATGCTAGACCCCTGGTTAAGCATGAGGGGAACTCCTTTCTTGCTGTTTTTTAGCGCTGTAATGGTGAGTGCTTGGTATGGTGGTTTGAAATCAGGGCTGTTAGCAACCGGCTTATCTGCGTTACTGAGCGATTACTTCTTTCTCCCCCCAGTTGATGATCTGAGTTTTGACTTATCCAATTTTCTGCGAATTGGGTTGTTTGGATTACAAGGATTGCTCTTTAGTATCTTATGTGAGGGATTAAGGACTGCTAAAAGTCGGTCTGATGGAAATCTTCAAAAGCTGAGAGTTTGTGAGGAGCGATTTCGATTAGGGTTAAGTAGTTCAGATATCGTGGTATTTCAGCAGGATCGCAATTTACGATATCAGTGGATTCATAATCCTCAAAGTCTAAACAACACTACTGAGGAAATGCTGGGTAAGTCTGATGATGAATTATTTCCAGCCTTAGTAGCAGAGCAATTGAGGGCAATTAAGCAGAAGGTACTAGAAACTGGTATTTCAGCCCGTGAAGAGGTTTATCTGACAATTGGTGGAGAAAACCGTTACTACGATTTGCTGGTTGAACCGTTAAGGGATGTAGACAATAGCATTCAGGGTATTACTTGTGTAGGTGTAAATATTACTGAGCGCAAGCAGGCAGAACTAGACAAAGCCAAGTTGCACGAAGAACTTCAGCAAGCGATTCAGCAAAAAGACGAATCTCTAGCGTTACTCAATGCTTGGGTTACTAGTTCACCAGTGGGGCTGGCTTTTCTTGATACTGAACTTCGCTATATTCATGCAAATGAAGCGTTGGCAGCTATCAATGGTGTACTACAAAGTCAACATATTGGTCGCACCTTTAGAGAAGTATTACCGGAATGGGCGGCGCAAATTGAGCCTGTTTTTCAGCAAGTGATGCAAACTAGGCAGCCCTTACTCAACCAGGAAATGAGCGGTGAAACCTATCCTGCTGGAGTATATCGTTATGGTCTTGTCAGTTATTATCCGGTGTGTTTACCGGATGGGCAGTTATTAGGAGTAGGCATTAGCTCAATTGATATTACTCAACTGAAACAAAGTGAGCAAGCACTGCAAGAAAGCGAAGCGAAGTTTCGCAGTGTGGTTGAGTCAAACATGATTGGTATTGGCTTCTGGGATAGAGATGGTGGGATTATAGAAGCGAACGATGCCTTGCTGAATATGGTGGGTTATTCTCGTGAAGAATTACTTGCCGGCACATTTCGTTGGCAAGACCTAACTCCTAAAGAATACGTGCCACTCGATAAGCAAGCACTAACTCAATTTCAAGACAATTCCTTTTGCACCCCCTTTGAAAAAGAATATATTCGTAAAAATGGCTCACGCTTCCCAATTTTGATAGGTGGTAGCCGCTTTGAAGGAACTGTAGATAGAGGAGCTTTTTTTGTTCTTGATATTACAGAGCGCAAGCAGGCTGAAGAAAGACTCCGCTATATCGCCCAAATTAGTAGTTTACTCTCTACTTCGCTAGATTATGAAGAAACTTTAGAACAGATCGCTAAAATCTCAGTTCTCCAGCTTGCCGATTGGTGTAGCGTTGATATTTTAAATGAAGATGGTTCCATTCGCCGCCTACCCATTGCCCATGCAGACCCATCGAAAGCGGAGTTAGCGCGTAAACTTCAGGAGTATGCCACAGATTACAAAGGTGCAAGTGCAATTAGTAGAGTACTGCAAACCGGGCAAAGCGAATTAATCTCAGAGATACCTGACTCGCTGTTAATGGCAGCTACTCAGAATCAAGAACACTTAGAACTTGTTCGGCAATTGGGGATGAAGTCTGTGATGATTGTGCCGTTAATCGCACAAGGGCGAGTCCTCGCAACTATTACCTTTGTCAGCGCAGAATCAGGCCGTCGCTACGATCGCACTGACCTAACTTTAGCAACAGATATTAGCCATCGGGCTGCCTTAGCAGTGGAAAATGCCCGGCTTTATCGAGATATCCACCAGGCTTTAATTCATTATGCGGAATCTCTATCTCTTCTAGATGCGCTCTTAGGTGCTGCTCCCGTTGGTGTATGCTTTTTCGATCGGGAACTGCGATATATCCGAATTAATCAAGTTTTCGCTGACATTAATGGTTTGACCATAGAAGAACATCTAGGACGTAAATTTGGGGAAGTGTTGCCAGCAATGGCCGCTGAGTTTGAGCCACGGTTACAGCGCGTGTTGGATACTGGAGAACCCCTGCTGAATGTAGAAATCAGTGGAAACACAAGGGAACAACCAGAACGTTATGCCTACTGGCTGGGCAACTATTACCCAGTCAACAACACGATGGGGGAAACAGTAGGAATTGGGATTATTTTGGCAGATGTGACAGCAGCAAAGCAAACAGAAGTTGCCTTACGAGAAAGCGAAGAAAGGTTCCGGGCAATGTTCAATCAAGCATCTGTCGGTATTACTTTAATAGCTTTGGATGGACGATTTATTCAGGCTAATCCTGCCCTATGTGAAATTACTGGATACAGCCATGAAGAGTTAATCCAGTTAAACTTTCAGGAAATTACCCACCCTGACGATTTAGAAATTGATTGGGAAAATGCTCGGCGAGTTTTAGCAAAAGAAATTAGTGGTTATTCCCTAGAAAAGCGCTACATCCGCAAAGATGGTTCCATTGTTTGGGTAAATCTAACTTCATCAGTAGTTTGGGATGAGAACGGACAACCAAAGTATGCATTGGGCATTATTGAAGATATTAGTGAACGCAAACGAGTTGAAACTACACAAAAGTTTTTAGTTGAAGCCAGCACTTTACTAGCTGCCTCCTTGGATTATGAAGTCACCTTAGAAAGTGTGGCTAATCTAGCAGTTCCTACCCTAGCTGACTGGTGTATTGTAGATGTTTTCCAGAAAGATTGGTCAAGTAAACAAATTGCGATCGCAATTGCCGATCCCGCAAAACAAAGTATTTTAGAGGAAATCCGACGGCGTTATCCACCCAAAACCAAAACAAAACAGCTTGTAGAGCAGCTAGCATTGGGAATCTCTATCTTTTATCCCCAATTATCTGACTACAATTTTGTCCAGATGGCTCAAAATGAGGAACATCTGCAATTGCTGCGAAGCCTGGGTATTCGTTCTTTAATGGTGATTCCAGTTCGTTCCCGTGGGCAATTATTTGGAGCGATCTCTTTTTTTACAGCCGAGTCAGGTAGGCAGTATCAACAGACAGATTTGGCTTTAGCAGAAGATATTGCTCGTCGGGCGGCAATAGCGATCGACAATGCCAGACTCTACCAGGAAACTGAACGGTCTGTCAATCGCACCATACTTTTGCAAAGAATAACTGCTGCCTTCTCGGAAGCCTTAACTCCCCAACAGGTAGCCGATGTAGTGGTGAACCAAGGCATTGCCGCCTTGGAAGCTACTGGTGGTTCCGTTGTCTTACTTACTGAGGGAGGTACTACCCTAAAAGTTGTGCAAGCAATTGGCTATCCGCAAACACTTATAAATACTTGGGCAAATTTTCCCATCACTGCACCTAACCAAATAGCAGAAACAGTCAGAACTGGGCAGCCGGTTTTTTTAGAAAATTTAGCAGCCATGATTGCTAGATATCCCGACTTAGTAGATATTGTGACTGTTATAGCGAATAATGCCTGGGCTTCTATTCCCCTGGTAGCAGAAGGTAAAGTAATTGGGGCTTTGGGATTCAGCTTTACTATTGGACAAATATTTAATGAAGAAGACCGGGGATTTATGTTGACACTGGGACAGCAGTGTGCCCAAGCGATCGTCCGCGCTCAACTTTACGAAGCCGAAAAAACTGCCAGGGCACAAGCCGAGACAGCCAATCGGATTAAGGATGAATTTCTCGCTGTCCTTTCCCATGAACTTAGAACTCCTCTAAATCCGATTTTAGGATGGGCGAAGTTACTTAGAACCCGCAAGTTCGACGAAGCCACGAGAATCCGGGCATTGGAAACAATCGAGCGTAATGCCAAATTACAAACCCAACTTATTGGAGATTTACTTGATGTTTCGCGGATTTTACAAGGTAAAGTCAGGTTAAATCTTTATGCAGTGGATTTGAAAGTAGCGATCGCAGCTGCACTAGAAACGGTGCGTTTAGCAGCAGAAGCCAAATCAATTGAAATAAAAACGGTGCTAAGTAATGATATCGGCAAAGTTTTGGGTGATGGCGATCGCTTGCAACAAGTAATGTGGAATCTCCTCTCCAATGCCGTTAAATTCACACCCACAGAAGGACGAGTAGAAGTGCGTCTAGAGCAAGTTGGGTTAGAAGCCCAAATTCAGGTGATTGATACAGGTAAGGGAATCATGCTGGAATTTTTGCCCTACGTATTTGATTACTTCCGACAAGCAGATGCCAAGACAACCAGGATATTTGGCGGGCTGGGATTGGGACTAGCAATTGTGCGTCATCTAGTAGAACTTCACGGTGGTACAGTTCAGGCAGATAGTCTGGGAGAAGGAAAAGGAGCTACATTTACAGTCAGACTACCTTTGCTGAAAAATTCTGAGTTGCGAGTCAGTAGTGATGAGGCTTCTCAACCAGAACTAAGTACTGACGACACATTACTTGCTGGAGTCCAAATCCTGCTTGTGGACGATCAACCAGATGTGCGAGAGTTTTTTAGCTTTGCGCTAGAACAATATGGCGCGACTGTAACAGTAGCTGAATCAGCAAGTGAAGCACTGGAAATACTAGTGCAATCAAAGCCAGATATTTTGTTAAGCGATATTGGAATGCCCTTGATGGATGGCTATATGCTGCTGCGCGAGGTGAGAAAATTACCGCCAGAGCAAGGTGGGCAAATTCCCGCGATCGCATTGACAGCTTATGCTGGAGAAATCAACTACAACCAAGCAATAGCAGCAGGATTTCAAAAACACCTACCGAAACCCGTCGATCCAGCAGATTTAGCTAGTGCGATCGTTAATCTCATCGCTCAAAATCAACCTTAAGCAGGCAAGAGGGCTTGTTCAAAAAAGAGGAAAAGGAGCAAATTCTTCTAGTATCTTTTCCCCCTGCCCCCTGCCCCCTGTCTCTTCACTCAACCAATAGGTCGATTACCAGGATTGACTGCATGAATATATTCACTACCCGATTGCGGTCTTCCTCGTTTATAACAAGCTTCTTCTGGTTTACCCCATCCTAGCTGCAAAATTATTTCCAAAAAGTTAGAATTTTCCCACTTGCACAAACTTGCCCATTCTGTTATTTGAACAATTCTCTCTACATCAGATGTGACAATTTTTTGGTACTGTTTATTATTATTGAAGCTCAAATATAAATCCATCCCCATAGAGACTTCATACCAAAATTCTACGATAGAATTTTTAGCAGTTTTTAATATCTCTAAGTCACTGGCGAGGGCTATTAACTCACTATCTACTTCCGGATAGTTCAAGTTTTTACCTTTGACTGTTACCTCCCGCCAAATAATACCTGAAACTTGGTTTTCCCTCTGATATTCATGAATTGCAGCTTTGAAATCTTGATAGGCAGTGAACTGTTGCAGCCCATCATTCATGAGAAACTGGTCAATTACAGGATTGCCAGAGACTGGTATTTCTAATTTTAGGCGTTTTCCCTTGAGGCAGGCTTGGCGTTCGGCTGCCAAAATTTGAATTAGCTCCTGGGTCGTGTAAACCTTTGACATTAGAATACACTCTAGTTAATCATTGGGCATTGATTACGGACTATAGACTATGGATTAATTTACTGAATTGTTAACACAGATATTTCAATATTATGCTTTGACATCGACGGCAATGTAGTAACAGATATCACTAAAAATTAGGGCAGACCAATTTGGTCTACCCCATAAGTTATTTAGCTAACTCACTACTAAACTCATTAAAGGCTCGCCGTTTTAGCTGTGCTGTTTCAGTACGTGGTACTAAATCAAAGATTTTACGAAATTGATCGTCTATATCTTCAAAAGCTACTTGACCTTTTTTATTTAAAACGACTTCACCTGATTTATTAAACACCACGACTTGAGGAACAGCGCCAGAATAGTAATATCCTGCTTCTGTAGGGTCATAGGTCTGTTTAAGCGGGATAGCATCTACACTAATAGGCATAATTTCTGCTACCCGGCCATAGAATTCCTGTACCCGTGAAATGGAAATGGCATATCTTTTGGAATCGCTGCTGTCATCCAAATAAAAGGCCAAAAATATGGGTTTATGTTCCGCTAAAGCCTGTGCCAGTGTCTGTCTGGGAGGAACTAATGAACCATTTCCAGCGTAAACGACAAAAATGTTGCCATCATATAAATCATTATTAAGACCAGCATGTGCAGGTTGCATACTTATAATGAAAAGACTTGCAAGCAACAACAGGCATTTGGACAACCACCTTTGCCAGCCAGTAATTTGTTTATGTAAAAAAAGAAACTTTGTGCTATTCATCAAAAGGAACCTTGCAAGCTACTACTTGTCGTGAGTTTGTGCTGAATTCGGCAAACTGGGCTGGATATGTAACTACGCCCGCGCACTACTTTTTAAGATAACGCCTACTGAGATTATCTCTCGTAAGTGGATGATGGAGATAAACGGAGTTTTGAGGTGGATGAATCCAGTTCTGAGGCGGATGAACGAAGTTCTGAGGCGGATGAATCCAGTTCCGAGGTGGATGAACTAGATTTTAACTCTCCCCTGCCCCCTGATTTCCTGCAACTTGATTTTAAGGCTGGCTTTTTCAGCTAGGATTCGCTAAACTCACGCATATTAAATTTGCAATTAAATATTTTCAATTAGCAACTGCCAGAAGACTAGGATACCGATGTGGGAAGCAAAATACAATTCATAGATAGGCTGCGATTGGGTTTCGCGGTGTCAGTGGCAAAAAGTGTGACGTTTATAGTGCGATCGCTCCGTCTGGGTGCTGCTAGTGTATTACCAGGCTCGATTGCTCGTCGCATTGAACCTCGACTTTTACAATTATTGAGTCAGCAAGTTAAAAACGGGGTGATTTTAATTGCTGGTACTAACGGCAAAACCACTACAGCCCTGCTTTTATGCACAATACTAGAACGCAAGGGTTTTCGCGTCACTCATAATTCTACAGGTGCAAATCTGGAAAATGGCTTGATGACGGCGCTTTTAGAAAGCACCAACTTACTAGGTACGTTAAATACTGATTATGCCATTTTGGAAGTTGATGAAAATATTGTACCAAGAGTATTAGCACCACTCCAGCCACGAATTATTCTCTGTTTAAACTTGTTCCGCGACCAACTCGATAGGTACGGCGAAGTAGACACAATTAGTAAGCGTTGGACAAAAGTTATTTCTACGCTACCACCAGAAACAGTGGTAATTCCTAATGCCGACGACCCAACTTTATCTAACCTTGGTCAGCAGTTACCCCAACGGGTGTTATTCTTTGGCTTGAATGAACCAGAACATTATTTAGAAGCAATTCCTCACGCCGTTGATTCTATTTATTGTCCCAAGTGTGGACATTCTCTAGATTACAAAGGTGTTTATTTGTCTCATTTAGGAGATTTTACTTGTCCCAAGTGTGGTTTTAGTAAAAGTAAACCGACTTTAGAAAGTAGTGAATGGTCGCAAATTCTAGTTGGTTTGTACAACAAATATAATACTTTAGCTGCTGCTACTGCGGCTATTGAGTTAGGAGTTGACGAAGTAACAATCAGAGATACTATTAATACCTTTCAAGCTGCCTTTGGCCGTGCGGAAGATTTAGTAATTAACGGTAAACGAGTGCGAATATTGTTATCAAAAAATCCTGTAGGAACGAATGAAACCATTCGCGTAGTTACTCAAAGCACAGATAAAACCACACTGCTAGTATTGAACGATCGCACACCCGATGGTACTGATGTATCCTGGATTTGGGACGTGGATACCGAGAAATTAGTCGAACGCGGCGGGACTTTAGTAGTGAGTGGCGATCGCGTCTACGATATGGCACTACGTCTACGTTACAGCCAAAAGTCCCATCAGAGTAACTTAAATTTAATTGTGGAAGAAGATTTACGACAAGCGATCGCTACTGCATTAGAGCATACACCAGAGAATGAAACTTTGCATATTCTCCCCACCTACTCAGCCATGTTAGAAGTGCGAGAAGTTCTGACTGGTCGTAAAATTCTTTAAATTTGTCATTTGTCATTTGTTATTCTCCCCCAGTCCCCAGTCTCCAGTCCCCAGTCCCTAAATTTATGAGTTCTCAAAATTTGGAATTAACAATAGGTTGGCTTTATCCGACGCTGATGAGTACCTATGGCGATCGCGGTAATGTAATCACTATAGAACGTCGCGCCGAGTGGCGGGGATACGATGTTAAAGTGTTACCTTTAGATCAAAATGCCACAGCCGCAGATATTAAAACTGTAGATGTAATCGTTGGTGGTGGCGCACAAGACCGTCAGCAAGAAATTGTCATGCGTGATTTGCAAGGTGCGAAAGCTGACGCGATGCGCGAAAAAATCGAAAATGGAACACCAGGAGTCTTTACTTGTGGTTCACCCCAATTACTGGGACATTATTATGAACCAGGCTTAGGACAACGGATTGATGGTTTGGGAATACTCGATTTAGTTTCTGTGCATCCTGGTGAAAATACTAAGCGCTGTATTGGTAACTTGGTAATTGAAGTGACAGCTTCACGCCTAGCGCAAGATTTAAAAGAGATGACGGGTAGCACACCATATTTGGTAGGCTTTGAAAATCACGGCGGACGCACCAAGTTGGGAAAAGTGGAAGCATTGGGGCGAGTGGTGTACGGTTTGGGAAATAATGGTGAAGATGGGACAGAAGGGGCATTTTATCAGAATGCGATCGCTACTTATTCTCACGGCCCTTTGTTACCGAAAAATCCCTTTGTCGCTGATTGGTTAATTCAAACAGCGCTGCGGCTAAAGTATCAGCAACAAATTACCTTAGAACCTTTTGACGATAGCCTCGCTATACAAGCACGAGAAGCGATGTTTAAGCGGTTGAAAGTGAGTTTACCAAGTGCTGTGGCATAAAGTTTAACTTTTCGTATTTTTCTCGTTCCCTGACTTTCACAGGGAACGCAATTCCCCGGTTTCGCATGGTAAGGTGTGACAAACGCCCCAAACTCAGCCTTGAGTTCATGTTTCCTCGTTAACAACGACAAACCCCACACCGCAACTAGTCGCCGCCTCTGCTAACCGAGTATCAAGAGTTGCTAACGGCAATTGTAAGCGCAACGCTAATTACTAAATAAGCTGCGTCATAACCCTCTTTTGTCACTCTCGGAAAACAATAATCGAAGCTTAATTCTGAAACTTTGATTTGATAACGCTTTAAGCTTTTATTTTCTAACAGTAACTAAAATTTGTAGCTAAAATCTGAAAATTAAAGCTCCGAAAGGCTTTCAGCGATTGGCTTCTCCCAAAGTGACAAAAGAGGGATAAGCTGCTAAAGCTTCCTGTCGTGCTAGCTTCAAGGTTGCATCCAACGCCTTTGGCCTTGAAGATATGGTAATTTAATCAACACCACACATCTTACTGTTCTTCACCTTTCTCTTGAAGAAGCGATCGCCAATCTTCAATCGCCTTCTCCGTCCACAGCCAATTTTTAGCTAATTTATCTACCTGAAAATTTACTGGATCAGACTTAATTACCAATTGTCGCAACTTGATCGCTTCCTTCAAATATTGTGTCTGCTTACCACTAGATTGACTCAGTGCAGATTTATACAGTCCGAGAGCTAAACCAGCATAAGAAGTTAAAGCATCTTGAGGTACTGCTGTCTTTGTAGATGTTGAGTCTGTGTTCTGCTCTTTGAGAGCTAAATTCAAAGCCTTGAACCAAGAATCATTACCTCGATTTAGATCGCCTTCAGTGTAGTAAGCAAATCCCAAGGCGTTATTATACAAAAGCGATTCTGGGTTAGCTTTTGCAGCAATTTCCCAGTAACGGCGGGCATCATCGACGCTATAGTTATTGTTTCCGACTTGGATAGACTGCCACGCTAATCGTCCCTTGTAAAAGTTTACCGATGGATCGTCAGCTTGTTTACTTGAAATCAGTTTCAGAGCAGTTTCAGCCGCAGTCAGTGCGCCACGATTGAGTAGTTCTTCTACAGCCAATAACCCACTTTGCAAGTCGCCCTGGCTCAACTTTTCTGTAGCCGTGGCGGTGACAATTCCAGTCTCTGCTGCCTCTAAGTCGATATTTTGCTGCTTTTTAATGGGTAAAGACTGGGTAGGAATTACTGGGATGTTAGGCAGAATTGGCTGCTGGGTTCTATTTTGCCACCACCAATTTAAACCGATCGCAGCTACTAACGCACTGATCCCCACAATACCCACAATCGGCCACATCTGGCGGCGACGGGTACGAGATGCTGGTAGGGCTGGTTGCGATACCTGCGGCTGGCTACGCCTACGCAAAAAATCAGTAGAATTTTGCCAATTTCCTTCCAAGTTTCCAGGAGTTGGAGGCGGCGGTGTTGGGGCTTCTCCCCACAAATCTGCTTCCTCTTGCGAAGAAGTCATTTCTTCTGAAACGTGGCTTTGCTCAAGACTATTTTCTGAAATTTGTTGATCCAGTTGAGTTGGAGCTGTTTGGTTATCTAGCTGACGAAATAAATCCGAAACTATAGCACAATCTTCTGCATAGCTTGGGTCATCATACTCAATTTCATCAACAAGATCGCCCCAAGTATCTTCACTTAGCCAGTCCAACCCAGAATCACGCGCCAAACCAGAAGGAATCATATCTTCCATTCCTAAAGGCATCTCGCTATCGTCTGCCATAGCAGAGTACATCGTAGAAGTTGCCCCTAAAGGCGAATTATACTGATTGGGCTTTGCATCCGATAACTCAGTTTCCTGGCTCAGAAAACCGTCAAATTCTGGCTGGAGATATAAAATCGGTAATGCCCAGTACATCTGGTGAGAACCATAAGCAGAAATTAATCCTTGGCGTACCCGACTGACGCACAAATCTACTGGATATCCCTGACTCAAGTTGCGGTAAAACAATTGTGTAAGCGTCAACGCCACTTCATCAGGAATCCGTTCTGACATCGCCAAAACGCTTCTAATTCCGCGCTTCACCAGACTTTCTGCCAGATTTCGTTCGCCAGTATCTCCAGAGGGATCGGATGCTGCTGTGTACGCCCCCAAGCAGGAGTTAAACACTGCCATTTGGATATTATTGTTGACGAGCAAACCAGCCAGATCGTCCCCAGTTAATATTTCTGTTAAGCCAGTTCTGCGACTAGCAAGATAAATTTCTCCGCCATTGGAACCTAAGTTACTATGACCAGAGTAGTGGAGTACATGGTATCTGCCTTGTTCTAGAGCTTGCGTCAGTTCTTCCCGCCCTGGTTGATCTAATACAGTGAGTTCAATTTCTGGGAAATGATTGCTATTTTCAGCAATTCGTGGTATACGATGAAGCTCTGCTTGCAGTTTGATAGCTTCCTGTTTTTGTAAGTCAAGGCGGACTTGATCTGAGGGGGAAGCAATTACCATCAATACTCTTACACCACCTTGTTGTAGTGGTGTGGGCATATTTTGTGTAGGCGTAGCCCCCCGCAGCGATCGCAAGGGCGAAACTCCCAAAATTCCACTTTGGAAGCGAGAAAAAGCGACATAAGGCCCGGTAGCTAGAGGGCGATCGCCAGCGTGCATCACTTCCCAAGGCAGACGAGCTAATCTAGTGTCTTTTAGCCCCAACCGTAAGCGAAGTACTTGTTGATGGTTCTGGGCAATACCTTGGGCAGTAATCCAACTATCCCTAAGAGTGCCTTGAAATAGGGCGTTATAAAATTGTTGACCCAAGACCACTAAATTAACAGAGTTTCTGGCGATATCGCTTTCGTCCCCACCAGAGGCGAATGCATCTCCTTGCAACACCGACTTCAACGGATCATTCATTAAATGCCCAGCAGTTGTTAACCAATCAACCACAGGCCAAGTCACCAATTCTTCTGCCAATGGCACTCCAGGCGCGACTTGTTCCGTCCGCACCAAGTAGTCATTTCGCCCTACAGGAGTTACCGAAATGTGGAATTCCTGGGTCACAGTTTCTCCTGTTTGCCTCCTAAATCTGGTTTGAAACGCGAAAGTTTCAAGTCGATTTTTCGCTCCCTCTGATAACTTAGATGCATCCCACCCCTGAATGTTTCTGAATTCTAGTTGTTTTGCTTTTTCTGCCTTTACAACTTTATCCGGATCGGATTACTTGCGGCTAGAACATTTAATTGGTAGATGCACCTTGATCTTCAACTCCCCTAGTTGGCTAAAACCCACTGGGGGTTTTTTTCAATTTTGGCAAACAACAGCAACTTCTGACGCAGATATTCTCTACCAGAAAATAGTGCTTAACCCTAGAATACTTGATTAGTAGATGGGATATCCCTTGATCTTTAACTCCCTTAATTCAATTAATATCCACTCTTATTTTTTTGACACAAGAAAAGAATCAATTTTCTCAGAAATTTATCCGGAGCATGGTGGTTAAACCTAGAACATTTAATTGGTAGATGCACCCTGATAACTAACTCCCCTGGTTGGC
Organism: Nostoc sp. XA010; assembly: GCF_020829625.1. Classification (GTDB taxonomy): domain Bacteria; phylum Cyanobacteriota; class Cyanobacteriia; order Cyanobacteriales; family Nostocaceae; genus Nostoc. Next base: position 595,330 of record NZ_JAIVFX010000001.1, on the reverse strand, counting down.
TAACACCCACTGGGGGGTTTTTTTATGAAGGAAGTAAGCACAAAACTTACGCACTAAAAGCTTGAAACCTATATCTAAATGAGCTTACGCCAGTTGCTTCTCCTGTTCAAAGACGTTTTTGCTAGCAAGCTTTAAGAGTCGGGGAACCCTTTCAGTAGTTCCTACGCTACACATTCCTACGTTGCTACCGTTACGCTAAAAGCAAGCTACTAGCTCCTCTGCAAAAGGGGAAACTCTAAGAGCTAACTTTTTCAGGGATTCGAGGATCTCTTGTGCGTAAGCTCTAAAGCAGCAATCATGCTTGACATACCCATTATTTAATTGGCAAATTAGTCCTGATAACTAACCCCTCTGAGGTTTTTCTTTGATAAACAAACAGTAATAAATTCAACCTCTGCTAATTTATCCGGTAGCGACCCATTTACTGTAGAAAAGATTATTGGTAGATGCACCCTGATAACTCACTCCCCTAGTTGGCTAACACCCACTGGGGGTTTTTTCTAGTTGCGACGCCAAATAGCCCGTCGTAGACATTGCCATCAACCCGATTTTGACTATTTTCTCCGGAAGATACTGGCTGCTCCTAGAAAAGATTAATGGTAGATGCACCCTGATAACTCACTCCCTAGTTAGGTTAACACCAACTGGGGTTTTTTTATTTTAATAAATAACTAACCTTTGTACAAATCTATCCGGAGTATGGTGTTCAACCTGAGAACATTTAATTGGTAGATGCACCCTGATAACTAACTCCCCTGGTTGGCTAACACCCACTGGGGGTTTTTTTTGGCTTAGATGCCTAGCGGCTTGTCGTTAAACACCGCCTACATAACTGTAGTGCATTACTCTACTTGTTGCTACTGCTGGTAGACCTTGAGTATCGCGATCGCACAATCCCTGAATCGCTTTCTTTTTATTATGAGCTAGAGATGGCATACCAAAATGATTGCTATGATATTTAATCATATTCTTAATTTTTTTTCTACATTTTGACCCTTACTCCCAAAAAATGGCCCTCTCTACTACAAGCAGGGAAGGAGAAAAATTTACTGGTTTAGGGTTTCACTGTTAGGTTGCCAAGAATGACCAGCTATATGGTAATATTTCATGGCATTATGCTAAAAAACTTTGCCTAAAATCAAAGAGTCCCCAACCCATGAGTTTAGCTGTAATTAAGTTCTCTTCAGAAGAGTGCGGCATCTGCCACAAAATGTCTTTTTATGACAAAAAGGTGGCTGAAGAACTGGGTTTAGAATTTATCGATGTAAAAATGCAGGATACGGCTGCTTACCGCAAGTATCGCAAGATTTTATTAACTCAGTATCCCGATAAATCAGAAATGGGATGGCCTACTTACATCATCTGCAATTCTCCAGAAGGAGAATTTCAGATTGTGGGTGAAGTAAAAGGAGGTCATCCCAAAGGGGAGTTTAGAAGCCGTCTTCAAGAGGTTCTAAATTCCCCAGCTAGTCAAAACTAAATTACCTCAAAAGATTTAACCTCTAGGACAGGGCCAATCATGGCAGCTGTCATGATATCTTCACGCACCTGTCCTTTAACTTTTGCTTTTTGTCCGGCTTTGAGTAAGTCTTTATCAGCCCCTCTGAGGATTTCGTAAGTAACGCCCTCTTCTGTAACTAACGCCCATGCGCCTGTGCCAATATCACGGCGTTCGATTGTACCTGTAAGTGTAATGCTCATAAATAGTGCTGAGTGAGGAGTTAGGAGTGAGGAGTTAGGAGTGAGGAGTTAGGAGTTAGGAGTGAGGAGTTAGGAGTGAGGAGTTATAAAAATTTATTCTCCATTCCCCATTCCCAATTCCCTGCTTTGCATTTATGCTATTTTTTCTTCGTTTTTCAATGCTAAACGAGTAAGTCCATAACAGATTAGGGCATTGGCGATGAGGAAGAGGCGTGCTAAGTGACCACTTCCCAAACCCATAACTGCTGGATCGAAAAACGCACTTACTGTCAAGCACGCTGCTACACCTAAGGTTGAACCAATGGCAAACCATCTCCAACTAGGATGTCCCAGCAGCAATGCCATTAACACAATGGGAATCAGTACGCTAGCAAATAAAGGGTTCAATGCATCGGTTCCCTGGAGAGTATTTCCTAGTTCGGGAATTGAACTGCCCAAAACCCGGAAAGGCCATTGGGGAAGATCAAAAATATAGATTCCTTTGAGGAAGAATAACCCGGAACTGCCAGCGATTAGTCCACTAGATAAAGACCAACTCCAAGTGAAGGGGAAGTAAACCCGTAAAAACCAAGCCAGCAGATAGGAACCAACTACCATTAAAACTTTGGGTAACAGTGCTACTGCACCACCATCAATCCAAAAGCCGGGGTTAAGATAGCCGTTATCTCGTAACCATCGAAAGAAATCTGGAAAACTGATTTGTCCACTAAAGGCTAGTTTGACTGCTGCTTCTGCATTGAGTTGTCCAGCGCCATAATAGTTCAAACCATCATCTTGGATAACTCGGGCTGACTGTTTGAGGACTTTTAAGATTTCATCTGGTTCTTTGATGCCAGCAGCTTTGATTAATGCCGCAACACCAGCAACGTGGGGAGCAGCCATGCTTGTACCCTGGAAGCCCAGAAATACCGCTTCGCCGTTATCGTCGATAGTTTCTTGGAGAATCTTACCAGCTTCACTACCACCAGGAGCAGAGATATCTACCCCAGCACCAAAGTTAGAATAGGGCGCTCTTTCACCATCTGGGCCAGTTGCGGAAACGCCGATGACGTAAGGATAGCGGGCTGGATAGCTTGCCCCATTGGTGTTTTCATTTCCGGCTGCGGCAATGATAACTACGCCTTTTCTATGGGCATACTCGATCGCTTCTTTCATCAACTGACTTTCACCGCCACCGCCTAAGCTCATATTAATCACATCTGCGCCTTTATCAGCAGCAAATTTAATCGCTTCGGCAATATCGGCTACAGTACCGCCACCATAAGAACTGAGTACCTTCAAGGGCATCAGGCTGGCTTCATAGGCAATTCCAGCTACGCCATATTTGTTATTTGTGGCTTGGGCTATAGTTCCGGCAACATGGGTACCGTGACCATTATCGTCTGTGGCTTCTTCTCGGTCGTTAACGAAATCATAGCCTTTGACGAATTTTGTCTCATATAAGTCGCGCACCTTAGTAATCCCGGTGTCAATTACTGCAACTGTGATGCCACTGCCTTTAGTTTGACTCCATGCGCCTTCAATGCCGATTTTGTGCAAGTTCCACTGCTTGCTGTAATATTGGTCATTAGGGCCAGTTAATGAGGGGCTTGTCTCATCATCATCTTCTTGGGGTCTCAAAAATTCTCCCAGCCAAGCTGCTTTACCGGGTTGTGGAATCTTGTTGTAGATATAGTTTGGTTCAATGAATTCTGTAGCTTGGGCAAACTGAGATTTTTTCAGTTCTTTGAGCCGTTGACGATCGCCCTTGATAATATAAACATTATCTTTTTTGGAAAACTTGTTGTCTAATTGGGGTGTAACGTTGTATTGTTTGGCGATCGCTTGCAGATCCTGTTCCACCACAAGTGATGGAATATCTTCCCGAAAATCAAGCAAAATCGTCTCAAACTCTCCTTTAGCTGCCAATCCCTGGAAATTCAGGAAACCAAATATGGCAGATCCTAGCCCAATGACAAACAAGCACAATAATATAAGTTTTCTCATATTAACTCATCACCGCTTTTTGCCAGTTTGCTCACTACCATAACTTATCTCCATCCTTTAGTGGTGGATTTTGCACTTTTAGTTACAAGTTTCACTCAGGAATTTTTTAAACGATGGAACGTGGTCTTTTGTGGTTGCCGTTATTAGTAATGTTTTTCTGGTTGGCTTGGCAAGGCTCGAAGGAATATCAAAAAGTTGAAGCCTATCGCGCTTGGGCAGAGGAATTTGAACGGGCTAAGTATGATATCTACGCTGTATTAGGTCAAAAAGGCAACAATCTAACTTGGGGAAAACCCACGCCTAAAGGGCCTATTAAACTAGAAACATTCTCTTTGCTTAATGTTAAAGAAATGTATCTTTTAGTAGATGACAAAAAAGTAGATTTAGAAAGTATACCAGAAAAAGGCCGTTCTATAGAATTAGAATTTCTATTTTCCGAATCTACTGATTCAGTGCGGGTTCCGTTTACAGAAATCCCTTTGGCAGCAGAATGGGGTAAGTTTTTGCAGAGGGCGTTAGAAAGTTTGCGATCGCAAGCGAATCAGTAGTACAGCAAGGCGGAAGTTAAAAATCGCGGTGGTGAGGTGCTAAGATTACTTGGGGCGAGGCAGTAGCCGGGGCGAATTCGTGCGTAATTTCCGAAAAAAGAATGGTACTATCTCAGCATTCTCTGACGGATAATCTTCATGAAAAATACAAAGCTAGAAAAGAAAAGTTTGTTCACAGTAATAGATGATTCCGAAGCTATAAAAATAACTGGCAGTCTAAGGAATCTTAAAATTAAATGTCGATTTCATGCAAAGCCGCTTTCAAAAAAAGGTGTACTCACCGATGTTATACCTTCGACGGTAGCCTAAATACTCATTCATCTCACAACACGACACAGCAAAATGAGTCGGCACGATTATAGGTTATAGGTGTCGGTTAACCGATAGCAAGAGGTCTAGTCTTTATACGCCGGAAAATCACCGTAATTCAAAGATTATGGTGTAAGCTTTTTATTGCTCAAGGTAAAAATACCGTATTTAGGACTGAATAACAACGCCAAAATAAAGAATCCTGATACTACTAAAACGATCGCAGGCCCAGAGGGTAAGTTATAAAAGTAGCTAAGATACATACCGCTAATACTAGAAATTACGCCAATTACCGCACCCAAAATCATTACATAGTTGAGGCGTTTAACTAATAAATAGGCGGTAGCTCCTGGTGTAATTAAAAGTGATAATACTAAAATGACACCGACAGCTTTCATGCTGGCGACTATTGTTAAAGCTATTAGCACCATCAGCCCAAAGTTTAGCCGATTGACGGGTAAACCTGCTGCTTGAGCGCCTAAAGGATCAAATGTGTAAAATAAAAGCTCTTTATATAATAAAAGAACGACTATTAAAACAATAGTGGCAATAATAGCAGTATCCCGCACTTCATCAATAGTAACACCGAGAATGTTACCGAAAAGGAAGTGGTTAAGGTCGATTTTATTATCTTTTTGAATAACAGTAATTAGGGTGATACCAAGGGCGAAGAATGCTGAAAAAACTATGCCCATTGCCGCATCTTCTTTAATTGGCGATCGCACTCTAATCCAAGCGATCGCCATTGTACTCAAAACTCCAGCAATAAATGCCCCAATATATATATTTGCTCCTACCATAAAAGCGATCGCTAGTCCTGGCAAAACTGAGTGACTGATGGCATCACCCAGCAAGGCTAGTCGTTGTACCATTAAGTAGCTGCCTACAACTGCACACAACATCCCAACTAAAATGGCAATCACGAGCGATCGCTGCATAAAGCCGTATTGCAACGGCTCAATTAATGCTTGTAACATGTTTTGTCATTTGTCATTTGTCATTTATCATTCGTCATTCGCTACCAATGACATTTTATGCAGCATCTGAAAAGTACATTACTTTACCACCATAAGCGAGATTTAAATTCTCTTGTGTAAGTACTTGTTGCCGTGAACCTGTGGCGATTAATTCACGATTTAGTAATATTAAATCATCAAAGTGGGTGATTGATTCCCCTAAGTCGTGGTTGACTACTAGCACAATTTTGTTATCAGCGGCCAGTTCATGGAACACTTCAAAAATCACTGCTTGGGTTTTTTGATCAATGCCTACTAGAGGTTCATCAAAGCAGAAGATTTCTGCTTGCTGTGTTAAAGCACGGGCTAAAAATACGCGTTGTTGTTGTCCTCCTGATAATTGTCCAATGGGGCGATCGCAATATTCGCTCATCCCAACTCTTTCTATGGCATTTTTCGCTACTTGGCGGCTAACTGTCGAGAAGCTACGTAACCAGCCTGTTTTCTTTACCCGTCCCATCATGACTACATCCCAAACGGTGGCAGGGTAAGTCCAATCAATTTGGCTACGTTGTGGTACATAAGCAACTTTTTCTAATTGTTGCATTAAGGGTTTGCCTTCGCATAACACCGTACCACTACTAACAGGAACCAAGCCTAACATTGCTTTCATCAGCGTGCTTTTGCCAGCACCGTTAGGGCCAAAAATACCCGTTAGTTTTCCCGGTTTGACGATGCAGCTAACGTCTCTTAAGGCTTCTTGTGTCCGGTAGTATACTCCTAAATGGGCAATGCTAATTGCTGCTTTGGAACTCGTGTCAAAAGCTTTGATAGTTTTTGCAGGCATTTCCTCTATTTTTGTCTGAGGTAGGGTCAATTTTGCAGGAAAAGAGACATTTTTCATAATCAGGTTTAAATATTTATTTCTTGAGCTTACTATAAAAATGAGAGAAATATGAAAAGATCTATAATTAGATGTAATATCCAAGATAAATGAAACTAATACTAGAGATAGACGGCAGTAATCCTTACGGCAAGGGAATAATCAGCAGAATGAAGGGAAAAATTCTTTTTCGGCTTTTGGGAATACTTGTACCTTTGGCTTTATTCAGTTGTACCCAGAAAGACTCAAACTCCAACACTGCCAAGGGAGATAAGCCGCGAGTCGTTGCAACAAGTACCATCATTGCTGATTTGGCACAAGAGGTTGCAGGAGACGAGATTCAACTAAGTGGAATCTTGAAACCGGGTACTGATCCCCATGTTTACGAACCAGTACCAGCAGACAGCAGGGTTTTGGAAGAAGCTGACTTGATTTTGTATAACGGCTACAACCTGGAACCGGGACTGATTAAATTGATGAATGCTTCTGGTGGTAAGGCGCAAAAGTTAGCTGTAGGGGAAGCTGTCAAATCTTTGCAGCTTGAGAAAGGCAAAAACGAAATTGTGCCAGATCCGCACGTTTGGGGTAGTGCAGAAAATGCGCTCACAATGACGAATGTAATACGGGATGCTTTGATTAAGCAATCACCTGAAGATAGAGAAAAATTTACTCAAAAGGCATCGCAACTTACTAATGAATTAAAACAGTTGCATAGTTGGATTAATCAACAGATTCAAACTATCCCCACAGATAAGCGCAAACTGGTAACAACCCATGATGCATTCCAATATTATGGACGTGCTTATGGGATTGCGATCGCAGGTACTTTAATTGGCATTAGTACCGAAGAACAACCAAGCGCTCAAACGGTTCAGCGATTGGTAGAGTCAATTAAAAAAATAGGTGTTTCTGCAATTTTTGCTGAGACTACAATTAACCCGGCTTTAATTAAAACTGTTGCCCAAGAAGCAGGTGTTAAATTAGCACCAAATCAACTATATTCTGATTCAATTGGCGCTAAGGGAAGTCCAGGAGATTCTTACATCAAAATGATGGAAGCGAATACCCGTACAATTGTAGAAGCATTGGGGGGGAAATATACCCCATTTCAACTAAAGAAGTAAATTTATCATAGTAAATATCTAACCTAAGACGTGTTTTTCTCAAAGTCTCTCTAGAGAAAGAACTCTTTGTATCGTCGATTTTTTAGAATTTATTTAGTAAAGCTAGATTGTTCAATACCTGAAAAAGCCATGACTGATAATAATCAAGAAAATCAAATTAATCAACCAGTAAGTGAAGATACACATTTACGGGAAGAACCTAATGTCAATGAAAGAAACTTAACAGCGAATCCTGGAGATAGAATTGCTGATGAGTCTCAATCTGTTGAAGAAAAGGCTAAACAGGTAGCTATAGATGATGTACCAGACATTACAGGCGACAAAATTACAGTCCCCACTTACTTCGTTGTAGATGAACCCGATGGCACAAAGAAAGCACTCCACCACGTTAAAGATGCTGAAGAGATTTCTGACATGATTCGGGAAGCACGAGTTGACGAAAATGGAAATCGAATTTGGTGGTAGCCCTTCATTGAAGAGACACGGGGGCACACGGACAGGAAGAGTTGTTTCTTTGCGTCCCCGTATCTGTTTTCTTTGCTCAAGTTAGTCTATTAATGACGCAATTAAAATCTGGAAATTTTCCCAGGATAAACGGTAATGGCAAATGTCACAACTACCAAAGAGTTGGCATATTGGAGTACTCCAGAAATTAAAAATAAAATTTTAGAAGTTGTTAAGGGACGCGATCTAGAGCCGTTAAAAGCCAAAGTAGAATTTTATAAAAATGAATTAGCAGCATATTTTGCAGAGTTGAGCCGACGTAACCCTTTTAGCAAAGTTGCAGAGCAAGTGGCGATCGTCACAGGAGTATGGATGCCAATATGGTCTACTATACCTTTTCAAGATATTTTACCTGGTAGGATACACGAGCAGTCTTATCAAATTTTTCATAATGATGGTTTCTATGCCAATATTGCCCGTTATGCACCAGGACATCAGTCTGGTTTTTGGCACAAATTTGCGTCAAAGCTACCAGCTTGTGACTTAATGGTGTTGCAAAAGTATTCCGTTCGAGATGAGCAGTGGAATATCAAAAATGTTGGAATATTTCAAGCATTGAAGAATAGAGAAATTCCATTGACAATTGACGATGCAGACGAGTGGTTTACAACAACAGTTGAATCTAAATTTAAGAAAGCAGCGCCAAACATAGAGTTACAGCAAGAACTTAAATTAAAAGATATGGACAGAAATACTGTCAAGAAATTTGAAAAAGTTTACCTAGCTACTTCTTTTTTAGAGCATCTATATATAGATAATGACTTTCGGTTAGTTAAAACTCAACGAGAAGCAACGCAGCGACCAAGCTATACTATTGCTGTTCGCAAAGGTTGAACTAACAAAATTTTTAATGCTATGCCGCCACTACAACGACAAGTTAGTTCTACCGACAGCTACAACTATCTGTTATTCTTGCCCGATGGGGTACATGGAGACGCAGGCGATGTCTACGAGGGGCTACGCCTACGCACCCAAAGACAACAGCTACTTTTGCCAACAATCCTATTTTTACATGGTGCGGGCCAGAGAGGTTCTAACTTAGATGATGTGAAAAAGTACGGCGTCGCCAAGATTGTAGAAGAACAGGCGGATTTTCCCTTTATTGTCATTTCACCTCAATCTCCGCGCGGTGAATATTGGAATGTAGAGCGATTAGGTATCCTTCTGGATCAGGTTATTGCATCCTACCCCGTTGATCCAGATCGAGTTTACCTGACTGGCTTAAGCATGGGTGGTTACGGAACATGGCATTTAGCAGCAGCCCAGCCAGAACGATTCGCTGCGATCGCGCCTATCTGTGGCGGTGGTAATCCACAAGCAGCACGTAATCTAAAAAATCTTCCTGTGTGGGCATTTCACGGAGCCAAAGATAATGTAGTTCCCTTAAGCGAGTCTGAAATTATGGTTTCTGCACTCAAAGCCCGCGACGGAAATGTGAAATTTACAGTTTACCCAGAAGCCAAGCACGACTCTTGGACGCAGACATATAATAATCCAGAGTTGTATAATTGGTTTTTACAGCATCAGCGACACAAGGCTGTAAATTAAAGCTTTTAAACGATATTTGTTAAAGCCTTTAGTAACATAACCTGGAGATTCCAAGTTTTATTATTATTTCTTCAAAAAAATAAATATTTCATTTAATTGCATTAAAAGGTATGCAAATGATCACAATAATTGTCTAATTTGACAAAACAGGCTAACAGCCTTGGAATTAGATCAAAATGGATATGTGCCTGTTGTTTGTCCAACCTTGAATTAACCTAACTTCGTGCGAAATCTGCAAGAAACTCATTTAAATCGTGCCCGCGCCAGTCTCAGACAAGCGCTGGCTTGGTATGGATATCTTCGTAAGTCAGGACAGCTTTCATCCAACCCGGAATTGGCAGGTTTGTTAAAACCAGAATTGGAAGCTTTAAATTCCACACTCAACAAGCTAGATTCTAACGTCATTAGAATTGCTGCCTTCGGTTTGGTAAGTCGTGGTAAGTCAGCAGTTCTAAATGCCTTACTGGGAGAGAAGATTCTGCAAACTGGGCCCCTAAACGGTGTCACTCAATGGCCACGTTCCGTCCGTTGGCAGCCCGGTGGTAAGGTACTAGTAGAGTTAATTGATACCCCCGGATTAGATGAAATTGAAGGTGAGTCACGGGCAGACATGGCGCGAGAAGTCGTGCATCAGGCTGATTTGATTTTGTTTGTCGTGTCTGGTGATATCACACGTACTGAGTATCAAGCACTGCTGGAATTGCGGCGATCGCAAAAACCCCTGATTTTAGTATTTAACAAAATAGACCTTTACCCAGATACAGACCAGGGAACAATTTACCAAAATTTGCAACAACTAGGTGCCGGACATCCTCAAGCGAAACCTTTACTACCAGATGAAATTGTCATGGTGGCGGCGGAACCAGCAGCAATGGAAGTGCGGGTTGAGTGGCCTGATGGGCGTGTCAGTTATGAATGGGAGACACCACCACCGGAAGTAGACGAACTTAAAGAGACAATTCTGAATATTCTCAATCGGGAAGGGCGATCGCTTCTGGCTTTAAATGCACTCATCCAAGCACGGGATGCAGAAGCCGCGATCGCTCAAAAAACCATCGACTTACGCGAACAAGAAGCTGAAGACATCATTTGGCAATTTACCAAATACAAAGCTTTGGCAGTAATGCTTAATCCCATCGCCTTTTTAGATATCCTTGGCGGAACTGTTGCTGATTTGGCTTTAATTCGCGCCCTAGCTAGATTGTATGGTTTGCCGATGACTAGCTACGAAGCTGGGAAAATTTTAAAAACGATTTTATTTAGTTCTGGTGGCTTGCTACTGGGAGAATTAGGTAGTAGTTTCCTTTTGGGCTTGGGTAAAACTACTGCCGCAATAACTAGTGGTGACAATCCCAGCAATATTACTGCCTTTGCTGGCAGTGCGATCGCTCAAGCTGGTATCGCTGGTTATGGCGCATACTCCGTTGGCAAAGCTGCTCAGGTGTATCTTGAAAAAGGCTGCACTTGGGGACAATTGGGTGCTAGCAGCGTCATTCAAGAAATTCTCTCTCAAGTTGACCAAAATACAATTCTGTATCGCTTGCGACAAGAGTTAGGCATAAAGTATTGAGAATAAATAAAAATTGTTTCTCTTTTGTTGCCGTTTATAAGTGTTTATCAACTTCTATCAAACTCTTCTGACAATTGACTGACATTCCGAATTTGGGATGCAAGACTAAGAAGATAACCATCTCTAGGAGTGACTTCAATTAGTGGAATTACCATAGCTTTTTGAATCAAAGATGACAAGAGGGCAATTCCCACTCAAATTAGCTAAAAAGATGGCGGTGTTTACCACTACCTATTGTGGGAAGCCTATCTAAACTGGAAATGTGAGCCAGCGCAGTCTTGTTGCTCCAACAAAGAGGAGCCAGCGCTGTTCGCGCAGCGTCTCCGTCAGGAGAAGACGGGTTTCCCGTCGCAGGCGACTGGCGTTGGACTAGCGTTAGCGACGCAGGAGCGTCACCCGGAGGTGAGCTTCCTGGGGTCATTGAAAGCTCAGAGTTAATATCTATCTCTGTAAATTAAAGGTAAAAGTATCATGAAAACTACTCTAAACTCATTTGATGCTGGGGCAACAAATCTTGAAGAAGCCATTATTGAAGCCATTACTGAAGCCCGGACAACTTGTGAGCTAGATGGCAGTGATTCTCCTGGTTGTGCCGTAGCCTGGGACATTGTGGAAGAATTACAAGCTGAAAAAGCTGATCAACAGCAAGCAAAATCAAAGAAAACCTCTTTGGAAAACTACTGCGATCGCCATCCAGATTCCGTAGAGTGTCTAATCTACGACGTTTAACTCTTCCGTAAATCAGTTGTTGCTGATTGCGTTATTTGCTTAATTGCTTCTAAATCAGGTGGTGGCGTTTCACTTTCCATTCCCAACCACAAAAGATATTCAATATTCCCAGCAGGGCCAGTGATCGGCGACCAAGTTAAGCCTTTGTATTTCCATCCTAATTCGTGGGCTGTTTGCAACACCTGGAAAATGGCATCAGCTTGGTCGTTTGGATCGCGCACAACACCTTTTTTACCCACACGGGATCTGCCGACTTCAAACTGTGGCTTGACTAACAACACAGCTTCACGGTTCGGTTGAGTTAGTTGCCACAAAGCAGGCAAAATCTTTGTTAAAGAAATAAACGATACATCGACCACCGCCAAATCAGGAATCGGGTCGTTTTCACCATATAACTCATCTGGTCGTAATTGCCGTAAATTGGTGCGTTCCCGTAAAATCACCCGCGAATCATTTCGCAACCGCCAGTCAACTTGTCCGTAACCAACATCAATACCGTAAACTTGTTTTGCTCCAGCTTGTAAAAGACAATCAGTAAAACCACCAGTAGAAATCCCACCATCTAAACAAATGCGCTCTTCTATGGGAATGGCAAATACTGATAAAGCTTTGGAGAGTTTTTCACCGCCTCTAGAAACAAAAGGCGATCGCTCTTTAATATTTATTTGAGCAGTAATATCAACTTCTGTACCAGGTTTATCAACTAACTGCTGATTAACAGTAACTTCCCCCGCCTGAATTAACCTTTGTGCTAAGGCGCGAGAAGAACATAAATTTAACTCTACTAATAATGTATCGAGTCGCTGTTTAGCCAATTAATTAGACTCTCCTGGTAAGATTAAAGCCAAAGCACGATTAATAATTTCTTCTTGGTTAACCAGTTTTTTTAATTCTTGGACTTCATAACGACCTTCTTCTACTTCTAAGGAAGCTTCATCAATGGCATTTAAATAGGCTTCTGCTAAGATTTCTAACAATTCTTCTAGCGTGAGATAATAACCCCTCGCTTTGTGATACTGATTTTCCCGTTGAATTTCCCGAACTGAATTCCGAATTGATACTTCCCAAGAGCGAGTCGTGCGATTTTCAGCTTGTTGTTTAATCAAATGCAACAGCAAAATCACTGCATAGCTACGAATCGTCTTGATGATGTGATTTCGGCTCATTTCTGTTAATTCTTCAACTATAATTAATGCTCCTTGAACATCGCCTTTAACAAGCAAGTCTTTTAGGGTTAATAATTCTTCCATAATCAGCGCCTCAAACATCGGCAACTTCTATTGTGGCTTATGACAGTTTTAGTTCAGAGAACATAAGCTAATACATTTAATCTATTGAGCGATCGCTACTTAATGTATTATTCTTTGGAAATACACAACATCAAGAGAATTTAAGATACAGCAAAATCCGTATATTGCCGTAGTTCTGCCGGATGGAAACCCAAGACAATATCTTCGCGCAAGATACCCGCTTCTAATAATGCCTCTGCTACTGGCTGCGAAGTACCATCATATTGAATCCACACTTTATCATTAATAATATCTACATGCACCACCGAACCATGTACTCGGCGCACTCCATCCCAACCGACATGTAACACTTCGTAGTGGTCTCGCTCCGAGTCAATGACGGGTTGTGTCTCTATTTGACCATTAGCAGGCTTGTGAGTAGCGTAGTCAAATATCAACTGACGAATAATTTCACGATATCCAGCTAGCTTATCCATCTGATAATCCTTTCTAGTTGCTCGCCAAAGACAATTAGGTTTATTCTTATACTATTAAGAATTAGCTGACCAAAGCGTTCGGAAAATATACCTTCATAGACTCGCTTGGGAACTGCTAAATAAAGTTGGCGTTTTGGTTGTAGTTCTTTTAGCACACTGCGATAAATTTCAGACTGTCCCACAGCTTCCTGGAGGTCACTCACTGGAGAAGGACTCAAAAAACTTTTGATTTCAACAGCTATTTTTTGATTATCCCTCTCAGCAGCAATGGTAACTCTTTCTGCTGCAATATCTACGTAAAGTTCTCTACCCCCGTATGCGAGGTATAATGGATAGTTGGTTATTGTCCAACCATCTGCTGTCAGTGCTTTAATAACTGCGGATAGATATCTCTAGCAGGCATTAGTCGAAGATAGCTCCAAAAACACAGCTTTAATCTAGCAAAACTATTTTACAGAGGTGCGATATTGCCCTTTGGCGGCGAAAACTTGGATAAAGTCCTTGTCAACCCCTGGTAAAATTTATAAAAAAGCGATCGCTCTTTCTCAACAAAGACAAAAGTGCGATCGCTATATTTTATACTTGTTATTGAATGACTAAATATCCTGTTCGCTCAACTCGCGTGTGATGTGATCAAATGGTTCATCCACAAAAGTAGTATTAACTACACCTGCTGCTGCCACTTGTTCCTTAATCAGATCCTTGAGAATTTGGATACCGCGGACCGTAGGCCCAATAGGTACTCCTAAAGAATTGTAAGTTTCCCGTAGCCCTTGTAGCACACGCTCATCCAAGACATTCGTGTTTCCAGCAACCAGCGCATAGGTGGCATAGCGCAGATAGTAGTCCATATCCCGTAGACAAGCTGCATAACGACGAGTTGTATAAGCATTTCCACCGGGGCGAATCAATTCTGGCAGTTCTTCAAATAACTTTAAACCAGCTTGCTTGACAAGTACAGCTGCATTAGAGTTGATCGCCGCCGCCGCTTGTACTCGTGCTGTACCACTATCAAAGTAAGACTTCAGGCTATCGATCGCATTCCGGTCAAAATACCGACCAGTTAAGTCATAATTCTTAATTAAACTTGTTACCGCATCGCGCATTCCTTCTTCTCCCAATCATTACTATTTATGGTTTGATATTTATTTGGCTGCACTTATGCACCAGTAAATTTTTGTGCTATTAAAAATAGATTCGGCACAAAAACAATTTATCCACTATCTATGGATTCTATGCCAAAGTTGACCCCTATATGATGAACTTTCTAGTTTTGTACAGATGATCCCTGAAAGGTTAACATAACCTGATAATCCAGATATCTGTAACAGAAGCTACAAAATCTGCTAATGTCTACTATTTAAGATATTTCTGGTGTGTCACGGCCTGATTGAGATCAGCAGGGTTAGGATGCAACGTAAGATTCTGGTTTACTTTAGGAAATTGGTAGAGAAGGAGTAACAATGACAACACCCCAAGAACTCTTGAAGAGAATTCAAGATGAAAAAATTCAACTGATTGATCTCAAATTCATCGACACAGTAGGGACTTGGCAGCACCTCACACTGTACCAAAACCAAATCGATGAGACTGCATTCACTGATGGCGTAGCGTTTGACGGTTCCAGCATTCGGGGTTGGAAAGCGATCAACGAATCTGACATGACGATGGTACTCGACCCCAACACTGCTTGGATCGACCCATTCATGGAAGTGCCAACACTAAGTATAATTTGTAGTATTAAAGACCCCCGCACGGGTGAACCCTATAACCGTTGCCCACGCGTTATTGCCCAAAAAGCAGTAGATTACCTGGTTGCCAGTGGCATTGGTGATACAGCCTTCTTTGGCCCTGAAGCTGAGTTCTTTATCTTTGATAGTGCTAGGTTTGCCCAAACTGCTAACGAAGGCTACTACTTCTTAGACTCCGAAGAAGGTGCTTGGAATTCCGGTAAAGCGGGTACAGATGAAAAACCCAACTTGGGTTACAAACCACGCTTCAAAGAAGGTTACTTCCCAGTCGCACCGACGGATTCTTTCCAAGATATCCGTACAGAGATGCTGTTGACAATGGCAGAATTAGGTGTGCCCATTGAAAAGCATCACCATGAAGTTGCTACTGGCGGTCAGTGCGAACTAGGTTTCCGTTTTGGTAAGTTGATCGAAGCGGCTGACTGGTTGATGACTTACAAATATGTCATCAAGAACGTTGCCAAGAAATACGGTAAAACTGTCACCTTCATGCCAAAACCGATTTTTGGCGATAACGGTTCGGGAATGCACTGTCACCAGTCCATCTGGAGAGACGGCCAACCTCTGTTTGCAGGTGATAAGTATGCCGGTTTGAGCGATATGGCATTGTACTACATTGGTGGTCTTCTCAGACACGCACCAGCGCTGTTAGCAATTACCAACCCCAGCACCAACTCATACAAGCGCCTAGTACCTGGTTATGAAGCTCCTGTTAACTTGGCTTACTCTGAAGGGAACCGTTCTGCTTCTATCCGTATTCCTCTATCTGGTAAGAACCCCAAAGCCAAGCGTTTAGAATTCCGTTGTCCAGATGCTACATCTAACCCCTACTTGGCATTTGCTGCAATGCTTTGTGCTGGTATCGATGGCATCAAAAACAAAATCCATCCTGGTGAACCCTTAGATAAGAATATCTATGAACTCTCTCCAGAGGAGCTTGCAAAGGTTCCCTCAACTCCAAGTTCTTTAGAACTGGCATTGCAAGCACTAGAAAACGATCACGGTTTCTTGACAGAATCAGGCGTCTTCACGGAAGACTTTATCGAAAATTGGATTGACTACAAGCTTAACGAAACCAAGCAGTTGCAACTGCGTCCTCATCCCTACGAGTTTTACCTCTACTACGATGCTTAATTAAGTACCGTAGCTATCTAAATATATAAGTTTTGCCACCCTAGAGTAGAGGGTGGCTTTTTTTTCCGGAGTTGTCAGTTGAGAGATTCACTCAAAAAATCAACCTTAAAACTCTTGAAACTTAGCTCATGGAAGCATGACTTGGCCCATAAATCATCCGAGTGTTAGCATCTACCTTCCCTTGAATCGGGTTCCAGTAGTGGGATGCTTCTTCAGGAAGACCAAGTTCTTGTGCAGCCCGCATCAGCATTGATTGTTGGCGATTCTTAACTTGCTGATGTTCACGCACCATCAACGCACGAGATTTATCTGCGATAGACATAACCATAGTCCTCTCTATTTTGTGAATATATATTTATTTGTTCCTTACAAAACTAATATAGCAAAAATTCTGTAACATAAGCTACTTTTTACATAAATTTATATTTACTTTTGCTGACAATATCAGGTAATTTTCCCCAAAGCTCGAAAAATCTTCCCTAATCTACCTTTGATGGCTAAAATCATCTGGCTTCAGATTTGTCTCACCTGAGAGCCTTTACCTTTCCAACAGTCAATAATTTTTTCGTTACAATTATTTACATAGAAGTATCAAAACTTGAGCTATTTTTATGACTGAGAGTTTAACTAAGCTGACTTATCAAACCTTTCAGCAGAGCAAAAATTACTTTGGTCTGGCTCACAAAATATTAAGTTCACAGTTGAGGAACCTGGTGTATCCGACACTTGAACAAAAGACCAAACCCATCCCGAATGAGCTTTTACTCAAACTTCAACACAGATTGAATCAGTTGCTGGAAACAGACTGGCAAGATGCCCAAAAAGGTGTATACCCGGAAAGTTTGCTGTTTGACAACCCTTGGGATGACTTTTTCCGCTACTATCCGTTGGTATGTCTAGATTTACCTCAAACCTGGGAGCGGGTTCAACAACAGAATTACCAAGATTTTTCGCCCGAAATTGACACAGATGGTTATCCCAGCTACTACGTGCAGAACTTCCATCACCAAAGCAATGGCTACTTGAGTGAGTTGTCAGCCAATTTATATGACTTACAAGTAGAAATTCTTTTTGGTGGGGCAGCTGATCCCATGCGGCGGCGGATTCTCGCTCCCCTCAAGCAAGGACTGAAAGCAATTGATTCGGTTGCACCACGGCAAGCCCGTATTCTAGATGTAGCTTGTGGAACTGGGCGGACTCTAAAGTTGATTCGGGCAGCCTTACCTCAAGCATCTCTGTTTGGTACAGATTTGTCACCAGCTTATTTGCGTAAAGCAAATGAACTACTATCCCAAATTCCAGGCGAATTGCCGCAACTTTTACAAGCGAATGCCGAAGAGTTGCCCTATCTAGATAACTATTTTCATGCTGTAACTTCTGTTTTTCTTTTCCATGAGTTACCAGCAACTGTACGTCAGACAGTGATTGAGCAATGCTTCCGGGTAACAAAACCAGGAGGAGTCTTTATTATCTGTGACTCAATTCAGTTGAGTGATTCACCTGAGTTGGAATATATGATGGATTCTTTCCCTGAAACTTTCCATGAACCCTATTACAGGCATTACACCACTGATAACTTACTAGAACGTTTACAAAGAGTAGGCTTTGAGAATATTGAGACGCAAGTCCATTTTATGAGCAAGTATTTCATTGCTCATAAGCCAGCATAAAAGCTTCTCAACATTTTCTTTAAGTAAACTTTATCAAAAAAGGGCAAATGCAAAATTTTGCATCTGCCCTTGGGTGTAGAATAATTAAGAGGACTAAGAGGAGTTAGCAAATCCTTCTTAATATTTATTTTGTCGGGAGCCATCTGTGAGAAGAAGGAACCAGGAGCAAAAGTAGGTTAGCCCCTTTGGGGAAGTCAAAAGTCAAAAGTCAAAAATAATTAAGATTCGCTGCCAAGTGCAATAAACGTATACTACTTGTGCGAATTTATGCTCTAGATAAGCTCAGATGCAGCGCAAGAGATTTTATGCTTCGGCAAAGCACGCCAAAAAACGCCAAAGCGAAGATCAATTATTTCCTGATGTAGATAGCCAGCTACTCAATGTATGAGAAACCTATTTGGGAATAAAGTGGATTTGCTTTAAGACTACTTTCCTCAACAAGCAAAATGTCTGAATTTAGAGGTGCTTTAGATTAACTGATAGTCTAAGTAACATCTATTTCTAGAAGAGTTGAGGATTGAAACGCAAAGCTTCCCACCGAATATGAGCACCAGTTGTGTAACTTTTGAGAAGTTGGTGATGCTGTTAATCGAGGCACTTAATTTAATTTGCGTTTTGATTGCCAGGATTGACGCTAACTATATATACAAAGCTTGCAGTTGAAATACTAAGCGATCGCTGAAGATTTTCGTGTGTCAACTGTATATATATCTGTCAGAAAAGCTGTATAAATGATGTTAGTACAACACTGTGTTTTCTGGCACTTTGTTTCCGTTGAAAAAAAAGGCATTACCCTACGGTAGTTAAACCACAACATAGATATTTTCGGATTTTTACGTTACTTCTCTACGCCCACTACCGCGATGACGTGGCGCATCATCTGAAGCTTGTTCAGATGCCGCCGAGCGCCACTGTTCCGAAGTAGGCGTGGAAGGCAGCCCATAGGATAAGTGATTGACCATCGTTTGGCAGTTAGAAGCTAAGGGGCCGAACATCAGACTCGAGACTAAAAGAGAAATGGCAGCACGCATAGCAGATGTCTATTTTGGAACTCTCCACTTCACTGATACTTAGCTTTTTGATTAATATCCGGACAATTCATCAAAAAGTATTCTGTTTTACTGAAAATAAACTCTTCTTATCCTCCGTTAAAATGTTCGACTAGTAACCAATTACCAGAGTGGTTTTGATGACCCCACAATGTAACGAATTGTTCATGAGGATAAGCGCGTAATTGCTTGTCAATATGCGATCGCAAAGTCACAAGCTGCCAATTTTGACCTTGATATGCGGCTGGTGCTGTGACAGCGAATCTGTATTCCTGCTGATCCAAGCGGTAAAAAATGCCTTGGAAACAGTTACTTTCCCGAATTAATCCCTTGCCAAAAGTAGAGTCAGGGTACTCATTCCACGATGGGCAAGGGCAATCACCACTAGCTGGATAGGCTTGTGGGTTATTTAAGTAATACAGTTGCCAGTGCAGCCAATCCGAATGATTGGGTGGAAGATTAAATAAAGGAATAATTGCTGCTTTTGAGCGATTATCTTCCAATAAAGCCGTTTGCAGCGCCCTAACAGGCAAGTCCCTCGGTTGGCAGTTTAACTCAACACACATCGCTGCTGCCATCCCTGCTGCTTGACCAATGCCCATAACCACAGGTTGTAATCTAGTAGCCCCATTGGCAATGTGGGAGACAGAAATATTTTTTTCACAAACTAAGAAACCATCTGTTGTGGCTGGAATGAGGGAACTGTAGGGAATTGTAAAAGGAGTTCCAGTCCAGCGTCCCCCCCATTGGATAGATTTAGGTTGCAGTGGGAATTGAACACCAGGATAGTGATGGTCATTGGCGTAGTTACCAATTGCGATCGCTTCATATGCTTCATATATAGATGCAACTTTACCTCCAGCGATCGGTAAAATATCCTGTTCTCGGATAGTAGTTAGCCCCACTAGGCGGCGGCTTTCCCGGTAATAGGGATGCAGTGCAAAACC
The DNA here is from genome assembly GCF_020829625.1 of Nostoc sp. XA010. Lineage (GTDB taxonomy): Bacteria > Cyanobacteriota > Cyanobacteriia > Cyanobacteriales > Nostocaceae > Nostoc. The sequence goes on along the minus strand of NZ_JAIVFX010000001.1, from coordinate 575,195 downwards.
TGTAGGGGCGTGAGGAAATACTTTTTCTGCTAAACCATAGCGACGACCAAGCTGTTTTTGGATAAAATGAGCAAAATTTTGGCTGTGCCAGCGAGATTCTTGGATGAATTCACCTCTGGATAGATCTGACTCTATCAACCGCCCTACCCTTTCGCCGTAGTCATTGCCACAGATTGGCCAATTCATCATAAACAGGCCACCAGGCAAACGTCCATAATTCAAAAATGTCTCTGCGCCATAGCCATCCCAAGCGCCTGTAAACTGCGATGAATTATAGTTAGGCGCGGCTGGAATTTCTGGTGCCCCAGCTATACCCGTCTTAGACATCGCTTCACCAAAGTCTTGCATAATCACTACATAAGTGGGCACTTGCACTGGATATTTTTCAGTTAAAGAGTTAAAAGCTACTGGGGCGCTGGGTTCTCCCCACTCAGATTGCAATTCCCAGCCCCAGCGATAGGGTATCTCACCTAAAGGCAATAAATCTCCCAATTCTGTGCCATCGAGAATAATTTTGGCTGTGACAGCAAAATCAGCAAAGCGCACACCAGTAATAGAATCACCTTGGCGAAACACTTCTATTGGCACTTGTCCAGAAATCCAGTCCAGATTTGGCAATTCCTGCACCCAATCTGCAAAAATCTCTGCCCCAATCCGAGGATCGTAACTAAAAAAGCTTACCCAACTGTTATCTAATCCTCCGGGCTGTCGTTGTCGCAATTCCTGCAAAAACGCACCCCATAATCCCGTTTGAAAGGCTTCTAATTCGTTGCCATCGGGTGCGGATACTCCAGCCGAAGTCAGCATTCCCCCCAACCAAGGAAATTCACTCACCAGAATCGTTTTGGCTCCCCGTCGCGCCGCTTGGATAGCAGCCGCAGTGCCTCCGGTTCCCCCACCGACAACTAAAACATCAGCTGTGTATGTCTGATTAATCATTGCTTATACCTCACTGGAGTTTTGACATATTCTCCCCAGATAGCTTGGCATCAAACAAGATAAATTATCAGAACTTACGCAAAAATCCCCAAATAAATATTAGTTTTATAGGAATCGTATTTGATTTTTGAAATTATCTATGTGGGCGGGGAGTGGGGAGTGGGGAGTGGGGAGTGGGGAGTGGGTAATAGGGAATAAGGAATTAGGCTTTTTGATCTGTACCGAGCTTTTTCAGAAATCAAATATTAGTCCTATATAGGGTTTCTATTTGATTGCGTGAAAAGATAGGTAGGGAAACCAGTCGTGTGGGCGGGTTTCCCTACTTGAGCTAACTAGCGTTGTATTACCGCCGAGAGTACGGCATCCTTTATTGTCAGAAAAAATCAACTTTTTTATCTAGCTAGATATACCTATTTTGAAAAATGAGATAATTTCAAGTTTTGTACTCAGCTAGCAGGAATATTTTAGCAAAGTTGTTATTTTTAATTTATGCATTAGAAAAAACACTATCAAATCCTTTAATGGCAAGACTGACAAATAATTTTATTTTGAGTGGATATAGATAGGATTTGGGATTATATCTAACAAAAGCTTGATATTAAACAGCCATGAAGAAATACATTTTGTATATACAGCTAAAGATAGAGGTTCTTACTATATTTTGTATTTAAACTTAATATAAATACAAGTTTTATGGATTGCTAGTATTGAGTAATAATCAAAATACTATGTTTACTAATTGTTTTAAAAATAATGATAATTTAAGTGTAAATAAGGATAGGAATATATCAAATGTTGAAATAGCACTTTTTATAGATCAAATTAAAAGTAATGTCTGGCTATTTGGTATTCCATCTTGGCTTTTTGGCATAAGCGATAGAAGCATAGCTGCATTTGCTGATGGTTATTTATCTCCTATAGAAATATTTCAGCTACTTACAGCCTCTTTCTTTTTTCTGAGTTGGCTATATCTCAAGCCTGATGAAAGCTTTAACAGCAATGATTTAGGTCCCAACGAATATCAAGAATATCTTGCTCGGACTCAAGCTAACAAGCTTCAAGTAAAAAAGCTCCACATGATTAGCCAGGAGTATATTTTACCGTTTCCTTATATTTGCCAAATTTATCATTTATTGAATTTAAGGCATTTGGAAACAGTTCATAGCTTTAGCCTTAATAACCTGAAAATTTTCCAAATTAGCCACTTTCAGCCCACAAATACTGGTGGAATAATTAAATTCCAAACAATATTAGATTCGCCAGCGAATGCTTTGAGGATTTGGCGTCAACCGATTGTAGAGGTAGATTTAATATTACATACTCCCTACACTGTTGAACTGAGTATTCCAGTTTACAATAACAAAAGGATATTTGTTATATTTCATGCTTTCCCGTTAAATGACTTAGAGCATCACTTCTTTATAGATATTTATAGTGATTTAGAGTGGCCAAAGCCACTCTTACAAATAATATTGCATTTTGCTTCTTGTTTGACACTATTTGAAGATTTGCCGTATCTAAGAGCTTTAGCTGATAAAAATATAGGGCGTTTATTCAATTTAAGCAAAGCTCCAAATCACGAGACTGCATTGCTGTTTAAAAGATATGTTGAGCTATATGGTTCCACTGGAGAACCAACTAAATTACTTGAGGGGAGGGAAGAGAGTTAGGAGTTAGGAGTTAGGAGTTAGTAATTCATAACTCCTCACTTTGTTTAGTTAAGCGCGTGCTAGTAAGGGGGCAGCAGCTAGTAAGGTTTTGGTATAAGGATGCTGAGGATTAGCAAAAATAGTTTTTGTCAGACCGAGTTCGACAATTTTACCGCCATTCATCACGGCAATACGATCGCACAAAAATCGAGCTAACCAAAGATCATGAGTGATGAACAGATAAGTTAACTCAAATTCTTCTTTCAATTGCAACATTAAATCTAGCACTTGCGATTGCACGCTAGCGTCTAACATACTTACGGGTTCATCGCAGATCAAAAGTTTAGGGTGAGTAATCAAAGCACGAGCGATCGCAACTCTTTGCTGTTGTCCACCAGACAAATCTGATGGATAACGCTCATAATACACTTCTGGCGGTGTTAACCCAACTTTCTCTAGCATCCACAAAACCTGTTCTTTTGCCTTAACGGGATCTGCTAAATTGTGGATAAATAAAGGATCAGCGATACTTTGTCCCACTGTCATCGCCGGATTGAGACAAGCATGGGGATCTTGAAAAACCATTTGTATTTGTCGCCGCGAGGAGCGAATTTCTTGACGCGACAGTGTAGTTAAATCCTGTCCTAAAAACTCAACTTTGCCACTCGTAGGACGAATTAGTTGCAAGATTGTTCGTGATAGCGTACTTTTACCACAACCTGATTCCCCAACTAAACCGAGAATTTCTCCGGGATAAATATCCAGGTTGATACCATCTACTGCTTTTATTGTCTGAGTTTGTGTCTTAAACAGTCGTTCAATAAAGTTAGGTTCGATGGTGTAGTGTTGCTTGAGTTCTGTGACACTCAAAATTGGGGATTGTTTATTAATAATCGGTAATTGCTTTTCTGAGTCATTGACAATTATCAATTCTCCGTTATCTTTTACTGCTTGAATATGTAAAGCTGCTTTTAAGAGCGATCGCGTATATTCATGTTGAGGGTGTCTAAATACGGTTTCTGTAGAACCCATTTCCACCATCTTGCCGTTGTACATAACACCAATGCGATCGCAATACTCAGCCACCATTGCTAAATCGTGAGAAATCAGCAACAATCCCATGTTTTCTTCACCGCACAGACGAGTTAATTCTTTTAATATCTGTGCGGAAACGGTGACATCTAAACTGGTGGTGGGTTCATCGGCAACAATTAACTTAGGGTTGAGGAGTAAAGCTAAAGCGATCGCTACCCGTTGGCGCATTCCACCGCTAAACTCGTGGGGATACTGATTCCAGCGACTAGCTGGGATATTCACCTTTGCCAAGGTAGCAAGTGCTTTCTCTTTGGCTTCTCGCGTTGATAATTCTGGTGAGTGCGCCTGGAGGGTTTCAATACAATGCTTACCAATCGTCATTAACGGATCAAGGCGTGTCATGGGATCTTGAAAAATTAAGGCGATCGTTTCTCCCCGAAATTTCCGTAATTGGTTAGGCATCAAGTCAAACACCGAGTGTCCTTGAAATGTCACCCGTCCCTCAATCCGACTAGAGGCTGGTAGTAAACGCATTACTGCCCGTCCTATAGTTGACTTACCACAACCTGACTCTCCCACCAATCCCATTCTTTCGCCTGGTTGTAAGGTGAAAGATACATCATCAACCGCCCAGGTTGCTTCTTCTCCACTCCGCGCAGGATAGGCAACTCGCAAATTTTCGATACAGAATAAGGCTTCACTCATAGTTTAGTTATCAGCCCTGAGCTACCAGTTTTTATAATTTCAAATTTAAGATAGTTTATCAAATTAGTATTAAACCTTCGTTGTACAAACATCTTATCTTTATTGTCTTAGGGTAAGCATAGCCTTTTCAAGAGTTGACATCGCCTTTACAAAAGAAACCTTGAAGCTAGATTAACCTAATGTATCTATCGGCAACCAACCAAAGGGAGCTACGAGATCCGCTAATGTTCTATCATACTGATTTATACTGCTTGTCTCAACTTTTATCCGTTCATGTAGGAGACAAGCAAGTATTTTACTATTGAGCTAATTAATGTTCATGATCTTGATGATGATTGTTTAATCCTTGCTCAGTTTCTAGTAGTCGTGAAATAAGTACGTCTGCTTTTCTACTAATAACAGACCTAACTTTATCAATAGCAACCACTTCACTGATTTTGACAACCATTTCGCAGAGAGTATCCTCCTCTGTATCTTTGTTGTAAGTTCTATGTTTAAACCACAACAAATCATCCCAAACTCCGATAACTGTGGCGAAATACCATTTGTCTCGTACTAGTATCCAGATTTCTTGTTCTAAGTAAGTCTGTAGAAGAGGTTTCACGGTGAGTAAGATAATGGAAAAGATTGTGCTACATATTAAGTAAGTATTAATAGGTAAAGCAACAGTTAAAATACTGATATACTTTAGTGTAAATTATGTTAACCTATTTTAAAAATTAGTAAATTAACTGTATGTAAACTGGGGTTTTGCCAATAGCTAAGTTAGTAATTTTATTATTTTGGTAAAGACTGCCTGTATAAAATACAATTTTATGATTTAGTATTGAATGTTACAGACTGGAATATCTACTACAGCATTATCACTGAATCGGATCGACACCATTCCTAAACTAACAATTTAGGTGATGCATTGCCAAGGGTGCGATCGCCTATCCGCGTAATCTAACAGGGCTGTTTCTTTCTCAACTACCTTAGATAAAATCATTCAGTTTCGCATCTTTGCTAGGAATCAAAATATAGCGCAATAAAAGTTAGCAATGTTGATAGCATTATCGCGATCGCTAGCATCAATGCCGTTTCCTGGTAGGCTATAATCTTTGAAGCCTAAAGGTAGAATATCGGTAATTTGATTGTTGATCAGGTCGAGGAGTGCGATCGCATTATTTTCTTGCAACGACACCCAAGCCTTTGTAGAATCTTCCGAAACAGTGATATATTCTGGCTCTAAATCTTGAGCAACGGTAGCATTAGGACCAAAAATTCTCACTCCCGCAGTTCGCATCTGATCAATCTGGCTGTTAAATTGCGTAAAGCCAGCGTTAATTACACTAAAATTAGCAAGATTTATAATGCTCACTGAGCCTTCAGGGTCAACGCTATTGGGCTGATTGTAACTATTTGGTTCACCCTCGTTAGCTACTAACACACGAGTTCCATCGGGTGTAAAGGTGAGCATATCAGGCAACGCTCCCACAGTAACAGAATTTAAGAAATCACCGTTGGCGTTAAAAAACACTGCTTTACCTGGATCTTGGGCCACAGATCCTTGCACTGCCGCAGCCAGTAAGCCATTTTTGAAAGTAACGCTATTAGCCCCGCCACCATAGGCAGTTATATCGATACTTTTAAATAGTGAAGGCTGAGTTGGGTCACTAATATTGATGATGTCAATACTCTTAGTACCTCCATTGACCACAAATAGCCGTTGGGTTACAGGGTCATAAGTGGGGATTTCTGCCCCCCCTTCATTAAAGATACCTGTACTATAAGTACCAATAGTTTTGAGCGACAACGCTGCTGCTGGCGTTGTCATTGCTCCCAACAAAATGGCAGATGGAACTAGTAGGCCGACAAGCTTTTTGATAGTCATAATTTGAGGAATGTTAAATGTTTAACTTTTTTGATGTCAGTCAGACAAGCAGACACTCCTTACTGCTAATCGATCGCACGAAAATATCTCTACACAGCTAGTTACTAGCTGTGTGGATTTGTCTTATCTCTGCGTCGGCTAGACTAAATTAGCCTAGCCGGAAGTAGTCACGCTGAGTTAGATGAACCATCGATCACAGGTACATCTGCAAAATTATGAGTTTTAGGTTAATTAATTACTAACTAAAGGTTAACTAAAGATTAAAGTGAGTATTTTTACGGCAACTTTAGGTTAACTAAAGATTAAAGTGAGTATTTTTACGGAAACTTTATAAAACTAAAGCCACCACTGACGGGGTGAAATGAGCAGTTGAACAGAAATTTACGCGCTTGGAATTGATTAGCCGTTTTGAATATTGCGATCACAATAATCTAACATTAGATTTGCAATTAGGCGTTATATCCAGACCTACCAAATCCCAAAAACAAACTCCCTTGGCTATGTATTTTAGATTGGGAGGCGGTAGATGGGTCTCCTCATTTTTAGATTTACTTTATAAATAGCCTCTTATGGCACTCCTCCCTTGCGCTTGTCGTTGCAAGGTACTCGCCATCATTTAGATAACTTTATTCCCGAATTCTTAGCTGCAACTTCAACAAAACGTCTTAAAATTTATCGCAATGCAACTCAAAGTTATTGCTCACAAGGCTGTTCCTGACCGTCCTACTAGAAACGAACCACGAGTTCGTAAACGTCGTCCGAAAGCCTACCCCTTAATGACCAAACCACAGCATGAATTACGCAAACAATTGCAAATTGCTTAAACCGCAAGTGTTTCAGCTTTTCTTAGTGCCATTCCTCTCTTAGTTTTTAGTAGCAAATAAGACGCGTTTGCCCTATGCTAGTGATAGCTATTTAGGCAGTGTCTAGACCAAGAAACCAGGTATCCGCTCAATAAATCGGGGCGAACTACCAGTTCAGGAACGAGTTTACGCCATTTGAGCCTTGTCACTGAGCGATTTACCCCGGATTATTGAGCGGTTACGAAACCAGTCTAAGTAGATGCTGTATTTATTTGAACTACCTATCTAGGGTTTCGCCCTGCTGGCAGGGCTACTCATAGATGACACCTCTGCCAGCGAATATCTGTGAATCAAACTTATAACTGAGGGGATTGATATGGCAGACATTATTGGAGACAACAGGAATAACAGTCTAATTGGCACGTTTGAGAATGACGCTATCCTTGGTCAGGGCGGTGATGATAACCTCTTTGGTCGGGGCGGCAATGATGACCTCTTGGGTGGGACTGGCAATGACTCGCTTAATGGCGAGGACGGCAATGACCTTCTCAATGGTGAGGAGGGCGACAACACGCTGCTTGGTGGGTTCGGCGATGATGTCCTCCTTGGTGGATCTGGCAATGACCTGCTTGATGGCGAGGAGGATGACGATCAACTCCTTGGCAGAGGCGGTGACGACACCCTGCTTGGTGGGTTCGGTGATGATGTTTTCCTTGCTGGATCTGGCAATGACCTTCTCGAAGGCGGGGACGGAAATGACCGACTCGCTGGAGAAGACGGTGAAGACCAACTTTTTGGCGGGGAAGGGGCTGACACCCTCAATGGCGGGGCTGGCGATGACCAGATTGATGGCGAGGATGGCAATGACAACTTGATTGGTGAGGCTGGCGATGACCGACTTCTTGGCGGGGCTGGCAATGACCGACTCGAAGGAGGGGACGGGGATGACCAAATCTCTGGTGGGACTGGCAATGATACTGCTGACTATTCAAATACCACTGCTGGTGTCACCGTTAACCTAGCGACTGGAACTGCCAGTGGAGGGGCTGGGAATGATGTCCTGTTTAATATCGAACAAGTCTTTGGTTCTGGTTTCAACGATTCTCTAACTGGCGGGCGCGGTAATGACACCCTCTTTGGTAGAGGTGGCAATGACCTGCTTGATGGTGGAGTTGGCAATGACGTGCTTGATGGTGAAATTGGCAACGATATTGTCCGTGGTGGGTTGGGCGATGACACCTTGCGTGGTGGGACTGGCAATAACCAACTCTTCGGTGGAGATGGTGTTGATACTGTTGATTATTTAAGTGCCACTGCCGGAGTCACGATTAACCTAGCGACTGGAACCGCTACAGGGCAGGGCAGGAATGATGTCCTGTTGGAGATTGAAAGAATCGTTGGTTCTAGGTTCAATGACACCATCTTTGGCGGAGCTGGCAATGACTTCTTCCTCAGTGGTGGGGACGGGAATGACTCTGTCAATGGTGGGGCTGGTAATGACCGCCTCTTTGGCGATAACGGCAATGACACCCTGCTTGGCGGGACTAACGACGACTTTATCAATGGCGGGAACGGCAATGACTCCCTGCTTGGCGGTAGCGGCATTGACATCCTGCTTGGTGGGGCTGGCAATGACCAACTCGAAGGTGAGGACGGGGGTGACACTCTCATTAGTAGAGAAGGCAATGATACCCTGCTAGGCGGCAGAGGCAATGACATTCTGCTTGGTGGAGACGGGGATGACCAACTCCTTGCTGGAGGCGGGGATGACCAACTCTTTGGTGGGACTGGTGTTGATACTGCTGATTATTTAAATGCCACTGCCGGAGTCACCGTTGACCTTGGCACTGGAACTGCCAGTGGGGGAGATGGGAATGATGTCCTGTTCAATATCGAGCAAGTCTTTGGTTCTAGTTTTAACGACTCCCTAATTGGAGGAGGCAGCAATGATACCGTCTTTGGCAGAGGCGGCAATGACACCTTGCTTGGTGGGGATAGCGATGACTTTCTTGATGGTCAGGAAGGTAATGACCTCGTCTTGGGCGAGGATGGGAATGACAGCCTGTTTGGCGGGGCTGGCAATGACCTTCTCGAAGGAGGAGAAGGCGATGACCCACTCTTTGGCGGGGTCGGCAATGACACTCTCCTTGGAGGGCCTGGAAATGATGTCCTCATAGGCGTTGATACTAACGGTTCTGATTCTCCTGGATTAGGGGAGGTTGATATCCTAACTGGAGGACCTGGGGAAGATCAGTTCTTACTTGGAGATGCTAATAATGTCTTTTATGACGATAACAGTGGAAGTAGTGGTTTTGCAGACTACGCTACCGTCCGTGGCTTCAACTCCAACGAGGATACAATCCAGATCAAAGGAACACTGGGAGACTATCGCTTGCAGACTGTGGGAGCCAATACAAGGGTATTTCTGGACAAATCAGGGGGAGAGCTAGATGAACTCATTGGTGTTGTGGAAGCGTCGTCTCTGAGGCTTGATAGTGACGACTTCCTGTTCTACGAGAAAGAAGATGCTCGACAAGGGACAAACAACACACTAGCCACTGCTGAGGAGCTAGGTACTTTAACATCAGGTTCAGAAGTTAATACCTCTGCTCAACTGGCAACACTTCCAGGGAACAATCCTGATTTCGACTTTTTCACATTTTCTTTAGCCAACCCAGGAACTGTGACTATCAGCACGGAGAATCTTACTGTCGATACAGTTATCGGTCTATTTAATAGTGCCGGGAACTTACTGAATTCTAGTGATTCTCCATCAATCACCGCTTCACTAGGGACAGGTACTTACTCCATTTCAGTAAGTGATTTTGATTACTTCCCGCAAAATGGCGGGACTTTCAGTTCTGGCTCTTTTAATCCTGGTTCTTATACACTAGGAGTCACTGTAGCCTAAAGACAAATGGGGTACTAAGAAAAGCGGAAACAGTTGCCAATTAAGAAGTTTGCAGCTGTTTTCGTAATTCTTGTCGAGGTTTTGTCATGAAGAGGTAAGCTTTGGGGCGGCGTTTTTGAACTCGTGGTTGCCTGCGTGCGGGACGGTCAGTAACGACTTTGTGAACGATAATTTTGATTGTTCTGCTCATCCATCATTACTATCCGCTCAATAAATCGGGGCAACTACCAGTTCAGGAACGAGTTTACGCTATTTGAGTTTTGTCACTGAGCGATTTACCCCGGATTATTGAGCGGTTACCATCATTACTACCTTTGATTTGCGTAGGAACACATAAGGTAATTTCTAGCAAGAATTTAGGAGTCAGAATTCAGGAGCGGAGCCGGAGACGCTCCGGCTCCGCTCCTGACTCCTGAATTCTATTCGATAAAGTTTTAGCTGATTAATTCACCCATTTGTGGGAGGTAATTAGTAAGCAAATAAGTATACTTTACTTATAATCAGACCAACACAAGATGGTTTGATACAGCATTCACGCAACAGATGTATCAATCATGTTAAACCTGATATTCACTGGATGTATAAAAATAAAACCCTTGGTGCTTTCAACAGCTTTTTTTCTGGCTATACAGACTTCTGCCAATGCTGAACAACCCCTTCCTCGTTTGACTCCAGCACAAACTCAACATTTGTCCCGCGACTTAGTACCATATAACTCTCAAGAATTTTTTAGGCAAGGAAAAAATTCGATTGAGAGAGAAATTCAAATTCTTAAGCTAAGGCAACTGCGCCCAATTAAACCTGTTCTTAAGATTAATTCACTACCGCAGATTAAAACACCACATACTCAGCAAAACCCTAATATCTTAACTAGGTAAGAATCATCGTGAGTTTATGAAACCTTAGAACCCTATGCATCCAAATCAGTATGCCCTGGTTCCTGTTTACAGAGCTTTTGTGTTTTAATATTTGCAACACAAATTTACAATATTAATCGTCTAGCAGACCCATCAACGCTTGAACTTCAACGTCTTGCGATTCTGATAATTGACCTTGTAACTTTAATAATTCATCTTGTAATGCTTCTGCTACATGGAGCATATTAGATTCTTGTGCAATTTTTAGCTGATTTTCTTTAACTTTGATTTGTTTAAGCAAGTTATTTTCAACATGAATTGAATTGTAATTTTGAGTAATCATAGTTTTATATTTTTATCAATTTACGGAACGTAATTAAATTTACCACTATGTATTATTCCACATTTTTACCATTTTTTAAATATCTAGTGATTTAACAGTTATCAGTTGGGAGTCAGAGTCCCCCACATACACCATACCCGTATTTTTAGAGGCTTTTACAAAAATGGAAATCATGATATAAGATTGGTTGACTTAAAAGGAGTTGTAGACAATACATACAAGACTACACATGAGTACCGAAAAAACCTAGACTAAAGCAGCTTGCCGCAGGCTACCACAGAGGCACAGAGAAGCCAGTGCGTTGGGCGGGTTCCCCGACTTGTACCCCTGCGGGGAAGCAAGCTACGCACAGCGTCTCCCCTTTTCCCAAAGGGAGAGGCTAGCGCCTGCCGTAGGATGCCCGTTCGCGTAGCGTCTCCTTTAGGAGAAGGGCTGTAGGGAGAAGCAACTGGCGCGACACGGTGAATAGTTTGAGAGAGTTTTTTTGCGTAAGTACTTACACATTAACTTGTGTGTTACTTCACCGAGTATTGCTGGATATTTTAAACAACTTTTTGTGAATTATATGAACTTAAAACTTATAAAAAGAAGGATTTTTACCTTTGTAAAAATTATATCTACAATGCTTATAACAAGCGCAATTGGATTGGAATCATGGAATATTTATGCAGCAATAACTAATACTAATTTACCAACCAGCCTTAATCCAATTTTTTGGATTGAGCGTTTTGCTATGACTAGCCATTTTATCGAAAGTATCATAGCAGCTTTTTATGCACCTTCAAGAAAAAAGATGCCCATAAAATATGCTACTTATACTTTTTTTGTAGGCACAATTGGGTTGTTAGAACTATTCTCTTCAGAAAATGACTCTTGACGGTACCCCTTTTGGATTAGGTCGGTTGGTAGGGTGTATTAACGCACCCTATGTAAGAAGGTTGTAAATTATTAAATCCACGATCGCTGGGGTTCACGAATGTAGGTGACTGGTGAATCTGACAGGCAGAAGGGAGTATAGTTTGTATAGTTAGCTTTTTGCTGAAATTTTAGTTTGACACTAAAGGATTAAAAAATGTCTACAGATACTCACTTAGTTGCTTACGTTCAAGAAAGTGAATTTGATACTGTTTTAACTGAAAGTGAAGAGAAAATTGTTGTTGTTGATTTTACTGCTACTTGGTGTGGCCCATGTCGCCTAGTTAGTCCGTTAATGGAGCAACTTGCTGAGGAATACAAAGGTCGCGCCAAAGTCGTTAAGGTAGATGTTGACAGCAACAAGCCAATTTTCAAAAGATTCGGTCTTCGCAGTATTCCAGCAGTTTTAATTTTTAAAGATGGTGATTTAGCAGAAACTATCGTAGGAGTTTCGCCTTACGAGCAGTTTAGCGAAGCTGTTCAGAAGCTTCTTGAGGTTGTTTCAACCACTGATTCGTAATTCATAATTAATAAGGGTTTATACCCGATGCCTAATAACGGCAGTGAAGTTTCAGGTGGTGTTTAAATTCCGCGAAGTTCTGAGCTTTGGAAGCCGACCCTCGGACTTATCACCACTTGAAGCATGATTATCAATTATAAATTTTTAAACCTTTTCTTTTCGCCTATAATGTGCTTGGACTAAGCCAGTAGAATATTGTTTTGAGTTAATCAGCTCTAATTTTTCTTCAGGGCTAGGCGGTGGGAAAAGGCGTATACCTTCACCTAAGATAATTGGAATAGTTGAAATAATATATTCGTCAATCAAGCTGTGCTGAAGAAACGAATTGATTAATGCTCCGCCACCAACTAACCAGATGTTTTCATAACCTTGAGCCTGTATATTTGTTAAGGCTGGCTCTACTGGATCAGAAACAAATGTAACGTCCTCACGGTCAGATTGGAGAGGGCGCTGGGTGAAAACAAAGGATTTTTTTTCTGGATAAGGCCATTCATCAAAACCAAGCCCTATTTCATAGGTCTTGCTACCTAACACGATCGCATCAATTGATTCGTAGAAATCAGTGTAACCGTAGTCTTCACCTTCTGTATCAAGGAATGATAGCCAATCAATTCCGCCATCACTGCGAGCGATATAGCCATCCAAACTAGCTGCAATGTAGAGTGTAACTTTCGTCATTGTGCTTCTGAATTTGGTAGTTTTCACCCAATTACTTACGTTTTTTGATTGTGCGATTTAAACCGACCTGCAATAAATTCTCGCTTAGATAAATGTTTTGTACTGCGTTTGGTGACTCGCTCTCGCCACATCCGGAAACTAGATTCTTTCATTTCGCGCCTCATTAGGGCAATTACCTCTTTCTCCAACAGCCCAAACTGAGCCTCAATGGCATCAAAAGAGGTTCTATCTTCCCATGCCATTTCAATAATGCGATCGATGGTTTGTGAATCAAGGTCAGGTAGCTTCATTTCTTTGCTGGCAATTGATAAATTAGAGCTATATATATTTTACTTTTTGTTTTGAAGAACCGTTGTGTCTGCTGCACCCAGTTGCAGGGCATACAAGTTAGCATAGACACCTTGCTGATTGATCAGTTCGGCGTGAGTACCCTGCTCTACAATTTCTCCCTGCTGAATTACTAATACCCGATCTGCCTGGGTAACTGTACTGAGGCGGTGGGCAATTACGAAGCTGGTACGACCTTGCAGCAAGCGAGCGATCGCACTCTGTACTAGCGCTTCTGTACGCGTGTCAATGCTGCTGGTTGCTTCATCAAGAATCAGTATTCGGGGATTAATCAACACCGCACGAGCAATACTGAGTAGTTGTCGCTGTCCTTGACTTAGGGGTGCGCCTCGTTCACCCAATTGAGTTGTATAACCCTGTGGTAGTGAGGTAATGAACTCATGCACATTTGCTAGTTGTGCAGCAGCTTCGATATCAGCTTGAGTGGAGTAAGGAGCGCCAAAAGCAATGTTTTCAGCGACGGTGCCGGTAAACAAAATATTGTCTTGCAGAACGATGCCAATTTGTCGCCGCAGACTTGCTTGAGTAACGCTACGTACATCAATATTATCAATTTTCACTGCACCACTAGATACATCGTAGAAGCGCAAAATCAAGTTAATAATTGTACTTTTTCCTGAACCGGTTGGCCCTACTAATGCAATCATCTGCCCTGGATAAGCGTGCAAATTCACCCCTTTGAGAACCAGTTGATCTGGGTTGTAGCCAAACTTGACATTATCAAATGTCACTTCACCCTGAATAGGCGGCATTTCTGTGGCATTAGGTGCGTCATTGAGTTGTGACGGTTCATCTAGCAATAGAAAGATTCGCTCTAATCCGGCAAATGCAGATTGAGCTTGGGTGTAAAACTGGCTGAGAATTTGGATCGGGCGGAAGAACTGCTGAACGTAAAGTAAAAAAGCTGTCACCACACCCACTGTTGCAGCTCCGGTGACTGCGAGATAGCCGCCATAAGCCAGCACAGCTGCGGTTGCTAGGGTGTTGAGAAAATCAATGGAGGGCAAAAAGGCTGAAGTAATTGCTACAGCGTCGACGTTAGCATCTCTATTGGCAGCGTTAAGAACGTCAAACTCTTGAATATTCATCTGTACACGATTAAATGCTTGTGCTTCTCGGACGCTGCCAATATCTTCTTCTAACTTGGCGGAAAGTTCCCCAATAGTTTGTCGGGTAACGCGAAATCTGGCTCTTGCCCAACGTGCAAATAAGCTTGTGGTAAAAATCATCAGTGGCACAACCAGATTACTCAACAAACCAAGTTGTAAGTTGATTGCGAGCATTGCAATAATGATGCCTACCAAACTGAAAGTGTTGCCCAGCATTTGGGCGATCGTCAGTCCAAATGCCTGATTTACAGTATTAACATCATTCAGCAGACGGCTCATTAAATCGCCTGCTTCGCTGCGATCAAAAAAGCTAAGTGGCAGACTTTGGATTTTAGTGAAAATATCTTGCCTTAGTTGAGCCAGCAATCGCTGCATAATCCAGCCGACTCGAATAATTTGACCTCGGATTGCGAATACGCCAAGTGCGTAGTTTAGGGCTAGTAGTCCTAATAACAGCAGCAGTCCTTGCAAATTTCCTTGTGCAATTAGGTGATCAATGGACCAACCGATGAAAAATGGCCCAATTGCCTGGGTTACGGCACCAATAAATACTAATGTCAGGGCGATGGGAATTTCTTTGCGATAAAGTAGCAGGTATTGCAAAAAGCGTCCCAGAGTGGAAAGTTGCTGACTCGCTTGCTCAGATGCAACAACGGGAACTGTGCCTCTCATAAGAATTTTGGATTTTAGATTTTGGATTTTGGATTAAAAGTCTTTGCCTTGATTACCAGGCTGTAATAAGAATTTTACGCAAGACTATTTATTATGGTTTGGGATCATTTTTTCTTTCGCCTTTACTTGAGATTCCAAAATCACACCGTAGAGGGGGCTGGTTTGCATCAATTCCTCGTGAGTGCCTTGTGCTACTAATCTTCCTTTATCCATGAGAAAAATGCGATCGGCATTTTTGACGGTGCTGATGCGTTGAGCTACTACAAAAGTTGTACAAGCTTTCTGGCGCATTAAGCTATCTAGTTCGGCTTGAATCTGGGCAGCAGTTTTAGCATCTACAGCAGAGGTGCTATCGTCCAAAATCAGAATGCTGTAATCGGTTAGTAAGGTACGAGCGATCGCAATTCGTTGTTTTTGCCCACCAGACAAGCCCACGCCCCGTTCACCCACAATTGTCTCGTAGCCATCAGGTAAACTACTGATAAAATCGTGCATTTGGGCAGTTTTGGCAACCTCAATCACCTCCTCTAGAGTTGCATCGGGTTTTGCATAGGCAATATTTTCGCGAATTGTGCCAGAAAAGAGGGTGGTTTCCTGAAATACAATACCGATATGCGATCTGAGGCTTTTGAGGGTGAAATCTTTTACATCTCGTCCGTCAATGCGAACTGCTCCCTTTGTGACATCGTAAAAGCGGGGAAGCAAGTTCATAATTGTGCTTTTCCCGGAACCAGTCATCCCTAAAACGGCGATTAGCTCTTTGGGTTTGGTTTCAAAGGAAACTCCTTTGAGAGTTTCAGTTGTCGCTCCTGGATAGCGAAAGCAAACATTTTCAAAGGTGATTCTACCAACACAGGTGTCAAATGGGACAGCACCGGGGCGATCGCGAATTTCTACTTCCGCATCTACAACTTCGTAGACGCGTTCGGCGGAAGCAGCTGATTGAGCGATCGCCGGTGCAGCAAATCCAATCAACAAAATTGGTTGGAGAATCAACGCTAGGTAGGAGTTAAACGCCACCAGTTCGCCAATGGAGAACCTACGCCCAATTACTTGCGCTCCCCCATAGGCGAAAACTGCCAATGTTACCAAGTTACTCACCAAAAAGATAAACGGGAAGATATTGTGGATGGCGCTAATGGTCTTCATGTTTGCCCTAACTAGACCATCATTCATGCCCGTGTAACGCGACCTTTCGGTTGATTCCCGCACAAACGCTTTTACCACCCGGATTCCAAACAAGTTCTCTTGCAATACAGCATTCAGGTCGCTTAGTTGCTCTTGTACTTGCCGAAAAATTTTGTTATTCCGAGAGATAAATTGTATCATTAACCATGCATTTAGAGGCACTGCCGTTAGCGTAATCAGTGCTAGTTGCCAGTTCATCAGTAGCAAAACCACTGATATACTCACCAATGTCACAATTGAACTGATGACCTGAATTAAACTAGTACCAACAAAGGTACGGATCTGCTCTATGTCGCTGGTGACACGGGTTAAGAGTTGGGAAGTCTGCGCCTGGTCATGATAACTGAAACTGAGATTTTGAATTTTGCTGAAAATTCTGTTTCGCAGGTCATAAGCTACACCTTGAGACGTTGCTTCTGCTAAATAGCTTTGTCCAAAGTTAAATACACCACGAGCGATCGCGGCGAGTACCAGCCAGGCGGCGCTGTGTAGCACAATTTGGAGGTTTTTTTGCGTGATCCCCTCATCAATTCCCCACCGAAATAGTTGTGGAGTAACTGCGTTTGCGATCGTCAACAGCAACAGGCTCACCAATGCTCCTAGCGAAGTCCATCGGTAAGCGCTTAAACTCTTAAGCACGCGCTGCATTGACTGTATCGACGAAGTTTCCTGGAGTTCTGGTTGCTGAACCACTGGTATTCACCCCTGTATCTTTGAAAAATTATCTCCTATTTTTGATGGTAAAAAACCAATCCACCAGTAGATAATGTGGGATCTATTTGTGCTTGTAAGTCCAAAATTTGGTTTAAATATTCGCACAACGGCATGGGAAAATACCTCTTTGGCAAGCATTGCAGCTAATCCATTAAAATAAAATACCTCAGAAAAACAAAGAACAAGAATAATGGCTCAAAATTTTCATAGCAATTTCCAACTTCCCTCGGACATGTCAACTCCTATCAATCGCACAGCAAAGCCAAGCTCTGAGTTCTACTCTATTTTTTCTGAGGAAGAAGTTTTAGGCATAATTCATGCATTAGAAGTCAGGCGAGAAATACCTCTAAAGTATTCTTATAAAGGTAGAGGCGCAAAAATCTGGGACAATTTTTATCGAAAATATGTTATCCCAACATGGTATCGAACATCAAATGTAGAAATAGAACTTTTAAAGGAAAACTTTAAATACTTGAATGATAATATTCAAAGTGGTAAAAAAGTCAATATTGTAGACGTTGGTGCAGGAAACTCATATCCAGTTAAGAATTTTATTAAAAAACTTAATCACCTAGGAAAAGTTAATAAATATATAGCATTAGATATAAGCGAGGAATTGCTTGATGTATCCAAAAATAATTTTACAAAATGGTTTCCTCTAGTCGAGTTCATCAGTTCCACAATTGACATAGAAAATAGTTGTGTACGCAAAAATTTATTCCAAAATCAAGATAGCTTTGAAATTGACGACACAGCAAAAATATTTTTCCACTTAGGCGTTACCATCGGTAATCATCAAAATAGAGATCAGGTACTAAAAAACTTTAGAGATAGCATGGGAAAAAATGATTTTCTGGTGTTTACTAATGAAATTGGTTCTAACTCTAAATGGGATGGAAGCGTCAGAGGTGGCTGCAAGTATCATGTAGAAGAAATATATGAATGGGTTAGAAGCAAGATTGGAATTAAATCTGAAGATTGTGAATTGGTGAGAAAGTATGATTTAAAAACAGATAGTGTAGTTGCTAATATGAAACTCCATTATAATTACACTCTAAATTTTAGTCGGATGGGGATAGATAAGAAGATTGAAATATCTGAAGGTGAAGAAATTACTATTTGGCGACATCATAAGTATGAAATCCCTAAACTTTTGCAAGAACTAGAACGTTCTGGATTGCAACTTATTCACTATAGTATTGACAAATACAAATCACATATTATGGTGATTTGTAAGGTTGCCAGTAGTTAACCTTTTCAATTAGACCTGCTCTGATTATGTTGGGTTTCATTCCTCAACCCAACTTCCGCCTATACAAATGCATTGTGATGTGAATTAACGAAAATAGATCGTTCCAGGCTTTTTTTAATTATCCTGCGATGCCTACGGCGGTAAACTACGTAAATAGACTCTGCTGTGCCTCATGAAAGATGTGGTTTTTAAACTTATCCATCTTTGGCATTTTTGTAAATGCGTAAATCCTATTAAATGTACATCAAACGTGGTCTAACTTGAGGAACTGGACGCCCTAAATCCTTAGCCGTTTCTATCCATTCCTGCATAACTAATTCTACATTATGTAGGGCTTCTTGATAAGTATCACCGTCAGCAGCACAGCCTGGTAATTCTGGTACTTCACCAATAAAGGCTTGATCTAATTGACTCCAGTAGAGAATAACTTCATAGTGAAACATCATTTTTACTTCCTAACTTATACTTGATAATTACTGCACGAACTTGTTTAATTTGATAGCTTTTGGCTTTTCCTCTCTTATGTTGCAGATTCAATATTTCCTCAACATCGGGTTTGATAAAAATACGATGATCGCCACGAATCCGCTCTTCAAAGCCTAGTCGATATAAAAGTTGCCACAGTTGGGCAAAAGGGATGTCTGTATCAGAAGTCCCAGAGAGGATCTTTTCTAAGAGTTTGTCTTGCTGACTCACGTTTTTATGACTGTCTTAATGCTTCTATAGTCTCATATTTATTGAAAATCAGGGTATATGTAAGTGTTTACTCAAATTTATAAGTAATATAGGGAACTACAGAGGGCAAACTGTTCAGATTGGTCATATCATAATGCTGAGGTATAAATCCGTCTCAGTTAACTTAAAATATTGAGTAATAAATATTACACGAATATGAAGAACCAAATTCTAGCCATAGCTGCCTTTTTAACGACGATTAGTTTGGCAACAACCGTACAAGCAGCAAATTCTGAACATGTTAAACAGTTATTGGCAACCAAGCAATGTCAAAACTGTGATTTGACTAATGCAGGTTTAGTGATGGCTGACTTATCTGGAGCCAATTTGAGCGGTGCCAATCTTACAGGTGCTAACCTTAGTCGGGCAAACTTGAGTGGCGCAGATTTACGGGGTGCTAACTTGAGTGGTGCGAGTTTGTTTGGTGTTAACCTGAGCGAAGCTAAATTTAGTGGGGCAAATTTAGGGGGTGCTGATTTGAGAAATACTTATTTAGCAAATGCACAACTAACTGGTGCTTACTTGAATGGTGCTAACTTCCAAGGTGCAGTTGGGATACCATTACAAATTGCTTCACCAGAAGAATTTTATGCTTGGGGTGTAGCAGAAGGGCAAAAAGGTAACCAACAGCAAGCAATCAGTTATTTTAATCAAGCGATCGCTATTAAACCAGAATATGCGGGTGCTTATTTAGCTCGTGGTGTCGCCCGTTACCAAATACTAGATAGACAAGGTGCATTCCAAGATGCCCAAATTGCTGAAAAATTGTTTACATCCCAAAGCAACAGCACTGGAACGCTAACAGCTCAAGCTTTTATAAAAGAACTGCAAACACCTGCCAATGAAAAAGTGAGTGCTGGTAAACCCAGTTTTGTTGATTTTTTAGGAAGTCTAGGCTCAGTCTTGCTCCAGTTCTTCCCTTTTTAAAGGGAAGAGTTAAAACAACAGAGGGATAATAACAAATGACTTTATCTCAGGAATTATGGGCAGCAAATCAAGACTTAGCCCAAGCTTGCCTAGAGCATCCTTTCGTTCAAGGCATTGGGGATGGTACTCTTGAACAAGTGAAATTTGCTTACTACGTAGGGCAAGATGCTTTTTTTCTAGAAGCTTTTGCCCGTGCCTACAGTATCGCCGCAGCTAAAGCACCAGACTGGTTAGGTTTCACCACATTTCATAACTTAGCTAGTGGAGTTTTAGAAGAACTGCGGTTGCATAGTGGCTATGCTTCCCAGTGGGGAGTCGATTTGCATTCTGTGCAACCAAGAACCACCACCCGCCGCTATACTGACTTTTTGTTAGCAACTGCTTGGGGTGGAGATGCGGGCTTAACTGCTGCGGCGATGTCTCCTTGTATGCGTTTGTATGCCTTTTTGGGAGAACAGTTGGCTCGTAATGGCATTCCTAATCATCAATATGCAGACTGGATTCGTACTTACAGCAGTGCAGATTTTCAACCACTAACACAACAATTAGAAAATTTGGTTGACAATTATGCCGCTAGCAATTCTGTTGTAGATTCAATCTATCGTTATGCTATGTTTTGCGAGCGCGACTTTTTTCAGGCTGCGTGGATTTTGGAGTAGGGTAGCACAACTAGCTATGCTACCCTATGAATTTAATGAAGAATAGCTCCCCCATTAAGTAAAATAAATTTCAACATACTGGCATGCGCTTCTGCGTGATAAGACCTCCTATTCGCTTGCGAGGAGTTAATTGTTAGGTAACTCCAAAAAATAAATTATCCAATTTCTGGACTTCACTACGACTTTCCCTCCCCCTGCTCCCTGCCCTAGATGCTTACCCTTTGGGGAAACAAGCTACGCGTAGCGTCCCGCAGGGATAGGATCTTTTTTTAGTTGGAAGTCCCTTATTTATTGTGCTATGCATCTCAAAAGAAATGTTTTTGTGCTGGGCATAAATAAATTTATTTGCTCTCAAACCCCTGTGACAGGTGGACTTAGAATCTTTCTCCCCTGCTCCCTGCCCCCTCCCCCCCTGCTTCTTCTGGTCATGAGGGGGCTTGCATAAGTGTGAAAATTAATGAAAAATTGATCCGCGAGAGCCAAATAGGGCATTCTCGTTTCGCAAGGAACGCACGAGGAAAGCAGTGAAAGTTTTAGTTGTAGGTAATGGAGGGCGCGAACATGCTCTGGCATGGAAACTGTTGCAATCTAGGCAAATTGAGCAAGTTGTCTGTGTACCAGGGAATGGAGGCACAGCAAGTCTAGAACGTTGCCATAACTTGCCCTTAACAGTAGATGATTTTGAGGGCATGAGCCGATATTCTTTAGAAAATGGTATCACTCTGGTGATAGTTGGGCCAGAAGTGCCTTTGGCAAAGGGAATCACAGATTACCTCCAAGACAAAGGATTGATGGTATTTGGCCCAGTCAGAGCAGGAGCGCAAATTGAGGCGAGCAAAGCTTGGGCAAAAGCCCTAATGCAAGAAGCAGGGATTCCGACAGCACGGGCTGCGGTATTTACGCAGGCAGCAGCAGCAAAATCTTATATCAACTCTCAGGGAGCGCCAATTGTTGTTAAAGCTGATGGCTTGGCGGCTGGTAAGGGCGTAATGGTAGCTGAAACAGTTGCACAAGCAGAAAGTGCGGTTGATGCGATTTTTCAAGGACAATTTGGCAGTGCTGGTGAATTTGTTGTCATTGAAGAATGTTTAGTTGGGCAAGAGGTATCAATTTTAGCGTTAACAGATGGGTTAACGATTCGCCCCTTGCTGCCAGCTCAAGACCATAAGCGAATTGGTGATGGCGATACGGGAGACAATACTGGTGGCATGGGAGCATACAGCCCAGCACCCATCGCTACGCCAGAGTTGATGGCACGCATTCAAACAGAAGTATTAGAAAGAGCGATCGCAACCTTACGAGCTAAAGGTATTGATTACCGAGGTGTACTGTATGCTGGGTTAATGATTGCACCCGATGGCGACTTGAAGGTTTTGGAATTTAACTGTCGCTTTGGCGATCCAGAAACCCAAGTGATTTTGCCACTGTTAGAAACACCTTTAGAAGAGTTGCTTCTAGCCTGTGTACAACAGCGATTAAGTGAATTGCCACCCATTGCTTGGAAAAAGGGAGTATCTGCAACTGTAGTTGCAGCTTCAGGTGGTTATCCAGGAGAATATGAGAAAGGCCAGGTCATTACTGGCATTAGTGAGGCAGAGGTAACGGGAGCAACTGTATTTCATGCAGGTACGAAATTGAACCAGCAACAAGAAGTTGTCACAGATGGGGGTCGAGTATTAAATGTGACTGGAATTGGAGAAAATTTTGAGCAAGCGATCGCCCAAGCATACGCAGGTATCAAATATATCCAGTTTGAGGGGGTATATTACCGGAGAGATATTGGGCATAGAGTTAAGAGTTAGGAGTTTGGAGTTTGGAGTTATTCCTAACGGCCAATGTCCCATTCCCCATTCCCTAACATGTTTGTCAAATTAACTGTTAATTTTTTAGTTGTTAGGCTTTATAACAAAGAGTATTAACAACTTTATTTAAGATGCTAAGTCTGTTAAAAACAATTCGACATGCGATCGCTACTTGGTGGTCAGAGTTCACACTCCAGACCAAATTATTGGCTGTGGTCACAATGGTAGTTTCATTAGTGATGAGTGGCCTGACCTTCTGGGCTGTGAATACAATTCAGCAGGATGCGCGGATGAATGACACCCGCTTTGGTCGTGACTTGGGGCTGCTGCTTGCTGCCAACGTTGCTCCTTTAATCGCTGACAATAATCTGACTGAGGTTGCCCAATTTTCTCAACGCTTCTACAGCAGCACCTCTAGTGTGCGTTATATGCTTTACGCCGACGAAAACGGGGAAATCTTTTTTGGCATTCCTTTTTGGGAAGCAGAGGTAGAAAACTCTCTTACCATTAAACGGCGGATACAACTGCCAGAAGATTACCCTGGTGATGGTGAAAAGCCGATGGTGCGGCAACATACAACCCCAGATGGAATAGTCACCGATGTATTTATTCCCCTGATTGTCAATAAAAAATACTTAGGTGTATTAGCGATCGGTATCAACCCCAATCAGACTGCTGTCATCTCCACCAATTTTACTCGCGATGTTACCATTGCCGTTTTTATTACCATTTGGGTAATGGTGATTTTGGCAGGAGTGATAAACGCCTTGACCATCACTAAGCCCATTAAAGAACTGCTAGTGGGAGTAAAGCAAATTGCTACCGGGAATTTCAAGCAGCGCATTGATTTACCTTTAGGAGGCGAACTGGGGGAGTTAATTTTAAGCTTTAATGAAATGGGAGAGCGATTAGAGCGCTATGAAGAACAAAATATTGAGGAACTGACCGCAGAAAAAGCCAAGCTACAAACCCTAGTTTCAACGATCGCAGATGGTGCTGTGTTGATTGATAACAACATGCAGGTGATTTTAGTCAACCCCACAGCAGAGCGAATTTTTGGCTGGGAAAACGTTAAAGTGGTAGGTCAAAACCTGTTACATCACTTGCCCCCAGCAGTACAAATGGAAATCGCTAGCCCTTTGTACGAAATGGCAGCAGGCCAATGCGAAAGCGCCGAATTCCGAATTTTTATTAACCAACCTACCCCGCGAACGATCCGTATTCTCTTGACTACAGTACTTAATGTGCAAAGGGAAAGCATCAAAGGCATTGCGATTACTGTCCAAGATATAACCCGTGAGGTGGAATTAAATGAGGCAAAAGGCCAATTTATCAGCAACGTTTCTCACGAGCTGCGGACGCCTTTATCCAACATCAAATACCATATTGAAACCCTGTACGACTACGCCGAAGACTTGGATTTACAGAAACGGCAAGAGTATCTGCAAACAGTAAATCATGAAACCGATCGCCTAACCCGCCTAGTTAACGATGTTTTAGATTTGTCAAAACTCGAATCTGGTCGCAACTACAGCTTCGATGGCGTAGATTTAGCCCAAGCGATCGAGCAAACACTGCGTACTTACCAACTGAACGCTAAAGATAAAGGTGTTGAACTCATTCAAGAAGTTGCTGCTAATTTGCCACTAGTAATGGGTAATTATGATCTGTTAGTACAAGTGTTTGGCAATCTGATTGGAAATGCCCTTAAATTCACAAAATTCGGTGGGAAAGTGGCAATCCGCGCTTACCAGCTAGATTTTAAACCTAGTCACACCCAATCTGCTCCAGTGCGGATTGAAATTTCTGATACTGGAATTGGCATCGCCACAGAAGATCAACACTCAATTTTTGAACGCTTCTTCCGCGTAGAAAACCGAGTTCACACCCTAGAAGGCACGGGTTTAGGTTTATCGATTGTCAGAAATATCATCGACAGACATCGTAGTAAAGTCCATCTGGTGAGTGAAGTTGGCATTGGCACCACTTTTTGGTTCGATTTAGCCGCCTTTGAAGAAAAAGCGCCACCCATATTGATTGAACCTGTTGCTGAAGCATCCAAAATCACAACAGTTTGAAGGTTAGGGAGTGGGGAGTGGGGAATAGGTGAGATGAAGGAAATAAAGGCATTGAGCAATAATTAATAGTTCTTCTTCCCCTGCTCTCCCTGCTACCTCATCTTCCTTACTCCCTACTCCCCACTAAACACAAA
This sequence comes from Nostoc sp. XA010, assembly GCF_020829625.1. Taxonomy (GTDB): domain Bacteria; phylum Cyanobacteriota; class Cyanobacteriia; order Cyanobacteriales; family Nostocaceae; genus Nostoc. The sequence goes on along the minus strand of NZ_JAIVFX010000001.1, from coordinate 550,349 downwards.
TCAAGACCTTAATATAACGAACAACAAACAGACTAATAATAAAGCCAAAAATAACAGCAAAGCCTGATTGCGTTTTATCCAACTTTTTACAGTTATTGCAAAACTATTAGTGTAACGCTGCTGTTCCAACTCTAACTTTGTCTCTTCAATATTTTGGTAGAGGGTACAGTCTTTAGCGTAGGGACGCTGAGGAAAATTGCAAGTATCATCAGCGTGATAAGTGCAGGTATCGCACAGATACCCGTCCCCAGTGGCGCGGTGCAATGGAATACCGGGATGACCGTAAGCTTTAAGTGTCGTCCGGCAATAGGGACAATTAATAACTTGACTATCAACGAGTTGATGGCAGTGGGGACAAGATACAGTAGCCAAAACCTTTAGTGCAAATAGGTAAACACTTTGATTCTATCCATTTACAAAGATAATGGAGAAATACATACCGAGCCTGTTACTTTTGAATATGGCTAGTTTTCAGAAGTGGTTACTTTACTAGCAAAAGTACTAATTTTATGATGATTATTTATATTTTTCTAAGTGATTTATATCACTCAACATAATTAAGGGTATGCCATAATCTAGCAAATATCAGGTTTTGTCCCAAGTCCAATAATTATTTAGAGGTAGAAAAATATTGCCTTTTAATCCTGAGCTGTGCCGTAACGAAAGCGAAGTTGAAAGCAAACTCATAGTGCAATATTTGCTACCGCAGCTAGGTTATACTCCTGACACCTGGCATCAAGAGGTTGCCGTTGGTAGTATCCGCTTAGATTTTTTAGCATTTGCCGCACAAGTGATTCCCTTTGTCTTAGATGTCAATTCGCCGTTGAGTGTCGTCATGGAGGCAAAGCATCCCAAGCAAAACTTAAATCATCATGTCCCTCGACTCAGGCATTATTTAACCAGCTTGAATGTCAGGTATGGATTGTTGACTAATGGCAAAGAAATTAGAATTTATCAAAAATTACAGACTGATATTCAGCTATTATTTCAATGTTCTGGAAAGGAAGTTGAGATACAGTTAGATAAAATTAAAAGCTTAATTGGTAGAGAGAGTCTCAAAGAAGGACAGCTAGTAGATAAGCCAGAAGTCCAAATAACTGAAAATAATTCCAAATTTGAAACGAAAAGGGAACATTCAATGAAAACAATCGCGGTTTACCATAATAAAGGTGGCGTTGGTAAGACAACAACTGTAGTTAATCTAGCTGCTGCTATTAGAAAGAAGGGGAAACGAGTTCTAGTTATTGATTTAGATAGTCAAGCCAACACTACATTTGCTACTGGTTTAGTCAAATTTGATGATGAAGAGTTTGATGATATCAAAGATTCTAATATCCGTCATATTTTGCAATCAGAAGATTTTTTTCCTATAAATGAAGTCGCCAGAAAATCCCAATTCACAAATCCAGAAATTAGCGTTGTTCCTTCTCATATTAGTTTGATGAATTATGAAAATGAGTTAATTCAGCAAGAAGATAGTAAAATGATGCTTGCTCAAAAACTAGATGCAGTGGCAGAAGAATATGATGTAGTATTAATTGATACTCCTCCTTCATTAAATCTGTACGCTAGAATTGCTCTAATTACTGCTGACTATCTTATTATTCCTTCTGATCTCAAACCATTCGCTAATCAAGGACTAATAAACGTTAGGGAATTTCTCAAAAAGATAAATGGATTTAGAAAACAAATAAGAAAGCCTCAAATTGAAATTCTAGGTGTATTAGCTTGCAAAATATCTACTAATAACCAGTTTGTTAAACATACTTTACCCAAACGACTCGAAGCTATTCCAAAACGGTATGATTTTGAGATGATGAATACGGTAATTTATGATAGAGATGACCTGGCAAAATGTGCTGAGAGGTTTCTTATTATAGGAGATATGGAGGTGGCTGATCCTATTTCTGTACTTGATTTTAAGCCAGATTCAACTGCTGCACAAGAATTTGAATTATTAGCAATAGAAGTTTTACAAAAAATAGGGTTGAATTAATGAAATTATCTACATCACTTGTTGCTATCAAGAAAATTACTTCTACTGTACCTCGTTCAAGTTTTGGAGATGATGAACTAGAACAGGCAGCAAATCTTATTTTAGAAGCGGCAGGAGTTATTAACCCTATAGTTATTCGTCGCTCAAGTATCAATTCCTTTGAGGTAGTTGATGGACACTTTGAATATCATGCTGCTGCTAGGGCTAGAGAGATAGAGCCTCATAAGGGCGAAATGATTGGAGCATTTATTATTGAGTCTGAAAATGAGGAGATTTTAACAAAGCAAGTTCAATTATTTAGACAACAAAAAGCTGATTCTTCAGTAAAAACATCTTTACAATCAAAAGATATAGAACAATTTTTAATAAATTTGGAATCACGTTTTGAAAAGATAACGAATCAAATATTAGAGCAAGCAACTACTAATGCAAAGTTAGAAAATGAAATTAAAGAGCTTAAAAAGCAGATGGCTGATAAGACTGAACCAATAGAAGTTTTTAAAACACTTAGTCAAGTTAAAATTGTCTCAAAATTACAAAATGCTGGTTTTAATCAAAAAAAAGCTTCTCAGATAGCAGAAATAGTAGAAAATGAGCGCAATAAGAAACAATTTCAATCATTGAATGATGTAGTAGAAAGGGTTAAAATACCGCGTGGTAAAGGGATGGTTAAAGCCATAAGTATTGAAAAAATGCTCGAAATAGTTGATCGGTGGTCAGAAAATAATTGACTAAAGAAATTAGTAAAGTACATTAATGCAGAGTTTTACACTACATAATTTAATTCATGCTTCTGCACCAACGCATTCTCATACCTTAACCCCGTACCTGTCGCAGTGCATTAAACGCCTTACCTCGCAACCTAACTGGTAACAATGATAATCCTAAACCAGTCCAAGCTTTAGCAGTTGAAAAAGACTGTCCCGCTAAAACTAGCTCTCTGCCTTTTTGCGTTTCACCCTTTTCAATTAAACGCAAACCTAATAATAATTGTGTTTCAGTTAGACGATTTTTCCTGATTGTCTCTATTTTCTCAGACTCAAATTTATAACTTTCTAAATACCGCATTTTATCATATAAATAAGGAATGGCTCGATTAATACCTTGCTGCTCTGCATGAGAGCGATATTCCATCAATAATTCTGGTAAGTAATAACCTTTTTTCCCAGCCAAAGCCAGACGCACAAATAAATCATTATCCTCACAATTTTGCAGATTTGGCTGCATATATCCTAATTCTTGCAATGTTTTACGGCGAAATAATGTCGCCCCAACTTGAAAGCTTTGCTGAATAAATACTACTTCCAATAAATTATCTACCACACCTGCTGGTAAAGTCTTTCTACCCCAGCGATGAGAATTTTCTTGAGTTTTTACCTCATCCCGCACATTATCAATATCAATTATCCAATGGTCTGTACCAACAAAATCAATGCTAGAGTCTTGAGTAAGAATAGCTGCGGTACTTGCAAGAAAATCAGGTGTTAGTCGATCATCATCATCAAATTTAATAAAATATTCACCATTGGCTGCATCAAAGCCAGAGCGCATATTATTGCTTTTACCAATATTTTGCAGATGACGGATATATTTAATCCGGTGATCTGTATAGTGTGACATTAATTCGGGTGTGCGATCGCTAGACCCGTCATCACAAACAATTAGCTCAAAGTCTTGCTCAGACTGATTGAGTACACTGTCAATGGCATAAGGAAGCAGATGAACACGATTAAAAGTAGGAACGCAAACAGTAATTTTAGGCATACATTATACTATTTTAGTAAATATAGTAAATAAAATTTTATATCAATTTTCAGGAATCATTTAAGATTGGTATAGTTTGCATGATGTTAAAATTACCAGTTGTTTGTTTGCATTAGTAAAATCCTTGCTGTGCTATCGTTTCTCCTAAAAACTCCTTGTACCCTTGGGCATTCGATTAAAATACTTAGCTGACAGTTAATAAATGATAAATAAATACTATTTTTAATTTAAGTAGAAAAGGAGTAGCAATGTCTGGCATTGAAGACAACAAAATAATTGCTCGGCGGTGGATAGAACTCATTAGCGAGCATCGGATTGAAGATATCTGCGAGATGACTGCCCCAACTTGGAGAATGCACGGTGGTTTACCTGGGCTTCCTCCGGGGCCAGATGGGGTACGTAAACTTTTTGGTTCATTTGGGGTTATCCAGCAGAAATGGACAATTGAAGATGTAATTGCTGAAGGTGACAAAGTAGTGGTGCGTGCAACTAATACCTGCCTTCAGGAAAGTTTCTTTGGAATACCTAGTTATGGCCGAGAGCAAACCTTCACGGCTATCTTCATTCATTGGATTGTTGACGGGAAAATAATTGAAACCTGGCGTAACGCTGATGATCTTGGACGAGTTCTTCAGCTTGGAGCGCGGATTGAGCCAGGAACTTCTGGGTAATAACTTTAGAGGCTCGCCATTTGTTTGGCAAGTCTCTTGAAAAACTGGTAAAACTCCCTAATAAGTCTAGCTGTTAAACAACTTCTCTCTAGAAAATAATCTCAGCAACCCCGCAGTTCCAATACCCCAAGCACCATTAACCAATAAACCTGTCACTATTCCTGCAAGTTTCCAGCCTCCAGCAATGGGCTGACCCTTGAGTGGTGCGACCACAAACCAAGCCACTAGTGTCGGGACAATTGCACCAAATACCAATGCAGCTAACCAGTAGCTTTTATCATGCCGAAAACGAGGCGCGATGGCTACCCAAATCAGTCCCCAAATCCCTCCCCAGAATGCGCTTGACCAAATTTGCGGGATTCCTAATGGTTGTGTCGGTGCAGTTGCATAGGGGGCGCGAGGTGCGAAATTCACTGCATGTAGCAGCGCCAATACACCTTGGTGAAATAGCAAAACAGACACAAAGCCTGCAATAAATGCTAATGCAAATCGAGATAAGGCAACTTTTTGAGCCATTGCTTATACGAAAACCTCTAGAGCTTGCTTCTTGGAGTTGTCTATGATAGTTTGCTAACTAGTATCAATACAACAAATCTATCTAATTACCGTATATTATTCAACATTATTGTTAATGTAGTTGAACGAGTCTGGAGTTAAGAGTATCTAGGTACTCTACCAAATATATGACAAGTAGAAAAGCCAGCCTTACCGATTGAGAAATCGATGCCTCTGAATTTTTCAATTCATCTAGAACATTTTTGATCAATAAAGCATTTGCTGCGATCGCCCTGAGCAAGTAGTAAGAATAGCACCTGGCTAAAAGGCAGGGGGAGCAGAGGAGGAATAATTCATACCTAATACTATCAATTACTAAGGAGTTAGATAAATGACAGGGAAATTAGATGAAAAAGTAGCAATTATCACTGGGGCTTCAGCAGGAATTGGAGAAGCAACTGCGATCGCTTTGGCTTCAGTTGGAGCAACAGTAGTGCTGGCTGCTAGGCGTGGCGATCGCATTCAAGCATTAACACAACGTATCGAAGCTAGTGGTGGCAAGGCATTGCCCATTGTAACTGATGTAACTGACGAAACCCAGGTAAATAACTTGGTGGCAAAGGCAAATGCAGAATTGGGAAGGGTTGATATTCTTGTAAATAATGCAGGGATTGCCTTACTAGGAACCATTGAAGCAGGAAATAGCTCTGACTGGCGGCGATCGTTTGACCTCAACGTACTAGGACTGCTATATGCTACTCATGCTGTTTTGCCTCTATTTAAAGCGCAAAAATCCGGGCATATAGTCAATATCTCCTCAGTGGCTGGCCGGACAGCGCGGGCGGGCGTTGGTGTTTATAATGCTACCAAATGGGGTGTCAATGCCCTCTCAGAAGCATTGCGCCAAGAAGTCCACAAAGACAACATCCGTGTCACCATCATCGAACCAGGTTTGGTGGATACGGAAATTGACAGCCACATAACTGATCCTGTTGCCAAACAACGGATCGAAGAACGACGCAAGGCAATTACACCTCTCCAAAGCGAAGACGTTGCTGCTGCGATCATTTACGCCGTTACCCAACCACCACGCGTTAATGTCAATGAAATCCTCATTCGACCAACGGGACAAGAACACTAAATAAGATAATTTTTACCTGCGTTAGCGTACTCTTAAAATTGCACCTGAAACACTTTATCTTTTTTGTAAATAGGTTGTTAAATTTTAATTAATATTAATATCGATTGAATATAAATTGTATTCAGCCGCGATCGCTAAAACTGTTGCCTCTTGAGTAGTTTTGGTAAAGAGTCACGCAGAAATAAGTTACCTTCAAAAATCATGGCTTACAGCCGTATTGACCACTAAGAAGGGAGTGGCAATGATACCGCCTACAAAAATATCTACGCAGGTTTCGATGTAATCCTCACAGCTATAGCTGCCTTGATTGAAATTTGCACTACGACATAGCATTCCAGCTAATAGCATTCCTTTAAACATATCAACTGCTGGGAATAGATCAATATCTGCTCTAACAGTGCCTAGTTTCTGACTCGATTGCAGGTAAGCTACCAGTTTTTCCCCCAAGGGCTTGCCAGCTTCTTGAATGACTTGTTTTGCTGCCTCAGGATGACGTTTCGCTTCTCCAATGAAGGTACGAATTAAGTCTTCCTGTGCCTCCAGCATAGTATTGTAAAGATGGGCATACTGTATTAAATCAATTTTTAAATCCTGCGTCCACGCTTGGGGGTGTGCAAGGGCTTCTGTCTGGAGTGCCAAAGCATTTTTGATAACTGCTCCTAAAAGTTGTTCTTTGCTAGCAAAATGGCGAAATAAAGTCACCTCATTCACACCAGCAACACGAGCTATTTCACGGGTAGTTGCTCCTTGAACACCTAAACTAGCAAATACCTGCGAGGCGGCTTCTATCAAACGTGTACGGGTGAGAGCTGATGACCGGATGGTTTTATTCATTTATGCTAGCAAGTACTTACTTCCATAATATGTTATGTGGAAAAAGCTGTCGCAATTTGAATAAAAATAATCTTGATACCAGCATTTTTAAAGTTATTGAAAATCTTCTTATATCGGATCAAATTTATTTTGGTGCAATAGCTAATACTTTACTCATTTTAGTAACTGGGACAACTATTCCACTTCTTAAATAATGAGGCGCTCTTTGGATGGCAGTAAATCCCAGCCGTAAATAAAAGCCTTCGGCATAAAGGCTAGCAGTTGTAATTACCTTATTTATACCTTGATTAGTTGCTTCATTGCAAAAATGTTGGACTAAAGCACGCCCGATCCCTTTACCTTGATATTTAGGATGAACATACAGTCCGATAAGTTCATCAACAATAAAACTAGCAAAACCTATTACAACATCTCCCTGGATCGCAACCCAGAAAGTTTCCGCTTTCATACTCTTCAAGATATTTGAACCATCAGGTTTGTCACGGTTATTACGCCAAGCTAAAAGTTCTTTTCGGGTGTAGAAAGTTGCAGGTAGAGCTTTGATGGCAGCAATATGAATTGCACTCAGCACCCACGCATCTGTTTCTTGGGCAGGCCGAAGAGATATTTCGTTAGCGCTCATAGGTTCAGGGCTGGTATTCAGATTACATGCCTGTTTTACTTTTTAGTATATTATGAGAAATTTTAGTTGCGTAGGTATAGCCCACACTTCTCTACACGACGCTGCACATAGCTTGTAAGTTTGGGGATAACTGCTGACTGCACTCTGTAATTCAATCGATGACAACTCCTAAACTATAAGCTACGGTAATTTTATACGCAAAACCTATAATAAGTTTTAAACACCATTAACCCTATCGACAAACCGTATATTATAGATAAAGCAATAAAATAACCAGCTTCAAAATCTGTATTTTGAAGTAATCAAGCAATATCTTTTGATATTTGGCTAATTTTGAGGTGCTTATTTGAATATCTTCTTAAAGCTTGCTGATTAGACTATTTAACAAGCTGGAAGCCATTAGTAATTGAAAAGGAGTGAATGTGATCAACGCCATACAGATTAACGAAAACTTGACAACAACAGGACAAGTTATACCAAAACAGCTTGAGCAAGCTATCCAAGAAGGTTTTAAGTCCGTTCTAAATCTGCGATCGCCAGATGAGCTAGGATTTTCTAAGGATGAGCAAAAAGTAGCGGAAGCATTGGGGCTGCATTATACGAATGTTCCACTCAAGGTGGATTTAAAAAATTTAAATGAAGAGGCTATTACTAAAATTCTTACAACACTCGAAGAAATTCCTAAACCAGCAGTGGTACATTGTGCAGCAGGGATGCGATCGACTGGAATTGCCCTCTTAAGTATCGCTATCCAGGAAGGATTAACGGCAGAAGAAACTTTGGCAAAAGCTAAAAATTTGGGTTTTGGATTCTTTGAACACGCTGGTGTTAGTCCCCGGCTGAAGCAATTATTTATGGACTACGTTAACAAACACGCGAAAGTAGCTGTGTCTACTTGCTGAAACAGCGAGTTTGACAACCTCTTCCTGCCTTGAACTGTCGTTAAAGTCTGTCCCTTTCCGAGCCGGAGAGGGGCGTTTTTGCGTAGTAAGACCTTTTTTTACTCAGGTACACTGCGCTAACACACTTTACTCTTGCTACTTGGGAGGTTACGAAAGCGTTCCATGAAACGGCAGTCAATCCAATTTTTGTAATGCCACAATAGTTTGTGAGGTGGTAAAGTAAAAGCGCCCCTGGTTGCGATTGCTCGTTCGTCTCCTGTACCAATTAAACTCAAATATTGTTTTTGTGGTCTATAGGGTTTGAGCGGCTTATTTAATAAAATTCGCTGTAAATTCTCAAATAAAGGTTTACCTTGCCTAACAGCAAATACCCCAGCTTTCGGACGCGGATGATTTACCATTGTGGCAATATCACCAGCAGCAAATACTTGCGGGTGCGTTTGAGATTGCAAGGTATCTTCTACCAAAATAAAACCTTGCTCATCAGTTCCTAGTCCAGCGCTTTTTAACCATTCGGGTGCGGATGCTTGTGTTACCCAGAAAATTTTATTACACTCCACTACCAAACCAGATTCGCATTTTATCTCAAATATTTCTTTAGCTTCCTTGTAGATTGTAGGTGCAAGTTTACACACAGTTTCCCCAAGATGTAGCTTAATACCTCGTGCAGTTAAAATTTGCTGAATTTGATGGCGCACTGATGAATGGTAATTGGGCATCAGTTCCGTGCCACGCTGGAATAAATGAACTTCAAGATTTTGAATTGGTTGTTGAGTTTGACGTAAAATGCGATGTAAATGAGATTGCATGGACAGCGCCAATTCTACACCGCCAGCGCCACCACCCACGATCGCAATGCTAATTGGTTCTTGAGGATTTTTACCTACAGCTTCAATTAGTTCATACCAATGTTCCAATAGCTGCGATACTGGTTTAGCTGCGATCGCATATTCTGCTGCACCTGATACAGACACTGTGGCTGGAGTGCTGCCAATATCAATAGACAGCACATCAAAATCTACCACAAGTCCATTAGCACAAAGAACTTTGTGATTTTCCAAGTCTAGGGCAACTACTCTGTCAATATACAGATGTGCTTGAGCAAAGTTCGCTAAAGGTCGCAAGTCAATATGACATTCATCATGGCTATAAAATCCGGCAATATGTCCTGGTAACATTCCAGAATAGGCTGTATTTTTGGCTGCGGTAATCAACGTTAAACGGACACCAGGTAAAGGCTTTCTCCCAAACATTTTCAGGGCAATTGCATGGCTGTGACCGCCACCAATCAGCACTAAGTTTTTAACTATAGGCTGTAATTTTTGTTGCATTGAAGTAGTTAATAACAATACTATTTGAATTGTAAGATTTTTTTGTAGCCTAGCGTATCTGGAAAAAGAAGGCTATCCTTTATTATTAGTGGTTTTCATAAATGATTTATGGATGCTTTATCGTAGGCATCAATCAAAATTATTATGATCGGGTTAATTGATAGTGAAGAATGAAGAGTAGTGAGTACAAGTCATTTTTGAAACCTCATTTTATCACTTAGTAATGTTGACAGTAATTATTAATGCTTTTCAGGGCATAAAAAATATTTTACCGACTAATAACGGACAGATATCGAAAATATGTCTGAGGATACATGATTTTTATGGAAAAGTTAACCAAACTCAGCATCAGTCGCCAAAAGAAAGTTTAAGAATAGCAATTGAAGAACTAGGGAATAACACAATAGAAATTAGTCTCGCTGTAATTAATGATTTAGAGCAAATTGCCCAAAATCATGCACAGTACCACTGGATAATTATGGGCATTCTTACTACTTTTATACGAGAAAATGCTCCTTACATGCCCCAAGAGAAATTAACGAGCAACCTATCAACAAAACTTCGTATAGATATTCAAGCAGCCCTTACCGTTATCGCTAGAAGAGATGTAAACAAAGACCCAGAAAATGAGCAACTTGATTTGAGTCACACGGACATAAGAGGAGCAAATTTAAATAGGGCGAACCTAGAACAGACAAATCTTTATCAAGCTAATCTTGCTGGAGCTAACCTCACAGAAGCTAATCTCGCGGGAGCAATTCTCAGTGCAGCTAACCTAGAAGGTACTAACTTATATTTAGCTAACCTAGAAGGAGCAATCCTCAGTGCAGCTAGTCTAAAAGGAGCTAACCTCGAAGGGGCTAACCTCCATTGTGCGAGCTTATATCTAGCTCGGCTAAATGGGGCAGTTCTCAATAATGCCATACTCGATGGGGCAAACCTTAGAGAAGCTAAATTCTCTGAATAAAACACTCGTGTTGCAAGGCGAAAGTCAAAAGGAGCCAGTGCGCCCTTGCGGTGCCGACTTCATTAGCCTAATCAAAAGACGTCTCCCTGGTTTTACTACCCAAAACCGTCCCTCTTCGACTCGGAGAGGGACAGACTTGAACTAAAGTTCAAGGCAGGGAAAGGTTCGTTAAACTCAGATTAAGGCAGGGTAGCAACTGCCTCTAAAAGTCGTCAGGCATAATTGTATTCCGAGCTTCTTGCGCCATTTGAAATAGTATGTACGATATAGTATATTCCATGTAATTAACTAGTTAATTGAGTGTCTTGACACCTATTATAATTTTCTGCTAAATGCTATACTATTTTTCCTCAACATCTAAGTAATAATTCTAGGTTGTAAGGAAAATCGTTACCATGTCTTCTAAAAAGACAGACGCTCTTTTGAATTGGTTGATAACTGTAACAGTTATATTTGGCTTCTCATTGACTGTAATTTTTTTTGTTTTATCCAGTATTAAAGAATTGTCAATTCAGGAAAAAATTCAGTATAGAAACCAAGCATTAACAACTACTGCAATAGTTTTTCTGGCATCGGCAGTTATGTTTAATACTTATTATTCAGCAAAGCGGGCCCAAGCGATGCAGCAAAATGCGATCGCAGGTGAGAAAAACCTGGAAATTGGCATTCAAAATGCAAAAGTTAATCAAGACAGATTGATTTCAGAGCGCTTTATGGGGGCAATTGCCCAGCTTGGTCATGAAAAAGTTGAAACCCGGACAGGCGCAATTTATGCATTAGAAAGAGTTGCTCAAGATTTTTCTAAAGAACACTGGACAATCATGGAAATTCTCACTGCCTTTGTGCGAGAGAATACACCTATCCAGCAGGTGAGGGTAGAGCAACAAAACCCGGAATATCAAGAAGCAGCTTACTCAGGTAGACGTAGAGGTGGGTCGCCTCCCACACAGCAGTTAGAGCAAAACCTCCATGAAGAATTTCCAAAAATCCGCACTGATATTCAAGCAGCCTTAACTGTCATCGGTAGACGTAATTTACTCGAAGACCCAAAAGATCAAAAACTTGATTTACGTAATATCGACATTAGAAAGGCAGATTTGCTAGGAGTTAATCTGCAACAAGCAGACTTACGTGGTTCTGACTTGAGTGGCGCTGACCTGCGCGGAGCAGACTTGAGTGAGGCTGACCTAAACGGCGCTAAACTCGTGAAGTCTAATCTCTATGAAACCAAATTACTAAAAGCTAGCCTTTGTGGAGCAAACCTCTGTTGGGCTAATTTCAACCGCGCTAATCTCAGTGGGGCAAACATGCGTTCAGCCAACCTCTCTGGAGCAAGTCTGCGTGTAGCTAATCTGCAAGGAGCAAACCTGTATAAAGCTAACTTACAACAAGCTACCTTAAAAATGGCCGACCTCTCAGGGGCAAAGCTATTTTTAGCTAACTTGCAAGGAGCAAAATTGGGTAAAGCCAACTTGTACATGACGGGTTTGATTGGTGCTAACCTCTCAGGAGCTAACTTGAATGGAGCCAACCTTTCTGGGGCTAACTTGAATGCAGCCAAACTCCACCAAACAGAAGTCTATTTTGCCAACCTTTCAGAAGCGAGTTTAACGGAAGCTGACCTTTATCAAGCAAACCTCATCGGAGCCAACCTGTATAGGGCGACTTTTTATCAAGCTAACCTGACTCAGGCAAACCTGATGGGAGCTAACTTTTCAGAAGCTGACCTCAGTGATGTCAAACTGGAAGGGACAATTTTAACAGGGGCTAAAAACTTAGAGTTGCAGCAGATTGAAAAAGCACTTGGCGATCGCACCACTCGTCTACCTGATTATATAGAAGCACCGACAGATTGGCGACAATCAAGTTGAGTTATCACAGCATCATTAGTTATTTGGGCGCATTCTACCAGTTTCACTTAGTACTATAGTTTTTACCAAAAGTCTCCGTAATAATTTTGGAGATGAAGAAGATGAAAGCTATGTCTGATAATAAGACAGACACACTTAAAGGTTGCTTGATAATTTTAGCTGTTATATTTATCATCTTTTTAGTTTTCGTTATCGGAATATTTTTATTTTCTGATTTTGCATTTTTGAATCCTAAAGGTTTGGAAACAGAGCAAAGATTAAATTATGGAATTAAAGCCTTAACAACTCTTGGGACGATTTTCGGTGGATTTGCAGTATTAATCAATGCTTACTATGCAGCCAAGCGTTGGGAAGCTATGGATAAAAGTGCTGAGGCTGCAAATAAGAGTGCTGAAGCTGCTTTAAAAAATGCAGAAGCTGCACAAGACAAGCAAATCACAGAACGCGATTGAATTGGCAAAAGGCGATCGCACAACCATCCTACCGGAAAATCTTTAACCACCCAAACATTGGAGAGTTATAAATTTCACCCTCTGAACCTCAACGTTCACCCTCTGAACCTCAACGTTCACCCTCTGAACCTCAACATTGAGCCTTTGAACCTCAACGTTCACCCTCTGAACCTCAACGTTGAGCCTTTGAACCTCAACGTTGAGCCTTTTAACTCCAACGTTGAGCCTTTTAACTCCAACGTTGAGCCTTTTAACTCCAACGTTGAGCCTTTTAACCTCAACGTTGAGCCTTTTAACCTCAACGTCGAGCCTTTTAACTCCAACGTTGAGCCTTTTAACCCCAACGTTGAGCCTTTTAACCTCAAACGTAAGCTTTTTTAAGATAGAACATTAGCTAGAGTGACAGCGAAACCCAGCTTACTGGTATAACCTGAGAAATATTCCCTCAGCAGGAGATAAACAATAAGACACCTGTCCTATCCTAGTCAATGCTATGGGAATAGGAAAAGGAAATGTCTCTAAGAAAGCGGCTGAAGATTTTAGATTTAATTCGGGAGCTTCGGTAACAACTCAAATTTTCTCAGAAATAGTTTGCTGCTAGATTAAAAGTTTCATTCAAAACAGTCAATGGTTGAGAAAATCGGTATACAGTGCCTTCACGGATAGCGCTAAAACGAATAAAAGAAATGTTACGGCAGATGGGTGAACCCGGCAAAAGGCTGCTAAACCAGTATTTTTCCAGAAGCAGAGTAGGGTTATGGCTCATAAAGTGAGGGCATCGGAACCTAAAAAGATTTTTCCTGGCAGTAGAGAGCAACTGCTGCATTATGGTATTGCTTTGCTATCCTTTGCCTTAGCACTGGGGGCAACTCTGCTGCTCAATGCATATCTGACGGCAACTCCTGCGGCGCTGTTTTATGTTGCGGTGATGGTGAGTGCTTGGTACGGAGGCTTAGGCCCGGGGTTACTTGCTACAGTTTTGTCTACTTTGGCAATCAACTACTTCTTTTTTAAGCCGTTCGAGCCGCATAATATTACAAATCTAAGTAGATTAGTCCCTCTGGTCGTGTTCATCCTGGCAGCAGGGTTAATTAGTTCGCTCAACGAATCACGCCTCACAGCGCAACGGAAAGCTGAGGCAACTCTGAAGTCTCTACGTGAAAGCGAGGCCAGGTTTGGCCGCTTAACAGAGTCCAATATTATTGGGGTAATTGTGGCTGATCTGAAGGGCTTAATCATTGAAGCCAATGATGCCTTTTTAGAAATGCTCAATTATACACGCGAGGATTTGCGCTCTGGTAGAATTCGCTGGGATGAGATTACTCCACCCGAATACATTGAGGTGAGTGAGCGAGCAATTGAAGAACTTAGAATTACTGGGAGTTGTAAGCCCTTTGAGCAAGAATATATTCGCAAAGATGGCTCTCAAGTTCCCGTCTTAATTGGCTTTGCCAAGCAAGGAGATAGGACAATTATTGGTTTTGTTCTTGACTTGAGCGAACAGCAAGCTGCGCTGCGCGATCGCAAACAAGCAGAAGTTGCCCAAAGCATCCTGCAAATGCTCTTAGAACACGTCCCAGAGGGAATTACGATCGCTGGCGGTCCCCCTGATTTCCGAATCATCGCTAATAGCAAACTCGCGCAAGACCTTCTGGGCAGACCTAGTGAATCCCTCGTTGGCATGACTTCTGCCGATTACGTTCAGTCTTACGGTGTATTTTTGGCTGATGGTGTAACGCACCCCACCCCAGAAGAACTGCCTTTATACCGTGCTACGCGCTACGGTGAAACAATCCGCGATGAAGAATGCATCATTGAACGTCCTGATGGAACCCGGATTACAGCCAGCGCTAATGTAGTACCAGTTCGGGATTTCCAAGGTCAAATTATCGGTGCAATCAATTGCTGGCGCGATATCACCAACCGTAAGCAGATGGAGAAGGCACTGCAACAACGAGAAACAGAACTTCGCTTAATTACAGATACGTTACCAGTTTTGATTTCCTTTGTAGATTCAGAACAACGCTACCGCTTCAATAACCGAGCATATCAAGAATGGTTTGGGCATCCGGCGGCAGAAGTTTATGGAAAGCATCTTTGGGAAGTTTTAGGTGAATCCGCTTATGAAGTGCTTCGTCCTTATGTGGAACAAGTACTGGCAGGAGAGCAGGTCACTTTTGAAAGTCAAATTCCTTATCAAGATGGCGGCACACGTTATATTAATGCTGTTTACGTTCCCCAGTTTAATCAACAGGGAACCGTTGAAGGGTATGCGGCGTTGATTACTGACATCAGCGAACAGCAAGCTGCGCTACGCGAACGCAATCTGGCAGAAGCCGCGTTACGTGAAAGTGAAGCCCGCTTTCGGCAAATGGCAGATACCGCTCCCGTACTAATCTGGATGTCCGGGACTGACAAACTTTGTAACTACTTTAATAAACACTGGCTAGATTTTACCGGGCGGACTCTAAAGCAAGAAATGGGCAATGGCTGGACTGAAGGTGTTCATCCTGATGATTTTCAGCGTTGCTTAAATACATACATCAATGCCTTTGATGCCCGACAAAATTTTAAAATGGAATATCGTCTCAGACGCAATGATTGCGAATACCGTTGGCTTTTGGATACTGGTGTGCCTCGGTTTGCACCAACAGGGGAGTTTCTGGGTTATATCGGCTCCTGTGTTGATATCCACGATCACAATCTGGCACAAGAAACGCTACGTGATAGCGAGGAGCGATACAGAATTTTAACAGAAGTGTCGCCCCAAGCTATTTGGATGGGCGATAAAGATGGTGGTATTAGTTATTGCAATCAATACTGGTTTGATTACAGTGGATTGACAATGGAGCAAACCTCTGGCTATGGCTGGATTGATATCATTCACCCCGATGACCGCGTAGGCGTCTTTAAAACTTCGATGCAGGCTGTTACTAAAGCTACAAACTACGAAGCAGAAATTCGCTTCCGTCGAGTTTCTGATGGTAGCTATCGTTGGCATATTGTCCGGGGTTTGCCATTTCGAGATGCAGGCGGAAAGATTATCAAGTGGGTGGGCATTGCTAGCGACATTCACGATCGCAAAGTTGCCGAAGCCGCCCTGCAACAATTGAACGAAATGCTAGAGCAACGGATTCAAGAGCGCACAGCCCAACTCGAAGCCGCCAACAAAGAACTCGAATCCTTCTCTTATTCAGTCTCTCACGACTTGCGATCGCCGCTTCGCCACATCGCCGGATTTATAGAATTGCTTCAGAAACGGCATAGCTCAACAACTACATTAGATGAAACAAGTCAGCGTTATTTAAGAATAATTGCAGAAACTAGCAAACAGGCAGGAATACTAATAGATGAGTTGCTCACATTTTCTCGCATGGGGCGCACCGAAATGCGCTACATCAACATCAATATGGAGCAACTAGTGGAAGAAATAAAACGCGATTTACAAATCCAAATCCCAGGACGCACAATCAATTGGCACATAGAATCACTGCCAGAAGTCCAAGGTGATCCTTCCATGATGCGGCTCGTCCTTCGTAACCTCATAGACAATGCCGTAAAATATACGCAGACTCGAAACCCAACAGAAATTACTGTTGGCAGTATTGACAATGAAAACGAAGTTGTCTTTTTTGTACAAGATAACGGCGTAGGCTTTAATATGCAATATGTTCACAAGCTATTCGGAGTATTTCAACGTCTGCATAGCAACCCACAATTTGAAGGCACTGGTGTTGGATTGGCAAACGTGCAACGCATTATTCATCGGCATAATGGTCGAGTCTGGGCAGAGGCTATAGTTGACAGTGGAGCCACCTTCTATTTCTCACTACCTAAGTTGTCAAAGAAGGAGGGCGAATGAAAGAACTTAAGCGAATTCTGCTGATTGAAGACAGTGCCAACGATGCAGAATTAATATTGGCCGCTTTATCGGAAAATCATCTTGCTAACGAAGTGGTGGTGCTGCGTGATGGAGAGGAAGCACTAGATTATCTCTACCGGCGGGGGCTGTTTAGGTTGCGGATGGAAGGGCATCCGGTTGTGGTGCTGCTCGATTTAAAACTACCTAAAATCGATGGATTAGAAGTGTTGGCAGAACTAAAATCTGACCCAATAATGCGAGTGATTCCAGTTGTAGTACTAACTTCGTCCCGTGAGGAGCCAGACTTAGTTCGATGCTATGAGTTAGGTGTTAATGCCTATGTCGTTAAGCCTCTTGATTACCATGAGTTTGCCGATGCTATCAAGGGTGTGGGACTGTTTTGGGCAGTGATTAATCAGCCCCCTGTTGGCGCTCTACCTCCAGCGCCTCATCGTCAACAGGAGAAGAACTAATGAATCAACTCCGTTTCCTGCTTTTGGAAGACAGTTTGTTAGATACAGAGCTTGCCGAAGCGATGTTAACCGAAGGCGGAATTAATTGCGAACTAATACGAGTTGAAACCGGCGCTGATTTCCTGGCTGCTTTGGAAGCAGAGACTTTCGATTTAATTCTTGCCGATTATGCCCTGCCATCTTTTGATGGAATTTCGGCTTTAGAAATTGCCCGAAATCGCACTCCAGAGATTCCTTTTATCTTTGTTTCTGCTGCACTGGGTGAAGAATTAGCGATCGAAGCCCTGAAGAATGGTGCAACCGATTATGTATTAAAGCAAGGGCTAGGGCGGTTAGTTCCCTCAGTGCAACGGGCATTGCGGGAAGCTAAGGAGCGCCGGGAGCGCCAGCAAGCGGAAGAGTTGTTACAGAAGAGTGAAGCCAAGTATCGCCGAATTGTTGATACCTCTTATGAGGGAATCTGGATGATTGACTCTCAATCACGAACAGAGTTTGTGAATCAACGGCTCTGTGAGATGTTGGGCTATCCGGCAGAAGAAATGCTTGGTCGTTCTATGTTTAATTTTATCGATCACGTTGATGGAGTAGCAGCCGAAGAGAAACTGGAGTGGCACAAGCAAGAAGGGAGCGATCTTAAAGAAGCTCGATTGCGCTGCAAAGATGGTTCGTATATTTGGACGCTGATTTCTGCTAGAGCGATTTTGAATGAACAAAACGAGTTCTTGGGCGCGATCGCTATGTTAACTGATATCACCGATCGCAAGCGCACCGAATCAGAACGCGATCGCCTTTTGCAACTTGAACAAACAGCGAGGGCCCAAGCAGAAGCTGCTAACCGAATCAAAGATGAGTTTTTGGCAGTACTTTCCCATGAATTGCGATCGCCACTGAATCCGATAATCGGGTGGGCAAAACTGTTGCAGAGCCGTAAATTTGATGAGATATCACTTAAAAAAGCCCTTCAAACTATTGAGCGCAATGCCAAATTACAAGCTGAACTAATTGAAGATTTGCTGGATGTTTCTCGCATCCTCCAAGGCAAACTCAATCTCAATATGATGCCAGTCAATCTGGCATTCACCATTGAAGGCGCAATGGAAACAGTCCGTTTGGCAGCAGAAGCAAAAACCATTCAGATTGACATGACGCTTGATCCGCAGGGGAAAGTTTTGGGTGATTCAGCCCGTTTACAGCAGGTCTTCTGGAATTTGTTATCAAATGCCGTCAAGTTTACAGCGACTGGAGGAAAAGTAAATGTGCGATTGGAGTGCATCGGCACTCAAGTGCAGATTACCGTCAGCGATACAGGTAAAGGCATTCAACCTGATTTCCTACCTCATGTGTTTGACTATTTCCGTCAGGGTGACGGTACAACAACTAGAAAGTTTGGTGGGCTAGGGTTAGGTTTAGCGATCGCTCGTCACTTGGTGGAAATGCACGGTGGAACGATTTGGGCCGAAAGTCTTGGCGAGGACAAAGGAGCTATCTTCACAGTTAAGTTACCTCTGTTAAAGGAAGTTGCAACAATCAAGGATGACACGAATTCCGATTCCTCAACTGCCGTTTTTGCCGCTTCTCCCCTCATGGGTTTACAAGTTCTGATTGTAGATGACAATGCTGATACGCGTGACTTTTTCAGCTTTGTGCTGGAACAGTTTGGAGCGATCGTCACCACAGCCGCATCAGGAGAGGAAGCATTACAAGCGCTAACACAGTCAAAGCCAGATATCTTACTCAGCGATATTGGAATGCCAGAGATGAACGGCTATATGCTGATAAAACAGGTGCGGACTCTAGAAGCAGAAATAGGTGAAAAACAGATTCCAGCGATCGCTCTGACTGCTTATGCAGGTGAAATCAATCAGCAGCAAGCATTAAAAGCAGGCTTTCAACACTACATCGTTAAACCTGTAGCACCAGACGAATTGCTCACGGCGATTTCTAATTTAGTACGCGACGGCGGAAATAGAGCAACCATTTAAAATACCTAAAGAGCTTATTCCATAATACTTTTGACTTTTGACTCCGCCTTGCGGTACTAGTCCAATCTACTTAGGTGTTTGCGATCAACCTGAGTAATTAGATGATCCTCATTAATGTTAAAGTTTTTAAATTATTCTCCATAGCTAATACAAACGTTTCAATTGCGTGGAATAGCTTCGCTTCAAGCACAACCATGTTATCTTTCTACCACTCCATAGCTAATACAAACGTTTCAATTGCGTGGAATAGCTTCGCTTCAAGCACAACCATGTTATCTTTCTACCACTATCTACGGCAGTTCAGAGGATGTTTGAAAAATAACTTATCGAAGATTTTATAGATAATTTCTATGAAGTAGATTTAAGGAACTGTCAAGTAGTTACGTGTTTGTACTCTATCATAACCTTGGATATCGTCTTAAAATCAACCTAAATTTACTTCCGTAAGGAGTCAGATATGAAGACTTATGACATGTCTCTCATAAAGACAAATGGACTCACAACTTTCTTGATATTTGTCTCAATTATATTTATTTTCACATTAACTCTAATCTTTTCATTCTTTGAAAACATTGCAGGATTTTCAAATCAAGAAAAAATAGAATATATTAATCAAGCATTAACGACTGTTGCCATAATTATCGGAGGATTAGCATTAATTATTAATGTTTACTATACTTCCAGACTGTCTTTTAGTGAAAATCAGAGTGGATTAACTAAACTCCTTTCTGGGGCACTAGCTTGGGATAACAACATCGTAACTGATATTAAGAACACCCAAGAAACTTTAGAAGAAATTGTTCCAGAGCGTTTTTCTAAAGCAATTGAACAATTAGGAAATGAAAAGATTGAAACGCGGTTTGCCGCGATTTATGCTTTAGAGCGAATTGCCAGAGATTCTCACAAAGACCATTGGACAATTATGGAAATTCTCGCTGCATTTATCCGCGAGAATGCCCCAGTAAATCAGAAATATGAGGACGAGTCACAGCACTCATCAAAACTTCCTACAGATATTCAAACAGCCTTGACTGTCATTGGACGACGCGATTCACATAAAGATCCGGTAAATCAGAAACTAGATTTACGCAACACAGACCTCAGTAATGCAGACTTAACTGAAGCAAACCTTTCTAAGGCAATTCTCGTTGGAGCTAACTTGCAATGGGTCAATTTTACCCGAGCAAATCTCTCAGAGGCAGACTTATCAATAACCTATCTTTGCGGATCAATCTTCTATGAAGCCAATCTGCAAAAAGCAATGCTCCCAGAAGCCAATCTCCAAGGCGTAGTCCTCAGAAAAGCGAACCTCTCAAAGGCAATCCTTTACGATGCCAACTTGGAAGGGGCAATCCTTTGTGATGCCAAATTAGAAGGAGCAATCCTTTGTGGTGCCAACTTAGAAGGAGCAGTCCTTTGTGATGCCAACTTGGAAGGAGTAAACTTTGAGGATAGCAACCTTCAAGATGCAAACCTGATTGGTAGTAACTTGCAAAACGCAAAACTTGCTGGAGCCAACTTAGAAGCTGTGTTACTCAGTACAGCCAACCTGCAAGATGCCAACTTCCAAGAAGCTAACCTCTCTAGAGCAAACTTGAGCGGATGTGAAAACCTTAAATTACAGCAGATTGAACAGGCAATTGGCGATCGCACAACAATCTTACCAGAGAACTTTAAAATACCCAAAAGCTGGAAGTAAACAAAAAGCTAATAGAGGTAAGGAACTGGGGACTGGGGACTGGGGACTGGGGACTGGGGACTGGGAAGAAGGAATAAAGGTGTACTGAGTTTTGTTCAAAAATCAAATATGAGTCCTAAATTAGAATTTATTTGTTACTATTTTCTGACAAAAATCTTCTTTTGACTGAATTTGTCTCTAATTGTTGGCGCTGTTACAACCCGCGAATTTAAGAACGTTTACTATACCTTAGTACTTTAAAAAAAAACAAAACTATTACGTCAAAAACATAAGTATATTAATATTGGAGAGTGACTTGTTGTTATCCTATCTAGCTAAATCAGAGTAGGTTGGTAAATTATCAACAATTAGCATTTTTTAATGAACTCGGAATCGAAAGATTAACAATAACTATTTAGTTTTTTCTGCGCCACTAGTTAAGAGGTAATCTATGGTGCGAAACTCAAAGCTAGGGTACAGAATGTTCCCTAAGTCTATTCTGCGTCTATCCGTTGGTATAGGTATAATTGCATTTTTATCAATTGGCACAATAAGTTTTTATATACTAAAAAACTGGCAAAATTATGCAAATTCGGAAGCACAAGTGCCAGCAACACAATTGCCACAGTTACAAACGGTAACAGCTTTAGGGCGGATTGAACCACAGGGAAAGGTAATTAAACTCTCTGCTGCGGTGTCTGCCGAAGGAAGTCGGGTAGAAAAGTTGTTAGTGAAAGAGGGGGATAGGGTAAAAGCAGGACAGGTGATTGCGATTTTAAACAGCCGCGATCGCTTGCAAGCAGAATTAGAACAGGCACAAGAACAAGTAAAAGTAGCCCAGGCAAACCTAAACCGCACCCAAGCAGGTGCTAAAGCCGGTGAAATTGCCGCCCAAAAAGCTGCGATCGCTCGCTTAGAAGCAGAACGTCAAGGTGACATTAATGCCCAAGCAGCGACAATTGAGCGATTCCAAGCCGAAGTGCGTAACGCCCAAGCAGAAGATGAACGCTATCAGCAACTATATAAACAGGGGGCAATTTCCGCTTCCCAACGAGATAATAAGCGTTTAAACTTGGAAACCGCTCAAAAAAGCCTGCAAGAAGCACAAGCACAGTTAAATCGGACTCAATCAACTAGCCAGCAAAAGATTAAAGAAGCCACAGCAACACTCGATGAAATCGCCGAAGTGCCAGGAGTGGATATAAAAGCTGCCCAAGCAGAAGTCAATCGTGCCATAGCAGCCATGAATCTGGCAAAAGTAAATTTAAAACAGGCCGAAGTGCGATCGCCTCAAGATGGACAGGTATTTGAGATCCATACCCATCCTGGCGAATTAATATCAAATGATGGCATTGCTGATATCGGACAAACCAAGCAGATGTATGTCATAGCCGAAGTCTACGAAAGCGATATCGACAAAGTGCGTTCAGGGCAGCAAGCACGAGTATTTGGTGATTCCCTCTCCATTGAATTCCAGGGAATCGTAGATCGCAAAGGCTTACAAGTGCGACGGCAGAATGTTATTAACACAGATCCTGCTAACAATATCGATAACAGAGTAGTCGAAGTCCATATTCGGCTAGATGAAGCCTCCAGCCAAAAAGCCGCCACCTTAAGCAATATGCAAGTTAAGGCAGTAATTGAATTGGGAATAGGGAATTAGGAATTGGGAATTGGGCATTGGTTTAAGTTATTCCCCATCTCCCCTGCCCCCTGCCCCCTGCCCCCTGCCCCCTGCCCCCTGCCCCCTGCCCCCCGCCCCCTGCCCTCCACTTCTTATGATGGGATTGATTAAACAACTGCGACGGCGAACCCCTCTTGGATGGCTGCAACTGAATCATGAAAAAAGCCGTCTTTTAGTAGCATTGTCAGGGATTGCCTTTGCGGATCTTCTCATGTTCATGCAACTAGGCTTTCAGACTGCGCTGTATGACAGTAACACTAGACTGCATCGCAGTTTGCAAGCAGACATTGTTTTAACTAGTCCCCAAGCCCGTAATTTGCCAAGCTTGTCTACATTTTCTCGGCGGCGACTTTACCAAGCAATGGATATACCAGGGGTGAAGTCAGCAGAACCAATGTATTTCAACAACACAATCTGGAAAAATCCCCAAACACACCGTGAGGCGGGGGTGTTAGTTATTGGGTTTAATCCAGATAAGCCAGCCTTTGACTTACCAGATGTTAACCAGCAATTGCAGACAATCAAGCTGCCAGGTGCTGTCTTGTTTGATCGTGGTGCTAGAGGAGATTATCAAAAAGCGATCGCTCAAATTGCCCAAGGTAAAACCCTAACCACCGAAATAGAACGGCGCACAATTACCATTAGTGGCTTATTTCAAGTCGGCGCTTCCTTTGGCTCTGATGGCAATTTGATTACCAGCGATCAAAACTTTTTGCGGCTATTTTCTGGGCGACAGTCCAGCAGTGTCAGTTTAGGTTTGATAAAGGTAAAACCCGGTTATGACCCGAAAAAGGTAGCAGCAACATTGAAAGCCTATCTAAAAGATGATGTCATAGTCTTAACCCACGCCGAATTTATTGAATTTGAGAACAACTTCTGGAGAACAAATTCCCCAATTGGCTTTATCTTCAGCCTGGGTGTATCAATGGGCTTTGTAGTGGGCGTGATTATCGTCTATCAAGTTCTTTCCACCGATGTTAATGCCCATGTTCGGGAGTACGCTACCTTCAAAGCAATGGGATATCGCAATTACTACCTGCTAGGTGTGGTGCTTGAAGAATCGTTGATATTGGCAGCGCTGGGCTTCTTCCCTGGATTAGGAGTGTCCTTAGCACTTTACCAACTGACTCGCAGCGCCACAAATTTACCCATGTACATGACTGCGATTCGAGCATTGCAGGTATTAGTGCTGACTATCATTATGTGTGCAATTTCCGGTGCGATCGCAACCCGCAAACTCCAAGCCGCCGATCCTGCTGACATGTTTTAAACCTAGGCGAGTGGGGAGTAGGGAGTAGGGAATAGTGAAAAATTTTTACAACTCCTAACTCCTAACTCCTAACTCTTAACTCCCCACTCCCCAAATATGCTTCCCGTCATCTCCATCCAGAATCTCGACCACCATTTTGGTCAAGGCTCACTCCGTAAGCAAGTTTTATCTAACATCAACTTGGAGATTAACGCCGGTGAAATTATTATTATGACTGGGCCCTCTGGTTCTGGAAAGACTACCTTGCTGACCTTAGTAGGTGGATTACGTTCTACCCAATCTGGTAGTTTGCGGGTGTTGGGACGAGAACTTTGTGGTGCTAGTACTGAACAACTAGTGCAGGCGCGACGTCGTAACGGTTATATTTTCCAATCACATAACTTGCATGGTAGTTTAACAGCACTCCAAAACGTCAAAATGGCTTTGGAATTGCATAAACATCTTGGCTTGAAAAAGATGCTAGCTAGGTCAGCACAAATGCTAGAACACGTAGGATTAGGAAATCATTTGCATTACTATCCTGATAAACTGTCTGGGGGACAAAAACAACGAGTAGCGATCGCTCGTGCCTTAGTTAGTCATCCTAAAATAA
Organism: Nostoc sp. XA010; assembly: GCF_020829625.1. Taxonomy (GTDB): domain Bacteria; phylum Cyanobacteriota; class Cyanobacteriia; order Cyanobacteriales; family Nostocaceae; genus Nostoc. The sequence goes on along the minus strand of NZ_JAIVFX010000001.1, from coordinate 525,762 downwards.
TCCTGGCAGATGAACCCACAGCCGCCCTTGACAGTCAATCGGGACGAGATGTAGTCAATCTCATGCAAAAACTAGCAAAAGAACAAGGCTGTACTATCTTGATGGTTACTCATGATAACCGCATCCTAGATATTGCCGATCGCATCCTTCACATGGAAGATGGCAAACTCAAGTCAAAAGTAAAACTGTCAGCTTAGAGTTGATAAGCCTTTATTAATCGAGCTTTTCAACTCTGAATGAGAAAATTTTAGGTAAAATCACTGTTATTTTACACTCGACACCCGCATATCAACATTAGTAATATCTGTTACGAGTGTATAAACGAGCATTAAGATTAGATAAACTGAAAATCCTAGAAATAATTTATACTATACATCAATAAAATCTATGATAGGGTGGGCAAGATGCCTACCCTATTTGTGCAAATTAAATACTCAACATCTTACTAGATATAGCATTGCCTAAATGTTTTGGGTTTATTTCTGACGCTTTACCCTTGCCCTTGCTTTACCTGGCTTGGTGATTTACTTACACCAACTTTAACCTAACAGTGTAGTATGAGTGTCCAGTTGAACAAGTGTCCAATTGATTCCAAAAATTTCTTCAAGTATTATTATCTAATGGTTAAAGCCCAACAGGTCTCTTTTATTGCCTAACAAATGATACCTATGTCAAGCCACAAGAGGATCTTTGCCATTAATCTAGTTAAATTTTAAGATCATTACCAATGTAATACATCTTGATTATTAAAGTTAATACCAATTTGCTCGATTACAGTTACAAATCATTCTCCCTTATCTCTTACCCCCTGCCTTTGTCCTATCCGATTTCCCAATATTTATAGTTTTCAACAATATTTACTTCAAACAGGAAACATTAGTAGAAATAAGCTAGTCTATTTTGCAACACAAGCAAGGGATTTTTGTAGCTCTATGATGATTGAGAATAGCGCTAGTAGTTCAAACAAGAAGTTGCTCGGTTTTAATATCAAAGCAATAAATGTGTTAAAGGGAATATTTGCTGTTCTCCCTCTCACCTTGGCATTGCCTGTAGAAGCTTTACAAGTAAAGGTGACTCCAACTAATCCTAAATTAGGGGATACAATCTCAGTGGAGATTAATCGAGATAATCCCGATAATACTACCAATCTAACAGTAGCTAGTGGTAAGAATACTTACCCAGCCTTTGAAATTGCCCCCAATCAGTATCGGGCTTTTGTTCCCACAACTCCGCTAGAAAAAGCTGGAACTAGAACACTTCGGGTTACAGGGGATGGTCAAGTACAAAACTTGGCAGTGAATGTGCTTAATCGCAAGTTCCCCGTACAACGTATTACTTTGCCACCTGGTAAAGCCGGAGTAGATGCTACAGAGTATGAACTTAAGCGTGTGGCAGCTTTCAAGCTACTACAAACACCAGAAAAGTATTGGAATGGAGTATTTCTGAAGCCAAATGCAGGGCGGATGAGTACAACCTATGGTGTACGTCGCTACTATAATGGTACATTTGCAAAGGACTACTATCATCGTGGTCTTGACTACGCTGGTGCTGCCGGTTCATCCGTAATTGCCCCAGCCTCTGGGCGAGTTGCTTTGGTAGGTAGGGTATCCCAAGGGTTTAGGGTACACGGTAACGTAGTTGGCATTGACCACGGTCAAGGAGTAACCAGTATTTTCATGCACCTAAGTCGTATTAACGTTAAAGAAGGTGATTTTGTGAAAGCTGGTCAACTAATTGGCGCAGTAGGTTCAACAGGTGCTTCTACGGGACCGCACTTGCACTGGGGTCTGTATGTCAACGGACAATCTGTTGATCCAACACCTTGGCGAACTAAGGTCGTTAAGTAGTAGAGGCGGAGTTGGTCGCGTCTGTGCATAATTTGTGTTTTTTTTTGCTGAGAATTACACAAAAGAATTTGGATTGATACCATCCCTACCTTGCTTGGCTAACATAAATGATGATAAGCATTATGAGTATCGAAAAAATTGTAGAACAAGCTCTCCAGGATGGTTATTTGACACCAGCAATGGAAGCAGAAGTCGGTAGAATCTGTGACAACGCCTCGGAACTCTCAATTGAAGAGTATATGGCGTTGGATCGGCTGATGGGTGCGCTATTGACTAGTGAGGTAGTGGCGGTACCTCGCAAACAATTCATTAACGTTATGGAAGAATTGGTACTGACAGAAGCGATCGCCCGAGTCGCAGAAATCGAAGCCACCAGCGAAAGTTCTTTAGATGTCGGCGATATTGCTGCTTACGCCCTCAACAGGCTACCACCTTTATATGCTACTACAGAAGAAGGTGCTAACTTCCAGCGCCAAACGGCTCAGGCACAACTGCAAGACTTAATTTCTCAGCAAATAAGTGAGGCAATTAACCGTTACCTCGATCGACCCCATTTCTTCCCAGAACGCCAAGCTTTGGGTAAAAACACTGGAAATGAGGTTGTACGCCAAGTTAGTGCTTTACTCCAAACATACGCACCTAACTTTGAGCAAAAATTATAATTTTAAGAGTCATTGGTCATTTGTTTTAAACAAATGACCAATGACTAATGACTCTATAATTAATCACGCACTAATACTGTTGTCCCTAAACTAACTTGCTCATATAACAATCGAACATCAGAATTACGCATTCTTAAGCAGCCGTGGGATACAGCCGTTCCTACCAGGTCAATTTCCGGCGTGCCATGAAAGCCAATTTCATTCCGTCCATCTGACCAAAAACCAATCCATCTGTCTCCCAAGGGACTATCCGTACCAGCCTCAAATACTTTGCCTGTAATCGGGTGACGCCAAATTGGATAGTGTCGCATGTGAATCACCTGGAAAGAACCTGTGGGCGTTTCCCAACCTTTCTTACCTATAGCGATTGGGTAGCTGGCTATAACCTCATCTTCTGCGTATACATAAGTCCGGCGATCGCTTAAATCAACTACTACTTGCGTCTTAGCATCTGCCAGCCTGTTAGATGGTACTTGTTGGGCTGAAGCTTTAGACCATATACTTTTTGGCCAACTATCTGTAACTGGATTTTGTCTTTCTGCTTGTGCCACCAGCCGCGTCTTAGTTGGTCGTTCGGTTTCTTTAGCTACATTCTTTCTAATGATTTGGGGCTGAGTTTGGGGGACAATCGCGCCTACATTAGTCGCTTTGGCTACATTCTTCTTAATTATTTTCGACTTAGTTGCTTTGGCTACATTCTTTTTTTTAATTACTTTCGACTTAGTTTGAGGCTTAATAGCAGAGGACTTTGATGTAAACACCCTCTGGGCAGTTGTGCCTTGGGTGGCTTCATCAACTGGCACAGATGCACCCAGTGCAATTTCCTCTAAACTAACTTGGGAAAGATTTCTGTAGACTCCTTCTGGGCGGCTCCCCTTAGGATTGGTTAGGGTAGAATCTCGCCGCATTGCAGTAGATACAGACTTATCAGACTGCCGTTGTGCCGTGGTAATGCGCCAATGGACAGCTAAAGATAAAAATGCTGTGCCAAAACAGAGCAACATTACCACCCGCCCTACAGATTCATTTCTTACCATTGCCATCGCCTATTATTTATCCCTGACATATCCAGCCGAGTAATTCGATGAGTTCATCATCCGATCATCAAAAATTTATCAATACTTATCATTTCTGTTATAAATCTGCCAACACCTCTGGGCAAACTAAGACTATGCAAATTGTTCCAGCAGGAAAACTCGAAGTGACCAACCTCATTCCTCCAAAGTTCTGGGGGTTGTAAGCCAATACTTAGACTTTCTGGTGCAACTTTTGAAATGTAGTAATCAATTCTTAGTGGTGTCAGTGGGAGAAAAATCATGTTTGAAAAACTATTCTTAGCAGTCACAATTACATTTTCCCTCAATTTCCTTTTTCAAGTTCGTGTACCAGAGCAACATAATGGTGCTACCTACGGGTCACAACCAGAACAATCAGCAGCTATTCTGGTAACAAAGTGAAAAAAATAAATCACCATAGCAACCCAACTTCCAGAAATTAATACCTCAACTTTAAAGGTATTAAGAAGTTAGAATTACAAAAGTTTTATCTTCATCCTTATACCCAGATTTAATTATTTTTATCAAGCGTATATACCCAGTTGCGAAAAGTACTAAAATGTGCATGTTGCCGCGCTTTTATTAATTAATGGGTCTTGGCTAACTATGCCAGCAGTATAAGGAAAAAGTGGCCCTCCTTATTGCTATAAATGTATCTAAAATTGTCTGCCTCAGTGTTCCAGTCATAAATCCGTCACCTTAGCATGGAACTTCTGTTCCATTAGCAGGTCTAATAGATAGGGATGATTTAGAGCCAGTACGATCTATGAGTCAGTCGATCTCTGTATCCTGGTCAACGATTGATGCAAAGTATCCAGAAGCATCAGTGCAAGTTGACAAACTCCCTAACCACGATTTAATTTTGCGCTGTCAAGCGGGACTGCGACCAGATCGTGTTGCGTTTGCAGAACTATTACGCCGCTATCAAAGTCAAGTTGATAGAGTTCTATACCACTTGGCTCCAGATTGGGCTGACAGAGCCGATTTAGCTCAAGAAGTTTGGATTCGAGTGTATCGGAATATCAACCGATTACAAGATCCTGCCAAATTTCGGGGCTGGTTAAGCCGCATTGCCACCAACTTGTTTTACGACGAGTTACGGAAACGCAAGCGGGTTATGAGTCCTTTGTCACTGGATGCTCCCCGTTCATTAGAAGACGGCGAGATGGATTGGGAAATCGCTGGCGATACTCCCGGTCCTGAAGAAGAACTGACAACTAGAGAATTTTACGAACAATTGCGAGAAGCGATCGCGGATTTACCAGAAGTTTTTCGTACTACCATTGTCCTGAGAGAAATCGAAGGCATGGCTTATGAAGAAATTGCCGAAATCACTGGAGTTTCCTTAGGAACTGTGAAGTCAAGAATAGCCAGAGCTAGAACGAGGCTGCAAGCTCACTTGCAGAATTATCTAGATTCCTAATTTACAGTATCTTGCCTCTGCCCAATGGCAGAATTTAAGCATAGATTAAGAATACCCACAACGTAGATCGCTTCTGCCCTGAGGAGGAAAATTGGCTAATTTCTCCGAATCTCCCGCCCAGTTTACCCGTGTATGAATTGGTAATAATGTTAAGATGACTACGGATTCTCAGTTTTACGACCGTTCTCCTTTGCAACTTCCTCAAGATTTGTCAGATGGAATGGCCAAGCATACCAATGAATCAACGGGTCTTATGGATATAGTGAAGCGCGATCGCTTCGAGTTATTGAGTGCTTATCTCGATGGTGAAGTCACAGCCGTTGAACGCAAGCAAGTAGAAGAATGGCTGGCAAATGATGCCTCAGTTCAATGCTTGTACGCTCGACTTTTAAAGCTGCGCCAAGGCTTGCGGACTCTCCCAGTGCCCACAGCCCAACAGTCACCAGAAGTAACAGTTGGGCAAGTATTGACACGTCTGCGCCGCCGTTCCCGTTTAAACTGGATGGCGGGAGGTGCAGCCCTTGCTGCTTGTGTAATCGGTGCAGTATCTGGCTTAGTACCTATTGGTTCGAGAGTGCCGCAACTGGCACAACGACCACAAACAGAACCGATACAAACATCTTCAGCCTCTATAATTCCACCTTCTCCTTTGATGGTAGGGCTAAATAACCCGGTAATTGAAATTCCTAAAGCAGCAGTAGCTTCTCCAGAAAATCCAATCTATCCGTTACAGCCGCAACGGCACGACTCCAAGCAGGACATAAACTAATCGCAAAATTAACAGTTCACAGATCGTAACTGGACTTTGCGGTTAAACCACAGCCACTCCACCAGCCGTCAGGTTGGAGGATGCCTGGTAATTGGTTAAAGGTCTAGAGTCATTAAATAAACCCAAGCCCAACCCAGAGAGAGCTACTGTGGCTCATAAACCTCAATAATTTGTCGATTATAGAGGTTTTCTGGTGGTTGTCTATTGGGCTGGTAATCTTCTGTAAACAACTAAAAAAGTTGTACAGTTTTAGGCGCTAGAACCATTATATTAGCGTTAACGTTAATACTAATCTCCAAAAATAAACTTGTACAATTTATCTAAAATTACTAAAATCTGTAGAAGTATAAAAAAATTCTACAATTTTGCAGTTTGTAACTTCTATATTACCGTTGGCATTCACGCGACTTATAAAAATAAAGTTGTAGAATTTTCTAAGAATTTGTCATATTGATAAATAAAAAAGTTGTACAATTCCTCAATAGTTAGCCTTGTAAGGGTTTGGAAGTATTTACTATAAGACTAAATGGCGATCGCATCGTTGAGATGGAAGATGCTAAACTCAAGCTGTTGATTCAACTTTATATTTGGAATGCGTAGGCGCAGCCCAACCTAGGCATCGCACTTTTACTTGGTGCAATATTAATCCAATTGCGTAGGCGCAGCCCGTCCTAGACATCGCTCCCCAGTAAAAGCCAAATCAGTAATTCTGGTTGGTGATGTATGCGATCGCAGTAGCAGTAATTGATTTCTGGCTGCAAAGCTAATTGCTCTTTGGACCAATGCCATCGCAGAGAGTACGATCGCTCACATTGGGATTTGATTGAAAATAAACACGTAGCTTATTGCAACTGTAGAGTATTGTATTGGTATCATAAAAATTCCTGTAGATGCTTGCATATTCACCTACAGGATAAGTTGTATAATTATCTTATGGGTTATACAACTTTTTTATTGTTGTACAATTATTTGTCCACACTATCAATAGACTATTCTACCGTTACAGACTTAGCCAAATTTCTTGGTTGATCGACATCCAAACCGCGACGGGCGGCAATATGATAAGCCAATAATTGCAAAGGAACTACTGTCAAAATCGGAGAAAGTAATTCTTCCACATGAGAGATGGGAAGAAGATCGTTAAAAATTTCCGCAGCTTCGCCGTCGTTAACGGGAGTCACGCCAATTAAGCGAGAATCTCTGGCTTTGGCTTCTTGGGCATTAGAAATAACTTTTTCGTAAACACTACCAGGTATTGCGATCGCAACTACTGGTACTTTCGCATCTAAAAGTGCGATCGGGCCATGTTTCATCTCTCCAGCCGGATACCCTTCTGCGTGAATATAGCTAATTTCTTTTAATTTCAATGCCCCTTCCAAAGCAATAGGAAAGTTAATTCCCCTTCCCAGAAAAATGAAATCTTGGGTTTCGGCGAATTCGTGGGCTAGCTGTTCGGTTAAACGTTCCTGGTTTTCCAAAGTTGCTTCAATTTCTTTAGGAATCTGCCGCAACCCATTAATAATTTTCTCTAAAATATCTTTTGAAACTGTCTGGCGACGAGCTGCTAAATCCAATGCCAATGCATAAAATGCCATCAGTTGGGCAGTGAAAGTTTTTGTTGCTGCTACTCCAATTTCAATTCCCGCTAGGGTACTGATAACATGCGGTACTAGATGACCAAGGCTACTTTCGGGGCGATTCGTAATGCCCAATAGTCGCGCTTGATATTTGGGTTCTTTCCCCTGGCGACGTTCTTTTTCCATCCCTAAAGCTGCTAGGGTATCGGCGGTTTCACCTGATTGGGTAACACCGATGATCAACGTGTTAGATGTCAATGGTGATGGTGCATAACGATACTCAGAAGCATAATGTACCTGAGTTGAAATTCCTGCTAGTTGTTCGAGTAAATATTTTCCGATTAATGCTGCGTGCCAACTTGTACCACAGGCGACGATCTGAATTTGTTCTAAATCAGTGTATAAATCCGCAGGTAAACCAAGATTGATTGGCGATTCGGTAGATTCGGCTGGATTAAAGTAAGCGTCTAAACTAGCTCTTACTACCCCTGGTTGCTCATGGATTTCTTTAAGCATGAAGTGTTTGAACCCCTGCTTTTCTACCATTGCAGGATTGAAGTTGAGCAGCCGGGGTTGTTTTTTCAACCTGTCGCCAGCAAAATTGTAAATCTCAACGCCCAAAGGAGTAAGACGGGCAATTTCACCATTTTCCAGAGGTAGCACCGCACGCGTGTAGGCAACGATCGCTGGCGTGTCAGACGCACAAAAGAACTCCCCTTGCCCAAAACCAATTACCAAAGGTGCTTGCTGGCGAACAACAATCAATTCATCGGGGTAGTCAGCAGAAATAACTGCGATCGCAAATGCCCCTTGCAAGTGGTTAACTGCTTGGCGAATTGCTTCTAGGAAGGGAGATGAGGAAGATGAGGGAGATGAAGGGGGCAGATTCTTTAAAAATTCGGCTATAAGATGGGGAATTACTTCTGTATCGGTTTCAGAAAGAAACTTGTGCCCTTTTCCTTTGAGTTCCTCGCGTAAGTCGCGGTAATTTTCGATAATGCCATTTTGCACTACCGCCACTCGCTTTGCCGTATCCATGTGGGGATGGGCATTGTACTCTTCTGGTTTACCATGAGTTGCCCAGCGAGTGTGACCAATACCAATCTGGGCAGGAGCTTCTATTTGTTCCAGTTTAGAACGCAGGTTATGCAATTTGCCCTTTGCCCGCACACAATTAACCTCACCTTCCCAAACAGTAGCGATTCCAGCAGAATCGTAACCCCTATACTCTAGTTTTTCCAGCCCAGCCAGTAAAATGTCTGTCGCCGCTTGAGTGCCTATATATCCAACGATTCCGCACATTGTTCACACCGCTTCTTTTTCAGGATGATTAGATCCAGTATAGTTGGTAGCACAAAGTAGACTTTTTGCAAATAAAAAAGGGAGTAAATTACTCCCTCTGCCACTAGGTATTTTTAAAGATGCTTGCTATTAAGAAACTTTAAAGTTTTGAACACTGAGTTCTGAGTTATGAGTTCCGTTAGCGTAGCCCGTGCTGAGTGAAGAATCAAGAAATTGTTTTTTTGATTTACTTCTTTTGCCTCTGGACTCAAGACTCAGAACTCAGGGAGAACTCTGAGCAAAGCAAAGGCTTGCGCCTCAACCCTTCTAGAAGAACGGTTGGGCAGTAGACCCGCATTGCGATCAGAAGTTCGGTGACTTAGCACTGAGCTTTTTAGTAAGCCAGACCCATACTGCGAGTTGTTTCAGCGCCCAGGTAAACCCGGATGCTCAAAAAGTCGGTGGGACAAGCGGTTTCGCAGCGCTTACAGCCAACGCAGTCTTCTGTACGGGGTGAAGAGGCAATTTGAGCAGCTTTACAGCCATCCCAAGGAACCATCTCTAGTACATCAGTAGGGCAAGCGCGGACGCATTGGGTGCAACCAATGCAGGTATCGTAGATTTTTACGGTATGAGACATTGAAAAAACCGCTCCTTTCGAGGTGTTCTTCTCTGCGAAAGAATCATAATCAACGCATAGTTTACCGCAGTGATTGATAGGCCGTAATCAAAAGGCTACATAACTTCAAACAATGTAATGAGCACCCTTAATAAGTGGTTTTGCGAGATCGTCTCTATTGCTTATTAATTAGCAACACTATAAAAGCGTATTTACCCCATTGACATACCATAATGAGGTTGAATCGTAAAGATAAATGAAATAAAAGTCAATCTAAAAGGCTAGTACCACAAGGTGGAAGTTAAAATCCAAAAATAAAAAGTCAAAAGGACTATGGAATAAGCTTTATAGGGATTTTAAATGGTTGCTCTATTTCCGTTGTGGTGTACTAGATATAGAAATTATCTATGGTATTTATTGATTAGCAACTATGGCAATCCTAAATCAGTTGTGAAAAGTACTATATCTATGGAGTTTTTTCAAGTCAAAAATTTGACATCCTTGACATATAGCTTTTGGCTCCAGAGGTTCATATTGAAGATGAGTTAGTCAAAGGTGTTTGGTATGGCTTGTTAATGTAGGGTTAGATCAAAATGAAAATCTACTCTCAACGGCTCTGTTTAGAACCACTAGAACCGGATCATGCCGAACTGCTTTTTGATGGATTACAAAGTGCTAGGATATATGACTTTATCGAAGATGTGCCGCCACAAAGCGTTGTATCGCTTCGCGATCGCTACATGGTGTTGGCGCGTCGTCAATCACCAGATGGAACAGAGATTTGGTTCAATTGGGCTGTCTGGTCTTTTGTAGAGAAATGCTACATTGGATATGTTCAAGCAACAATTACTGTAAACAAGAGTGCAATCATTGCGTATGTGTTTTTTCCTAATTCATGGGGAAAAGGTTATGCACGCGAAGCGGTGACATGTATGATTAATTATTTAGTTGAGACATACCAAAATCTGGATTTTTGTGCTTACGTTGATCTCCAAAATCATCGTTCTATTGCTTTATTGCATAATCTGGGATTTGTACGCTCGATTGTTTCTCAAAATGTTGAGTCTAACCAAGATGAATTTAAATACGAAGTACAATACCGAAAATGCTAATATAGTGGTTCTCAATTGCATGGAACACAGCAATGCTTATTGGTGTTAACTTCAGCTAAAATTCCTTTAAAACTTCATTTCCAGCTTCTGGCTTCTGCCGCGAGTCTTGAGGCGGCAGCCCTCCCATCAAGCATTCCCAGTTAGAGACTAGGAACGAGAGAAACGAGAGAATCCATAAAAACTGTATATTTAACTTTTTAAATCTGACAAACTCATAATTTTTACTTTTCTACATTAGAGAATTTCTGAAATTGCAAACTCATCAGTTATAGCAGCAATTTCTACTGGGATCTTTGCCTCATTAACTATCACTCCCAGTTGTTCTTCTGGATGTTTGGCATCAGGGAATTTATCTTTTGTATACTCACTTTCTCGGATTTGTCGAGCAATACTTTCTAGCAGCCAAAGTTGTTCTTCCACAGACAAAGCACGGACGGAGCGCTCAATTTCTAGTAAATTTGGTGATATCATTTTGCTTCTGATTCTAAGCGGTACGTATTTTTCAAAGATATTATATTCAGTGTATCTGCTTAAGCGAGAGCATCGCAAATCCCCCATCATTTTCCCCAAGTTTATCTTTTCACAAATCATAAGAGATTGCTATAAATAACCAAAAGCCAGTTTGATGACTTTTTAATTAGGTATTCCTGCTGAAGCAGAATGTACGCTAAACTGGCTAAATGAATTACGAAACAGCTCGGAAACTCCTCATAGATCAGACAATCACAACCGAGGAAAACCCAGATGCGCTGTTGACGCGTATGAAACAGGGAAAACCGCCGGTACCCGGTCAGATCACCTCGATTTTGTTGGCATTGAAAGTGGTGTTTGAAGCCCTCAAAGATGCAACGAGCCTAGACCGAGAGCTGGCTTTGACCCTTTTTCAGTTAAGCATTAAGGCGCAACAGCTGTTTGCCGCAGGGCGTAAAGCCGGGGTTGATTGGCCGCCACTACTAAAGGAAGATTTACTACGAATTTCCTTAGCATCTGAAAGTATCTTTTCGGGTACATGGCAAACTCTTGCTCCTATAGGGTTGGGGAAGTTGTAGAATACCAATTCAGTCATCTTTAAACGAGAAGGGATGAGGGGGATGAGGGAGCAGGGGAGAAATCAATTAAAAATTAAAAATTAAAAATTGAAGAACTTCTTTCTGCCCGATGCCCATTATCGAATTTGCAGTTCCCTTTCTAACTTGCCTAGATCAGTTTTGAGCAAAATCGTCATTTGACCAGTAAAAGCTTTGCCAGTCTTGGGTTGGGCAATTTCCACCCAGTATACATAGCGATCGCCTACTCGTAATTCTCCCTTTAAAGCTTCCCGAATTGGAGTTTTGGCAAGACGCGCCGAGTTAACTACCTTTTCGTTGGGATACTCGTACACGACTTGGGCGCGATCGTAATCTTGATAAATCTCTAAGCCATAAATCACCCGCAAAGATTCCTGGAGACGCGTAAATGTCATGCCGTTAATGGCATCATACATGGCAATGCGCTCACTCCGAATTGTGCTACGGTCTTTGGAAAATTCCACCCTACCGGGAGGCAATACTGACGCTTGAAAAGTGAATCGTTGAGCAGCTGTATCAGTCTTTTGCACAAATAATCGCTCCCCACTCCTGGGACGGAGTGTGGGATGTGCTTTAATCCAAGTGCCTACTTCCTCTGTACTTTGCCCTGGTAAAGCATTGGCTTGAGAATCGAAAAGGGTTCCCACACACAGCCAGGGCACTAGAGAAAAAGGCAAAATCAAACAGTTAAGCAGAGATTTTTTGAGCATTTTGCTGTTGAGGACTTTCATGGAAATTTCCCCATTAGAGAGTAACCATAGTCTTCCCGTTTTTCAGCAAGATTATTTCAAGCGTCAACCCAACTTAATACATCAGGGATGTTATTTATCACAGCTCTATCATAGAAAAAGCAAAAAAATGGAATCGTTATGAATATCACGTTCAGCCCAGAACAAGAACAAATAATCTAAATCTTACTAATTTAACAGTAATGAAATAACGAACCGCATACTCCTGCAAAGAAGCAAGCTACGCGTTAGCGTCTCGTTAGAGAAGGACGCAAAGGAAAGAGGTTTGTACAGGGTTTTTGTACTACTCCTGTATCTTTTGGCAAAATTGGGATGCTCTCAAAGGCGAGAAGCAATTGATGGTGAAACTTTTGTGAATCAGCTTTTAACACAATTGAAGCAAGCAAAAGAGCTTAAAAATAAATCGGTATATTATCTCGCTCCCTGCTTCTGCTGATTTACAAGCGATCGCAGATTATTTCGCAGTAGAAAATATTCAGCATGGGAACGAGTAAAGCCTCATGAGTTTAGGTTTTTACGACTATGTGAAATAGATAAATTATAAGATTACTCAAAGATTATTAAGCATCGTGCTTCCTGTGCCGTTTCACCGGATTCATCCACACTTCTAAACGACTAAATGCTTGTGAAGAAAGTAACGTCAAACATAAATAAACCAACGCCACAGCCGCGTAAATTTCAAAAGCGCGATAGTTATCGGCGACAATTAATTGTCCTTTGCGAAACAATTCTTCAAAACCAATAACTGCAACTAAGCTTGTATCTTTCAACAAACTAATAAATTCATTACCTAAAGGTGGAATCATCCGTCGAAAAGCCTGGGGAAAAATTATATAACTCATTGTTTGTACAGAACTCAAACCTAATGACTGTGCAGCTTCTGCTTGTCCTGGTTCAATTGATTGAATCCCCGCACGAACAACTTCGGCAATGTATGCGGCGCTATTTAAACTTAAAGCAATTACCCCAGCAGTTAGGCGATCAAAACTAAATGTCAAACCAAGTTCTTGCAAAATTGCAGGTAATCCAAAGTAAATCATAAAAATTTGCACCAACAAAGGCGTTCCCCGGAAAAAATCTACATACGCCCTCGCCAGCCAACGCACAGGTGCAAGATGAGAAAGGCGGACAATACCAATCAGGGAACCACCAATTAAACCAAACACTACAGAAAGTATCGCCAATTGCAACGTTACCAACGCACCTTGTAATAAAGTTGGAAAAGCTTGCAAAATCACCCCAAATAAGGTATGTGTTTTAGGCGAATTAGTATTATTTTGCTCCTCAAATAGTGATTTAGCTGGTAGTGATGGCGGTTCAACTTTAAACCATTTCTGATAAATTTGAGAATAAGTGCCATTTTTCAGCACCCTATCCAAGCCATCATTTATCAATGCCAAATTCGGCGAGTTTTTAGGTGTAGCAATTCCATAAAACTCCTCCGTCAGCAATTTTTGTACTATTTTAATTCCCTGAAGATTGCCCGTATTAATGGCATATACAGTCATAGATGCATCATTAATTACTGCATCCACATTGCCATTGAGCAATTCTTGCAAGGCTATGGGCGCAGAATCAAAACTGCGAATTTGCGCCCCAGGAATACTTTTAGCCTTTACAGCCCCAGTTGTACCAATTTGTACAGCAATTTTTTTATTTTTGAGACTGTCAAAACCAGTAATATCTTGATTGTCTGTACGAATTACGATCGCTAACCCAGACTTAAAATAAGGACGGGAAAAAGAAATAGTCTTCGCCCTCTCCTCTGTAATCGTGATGGAACTAATCGCCGCATCTACCGTTTTGGCTCCTAAAGCTGAGATCATGCCATCAAAAGGCAGACTTTTAAAATTAAATTTAAAGTTAGCAGCAACTGCAATCGCATTCATCACCTCAATAGAAAAACCTTGCAACTCACCACTTTGTTTTTGAAACTCAAAAGGTGGATACGTCGGATCTGTAGCAATTTGCAGAGTTTTACCCGCGCTAGAGTTTACAGCACAGCCAGCCAGTAACAAACAGCTAAAACAAACAACTATACACCAGCGCACAAAACCAAATTTAACCATATTATTTTCTCTCGCCCTCTGCGCTCTCTGCGCCTCTGCGGTAGCCGCTCCGCATCTACCTTAAAACCTTACAATCAACTGTAGAGCAGTTTGACATAAGTAATGAACAATACCATCCCCGCCATTATTTTTGACAATATCGAAAAAAACTTTGGTTCCCTAAAAGTCCTCAAAGGAATCACAGGCGAAATCAACCGGGGAGAAGTCGTTGCAGTTATCGGTTCCTCTGGCTGTGGTAAAAGTACCCTACTACGCTGCTTCAACCGCCTAGAAACCATTGACAAAGGGCGTTTAATAATCAACGGAATTAACTTATCCCGGCCCACTCTCAACTATAGCCAACTACGGCAACTACGAACACAAGTAGGTATGGTGTTTCAACAGTTCAACCTGTTTCCCCATCTCAGCGTCTTAGAAAATATGACACTCGCACCGTGTAAAGTCTTGGGTAAAACACCGAAAGAAAGCGCCCAATTAGCGAGGTTATATCTTGAAAAAGTTGGCTTATCTGATAAAGCCTCTGCTTATCCCGAACAACTTTCTGGCGGACAAAAGCAACGAGTAGCGATCGCTCGTAGTTTATGCATGAATCCCCAAATCATGTTATTTGATGAACCCACCAGCGCCTTAGATCCTGAACTAGTCGGCGAAGTTTTGCAAGTGATGCAACAATTGGCATCAGAAGGGATGACAATGGTAGTTGTCACCCATGAAATGCAATTTGCAAAAGAAGTTGCCCATCAGGTGATATTTTTGGACAACGGTATTGTCACAGAACAAGGCCCAGCCTATGAACTGCTGACCAATCCCCAAAGCGATCGCCTACGTCTTTTCCTCAGTCGCCTCAACGTTAGATAGTTAGGAGTGAGGAGTTGTCAATTAAAGGTTTTTTCATAACTCATAACTCATAACTCATAACTCATAACTCATAACTCATAATTCCCCACTATTCAAAGATACTCACGCAAGAACTCAAAGGGATCATCTTCCCAAGAAGGTTCAGGTATCAGCCAAAACAAACTTCTGTGAATATCGGCTTCAATTTCATCAACGTCATCTCTATCAAATAGTTCTATCAAAGCTGTCCAATCACGTTCTCTCAAAGACGTTAAACATGGGGGATATACCTGGAGATTATTTGAGTAATTCACGCGCAAAGTTGTGCTTGAGTGCCGTAAAAATTTAGTATAGAAATTTGTAAATAATCAGATTTTAGCTTTGATAACCTTAATTAGATAGTTATTTTCATACTATTAAATATGGGCTACCCTCATCAGTGTCTCACAATTTAAATAGGACTGCTATAGTATTTTAGGACTTACGCACAGTTACGGAATAACGAACCACAGAGGCGCAGAGGACACAGAGAAATCAGAGTTTGAGAGATATTTTGCGTAAGTCCTATATTTATTACATAATTACAAGCTTAATTTACTCAGACCCGAAAAATCCTTGAGGCTGCGACTCGACTAATTCCACACCAAAGACTTCAGCAAAGGACTGTGCTATGTAAAAACGCACTTCTTCGCAGGTGATACCTGGAATCCATTCGGCTAAACTGCCTACAGGTTTATCAGAAATACCGCAGGGTACAATGCGCTCAAAGCCTGTCATGTCTGGACAAACATTTAATGCAAAGCCGTGCATGGTAATCCAACGGCTGACTTTAATACCAATAGCCGCAACTTTTCGCCCTTGTAACCAAACGCCAGTAAAAGCCGGAATTCTTTCTCCCTGCAACCCATAAACTGCCAATATACGAATAATGACTTCTTCGAGTTCGCGTAAATACCAATGGAGGTCTTTACGATAACGTTGCAGATTTAAAATTGGATACCCCACCAATTGACCGGGACAATGATAAGTAACCTCGCCGCCCCGTTCAACTCGATGCATATCATATTGACCTTTGTCAATATCAAATTTGATAAAATCTGAGTTGCTTCCTTGTCCCAGAGTGTAGACGGGTGGATGTTCTAGCAAAATTAACACGTCGTCTAGACTGGGATTATGGATACGCTCAGTCAGGAGCGATCGCTGCCATCTATGAGCTTCTAAGTAAGGCATTAATCCCTGATTATATAGCAAACAACGGTTTTTGTGGGTTTCCATACTATGGATTATGCCAAAAATCAACTGCATTAAGCGCTAAATATATTTCAACTTACAGGATTGGAGTCACAGAATGTCAAGATTTGCAAAGGATTTTAAAGGAAAGTCAAGGGAAGATGCATTAGAAAATACAAAGTGCTAGCTTGAATATACAACCTCAATAATAGGTTTTTAGGAGGAATTCTCTGCAATAAGCATCATGCCAAGACGATAAAGACGAATGTACTGGCTGATGACTCTCATAACATTAGTTTGCATTTCAAACAGAATCAAATTTCCACAAAGACTTGTATTATTAAACAACAGCAAGCAAACTTCAACCGAACACAGAAGGAGCAACTATCAACAGTTCTGTAAGCGTTGTTTTAACACAGAAGACAGTTACAGGAGCTACTGCTAAATTTTCCTCACCAAAGAATTCTAGGTGGATATCCAATTGGATATCAGCGCAGAGATGATGAGGAAAATCAAGGGTATAATGAGCAAAAGCCTCGATGCAGTAAGTTTAGAAAAGCTTACCAGCAGTACATAGAAAGAGTTCACAATTTGTTTTGGCGGGAGTAATAAACCTTACCGCAATTTCTTTTCATACAAAGCAAATTCACACATTAAATATTCAGTGGGAGAGTTTACATGAAGCTTGTCATCCACGGCAAAAATATTGAAATCACCGATGCGATTCGGGAATATGTACATCAAAAGATTGAAAAAGCAGTTAGTCACTTTCAGAGCCTTACAAATGAAGTAGATGTGCATCTTAGCGTAGCCCGTAATCCTCGAATTAATACAAGACAAGCGGCTGAAGTAACTATTTATGCTAATGGTAGCGTTATCCGTGCCGAGGAAAGCAGCGAAAGCCTATATGCCAGCATTGACTTAGTTGCAGATAAAATTGCCCGTCAACTGCGGAAATACAAAGAACGGCGTCAAGACCATAAAACTCAGCCCCCACCAGAAGAAGTAGTTGTTGTAGAATCGGTAGTCACAGATTTAATTGGCGATCGCACCCCCGAATTACCCAACGAAGTCGTTCGCACCAAATATTTTTCCATGCCGCCGATGACCCTTGCAGAAGCCCTAGAACAACTACAACTCGTAGGGCATGACTTTTATATGTTCCGCAATTCTGAAACTGGAGAGATTAATGTAATTTACGAACGCAACCACGGCGGTTATGGTGTTATCCAGCCCCGTAATGCTAACGGCCATACTAACGGCAAGAATGGTAAAGCAACCCACGCCAATATTGTCATGCCGGAAAAATCGCATTCGAGTAAGTAGGGAGATAAGGGAGATGAGGGAGATGAGGGAGAAATAACTCCTAACTCCTCACTCCTAACTCCTCACTCCTAACTCCTCACTCCTAACTCCTCACTCCTAACTCCTACTTAGCTGCAATCTGTTGCAAAGTTTTCAGTGCTTCCTCAACATGACCTTTAAAGTTAAACATTGAATCAAAGACGTATTGCACAACTCCTTGTTGGTCAATGACGTAAGTAACGCGACCAGGGAATAAGCCAAACGCTGCTGTTGCGCCATATAGCTTCCGCACTTGGTCGCCTTTGTCAGTTAACAGCGTAAAAGGTAGATTGTATTTCGCAGCAAATTTTTGATGAGATTCGGTAGAGTCAGCACTCACGCCGACAACTTCAGCGCCAGCGCTTTTAAACACTTCATACTGATCGCGAAAGGCGCAGGATTCAGCCGTACATCCGGGTGTGTCATCCTTGGGGTAAAAATATAGGACAACATTTTTGCCGCGAAAATTTTGGAGGCTAATTGTTGAGCCGTTTTGAGCAGGTAGAGTGAAATTAGGAGCAGTATCTCCAACTTTGATTGGCATAGCGAGTTGTGGTAATTACTTAACAAAATTTTACCTTGTATCTAAGTTTATAAATTTTGCTTGATTACTTGTATCAAGCGGGGTAGCTTAGTACAGCTTTGGGTAAAACGTAGCGTTTTTAATGCAAAAGGACGCATTGGCATTGTCAGTCGATACGTTGGCATTGTCAGCCGATACGTTGGCATTGTCAGTCGATGCATTAGCATTGTCAGCCGATGCGTTGGCATTGTCAGTCGATACGTTGGCATTGTCAGTCGATGCATTGGCATTGTCAAATTTAATTCGCTACGAATTAATGAAATGCTGTACTTAGATACTCATCTAACATAAAATTCCACTTATGCGCCTGACTTCACTGGATGTTTTTCGCGGCATTACCATCGCTGCGATGATTCTCGTCAATATGGCGGGAGTCACAGATGATGTATATCCTCCCTTAGCCCATGCCCATTGGCACGGTTGCACACCAACTGACCTGGTATTCCCTTTCTTTCTGTTTATTGTCGGTGTAGCGATGACTTTCTCGCTGTCAAAGTACACCGAAGAGAACAAACCAACCTCAGCTATTTACTGGCGCATCTTACGCCGCGCCGCCATTCTCTTTGCCTTGGGATTGCTACTAAATGGCTTTTGGAATCAAGGTATTTGGACTTTTGACTTGGGTAGTATCCGTATTATGGGAGTGTTGCAACGCATCAGCATTACCTATCTGCTGGCTTCCTTAATAGTTCTCAACCTTCCGCGCAAAGGTCAATGGATACTGGCAGTTGTGTTACTTATCGGCTACTGGTTAACGATGATGTACGTACCAGTCCCAGAATATGGCGCGGGAGTTTTGACGCGGGAAGGTAATTTTGGCGCTTTTGTTGACCGTTTGATTATTCCCAAAGCACATCTATATAAAGGTGATAGTTTCAACTTTATGGGAGATCCAGAGGGACTGTTCAGTACTATTCCTGCGATAGTAAGCGTCCTCGCTGGCTATTTCACTGGTCAATGGATACGCAGCCAACCTGTACAGTCACGCACAAGTATCGGGTTAGCATTATTTGGAGTTGGTTGTTTAATTATCGGTTGGGCGTGGGGGTGGACATTTCCCATTAACAAAAAGCTGTGGACAAGTTCTTATGTAGTTTTCACCAGTGGTTGGGCGTTACTTTTGCTAGCCGCTTGTTATGAAATCATTGAAGTCCGGGTGATACGTCGCTGGAGTAAACCTTTTGAAATTATGGGCTTAAATGCGATCGCACTTTTCGTTCCATCCGTTTTATTGATTAAAATCTTAGTGAAAACCACTATCGGCACAGGTAAAGACGCTCCCAGTACCTACAATTGGATTTACCAGAATTTTTTCGCATCTTGGGCAGGAGTTTTAAATGGTTCCCTGTTATTTGCCCTAGTCACCGTGTTGTTGTGGTGGGCTGTTGGTGTTCTGATGTATCGCCAACGCTGGTTTTTAAAAGTGTAATCAGAAAGTCAATTGCGAGTGAAACGATGCGAGCGCAAGGTTTTTTAAGTTTGCTACCATACTCTGTGGGAATGCTGAGAACGAGCGATCGCAACAACACTTATTTGAGCGGATACGATATAAACTCTGCGTTTTTTTCTCAAACGCAAATATGCAAAGTTTTTATTTGCGTTATATTTAG
This sequence comes from Nostoc sp. XA010, assembly GCF_020829625.1. Taxonomy (GTDB): domain Bacteria; phylum Cyanobacteriota; class Cyanobacteriia; order Cyanobacteriales; family Nostocaceae; genus Nostoc. The sequence goes on along the minus strand of NZ_JAIVFX010000001.1, from coordinate 505,928 downwards.
TATTATGTAACGTTCTTAATTATTATATTTAAAATCAAGCGTAATAAAGTAAAAATATTTTTTTGTGCTTTACGTTTTTGTGTTAGCTAGGTTACAACAAGTATTAAGTAATCCTTTTTTAACACTCAAGGAACAAAGACGTTCGCAGCGTTATCTATACTCTTGCTCAACTCATTTCCCTTCTTCTTAGGGGAATGATCGAAGTTCTGATGTCTGACAATTGTGAATAAAGAAGCGTCTACAAACTTCTGTGTGTTGAAAATTATTATTTCTTCTAATTCACTAAATTAATCCATAGAAAAAATTGTGAGGTAATGAATGCATCGCATTAAATTCTGGGTACTTTTGCCGATTACCCTGATATTCGGTTGCTCAAATCAACTGTTGCAATCTAACCCATCTGTGGCAAACTCTAACCCAGTAGTAGTTAAACCTAGCGCTCCAACTTTATTAGCAAAGGCGAGTTATCTTTCACCGCTAGAACAACAGGTAATTGTTGAAACAAATAAGGTACGAACAAATCCTAAGTCATATCTCCCGATTTTGGAAAACTATAAAAAGCGCTTTGAGGGGAACCGAGTCAAAATTTCTAATAATACCTATTTGCGAACTCAAGAAGGAGTCAAACCAGTTGATGAGGCGATCGCATTTTTGAAATCAGCACGTCCTGTGGGGGCGTTGAGTGCATCAAAGGGTATGTCTTTAGGAGCAAAAGACCATGTTAAAGACCAAGGACCAAAAGGTGCTCTAGGTCATAATGGTAGCGATGGTAGCAACCCCTTTACTCGCATCAACCGCTATGGTAAATGGCAAACAACCGCAGGCGAAAATATCAGTTATGGCCCAAATACCGCCCAAGATATTGTCATGCAGTTAATTATTGATGATGGTGTGCCCGATCGCGGTCATCGAACAAACATTTTTAACGGCGCTTTTAAAGTGTCTGGTGTTGCTTATGGAACTCACAAATTATATAGAACAATTTGTGTAATTGACTATGCAGGGGGGTATAGGGAAAAAAGGTAAACGTGAGTTCCACTAACCTCTCCCTGCTTTAAACTAAAGTTTAAATCTGTCCCTCTCCGACTCGGAGAGGGACAGATTTTGCGTAGCAGAACCAGGGAGAGGTCTTTTTATAATAATTGCTGACTGTAGCGAAATGATCGACTATTCCCCTGCAACCCAAGTACCATGAAATCCATAAGGCACTCGTTGAGGAATTATCACCCGCGCTACAGGTTCAGCAGTTACATCTTGGGCATTCACAACTACTAATTCTGAAGTATTTGAACCCTCATCGTGGACGAAAGTCATAAGCCAACCATCATCCTCAGCCGTTGCACCAGGACGCGGCGCAAACACAGCTTCACCGCTATAGCGCTCCTTTCCGAATTCGTGGGTTTGGGATTGTCCATTGCTGAAGTCGTACTTAATAATACCTTCAAATAAAGGTAGGGGATTATTTGCCGCTTTGTTAGTGTAGCCATATCGGTTTGGTCGCCCCAATAGGTTTTCGTTGACGCGGGGAAATTCAGAAGCTACATCATCTAACATTTCTTCGCGTACTGTCCCTGTGTTGAGGTTAAATCGCCAGCGATGCAAGCGCGGGATATTTGCATCTGGGTCGGGTTGCGAATCACTAGAAATCAACACAGTAGTAGAATTCATGCGACAGGCAATAAGCACTACTTCGTCTCCCTCTTCGTAAGCGTTGAGCGTATGGAAGACGTAGCAAGCAGGACTCTCAAACCATCGGATATTACTGTTGTTACCGTGACGCGGTAAAATGCCAAAACGACTGGGGCGATCGCGCTCAAACATCATAACGGGTTCTCCCCGTTGCGCTCTTTCTGGGTTAAAAGTCAACGGCAAATCCATGAATATCGTGTAGTTTTCTGTGATGGCAAAATCGTGCATCATCACTCCCATTGGCAGATGAATTGGCACTGTCCGCAACAGTTCGCCTTGTGCTGAAACCACACTATATTGGACGTATGGTGGCACAAACAGAGAGTAGCCAAAGAAGATCATTTCGCCTGTAACCGGGTCTACCTTGGGATGGGCTGTGAAGGCAGAAACCAGCTTGCCATTGTAGTTATACTCGCCAATAGTATCTAATTCAGGAAGCTTAATGGCGTGAGGTTTACCTCCCTCATTCAGTGCCAACATCTGGCCAGCGTGCCACACTAAGGCAGTATTGGCAGTATTTTTGTAACCACCGTGGCGGTTATCCATCTGGCGTGGTTCTAATAACCCACTCCAGAGAGCCTTACCCGCAACTCGTTCTTTTTTCCATCCGGCTGTCTGGACGTAACGGTTGCGATAAGTGGCTACGCCGTTGCTAATTTGTACACCATGCAACATCCCATCCCCATCAAACCAATGATATTCACCGATGGGTTTCCATTGAGGGTTAGGGCCATTTCGGATAAACATCCCCGATAAGTCAAGGGGTAATTCACCGATAACTGGCAACTTGTCAGTGGTGATTTCTTCACTGACTGGAGCAAAATTGCGATCGAGATAAGGATTGACTGCTATTGTTACCATTGCCTTGATTTATCAGAGTTACAGAAAAACGAGCTAGAGCCAACGGCTTCCTCTTTTTGAGATGCTAGCGCAAAGCTTCTGGTGAAAACGCCCTATAGTATAATTTTGAGCCTGTGGACGTATCTAAACAGAAGAGAGCCAATCATCCGAAAGAAGCCGATTGAAACAGGAATCCCCCTCGCTTTAGTGCTAGGGTATATCAAAGAATCTGATAATTTGATGCATAAATCTTTTGGTGACTAATAACATTGAGCGCTATCTTCAACCAATCAATATAAGTCTGTTCTCTTCGGATCACTAACTCTAACACAAGCCTTTGCATTACTTGCTCACGGTTGGCAGACTCATCACCAAGTGATGGCAAATCAATGATTTCACATTCAGCAAGCTTTTTCCTTCGAGCCGCTAATTGTTCTTCCAGTAGGTAAATGATAGTGTCATTCGGCAACTGATCTGCAAAATGCAACTGGACTAGCATTGGTTCTCGTACAGTCGGCAAAGGCTGATGAGTCCCAAGCCATCGGGCAAATTCGGCTTTCCCTGGCTCCGTTACGCTGTAGACTTTGCGGTTGGGGCGATCGCGCTGAATCTCAATTGTACAGGTAATCCAGCCTTGCTCAACTAGCTTATCGAGAGTTCTGTAAATTTGTGCTTGGTCTGCTGGCCACAAATGGGCAATGCATTGATCAAAGCAGCTCGTTTTGAGGTCATAGCCCGTCATTTCCTGCTGCTGAAGAAGACCTAGAATTACGTATGCTAGCGACATTAAGACAGTTTTCCCATAATTGATATTTTCTCGATAGGTTCTACACTATGTACTTCTTATAAGTTTATGCTAATATATGAGTAATCAAATATAAGATACAACAGTTATAAAAAGATATGTTAATTGTCATGCGTGTTAACAAGGAAACCGAATACATAAACTGAAGTTGGGCAGATGGCTAATGGTGCTGTTTGCACAAGACAGTGAGGCGATGTATGTTGAGTGCCGCTCCCGTAAACCTGCGGGGATCTTGCTACGCCATCATTGGATATGCTTCTGATTGCTAGCGTATCACTCAACAAACCAGTTGTTCGCTACAGTCTATTCGTGATGAATACTGACGCAGCAATTATTTAAGCCATTCAAGACTATCGTAACGAAAGGATGGGTAACATTGACTTCTAACACACTTTCACAAAGAATACGTCAACATCAATATCTGCGTGATTTACGAAATAAATTACTCCACCTTCATAAGATGTTGCTGGATACAGAACGCATTGCCTACGAACAAGTTAGTGGACGAGTATCAAGCGGAGAACTACTTCAGCTAGTTATCGCTCATGAACAATTTGCTTGGCTACATCGCATTTCCGAGATGGTTGTGCAAGTTGATGAAATGCTCGAAGCAGATGAACCAATAGCAATAGAGGATTTTGAAAAGTTGATTGCTGATGTCCGCACGCTGATTATACCGTTAGAGACGGGCAATACCTTCGAGAGAAAGTATTACAACGCTCTCCAGCGCGAACCTGCTGCTGTGTTGGCACATGCGGAAATATCAAGATTTCTCACGTCTAAGGTTTAAGGTAGCCTTGTCAAGGTGACATGGCAAGACTTGGGGCTTAAGCCCCAAGTTCTTAAGTTTTCTGGCGTTGGTTTCAGTAATTTAGGTAATCTGCACCGACTGCATTACCCGCCTGGGATTGAAATCCCAGTCTAATAGCTTAACTCCTCTAAAGAGGACTAAGCCATTTTTTGAGATTAATTTCGGTCCACTTGAGTGGACTTAGCCTATTAACCCGGTACTTTGAGTGCTGGGCGGGATAGGGAGCTAATTGAAATAGATTAATGAGTCTTTTAGCTCCATTTACTGATCATCTGCGGTTAAACACTAGTAAATTGCGATCGCACCGTGGCAATCTCAAACTTTACCATTGCGATCGCAACACCTGCTGTTTAGATTTATTTCCCCTGTCTCCGTTGTTTAACTGCATACCCGTAGGGCAAAGCCCAGTTAGGTTCCTCATCCAAATGGCAACGCGCACGAATTGACCAATAAGGATCGCGGAGCATTTCTCGACCGACGAGAACCAAATCCGCACATCCACGAGTAATTACTTGGTTGGCATACTCAGCCTCCTTTATCATCCCCACAGCCCCTGTCCTAATCCCAGCCTCTTCTCGGATTTTGGCAGCAAAAGGCACTTGATAACCTGTCTGCACGGGAATCCTGGCATGAGGGACTAAGCCTCCTGTGGAAACATCGATTAAATCAACGCCTAATTCCTTTAGTTCACGGGATAATATCACTGACTGCTTGAGATCCCAACCTCCCTCTACCCAGTCGGTAGCAGAGAGGCGCACAAAAAGCGGCATCCCACTTGGCAGAATCTCTCGGATTCGTCTTGTAACCTCCAGTAACAAACGCATTCGGTTCTCCAACGAACCTCCGTAACCATCTGTTCGTTGATTACTTAGCGGCGAAAGAAAAGAATGCAGTAGATATCCATGAGCCGCGTGGATTTCGATAATCTGAAAGCCCGCTTGAAGGGCACGCCCGGTTGTGGCAACGAAGGCTTCAATCACCTCTTCAATCCCACCCTCATCGAGGGCTATGGGAAGGGGGCCGCCTTCTTGAAAGGGAATTGGGCTTGGCCCGATTACAGGCCAACCGCCTTCTTCAGGTGTTAACGGTGTACCACCCAGCCAGGGAAGATTGCAACTCGCCTTCCGGCCAGCATGAGCTAATTGAATCCCTGCGATCGCTCCTTGCTCACGAAGGAAGCGGACAATGCGAGCTAGTGGCTCAATGTGCATGTCGTCCCAAAGACCAAGATCGCCAGGGGTGATTCGCCCTTGGGCTGTCACGGCTGTAGCTTCGACTACAATCAGGTGAGTGCCTCCAGTAGCCCGACTCCCCAAATGGACAAAATGCCAATCATTCGCGAATCCATTTTCTGCCGAATATTGACACATTGGTGACATCGCTATGCGATCGGGCAGGGTGATATCTCGAATTTTCAGTGGACTAAACAAGTCCACTTCTGGTACATCCGAGTCGTGCAGACTTGTTGATTGACAACCGGGGGAATCTATGAATTCTAATTCGGTCTGGGCTGGAGATGATGGCAAGGTACTTAGATTCTCTGTAGTCATGCTGTTACTTTTCCGTGCTTTGTGGACTAAAACCCGTGTCCTTTGTTAGCTCGTCAAAATCAATTCTAGATAAGGAGTTTCAGATATTGGGTGTCTGATTTTTTGTCACTTCCCAAACGATTTTTAACTAATTCCCATAATTCCCCATCCCTCTATAGTGTAGAGATGCAAGGAACTTCCAAATAAAAAAACATCCCATTGCAAACAGACAAGGTAAAATTTTTTCCCTTATCTCGCTTATAATCCAGCAAACCACTCATAGCCCTGATCCTCCCAATAGCCTTTACGAGGTAACAAATTGCTGACGAATGTAATTTGAGTTACCCACTTACTTTGTTTGTAGCCCAGTTTAATTGGGGATGCTAGGCGTATGGGCGCACCATTATCAACTGATAAAGGTTGTCCATTCTTTTGATAAGCCATGAGAGTTTGGGGATGTACAGCAGAGGCAATATCCCAGCTTTCATAGTAGCCATCAGCAGATTTAAAGTAGACATAGCGGACGTTTGACTTCGGCTGTACCAGTGCAACCAAGTCTCGTAATCGCACACCTCCCCATTGAGCGATCGCAGCCCAGCCTTCAACACACACATGGCGAATTACCATTGAAGTCAAGGGAAGTTTTTGAATATCTGGCATACTCAATTGCATCGGGTTACTAACCTCGCCATCAATCATCAGGCGAAACTGCGCTGGATCAATTTGCGGCGTAAAGTCAAAGGTATTAATCAGCAATTTGTCTGGTTCTATGGCACTAACAGGAAATTCTGGTACTGGTTTTTGACTTAGCAGAAGTGCTTCAAGACTTTGGTTTAGTGGCTCAGATATTTGCCGCAGATTATCTGAGAACAAATTTGTCCCACAGCCACCTAAAAGAAAGCCTAGGCCTGAAAGTCCAGATACTTGCAGTAACCGACGACGGGATAGGGTGCGTTTGGGAAGAATCAGACTCATAGAACCTCTACAGGAACATAGACTTTATTAGACGCTTTTTACCTTCAGGGCAAGTAAAGATTGAGGAATGACGGCAAGCTACGCAACCCAATTTGTTTATGTAATATTTTGTTATTGAAGAATATCTGCGCTTTGATGCTCCTAATATTAATCTATAGGCAACAGAGAAACAAAGCGACTTTTAAGCAACTGCTGGGATATGCGATCGCTAACTAGCAATTAGGGTGGGCACTATTACCCACCCTAACACTCTAACTTGCTACTGCCTCAGCAGGGGCTGCCTCAGCAGCAGTTATGGGTAAATAAACACTAACTTTTTTACGGGTTTTGCCCTTTCTCTCAAACATTACAACACCGTCGATTAAGGCAAACAGTGTGTCATCGCTACCAATGCCGACATTGTTACCAGGGTGGAATTTAGTACCACGCTGACGCACGAGAATGTTTCCTGCACGTACAACTTGACCACCATAACGCTTGACACCCAGACGTTGGGCATTAGAATCACGACCGTTGCGTGTACTACCTGTTCCTTTCTTATGAGCCATGATTTCCTCTTGTGTATCTTCTTATTATTATTCAGCAGCAGTTTCAACTTCTTCGGCAGCAGTTTCAACTTCTTCGGCAGGAGTCTCATCTAAAACGGGGGTTTCCTTCTCCGTTTCTCCTTCAAAAGCAAATACTTCACCATTAAGGGTGATGGAGTCAATCATAAGTCTGGTAATTTCCTGACGATGCCCCCGCTTTTTACGGGTTTTCTTTTTAGGCTTCATCTTGTATACCAAGACTTTACGACCTCTGTAATGTCGCATTACAGTCCCTTCTACAGTCGCACCTGTCACTAGTGGCTGTCCAATGGTGACTTCGCCATCGTGCTGCACGAGTAATACGGAGTCTATTGTAACTTTTTCATCTGGTTCGATCGCAAGCAGTTCAATATCGTAAAACCGGCCTGGCTCTACTCGTATTTGTTTGCCGCCAGTTTCAATAATCGCGTAGGTCATGGAATTGTCCTTGAGGTTGCCGTACAGGTAGCTGGTTTTTATCTCGTGTAGAGACGCTTTTGCCAGCTTTTGTAATATGTCTACCTGATCCGAGCAGGAATTAGACAGACAATCTAACATACTATTTTATGAACAGGTGTCAAGTCAAGCTTTCATTTGCCAAAAATCGTCATAACTGAATTACCCACGCAAAAAATGTAAAATGCATTGATAATTCAAAATCAATGTTATTCAGTTAGATACTGCTTCCGTCTTAGGACTGAGTTTTATAAATTAGCAGAAATATTTAGACTAAAACTTATATTTTCTTATCAGAATCTACACATTTTTCTTCTTTGTTTTAAAATTAAACTTACACTCTTAAATCGTAAGGTTCTTCAGAAAATTTAGTGATTCCATAAGAGTCAAATTACTAAGATTGAAACCTGATATTTAAAACAGGAGAGAAACTGTCATGACACAGCAAAATGCTACTCGGCTTTTTGAAGCCGTAAAACAAGATCAAGCACTACAGCAAAGACTCAAAGCAACAGCTAATCCAGAAGCCTTCGTCAAGATTGCTCAAGAGCGTGGCTATGATTTCAGCGTCGAAGAACTGGAGAGTGAAATCAGCAACTTGTCTGAAGAAGATTTAGCCGCCATTGTTAATCCAGGATGGGGAAATAGACGGCACATTAATCCTAGATAATTTCTGTTCTAGGAAAGCGAAAATATAGGAACAACTAAATTGACAAGTTTTGCTCCTTAAGGGGATATCGTTGCATCATCTCCTTTAGGGGCATTTTTGTTAAACTAAGCAATTCTTGGTATTAGTCATTAGTCAAGAGTTAGAAATTCTTCCCTTGCCTCCTCTGCCTCCTCTGCATCTACATTCCCTACTTCTCATCGGCTTAACTCATAAGTTAGGATGACTATATTTTAATCAGGTGATATGGAAAGAATAGAAGTTGAGCAAAGAACTATTTTAATTGGTTTGGCAGGTAGCCACGGCTATGGTTTAAATCGTCCTGATTCAGACTTTGATTATCGGGGAGTATTTATCGCACCCAAAAGGTATTACTTAGGGTTTGATCACATAGAACAAAAAGATGCTGGTTGGGATGAACCAGGAATATTTCCATTCGTAGATGGTAACAAAGACACAGTTATATATGAATTAAGAAAAATCCTCCAGTTATTAGCAGGTGCGAATCCCAATGTTTTAGAATTGCTCTGGTTAAGTAACTATCCTTTTTTAAGCGCAGTCGGACAGCATTTAATTAATCATAAGCAGTTATTTTTGAGCAAGAAAGTAAAACATACTTACACTGGTTATGCCTTTGCCCAAATCAAAAAGATGGAAACTCATCGTAAATGGTTGTTAAAACCACCGCAAAAAAAGCCAATACCATCTGATTTCGCCATAGAAGACGAAGCACCCCTCAGCAAAGATGAGTTAAATGCTTTTCTGGAGTATCTTTATAATTTAATCAGAGGACGGATTGAGTTTTTGGAAGAAGCAGAACAATTATATCAATTGCTGACGGCAGATATTGATTTTAAAGGCGTGTTGAAACAATACACTTTGCCAGATGAAACTTTGGAATATACCCAAAAGTTAACCAATAGCCGTAAAGATTTTATCCGCCTACTTCAAAAAAGCCAAAGTTATCAAATAGCTTTAAGAGAATGGAAGGCTTACTTATCTTGGCAGGAAAATAGAAATCCGGCTAGGGCAGAAATGGAAAGAAAGTCGGGTTTTGATCTCAAACATGGAATGCACTGCATTAGATTGCTACGCAGTGGAGTAGAAATATTGCGGCGAGGTGAAGTGATTGTAGATAGGAGAATAGCTGGTGATTTTGAGGATTTAAAAGCTATTTTAAAAGGTGAGTATTCTTATGAGGAGGTGATGAAAAAGGCAGAAGATTTGGTCGCTGAAATGGAAATTGTATACGAAGAATCTGCTCTACCTCACAAACCTGATTTAGAGCAAATTAATGAGTTGTGTATGGAATTGGTGGAAATGCAGAATTGGTAAGTTGTTGGGCATTGGGCATGGGACATTGTTGATTAAGTTTCTTCGCTATTCCGTATTCCCTATTCCCCACTCTCCATTAAAGAGCGTACATTAAATCAGCAAAGCCATAGAGACTGATGATGAGCAATAGCGATGCTGTTAGTTGGGTAATTCGTGTCTGGGGTGAGGGCGCGATCGCTTCCCGCACTAAGATAGAAATAGATGCCCCAACTACTAAGCTCAAGCCTAAGATTAAATAGGGTCTATCAGGTAAAATACTGGCTATTGCCAGCATAGCGATCGCTAATAAGAGCATCAGTAATTCTACAAATCTGGGCGGGTTGTATTGGCTAGATAGAACAAAGCTGTTAAACCAAAAAGACCAAAATCTCATAATCAGTTTTGAGTGCTAAATGTTGAGTTAGACTCTGCCAATTTTAGATTTTGAATTTTCGATTTTGGAATTTTTCTTCAATCCAAAATCCAAAATCTAAAATCCAAAATTAATTAGCTCCTAGCCCCTAATTTTTGACCTGTGCCGTTTTTTTGTGCGACATCACTTTCTGGTAGTTCGACACCAAAGACGCGGCTAAAAACTTTGGCGACTTTGTAGCCAGAATCAATCGATTCTAAGGGGTCTTTCCGCAGCCTGTGACGCAAGCATAGCGTAATTACGCGGTGGATATCATCAACTGTAACTTCAGTGCGTCCTTCATAAGCTGTTAAGGCTTTGGCGGCGCGGTTACTAACAATGTCACCACGCAAACCATCTACATCCAGTTCTGAGCAGACTTCAGAAATTTTTACCCGTAGTTCATAGTCCATTTTCACTTCTGGCAAAAGCTGTTGAGCATTGACAATTTGCTCTTGCAGTGCTTCTTGCTGGGGTTTGTAGTTTTCGAGAAATACTGGAGGATTTTGGTCAAAATCCGCCCGTTGTTCCACGATTTGCACCCGCAAGGCTGGTTCTTTTACGGTGTGAATTTCTGCGTGCATCCCAAAGCGATCGAGCAGTTGGGGGCGTAGTTCGCCTTCTTCCGGGTTTCCAGAACCCACAAGAACGAAACGCGCTGGGTGACGGATAGAAATACCTTCCCGTTCTACAGTGTTCCATCCACTCGCGGCGGAATCTAGTAGCACGTCTACGAGGTGGTCATCTAGTAAGTTGACTTCATCCACATAGAGAATGCCCCGGTTAGCCTTTGCCAGCAGTCCCGGTTCAAAGGCTTTGACACCTTCAGATAAAGCTTTCTCAATGTCGATTGTGCCACAAACTCGGTCTTCTGTAGCTCCTAGCGGCAGGTCTACCATTTGGACTTTTTTGTGAGCTACAGGAATTTCCGCCCCTTGTTCTAACAGTTGGCGGACTTCATCGCTCATCAAGTCGGGGTCGCTAGGATCACTACTAAAGGGGTCATTGGCAACCACAGAAATTTCTGGCAGCAGATCCGCCAGCGCCCGGATAGTTGTGGATTTCCCGGTGCCGCGATCGCCCATGATCATTACACCACCAATTTTGGGGTCAATCACGTTCAATAGGAGCGCCAGTTTCATTTCTTCCTGGCCCACAATTGCCGTAAAAGGAAATACCACGCGACGCGCACTTGCCGTGGATTGAGCAGTTGGACTCACTAAATTACCTTAACAATATTTTTCTTATTACAGTTTTCTATTGTGACACAGGTGAGGTGTGGGGGAGTGAGAAGATCGGGGGCGGGGGGCAGGGGGCGGGGAGGCAGGGGGAGAAAATTTTACCTTGTCCCCAATGCTCCATTCAAAATTGGGCACTAATGGCTATCTGCTGCGTCAAGCAACTTATAACTTTGCTAGGTCTGCTTTAGTTTTTCTGGTGCAAAAGTTCCATAAGCAGGGAACGAACAACTACCAACTCATCAATTCAATACTAAGCATAAATACTTGTAGACTATATGGTTAGTAGATTCAATCGTAAAAGCGAACAATGGCGTGTGTGGGTAGTTAATGCATCATTCAAATCTATGAAATCACCTTTTATTGTTCAGAATTGGCGGCGACTACTCAAGTTTCTTTTTCCAATTCTCATTTTAATATCCTTTTTTACTGTATTGTTGGTGGACAGTTTCACCCCTGCCATCGCACAGATACCCCGTCAGGAAATTCGCGGGGTTTGGATGACCACTAATGATTTTGATACCCTCAAAAATCGAGAGAAAGTGCAGGATGCCGTAAGTCAATTACGACGGCTGAACTTCAACACAATTTATCCTGTGGTGTGGAATTCTGGCTATGTGATGTATCCTAGTGCGATCGCACAACGTGCAGGTATTCAACCTTTTGTCTACAAAGGTTCAGATGGACATGATATTCTTGCAGACCTAATTAACCAAGGCCATCGCAAAGGATTGCTAGTGATTCCCTGGTTTGAATTTGGTTTCATGGCTCCCCCAACCTCAGAATTGGCGCTGAATTATCCTGATTGGTTCACACAAAAGCGGGATGGTAGCCAAACTTCGATTAGTGCGGCTGGTGAGGTTATGTGGCTCAATCCGTTCCATCCAAAAGTGCAACAGTTTATCACCAATCTAGTGCTAGAAACTGTCACCCAATATGATACAGATGGCATTCAGTTTGACGATCACATGAGTTTGCCTCACGAATTTGGCTACGACCAATATACAGTTGCTTTGTACACCAAAGAAACGAAGAATCCTCCCCCAACTAATTCCCAAGATGCAGCATGGGTAAAGTGGCGGGCAGATAAAATTACGGCGTTCATGGTACAACTTAATCAAGCTGTGAAACAGAGAAAACCCCAGGCGATTTTCTCTGTTTCTCCTAATTACTATGATTTTGCTTACAAGTTTCACTTACAAGATTGGCTGAGTTGGATACGACAAAATATTGTGGATGAGTTAATCGTGCAAGTTTATCGTCCGGATCTGCAAAGTTTTGTGGCTAAGATTTCCCGCCCAGAAATTCAAGAAGCGCAACAAATAATTCCAACTGGAATTGGCATTATGACAGGGTTACGAAATAATCCAGTTCCCATGCAGCAAATTAAGTCTCAGGTGCTGGCTGCCCAAGAACGTGGTTTAGGCGTAACCTTCTTTTATTATGAAAGTCTTTGGAACGATGCTCTAGAACCTTTAAACGAGCGACAAGCTGGATTTGCAACTCTCTTTCGCTCTCCCGCACTCCGGGCCAAAATTGAATAAATTTTCTGTTGAAGATTATGTTTTTGTAATATCAATTAAGGTTTTGACATCTAATTGGTAGTGCCTTGCCTGTTGCAAAGGCTCAGATTCCCGGCTTATTTTAAAAGTTGGGAATCTTGTTATAACCACTTCAGATGTGTGCTTCTATCGATTTTGATGATACTGCGATCGCTGCATAAACTGGGAGACTTTGATTCCAGTTCCCCCCTTTTTAAGGGGTTAGGGGGGATCTAAAAGTGCCTAAAGTTACAGCGAAACAGTTTTCAAACAACCTCTAGGGGTATTCCTCTAAGGCTTGGATCAAAATACATTTCCTGGCAGCCGAATTGTTGAAGGAATCAAGTTTAGTTTCATTGGATGCTGAGGACAAAGTAGCTAGTCTTGGCTTATATGATTCTTTTGAAGCTGAAGATTCAAACCTGTTGAGTGAAACCCAACATTATATTAGGTTAACGCTGGGTTTCACTGTATTCAACTAGCTTGATTAGGCGGTATTTCTTCAGGTAGCATTTCCGCCGGGGGAGCGAGTACCGCATCCGGCGCAATTTCTTCTACGGGAATCGGTTGCTTCTCCTCAATTTCAAAATCTGGTTGCGCTGCTTCCACCAATTCAGGAGATGGGGGATGTGGTGGAATCGCTTCCGGTACACTCTCGGTTTTGGCTTCGGTGTCAGTAGTAACTGTCTCCTCTGCTGGTTTTTCTGGTATAGCAGTAGTTTTGTCGATAATCTCAACAGTAGGTTTCTCTGCTATTACAGAGGTAATGTTTTCAGGTTTGGGGGTTGTGGGTGTTTTTTTACTCCCAGTTTGTTGTACCTTGTCTTTCACTCCACTGAAGGTGCTACCAAGACCTTTTTGCAACTGGCCCAGCCGTTCCTGAAGGGAGAACTTATTTACCTGTTCCTGAATGCCAGTTTTCACCGTCTCAGGACTGGGTACTTGGGTTTGTTGTGGCTGGGGGGTCAGTTGGCGACGTAATGATAGAGTTTGCCAGCCAAACCAGACCAAAAGAGCCACACTAGCCACATGACCCAGCAATAAACCCCCAGTAATGCGTGGTGCAAACACCCATAAGACTAAAGCATAGAAAAGTCCTACGCCACTCCAGATAAAGTCATTCTTGCGGTGGATTTCTGGAAAAAAGAAAGCTGCTATATAAATAGCTAAACTACCAAGACCGACCACCAAAGCTAGGACAAATGCCAGCATTATTTGGTTACTCCTTACTGCGTCCTTTGACTATTTCAATTTTGCAAATTTTGCCAGTCAATTGTTGATTTAGATACAATTTAAAATTAATTAGCCGCATTAGTTGCGGATTTTTGCCCTTTATTCAAGTCTTAAGGTCTTCTTTAGGGGAGAACGGAAAATATCGGACTACCCTTATAGGTAAAGGATCTGCAAGAGAGTTAGCCAGAAATTTTTTATGACACTACAAAGCTTTGGTGTGATTGGATTAGCCGTTATGGGTGAGAACATCGCTCTAAACGTGGAGCGCAATGGCTTCCCAATTGCAGTTTACAACCGCTCCCGAGAAAAAACGGATGCGTTTATGGCGCAGCGTGCTACAGGACGGAACGTCAAAGCCGCCTTTACCTTGGAAGAATTCGTTGCCTTATTGGAACGTCCCCGTAAAATCCTAGTAATGGTGCAAGCTGGTAAACCAGTGGATGCGGTGATTGCTCAACTCAAACCCTTGTTAGAGGAAGGCGATATCATTATTGACGGTGGCAACTCTTGGTTTGAAGATACGGAACGACGCACTCAGGAATTAGAACCCGCAGGGCTTCGGTATCTTGGTATGGGTGTCAGTGGCGGTGAAGAAGGAGCGCTAAATGGGCCTTCACTGATGCCTGGAGGTACAACAAGCTCTTACGAGTTTCTATCACCAATTTTCAACAAAATTGCTGCCCAAGTCGATGATGGCCCTTGTGTAACCTATATTGGCCCTGGTGGTTCTGGCCACTATGTCAAAATGGTACACAACGGCATTGAGTATGGCGATATGCAGCTAATTGCTGAAGCCTACGACTTACTGAAAAATGTCGCTGGATTAGACCATAATCAGCTACATGAGGTGTTTGCTGAATGGAACACCACCGACGAACTCGATTCATTTTTGATTGAGATTACGAAGAATATCTTCCCATATCTTGACCCAGAAACAAATAAACCCCTGGTGGATTTGATTGTTGACGCAGCAGGTCAAAAGGGAACTGGACGCTGGACTGTGCAAACTGCATTGGAATTGGGAGTTGCTATTCCCACAATTACAGCAGCAGTTAATGCCCGGATTATATCTTCTATTAAAGAGGAACGGGTTGCAGCATCTAAAGTCCTTACAGGCCCCAGTGGCAAGTATGACGGGCAAACCAAGGACTTTATCAACAAAGTTCGTGATGCTCTCTATTGCTCAAAAATCTGTTCTTATGCTCAAGGGATGGCGTTGTTATCCACAGCTTCAAAAACATATAACTGGAATTTGGATCTGGGCGAAATGGCGCGGATTTGGAAAGGTGGTTGTATTATTCGCGCTCGCTTTTTGAATAAGATTAAGAAGGCTTTTAGCGAAAATCCAGCTTTGCCTAACTTGCTGTTAGCTCCCGAATTTAAGCAGACAATTCTCGACAGACAGACTGCTTGGCGGGAAGTGATTGCGACAGCTGCAACAGTGGGAATTCCAGTACCCGCATTTAGCGCATCCTTGGATTATTTTGACAGCTATCGCCGCGATCGCTTGCCTCAAAATCTAACTCAAGCACAACGCGACTACTTCGGCGCACATACCTACCTGCGTCTTGATAAGCCCGGAAGTTTCCACACTGAATGGGTACCCATTGCTGAAGCTAAGAAGTAAATTTTCACACATCTACATCAGGATACTGTGAAAGGTTAGTCCGTTTCAAAATACAGCTTTAGAAGTGGCTCTGAAACTCAGAGCCACTTTTTTTAAACGTAGATATAAAGCAACAAACCGCAGAGGCGCAGAGAACGCAGTTTTCTATTTTTTATTGATTTTAAGGGTTATTATTACCAAGATATTTGGCTTTTAATTCTTCTAATTCTTCATCTATTTTACTTTTACTAGAAGGCTGAGGTGTGGCGTTTTGTGGCTGTATTTTATTTGGTTGAGGTTTGTTGTTACCCATAAATTGGGTTTTCATTTCTTCTAATTCCCGATCCAGTTGACTAGGAGATGGCGATACAAAAGCAGGTGGAGAATTGGGTGGTGATTGAGGGATAGGTTTTGGTGCAATCGCTGGCTTTGATGCTACTTGCGAGTATTTATTTAAGTCTTTGAGAACTTCCTCTACTGTTTGATAACGCCGAATTGGAATACTCTCTAGCATTTTGTTGAGAATGCGATTCAACTCATTACTGACGGGAGTTTTCAAGTATTGCTGCCAAACCCATGTACCGTTGTTAGTATCATAAGAATCGAACGGCGATCGCACAGTTAATAAATTAATACAAGTTGCACCCAAACTGTAAATATCGCTGGCAAAAATAGCCCTACCTCTCATTTGCTCTGGGGCTACATATTCTGGGCTGCCAATACTAGTACCAGTTTGATTTAAGGCATTACCAGTGGCAGATTTAGCAGCACCAAAATCTACTAATACTAGTTTGCGTTGGGCATCGCTCTCACGAATAATATTTTCTGGTTTAATATCGCGGTGAATTACGTGTCTAGCATGACAAAATTGCAAAACTGATAATAAATCGTTTAATAGTTGCCAGATTTGTGTTTCACTAAAAGCACCTTTATGTGCTAATTCCTGGGCTAAGTTTTGCCCGTCGATAAATTCTTGTACAAGATACTGTCGATTTTCTTGGGTAAAATATGCCAGTAGTTCGGGAATCTGCGGATGTTTCCCCAATTCATCTAACTGCACTGCTTCTTGGTTAAATAACTCTACAGCTTTGGCAAGACTATTAGCGCCTTGGGATTGGGGATAAAACTGCTTAATTACGCAGCGTGGTTTTGAGGGTTTATCCTCATCCACAGCTAAGAAGGTTTTGCCAAAACCACCTTGTCCGATTGGTTTGATAGCACGGTAACGTTCTTTGAGGAGTAACTTAGAACCGCAAGTCCGGCAAAACTTGACCTCATAAGGATTTTCAGGCTTGGGACAATGAGGATTAAGGCAGTAGCTCATATAGGCGATCGCTCTTATATCTCTTTATTTTACAGGCGTTGAGGGTAGGGACTTTTGCCAATGGGTTAAATGAGCGATGTCTACGACGGGCTACGCCTACGCACTACTAATTAGTACAGCACAACGGAAATCAATCTACCATTTTAAAATTTGCAAAAGCCTTGATATACAAAACTTTTGACTTTTGACTTTTAACTTTTGACTTCCCCATTCGCGTAGCGTCTGTCTGCGACACGCTGCGCGAACGCAGAGAAGGGGCTGACTTTCGCCTTGCGGTACTACCCCATACCTTCCATAACTGGGTGGAAGTAGAAAGCGAACCCCAATACCGTATAAGCAGCTAATAATAAAGTGCCTTCGAGCCAATTGGATTTCCCATCAGAACTAATACTGTTCGCAATTAGCACTGACACAACTACAGCTACTAATTCAAAGGGTTGGAAATCCAAATCCATTGGTTTACCTAATACCCGCCCTGCTATCACCAACACGGGGGCAACAAATAAGGCAATCTGCATACTTGATCCCACAGCTACCGAAAGGGAAAGATCCATCTTATTTTTCATCGCCACGGTGACTGCTGTAGCGTGTTCAGCCGCGTTACCGACGATGGGAACCAATATTACCCCTGTAAACAGCGCCGTCAAACCTAGCTGAGATGTGGCCACTTCCAGAGAATCTACTAGCATTTCTGACTCAAGTGCCACTAGTAAAGTACATACTAGCAACACACCTACCCACAACATCATATTTGGTTTCGCGTGAGGGGTTTCCTCTTCTTCTGTCTCCGCTACACCCACATCATAAAGATAGGAGTGGGTTTTCATCGAAAATAGCAGCGTTAGGGCGTAAACCAGGATTAATACGACGGCAACAGCAATAGAAAGATTTTGCACTGTTTCTTCGTTAATTCCTTGAGAGGTGTAATTCATTGCCGTTGGCATCAAAATGGCAATCACTGCCAAATTCATCGAAGCAGCATTCACCCGCGCCACAATTGGCTGAAATGTCTGTTCTTTGTAGCGTAGTCCCCCCAAAAGCATGGAAAAACCCATCACCAGTAGTAAGTTGCTAATAATTGATCCTGTGATACTGGCTTTGACTACATCTATTAACCCAGCATTCAGCGCTACTAAGGCGATGATTAGTTCTGTAGCATTGCCAAAAGTGGCATTTAACAAGCCCCCCAGTGATGGCCCCACTACGACAGCAATTTCTTCTGTGGCTGTACCCATCCAAGCTGCTAAGGGCAGAATTGCTAATCCAGCTGTAATGAAAACTATCAATTCTCCCCACTCCAGAAAGTGGGCTGCTACAGAAACCGGGATAAACAGTAGTAAAACGAAAAGAATAATGTTTTTGGTTGACATTTGTTGTCTTAAGTTGAGGGTATCATTCACAGCGAGCAATCCTAAGTTTTAAGTTTGGAGTGTTGAATTAACAATCACTTTCATATCAGCACTCCGATATGGTACTCTCAACCGCCTGTAGACTAATTCAGAGATTGTACTGTTTTCCATTCATTGCTGCGGTTATTATGTAAAATAAAATTGCGATATAATGAGTTTTCGTAATCTTTTGTTGCAAAAGTATGAATTTGAGCCAAAATATTACATCGAAAATGGGGTTTAATATATTACAAAGACAATTAAAATTTTGATTGACACTGAAGAAGAGAAAACCCCTAACTGAGCCTTTGTTCAATGGCTAATTACTTTAAGCCTTTAGGGAAAGGGCTGTGCAATAACGCAGATTTCCTACTACAATAAAACAGCTTTGTCAAAATTTAATTGGACTCATAGTTGTTGTTTATACCGGATTTTGTGTAAAAACTATTGTAGAAAGGTTTACGCACAATGTTTTCGGTACAACTGCAAGTTTTTGTTTTGGATAAATATACATGACTTCTGCTGCTGAAATGCCAGCTAGCTCTGGCTCAACGTTAACATTACATTCAGATCCCAATAACGCCAAAGAAACCGATCCCCTGAACAAGGCTAATGGTGTTTATGTGACGGTGCATGGTCATTTTTACCAGCCACCAAGGGAAAACCCTTATCTGGACGCAATTGAACGCCAACCGAGCGCTGCACCTTTCCATGATTGGAATGAGCGGATTCATTGGGAATGCTATCGTCCAAACGCCTTTGCCAGAGTCTTAAATGACCAAGGCGAAGTGGTAGGGATCGTCAACAATTATGAGTATTTTAGTTTTAATATCGGGCCAACGCTGATGTCGTGGCTAGAACGCTACGATGTGGAGGTTTATCAGCGCATTTTAGAGGCGGATGCCAAGAGTAGCGATCGCTTGCATGGTCACGGGAATGCGATCGCGCAAGTATACAATCACATTATCATGCCTCTGGCGAATGAACGCGACAAATATACCCAAATTCGCTGGGGTAAAGAAGACTTCCGCTCCCGCTTTGGACGCGATCCCGAAGGCATGTGGCTAGCAGAAACTGCTGTAGACTACGCCACCCTAGAAGCTCTTGTTGCTGAGGGTATTCGCTTCATTGTCCTTGCACCATCTCAAGCATTGCGTTGCCGTCCCCTCCCCACTCAAGATCATCCCCATTCTGAATGGATTGAAGTCGGCGGAAGTCAGATTGATTCTACCCGTCCCTACCGTTGTTATTTGAAGCCCACACTAGATACTTCATCTTCACCTCTGAGTGCGATGGGCTATGCCCCGCCGGAGGCGATCGCTACTAGCCCTAACAATAGTAGTACAGAAGAATTACCCTATATTGATATCTTCTTCTACGATGGGCCGATATCGCGGGACATGGGTTTTAGTGATGTGGTTTATAATTCTAGTCACTTTGCCGGACGTATCGGTTCGGCGGTGCGTGGGGATCATCGTCTGGCACAGTTAATTTCTGTGGCGACAGATGGGGAAACCTTCGGACACCACAAGAAGGGAACTGAGAAAACTTTAGCTTACGCCTTTACCAAAGAGTTTCCTCAACAGGGTTGGACGGTAACGAACTTCGCCCACTACCTCAGCTTAAATTCTCCCAGTTGGGAAGTGGAATTAAAGTCAGTTACAGCCTGGAGTTGCGCCCACGGTGTCGGCAGATGGGAAGATGACTGTGGTTGCGGTGGAGAAGGTGGTGTTTGGCATCAGAAATGGCGTCGTCCCTTGCGGGATTCCCTAAATTGGCTGCGGGATCAGCTAACTGAGGTGTATGCAGAACATGGTAAGCAGTTATTTCGCGATCCCTGGCTAGCACGAGATGAATATATCCAAGTATTGCGCGATCGCTCTGCTACCAATGTCAACCGTTTTCTCGCCCGTCATCAAACCCACAAACTAACAGCAGCCGAACAAGTAGACGCTTTGCGCCTGTTAGAAATGCAGCGTCACGCTTTGTTGATGTTCACTAGTTGCGGTTGGTTTTTTGAAGAAATTTCCCGTCCAGAAGGGACACAAATTCTGCGCTATGCCGCCCGTGCTTTGGAATTGGCAGGGGATGTGGCTGGTGTGCAGTTGGAAAAAGGCTTTGTCAAACGTCTTGGTTTAGCCCCCAGTAATGTAGATCAGTTCAAACACGGTGCGGAAATTTATCGGCAACTTGTGTTAACTGCCCAACTTGGCTTTAAGCAAGTAGCAGCCCATTACGCCATTACTTCCCTATTTACCAATCAGAAACCAGCAGAGGCGCACAATTCCTTACCGAGAAAAGATGCTGCTGATAAACAGTCTCAGCGTTACCACAAAAAGGTTTATTGCTATGCAGCCAATGAGTTAGATTACCAAATGCAACGGATGGGATCGCTAACTCTGGCTATAGGAAATTTAAAGCTGGTATCAGAGATTACTTGGGAAAGTGAGCATTTGGTATTTGCGGTTCTGCATTTGGGAGGCTGGGATTTCCACTGTGGCATTCAGCAATTTACTGGGCGACGTAACTACAGCCAATTAAAAGAAAAGCTGTTTGGGGCACTAAAACAAGCTAGCGCGGCTCATACTATCTTGGCGATGACACAGCTATTTGGCGAAGAAGCTTTCAGCTTGCAAAATCTATTTGCTGAAGAACGCCACCGGATTATGCGGCTGCTTAGTGAGGAAACACTGACACGTCTAGGACAGTTATATACCCAAGCGTACCGTGATAATTATGGTGTGCTGATGGCGTTTCATCGAGATGAAATAGCAGTACCGCAAGAATTACAGGTAGCAGCAGATATTGCTTTAGGGCATCGCTGTTTGATGACATTACGATCGCTTGAGCAAGATATCGCTGATCCCCAAAAGAGTTGGAATCACATCTTAGAATTGGAGGCGATCGCAACTGAAGCAAAACATCTGCGTTGTCGGCTGAATATTCCCGACGGTAAGCAGATGTTAGAACAGTTAATTGCGCGATCACTTTGGCAATTATTGCACGATGCCAATGGTAGTTTTAATGCAGATATCCAGCTATTGGAACGATTGATTGATGTCGGGGATCATCTAAATATTGATGTTTCTCTACAGCGATCGCAGGAACTATACTTTAGTTGTCTGCACAGTCAGATAGGGCCGGTATGTATCACTAGCGTTGATAATGAAGCAGATAATAAGTGTCTTCAGTTGCTTAAGTTGGGCAAAAAATTAGCCGTTGATGTCAGCATGATCTCAAGTCAGTTGGGATAGATGTACGGTAGGATAAAAATTTCACACAGAGAGAAGGGGAAAAATTTCCCCTTTTATTTTGATTTCCTTTACTTCATCTGAGAGCGATCGCAATGGTAGGGATAAAGCCACTCACACCTGAAGAGTCCGTGAGTATGTTTCTCAAAAAATGTTCCTGCATGACGTTTACGTGATATATCGATCCCAGCTTTAGTTTTCATCTCATATAACCAAGGAAAGGCTACTACTAAAATAGCTATGGCAGTGAAGAGGTAGAAAATTGTAGTTTTAATGTTGAGGAATTTCCGGGAATTGCTATTGTGATTTTGATGCATAGAAATGAAAAACGAATAGCCCATACTATCGTAACTTAAAGTTGAAAATATCGCCGGAAACGTGGATCAATATTATCAGTTTTCTGCTGATTGCAGGTAAAGCAGAGAGTTTGTAAATTGCTGATATCGTTTTGACCGCCACGCGCGAGGGGAATAATATGGTCGATACTGAGGTTAGTTTCTCCAGTAGTTTTACCGCAGCTTTGGCATTGGTATTTGTCACGTTGAAAAACATATTTCTTGACTTCCGGCGGGATACGAATGCGGGGAGTTTTGCTCATTTTATTTCTAGTTGATAAGAAATTCTTCCAAGCTTGGAACATCTACCCAACTTGATTTTTGATGCGATTCATGAGATAAATCCATCAACAACTGAGAATAAATTCCTTCTCGCAGCGATGGTGTAATTTCCTGATTGTGGTCAATTCCTTGTACCCATTGGTCTACTACGCGGATAAATGCCGAAATGCGCCCATCAGCATAATTTTTCGGAAAAAGTAACCGATTCGGTATTTCTATTTCCGTTAGGGGTTTACCTACCTGCGAACCCCAAACACGAAAACCATGTATGTAATCCTTTTGATTTTCACTACCCACAATTAATGTACCGCGATCGCCATATACTTCTACCCAATGGGTTCTTGATGCATGAACCACTGCACTGATAGAGAGTTGGCAAGGTGTACCATCTGCTAATTCCAGCGTCAATATACAGTTGTCATCTGTATCCACTGGTTTGGATTCCCCACTAACAGGGTCAACTCGTGTAGGAATAGCAGTAGTTAAATGGGCGTTTAATCTACGGACTGGGCCGAATAACCAGTGAATATAATCGAAAGCGTGGGAACCCAAAGATCCCAATGCACCGCCTCCTTTCTCCTTATCAGAATACCAATTCCAAGGGCGTGAAGTATCAGCACGAGAAGAACCCAACCAATCAATTTTAATTAGGCGCAACTCACCCACATAATCTTCTGACAATAATTCAGCAAACAACTGCCATCCTGGTACAAAGCGAAATTCAAAGTCTACAGATGCAATAACGCTTTTTTCTTTAGCTAACCGATAAAGTTCTTTAGCCTCAACTGCATTTAAAGTTGTCGGTTTTTCTAGTAATAAATGTTTCCCAGCTTGCAATACAGTTTTTGCCATTTCATAATGCAAAAATGGTGGTGTAGAGATGCTAACTGCTTGCACTTCTGGCAATGCCACAATATCTGCCAGTGAGTCGGAGGCATGGGGGATATTATGGGATTCTGCTATAGCTTTAGCTTTATTTATATCTCGGTGATAAACAGCAACTACCTCAGTTTGAGGATGTGCTTGGAATCCAGGAATGTGGACTTTTTGACCAAATCCAGTGCCTGCGATCGCAATCCCAATCATATCATTATTTACTCTCATACTTGTATAATTTACTATTCACTTAATAATATCATTTTGTCTATCATATCTAATATATCCGAGTCTTTCCTTGTATCAAACTTTCTAGCGAATAGCTTTTCCTATTGCCTGATTTTTTCAAAATCCTTTTAATATGTTGTCAAACCTGTAGATATCAATTCCCAGAGGTCAACTATCTACGCATTTATTGTTTAGGATTTTCTTTCGTTGTTTTTTATTCGTAAGTGGATTTAGTAGATAATTATCCATTGTAATTATATATAAAAAAGCCAAATAAGAGCTTAAAACCTGAGTATTTGTCTTTCATAATATTCGGGAATAAGTTCTATTTTCCAGACTATACCTTTTTCTGGTAGCAGCGCAACTTCTAAACCTTTGAGGACTTTATCAACTTGAGCAATCGCAGAAAACAGTCTGACAGTTTATACTAAGTACTGGCGCAAACAAGCGAATTTTGGGATACCCAATAGCAAGGTTCATATAGAACTTACGCACAAGACATCCGCTCGACGTGGTAAACTTAATAACACTAACGAATTTTCAATATGCGAGTTCAAATAACTGTAATTGCGATCGCAGTAATGTTAGTGGGTGGGAAAAATCTAGAGGCCCTTGCAGACTCGCAATCTTCTACTCAGGATGAATCTAGTGGTATTGCTACCCCGGAAGCTACGATCCATATAGGAGAGTATGCCAAATATGGTAATTATATAGGAGCAACTTCAGGACATAACCAAACTCTTGAATTTTCCCAAAAAGTTGTCAAAGACATCCAAATTCGTTTTGTTAATGACAAAGGTGAGTTGCTTGATGATAAAGGTCAGCCAATCAAAGGGCGGACTCAGACAGATTTTATCATTAGTCTGCTGAGGCTCAAACCTGGTCAGGTATTCCGTGAAGATTTACTTCAAACAGACTTGCAACGATTGAGGAGATTAGAGTCATTTAATCAAGTAAACGTTGATCGAGAAGAAGATGCTTCTAGTATTAAAATTATCTACAAAATCAAAGAGCGTGGCTTCCCTTCTCTAATCTTAGGAGGCGGAAATAACGATGATGTTGGGCTATACGGGCGAGTGGGTTACAGAGATGCAAATATTAGCGGTCTTAACGATAAATTAGATACAACTGTGCAGTTGAGCAGTGAAGATATCCAGTTTGATGGTCAATTCACTAGTCGTTATCGTCCTGGAGAACCAAACCGCTTAGGCTATAGCATTAGAGGTTTTCGTAGTCGAAATATATCAGGAACCTTCAACGAAGATATCAGATTGTCTAACGGCAACAAAGTGCGAGAGGGAAGGTTTGGTGGCTCTGTGAGACTTTTAGGAGCTTTTGATGAGTGGGATACATCAGTGGCTCTCAACTATACTCGGATTAGCCTACGCGATCTAGAATATAACGTTGTACAAGTGGATAGATTAGGGAGTCCCCTATCTGTGAGCGGTACTGGCATTGATGATCTATTTACAGTATCATTTGCTGTATCCAGAGATCAACGCGATCGCCGAGACAATCCCACTCAAGGATCAATCCTCACCCTTAGCACAGAACAAGCGATTCCCATTGGACTGGGTAATATTTCCAGCAACCGCCTACAGGGAGACTATATTCAGTATTTACCAGTCAGTTGGATAGGGAATGGTCGGCTAACTGACAATCCAGAAATGTTGGCGATTAATTTACAAATTGGTACGACTATTGGAGACTTTCCACCAGCTGATGCTTTTAATATTGGTGGGCTAGATTCTGTCAGAGGTTACGGTTATGGTAAAGTTGCAAGTGGTCGCAGTTATGGTTTAGCTTCTGTTGAATATCGTTTTCCAATTTTACAGTCAATCGGAGGAGTTCTCTTTACTGACCTCGCCTCAGATTTCGGGTCTAGCGAAACCGTATTAGGAGAACCAGGAGTGCTGCGAGATAAACCTGGAAGTGGCTTTGGTTACGGATTAGGATTGCGATTCAAGTCATCTTTTGGGCTGATTCGAGGCGACTTAGGAATTAGCAACCAAGGAGAAGTTAGATTTGAAGTTACCACAGGTCAGCGATTTTAATCGCATTAGTTTTTACTTTGCGTTCGCTTCAATTCTTTCATCATTTTGACCACAGTAATTACTAGATTAGTTATGCGTTAAGGTAATACCATTGAGACTCGAATTGTAAGTGGAATTCATTCCGTTATAAACGTTAGAATCTTGGTCAGTCACAGCAGCAGGAGTAGTACTAATGTTTGTCCAAGTCTTACTCAAGCTGAGTCTCTGCCATAAATCGCTGTAGGTTCCGCTCGTAAATGTATTCAAGTTATCTTTTAATTCCAGCCCCAGTTCAATGTATTAAGCTGTATCATTAAGCTGCGTTATTGATGGTCAGTGCTTGATAACCATTGATATATAGACATTGAACCAAGAGCCGTAAATTTATTGCTTAATTTTGGCAATCGCTCTTTAAGCTTGAATAGCAAGAGATTGTTATTTGGTCAGTCTTGGGAACGATTTTGAGGGAATAGGTAGGCGATCGCAGCATAACCCGAAGCACTGACTAAACTAACCAAAAAAGCAGCCAAAATAAAAGTAGACATAATATTATACTCTATGCACTTCCAAAATCTCAGCATTCATCAAAAAACAAAGACTTTGGATACTTTCAAATTAGCAATTGGGTATGACACAGCAGTGACTACATTGTGTCAATCCTTTATCTCAAGCTAAAGGCAGAAAAAACCGAAACGTACTGCCAACTCCCAACTCGCTTTCTATCTGAATCTGACCGCCTTGTAGTTCAATCAAACGACGGGAAATAGTTAAGCCAATACCAGTACCTCCCGAATGGCGATCGCGCGACTGATCGGCTCGCCAGAAGCGCTCAAATACATGGGGCAAGTTTTCTGGAGCGATACCAATACCTGTATCCATAACCGCAATCCAGAGTTGAGATGCTTCAGTTCCAGCACGAATGGTAATTGAACCTTCATTCGTGTAACGCACCGCATTACCCAGCAAATTAACCAACACCTGTTCTGTGCGGTCAATATCTGCCAATACAGGAGGTAGCACAGATGGACATTGCAATACCAGAACTGGCCCATCCTCCAACAGCTGGTCGGTGAATTTCTCCACTAATGACTCTAACAACGGACGCAGATTTACCCGTTGTATATTAATTGGCAAATAACCAGCTTCTGCTTTAGACAGTTCTTGTAAATCATTCACCAACCGCTCTAAGCGCCTAGTTTCTTTAGCTAAACGCCGATAAATTTCAGGAGACGCTTCAATTTCCCCATCAGCCAGTTCTTCCAAGTAACCGCGCACCACTGTTAACGGTGTCCGTAATTCATGGGTCATGTCTCCAATCACTTCTCGCCGCCGCGCTTCTACCCCTTCTAAACTGGCTGCCATCCGGTTGAAACTAGTACCCAATCCATTAAGTTCTGGAATGTCAGACATCGGTAGTCGTGCATCCATCTGACCAGCAGCAAATTTTTGGGTGATTTGTTCCATCTCGGTCAACCGCCGCATAATCCTTCTAGACACCCAGTAACTCAATCCTCCGGCGGCGGTGGTGCCGACTAAAACTGACCAAATAGTGCTTCGCTGCCAAGCAAATTCAAATCCTGTAACCAATTCAGTACGGATATTGATTAAGTCAAACCCCCGATTTTCTAATCGTTCCAAATGCAAGACAAACAACCGAGGGGAAGAGATTTTGCTGATGCTCACCAGACTAGCTACCCCCACAAGCATTACTACTAAGTGGGAGAGAAATAGGCGCTCTCTCAGCCCCATTTTCATAAGATTTACCCTACCAGAGGATCTTCAAATTTATAGCCCACCCCAACAACAGTTTTAATAAAAGTAGGATTTGCCGAATCAGGCTCAATCTTTTTTCGCAACCGAGCTACATGAGTATCTACCACTCGTTCATCACCAAAAAAGTTATCTCCCCAAAGTTTATCAATTAGTTGAGTGCGATTCCAAACTCGACCAGGATTGCTGACAAAGGTAGTTAGCAAGTTAAATTCTAGGGTCGTTAAGTCCAAAACTTCAACTTCTTGAGAATCCATCTGACGACTGGCAGTGCGCTGGTCTACATCGACAATAAAGTGTTGGGTACGATTGACTTGATGCTGTCCCCCTTGGCGGAGGCTACGCCGCAATAGTGCCCGCACCCTAGCTACTAACTCTCTGGGGCTAAAGGGTTTTACCATGTAATCATCAGCACCAGTAGACAGACCAATGACGCGATCGATTTCCTCACCCTTAGCCGTGAGCATTAAAATGTAAGGATCTTTTGCACCTGGTTTCTGGCGAATTCTGGCACAAACTTCCAACCCATCCAAACCAGGAATCATTAAATCTAGAATGATTAAATCAGGTGGTTGCTCTTGAAACATTCGCAAAGCATTCATGCCATCGCGGCTAGTGCGGCAAAAAAATCCTTCTTTTTCTAAAGAGAGTTCAATTAAATGAGCAATTTCTGGTTCATCTTCAACAATTAAAATATCCATTTCAATTAGGGCCAAGCAAAATACGCAAATAGAAC
This sequence comes from Nostoc sp. XA010, assembly GCF_020829625.1. Classification (GTDB taxonomy): domain Bacteria; phylum Cyanobacteriota; class Cyanobacteriia; order Cyanobacteriales; family Nostocaceae; genus Nostoc. The sequence goes on along the minus strand of NZ_JAIVFX010000001.1, from coordinate 478,023 downwards.
TGGAAACTAGTGGTTTATCGCATTAGTTATGAGATATGAAAAACTTCGTAGTAATGCCAAGCTGTACTAAGAAATCTGACGATTATGGATGGGGATTAAAACCCCACCCAAGCTGATAAAACTTTTACAGGCTTCCAATAACTCAGTATAGATTTCGATAAATTTGAAATACAGTTTTAAAGGTTTGAATTTGAGGGCGTGCGATAACTATAGCCAACATTAGAATCTTTTTGAATATGTATCTTAATACTATCAAGATCAATAAAGCAATCAGCAACATCAATCAAGCTTTCACTAGTGGTATTTTGTAGACTCACTACTTCTACCCGAACCCCCATTCTGCTGACGGCGTTCACAGCGTATGCCAGATCCCCATCGCCACTGACTAAAACCGCAGTATCATAATAAGGAGCTAAGGTTATCATGTCTACAGCAATTTCTACGTTCAGATTTGATTTTTTGAAATTTTCTGCTGGTTGCGCGATATCTTTAGCTACTACACGATAGCCATTACGACGCATCCACAATAAAAAACCCTGTTGCTTTTCATTAGTGACATCAATCCCAGTATAAAAGAAAGCACGTAATAGTCTTGAACCGTTAGTTAAATGACAAAGCAATTTAACGTAGTCAATTTCTATACCGAGTTGTAACGCTGTATGAAATAGGCTTAAGCCATCAATAAAAATAGCAACTCGACCACGATTCAAGTTATTTAAAATCGAACTATCGGGTGCTGTATCTTCCGTCTTGGTATCTTTAGTTTTGACAGGAGCATCGCTCAAATTTTGCCCTTGCCAATGTGGTTTAGCTTTGAGTACTTTAGGTTCCTTAAATTCATTTCTTTGTTTGCTAAAATTAGTTATAATCATTGATACCTCTGATTTTAAATTTGGAAAGAGTTTTGGGTAAATTGTCTATACTATATAGTCTAGTCTGTACTGATTTATAACCCTAGTAGGTAATGGTCTTAAGTCACTACATTTAGATAAACTTAACTCGTGTCTCTGCACAAGCAAGAAAGAGTGCCTAGCGCAAAGGTTCCGATATGCCCAAGAATCAGCGAACGTCATTTATCTATATTTTATTTTACAGCTAGGAAGTTGAAATTTACCGCAGGCTAAGGATGCTCAAATACTCCCAGAGTTAGAATCACTAATAATGTAATATGCGATGCCTGCGGCGGGCTACGCCAACGCCCCTGAAAAAGTAAGTTTTAGTAAAGTATTTAAGTAATTTTTAATACAAGTTTTCTAAAATATCTAAATCAGGCAGTACTAAATGGTCAAGTCAGAAAGCATTGACGAAAATACAAGATTCCCGACTTCATTTAAAGAAGCCGGGAATCTGAGTCTTAGTCTTTAGCTAGCTTATTGCTGGATGTGTAGTAAACCTTACTACCAGTATCAGGGACAAAATGGCAGTTGATGCATGAATTCCATACTGACTTCCAAATTGGTTCTTCTGATTTATGGAAATATTCACCCATCACTGGTTTTATTGCCTCAGTAGCCTTCAGCAAATTGTAATGAGGGATGTTAAGGAATATATGGTGAGCAACATGAGTACCGATATCGTGATGGATATGATTAACCAAACCATAATCACGGTCAATACTAGAAATTGCGCCTTTTAGGAAAGTCCAATCTTCTCCACGATACCAGGGAAGCTCTGGCTCAGTGTGGTGCAAGAAGGTCACCAAATCTAGCCAAACTATGAACACAAGGTAAGGCACAGCGTAATATTTCAGCAACCACATCCAACCCCATTGGTAGGTGAGGAAACCTAGCAAACCTACCATGCCAATCAAAAGTACAGTACTAGTTATTACATCCCATTTTTCCGATGGTTTGAAAAGCGAACTGCTGGGCAAAAAGTGGGAGCCTTCCTTATTAGGAGAACGCTTAAACAAATACACAGGATAAGCCAAGAGAAAAACATAATATCTGCCTATCTTTTGGGCTAAAGGCATCTCCTTATATTGTGATTCGCTTACAGGATACCAGCTTTCATCATTATCGATATTGCCAGTATTTTTGTGATGAGTTCTGTGACTAATCCGCCAACCATGATAAGGAACAAGTATTGGCGTGTGAGAAAGATGTCCAATCAAATCATTGAGCCATTTATGTTTAGAAAAAGATTGGTGTCCGCAGTCATGGCCGACTACAAACAAAGCCCAAAACATCGTTCCTTGCATTAGCCAGAAAATCGGAAAGAATAGCCAAGAATCCAGGTAGGAAGCAACTGCATAAAGCAGACCGATAATCAGGATGTCACGGAAAAAGTAAAAAAGCGATTTTGTCACATTAGGCTGAAAGCATTCAGCAGGAATTGCAGCTTTTAAATCCTGAAGAGTGAAAGGTAATTTAGTCGTATCCTCAGACGTTTCACTGCTAAGAGGATTGTTGAAGCTGATGGTATCTAATTGCACTGGATTCTTTTGTTGAATAGAAATCGGAACTTTATTTGAGACAAAATTATCCCATCTCTAGGATGCCCACGAAACTAGCGATCGCTAACACACAAGAGGATAATTTCTGGCAATTTGCCTAACGATTTTAGTCAGTAAAAAATTGCCAGATTCTATTTAAACACAGCATTATAAACGCTCTCGTTGGTTCAAGAGCGTGAATGTAATTACAATGCTATTTATTGCTGTGTGTAATGTTCGTTGAAAGTCTTATAGCCAACATCAGTTGTGTATAGTTGACATTGGTCTGTAATCTGCTTCATTAAAGGCCAAGAAAACTGACACTCATCATGCAGATAAGGCTCCCAATTTTCTTTGATGCTGCTGTAAGCTAGCCGCAAATTATAAGAAGGAATCGCAGTGGAAATATGATGAGGGACATGAACATTGATATCGTGGCACAGAATTTCTACCCAGCGCGGATAATCGCAATGAATAGTGCCAAATAACTGTGCTAAAGCCTCGTTCCACTTGTTGGCTGTCGCAAAAGGAACATCTGCGGCAGTATGGTGAACAATAGTAAAAGTACTCATCCAAAAGTGGTAAATCATCCAGGGCACTAGCCAAAACTTGACAAATCCCCAGATACCAGTTGTGGCGATCAGAATCGGGAAAGTGATCGCTGCAAACACAACTACTACAGCCACAGAAAGCTTGATACTTGATTGGTCTTTCGTTTTGAAGTTCCGCCAATCAAAATGCACCACAGCCCAATGACCAATGGAACCTACCCACCAGAGGCGTTTACGCATGAACAGCTTAAAAGCAGACTGCCGGGTTGTATCCCAATTTTCAAACACTTCTGGTCTGATTGGATGCCAAGCGTTGTCCTCATCCAGCTTGTTGGTATGAGTATGGTGATAATTATGCTTAATGCGCCAACTGTGAAAAGGGTAAATCAACGGCATCATGAAGAAGTGCCCCACCAAATCATTTACCCAACGACGTTTGGCAAAAGACCTGTGACCACAATCATGGCCAATTACAAAAAAACCTGTTAAAGCAGTGCCTGTAAAAATCCAAGCTAGGGGCAAGAGGAACCAAGGAGTAACGATCAGGCTGTAGTAGCCCAAGGCAACCGCCAAGACACTGAGCAGTACTTGTGTCCAAGCTTTGCGACGGTTCTGCTGAAAACATTCCCGTGGCAGGGTTTTGACAATATCTTTGAGCCTAAAGTCGGAATTACCAGGCTCGTCACTTAGTTTCTGGCTATTAATTATTGATGTAGTCATGAACACCTAAAAAACAACAAACTCCCCCACCAAGTCACTAAAAAAGTGGCTTGCCGCAAAATTTCTTAATATTAGCGCTTCGGATTATAGCAATCTAACCGACACAAGCGCACCAGTAAATAGCTTTTTGAAAAGTTAGGAGTCAGAAATGATGAGTTATGAGTTAAAAAAGATACATATCCTTACTCTTAACTTCTAATTTCTAACTCCTAACTCCTAACTAACTTTTGTTGGGGCCAACTTCACATTAGTAGCCAGACCAACTGCTTGTAGCAATTGAACAGTCATCCAAGTTAAATCGATTTCCCACCATTCCAGCCCATGACGAGCTGAGTATTGAAAAGCATGATGGTTATTATGCCACCCTTCACCGAAAACTAGTACGGCTACCCACCAGCAATTAGTCGATTTATCCCCAGAATCATAGCTCCGATAGCCAAATTTATGAGTAGCGCTGTTCACCAACCAAGTGCAGTGATAAACCCAGACAATGCGAACAAAAATTCCCCAAATAACAAAGGGCCAGCCACCCAGAAGCAAAAGCAATGCGCCTAGAGCAACTTGGATCAAAATGAAATATTTTTCTAAAAACTGATAAACTGGGTCTTCGGCAATGTCTTTGGTGAAACGAGGAACATCAGCGTGAGCGGGACAATAATGAATCAGCCAATCCATGTGGCTCCACCAAAAGCCTTTATTAGAGTCATGGGGATCAGCGTCAGTATCAGAGTTTAGATGATGAATGCGATGTGTCCCGATCCACTCAATTGGACCTCCTTGACACGAGAGTGTCCCAAAGAAAACCAAAAGATACTCTAGCCACTTGGGAGTTTGAAAACTGCGGTGGGTGACAAGGCGATGAAATCCTAGAGTAACGCCTAAGCCGCCAGTTACCCAGTACAGCAAGAAACCCACACCAACTGCCGTCCAGCTAAAATTGCCAGGAACAAAGGCAAATAAAGCGCCGATATGCAGTCCAATGAAAAACAGGGTATTAACCCAGTTAATTTGAGGTTTGGTTGAAGTAGCAATTGTCATGCAGTAACCTGAATTTGAATTTTCCAGCCTAGTGTGCGCGATTTTAAAATCCGCATATCTATAAATTTAATTTTTTTTGAACGAGGAACTGATGAACAGCTTAGAGCAGCTGCGGCAAGCAGAACAGGCACTATTAGAAATTTTTTCTGGAATTGACACTCAGGTCAAGCATAATCTAAAACGAGTGCTGAATGCTTTTCGTAATCACCGTGTGGGCGCACACCATTTTGCTGGTGTAAGTGGCTATGGTCACGATGATTTAGGACGAGAAACTTTAGATAAAGTTTTTGCCGAAGTTATGGGCGCTGAAGCTGCGGCCGTGCGGGTGCAGTTCGTTTCGGGAACTCATGCGATCGCTTGTGCTTTGTTTGGTGTTCTCCGTCCTGGAGATGAAATGTTAGCAGTGGTCGGTTCTCCCTACGATACACTTGAAGAAGTCATTGGTTTACGAGGTCAAGGTCAAGGCTCTCTTATCGAGTTTGGCATAAATTACCGCCAATTGGAGCTAACCTCAGAAGGAACTATAGATTGGCAAGCTTTAAGTACTAGTGTGGATGAAAACACTCGTTTAGTGTTAATTCAGCGTTCTTGTGGCTATTCTTGGCGTCCTAGTTTATCAATTGCCGATATTGAAAAAATCGTCCACTTAGTCAAACAGCAAAACCCAAATACAGTTTGCTTTGTAGATAACTGCTACGGCGAATTTATTGAAACAAAAGAACCTACAGCCGTTGGTGCTGATTTAATGGCGGGGTCATTGATTAAAAATCCTGGTGGTACCATTGTCAGCGCTGGCGGTTATGTCGCTGGTCGCGCCGACTTAGTGGAAGCATCGGCCTGTCGCCTCACTGCTCCCGGTATCGGTAGTTATGGCGGCGCTACTTTTGACCAAAATCGCCTGCTGTTCCAAGGCTTATTTCTCGCTCCGCAAATGGTAGGAGAGGCGATGAAAGGGACATACTTAACTGGTTATGTATTTGATAAACTCGGTTATCCAGTGAATCCCGCACCTCTGGCTCCTCGTGGGGATGTAATTCAGGCAATCAAACTCGGTTCTGCCGAAAAGCTAATTGCTTTCTGTAAGGCGATACAAGAGCATTCTCCTATAGGTTCCTATCTTGACCCTGTTCCAGATGAAATGCCGGGGTATGAGAGCAAAGTAGTCATGGCTGGGGGGACATTTATTGAAGGAAGCACCTTAGAATTATCGGCAGATGGGCCTTTACGTGAACCGTATGTGGTTTATTGCCAGGGCGGAACTCATTGGACTCATGTGGCGATCGCCTTAGAGGCTGCGATTAATGCAATAGGAAATGCTGGCACAGAATTATAGCATATTATTCCGCAGGGCATGAGCTTTGTTACAATAGGATTCGGATAAGATCCCCCCGCCTGCGGCGACCCCCTTAAAAAGCAGGGCCGATTCATTCCCTAAAAGGCGCTGATTTACAAGCGTTTCAAGCAAAAAAACCAGGTGACTAAAAAATCTGATTGGGCAAGAAAATGGTGAACGCACTTAAATTTGCTGGTTGAGGTGGTAGTTTTTCTTTATCCCACTCAAGCAAATTTCTGACTCATACTCTTGACAAAATCCCTAAAAGATCGAATGAATCAGCCCTGCCTTAAAAAGGGGGTAAATAAAAGACAAAGCCCCCCAATTTATCGGAGGGTTGGGGGGATCTTCGAGAGCCAAATATCTTAATCGAATTGTATTGAGGTTTGTTGAAAAATTTAGTGAAAGGCGATGCCTACGGCTGGCTACGCCTACGCATTTGTTATTTCGGCGAACCCATTTGCTATTTCGGCGAACCCATTTGTTACTTCGGCGAACCCATTTGTTATTTCGGCGAACCCATTTGCTATTTCGGCGAACCCATTTGTTATTTCGGCGAACCCATTTGCTATTTCGGCGAACCCATTTGTTATTTCGGCGAACCCATTTGTTATTTCGGCGATCTCATTTGCTATACTACCGATCTACTGATCCCATGATGATATCGATACTACCCAATACTACAACTAGATCGGCAACCTTCACGCCGCGTAAGATTTTGGGTAATACTTGCAAGTTATTGAAATCGGCGGGACGAATTTTCCATCGCCAGGGGAAGACATGATCATCGCCAATTAGATAAATTCCCAATTCACCTTTACCACTTTCTACGCGAACGTAAATTTCCCCCTTGGGAATCTTAAAGGTGGGGGCAACTTTTTTGGCGATGTACTGGTAATCAAAGCCATCCCACTGAGATTTTTTCCCTGCTGTCATGCGCTTGGCTTCCAGGTTCTCAAAAGCACCGCCGGGAAGTTTTTTGAGGGCTTGGCGAATAATCTTTACCGATTCGCGCATTTCCCGAATTCTGACCAGGTAACGAGCATAACAATCGCCAGCAGTATCCCACTGCACTTCCCAGTCGAAATCGTCGTAACATTCATAATGGTCTACTTTTCGCAAATCCCATTTCACGCCAGAAGCGCGTAACATGGGGCCAGAAAGCCCCCAGTTGATGGCTTCTTCACGAGCGATCGCGCCAACACCTTGAACGCGACGGCGGAAGATGGGATTATTGGTAATTAAGCGCTCATACTCATCCACTTTCTGAACAAAGTAATCGCAGAAATCTTCGCACTTGTCTACCCAGCCATAAGGCAAATCTGCCGCCACGCCGCCAATGCGAAAGTAGTTATTGTTGACCATCCGATAACCTGTAGCGGCTTCCCACAAGTCATAAATCAACTCCCGTTCCCGGAAGATGTAGAAAAAGGGAGTTCCAGCACCCGTATCAAGTAAGAATGGGCCCAACCATAGCAGGTGATTAGCAATCCGGTTCAATTCCAGCATGATGACACGGATATAGCTAGCACGTTTCGGAACAGTAATATCAGCTAATTTTTCTGGGGCATTAACTGTAACCGCTTCGTTAAACATCCCAGCTGCATAGTCCCAGCGGCTAACATAGGGCACATACATTATATTGCTGCGGTTCTCAGCAATTTTTTCCATACCTCTATGCAGATAGCCAAGGACTGGCTCACAATCGACGACATCTTCACCATCCAGGGTGACAATCAATCTAAAACACCCATGCATAGAGGGATGGTGAGGTCCCATGTTGAGCAGCATGGGTTCAGTTTTAGTTTCAATCCTTCTACCGACGGTCATAATTAAATATTTCCCCTTTACCAAAGATTGAAAATGAGTGGCGATGCTTCGCTTTGATCAGGAATGATTTGAAGAAAAATTCTGACTTTTGACTTTTGACTTCCGCCTTGCGGTACTAGCCTCCATTATTGAAATCTTATGAACTGTAGTCTTGTAAATTTGTCCGATTTTGGGACATTTTTCCTATTTTTTATATTTTTGTTCCAGCATTTTAGGCGTAACTCCCATGAGACGCTTGAAGTGGCGATTGAGATGGCTTTGATCGACAAAACCAACTTGACTAGCAATCTCTGCAATGGAAAATTCTCTTTGAAGCAACAACTGTTTAGCTTTTTCAATCCGACAGCGAATAATATATTGATGTGGAGTCGCACCGGTAGATTGTTTAAACAGTTGTGAAAAGTAATGAGAACTCATTTGGACAACGGCTGCAAGTTCCTTTAAACTTAAGTCTTGAGCAAGATAAGTATTTATATAGTCAATCACTTGCTGCAACTTGTGTTTTGGTAGACCGCCTAAATATTCCCGCAATACAAGTTTCTGTGTACAGTAGTGCTGCAACAAATGAACTATTAGGGCATTAGCCATTGCTTCTGCATATAGGCGACTATCTGCACCATAATTTTCGAGGGCAGATTTGAGAGCTAGCCCAATTTGGTAAACCAGTGGATCGGGTGTGGCAAAATGTGGTAAAAGTTCAATGCGATCGGGATCAACTGATTCGTAAATTGCATGAGCGAAAACAGTTGGTTCAAATCCCAGAAGAATCACACCACCTGCTGTATCCCAACAGGCACGATGTCCTGTGTAAGCAGGGGCGACAACAATATTACCCTGAATTACTTGCTCACTTTGAAAGCGACCATCAAGCCTCCGTTCTGCCTGAATTGGTGTTGGCACTTCGGTAAAAATGGCAATACCATGCTGTTTAGACAAAACCTCTGGAGTCTCGCCAGCCGCCTGCCAGTCGTAAGCAAAATAGACATTATTCCAGTTTGCACTCAAACTGGTAAGAAGTGGCAACTGCGAAAAAATTCGCTTATACCCATCTTCCTTTTCTTTAGAGAAGTCAACAGATAAGGATTTCGTTTTTAGCATCGCTCTCACTGGTTCGACGTTCTTAATTTATCAAACTACCAAATCAGTGCTAGCTAGCTGATGCATCTTCATCAAAAATTCCCCCAACCCTCCTTTGTAAGGAGGATTGGGGGAGTCAAGCATTATTAGAACAGATGTGAATGCAACTCTATGCCAATGATTAATCACCGGTACCTGTTATACGGTCAATCAAAGAGGGTGCGCTCGAACCATCGCCTTGTGCCAGTGGCATTTTCGAGGTACCATGCAGTCGTGGATCGGGCACAGGAGGTTGCGGTTCTGGGCCTAGTGGTTGGGGATTTTCCACATACTCGAATTCGCCTTTGCCGTCCATTGAGGGGCCTTTTGCCCAACGACCTTCAGAGCTTTCTGTGCCTTCTGAGTGATTCCAGAACTGATAAGAAAACTCCCGTTTCTCCAATTCCAATGGGAAGGAACTGGGAACTGGTGTGGTTTCCAATCCAGAGCTTTCTAAATCCTCAATGGTTGCTAGCCACAAGTTTTGATGCATGGTATCACGAGCGATCATAAAACTCAAGGTATCTTTCACCCCTGGATCGTCTGTCATCTCATACAGTCGCACTGCTTGCAAACGTCCTTGACTTTCGGCGTGGAGATTAGACCGGAAATCTGCCAACAGGTTGCCACTGGAGACAATAAAGCGACCGTTCCAAGGATAGCCGACGCTATCAGATGGTGTTGCACCCAAACCAGACACAATGGCGTGTTGGGGGTTCATCGCCGCCGCCATAATTACATCTCGTGGGCTACTACCGCCCATCACAGCACCTACTACCGCATCTTTTGCACTTTCTTCTTGCATTTTGATCGGTGCTTTATCTAGAAGATGGGCAATCATCGTCGCCAGCATCTCAATATGACCGATTTCTTCAGTACCAACATCTAGCAGCATATCCCGGTACTTGGCAGGGCCTCGACAGTTCCAGCCTTGAAACAGATACTGCATCATCACGGTCATTTCACCAAAAGTCCCGCCAATGAGTTCTTGAATTTTCATTGCGTAAACTGCATCTGGCTTTTCTGGCGGCTTAAAATACTGAAGTTTCTTATTGTGATAAAACATTTGAATTCCTCGTTAATAAATGTCGTTTACACAAAATCAAACAGTTGCCAAACTTTTATCCGATTTTGCGTAGCCTCTTATTACTAGGAAACTAATCAAATGCTTTATCTTCATCAGCCTCTAGTCTGATAAAAAAAATACTTTTAAATAAGTATTCCGACTAGGGCTTTTTTCTTTATAGTTCTGTCTAGGAAAGGATTTCAAAAAGCTCTAGCTTCTTTCGAGAAAGGTATAACCAAAAGACAATAGGGGCGCACAGCTAGCTGTGCGCCCCTATGAAATACCTACATTTAAAAAGAGGCAAGGGAACAGGGAGCAGGGAGCAGGGGAGATAAAAAATAATGGGGATTCGGCACTTCTCTACGGGAGGCTGCGCCCTAAGCATAGATATGCCGCAGGCTTTACGACAGAGGTACGTGAGTAGCCCACCTGTTGCGTTAGCTTCTCGCTCTTTACAAGAACCACGCCCCCTCTTGTGGGCGACTCAGACCCATGTTCCCCCATTCATTCCACAGCAGGATGAGGTCATTTCCCCCTGCTCCCTGCCCCCTGCCCCTACTCCTACTCCCTGCCCCCTGCCTCTTGGTTGAAAACGGCTTGTTTATAATTTAATTTTCATCTCGCCCGTGAACTTGAGCGGGTGGACTGGTTGCCTCAACAGCAGTAAATGATTCTAAAATTTTATAGGTGTGGCTAGCTCCTTTTGGTACTACCCAAGAACTCCCAGACTCTAGTAGAATCGTTTGCCCTTCAATATGCAATTCTGCACGACCATTGATTACATAACCAACAGTTTCATATTCTCGTGCTGTTGGCTCTTTAGGTTCGTTAGGTTCCTCATTCTCCCACAGGCGCATGGAAATGGTTTTGCCAGATGCAAGATATTTCTGACCAAGTTGACCTTTAGGGGAATGGCTAGAGTCTACTTTGATAACGGTTGTATCAGACATATTTTTTGCCTCTTTATACTTTTAAACTTTGATTGTTTAATCAACCATCGAAGGTTAGATATTGGGTACTGAGGACTGGGGATTAGGCATTAGAGGGAAACTCTTTCCTATTCCCTATTTCCTATTCCCCATTCCCTACTAAGGTTTGAGTACAACTTTGATGCAGTTATCTTTCTTGTGCTTAAAAATTTCGTAGCCGTGGGGCGCTTGTTCTAGAGGTAAAGTATGGGTGATGATAAAGGTTGGATCAATGTCACCATTTTGGATGTGTTCTAGCAAAGGTTTTAGATACTTATGGACATGCGTTTGTCCCATTTTGAAAGTTAATCCCTTGTTCATGGCAGCACCCATCGGGATTTTATCTAAAAAGCCACCATACACACCCGCAATTGATACATGACCACCTTTAGCAGCAGATACTATTACTTGCCGTAATGCCGTCGGACGGTCTGTTTCGAGACGTACTGCTTGCTTTACCTGGTCATAGAACGCCATAAAATCTGTACCGTGTGCCTCCATTCCTACTGCATCTATGCAAGCATCGGGGCCACGACCGCCAGTCATTTCTTTGAGTGCTTCGCCTATATTCACTTCTTCGTAGTTGAGAACTTCTGCTTTGCCATATTCTTTAGCCATTTGCAGACGTTCGGGAACGCGGTCAAAGGCGATTACCCGTTCCGCGCCGAGCATATATGCACTTCTGATGGCGAACTGTCCAACTGGGCCACAACCCCAAACGGCGACAATATCACCGGGTTTGATGTTGCAATTCTCGGCTGCCATATAGCCAGTGGGGAAAACATCTGTTAAAAATAACACTTGCTCATCCGTTAAACCATCGGGAATTTTGAACAAGCCTACATCGGCAAAGGGGACTCTTGCATACTCTGCTTGACCACCAGCGTAACCGCCGAATAAATGAGAGTAGCCAAATAAACCTGCTGGCGAATGCCCCATTTGCTTTTCTACCAACCAAGCATTGGGGTTAGAGTTATCGCACAATGACCACAAATCCCGATTGCAGAAAAAGCAACTACCGCAAGATATAGTGAAAGGAACAACGACGCGATCGCCTAGGTTGACATTTTTAACTGCACTTCCAAGTTCTACGACTTCCCCCATGAATTCATGACCAAGGATATCGCCCTTTTGCATGGTGGGAATGTAGCCGTCATAAATATGCAAATCTGAACCACAAATTGCCGTGGAAGTTATTTTAACAATGGCATCGCGTGGATTGATAATTTTGGGGTCGGGAACTGTATCAACCCGCACATCGTTTGCTCCATGCCAGCAAACTGCTTTCATAATTATTTATTCCTTAAGTATTATTTCTGGCTCGTTAATATCAAGATAAACACTCGATTTAGCCTGACTTTGAGACGCGATAGTTATCGCGTCTCACTAAAGTTTCAAAGGTTGTTTTACAGCGTATGAGTCAAAAAGTTAGACTCAAAAATTGCTACGAGTCTAGACCCTATCTCTCAGTTCTTTGCTAGGAGGATTGTTATAATAACCTTCTTTGTGTCCAGCCAATGGCTTAACTGTTTCTTCAACTTTATTTTTTGTAGACTTCAAAAACTCTTTTGTAGATCGAGGAGTTTCTTCATCCAAGTTTAGCTTCTCGCGGATATTATCAGCAGCTTGTTTTAATCTATTACCAGTATTTTCTACCTGGGGACTATTTAGCTCTTCTGGTATTCCTTTATAATAAGTGCCTTCTGGAGTTTTAACATCAGCTTGTGCAACATTAACGTCACTAAAAGCCTGACCTAACAAAAACATAAATCCTACGAGAAAAACTACTACGATTTGGGAAATGCGAATATTCCGCAGCCAAGAAATTACTCGATTCATAAAAAACCTCAATTACATTATGTTAGGTGTACAATTCAGAACCCTAGATGACTATTCACCATTCAGGGTTTAAGAACAACTTTGATGCAGTTATCCTTTTTTTGTTGAAAGATGTGGTAGGCGTGGGGTGCTTGCTCTAGAGGCAATTGATGGGTGACAACAAAGGATGGATCTAGTTTTCCATCCAAAATCATCTGCAATAACGAATGCATATATTTTTGTCCATGCATTTGTCCCATCCTAAAGGTTAGTCCCTTATTGAAGGCTGCACCCAATGGTATTTTGTCTACAAAACCGCCATAAACACCCATGATTGAAAGAGTCCCGCCTTTACGACAGGCAACCATCATTTCCCGCAAAACGTGGGGACGGTCGCTTTCCAATTTGAGCTTTTGTTTTGTTTCGTCGTAGAAGCCTTCTAAACCAACACCGTGTGCTTCTAAACCAACGGCATCGATGCAAGCATCGGGGCCACGTCCACCAGTCATCTCTTTCAACGCTTCGCCAGAATTAACTTCTTCATAGTTAATCACTTCTGCTTTGGCAAACTTTTTCGCCATTTCTAGGCGTTCGGGAAAGCGATCTATAGCGATCACTTTTTCGGCTCCCATCATGTAGGCGCTAATCATGGCAAATTGTCCAACAGCACCGCAACCCCAAACGGCTACAGTATCACCCGGTTGAATATCGCATAATTCTGCGCCCATATAACCGGTGGGGATGGCATCGGAAATGAATAACAACATCTCATCCGGCAAGTCTGGCGGAACTTTGACGACACCCACATCAGCAAAGGGTACACGGATATATTCTGCTTGTGCGCCTGCATACCCACCTAACATGTGGGAATAGCCATAGATGGCTGAGGTGATATTGCCAAATAATTTTTCTTCAATCCAACCTTTGGGATTGGAGTTATCGCACAATGACCACATATCACGTTGGCAATAATGGCAATTACCACAGCCAATGGTGGAAGGGACAACAACGCGATCGCCTATTTTTAAATTGTTGACTCCCTTACCAACTTCCACGACTTCCCCCATGAATTCGTGACCAATAATGTCACCCTGTTGGACTGTGGGAATATAGCCACCATATATATGTAGATCAGAGCCACAAATCGCCGTGGAAGTAATTTTAATAATCGCATCACGCGGGTTGAGAATTGTCGGATCTGGTACCGACTGCACCCGCACATCATTAGCACCGTTCCAGCAGACTGCTTTCATATTTATTAATCATTGGGCATTGGGCAAATAACTAGCTGCGTCCAGAAGTTTGACCTTCGGTTGTGGCAATTTCACCTGCTTCCATTAGCATCTTGAAGCGGCGCAATTCATCACCAATTTGCTGTTCTGGTTCTTCACCAAAAAGTTTAGCTACGGTAGCTGCCAATGCTCCACCGGGGGGGTTATACTCCAAAACAACCTTAACTTCCGTGCCGCGATCGCCTGGTGCTTTTTTGAAGCGGACAAAACCAGAGTTATCAATGTCTGCACCTTCTACAGAAGCCCAAGAAATAAATTCATTCTCCCGGTCTTCGAGAATATCTGCATCCCATTCTACGCTGTTACCCAAGGGTGCATTAGCAATCCAATGAGAACGTTTTTCGTTATGCACCTTGACAGATTTGAGATGCTTCATAAATGTAGGCAAATTCTCAAAGTCGTGCCAAAAGCGATACAATTCTTCTGCCGATTTATTAATTGTTACCGTCTTTTCAACTTTGATGGCTTGGTTTAGACCTATTGCTTCCTGTGCTTTCTGGATTGTGCTTTGCTTGGTTGCACCTTGATAAACCAAACCGCCACCGGCTAAAGCCGTCAGCGCTCCCCGCAATGAACCTTGCCTTAAACCCATCAGCACCATTGCACCACCACCGATAAGGGATGCCCAACGCTCTACTTCACTAGCTTCTGGCTGGTTTGTACTTGATTTATCGCCTGATGTTGAAGTCACTTTTTATATCTCCATTACTGTAAATTCACCATAGAGGCGCGAATACCCCCTTCTTTCTATCTGTGTGTTATTTGCGCCTCTTCGGTAACCGTCTACGTTCAAAAAACCTTACATTGATACAGCAGCCCCTGTAGTTGGCTTAGGAGGCTGAATCTGACCGCCTATCCGCGCCCGATATAGTCCTGCCAATTGCTGTTCGTATTTCAATAAATTGTGGTAAATTTCTTTGAAAATAGCAGTTGCTACTGGATCAGTGAACATTGCAGACAAATTGCCAATATCGCCAATACCAGTTTGCATATCACCTAAAGCAGAACGTAACTGATATATGTCATCACTTCCTGTTAAGGCAGTTTTGACCTTAGCATACTGATTAGCGATATTTGCGCCTAAAGAGGGTTTTTCGTCCAATCGCTGAAGATAAGTTTCCAGTTTTTGAATGTGGCGCTGTTTATTAGCAATTATTTCTTGAAAGACTGAGTTAACTTCGTTATCTGATTCCTTTTGCAAGTAGTTTTCAAATGCTTCTAGCGAATAACGTTCACCAGCAAGGGCATTATTTAAACCTTTGGTGATCTCACCTTTAGTTGAGCCACCCCAAGCATCAGCCAGCTTCCACCATTCAGCACTTGTGTCTTTTTCATTTGGTAATGCAGCATCTTTGCCACCATAACCCAAACGGCTCAAAATAGCTGTGGTGAAAATTGGCAAGTCTCCAGGTTCACGAGATGTAATCAAATTTCCGTCAACTACCACTGGCTCATCTAGATATTTTGCGCCAGCGTTAATCATGTCCTTGGCAATAGCGATAAAACCAGTGGCTTGTTTACCTTTGAGCAAGTCGCCTTCAATCAAAACTTGTGGCCCATGACAAACAGCAGCGACTAATTTTCCTTGTTGTATAGCTTCTTGAACAAAACGTACTGTGTTGGTGTTCCGCCGCATTTGATCGGGAGCCATCCCACCGGGAATTATCACAGCGTCGAATTCGGCTGCGATCGCTTCTGTGGTAGTACCATCAGCTTGGATGCTAAGTTTGCCGCGTTTACCCTTATATTTTTCATTCATCCGGGAACCGAGGACTACTACTTCCATTCCTGCTTGTTTTAGTCCATTATAAGGAACTGTAAATTCTGCATCCTCTACTGCATGTTCAATAAGGATAGCAACTTTTTTCTTACCGGAATGATTGTTATGGTCAGTCATAGATGTTATTACCTGTTTATTTCTAGTATTTAACTAGCTACAATATTTATTCATTAGGGCATTAATAAATAGTAGCTAGGATTTTTATTTTTACTAAATAGAAAATAGTTATGAGTGAGAAGTTTATTACTGAATAATTCCCGTTTGATAACTCCTGACTCATAACTCAAAATTTCAACTACAAGTTGCTTGACCATGAATTCATATTGACAATAGTATGGCCCGATGGTTAGTTTAGCTTCGTACCAAGGGGATAGATTCTTTTATTACTAAAGCTATACATCTCTAGTTAGATAACTTCGTAACAGGAAAACGTTATTGTGAGAATGCACAAAATGGCTAGTATCATGGCAAAAAAAAATCATAATGACGAAATTGAAACCAATGATTTGCCACAGGAAATTACCGAATCCTATGGTACTGGTGTGAAAGACTTGCCGGGATACAATATTGGTGGGCGCTCGATGAGAGCAGAAAGACAGGAATACACAGAAACTAGTCCTGAACTCACTGGTGGCGATGTTGATGCTTATTGGCAAGATGCAGATGCAGTTGGGGATGAAGCAGTTGGTGGTAGTACTTCCACTCCCGATCAAAATGTAACTGAAGAGCTAGAAGCAGCAGTAGGGCTAGAAATGGATGATTTCGCATTTCTTCGCACTAACGAAATTTTAGAGGAACGTGACGATTCTCGCTGGGAGTTAGATCCGAAGTCTTCTGAAGATTATCAAGATCGGCGAGAATAAGCTAAATAAAAGGAAAATTGGATGTCGCTGTTAATAAATTAATGTCGCTGAATTGGACAGTGTTTAGAAAACCACTGTCCCGATAAAATTAACATCTATCTACCGAAATAGGTTCTGATAATATTGCTAACTCCTTTACTAAGGTAAAGGCAAGTATTATTTTTGTTTTTGATATTGGGTTTTTATCTAAGTGTAATACTTCTAATGCAGGACTACAAGTTGCCCAATTTATGTTTCGTTTATAATTGTTCTTCTTTATGATTCCAATACATCTGTCTTCAGTAGGGTAAAACGCTAAATGTACATTTGATAACCTTACTAATGAAATTAATTAATTGCAATTGGAGTTAATAATGACATTTACACAAACTGGCGATCCAACTATTCGTGAACATGTTCAAGCTTGGCAACAGTTGGATGTGGATCAACAACTAGCTTTGTTTTGGTTCATTTATAAAGAAATGGGTAAGTCAATTACACCAGCCGCTCCTGGTGCTAGCACTGTTTCCCCAGAAATTGCTGAAGGTTTGTTTAATCAAGTTAAGGAATTATCTCACGAACAACAATTACAAGTTCAGCGTGACTTGATTAATAAAGTGGATACCCTAATTTCTCGTGAATATGGTTCTTTGGGTGATACCACTAAGCTACTATTTTGGTATCGATTATCTCAAGGTATGGATGATGGTACTATCATTACTGTACCTTCTGACTATGAACTTCCCTCAGAATGTCAAGAGTTGTTTGGCAAAATTCAAGGATTAGAGTTTGAGCAACAAATTACTCTTTTCCGTGATTATGTTTCGCCAATGGGCGCTGAAGCAAAACCAGGTGCTGAAATTTAGGACTTTTGAAGTTTTGAGGCTGCTTTAGGCTACGTTTTATACCAAGTTAATTTGGTTGTAGTAGAAGAATTCAGGAATCAGAATGTCTTTACTTTCCGCCAGGTTTAGGCGATTGGTGTTAGTATAGCGTTACCAACTCTAGGCTGCGATATGCAGCATCGTCGTGATCAGAAGGGTAAGGGCGTTATATCCCTTTTGGTAAAGCTTGCTATATCCACCAGTCGCTTAATATCAACCTGAATTTTGACGACTGGCGTCTTTTTGATAAATAAACACAGAGTAAAAACTAAAACTCTTGCTCTGTGTTCATATATGTCCTTAGCTAGTTGCATCTGACAGTAGTAAGACCCTTGTTTTGTACTCAATATATTAAAAGTAATTATAGTTGAATTAATCTGTCTTTTGGTTGGTTTAAATATCCTTGCTTTATATTAAGACTATATTGCTTTTATGTAGCGTTTTCTATAAAGTTAAATCGAGATTTTTTAGTTAATAAAGCAGTTAATTACTTTGAGGTATTTATGACTTCTACAAATGTGAACTTTTTAGAACAAAGTGTATCAAAATTTCAGAGTTTGGATACAGACGATCGCCTAAGTGTGCTAGCTTTACTTTACACTGAAATCTCTGATGAAATTCCAGCGATCGCTCTCAATGATGTGCCAAATGAAAAAACTGCAAGTTTAGTTGCACAAATTCAAAATCTGCCACAGCAAGAACAGGTTTCTGCTTTGCGTCAGTTGCTCCACCAAGATGAAGTAGGGGAAACAGCAATTCCTACTCAAGAGTATACTTCAATGAGCGTTGATGATAAATTAGCTTTTTGGTATCAATTAGCCCAAAATTTGGGAACTACAATTATTGGTGTACCAGATGACTATATGCCTTCTGAAAAAGCTACAGAAGTAGTAGATTTACTTCACACACCGAACATTGAGGATTTAGTTAATTTCTTTAAGCGGGTGCTGTAAGAATTTTGAGTTAAGAATCACAGGTGGGGCATAGCTCCACCTTTATTTTTGAAAGTTGGGAAACTTCTGTTTTTAAGTTAATTCTTATGGTGTCTTTTCCTTGCATCTCTGAGTGAGGGTGTGTGATGTTTCCGCTCTGGTTACAAGCGGGTTTTTGGGGTTTAGTTGGCGGGTCAGCACTGCTATTAGGCTCCGCAGTGGGATACTATGCTAAAATTCCTCAGCAAGCGATCGCCGCAGTTATGGCTTTTGGTGCAGGTGTACTAATTTCGGCCCTATCGTTTGAACTGATGGATGAAGCTTACAAGCGTGGTGGTTTTGACTCAACAGCAATCGGTTTTGTGGGTGGTGCAACTGTTTATACAGCAGCAAACTGGTTTCTAGCTTATCAGGGTGCTAAACATCGCAAACGTTCAGGTGAACAGCAACCATCTGAAGAAGAGCAAGATGGAAGTGGGCTAGCGATCGCAATAGGCGCATTACTCGATGGCATTCCAGAATCTATTGTAATTGGTGTCAGCATGATTGAGGGAGGAGTTGTCAGCTGGGCCACTGTAGCAGCTGTTTTTCTCTCTAATATTCCAGAAGGACTTTCCAGCGCTGCTGGCATGAAAAGAGCAGGACGTTCAACTACTTACATCTTCAGTGTGTGGGGAGGAATTGCCATCATCTCCGGTATAGCAGCAATTCTAGGCTATGCATTGTTTAGTCACTTTTCAGCAGAAATCATCGCTGCAACCACTGCTGTAGCAGCAGGTGCTATTTTAGCAATGCTTACAGACACCATGATTCCAGAAGCCTTCGAGCAAGCGCATGATTTTGCTGGAATGATAACTGTGCTTGGATTTCTTGCCGCTTTTGTCCTTAGCAAACTCTAGAAGAGAGCAGGGGAGGCAGGGCAGGGGGCAGGGGGCAGGGAGCAGGGAGCAGGGAGCAGGGGGAAAGAGAGTTTCAATATTTTTGCATAGATGCCCGGAATAATAACTAATTAAGCGGACATGATATGATTCACCGGACTTGATATGAGTGAGCCTGTCAGGGCAGGCAAGATGCCCACCCCACAAGATGCAAATTAGATGTGTTTTAGCTTACCCTCCCCTGCTCCCCCTTCCTCCTTCCACTATTCCAAAACTGCTTGATAGCGACCTAGAGCGATTAAGGGAAAGTATTGTTGATACAGATGATACTTGAGATAAAAATGGCAGGGGAAACCAGTACCTGTAAAGTCAGCCTCAAACCAAGTACCATCTGGCTGTTGAGTTGCCACTAGGTAGGCAATTCCCCGCTCAATGGCCTCAAGAGCGAATTTACCAGTTGCTTCACCTGCTGCTAAGAGGCCAATTAAAGCCCAAGCAGTTTGAGATGCAGTACTATTTCCTTTTCCTTTAAGACGGGGATCGTCGTAGCTGCGGCAAGTCTCACCCCAACCACCATCTAGATTTTGACATCCGACTAACCAAGCTGCTCCTCGTTCTATACTGAGTTTATGCTTTTGAGGAACAATTAACGCTAAGGCGGATAAAACGCCACTGGTGCCGTAGATATAGTTGACACCCCAACGACCAAACCAACAGCCTTCGGTTTCTTGTTCGCGCAGAAGATAAGTAAGCGATCGCTCTAAATTATCACTATCAATTGACAAATCACAAGCACCCAGCATTTCTACGACTCTAGCCGTAACATCTGCGGTGTTTGGATCAATCATCGCTTTCAAGTCGCCATAAGGAATGGAGTTAAGCCAATCTTGATCGTTATTCAAATCAAAAGCAGCCCACCCGCCTGGTTTACATTGCATAGATGCAATCCAGTTTAACGCACGAGCGATCGCAGCCTGCTTGATTTCTTCGTTAGGCAGTTTCGCCAAATGTAAAGCCATCACCACCACAGCCGAGTCGTCTACATCGGGATAAAAGCGATTGTCAAACTCAAATGCCCAAGCTCCTGGTTTTCCCTGACGATTTTTTACAGCCCAATCTCCGTAGTCTAAAATTTGTTTTTGCAACAACCATTCTCCAGCTTGCACCACCGCCGGATGGTCTGGTGCAAAGCCAGATTCTACTAAGGCACGCATCGCCCAAGCTGTATCCCAGACGGGTGAAACACAAGGCTGTACTCGGTAGCTATTCTCTGTTTCAATGGCAAAGTTATCAATTGCTTGCAAACCTCGTTCTACAATGGGGTCGCTTCTGTCATAATTCAGACACCGCAAAGCCAGCATTGAATTCAACATCGCCGGAATAATCCCGCCCCAGTCGCCTGTGGCTTCTTGGCGCTCTAAAATCCATTTTTCGGCGGCTTTGATGCCTTCTTGCCG
Source organism: Nostoc sp. XA010 (assembly GCF_020829625.1). Classification (GTDB taxonomy): domain Bacteria; phylum Cyanobacteriota; class Cyanobacteriia; order Cyanobacteriales; family Nostocaceae; genus Nostoc. The sequence continues at coordinate 457,084 of NZ_JAIVFX010000001.1, read as the reverse complement.
AAAGGGAACTAAATTCAGACTTTCTGCAAACTTGAACCCCTGATCAAGGGTGAGGAATAAATCTGTCCAATCGCCAGTTTGGGGTAATTCCCACCGGACTTGATCAACGCCTTCAGCGTACAGTTCATCTAGGTTGATAGTTGGATCAGTGATAAAAACAGGTTTGCGATCGCACACAATCAACAACGGCACTGTACTAGAACGTGCCCAGCTAGACATCTCGTAGATATTAACTGGAAAAGCTTTGGGCAACAGCATTATCCAAGGTGGTAGCGAGGGAATACCGCGCCACTTGTAGCAGCCAATCAAGGCTAAGTGCAACTTGGTAAAAATCCGAGTTTTGCTGATCCCACCCCGTTGGAGAATAAAAGCTTTCGCCCGAATCATCGCTGGATCGGTTGCTGGTACACCTAGCAGTCTTAGCGCCATGTAGGCTTCAACCGAGGTGCTAAGTTCTCCACCATCACCATAGAAAAGTTCCCAGCCGCCATGCTGCCGTTGCTCTTGACGCAGGTATGCTGCAACTTTGTGTAAAGGTCTGCCTTTGTCTGTTCCCCAAATCTTATGCAGGAGAACAACCTCAGCCGTGATGGTGACATTAGATTCTAACTCTGCCCACCAGTAACCTACGGGATTTTGAATCGAAAGCAAATATTGTTGACTGGCTGCGATCGCCGTTGCGACTTGATTGACTTTTACCCTGTCTTGTGTTTGCATCAAAAACTATTTAACCTCAACACCCAACACTAGTTTTGAATACGGCAATATTATGATGAAAAAATTTTTTCTCTATCAGTAGACATAGTATTCTGTCTGAGTCACTGAAAATTTGCAATAGGTCATGGGTGTAATTGTATTAGGATTAACGCTGTTATCCTTGACAATTTGGTTAGGATTACTGTGTTTTTGGGGACAGTTTTGGCGGGTAGACCAGCAATTAGAGGTTACAGAAACTCAGCTAGAATCATTACCTATGGTTTGTGCCGTGGTTCCAGCCCGTAACGAAGCCCAATTGCTACCAACGACACTGCAATCGCTCCTACTCCAAGATTATCCTGGATCTTTCAACGTGTTTTTAGTAGATGATCGCAGCACAGACCGGACAGCAAATTTCGCCCAAGAGGTTGCACACGTTGTAGATAAACTCCAACAATTGCATATTATCTCTGGCGTTTCACTGCCTCCCGGTTGGTCGGGCAAACTTTGGGCAGTTGAGCAAGGTCTAAACAGCGCTATTAAATTTGCACCTGACTATTTTTTACTGACCGACGCAGATATCGAACATGATCCTGGTAATCTCCGCCGACTCGTTGCTAAAGCTGTGCAGGAAGATTTAGACCTGGTTTCGGTAATGGTGCGACTCAGGTGTGAAAGCTTTTGGGAAAAACTTTTGATTCCAGCTTTTGTCTTTTTCTTCCAAAAACTCTATCCTTTTCGCTGGGTAAATAATCCCAACAATTCCACAGCCGCCGCCGCTGGGGGATCTATTCTGATTAGCCGAGAAGCTTTAGAGCGAATCGGAGGTATTCAAGTCATTCGCCAAGCTTTAATCGACGATTGCGCCCTAGCTCAGGCTGTTAAGAACATGGGAAGAATTCCAAACCAGGCGGCGGGGATTAAACAATGGGACAATTTATTGAGTAAATTGGTCTATAGTAGCGAAATCAGAGCCTTTATGACGGTTACAGGATAAACATGAAAGTGCCAAATTATCAGCAGTAGTTTCACCCCCATGTTTGACGGCAATAATATGGTCTACTTCATGGGTATAAATAGAAAGTTTTTGATGGATTTGGCAATATTCACAGCGTGCTGAAGCTCTCTGGAACACTAACCTACGGAGTTCCACAGAAATCGAATTAGAAGTCATATTATGGACTTGCAGAATAAGCTCTTGCTTTTAATAAAATCATCATTTGCTCTAGTTGCTCGTAAACATCTAATTCTGCTAATTCCATTTGACTGAGTGTTGCAGAGCGATTTTTTTCCAGTAGTTCTTGTAGGCGTGTTTGAGATTGAAATGAAACTTTAAAATTAATAATTTCTTCTGGTTTTGGCCCCTTAATTAAAAAATCAATAACTTCTTGATAAACTGCTGGAATATTTGTAGTCTCAGGGTTGGCTGTTGGCTGAATGGTTATTGGTACATTAACAATGTCTAGTAATCGCCAAAGCAATTCGGGTAAGCGATTTTGCAGAGGTTCTAAACGTTGAGCTAGTTCATCGGGAATTTGAATGGTGAATTCTGCCATTGGTGCTTTTGTTGCGATTTTGCACTTTTTAAGAAAATGATTTATATCATAATAATACCTTTCAAACCTAACTCTGGATCAGATGCTATTGCTTTGATACGGGCATTAAACCAAATACTTAGCGGCACGTAGATTTTTTTTGGATGACCTGCCTTATAAGAAAGGGTTCTGCTTACTTTGGTGGTGGAACCCTTCTTGCATTTGAGTTTGACGAATATCGCTGGAGTAAGGATATTGATTTTATTGCTTCTGTTGGTACAGAAGGCTACAAATACCTGCGTACAGTAGTATTTGATGGTGGGCATGAAGCATTATTTCGAGATTTAAGTAAAATCAAAATTGGACGTAGCATAACTGAGCAGTATGGAATTCGGATGATCGTTTTTGTGGATGATATGCCGAGTGAACTACCCCAACTTACCGAGTACGGTTGAAGTTGGGGCTTCTGTACTCACAGGCGAGTGCCGCAACTTAGACTTTCGTCCGAGTTTTGGTCTTACCTCCCCTCCTACAGCAGAGACGGCTGAACCTTCCGCCTTTATCATTCTGATGCCCTCTGCTCTAATGTTCTGCGCGGCATTTCCATCCCTATCATGATGAGTATTGCAATGAGGACAAGTCCACTCACGGACATCCAACGGCATCTCACCTATTTGATAGAAACATTTTTGACAGAGCTTAGAGCTAGGGAACCATCTATCAATCTCAACAAACTTCGCACCTCTGCGTTCTAGCTTATAGGCTAAAAAGTTCGTGAATCTGATTTAGAAACACAAATTAAAAAACAAGAAGATTCTTAAACAGGTAGCGTTGCCCAATGCCCTAAGTCCTTGAAGCTGTTTGTTTAGTACTCGCGGGACCAAGAGGCAATGGTTGAGCCGCTTTCAATATCGCATCCAGCAACCCTGGAAACAGCACCTCTAAATCTTCACGCCGCAGGATGTTAATGTGCTGTGTCCCTTCTTTGCGTGTCAAGACTATCCCAGACTCCCGCAAAATCTTAAAATGATTGGACATAGTAGACTTGGCGATCGCAAAATCAAAACTGGCACAGCATTGTTCCCCCTCAGTAGCCAACCGCCGCACAATCTCTAGCCGGACTGGATCGCCCAATGCATACAGCACTCCCGGTAAAGAAATATTTTTTCTATCTGGATGATAAAGAAATCTCATAGTTGCATTATCTCATCAGGTGGCATATATTTTTATTATTCGATATTATCGAATTATAGAATTAATTAGGAAGGCAATTTTATGTCATCCATTACAAATGTCACAGAAGCCACATTCAAGCAAGAAGTCTTAGAAAGTGAGATTCCGGTATTAGTGGACTTTTGGGCCCCGTGGTGCGGCCCTTGCCGGATGGTGGGCCCAGTCGTCGATGAAGTTGCTGCTGAATACGAAGGACAGGTGAAATTTGTGAAGCTGAACACAGATCAAAATCCTACTGTAGCCAGCCATTATGGAATTCGCAGCATTCCGACACTGATGGTTTTTAAGGGAGGTCGGCAAGTCGATACTGTCGTAGGGGCAGTTCCAAAAACCACCTTGAATAAGACCTTAGCACAGCATCTTTAATCTAGTACTCGACCAACCCAAAATTGCTGGGTGAGGGTAGGGAGTGGGGAGTGGGGAGTTGGGAGTGAGGGGAACAGGGAGCAGGGAACAGGGAACAGGGGGAAATTGCTCTCTTTTGCATCTTTCCCTCTGCCCCTGGAGCCTCTTCTCCATACTTTGACAATGCTCAGTACAAGTGCCCAATTACTAATGCCCCATTCCTACCCCCTACCCCCTACTCCCTACTCCCTACTCCCCACTCCCAATTTCTGACTCCTAAATTCTGTTTCAACTAACGGGGAAAGAGCGAAATGGACTTGAAACTGCATGGTAAATCCGCGCTGGTGAGTGGCTCAACCGCAGGTATTGGTTTGGCGATCGCTCTTGGGTTAGCTCAAGAGGGTGCATCAGTGATTATTAACGGTCGGACTGAAGAACGCGTAGCTCAAGCGATCGCTAAAATTAAGCATTCATACACTTGACGCGAAAGTTTCTGGTGTTGTTGCTGACACAGGTACTGCATCAGGGGTAGAGAAACTCTTTCAAGAGGTTCCTCACGTTGATATCCTGATAAACAATTTAGGTATTTATGAGCCAAAAACCTTCTTTGATATTACTGATAAAGACTGGTTAAACATATTTGAGGTTAACGTCCTTAGCGGAGTCCGTTTGAGTCGGCAATATCTGCAAAAGCAGCTAGAGCAAAACTGGGGGCGGATAATTTTTATCTCCAGCGAATCTGCCATTCAAATTCCCGTAGAAATGATTCACTACGGTACAACTAAGACAGCGCAGCTAGCCATTGCACGAGGTCTAGCAGAAATGACTGTCGGGACTGGAGTCACAGTCAACTCAGTTCTACCAGGGCCAACTCGTTCAGAAGGAGTTGAAGAGTTTATCACCAACCTGGCGCAGGAACGTGGTATTGATCGCGCTGAAGTCGAGGCTGAGTTTTTTCAAAATGTGCGTCCAAGTTCCCTAATCAAACGCTTTGCAACAAATGAAGAAGTAGCAGCGATCGTAGTTTACCTTTCTAGTCCCGTAGCTTCAGCAACTAATGGTGCAGCTTTGCGGGTAGATGGTGGCGTTATTCGGTCGATTGTTTAGTTAATGCGGGAGTGGAGAGTGGGGAGTGTGGGATGAGGGAGCAGGGGGAGCAGGGGAGGTAGGGGAAGAAGAACTATGATATTGACCAATGCCCAATGCCCAATGGCTAAAATAATTTGGAGATAAAAACCAATGACTAGTGATATCAACTTATTCTCTGCTTACAAATTAGGGAATCTGGAACTACCTAACCGGATAGTAATGGCACCTTTAACCCGAAACAGGGCAGGACAGGGAAATGTACCACACCAACTGAATGCTACCTACTACGTCCAACGTGCTTCCGCCGGACTGATTATTGCTGAAGCAACACAGGTAACTCCTGAAGGACAGGGCTATCCTGCTACACCAGGAATTCATTCACCAGAACAGGTGGAGGGCTGGAAATTAGTAACCGATGCCGTACATCAGCAGGGAGGGAGAATTTTTCTGCAACTATGGCATGTAGGCAGGATTTCTCACCCTGACTTACAACCAAATGGAGCTTTACCAGTGGCACCTTCTGCCATTGCTCCTAAAGGTGAAGCCGCAACTTATCAGGGGCCCAAACCTTTTGTTACTCCCCGCGCTTTAGAAACTTCGGAAATACCGCAGATAGTCGAACAGTACCGTCAGGGAGCGGCAAATGCCCTAGCTGCTGGGTTTGATGGGGTGGAAATTCACTCAGCTAATGGTTATTTAATAGATCAGTTTCTCCGCGATCGCACCAATCAACGTACAGATAAATATGGCGGTTCCATTGAGAATCGCACCCGATTCCTGTTAGAAATCACAGAAGCAGTAACTAGTGTGTGGGATTCTAACCGAGTAGGGGTACGTTTATCTCCCAGTGGGACTTTTAACGATATAGGTGACTCCAATCCTCTAGAGACATTCGGTTATGCGGCTCAAGCGTTGAACCAATTTAATTTGGCATATCTGCATATTTATGAGGCAACAGAAGCAGACATCAGACATGGCGGGATAATTGTACCCACTAGTCATATACGCGATCGCTTTACAGGTACACTCATCGTCAATGGTGGTTATACTCGTGAAAAAGGCAATGCAGTACTAGCCAACAAAGCAGCAGATTTAGTTGCCTTTGGCACATTATTTATATCAAACCCCGATTTACCCCGACGCTTGGCTTTGAATGCACCACTAAATGAAGCAGATCAAGCAACCTTTTATGGTGGCGGTGAAAAGGGATATACAGATTATCCATTTTGGTCAACCGCTAACGAGCCGATAGCTAACGCATAATTCTGCTAATTTACTTTCAAGCAACTTTTTACTCCACTAAAGCATTTCGTCCAATCCTAAAAATCGTTACAGCAGCGTCATAACCCTAGCGTCAGGAGAATTTTATGAGTTCCATCACCCAAACTCAAGCTTTAGATGTACCGAGTGCGATCGCTCAACGCCGTTCAATCAAAACTTTTAAAACAGACCCCATCGCCCCAGAACTGCTCAAGCAACTGGTAGAGTTAACTGTGGCAGCGCCTAGCAGCTTTAATATCCAAGACTGGCAAATTATTCTCGTGCAAGATGAGGCGCAAAAGGCAGCATTATCAGCAGCATCGTGGAATCAACAGCAAATTGTCCAAGCACCTGTAACCTTCGTCTTTGCCGCCGATCCTAACGTAGGCGAAGGAGACTTAACCCCAATTTTTGAGCGGGCAACTGAAACTGGGGCATGGAATGAAGGCACGGTAAACTACTTTAAAAGCGCCATCCCACAATTTCACGCTGGACTAGGCGACAAACGACGCGAATATGCGATCAAAGATGCGATTATTGCCGCTACTCATTTGGTCTTAGCAGCAGAAAGTTTGGGATTATCCACTTGTTTTATGAACGGTTGGATTGAGGATCAGGTAAAACAAGTGATTGGTGCTGGGGATAATGCAGATTTAGCGATCGCTGTTTTAGTTCCTGTTGGCTATGCAGCCGAACCACGCTTAAATCCAGGTCGTTTGCCATTCTCCTCCAACGTCTCTGTAGACAGAATTGGCAATCCTTATTCAGGGTAGCTTTCCCTAAATTGGGAATTGGGAATGGGGAATAGAGGATGAGTCTTTAATACTCGTGAATGAGTCTTTGATACTCGCCGACGAGTCTTTAATACTCGCCAACGAGTCTTTGATACTCGCCGACGAGTCTTTAATACTCGTGAATGAGTCTTTGATACTCGCCAACGAGTCTTTGATACTCGTGAATGAGTCTTTGATACTCGCCAACGAGTCTTTGATACTCGTAAATGAGTCTTTGATACTCGCTAACGAGTCTTTGATACTCGTGAATGAGTCTTTGATACTCACCAACGAGTCTTTGAAGCTGCTCCCCCTGCCTCCCCTGCCTCCCCTGCCTCCCCTGCCTCCCCTGCCCCCTGCCCCACCCCAACCATGTCCTTACCCTCCTTCCTAGCGCGTCGTTCGTTCCACTATGCCTGGATCGTAGCTGGTTTAACATTCCTAGCCTTACTGGTGGCGGCGGGAATTCGCTCTGCTCCTGGAGTTTTTATAGTGCCTCTCGAACAGGAGTTCGGCTGGAGTAGAGCAACTATATCTTTGGCAATCTCCATTAACTTAGTACTCTACGGACTGATTGGCCCTTTTGCCGCCACAGTTATGGAGCGGATCGGTATTCGCCGGATGATGGTGTTCTCACTTGCTGTCATTGCTCTTGGTGTCGGTTTAACTACTTTGATGTCAGATCCCTGGCAGCTAGTTTTGCTGTGGGGTGTAGTTGTCGGCTCTGGTAGCGGAGTTATCGCCCTGGTTTTGGGTGCTATTGTTGTCAATCGCTGGTTTTTGGAAAAGCGGGGTCTAGTTCTGGGCATCTTAACCGCCAGTACAGCCACGGGGCAACTGGTATTTCTGCCCATGCTGGCCTCAGTAGCCGATCGCTTTGGATGGCGAATTGCCGCTCTAGCTCTTACTGGTGCAGCACTTCTAATTATTCCAGCGATCGCAGCCTTTATGCGTGATCGTCCGGCGGATGTCGGTTTGCGACCCTTTGGCGACAACTGCGAAACTGTGGAAGTGTTACAGCCTAGAGCAAATTCCATCGCCTCCACCCTTAACGCTCTTTGGGTAGGAATGCGTAATCGAGACTTCTGGCTGTTATTTGGTAGCTTTTTTATCTGTGGTGCAAGCACAAATGGGTTAATTGGAACTCATCTGATTCCTGCTTGTATTGACCACGGTATCCCTGAAGTCAAGGCTGCTGGTCTTTTGGCAATCATGGGGCTATTCGATTTTTTTGGAACTACTATGTCCGGTTGGTTATCCGATCGCTGGAACAATCGCTACTTATTGTGTTGGTACTACGGACTGCGGGGTTTGTCTTTGATTTTCTTGCCCTTCAGTTTCAACTTTTCCTTCTACGGACTTTCCATTTTTGCCGTCTTCTATGGACTTGATTGGATTGCCACCGTACCACCGACAGTTCGTCTTGTTGCCAACGTCTTCGGTAAAGAAAATGTCGGCGTGATGTTTGGTTGGATTGTAGCAGGACACCAGCTTGGTGCAGCTACAGCAGCATTCGGAGCCGGAGTGTTGAGAACTTGGACGGGTAGTTATTTACAAGCATTTATTTTATCAGGCGTTCTCTGTCTGATTGCCGCAGTTTGTGTACTGCAAATTGGTCAAAGTCCCACTAAGGGCAATTCAAAGTTATCTTCAGTCACGCTCAATTCTTAATCTTTGAATGTCTTAATCGAATGGCACGCTTGTAAAGCTCTAAGCTAGGCAGAATAAGCACTACAGGTTTAAAATATGGCAACCACAGCTTTAATTGTCGGTGCAGGTAGTGGACTAAGCGCATCTTTAGCCCGCCTATTTGCCAAAGAAGGATTCACCGTAGCTTTAGCGGCTCGCCAAATTGAAAAACTGACTCAATTGAGCAGTGAAATTGGCGCAGTTAGTTTTGCTGCTGATGCCTCAAACCCAGATGAAGTAGAACAGTTATTTATTGATATTGATAATAAAATTGGTTCCCCGAATATTGTCGTTTACAATCCTAGTTACCGAGTGCGTGGGTCTCTTGTTGATCTAGACCCTGCTGAGGTGGCAAAAACCCTAGAGATAACTGCTTATGGAGGGTTTCTCGTCGCCCAAGCTGCTACCAAAAGGTTTTTGCAACTTGGTGGCGGTGCTATCTTCTTTACTGGAGCCTCAGCGAGTGTCAAGGGTTATGCTCAGTCTGCTCCCTTTGCAATGGGGAAATTTGCACTGCGCGGTTTGGCTCAGAGTATTGCTAGAGAATTAGCACCAAAGAATATTCATGTAGCGCATTTTGTGATTGATGGTGCAATCCGTTCAACAGTTCGCCAAGATCCAGCAGATAATGCTGATAGTACTCTTGACCCGGATGCAATCGCTCAAACTTATCTCAGCATTTTACGCCAACCCCGCAGTGCTTGGACTTATGAAGTAGAACTACGTCCGTGGGTAGAGAACTTTTAAAGAAGACAATTGTTACAAGAATAGTTTTGCAAATATGAATATTGATTTTGGTGCAACTGCTACTGATTATGCAAAACACCGCGCTGGTTTTCCCAGTTCATTATTTAATAGATTGTCTGAATATGGTATAGGTTTACCAGGACAGAATATTGTTGACCTTGGTACAGGAACAGGAACATTAGCGCGGGGCTTTGCCGATAGAGGTGCTTATGTAATTGGGATAGATCCATCAGCATCACTTTTAGAACAAGCGAGACTGTTAAGCGAATCTATCGAACTCAAAGTAGATTATCGAGTCGCAACTGCCGAGAATACAGAGTTACCAGACGCAAGTGCGGATGTGGTGACAGCAGGACAGTGTTGGCATTGGTTTGATCGTCCCCGTGCTGTCCAAGAAATTACTCGAATATTGAGAAGAAATGGCTCGATCGCGATCGCTCATTTTGATTGGATACCCTTAAAAGGTAATGTAGTTGAAGCAACAGAACAATTGATCAAGGCTCATAATCCAGCGTGGAATTTGTCCGGCGGTAATGGAATGTATCCCTTGTGGTTACAAGACATTGGCGAAGGAGGATTCCGAGAAATCCGCACATTTTCTTACGATGTATTTGTGTCTTATACACACGAAGCTTGGCGGGGACGAATTCGTGCTAGTGCAGGCGTGGGAGCCAGTATGACACAAGAATTGGTAGAAGTATTTGATCAGGAATTGGCGACATTACTCGAAGCAAAATATCCTACACCAATTCTTCAGGTTCACCATAGAGTTTGGGCTGCGATCGCCAAATCACCGCTATGAAAAGCTCTATGTTTCATCCAGAGAAAGCCATCACTAGCGGCTGGCTATGTTGTTGCTAGTGATGGCTTATTTGCACCAGATAGACAAATATTGCAATTGTTAAAATAGGTCGTGCTTGATAGGTTTGTTTCTAGCGATCGCTAATAGTAACATTTTTGGCAGCCAAAAAAGATAACAATATAGCTGTTTTGCCTGACTATAAAGTGAGAATAACTTTCTTTCACTCAATAAAGTATATGGTCGAACTGCTTTGAGAATTTCTGCAAATTTATCTTCTGCCGCAGTTTGAACTGAACCACTTACAAAATAACCTTGTAAATGTGGAGGTAGGGGCCAGTTAATTTTAGGATCTGGCTGGTGTATTACAGGCTCAACATTTCCCCGCCATGCAACTCCCATAATTTGCATAGTTTGATAGACCATTGTGTTCCATCCTTTCTCTTTTAAGTAGTCCAAACCTTGGCCTACGTCGGGAGAAGCCAAATCATGAAATAAAATTAAAGCATCTGCTTCTGCAAGTTGTTCGCAAATAATTGTATCATTGAGCGGAGCTGGTGTTTCGTGATTACCATCTATAAATATCAATGACCATTTACGTTGAAATTTATTTGCTATTTCTTTTACTTTTTCAGGGCTACATCCTGGTATTAGATTTACAGATTCCTTAACACCTGCGGACTTTAGTGACTCTGTGACGCTTTCATTAAATAATTGTTCGGATAGCATCGGATCGATTACATCTAGCTCTACTCCTCCTAGAGCCAAATGACAAGCTGACCAACCCATCCAGCAACCTATTTCTAAAGCTTTTTTTCCCTTAAATTTTAAGGCTGTATTGTATAAAATATGAGCTTCATCTCTGCTGACAAATCCTACATTCTGCTTTCGTTTATCCACGTACCAGTTATGAGTAATATCCCGCCGCAAGTAAAGCCAAAAAGAATCAAATTTATTTCCTAAAATTATATTGGGAAAATAGGAATCTGGCTGGATAGTGGAAAATCCTGAAGAAACATAATCTCCTTTTGGTAATAAATTCCCTTCAATTACTTTTACTGTTTTTTCGCTCATAAGTTACTCTCTAAGTCTTTGAAATTCTAGATTTTGGGTTGACAATTTAACTTAAACAACATCTCGAAAACGCCATCTTCTCTACAGATGAGCTTTGGACTACACCTCTATTGATAACTAAAGCAAGCTAACGTTAAACCCAACACAAATAACCTTTTAGCGCTCAAGTGCAGCAAGGGGCTGATAAATCCTTAATGAGGGAATAAAATGGGTGTTAAGCACGTAACCTGAAGTTATGGAATTGAGATTGACTTTCAAATAAAGATTCCCAGGCAAAACCTGAAAATTTCATCCAGAAACTAAAAAGTTAATTTTTTTTAAGCATCTCGTCTTTTGTAATAATGCAAAATCAGTAATGGCCCAGCACAATAGTCCAGTATGGGGCTGTAGCTCCATTCCTGAAAGCGATTTTCCATCTTACCTCTAAGGCAATACTTTTGGGTATAAAGTGCTAAAATGCTTGTTGTATATACATTTTCCCCGTTATTGGCCCCTTTGTTTTCAGATTTGGTGAGAAATGCGAAAGAGGTGCTCGCACCATTGACTTAGAAAACGATGCCTACGGCGGGCTACGCCTACGCACAATTTGAGGAAAATAACCATGATTGATCTTTATTATTGGACAACCCCAAACGGTCATAAAATTACGATTTTTTTAGAAGAAGCCGGTTTGCAATATACCATAATTCCTGTGAATATTGGGGCTGGGGATCAATTTAAACCGGAATTTTTAAAGATTTCTCCTAACAATCGCATCCCTGCGATCGTTGACCACGAACCAGCAGATGGAGGTGCGCCGATTTCGGTATTTGAGTCTGGTGCAATCTTGCTGTATTTAGCAGAAAAAACCGGGAAATTAATCCCCCAAGATTTACGTAATCGCACTCAAGTTTTAGAATGGTTGTTCTGGCAAATGGGAGGACTGGGGCCAATGGCGGGACAAAATCATCACTTTAGCGTCTACGCTCCCGAAAAAATAGACTATGCCATTAACCGCTATGTGAATGAGACGGGACGCTTATATGGAGTGCTGAATAAGCAACTAGCAAATAGAGAATTTGTGGCTGGCGATTATTCTATCGCCGATATTGCTGCCTATCCCTGGATTGTGCCCTATGAACGCCAAAGTCAAAATCTAGAAGATTTTCCTCACGTCAAACGGTGGTTTGAGGCAATTAAAGCCCGTCCAGCAACAATTCGCGCTTACGAGAAAGCAGAAGCACTGAACACTCAAGCGCTTGATCCTGATAAGTCACGAGATTTGTTATTTAACCAGTCGGCAAAGACTATTCAACCTTGAGCTTAATGAAATTGTCTTGTTACTGTGGCGATCGCTAAGTTAGCTCTAAACTCAGATCATCAATCGCAACTATGAGCAACGATTTCTCACTATCTTCCTTTCCTGAATTAGAAACAGAAAGGCTCCTTCTTCGTGAGACAACGTTGCAGGATGCTGAGGCAATTTTTGCTGTATTCTCCAATCCAGGCGTGACTCAGTTTCACGATCTTGATACCTTCACTTCTATGAAAGAAGCGATGGCTGTTATTGAACGTAGAGCCAAGCGCTTTGAGCTAGGAGATGGAATTCGCTGGGGAATTGCCCGTAAGCAAGACAACGTTGTGATTGGTTCTTGTGGGTTTACATGGAACCCACAAGAACAGTCTGCTGAGGTCGGTTATGAGCTTGCCAGTGCTTTTTGGAGACAAGGCATTATGACAGAGGCAGTGCGTACCATCTTGCAATTTGGGTTTGAAAAAATGGGTTTGCGTTTTGTTGTTGCCCAAGTCATGCTGGACAACATAGCTTCTAAAAAGCTGCTAGAAAAGTTAGGTTTTCAGAGTCAGGGTGTACTGAAGCAGTATGGCTTCTTCAAAAGCCAGTTTCACGATCTAGAGCAATTTGTGCTTAACAAACAATAAAAACTGAGTGAGTAGGTTAGCAACGGATACAGGCTGATGTTGAGCTTAGTTTTTTAGAGCGGGGTTGCTGATATGCGCCTGTAATTTTCCTTCTACTTGAAAAGGTAGTTGATGATAGTTGTTAAATTGATATTCTGGTGTCACCTTCCAATCATATCGTTGCAGCAAAGTTGCCAAAAAAATCTTTATTTCCATCTTGGCAAGCTCCATTCCAATGCATATATGTTCGCCACCACCAAAACCAATTAAAGCAAAGGAGTCTTTTTTATCTTCTTCGCGGGGAGGGGCAAAGCGTTCTGGCTCAAAACTTTCTGGGTTAGTATAAATCTCGCTCATGCGATGCGTTAATCCTTGAGCAACAATCACCACCCAACCAGGAGGAATGCGGTATCCTGCGTATTCAATTTCTTTTACAACTCCCCGAAATAGTACTACACCTGCGGGGTTGTAAAGTCGTTCTATTTCTTTCAAAAAATAAGTCATTTGATTAAGTTGCTTAAGGTGTCCCAAGTTCAAAGGTTCATCTCCTACAACTTCTGCCAGTTCTTGGCGGAGTTTTTCACGCCATTGTGGACGCGCCGCCAGTTCAACCATTGCCCACGTTAAGGATGTAGCAGTAGTGAAATGCGCTGCATTTAATAAGTGTATCAGTTCGTCTATAATCTGCGAGTTGGCTAAACCATTTCCCTCTTCATCTACTGCTGCCAAAAACAATCCTAATACGTCACAAGATTCTTGTAAGTTGCCTTGAAGTTTGCGTTGAATAATAATATTTTGTAAGAAGGCTTTAAGCTGACTACGAGCATTTTGGGAACGTCCATATTTTGTGAACGGTATATTTAACCGCAATAATGCTAATGCTCCCTCAGTCAAAGTGTTATACAACTGTTCGACTTGCTCAACTTCGCTTTGTAGTTGAACACCTAATAATAGCCGAATCCCAATTCGCAATGCTAACTGATTAAATTCATTCTTGATAGAAATTGGGCTGCCTTCTATCCAGTTTTCTAGGCAGTTGTTAACTTCAGTTTGCATGATGTCAAAATAGTTAGCAATGGCTTTTCCATGAAACGCTGGAGCCATTAAGCGACGAGTGCGGCGATGTTCTTCACCATCTTGAAGCATCATTGGCCGCCCGAAAATATGCTCCATAGCCACTTTCCATCCTAAGTAGGAAGATACATGATCGGCTTGTTCTTGCAAAATTAGTCGATTTGCTTGCGTCCCTACCAAAACTGCATATTTCTTTCCTAAAATGCTGGTTTTAAAAATGGGCCCGTAGCGTTGGTAATTCTTCGTCAGCCCCCATCCTTGAGTAGCAAATAATCGCAGAGTTTCACCTAAAATAGGTAGCCCAAAGCTACCGGGCATTTCCTCGGCTGGTTTTAGTTGTGTCATTTTTTAGACTATAGAACTCAAAGTGTGGTGATAACTATTGAGTCTAGCTTTAACAAGATCACGCCGTCTCACGTTATCTTCCGAAAACTAGCGTTATCTTCCGAAAAATTCAGTGCAGTTTCTTAAATGCTTGAGGAGCGATGCCGATATATTTGCGAAAAACCTTGGTAAAATGACTTTGACTTTGAAATCCTACTAGTTGGGAGACTTGTATAACTGATAATTCTCGCTTTGCAAGTAAATATTTTGCTCTTTCGACTCGACATTTAGTAATATATTGGTGAGGTGCTATTCCCATTGATTGCTTAAATAAGCTAGCAAAATAATGCGGACTTATCTGTGCGATCGCAGCAATTTCTGCTAAAGACAAACTTTGGTCTAAGTTATCGTTGATATAGGCGATCGCTTCTTTTAATTTATGTTTTGGTAATCCACCTGTGTATTCTCGAATAATGAATTTTTGCGTTGAGTAACGTTTTAATAAATGCACCGCTAGCAGATTTGCTGCTGACTCTATATACAAGGAACTATCAAATCCACTACTTTCTATTTCTTGCTTGAGTGTCAGTCCAATTTGTTGAATCAGTGGATCAGGGGTTTGCAGTTGTTGTACAATTTCAACTGCATCAGCATTTACTGACTCGTAGGCAACACGAGTAATCATTGCTGGTTCAAGACCGATGTGGATAAAACCTAATTCCTGTTCAAATTGTACTGCTGGAGAAATTTGATGAGCAGGAAAAATACCGACATCAGTTGCTGCATAAGATTTACTTTGCCAGTGTCCGTTAATTTTTAATTTTGCCTGAAACTCTCTACTATAAATGGTAATGATGTGCTGGAAAGGCGATGTTTCAGGGAGTTGATAGTTTGACTGGCGATGATAAGCAAAATAAAAACCATTCCAACCGACGACTGGGCTAGAGATAATTAAAGGTTGGGGAAGGAATTGTTTTAGCTTGTCTGGTTGGGCGGCATTAATTCTAAAAGGCTGCTCTATTTGCATGAGGATTCGCACGCTTTTTTCTATATATAAATTACCTAAAAACGGCAAAGAAGATTTACTCAACAGTAACTCTCTTACTTCTCCAGCCCTTCCCCTTTTGCAAAAAGTCTATTCTAGAAGTGCGAAAACTCAAACTACAGGAGAATATAGCAGTGGGTAGGTTAGCAACGGACATCGCAGGCAAAACACCTGTCTCATTAGGACTGTTGGGCGCTGCTGCTTTCATGGTGATTGCTGATGCACGAGTAATTGATCCCCTACTGCACATTATTGCCGACGAGTTTAAAGTCGGTGTTGGTAGTGCTGCGGTGATTATCTCCGCATACACGATTCCCTACGGGCTATTTCAGTTAGTATATGGCCCATTAGGCGATCGCATCGGCAAACTTAAGGTAATTACAGTAGCATTGGCGGCATTTGCTGTAGGTACTGCTGTTTGTGCCTTTGTCTCAAATATCGTCTTACTTACCTTGCTCCGATTTCTCACAGGGATGGCTGCTGCTGGGATCATCCCCGTTACCCTAGCTTATATTGGTGACAACTTTCCTTATGAAAAACGCCAAGCTGCGATCGGCAAGTATCTAAGTGCCTTAATGCTAGGTCAAATCCTGGGTGGTAGTTTGGGCGGCATCTTTGGGGAATATATCAGCTGGCGTGACATCTTTCTCTTATTTGGTATCGTTTCCCTTGGTATTGCCGGACTTTTATGGCGGGGGACGCGCCATCTAGGTAATGCTCAACGTCCCCAAGTTCAAAGAAGTAGGATAACATTTCGACCTTATTACCAACTATTGACCCAACCGATCGCCCGGACTGTAATTATAGGGGTGTTTGTAGAAGGCTTTTGCGTGTTTGGGGCATTTGCTTACATCGGCGCATTTCTGCGCGATCGCTATAGTCTTAGTTATGTAGCGATCGGGTTTATGCTCAGTGGTTTTGGATTCGGTGGACTGATTTACAGTCGCTCAGTTAAATGGTTAGTCAGGCGACTAGGTGAAATTGGTTTAATGGGAGTGGGAGGGGGCTTAATGTCTATCAGCTTCTTAGCGATCGCATTATTCCAGAACTGGATGCTGTTTATCCCCTTGAGTATTTTAATGGGATTGGGCTTTTATATGATGCACAGCACCCTCCAAACCCAAGCCACTGAGCTTTCCCCAGAAGCACGAGGCACTGCTGTTTCGCTGTTCGCCTTCAGCTTGTTTGTTGGCCAGGGAATTGGTGCAGCATTATTCGGTAGGATTGTGGATAGCTTCGGCTACATTTATTGTTTTATTGTGGTTGGTGTAGCGATCGCTTTGCTCTCTGTTTGGCTAGTCAATCAGAAGCAAGTCGTACCTAACTAAAACTTCTATAGATCAATCTTTGGCGCTAGTAATCAAATTTCCTTGCTTACTTTTTGATTACTGATAAGTAGTATCACTTTGAAACGTCCCTGGAAAAACGTAAGCGCGTTATCTTGCTAGACACAGACACAGTAAAAGACGTTTTTGTAATTAGGGAATAAAACCGATGATTTTTCTAAAATCTGCATAAATAGCTAAAAATAACCAGATAAGACTATTGAGCATAGCTCCAAAGAATTTGTAAAAGTTAAATAAGGAGAATCATCATGAATTCATTGAAGATGTTCATCAATCCAGCAAAGATTTTGGCATTTGCCTTGTCATTTCTTATATTCTGTTTTTCTACAGCAGCGATAGCAGCGCCAAGCACCCTTGCTACCTTAATTATCACGGAAAAAGCTCAAATTACTGGAGGGAAGTTTAGTATAGACACAACAACACCAAGTCCTTTGCCAGCTACAACAGTTATTCGTTCTGCTAAACTATTTTTACCGGCTGGTGAAACTGGAACAATTAATAAGATTAAAATTACTAGCCCAAATGGGCTTCAATTTGGTTGTCAAAATATTAAAGTGAAAGACGGAGTTGATTTAATTAAAGCCTGTGGTGGCCCTGCTGTTTTAGAAGCAGGAGGAGCGATTACTTATGCAGCTGAAGGAAGTGGTTTTGCACCAGAACTTAACACCAACCTAACAGTTGTTTTATCGGATGATTTTTAGACGCCAGTTTAAACCGAAATTACAGTCACAAGTCTCGTAAATAAGTCGATCTAGCTTTTATTCCAGGCACAAATTATCTGAATCAGTTTCAGCACTCAATATTTGTGCTTGGAATACATTACGCTATATGAATACATTACTTATGTCAATAATTTATCCCCTAACACATTTCAGTCTTGCCTTGATCGAATGGGTTTTAGTAGGCTGGGCAATTCGTCTGTGGCAACAATCAACCAGTTTAGCAATGATTGTGTTGCCTATAGTGCTAGTGAGCATTAGCTATGACAATCTTATTCTTTCAATAGGAAGTCTGATTGGTGAAGGAGAGCTTTTGAAAAGTCTCTGTATGCTGCGCTTTCTATTACATTATTTAGTTGTACCGTTATTCATTGTAATTGCTGTTGAACTCGCTCACCGCGCCGGAGCTGGTTGGGCTAATAGACTAGTGCGGGTTTTATCTTGGGTAATTGCATTGGGACTTACAGCGATAGATGTTACCACCCACTATATAGGGCTGGAATTAGTTCCAATAGAGTTTGCGGGAATCCTGCGCTATCATGTTGCCAACTTGAGCGGCCCGCCAATTATCACGATTGTAGTTAATCTCTTTGTCCTCCTAATTGGCATCGGTATTTGGTTCAGGCTGAAATGGCTGTGGTTATTTGTAGGAACCTTGGTTTGTCTTATTGGTAATGCTATGCCCTCCTATGTAGTAGGTACGCTTGCTGGAAGCTATTCTGAATTGGTAATGGCAATAAGTTTGTTGTTAACTGAGAAGCGCACACAATTTTTTCTTATTACTCAACGAGAAACAACTTTTTTATCTAGTGACTAAAAGACACATCCGACAACCCGCAACTTGGATTATTACTTGGGTAGAATAACTACGTGCATACTCCAAAATGTAATTGCGCCAATCAAATCATTATATACCGTTGTTATGATATTTTTGATATAACTAGGCAATAAAAACCCAAACTATGTAAAAATAAATAGGGAAAATGCATCCACCAAGGTAACTTAAAATATGGACGCTGCTTTAAGGGGATTCTTGGCTGCTAGGGAAGACCAAAGTTTGTTAAACCTTAGAAGATCACACTTACCACAGAAAGTGAAAGACCAAGCAGAAGTAATTAAATTGGAATTAGCTGCTGTTAGAGAAGAAACTGACTTAAAGTATTTAGACAAATCAGGTTTTGTGCATGGAGCAAATCTGGTCATACCTAACAAAGGATTGTTTGACCTTTCCCAATCCTGTTAGAATGCATCGATGTCAAAAAAACAACATTTCTTAAACAAAAAACCCGGTTGGTCTTTGGATGAGCGAGATCCAAAGTTCATAGAATTTCTGATGCCCCTGTTGGGCTTTTTCTATCACTACTATTTCCGAGTTAAAACTAGTGGCTGGGATAATATTCCACCCCAAGAAAAAGTCCTATTTGTCGGTTCGCATAATGGGGGACTCGCGGCTCCCGATATGACAATGATGATGTACGACTGGTTCCGACAATTTGGTGTGGAGCAACCTGTTTATGGTTTGATGCATCCCAAGGTTTGGCAGGTTAGCCCGCCACTAGCGCAACTGGTTGCTAAGGCTGGAGCAATTATTGCTCATCCGAAAATGGCTTACACTGCCTTGCGCTCTGGAGCGAGTCTGTTAGTTTATCCAGGTGGAGCCAAAGATATTTTCCGACCGCATTATTTACGTGACAAAATCTACTTTGCGGGGCGACAAGGATTTATCAAGTTAGCGTTGCGCGAAAATGTGCCGATTGTTCCTGTGATTTCTTGGGGCGCTCACGATACGCTGATTATACTGGCTGACTGCTACAAAATTGTGCGGCAACTCCACGAATGGGGGATGCCTTGGCTGTTGGGGATTGATCCGGAAGTTTTTCCGATCTATCTCGGACTACCTTGGGGATTAGCAATTGGCCCGTTACCCAACATTCCATTGCCTGTGTCCATGTACACGCGGGTTTGTCCGCCAATTGTATTTCAACGCTACGGCCCTGAAGCAGCCAGCGATCGCTACTATGTCAATGAATGTTATGAATTAGTTGTTAGTCAAATGCAGCAAGAGTTAGATGACTTAGTGAAGCTAGCTACTAAGTCCTAAAGCTATTGAGTAGAATTGGCACGTCCAACTTCTAACCAGTTTAATTACAGACCAGTAAGGACAGCAGGAAAATTATCTTGCCAACGGTAACATGTGCAAAAATTATTGAGTGCATTTTTCAATTAATTGAATTACACCACTCCCGATTATTTTAAAAGTGATCCATAAAGCAATACCTTCGCCAAAAATAGAGATATATAGTATATTGATTGAAAAAAAATTACTGCTCATTGGAGAAAAAGTTTTTGCTTTTCTGACTGTTATTTGAGGCTTGATAACAGGTCTAAACTTTTACATACTAGATATTTCAATTAGCATAGCAATTATGTGGGAAAAGAGCAAAATATATGCCAAGTATTTGCAACTATAATTTACCTTATACTCAAGATAGTTGAAATCCAGAACTGACAAGGATTTTCAAACTTAATTTCCACTTTTTGCAAGGATTTTAGCTTAATACCAATACCAATCCCTGCTAAAGTAATTGAAGATATTCAGTTTTACTGCATAACTTTATAGTAATATTGACTTAAACCGTATCTACCTTAAAAACGGTAGTTTATTGGAATTAGGAAAAAACTCAAAACTAAAACTAGGACTGAAAAATCTAGATTTCAAATAAAATAGACAGGGTTTAGACGCATTTAATTGTATAGAGTTAAATGACAAATAAACCTCTATTTTGATAAGACAAGTAAAAACTTTATTGAATAATTTTTGGATGATTATGCTAAATCTTGATAATTATAGCAATCAGAAAAAAAACCAAATATTGTTAGGTCTTGCGATAATATTCTCATTAATATTGTGTTTTGAATTAGCAATTAGAGCTTATTCTTTTAGTCTTGAAGCTTTAGCTAATTCTACAGGTCAATATATACCTGATTTTTCTAAAAATATTGATAAAATAAGAGTAGGTATAGAATACCGTTGTTTAATTATTATATATATTGTATGGCTAATAATAAACAAAAATAAAAAAAGAGATATAAGTTTTATAAAAATCCTAAAAAATAGTTCATTCTTTTTGTTAATTGCCTTCATAAGTTATCCAATTAGTATAAGTATAGGATGGGTTACTTTAATATTATTTATGTTTGCTGCTCCTTGGTATTGCCCTTGGTATTCTTCTGTGCTGCTGGGAGTCTTAGCTTTAAACATACATTCAAAAAGATTTGCAATTACTAGCATTGGATTCTGCATTATAAGTGCTATTGCTTAGACGGTAGTTTTTCACTCTCCCCCCCTAAAACAAGAGTTTGCAGTGTTAAGTAAAAGTAGGGATTAATATGTATGCTAATGGATAGTCATTAGTTATGAGTTAGAAGTTTTTAATTTTTAACTCCTAACTTCTAACTTTTTTGCTAGCCGCCGCTTACTGGTGGAATCAGCACGACTTCATCCCCATCTTGTAGTAGGGTATCTGGTTCAACAAATATTAGATTAATCCCAAAGCGGGTAACCTCACGCCATTGGGAGAGTTCGGGGTGTTCAGCTATGAGGCGATCGCATACTGTTTTGACTGGCATACTATTGGGAAATTCCAGCACCAGTTCCGAAACCCTAAAGGCTTCTTGATAAGCAGCGAACAATTTGACGGTAACGGTGATTGCAGATTTAGACATATAACATACTTTGGCAGTACCAGCAAGTAGTTTAATACTTGACAAGCACCCTGAATTGGGCTTAATTATACATTGCTAAGTACATAATTTCATAGCAAAAAAATGTTTCTTAATCCAACATTTCTGGGTCAATTCCTAAAGCGTTGAGTTCTTCAATAGAGAGCGATGTCTCCGACGGGCTACGCCTACGCAATTTCTCTACAATTCTCTCCCGCTTTTGTCGCTCAATCACAGCCCGTTTCTCACCTGTTAGCAGTAAATTTCCCTGTGCATCCCACCAGCGCAACCAAGGTAACTCTGCATTCTGATAAAATTCTTGCCAGATTCCTAACTCTACCCCCATAGGAGCAATTGGGTAATGTCCTCGGTCATTGGGTTTCATCAATTGATAGTATTATCTACTAGGTGGTAAACTTCCACTTGCGCTTTTGCTACTTCATAAATTCCATAATAAGGCACTCGAATTGCCTGCTCATAAACCCAAAATTTACCAACATTTCCACCTTCCCGTTGAGATGGCGGTGTGTTATCTCGTTCTTCTGAACCATCTCCAGAGACAAATTCCAGCACAATCAAGGGTGCAACATACTCCTTCCACAGCACATAAGAACGCCGCATTTTACCGTCAAGGGTCAGTGGTACATTGGGTACATAAAACCAGTCTGGTGCTTCAGCCCCTTTCTCAGGAGGATCAGTCATATCATGTCCGGCTAAAGACTTATCATTTAGAGCGCAGACCGCATGATATTTGCATAGATAGACGTAACCTTTTTGACAGGAGGAATCGAAATACAGTCTCACATTCTGGTTCAGAGCAAAATATTGCTTGGGGAGTTACAAAAGACGAATACATAAAATACCGTAATGCCGTTGGTCAGTGTTTAAAAGTAGTTTTATGTTCGCCATGAGTAATCTAAAGGTTTTAATTATTGTACCCTTTACTTATTTGTAAAAAAGCCAAAAATTTATTTGATATCAAATTATTACTACTCTATCTATTTTTATAAGCTCTTTTACATTTTCACATAAAAACGGCAAAGATGCCATTTTGCATCTTTGCGCGAAAAGATACTAAATTAGGCTATCTACTACACGTTATCAAACATATTTCAATCCTTTAACGTTAAATAATGTGATTTTCATGAAACACTAGGATCATCAGCAGTTTTGATCTCTCGCAAGATTCGTTCGACTTGGTTAGCTTTTTCACCTCTATTCTGTTCTTTGAAGATATTTAAAGCTTTTTCTAAAGAAGATAACGCCTCGTCTTTTTTATTTGTTTGCCACAATGCCAGTGCAAAATTAGTCAGCCCCTCACCATAATTAGGATTAATTTCTAGAGCTTTTTTATATTCACTAATGGCTTCTTCCCAGCGACTTTGGCTTGCGTAAACCATACCCATCGCATTATGAGCGAGAGCGTATTTTGGCTGGAGGCGAATGGCTTCTTGATAAGAGCTAATTGCTTCTTCTGGTTTCTTTTGCCGAAAAAGCACATTTCCTAGTTGAAAGTGTCCAAAGGCATCGTCTGGAAATTGTTTAACGAATTTGCGTAAATTTTCCTCTGCACCTGTTAACTCTCCCTGATTAAATAAAGCATTGGCTTGTTGCAGCATCTGCGATCGCTCTGATGGCCCTGTGTCTGAAAACTGTGCTAGTTTTTGTGGTTGTCTGTCAACCGATTGTCCAGGGGAATGCAAAGAAACTGTTGCAGGAACCGCTAACACTAATGGTGATAAACCAATTACAGTGATAATACTCAGCGTCATACCTCTAAAAGATTGAACAAATGCTGATTTCAGTTTGCGCTTCACCTTCATCGCTCTGAATGCCTCAATAATGTTCTAATCTTTATGATAAATGAGGTGCGTTATCGCGTAATGCATCACAAGACAGACGGTAAAGGCGCACATATATGCGCCCCTACTAAGCTCATTTGGAATTACTTACGAGCCTTCCCGCAATTTATCCAACACGCTTCTATCTTCCAATGTCGAAGTATCCCCAGATACCTCTTGTCCGGCGGCTAGATTCCGCAGCAAGCGCCGCATAATCTTACCCGATCGCGTTTTGGGCAAAGCGTCTGTAAAGCGAATTTCTCCTGGACGAGCTATCGCACCAATTTCTTTGACAACGTGCAGTTTGAGTTCTTTGCTCAGTTCCTCACTTGCCTGATAAGTGCCTTCTAAAGTCACAAAAGCAACTACTTCTTCACCCTTGAGTTCATCTGGCTTACCCACTACTGCCGCTTCTGCAACTGCTGGATGCGAAACTAAAGCTGATTCTACTTCCATTGTACCGAGTCGGTGTCCTGATACATTCAATACGTCATCCACACGACCCATTACCCAAAAGTAACCGTCTTCATCTTGCCTCGCGCCATCACCAGCAAAGTAAGTATAATTACCATCCTTGGGTGGTATGTGTTCCCAGTAAGTGCGGCGGAAGCGTTCTGGATCGCCGTAGACTGTCCGCATCATTCCTGGCCAAGGATGTCGCACCGCCAAATAACCGCCTTCGTTATTGGGTACGGTGTTTCCTGCCAAATCCACGACATCTGCAATAATTCCTGGGAAGGGAAGAGTAGCGGAACCGGGTTTGGTGGGAATTGCCCCTGGTAGCGGGCTAATCATGATACCGCCTGTTTCTGTTTGCCACCAGGTATCAACAATTGGACAGCGATCGCCACCAATTACTTTGTGATACCACATCCAAGCTTCTGGGTTAATTGGTTCGCCAACGCTTCCCAGCAAACGCAATGAAGACAAGTTTCGCGCATTGGGATGTTGTTCGCCCATCTTAATAAATGCCCGAATTGCCGTAGGTGCTGTATAAAAAATATTAACACCGTATTTTTCAATTACATCCCAAAAACAGCCAGGATTAGAAGCGCGAGGTGCACCTTCATACATCACCGTGGTTGCACCGTTGGAAAGAGGGCCGTAGACAATGTAGCTGTGTCCAGTAATCCAACCGACATCTGCGGTACACCAATATACATCTGTGTCTTGCAGGTCAAAGATCCACTTGGTAGTTATATGGGTATACAAATTATAACCAGCAGTTGTATGCACAACGCCCTTCGGTTTGCCAGTACTGCCAGAAGTGTAGAGAACAAACAGCATATCTTCGCTATCCATTGGTTCGGCGGGACAATCTGCTGATACACCTTTTTGCAAATCATGCCACCAATGATCGCGTCCCCCCAACTGCATATAAGTTTCTTGTCCGGTGCGCTTGACAACTAGGACATTTTCTACACTGGGAACAGCACCATCAGCTAAGGCTTTGTCTACCTGTTCTTTGAGAGGAACGATCGCATCTTTGCGCCAACCACCATCAGCCGTGATTACCAGTTTAGCTGTGGCATCAATTAAGCGATCGCGTAAAGCTTCAGCACTAAAACCACCAAATACTACGCCGTGGGGTGCGCCAATTCGGGCACAGGCTAACATAGCGATCGCAGCTTCGGGAATCATTGGCATATATATACCAACGCGATCGCCTTTTTTGACGCCCAGTTGCTTCAATACATTGGCGAACTGGCAAACTTCCCGGTGCAGTTGGGCATAAGTTAGGGTACGCGAATCACCTGGTTCTCCTTCCCAAATCAATGCGGCTTTATTTTTGCGCCAGGTAGTGAGATGTCTGTCAAGGCAGTTGTAAGAAATATTCATCTTACCGCCAACGAACCACTTAGCAAAAGGCGGTTGCCAATCTAATACCGTATCCCATTTTTGGAACCATTCTAATTCTGTTCCAGCTAAATCTGCCCAAAATTGCTGCGGATCGGCTTTGGCTTTATCGTAGAGACGCTGATAGTCTTCCAGGCTTTTGATATGGGCATTCTGCGAGAATTCTGAGGCAGGATGGAAGAGGCGATTCTCTTGTAAGATTGATTCTATAGTTGGTTGAGACATGGTTAGTTATGAGTGCGATCGCTATTGTTACTAAAAACCATTCTTAGCCCAGTTGTGCTAGACAATGTTTAGATTTTCGTTAAGCTGGGTAGAAATTGCCGAGTTATTTAGTTTACATTTATTTTCATCTAGCAAAAGCAAGCGATCAAGAAATGTAAAGAGGTTACATTGCAACCTATCTACCAGGAATGTTGCAAAATGTAAGTAGTCTGGACAAAGAACGCCTGAAATTATGCCCCTCACTGTCGAAGCTAGCAGCCTATCTCTCAACGATGTTCATCGCTTTCTCAAATTAGAAAAGCTTTCCAATGCTTCATTCACAGACTTCTTAACTCTAGAACCACTATCTGAGTTTGAACAGCAGGATTTATTACGAATCAGAAACGATTTTGATCGTTACCTAAGCGATCGTAAAATTTCTGAAGGGTTGGTTAAATTCTTAACGATCGCACCCTTGATGCGGCTCTCAGGATTTTACGATGTGCCGATTCGGTTGACAATGGAAGATAGCATTGCGATCGCAGTCGAAGATGAAGACAGAAAAATTACGGGACGGATGGATATTTTAGCAATAAATAATCCCCAAAGTAATATTGCGCCGCCTTTTTGGGTTGTAGTAATTGAAACGAAAAATAGTGCGGTTGAAGTGGGTGAAGGTTTACCTCAATTACTCACTTATGCTTTTAAAAGTTTAGATCAACAACCATTAGTTTCGGGTTTGGCAACTAACGGACTGCGTTATCAATTTGTTTATTTAAGACGTGACGAACAGCCAACTTATCAGTTAATGCCATTATTAAATCTGAATGAATCTCCCGGTGCAATTAAGTTGTTACAAGTTCTTAAAAGCATCTGCAAGTTACCGAATTTCCAGTAAAATGAACGTATAATTGCGGGGCGATCGCTGATGTCTGAACCTGCTACTCTAGAAATCATCTCTGATGGTATTTCAGAAGACGAAATTATTTTTCCTCCTGGCGATATACTGAGTGACGAACCACCCTTGGAAAGTGACCTGCACCGCGACCAAATTGATTTGCTGATTCGCATCCTCAAATTATGGTGGCGAGATAGGCAAGATTTTTATGCTTCTGGCAATTTGACGATTTACTACAGTCCTAACCAGAAAAAATCAGAACATTTTCGAGGCCCAGACTTTTTTGTAGTTTTGGGAACCCAGAAAAAAGACCGTAAAAGTTGGGTAGTTTGGCAAGAAGACGGCAAATATCCCAACCTGATTGTGGAAATTTTGTCAAGGTCAACCACAGCAGTTGATAAAGGTTTAAAAAAACAAGTTTACCAAGATACATTCCGTACACCAGATTATTTCTGGTTTGATCCTGTAACAATGGAACTTCAAGGATTTCATTTAGTTGATGGGAAGTATCAAGAAATCCAAGTAACCACTGATGGCCGTTTGTGGAGTCAGCAGTTAGAACTTTATTTGGGAGTTTATGAAGGTAAATTAAGATTCTTCACTACTGAAAATCAATTGATACTATCATCAGAAGAATTGGCTGAACAAGAACGTTTACGTGCCCAACAGGCAGAAGAACGTGCCGAACAGGCAGAAGAACGCGCCCAACAAGCAGAGCAAGAAATTGCTCGACTGCGGGAGGCTTTACGTACACAGGGCATCGACCTAGAGAATATTTAATGACATCAGGAAATTAACTAAAGACACTTTCAAGTTAAAATCTAGTTATCAGTGTGTAAAAAAAGCGTAATCTTCTGAAAGTAGGGCATCGTTTGCAAGCAAAAGAAATTAAGGATCAGCTAAAGTCCCTTACCCTCCAAGCCTCCTCGATAGATCATAATTTAGCGAGAAGATTAGATGAAATCAATCGTTGGGTAAAACATATCAAGCCAGGTTCTCTGACGGCAAAACCCTTTGTCACTGCCTTTCTGCTAGAGGTAATTACGGATTCGACAATTTGGCTGATAATCAAATCCTTACCTTCAGAAGAAGAACAAAAAGCAAAGTTCGATCTGATGACACCGATTGAGAGATATTGGTATGGTTATCTATTTCCCAGATGGTTTAATGCAAGTGACTCCAAGTTTTATATTTGGAAGCAAAAATTGATGGCAGGCGAATTTAATCAGGTAGATGATGATATTATTAGATCAATAGCTCAAGATATTGTTCAGCGAGAAGGTAGTTTTTGGCAGCGTTATATAGCCGACCTTTCAATGGCAACAGATTTAATTGTTAGTCGTAACAATGAACCACTGTGCATTCAAATTACCAGTGTTAGTGAAGAACTTAATCAGCAAAAGTACGAAGCTTGGCAAAATACACTGCGATCGTGGGAAATCGAGAGGGGGCTGTTCTTAAGTTACAATCCCAAAGATGCTAATTTTGTCAACCAGTTAGTCAACGTGGCCCTGTATAACAGTGATTACCTTTCTGGTGGCAAATATTTAAAATTTTCGTGACTTTTCAGGAATTTCATATTTCAGATTTGTGTCTAGCCTATATACTTACGTGCTAATTAGAGCTTTTATGGCTAACAAAAGAGAAACTCACTGCAACAATCAAGTAGATACATTTGCTGAAGCTTTAGCAACAGCACGGCAAATGCAGCAGAACTGGCTAACTTATGGGGTTGATTTTGTCAATATTTACGTTGAAGATGTGGAGGGAGACTGGCTAGAAACGTGGGGACATAACGAAATTTTAGGTAATTTTCAATTAGATAGTATTAAAGAATTTTTGGTAAGTAATGATAGTGTAGCTGTTAGGGTAAGACAGCATTTAGGAGAGCGATCGCTGTTTGATTTTGCAGTAAACTTAGATGAATCTTGGAGAATTTCCCAAACCAATGACAGGTTATCTGCTGTAAAAAATCTGTTAGCTGGTGAAGGAAATAGCATTGATACAGATGACATCAGGTTCTTGGATTTGGCAAATACTCTGGTGGTAAAGTTGGCAGAGATTTTGTGAGATTTTTAGTTGCGTAGTGGTAGAGTAAATTTTGAAGTTTTATTTTGGTTGCGATTGGGTGGAATATAAGCGATCGCTTTACCAGATAAGCTTTAATAATCTTTGAGATGTGCAATCTTTATCACTGTTAGTAGTAAGGGTTGCTCCTGAATCTGGTAAATAATGCGGTATTCACCCAGAAGAACCTTATACAGCCGTTCAGTATCCTTCAATGGTTGAGCGTCTTCTGGATGTGGATTTAATGCTAGTTCATCTAACTTTTTTGCTAGTCGTTGCTGTACCTCTGAGTCCAATTCTGTAATTTTCTGCACAGATGAAGGTGCTAATATTACTTGGTAGCTCATATCCCTAACTCTCTTTTAATATCTTCAAAGGGTGTTGTCCCCAGCCCTGCAATTTCCTCTAGTATCTTATTGATATTGCCTGTGGTAATTAAAAGTAGTTTATAAGGTTCCTAAACTGTTAAAAAAGAGTTTACAAAATCCACATCTTTGGTAATTAAAATTCGATTTTGTTGAATTGATACGGCATTAATCTCATTATCTGGCGTTGCATTTTCTCCAGGTAAGTCTCTGGTGTGGATCGTGTCATAACCTGAAGTTTTGAGAAAACGGGCAAGACGAACTGGTAACTGAGCATCGACAATAAATTTCATGAGGCGATTCGATGGATGCTTTTGACTTGGCTGAGTCGAGCGGCAAATAACAAGACAGCCAAAATGTCTTCAGATTCTAAATCGTCATAATCTGCTAATATTTCCTCAGTAGTCATGCCAGAACTGAGCAGTTCCAAAATAAACTCAACTGGATAACGAAGTCCTCGAATGCAGGGTTTACCGTGGCAGATATTTGGATTATGAGTGATACGTTGTAGAAGTGTGTTATCCATAAACTTTTACCATATTTTTGTTGTCATCTTTTAATTTTAGATGTGAAATGACAGCAGCCCATTGCGATCGCACCGAGTCAGATGTTAAAACTTTGGGTGTATTGACTTATACGCAAATTCCCCCACTCGAATTGCGATCGCATACATTCAACCCTCTTCAAAATGCACCACAAGCACGTTAAGCTGAATTAGAGTGACAATTTATTGCGCTTTTTAATATATAAATCTCTGTTCTTGTCAAATTTTAATTTTTTCTGCTTGAGAAACCCGGAATGCTAGACCGAATTTTTGATTACCTCGATTTTCATTTCAGCCTTGAAGCCCTTATAGTTCTGGTGATACTGGTGCTTTTAGAGGCGCTGTTATCTGCCGACAATGCGATCGCCCTGGCTGCGATCGCAAAAGGGTTGGAAGACAAGGAACTTGAGCGTAGAGCTTTAAACTTTGGTTTAGTCGTTGCTTATGTGCTGCGAATCACCCTGATTCTCACTGCCACTTGGGTACAACAATTCTGGCAATTTGAATTATTGGGCGCTGCTTATCTGCTGTGGTTAGTATTCCAACACTTTACCTCAGAAGAAACCAAGGACGATCACCATCACGGGCCCCGTTTTAATTCATTGTTGCAAGCAATACCCGTGATTGCATTTACAGATTTGGCATTTTCTTTGGATAGTGTGACAACTGCGATCGCAGTTTCTCAAGAAAAATGGCTAGTGCTGACGGGTGCAACAATTGGTATTATTACGCTGCGATTCATGGCGGGATTGTTTATCCGTTGGCTAGACGAATATGAAAACCTAGAAGACGCAGGCTATGTAACTGTAGCGTTGGTAGGCTTGCGCTTGTTGTTGAAAGTGGTGAACGATAATTTAGTTCCACCAGAATGGATCATGATTACTGCCATCTTCCTAATTTTAGGCTGGGGATTTTCCAAACGTGTTGGCACTGAATTGACCCAAGTAGAACCAGAAAAGAGCGAAGTCTCTAAATAAGTGAGGGGGATGAGGGAGAATAATTGTTCACTTACTCCCCACTCCCCATTCCCCACTCCCTAATTTTTTACTCGTGCAACCAAGGTGTTAAGTGTGGTTGCCAATTTACTAATTCTTCATCCTTAAACCATAAGGCTATTTCCTTTTGCGCGGTTTCTGGAGCATCAGAACCGTGGATTAAGTTGCGACCAATATTGATGCCAAAATCGCCGCGAATCGTTCCTGGCTCTGATGTTAAGGGGTTCGTCGCACCAATAATCTTTCTGGCAGATGCAACAACACCATCACCTTCCCATACCATCGCCACCACTGGGCTAGAAATGATAAATTCCACTAAACCAGCAAAAAAAGGACGTTCCCGGTGAACATCATAGTGTTGTTCAGCCAATTCCCGACTGACTTTCAGAAACTTTAAACCAACTAGGGTAAAACCTTTAGTTTCAAAGCGACGGATAATTTCCCCCACTAATCCCCGTTGTACTCCATCTGGCTTAATTGCTAAGAATGTACGTTCCAAAGCTATCTCCAAAAACTTAATGAATTTTTTATCTGGTCAATTGTCCTTTGTCCTACCCTGCGGGTACTCCGTTGGAGAACTCGAAGAGTAGCCGCTAGCGCGTCTATGTCCTTTGTCATCCTCTGTCTAGAGACTAATAGCTAATGACCAATGACTAATGACATACGACTCTTGACCAATCAGAGTTTATCTCAGAAATTATCATTGGGTGCATATACGTTCCCAAATGAATGCGTTAAATTGTTAAATTGTGGGCGAAAAACAGAGGTTAGGAAGAAATGGGTGCTGATTCAACTGCTACATCTGACGAGGTGGTAAAAGTACCGTCCAATGGACACAAAGAAGTGAAAAACCATAAGCAAAAAAAGCTGTTACCACCTAGTCCTACCACAGGAGATTTACCTCGCTCCTGGAAAATTGAGGATAGTGAAGCCTTGTACCGGATTGAAGGTTGGGGACAACCTTATTTTTCCATTAGCGCTGCTGGACACGTTACCGTGTCACCCAAGGGCGATCGCGGGGGATCTCTTGACTTGTTTGAATTGGTCAACGCCATGAAGCAGCGCAACTTGGGACTTCCCATGTTGATTCGCTTTTCCGATATTTTAGAAGACCGGATTGAGCGGTTAAACGCTTGTTTTGCCAAAGCGATCGCCCGCTATAATTACCCTGGTGTCTACCGTGGCGTGTTTCCCGTCAAGTGCAATCAAGAACGGCATTTGATTGAAGATTTAGTAAAATTTGGCAAACCCCATCAATTTGGATTAGAAGCCGGTTCCAAGCCAGAATTAATGATTGCTCTAGCTGTGTTGGATACACCAGGAGCATTGTTAGTTTGCAACGGCTACAAAGACCGAGAATACATCGAAACGGCAATGTTAGCCCAAAGACTAGGGCAAACACCAATCATCGTCTTAGAACAGATTGAAGAGGTTGATTTGGTAATTGATGCCAATCGCCAGTTAGGTATTAAACCGATATTAGGTGTTCGTGCCAAACTCAGTACCCAAGGCATGGGACGTTGGGGAGCATCTAGTGGCGATCGCGCTAAATTTGGTTTGACAATGCCTGAAGTAATCGAGGCTGTTGACAAGTTACGCGAAGCTAACCTGCTCGATTCTTTGCAGTTGATGCACTTCCACATCGGCTCACAAATTTCTGCGATTAATGTGATTAAAGATGCCATCCAAGAAGCCAGCCGCATTTATGTAGAATTGTCGATGCTGGGGGCGGATATGAAATACCTTGATGTTGGTGGTGGCTTGGGCGTAGATTATGATGGCTCCCAAACCAACTTCTATGCATCGAAAAATTACAACATGCAAAACTATGCCAACGACATCGTGGCAGAGTTAAAAGATACCTGTGCAGAGCGGCAGGTTCCTGTACCAACACTGATTAGCGAAAGTGGACGAGCGATCGCTTCTCATCAGTCGGTACTAATTTTTGATGTTCTCAGTACTAGTGATGTCCCTCTCGATTCACCAGAACCTCCACAAGAGGGAGAATCCCCGATTATTAATTATCTTTGGGAAACTTACCAATCCATCAACCAAGAGAATTATCAGGAGTTCTACCACGACGCTGCACAATTCAAAGAAGAAGCTATCAGCCGTTTCAACTTAGGAATTTTACGCCTCAGAGAACGAGCCAAAGCCGAACGTCTCTATTGGGCTTGTTGTCAGAAAATTCTTAATATCACTAGACAGCAAGAATACGTACCCGATGAACTGGAAGACCTCGAAAAAATCATGGCTTCCATCTACTACGTGAATATGTCAGTGTTTCAATCAGCACCAGATTGCTGGGCGATCGACCAACTATTCCCGATCATGCCAATCCACCGCTTGGATGAAGAACCAACACGGCGGGGAATTTTGGCAGACCTCACCTGCGATAGTGATGGTAAAATCGACCGCTTTATAGACCTGCGCGATGTCAAATCGGTTTTAGAGCTGCACACCTACAAGCCTGGAGAACCCTATTATTTGGGAATGTTCTTGAATGGAGCTTACCAAGAAATCATGGGCAACTTGCACAACCTATTTGGGGATACTAACGCCGTTCACATCCAATTGACCCCCAAAGGCTACCAGATTGAACACATTGTCAAAGGTGACACCATGAGCGAAGTGGTGAGCTATGTCCAGTATGACTCCGAAGATATGGTGGAAAACATTCGCCAGCGTTGCGAGAAAGCATTAGAAGAAAACCGTATCACCCTAGCAGAATCTCAACGACTGCTACAAACCTATGAGCAGAGTCTCAGAAGATATACGTATCTAAATAGTTAGGAGTTAGAAGTGAAGAGTTAGGAATAAAGTTAAGAGTTAGAAGTGAAGAGGAAAACACGAAATAGTAACTCCAAACTTCTAACTTGTAACTCCTAACTCGTAACTTTAACTTGCGTTTGTTCCCAACAATTCCTCTATCGCTTGTAACTCAAGAGGCGTATCTGATGGCGGAGTCTGACGGGCATCGGTAATCAGCCAGTCTAAAGCAGCCGCTTGAACATCTATTGCAGCGCCAGTTTTATCCACGCAATAACGTCCAAACACCAGCTTATCGACTAAACGCGCTCCTGGCCCCAGACGCGACCATTCAAAAATGACGCTGTTTTCTACTGTTGCGCCACTACATATCCAACAATTAGGGCCAATCATCGCAGGGCCGACAATTTTAGCTCCGTCTTCTATTCTCGTCATCCCGCCAATGTAAACCGGGCCTGTGATATCTACTTTGTCCCAATTTACGGCGACATTTAAGCCAGTGTAGATGCCAGGGGCGACTTCATGACCAGGAATTTGCACATTCTTGATTTCACCCAGCAGTACACCGCGAATCGCCCGCCAATAATCTGGTACTTTACCAATATCTACCCATTCAAAGTCCATAGGGATGGCGTAGAAGGGAGCTTTGATTTCTACCAATTTGGGAAACAAGTGGCTACCAATGTCATATTCGACACCAGAGGGGATATAGTTAAACACCTCTGGTTCAAAGATGTAAATACCTGTGTTGATGTTGGTGCTGAGGGCTTCTTCAGTTGAAGGTTTTTCTTGGAAAGCTTTAACACGCCCCTCTTCGTCTGTTACCACCACACCGTAGCTAGAAACTTCTTCCTTGGGGACAGATTTCGTGATAATAGTAGCGATCGAGCCTTTAGCTCTATGCCATTTAACCGCCGCAGTTAAATCCAAATCAATTAAAGCATCACCACACAACACCACAAAGGTATCATCAAAAAACGGTGAGAAATCTTGGATGCGGCGCATCCCTCCAGCTGAACCTATTGCTTCGCCTTCCAGTTTACCCTCGTCATCAATTTTCCCTTCAAAGGAATAGGCAATTTGCACCCCAAACCGTTGACCGTCACGAAAATAGTTTTCTATTTCCTCAGCCAAATGACTAACATTGACCATAATTTGGTCAAATCCATGTTGGCGTAACAGTTCCAGCAAGAACTCCATCACTGGCTTTTGCAGGATGGGAATCATTGGTTTGGGAATTGTATAGGTAA
Source organism: Nostoc sp. XA010 (assembly GCF_020829625.1). Taxonomy (GTDB): domain Bacteria; phylum Cyanobacteriota; class Cyanobacteriia; order Cyanobacteriales; family Nostocaceae; genus Nostoc. The sequence continues at coordinate 422,924 of NZ_JAIVFX010000001.1, read as the reverse complement.
TCGGACGCACGCGAGTACCCTTGCCAGCCGCGAGAATCATCGCTTTCATAAAATTTATTCCTCAACCACAAGCCAGTTTACTTTTATCGAGTGATACTTAATCATCAGTTTTTATTTCTGCTCTAAGTTATCCCTTAAACAGGGATAACAGGAATTTAGTGGTTATTGCAACCATAGGTATACTTAGATGACAAGCGATCGCTTATCTTTTCAATTTACTCGGATTTTGGGGCTGAATCAAAAATCTGTAAATTATCTGTAAAGCTACTTATCGTTTTCTTAGTTCATTGATTCCTCAAAAGGTTTGCCAGTCTTAGCTGAATCTGTAAGTAGCCGAACTTTAATCTCATGGTAAAACTCCTCTTGAAATAGCTCTACTTTCGATTGAGCCGAGAGTAACAGTAGTGCCCAGAAAACGCTAACTAAATGACTATGTTTAGAATCATGTCCAGACCCATTTTGCTTGAAATGCTTTGTCTGAGTCCACAACTCTACAAGTTGTTCTAAATTCAACCAATTTTGTTCTAAATTTAGCTCCCTTGCCCACACATTCAACACCTGCTCCAGTTCCCTAGCTACTTCCGTCAGATTTTCCTGGTGAGCTAACTCCAGCGCCTCCCGCATACTTTGGACGCTAGGCAGCCGTCTGGGACGAATAGGTTTGCTGACTTTTTCTATCAGTTTTAGCTGGTTCGCCATAATCTGCAATTGCTTAATTAACTCTTGCAGAGTCACCCGGCGCTTTGGTGGCGGCATTGCCGATGCCCGACGACGCAATTGCCGTTCTAATGGTAGACGATGGCCCTGATGTAATATTCCGCCTTCATCTTCCAATAGAGAATCATCTACTACACCATCCGTAAGATCTCCTACTGTTGACAATTGCATCAAGGTATTGGCTTTGAATAATACCAGCATTGATGCTGACAAAAATGCCTGTCCAGATTGAGACAAGTCCGATTCATAACCTCTTCCTATTGCCTCCGGTGCCATCAGTTCTAAGTAACGGTCAATCACCTCAATCACTTGGACATCCCAAGGATCAATTTCTCCCTGTTGGGCTTGGTAAATTAGGAGTGTGATTGTCTCTAATAGCTCGGAAGCTTCCATTAACGGGTTCTAAGTTAATTAATGAGAGGAATTGCCTGTTGCCAGTATCCCCTGAAATTTGTAATCAATCACCATTGTGAATTGTGATATCTGATTGTGCAACTTTTGGTATGGGGCATTGGGCATTACCGCAAGGCGGAAGTCAAAAGTCAAAAGTCAAAAGTTTTGTATATCAAGGCTTTTGCAGGGTATTGGCAAGAGGACAAGAGGAAAGACTTGTTGCAAGTTCTCACAAGTCACTTTGTCTCCCTGTTCCCCCTGCCCTCTGCCCCTCTACCCTCTTAATCAGGAGGTCGGTCACGAGGAATAGTGACAGTTGTTGACACAAAATTACTTGGCTTCCCGCTCTTGATCGCATCGAAAGTTCCTTTGATAGTACCAGCAATGGGAACAGCAACAAGTGTCCCCAACAAGCCAGCAATTTCAAATCCCATCAAAATAGCTATGAAAATCCAGATGGGATTCAGCCCAATAAAGTTGCCTAGTAACCTGGGAGCTAACAAGTTATCTTTAAGCTGCTGCATGAGAATTGCCGCTATGGCAACTTGAACTGCCAACCACCAATTTTGCAGCAGTACTAAAATCGTCACTAGACCAATGCCGAGAGATGCCCCAATAAAGGGAATGAGTTCCGAGATCCCGATTAATATGGCAAACAACAGGGCAAAGGGCAGCTTCATCACTAAGAAAATTGGCGTCAGGGTTAGCACCATGAACAGTCCTAGCAATAACTGGCTGAGGAAAAAGTTCTGAAAATTTAGGCGCAAGGATGCGGTAAGAGGATCTGCAATATTAGAGGGCAAAAGATTGACCAGACCATACCAGACGCGATCGCCATATAAAAGCATATAAAATGCAAGCACGATTACTAACACTACGTCAAGTAATCCTGAGAGCAGTGTTCCAGCAAATCCGACTGCACCAGAAGCTAGCTGTTGTACCAGATTCTGAACGTTGGCATTGATTTGACTGCTCACAACCCTCAAATCAATTGGCAAACGTCGTTGTTTTGCCAGCTTCTCAAACTGCTCTAAGTTTGCTTGACTCGCGCCTAACCAATCAGGGATATTATTTAACAATTGGATTGTTTGGTCAATGATCAATGGCACTAGGGTCACGCCCAGAATCCCAAACAAGGTTAACGTTGCAAGTAAAACTATGATCACCGCCTGAGTGTGCGTGATCTGGGCACGTTCAAAGAACTTAACCGGGTAATTTAGTAGAAAAGCCAGAATCGCTGCAATGATCAAGACAGTAATGGGATGCTGAAAATAGCGAAAAAGCACAGACAGCAGCCAGACATTGAGAGCGATAATCGGGCCGCTTAGACCATAAATTAACAGGCGTTGAAAGGAGGCCGAACGGCGCATTTTATGCAACCTATTTTAAATATTCTTTGAGAGAATTTGTAAAATTCTTGATGGTGCTGATCATCATCATAGATATTTTTAACAAAGACATGTATTAGCGTATCTGATAACAAGGAAGTAAATCAAAATGGATAAAACTGTAGCTGACCTTCGCAAAGACTACACCTTAGAAGGTTTGAGCGAACTTGAAGTTGACCTCAATCCGTTTATCCAATTTAAAAAATGGTTCGATCAGGCACTAGCGGCGCAACTCCCAGAACCCAATGCCATGACCATTGCTACCGCCACACCAGACGGTAAGCCCTCAGCCAGAATGGTGTTACTCAAGGATTTTGATGAACGGGGCTTTGCCTTCTTTACTAACTACAACAGTCACAAAGGACAAGAACTGGCAGAAAATCCTCAGGGGGCTTTAGTGTTCTGGTGGGCAGAACTGGAACGTCAAGTGCGGATTTCGGGGTATGTGGAGAAAGTTTCCGAAACTGAGTCCGACCAGTATTTTCACAGTCGCCCTGCCAACAGTCGTCTGGGTGCATGGATATCTAATCAAAGTGAGGTGATAGAAAGCCGAGAAGTCCTGGAGCGACGTTTGCAGGAGTTTAAGAGCAAATATGAAAGTGAGGACATTCCCCGACCGCCTCATTGGGGTGGCTTACGAGTGATCCCCACAGAAATTGAGTTTTGGCAAGGCCGTCCCAGTCGTCTGCACGATCGCTTGCTCTATAGCCGTTTAGATAATGACACTTGGAAAATTGAGCGGTTGTCACCGTGAAGGGGAGGCAGGGGGCAGGGGAAGCAGGGGAGGCAGGGGAGGCAGGGGAGATGAGGGAGACAAGGGAGAATTATTGAACAAGTTTCTTTCTTCCTTGTCTCTTTCTTATGTCCAATGCTCCACATCAGAGCATTCTTTGACATACTCCCCCGAATGCGCTCCGCTAAATTCGGGGGATTCTAGCTTCAAACAGCAATTGCAGGCATAGCCTGTCTGACATCGCCTAAGCCAACAGTCGATGCCCCGACTGCTTGAATGTTGTTAGCGGCGTTTTCATCGCGTCCATTAATCGACTGACAACTGGGGCAACGCCACTCTGTAACTGACAAATCTAAACTATCTAGAATATGTCCACAGTTGAAACAAGTTTTACTGCTTGGATACCACTGGTCAATATAGACTACTTGCTTCCCCTTTTTTCTCGCCACCCACTCCAAAATATCTAAAAAATCTCGAAGCGCTAAATCACTAACTTTTCTTCCCCAAAGACGCTTCATGCCTTTGAGGTTCAATGTCTCGAAACACAGCACATCAAATCTATTAGTTAGGTCATGCGCTAACTTCCAAAACCAATCAGTTCTGCGGTTGGCTATGTCTTCATGAGCGCGTACTAAATTCTTCCTTGCCCGTTCTCGGTTAGAAGATCCTTTGAGCTTCTTAGAGTGATGCCGATTCGCAATTCTTATGACGTTGAGTGATTGTTTGAAAAATTGGGGAGACTCAATTGTTGTCCCGTCTGAGCAGGTCAGGAATGTCTTTAAGCCAAAATCAAACCCCGCTATTTTACCAGTCGTGAATTTGATTTCTGGCCCATCGTTACCATCAACGACAATAACCATAAATAGCTCACCTAACGGCGTGCGTTTAATAGTCAAAGTCTTAACTTTTCCTTCTATCTCTCTGGAGTTCCAATATTGATAAACTCGGCTCCCAACTTTAACTCGATTGCCGCCCAGAAACTTATAACCAGCTTGCTTTAAGGTGAATGACTTGTATTTTTTGACCTTCTTGAATCCTGGCGGACAACAGCCATTTTTATTGTGTTTGAAAAATAGTTGGTAGGCTTTCTCGATGCGTTGACAAATATCTTGTACAGCCTGAGAACCTACTGATTGCCAAAACGGAATACGCTTCCGCAATTTGGCAATGTGAGCCTGAAGTTTTGCACAGTTTAAATGCTTCCCCCACATCCGGTAGTACCGTTTATGTAGAGCAATGCAACGGTTATAGATAACCCCACTTGCGTTAATTGTCCGCTTGAGGTATCTATTCCGTTTGTGTTCGTACAACTTAAACCTTAGTGTCTTCATGCTAGTATTGTACCACAGTGGCGGCATTATGACGGCATGAAAAAATTAACTGTCCGATGTTCTGATGAGGAGTACGAGATTCTTGTGAAGTATTGCCACAAGAAAGAACGTAGCTTAAATGATATTCTTAGAGAATTTATTAGAAGCTTGACGGATAAATAAATTTATCCTGTTCGCTTATATCCCCCGAATTATATTCGGGGGCTTTACGCATCACGATCCGTAAAATGTCAATACATTACCACTGGGCGATCGCATCTTGAATTGCTGCCCGTGCCTCTGATAGAGATTGGGTACGGGCATCTCCCCCGTTCAAGCTATTAGCGTTAATAAATTGAATGTCTGTAATCCCAATAAAGCCGAAAATTGCCCGCAGGTAGGGTTCTTGGAAGTCATAGGCAGCGAAAGGGGAGGTCGCGCTAAAGTCACTGCCACGAGCTGTAATGATAACTGCCTTTTTACCCTCGACTAACCCTCTAAAACCTTGAGCATCTACAGCAAAAGTCCGGTTAGCGCGAACGATTTGGTCGATGTAAGCCTTAAAAGTAGAAGGGATATTCAAGTTATACATTGGCACTCCAAAGACGTAGCGATCGGCTGCCAAAAACTCATCAATCAGTTCGTCAGAAATCCTAAGTGCCTCAGCTAATTCTGGGGTATGGGTTTCTGGTGGTGAAAATGCAGCTGCAATCCAAGCTTCATTAACGTGAGGAACTGGGTGACGTCCTATATCTCGATAGGCGATCGCATCTTCAGGATGTGCAGCTTTCCAAGCACTGACGAATTCCTTAGATAATTCTCTGGAGTGCGATCGCTCACCACGGGGGCTGGAATCAATATGTAGGATGTTTACCACCAAATATCTCCTGATTAGCTAAGATTTCTGCTTTTACTTTTTTTGAGTCTAAATTTCAAAGCATTACATTAGATACTAAAAGTAACTAGTTACTAAAGTAAAGTAGTTACCATAAAGTAACTGTCGGACTTTAAGTTAATTTACCGATGTCTGTCTCTAAAAATCCTGATGCTTGCCCTGTCAGTATTCTGATGTCCTTACTATCAGGGCCCTGGACAATGTATATACTATGGGTGTTGTGTAATAGTGGGCCTACTCGCTTTGGTGCATTGAAGCACCTAGTCGAGGGCATTTCAACCAAAGTTTTGACTGAAAGACTGAGGATGCTTGAGGCAGCAGAGATTATTTATCGCCATTATGAACCGACTGTCCCACCCCAAGTAACTTACGGTCTTACAAAACGTGGTCAGGAACTCATTGATGTGCTTCATCAACTCAATGTACTTGCTGAACGTTGGTATGGTAGCGAACAACAGTCTGAATGTGAAGTAAAAAAGCCGATGGAAAATGCATCGGCTTAACTGACAATATAAATAAACAGATGAATAGTTCTACTGTTCTTGGATAGCTGCTGCTTTGGAAGTGAACTGAATTCTGGGATCTGGCATGAAATTGTATCTTAAGTACAATCCTCCCCAGACAAACAGGATAATTAACAACGCACCAATACCAAGGGGACTGGGAAGCCAGAAAATGGTTTCTATGTGGTTTAGCTCACCAGGCTGGAGTTTCCACACTAATCGATTGCCATTTTTTTCTGGCTCTATCGCAGTTTCAGTTAGTTGAATATTTTTGGCTCCCCAAGGAGTCTTCAAGCTAAATTCCAAGTCGAGAATTGAACCAGCATTAGCCAAAACGTTACCTTTGCTGGCAATTAAGGATAGCGATCGCAAATCCAAATCATAAATCAATCGATTTCGGACTAAAAGTAAAAAATTGTTTTGTTCCAAAAGGACGTTTGATTCAATTTTCGGCAGTTCTGAGTCAGATTGGCTCCCCACTGACTCAGAGGGTTGATTCGCACGGGAGTTAAAAAATTCGTTAAACTTCTCTTGTAATTCCCTACCACTACTAAAAGGAATTGTGACAATGATTTCTTCTTGGGAAACTCGCTGTGTTTTCCCCTCTAGTTGACGGGCGCGGCGCTCTATGCTGTTTAACCATTCGTACACAGAATCGCCACTAAAACTAGTTAGCCGCTCTCCCAACTTAATATGCTGTACTAGTTCGCCACTATTTGAGTTGTCAAAGTTAAGCCCTACATCGTACTTAACACAGCCAGTCAGCAGCAGGGATGTTAACAGCACTAGCCACAAAATAGGATTTCGCTTGACGCGGTTCATTCGATTTCGACCATTCAGTACTGAGAGAAATTTCATATTTGTCAATACAAAACTAAATGGTCTAATTAGCCAAAAGAAAATCTTTCCGAAAATTGAAGAATTTGTAATCATAAATCTCCCCAAAAGTCAAACTTTTTAACCAATCTTGACTTCTACTACTGGGCGGCGCAATACGGTTCGGTTAACTTGCTTTATCTCCCGAAGATTCCCCCAACCCCTCGATAAATTGGGAGGCTATTTTTATTCCTCTACCCCTTTTTAGGGGGGTCGCCGCAGGCAGAGGGATCTGATCCGAACTATACTGCTGAGTGACGAACGGGCTGCAAAAGCAGCAAGGAACCCCAGCACGGAAATATCTACTGTTAGGATCAGCCTGGGGTTCCTGAAAAATTCAACCAAAGCAAGTACGAGATGGTTAAAGCAATGGCAATTAGCGCCACCCAGATAAAGCGATTATCTCTGGTATTGACCTGACTGAGGTCAACGAATTCTGGCTCGGCAGGTTTAGGCTTTTGCTGCACAGAAGATTTAGTAGACTTAGCAGGCACAGAAATTTTGAGTTCATTATCGGATAGTGCGCCTAAATCGGGGATTTCGGTCATCCACTCGCTGGGTCTTTTCAGCTTTGGTGCTTTTAAAATGTAAAGCATCTGTCGCGCTTGTTTGCCAATTTCAAAATGGGCATGGCGTTTGAGTCTTTCGCAAAGAGCGATCGCATCATCGGTGCGTCCAGCTGCTTCATAGGCTGTCACCAGATGAATTTCTACTTCCCCCGCAAGGCGAGAATTAGGAGCTAACAGGGCGCTGGCCTTTTCTAAATTTTCTATGGCTTCACGGTATTGGCCATTTTCAAAGGCAGCTTTCCCAGCCTGGTAGCGGGTTTTAGCAATTTCTAAACTTTCTACACTCACGGCTTATATAAAGATCAGCACTATTTTAATTTTGCCAATACCAGCAATCTTTTTGGAATTTTTTCAAAAGCTGGCAACCTGAAACTAAATAAACTTCTAAAATTTTAACTAAGTAGCTGCGATTATTTTCTGATTAAAAATTTTGGTATCAAATACAAGTGAGCAAAAATATGTTGAAAATCAAGCATTCGCAACTGAATTGGCTCTTAGCAGGCATGACTTTAGCAGTTATGGGTGTAAGCATTGCTCCAGCTTCTGCACAGTCTGTGATTGTGATTGATGGTGCTTATGGAGTCAGGCGATCGCCTGCTGCTGGTTCCTTCATTTATGGTAATCCGATTCTCACACCCGATTATGGAATCAGGCGTAGATGCGAAGCAGCTTGTCGTCAGACATCGCCTCCTGTCGGTTCCTTCATTTATGGTAGCCCGATTCCAACACCTATGCCTGTAGACCCAGGAACGGGACTGATGCCACAACGCAATAATTACCCCGATTATTACTATCCCCAGTTCAGGCAGAACGTGAGAAATTCCACCCTAATTAATCCAACTTTGATTAATCCGGCAATTCGAGACTCAACCATAGTTAATCCGGTGATTATAGATAATTCATGGCATCGTAGACCATTTAGCGGTGGGCGATCGCGTGTTTTCGTTTATCCCCGGTAAGGGACTTCCAACGAATAAATTACCCAATCTTGTGAGGTGGGCCGAAAAGCCCGCCTTTAATTCCTGGGCGCTCATGTCGCCCACCCCACAATAAATAGAGTATTTTTTATTTGCAAGTCCCTAAAGAGAGATGAGGGAGATGAGGAAGAACTTTTAACACCTAACTCCTAACTCCTCACTCCTCACTCCTAACTCCTAACTTTTACTACATAAACTGCGAACCGAGAATCATCGTCCCAATCCCTACATCAGTAAAGATTTCTAGTAATAGGGCGTGAGGAATGCGACCATCGATAATGTGTGCTGCACGGACTCCTTGAGCAAGCGATCGCACACAACAACTGACTTTGGGAATCATCCCACCGCTAACTATACCATCGGCAATCAGTTCGCGGGCTTCACGAATATCTACTTTTGGAATCAAAGTAGATGGGTCTTTGTAATCTTTTAAAATTCCACTAGTGTCAGTCAGTAAAATTAACTTTTCTGCTCCTAATGCAGCAGCGATTTCTCCAGCTACAGTATCGGCGTTAATGTTATAAGCTTGCCCTGTCTCGTCTCCGGCGACGCTCGATACTACCGGAATATAGCCATTGCTAGCGAGAGTGTCCAAAATCTTGATGTTAACATTGCTGACTTCCCCCACAAAACCAATGCCTTCTTGACCTTGGGGACGGGCTGTAAATAGATTCCCGTCTTTACCGCAAAGTCCTACAGCCAATCCACCAGCTTGGTTAATTAGCGCGACAATTTCTTTGTTAACTCGACCAACTAAAACCATTTCCACCACATCCATTGTGGCAGCATCAGTGACTCGCAAACCATTTTTAAACTGTGGTTCGATGCCTAGCTTATCTAACCAACTGTTAATTTCTGGGCCACCGCCGTGGACTACAATCGGACGCAAGCCAACGCAGGACAAGAATACAATGTCGCGGATAACTTTGTCTTTGAGTGTGCTATCTTTCATTGCTGCGCCGCCATATTTAACAACAACAGTGCGACCGGCGAATTGTTGAATATAAGGTAGTGCTTCGCTTAGTACACGTACACGAGTGGCTTCATCTTGCCTGATGTATTCAGAATCGTTGTCCGTCATGAGGAGCCTAACAGAGAGAGTTAAAACCTATTTCAGTCAGTGTAGAAGACTTTGTAACTCCTCACAATCTCTGATGCCAAAGTTGAGTATGTCTGTACTGATAAGCCATAGCTAGTGCTGAAATTTGCTCAATTAGGTGGAGTGTATCATTCTGATTTTAAAAAGATTATGGTTTGATAACACTATGCCGCTTTCACTTGATACGCAGCCTGTTGAACTGGAATTTCAATGATGAACTCTGTGCCATTGCCTGGACTAGAAACACAATTCAGAGTGCCATGATGTTTATCAACAATTACTTGACGAGCGATCGCCAAGCCTAATCCAGTTCCTTTGCCAACTCCTTTGGTGGTAAACAAATGCTCAAATATCTTTTGCTTGACATCATCTGTCATGCCAATCCCATTGTCTTTAATTCGGATAGTGACTGATTGTTGATCCTCTGTCAGCGCCGTTTTGATCGTAATTCGATTTGGATGTTGTTTGAGATATTCATAACTTTGCCTTTGATTCGATTCTTCCAGAGCATCGATCGCATTTGCCAGAATATTCATGAACACTTGATTGAGCTGTCCAGAAAAACAAGTGATCGCAGGAATCTTATCGTATAATCGCACGACCTCAATTGCTGGACGTAGCTCATTGGCTTTTAGGCGATATTTGAGGATCAGCAGGGTACTATCCAGTCCTTGATACAAATTAAATTGCACCGGATGTTCTGTGTCCGATCGGGAAAACGTCCGTAAGCTGGTGCTGATATCCCCAACTCGATCTGTTGCCCCTTTCATAGACAAGATCAGTTTCGGCAAATCTTCAGCTAAAAACTCCAGGTCAATCTCCTCTGCATGGTCTTGAATATTAGATGACGGATTAGGATAGGCTTGTTGATATTGGTGTAAATGGTTCAGCAAATCTTGGATGTATTCAGTTGCGTTATTGAGGCTACCCTTGAGAAAACCGACTGGATTGTTGATTTCGTGGGCAACCCCAGCCACCAGATTGCCCAAAGCAGACATTTTCTCACTTTGAATGATTTGCATTTGAACTTGCTGCAAGTCTTGGATTGCTTTCTCTAAATCTTGGGCTTGCTGCCGTAATTGCCCTTCTGATGCCAGTAAAGCGGCTTCTGCTTGTTTGCGCTGTGCAACTTCTTCTTCAAGTTGCTGGTATGCCTCTACTCGTGTAGCGGCTGCTTGAATCGTATGGGCAAGGAATTGGATTTCGTTATCTGGCAATCCACTGGGCATAACAAAATGGTCAATGCTTTGACTGTCGGTGACGGCTTTATTCAAACGTTGGAGTGGATGTAACACCGATCGCTGAATCATCACTGTCATCAGTGCTAGAATCGCTGACATCCCAACAAGTAGGGTAAAGGTAGAGGTAGAGAAGGTTTTCCACGCTTGCTGTTGTAGTTCTTCGACATCAAGAATGGCGATCGTCATTCCGCGTCGATTTGCCTGACCAAACATGGTGCTGCTAAATGGCAAAATTTCTACTAATGCGGGCTTACCATTGATTGTGGTTCTCAAACTCGTTTCTGAACCCGTTTGAGAAACCTGTTTTAATACTTGAGTCAATTCTGGATAAATCGAAGCATAAGGCGGATTTTGTAATGCCTCTCCACTCCGAGCCAGGGTTTGTCCATTGGGAGTGACGATCGCCACCTCCACGACCGTTGGTAGTGTAGCGTAGTTTTGTACTACTCGCTTGATAATGCTTCTATTCCCTAGTTCGATTAATCCTTCCGTGGAAAACCCAACCCCCTGGGTAATCGATTGGGCACGTTGTTCTAGTTCTTGCTCTAGCTTTGATTGAATCAAGAAGAAGTTCAATCCTAATGTGGTTAAGCCGACTGTTGCTAGAGAAATGCCAAAACCCATCAGTAGTTGATGGGATAAATTACTTTTAGATAACTTCTGGCTCATGACTTCCATTCTGCCATTGCTTCATTGACAAGGGCTGGATTAATCTCTACGTCTTGCCGAATCACCCGACCATGACGCGGATCTGCTTGCAGAAGTTGGACAATTTCTGCTTTTGCTGAATTAAGACGACCATCTGCTGCAAACATCCGCTTGTTCAAAGTAATATCTCCTTTTTTTAGCCCAGCATAATCACTGGCGAAAGACTCACCACTTTGTCCTAGTTTTTTTCCAACTGCGTTAAATACTTCTGTCGGCTGGGTTTCAACTGCGTGCATTACATCAAACCATGCCAGGATGAATTGCTTTAGTTCCGCTTTTTTAGCTTTCATTATGCTGTCACTGGACATCAAGGTATCAATCACCAGACTGTCTAATTGCTTTGTGGTGTGAATCACGTTGCCCTTGATGTGCTTCGCTGTTTCTCCTAGCATCGGTTCCCACAGCACAGCAGCATCGATCTCACCTGTCCCAATTTTCTGGGCTGCGACTTCATTGGAGTAATTCAGAATCTGAACTTCAGAGGGTTTGATTTGATGGGCTTTCAGAGCTTCCAGCAAAATTAAATGGTTGACGGTTCCTAACTTTGCTCCTACTCGTTTACCGCGTAGGTTTTGCACCAATTTAATTGCTGGCTTGGCAACAATCCCATCAGATCCGGCAGAAATATTGGTTATCATTAACACCACGGGTTTACCATTGCCCGGATCAACCTGCATCACGTCCCAGAAGGAGGCAAATGCTGCATCTAATCTTCCTTGCATGACAGCACGGCTGGAATCTTGCTGGTTATCAAATCGCACAAATTCAACTTCTAGACCGCGCTGCTTGAAGATATGTGAGGGTTGGGCATAAAGTGCAATGTCAAATCCTACCCAGCTTGTAATTCCCACCCGGAGCGGTTTGAGAGATTGGTTTTGCCCAAGACTACAGGCATTGATCACAAAAGTCAGGGAAAGGGCGATCGCAAACAAACAAAACAAGGCAGGCTTGATACCTAACCTCAAATTTTGCTTCCACCAGATACTTAATGTGTCAATGATCTGGGCAACTTTCATGACTTACCAATCTAAAGTTTGGGAAAACTGTACTCAATGTTAAGAGTTCCCAAAAATATAGTGGGTGTAACATTCTATGGGAAAATGCTCAAAAAAGCTGCTTGAATAAGTACAAGCTGTTATCCAGATCAAGCATTCTCTAAGAAAACTCTATGAACAAGCCTAAAGAATAAATCTCAAATATCTTATTTCCAAGAAATTCGCTCTCAAGCAAGTTGTTAGTTGATTTACATTACCCTGACTAAAAAATTTAGTTTGATACTAAATTCGTGTGAAGCCATCACATATTTCTGCCAGCTAATGAGAAAGTTGTGTTTTGAGAACGCCAGGAATTGCCTCAAGTATTCGTTTGGCAACGTCTTCAGGTGTATCTCCCTCTCGCTCGGTGATGTGCAAATCGGCTTGAGAGTAAAGTGGTGTACGTTGTTCGAGGAGCGATCGCAATTTCCCTTTAGGATCAGCATCTTGCAGCAGTGGTCTTGTGGTATCCTCAGCTAAACGGCTGTAAATTATCTCCACTGGCGTATCTAGCCAGACTATCAAACCGTGGTGCAGATAGCCCCAATTTTCTCGCCGCAGTACAATGCCGCCACCGGTTGCGATAGTCAACTTTGTAAAAGCACAAACTTGTGAAAGCACGTCGCTTTCTAACTGGCGAAAGCCTGCTTCACCAACTTGTGCAAATAACTCATTGATAGATTTATCTGTTGCTTGGGCAATAACATTATCGGTATCCACAAACCCATAACCCAATTCCTTCGCCAGTAAGCGCCCTACTGTCGTCTTACCAACGCCCATCATCCCAATTAAATACAGGTTGACTCCTTGTAATAAGCTGCTCACCAGTTGTTTCGCTCCAATTCTGAGTTCTGTTAGCGGATAGCTAAGGTTTAGCCCGTGCTGAGTCACAGTTTCTAATTATAAACTCAACGACTTAATCTCGTATTTAAAAATACGGAGTTTTGCACCTATCGCGCAACCAGATAAAATTACTTGATTGGCGATCGCTAATGATATGATAATTAAAATATAAATTCTTCTTATAGGAGTGTTTCTTGGATAAAATGTCTAAGATACCAATAATCTCAGAACACATTGAAATTACTCCAGATGGGAGTAAACCGCGCATTGCTGGACACCGAATTAGAGTGCAAGATATCGTTATTTGGCACGAACGGATGGGGCTTTCGCCTGACGAAATCGTTTATCATTATCCCAGTATTAGTTTAGCTGATGTCTATGCTGCTCTAGCTTATTACCACGATCATCAAGATGAGATCAAGCAAGAAATTGCAGAAGGAGAAGCTTTTATCACAGAAGTGCAGGCTCAAACTCCTTCAATTTTGCAAGAGAAACTAAAGAATCGAAATGACACAAAAAATTCGATTCCATCTAGATGAGAATGTCAGTAATGCTATAGCAGAAGGCTTACGTCGTCGTGGTATTGATGGGACGACTACATCAGGAACAGGACTGATAGCTGCATCAGATGGAGAACAGCTTTATTTTGCAATGTTTCAGAATCGGGTAATTTTCACCCATGATGATGACTTTATGATACTTCATCAACGTGGCTTTATTAATATTGAGAAGTTTAATTTTAATCTGGGAAGTTCTTGAGCCAGAAGAAATCAAATATAAACTTGAATTTATTTGAAAGGTTTTATTTATTTTTAAATTATACAAATTTCTCTTCTATTTAAGAGGAATCAATTGTTGTAATTACCGTTATTAATGTATTTAAAGTAACTCAAGCAATAGATTAACGATTATTCTGTGAAATTACCATAAATAATAAAGGATGAATTTGTCAAAAAGCTAGTAATATCCCTATTGTAACTTGGTATTTGCTGTATAGCGATCGCTATGCTTAACTAAAAAATTAATATAGCTTGTTTGAAACTTTATCCAAACAATTTCTGTCTATTTAAATAGTCCGAATTTTCACTCTGGTGGGTAAATTTAAGTATACCCAATACTGTGTTTCTACTAGCACAGGGTCGTTATTCTAAAAGTTCAGTTATAACAAGCCCTAATCAATTAAATGTTTCCTATAAAGGTATAAATAATGACTTATATCCTGCGATCGCCCACAAAAGCTTGTCAAGTTGAAATTTCGGCACAAAGACTACTGCATATTTCACCCCAATAAGCCTGAATGAATAAATATAGGATGGATGAGGCGTCAACTATGACTCGGATTCGTGATGTTGTACAAAAAGCTTTAGCAATTGGCTATTTGACAGTGGAAGCTGAAAATAAACTACGACAACTGTTGACTACCCGGTATGACTTAGAAGATTTTAATGCTTTCATGACTTTGCAAGAAGCTGCCATGACTGGTAAGGTCAAGCAAGAGTCTAGAGAGCAGTGTGGCATCAAATAGAGACGTAGCCTGCTACATCTCACCGACGGGGGCGTTTACCATCATCTTCAAAATCATCATCATCATCAAAAAATTCCCAATCATCATCATCGGCTTGATTGGTAGTTGGCGGCTGATAAGGGGGGATGATTACCCGGTAATCAGCATCATAAACAGATTCAGTTTTTCCCGCAGCCGTATTTTTTGGTTCCCGGTAGCTGTAGGAATAAACTGAACCAGACTGAGAACTGCTTTTGGCTTCTGATTGACGTTCGTAAGTTGTAGAGTCTTTAGGCTGTTGAGCTTGAGAATTAGGAATAGGTGTTTCCTCTGACTTTTCATCAAAGTTCCAATCATCATCTTTACTGCCATTTGTCTCCCAATCATCAAATACATCACTAGTAGGCTCTTCTTTTTTACTAGCTGGTGGTGGAGAACTGGCAGGGCGAGATGTAAATTCTTCTCTACGGGTTGCCTTCGCACGAGGCGTTGTGCTTCGGCG
This sequence comes from Nostoc sp. XA010, assembly GCF_020829625.1. Classification (GTDB taxonomy): domain Bacteria; phylum Cyanobacteriota; class Cyanobacteriia; order Cyanobacteriales; family Nostocaceae; genus Nostoc. Next base: position 407,632 of record NZ_JAIVFX010000001.1, on the reverse strand, counting down.
GTCAGGAGTTTGGCGTTGTCTTCCCCCAAAATAATTGGATAAGTTAAACAAGGTAGCAATCAATATAGATGTGAAAGCACCAGTGGCAGTACTAAACAAAATCCATATCGCTAGTGGTAATGGTTGAGTTCGCACGCTCAAAAATACTAGCGATAGGGCAGGTGAAAAATTTTGGACTAATAACAGCGTTAGTCCTCCCAGTACTGCCACCAATAGAATTAAGCGAATTACAGCCATAGCAATTTTGTCAGTTGTCATTTACTGAAGAGGACAAGGGGCAGGGGGCAGGGGGCAGGGAGAAAACCTCATAAATAAATTTATTCGCTCTGACACCCTAATAGAGCCGGGAATTCCAGAATCTTTCTCCCTCTGTCCCCTACTCACTACTCCCCTGCCTCTTTTGTCAGTGGTCAGTTATCAGTCTGAATATTCTTCGCTAATTACTGTTCACTGACTACTAACACTATCAGCCATCTCTATCATTACCTTTTTAGGACTATTGTGAAATTTACAATAAATCCATTGAGAATGTTAGCGACGACCTTGCCAACGCTGAATTGGAATGCAGTCAATATCTAGTTGATCTAAAGCACGGGCAACTACAAAATCCACTAAATCCTCAATGGTTTGGGGATTGTGATACCAGGCAGGAATCGCGGGGACAATTCTCACTCCAACTTCTGCTAGAGAGGTTAAGTTACGGAGGTGGATGAGGCTAAAAGGCGTTTCACGAGGAACAATGACGAGCTTTCGTCCTTCTTTGAGTTGGACATCTGCCGCCCGTTCTAGTAAATCGGAACTCAAGCCAGCCGCTAGCTTTGCGACTGTGCTCATGCTGCATGGAATAATTATCATCCCCAGAGTGGGAAATGAACCACTGGCAATCCCGGCTCCAACGTCACCCCAAGGATGGCAGCGAAGTTTACCCGAAATTGCGACTCCAGCTTGCTCTCGCCAGAATTGTTCTTGCCCGGTTGGTTCTGGTGGCATCCGAATTTCCTGTTCTGACTGCCAAACCATGTAAGTAGATTTAGAGGCAACCAATTCAATACTATAATCCGCTTCTAGCAAAAATTTGATTGCGCGAACAGCGTAAATCAGACCAGATGCGCCTGATACGCCTAAAATTAGAGGTTTTGTGTTATTTGACACGTAAGGTTTAGTTGATAAGAGGCAGGGAGCAGGGGGCAGGGGGTAGGGGGAAAGGTACAAACCTCGCCTCTTGTAGGCTAAAGCACCGTTGCTCCAATTCTTTCCTTAGTTGAGAGCAACAACTGTAAGTAGCCTCGTTTTTCTCCCCTGCTCCCTGCTCCCTGCTCAAGAGCTTTTTGACTTTATTCATCATCAGAGTAAGGGTCTAGGTCATCAGGTTCAATATCATTTGGTAAGTAGAGGTCTGAAAGCTCCTCATTGGCAGGATTGCCAGTTAAACCTCTGGGTACGCCATCGCTGCCAACTGTTACCAAATCAATTTGCTGACGGTAGTAATCGACACTCTTAACTTGTACGGCGACGCGATCGCCTAGTCTATAAGAAGCGCGATTTTTGCGACCAAACAGTGCCTGTTGTCTGGCGCGATATTCATACCAATCATCTTTGAGAGAACTGACGTGTACCAATCCTTCTACCCTCAAAGGCACACCAGGATTACTGCTGGACTCTACCTCGGCTGCTGGTACTTCAATTTCTACAAAGAAACCGTAGGATTGAACCCCGGTAATTACGCCTTGAAATACTTGACCAATGCGCTGCTTCATCAGTTGGGCTTTTTGCAGCCCAGCTAAATCGGCTTCAGCTTCTAGGACTTCTTTTTCTCGGTCGTTGATTTGGACAATTACCCTAGTCAAATCGCTTTGCAGTTCTTGTTGCAATTCTGGGGGTAAAACGTTCCAGTTAATTTCCTCGTGGCTGGAGGAGTGGCGCAGGTTAACGCGCTCTCTCACACGGGTATTGCGGCGATCGCGTCCGTTTTCGAGTAGCGCGTAATACACTCTCTGCATCAGCAAATCTGGGTAACGTCGCAAGGGAGCGCTAAAGTGGACATATTGCGGTAATGCCAGACCAAAGTGAGATCCTTTGGTGGTGCTGTACGCTGACGGCTTAAGTGTATCTTGTAATAAGTAAGTAAGAACTTGCTCAGAGGGAGATTCCGCAAAAGCTGTGGTCAAATGTTGATAATCTAAGGGTTGAATATCGACTTCTGGATCTAGTGTGAGGTCAACGCCTAAATTGACTGCCAATTTCAGCATTTCCTGGACATCTTCAACATCGGGTGTGCCTTGAACTCGCCAGATGGCGGGAACACCAAGAGCATTTAAGTGAGTTGCTACCAGTTGATTAACTAACAGTACCAACTCCGTGAGTAGCGATCGCACTGGTAAATCATTCACCACCACAGCGCCGAGAATCCCCTCATCATAGTAGGCGTTTTGGCTGGGGGGCAGATTCAACTGGAGGCTACCACGATTCAACCGTACCTGTTTCACGGCTGTTTGCAAGGCTTGTAGGTCTTGCAGGATTTGGGAAACCTGTGGGGATTGATCTTGAGCTTCACCTGTAAGAATTGCTTGGGCTTGTTCAGTAGTCAGTGCAGTTTCGACGTTAATTACACTAGGTTGAATTTCCCACTCTAAAACTTGTCCAGATTGGGGATCAATGGTAATTAAAAAAGAGATAGTTAAGCGATCGCTCCCAGATACTAAAGAACAGCGTTCTACCACACCTGGGGGCAAAATTGGCAGCACTAATTCTCCCAGATACACTGATTTGCCCCGTTTGAGTGCTTCTCTATCTAGGGCTTCGTCAGGTTGGACATAGTGAGAAACATCGGTGATATGAACGCCTAAAAGCCAATTTCCGGCTAAGTTTTTTTCTAAACTAAAAGCGTTTTCTATAACTTTGGTATCGCCATTTACCCCTTCAATGGTGAAGGTAAATAAATTACGCAAATCCAGCCGATTTTTCAGGTCTGCTTTGAGTAGCTTTTTGGGCAACTTGGCGGCTGCATCTAGGACATTATCTGGAAAAGTCCGGGAAAGGTCGTGTTTGCACGTAACTAAATCTATATCAGCAGCAGCTTCGGCATCGCTACCGAGGATTTGCACTACTCGACCAAGGGGAGGATATTGTGCCAATGGATAACGCAAAACTTCTACATGAACTAGGTGATCGATCGCTTCTTCCAACTTTGCCCCATTAGGCTGGATCTTAAGTTCAAAGAGCAATCGATCATCTAAAGGCACAGCCCGGAAACCAGTTTCCACCTGCTTAATTCGTGCCAGTAAAGTGTGGTTAGAACGTTCGAGAATCAGCTTCACCTCCCCTTCGGGAGAGCGACGGCGACTGCCTTCTTTGAGAACTCTAACCAAGACGCGATCGCCATTCCAAGCATTACTCAGATGACTTTCGCGGATGTAAATATCCTCAGCTCCTTCCACATCTTGAATAGCAAAGCAAAAGCCTTTACTAGAACAACGGAGTTTTGCTTCGATTATTCCCTCTTCTGAGACGCGGCGGTACTTGCCCCGTTCCTTCACTAAAATACCGATTTTTTCGAGAACATCTAAGGCAATGTGAAGTTTTTGTAAGCTTTTTTCATCTTCACAGCCAAGTTTCTTTTCTAAAACCTTCCGAGCTACCAATTTATCATCGGTGAAATTGGCAAGGAGTGTAGCGATTGAAAATTCCATGCAGTGAACCGACCTTTGGTCAAAACATCATTTGTTGTTTAATCTGGTTCTTTTCTGTATACCCTCACGGCTTACAGAAACAAGTTGGAAACGAATTGCTCAGAGGCAAGACTTCCTAAGTTCTAAGGAAAGGAAGCCCGACCCCGTAAGAGCCATAAGCTACTCCCGCAGTTGGGAGCAAAGGAAGGCAACCCACAGACTAATGGGCGTCTAGGAACTTCTCACTGCACGATGCTCTCAGAGTTTGCCTGCGTTCAAGTCTCTTCACCTAACCAAACTTAAGATTACACGCCTGATTAGGATTTAGCCCCGCTAGGTAATTACGCGACGGGTTTTTGAGAAGCTGGGTTTAGAGAATCCAGACTGCCCAAAAGCGCTATGCAGGGGAGCCACTGCGGTCTTCTCCCAAAGGGAGACGCTAAAAGCGATAGCGCAGCGTTAGCGAGTCTGCGAGCGTCTGGGGTTTCCCCAAGTGGAGCAAGTGGCGTGGAAACTACAGGTGTTTGATTGTCTAGAGTGAAGGTAATTTTACGACATTAGACTCTGATTTTGAACTAGGCAAAACTGCCGTGAACCCAATTTTCCCACATGTAGAATCGGTAACAATTAGGTAAGCAGGTTAATAAGCAGTGAGGGCGAACCTTATCTCCATTATTGTAGATTTAGAGCGCACTTCCAGAAAATAGTTCTAGATATCCAGTTGGGTAATCAGTATAGCATTGCAGGCAAGGCTACCCAGATAAGTTACCACTAGCCAAAAATTTCGTCAAAAAAGAGCTATTGCTACAATTAGGACAAAAAACAAAGCAAGAATATCACCTTGATGGCTCAAAGCAGAAAATTATACCTACTCATCGCCTAGGTTCGGATAAGCAGGGGAGGCAGGGGAGGAAAGAGAGTAGCAATTTCTCTTCCCCTGCTTCTCTTCTCCCTTCAACAAATAACTTTGTTAACCGAACCGTATTGACTCATCGCCTGCCAAGAAACTGATGACACATAGTAAGCAATATTGGTAGGCATCCTGGGTATCGAGTGGATGTAAATTAAAGTAAGGGCAGATGAGCTAGCTTGAACATACAGGCAGTTTCAACTCCGTTATTAAAAATATTTAGATTGGTAGCAGTATTATGTTGGCTCAATTCCAGAGCTTGTATCCCAAAGGCAGTCTGATTTCTGAATTAGTGCAAATTTTTCAAGGAAAATATATTGTCCGGGCAAGCGTGCAAATAGAAGGCGTAACCCGTGCTACGGGTATGGCAGCAGCAGAAACAGTAGAAGCAGCAGAAGACCAAGCCAGAACCAGGGCGTTGATAGTTTTGGGTATTACAAATGCGCCACAGCAATCAGTGGCATTTAGCTCAAATCCAATTCCCCCAGCGCAGTTAAATCCTTCCTTGAATACCAAAGGTGGATTAAATGAGTCTGCTGCCTATTCCTCTGCCAAAGATCAAGATTTTGTTAGTAGTCAGTGGCCAGTGGTCAGCGACAAAGAAATATCTATACCGTCTTCTAAAGTACGGAACATAAAACCAGAAGTAGTAACAAACAATAATGAACAGTACGGGTACAGCAGTGGTGCGTCTCTACTAAGCGATAACTATAGCCAGGATTTAAGTCAAAACTTTCCTGCGACAGCCAACAAGGAGCTAGAATTTGATCCTCCAGTAGAAAACTTGGAAATAACCTTTGATAACCAGGTAGAAAATCAAACCTTTCCAGGGATTTCTGCCAATAATGTCACACCATTTACACCTCGGAGTTACAGCCCTCAAGAGGATGTTGCCACCCCGCCAGTGACCGGAAAGAGAAAGAAGAAAGCTGAACCTGTTGATTTATCGGATGTAATTGCTAAAACAGATGTCGAACTTCAGCGTTTAGGCTGGACTCCAGAACAAGGACGGGAACATCTGATAGAAACCTACGGTAAGCGGGGGCGTACTCTGCTAACTGAAGAAGAATTACACGGATTCCTCAAATACCTCCAATCGCAGCCAGACCCAATAGCGGGATTTTGATTAGTCATTTGTCCAAATCGGTATTAAGTAACTGAGCAGTCCACCCATTCCAAAAATAACCCCTCTTCAGTTATGAAAAGGGGTTACTTTTGGGGTTTAAGGGAATTAAATGTGGTAAATCACCATTTACCAATCGCGACTATTAATTAAGAACAGCAACTGCTGGGCGGCTACCAGCAGCATGACGATCAATCACTTGGTCAATCAAGCCATATTCTCTGGCTTCCTCTGGTGACATGAAAAAGTCACGTTCAGTATCTTCAGCAATGCGCTCAATTGGTTGACCTGTATGTTCAGCTAAATAGTCATTTAGCCGCCGTTTGTGATACAGAATCTCCCGCGCCTGAATTTCAATATCAGTCGCCTGTCCTTGAGCGCCGCCTAGAGGTTGATGAATCATAATCCGAGAATGGGGTAGACTCATCCGCTTACCCTTAGCACCTGCGCTGAGGAGGAAAGCGCCCATACTCGCCGCCAATCCGGTACAAATTGTACAGACATCAGGGCGAATGTGTTTCATAGTGTCAAAAATGCCCATACCAGCCGTCACCGAACCACCGGGAGAATTGATGTACATATAAATGTCTTTCTCCGAGTCTTCGGCATCCAAATACAGCAGTTGGGCAACAATCAAGTTAGCAATGTTGTTGTCAACTTGTTGTCCCAAAAAGATGATGCGCTCACGCAACAGCCGTGAGTAGATGTCAAAGGCGCGTTCGCCTCGACCCGATTGTTCAATAACGATAGGAATCATGGAAGCGTGTTTGTGGCTACTTTAAATACATTTTATCGGTGACAGCACGAAACTGGGGTTTATATCTACTGTTCTCAAGCAGATAAGGGACTTCCAACTAAAAAAATATCCTATCGCGGTGTAGGCAGGGGGCAGGGGGGCAGGGGAGAAAGAAAAATATTATCTGAGTAAATTAGATAATTTATTTTCTGGAAGTCCCTAACTTAAACCTTTCTCGTTTTCTCTTACCCAAAAAGAGTACAAAAGATGATTTTGCGATAAATTCAACTCCCAAGGGCACTTTTTAACCGCAAAAGGTGTCTAAGAAAATATCCCATGAAGAACAAATCAAAAAACTCCAATCATCGCCAACCTCATATCTCAGCATTTGCTGGACAACTTTGGCGATGTGGTGATTAGACCAATAACCAAAATCAGACTTGCTTAGGGAATTATGTTATTCCTGTAACAATTTAAACATTTTTTTAGGGTTTCCCTCGGCAAATATCAAATTATTTTTGTTACATTCAGTAAGCCGATAAAACTAAATGTATTTAGAATAACTAGTCATACTTGAAATGCTATCCATCCAGAGAGACGTGCCATGTTGGAAAAACTTGTACAAGCCGCCATCATCACCTTCTTGCTCCATCTGATAGCAGGACTTAGCCCAAATACTTTAATTCAGACAAAGACAGCATCACCTGTGCGAGAAACGCCACCAAATATTGTTAGCTTGCTATTGCGATCTTTTCAGTAAGAATTTTTCACAAATTGCATAGGTATCAGCCCCTACGGGGAAGTCAAAAGTCAAAATTAATACCAATTTGAAAAAAGAATGCGACAGATGGATAGGGGCACAACATTGTTGTGCTCTTACAAATACAAATAATTGATGTGTCGCAAAGACTATTTGAATTGGTATAAGAACCCCATAAATAAATTTAGTTGCTCTGCATCCAAATTATTTTTTGGTCAGCAATATCACAGATATGCACTACGACCTCTGACCCAAGAGATAATTCGTTCGTAGGATTTCTTGCTTATCTACATACCCGTCTAGCCTAAGACTCCTGAGAAGAGGATAGACTGAGCAAAGAAGGCAACTACTTGCATTTAATCATGACTAATCGCCTTGCTGAAGCTAAGAGCCTCTATCTCCGCAAACACGCCGAAAACCCGATTGATTGGTGGTCTTGGTGTGATGAAGCACTTGCAACTGCAAGGGCGCAAAATAAACCGATTTTTCTCTCCATTGGCTATTCTAGTTGCCACTGGTGTACTGTCATGGAAGGCGAGGCTTTTTCTGATATTGCGATCGCTGACTACATGAATGCTAATTATCTTCCCATCAAAGTAGACAGGGAAGAAAGACCTGACCTCGATAGCATCTACATGCAAGCTTTGCAGATGATGAGTGGTCAAGGGGGTTGGCCTTTAAACGTATTTCTTTCCCCAGAAGATTTAGTGCCATTTTATGCTGGTACTTATTTTCCTGTAGACCCGCGCTATGGTCGTCCTGGATTTTTGCAGGTGTTGCAAGCTCTTCGCCGTTATTACGATACCGAAAAAGCAGAATTACAGGAACGCAAAGCCTTAATTATTGAGTCGCTCCTCACATCTGCGGTGTTACAAGATGGTACAACAGATGAGCTTGAAGACCATGAATTAGTCCGCCAAGGTTGGGAAACCAGCACAGGTGTAATCACTCCTAGTCAATCTGGCAATAGCTTTCCGATGATTCCCTATGCAGAATTAGCACTGCGGGGAACTCGATTTAATTTTGAATCTCGCTATGATGGCAAGCAAGTTTGTACCCAACGGGGACTAGACTTAGCGCTGGGAGGGATTTACGACCATGTGGGCGGTGGCTTTCATCGCTATACTGTTGACGCTACTTGGACAGTACCCCACTTTGAAAAAATGCTCTACGACAATGGACAGATTGTGGAGTATATAGCTTCTTTATGGAGTGCAGGAGTACAAGAAGCAGCCTTTGAGAGAGCAGTTGCCGGTACTGTACAATGGCTGAAGCGGGAAATGACCGCACCTGAAGGTTACTTCTATGCTGCTCAAGATGCCGACAGCTTCATTGAACCCACGGCAGTAGAACCAGAAGAAGGAGCCTTTTACGTCTGGAGTTACAGCGAACTTCAACAATTGTTAACACCTGAAGAGCTAAAGGAATTAGAACAGTTTACGGTAACACCTAACGGCAACTTTGAAGGGCGTAATGTCTTGCAAAGACGCTATTCTGGGCAACTGAGTGCAACGGTGGAAACGGCTCTGAGCAAGCTGTTTACCGCTCGCTATGGCGTTAGTTCTGAGTCTTTAGAAACTTTTCCTCCGGCTCGTAACAACCAGGAAGCAAAAACCACTAACTGGCCAGGTCGCATTCCCTCAGTGACAGATACGAAGATGATTGTCGCTTGGAATAGCTTGATGATTTCTGGGCTAGCTAAAGCTGCTGGGGTTTTCCAAGAACCGTTATATCTGGAATTAGCAGCACGAGCGGCAAATTTTATCTTGGAAAATCAGTTTGTCGATGGACGTTTTCAGCGACTTAACTATCAAGGAGAACCAACCGTTTTAGCGCAGTCTGAAGATTACGCCTTTTTTATTAAAGCTCTGCTGGATTTACAAGCTTCCAACCCTGAGCATAAGCAATGGCTAGAAAAAGCGATCGCTATCCAAGATGAATTCAACGAATTTCTTTGGAGTGCTGAATTAGGTGGTTATTATAACACATCAACTGGCTCTAGTCAAGATTTAATTGTGCGGGAGCGGAGTTACGTTGATAATGCTACACCATCAGCTAATGGAATTGCGATCGCTAACCTTGTTCGTCTCGCCCTACTCACCGATAATCTAGATTATTTGGATTTAGCGGAGCTTGGTTTAAAAGCTTTTAAGAGTGTAATGCATCGCGCTCCCCAAGCTTGCCCCAGTTTATTTACAGCGTTGGATTGGTATCGTAATTCTACCTTGATTCGCAGCACCACTGGGCAAATAAACTCTCTGATCCCCAAGTTTTTACCAACGGCTGTGTTTGCCATAACATCTGATTTACCAGAGAGAAGTGTTGGGTTAGTTTGCCAAGGTTTGAAGTGTCTTGCACCAGCAGAAAATGTAGAGCATTTATTGCAGCAAGTGGAGAAAAGTCAAAATAGGGGAGTAGGGAGATAGGGAGTAGGGAGTGGGGAAAGTTGAAGAAGGGAGTAATGTTAGTTTTACGTGCTGTAAATTAACAGCAATTGTATTAGCAGGCGGTAAGAGTTCTCGGATGGGTCAAGATAAAGCCTTGATTCCCATTCAAGGAGTGCCGTTGTTAGAGCGAGTTTTTGGGATTGCTCAAAGCTGTGCTGATGTTGTTTATATAGTCACTCCCTGGCCAGAACGCTATCAAGACTTGCTTTTGCCTAGTTGTCAGTTTATCCGAGAAGTACCTTTATCTGGAGAATCTCTAGCCCACGGGCCTTTAGTTGGGTTTGCCCAAGGGCTAGCCGAAGTGCAAACAGATTGGGTACTACTGCTAGCTTGCGATTTGCCGAGATTACGGGTTGAGGTGTTGCAAGATTGGGTAACTAGACTTGATAGCGTGGGAGATAATGCGATCGCAGCTTTAGCTCATCATCCCAAAGGTTGGGAACCTCTGTGTGGTTTCTATCGCCGTAGCTGTTTGCCACAACTTCTAGAGTTTATCAACCAAGGGGGGCGATCGTTTCAGCAGTGGCTTCAGCAATATCCTGTAGAAGTTTTGCCCTTAGCAGAACCCGAAATGCTGTTTAACTGTAATACACCAGAGGACTTGGCTAAGAGTTAATTGAAGAAGAATACAGAATTCAGAATCAATTAGTGGGAGATGAGGGGAATTTTCCTTCTGAATTCTGACTCCTGACTCCTGAATTCTGCTACTTACCGACTGCGACAAAATTTGCGATCGTTATCATTCTCAGGATATTGCCAAGAATAGGCAAAATGGCTAACTCCCTTCAGTTGGGGGGAAAATTTGCGAAGTGCCTGCATTTGCGCTTCTAGGGATGGACGATTACTAACAGATTCTCCCCATTTGCCTGCTAAAGCTGGGATTATCTGCGTACCCGGTTTTGCCATACTCAAAACTCGTTGCACTTGTGTCACAATACAACTGACATTACCGCAATTCCCATAAGCCATAGGATGCCACTGTAATGAAGTGGGGAACCGATCCCAAGGTTGCAAACGGGAATCATACCCTTGTCCTACAGTTTGGTTGCCATCTGGGAAAAACACTACTCCTGTGGGAATACCTTGCTGCTTTGCTGGATAACTGGCTATGGTGACAAAATCTAAAATTCCTTGCATAGCGTGGGCAACAGCAAGCTGCCATAATTCCCATTGTAAAAGCGGCTGTCTATCGGTTGCAGACAGGATTGATTTTTGCGCTGGTGAGGGAATGCGTCCTTGCCACAGAGGTTCCCCTTCTTGAGGATAAAGTTTATCAACTTCCGCTATATCTCCGGCGCCGACGAATCCCTTACTCAAAAAGCGCCGAATCAATTCCTGCCCTTTGTAATTTAGTGCCCGTTTAAATAAAGCTTCTTGGGTTGCAGGACTAAATAGCCATAAATCTGAAACTTTGGTGGCGATGGAATCACTTCCTGCTTGTCGGGGATAGCGCACATAGTCTAATAGCAAGCCATCTGGGCGACGGCGTAAAATTTCTTTTACTAATTGGTAGTAGTCGCGTTTTGCTTGCAAGTTGTAGGGGTCGATAAATAGTTGAGAGCCGTTATCTACGACATATAGGCTCGTCTGACCTTTGCCATTACGAGCGATCGCACTTTCTCTATCTCGGCGTTGGGCGTAAGTATAGCCGAAATTGGTCGTAAACATCCAGGCGTAAACCTTTAAACCACGTTGCCGACCTTTTTGAATTGCTGTGGCGAGTAAATCGGTGTTTTCTGCTCCTGGGGTGCGAATTACAGAAGGCCAAACCGTCGGGTTAGCTTTTGCTGGCAATAATGCCTGCCCGTCAGAAAATACTTCTAAATAAACTTGGTTATAGCCACGGTTGACAATCCGATCCATAATCTGATCAATTGTTCCTGGCTGAACGTCACAAGGATACAAGCGCAACCAAATGGCTTGTATTTGCGGCCAAGTCCGCGTGCGGCACTCCTGTAATTCCTGTGCCTGTTTTTTTAGAATGTTTTGATAGCGGGTTTGGGCATCTGGTTTGCCTTTGAGGGCTGACAAACGTAAGTTTTCTTTTTCTTGTGCCGCCGTTGATGATAATTGACAATACTGGGTTTGGGTTACTTGTGCCCTTGCCGGTTCGCTTCCAAAGTTGGGGAGCAACGAACTACTAGTGAAAACAATAGCGAATAGACGCCGCCAAAATAATGTTGATCTTGCAACGTTCAAGGAATGGTTAGACATATCTAGCAGTAGATGGACACAATAATCATCGACCCCAATTCAGATAATTGTGGACAATATTATGTATATAATTATACATTTAAATAACGGGGGTTTTTAAACCTATTTTTTTAAGACTACTAAAGGCTTGTTTGTGTTGCTGAATTTTTTGATAAAGACATAAAACATTTGAATACACACCAAGCTTAGTCTGTTATTGGGTAGATTTTGCCTGTACCTTAGTTAGTGAAAATCTGCTTATGGCATTCTTACCCCAAAAGGAATTTTAATATGCATCGTCGTTGGCTTTTATCTGCTTTAGCACTTTTGATGAGTATATTTTTAGCTGCTTGCACGACTGCAACCACTCAGCAGCCACTAACAAAAATCATAAACCCTACTGAGACGACAAACACAAATTCTCAGCAATTACCAAAAGGAGCAGCAAAAAGAGTTGTTGCTCTTTCTCCTCTTTCTGCTGATATTATCTCTCGACTCGATCAAACAAAAATTGTTGGCATTACTGGTAGTAAATTATTTAAGGATGACTCAAGATTTAAGGAGATTCCCCGTGTTAGTGAAGGGCAAAGTGCGCCAAATTTAGAAAAAGTGGTAGCACTCAAACCAGATTTAGTTATTGGTGCAGAAGGTTTTTCTAACATTCCAATTCAAAAACTTCAGCAGCTAGGAATTCCGACTTTTCTAACTAAGGTGAATAATTGGGAATCTCTAGAAGAACTTACTAAAATACTTGCTAAATCAATTGACGCTGATCCTCAGCCTTTGTTAAATCGTTACAAAAGTTTCTTGCCAGAAAAGCCAACTCAGGGTTTTTCTACTCTAGCGCTGGTTAGTCGTCAACCAATTTTAGCGCCGAATAAAAATAGTTGGGCAGGGGATTTGCTGGCGAAATTCCAGGCGAAAAATATAGCAGCAGATTTACAAGGCAAAAGTCCAATTGGTGGCTATGTGACGCTTTCGGCTGAGAAAGTTTTAGAAGCGAATCCAGAGGTGATAATTTTGGTTAATCCCCTACAAGGGAATTCGGAAGCAGCGCTTTTATATTCGTTGAAAAAGGAAGCTTTTTGGCAACAATTGCAAGCAACTAAAAATAACCGAGTCTATGTGTTTGATTATTATGGTCTGGTGAATCCAGGTAGTATAGATGCAATTGAAAAGGCTTGTCAGCAGCTTAAGCACGCGTTGTTTGTAAAGCAGGGCACTTAGCTCGTCTTACTAATGCCTGTACCCAACAGTAAGACAAGATGAATTCAACAATTACTCTAATTACTTCAAAATTAAAATGAGTTTGAAACTACTGCAAAACATCTTTGCCGTTCTTTTTTCTTTTTCTCATCAGCTTTGACTAACTCAACTATTAACTCAAAGGTTTGACGGCTTACTCCAGTCATACGCTTAAATTTGCTTGAAGTAAGCTGTTTCGCTCTCCAGAATTTTACTGCTTATTATTGTCCTAATAAAAAATTTATAAACTTTTTATTGTATCACAAAAAACTTTTGCAAGAGTTCTATTAAACCCGTAATGCTTGATTATGATTGCTGTTTCTGTTTCGGAAAGTCCTTATGCGGAAGTTGACAGCCTTTCGTAGACTTGTTCAGTAGATAATTTAGCCCGACTACACCGCAAAACATTGTGCTATTCAAAGTCAGTAGATATGCTGAAATATTCAATTCGATTATTACTTCATTATTTGAAGTATTGGGAAATACCCGTATTGAATTAAATCATCCCGCATTTATGCAACGCCAAAAATCATTAACCAATTTATTTTTCAAGCATTCTTTGCACTCAAGATTCTCACTCTGCAACACTCAATACTTTTTATTGCAAAGCAGTTAAATAAGGGCGGTTTAGCTTTATCAACAAATCTAAAAACTAGCTATTTACAATATTGTTGAAGAAGAGATACAGCTAATTCAAAACTATTAGGTTGAGTTTGTACTGCATAAGCTTCTCTCTCTAAATCTTGTCGTTTGACATCGGTATAACGTTTAAAAAATGGTCTAGCATAATTGATTGGTTGAATGTCTAAGCCTAAAGTTTTGATTTTTCCTTTTCCGGCACATACCTGCGCTGCATGAACAGTTTCATGGATTAATGTTTGAGTCCCAATACCTAACTCAAACACTATGGGATTAATCCAAATTTTTTTGTCAGCTTCTCTTAGTAATCCATAAGCTCCTCGCTTTGGTGGTAGTGCAATGATTACCTGAAACCCTTTTTTTTCTAATTTATTTTTTAAATCTAAAAATTTTGCTTCTGAATTAGGTATTTGAGAAAGCAACAGTAAGGAATTTAATATAAAAGTTTTGCTCATTGCCTAATCCGCTCTAGGAAAGCTTTGGTTACTTTGTGTTGGTGACAAATGCCGATCCTTAAGGTGATTCCCAGTCATAAATAGACTGGGAACAAGGCAACTGACTATGCTTTTAATCTTTTGCAGAACTAATTGGTTTTTGACCAAAGGGGATATTTTTTTTACCTTCAGGAAAACCACCTCCAAGGCTGCGGAAATACAGTCCTCCAATGGTGAGTAAAAATGCCACATATCCCACTGCTTGCACAAGATAGAGATTGTCTCTATAACCAAATAAAGATTTGAGAATAATGCCAGGAAACTGTTCGTCAGGTAAGATTGTGGAAGTATTTGAAACCATTGGCCCCAAAATACAGGAGTGGACTTTTGTAAAACGTTCGTAATAGAAACAAAGTCCTTCTGTGGCGCGACTGCTAAGGGCAAGGTTAGCCACTGCTTCGTCAAAGTGTTTCAAGGCTGAAACTACTAACCCAGCGACAATTAATACTAAGAAAACGCCCATTACCTGGAAAAACTGGCGGATGTTAATTTTGACACCCCATTTAAATAGCAACACCCCAATGGCAGATGCCGTTACCAAACCACCAATAGCACCCAAGGCTGGCATTAATCCCTGTTGAAAATTAGCGGCAACGAAGAGAACAGTTTCAAAGCCTTCGCGGACAACGGCAATTAAAATTAAAGTAAAAACACCCCAACCAGCATTTGAGTTTTGTGTCAGTGCTTGTGTAACTGCTCCTTCAACTGTAGCTTTCATAAATCTGGCTTGTTTAGTCATCCAGATTAGCATCCAACTGAGCATTGCGATCGCTAACACACTAAACACACCCTCCAACGCTGGCTCAACTACAGTGGTGTATTGAGGATTCGCTGCTCCTAGTATTTGAATTATCGAACTGAATAGCACGCCTATTAAGGCACTGACGACAATACCAACGCCAATACCAGCATATACCCAAGAGTTGAGCCGGGATTGTTTAGCTTTTTTCAGTAAAGCTAGCACAATCCCAACAACAAGAGCAGCTTCTACTCCTTCTCGGAGCGTTATTACAAAAGTAGGTAGAGCAGTACTAAAATCCATCTTTTATCCTTTGTCTTTTCTCCTTTGTCATTAGTCCTTTGTCCTTTTTCATTTGTTTTTGGCTAATGACTAATGACTAAGGACTAATGACTAATGACTAATGACTATTAACTAAAATCGCGTAGCATCTTTTTGAGTTCGAGATTATGCATCTCTTCTTGCCCAATCATGCCGCGAGCGAATTCTTCAAGATAAATGCTGGCATTGGTAACAGTATCAAGCAGATTTTTATACAGATCCAATGCCTTTTTTTCGTGGGATAAGCTTTCTTCTAAGATATCCTTGACTTTATGCTGGTAGGTTTCTTCCATTGGGGCAATTTTCAAGGACGGATGCCCATCTAAACCGGTGAGAATTTCTCCCACTTGTTCAGCATGAAGTAAAGATTCACTTGCCTGTGCTTTGAAAAAAGCCACGATTGGAATACGGTTAGGGCCCGTCACCATCAAAGAATAATGTGTATAACGCACTACACCTGCTAGTTCAAATTCCATGATGGAGTTCAGCAAGTCAATGGTCTTTTTATGGTCAAGTTCTTGCATCAGTTGTTAGTTCAAGTAACGAATGGAGTGTAATTAGTTAGGAGTTACGAGTGAGGAGTTGGAAGTTAGGAGTTAACAGTTCGGGATTCATAACTAACTCATAATTCATAACTCCTAACTCTTGTACAGACGCGATTAATCGCGTCTCTCCTAACTATTTTAAACTCCTTACCATCTGCTTCCCATTAAAAGAAAGTGTTATCGCTGTGCTTGGGTATTGGATTTGTCAACCACTTTTTGAGAGTTTTCCTCAATGGTTTTCACTAGCTTGGTAACATCACTAGGTGTTTTGACTGCTTTTGCTGGTGGGATGGCAGCAGGCCAAACTTTTATGAGTTCAGCGAAACTAGTATCGATCGCTTTGTGTGCTTCGGGATCTGCTTGAGCTACTTGACTAGAAATTCCTTTGTATAAATCATTGGCGTAAACCACAAAACCACGGGAGTCTTGATACTCAATTGGGGCGGTTATTTTACTATCTGCGATCGCTGCGCCATATTCGGAGTTGGCTGAATCTAGTAGTTCGTTAATTACCTGTAGCACAAATCCTGGTTTTGAGCGTTGATCTGCTGGTAAAGCTGCGATCGCGGAATCAACTGCTTGCACTGAAGAAGTAAAATTAGTTTTAACTTTGCTATCCTTCGGACTAGATTTCACTAAATCTTGCAAACTTACCAATGTTGTCTTAAATTCTTTGACTTTGCGCTCATTAAGTTGATCTTCTACATCAACGTAAATCTCTTCAACTGGATGTCCAATATGAGGTTCTGCCTGTTTCGGCTGATTCTTATCCAGCAGTTCTTGTGCTACCAAAAGATGTCCTTTCATTAAGCCTAATTTAGACATATAGTCAACATCTTTTGCCTCACCCGTGAGTGCTACTTCTTGAACACTAACCTGGTCTTTAATTTGGTCAAACTGCTCTTGAGTAATTACTTTTTTAGTGACTAAATCTTCTGGGCTACCATAAGGACGACTTGCCTGGATTTTGTTCGATAAAGCCGGAACACCTAGTTTTGCTTCAAACTTATCTAATTCTGACAATATAGCACTGTTAATGTTAATTTTTTCTTTGCCACCGTGGCCACTGTGAGTGTTACTACTTACTGCCTCTGTCGTTGGAGGGCTAGCAACTGGTGCTGATGGATTTTCTGCGCTTGGTGTACCACTACAGGAACTCAAGGTAACTATTAAGGCTGCTGCTGCTGTTAAACAGATATAACGAACTTTTATCATCTTTGCTCCTCGCACAACTAAAAAAGGTATTAATTGAAATATTTCAAACTACTACTAGAAGCTAGCTTGTTTGACACATTGTCATAGATTTTACTGTCTCATATAATGAGATTTTTTATCAACTATTTATCTAAGACTTTAATAAACTAATTACGAATTACTAATAATATTGTCACGATTTTTTAACAGGATTTTGAGAGCTACTCTCAGCAAGTACTTCAAATTGACCCATGCAACCGTTTTCTGCGATCGCATCTTGATGGGGATGGAACATATACTTACCTGGGTAGCGAAAAGCAAATTCCAAGATGTGCCTTTCTGCGACACCCATCGTAATCACATCAGTTTTCTCGCTAGGAGTCATACTCATGCCATTGCGATAGACATCAAAAAAGTTGGCATGGAGATGAAACGTCACCGCCGGATCGTATTCAATGATGTTGAGAACATACAACCGAATCAACTGATCTTTGTAAATGCGAATCGGGTTATGCATGTAATAGTGGGGCAGACCATTGAAGGCGTAATAATCATTATGGCTATCATCATTCACATCATACCCACCCATCACCAGTACGATTTCATCAGCCGGGGGACGGGGAGTAGGTGGATCGATGATGAACATGCCGTACAGCCCCTTAGCGATGTGGCGGGTGACTGGTTCAATATGGCAGTGGTATAAGTGAACGCCATAAGGTTCAGCATCAAATTCATAAATTGTGGCACTACCATTGCTGATTGGGCGAATACCATCCATTTCTGCCGGATGAACGCCATGAAAATGCAAAGAGTGAGAATGTCCCGCATTGTTGAGAAATAGTACCCGGATGCGATCGCCCTGTTTTGCCCGTAGCGTTGGCCCTGGTATGCGACCGTTTAAATCCCAGATGTTGTAAGATACAGCACTATTCAGTTTTATTATGGAAGTACCCGCAGTTAACTGAAATTCCCTGATAGTCCGCCCATTTTCTTGCTTTACCGTCCCATAGTCAAAATCCCTTAACATCTTCATCGGGTTAGTAACGTCGTCTGGTGCTTCCATACTGAATGGTGGCACTTTGACGATTGACTTACTTTGTAGATTTAGCATCTGCCAAAGTCCGGCTGCACCAGTCACTCCAGCACCTGCTAGTCCCAGCTGCAATAATTGACGGCGGCTCCAAGGTTTTCCGTTACCTAGAGCGAAGTTGTTGGGCATGACATTCAGTTACGGTTAGCGCCAAAAAAGAATTGCAAAAGATTTTCAATTGCTTTTAAATATTAGATGAATTAATAATTATTGTCAATAATTTTATAACGCTTCAAATATAGTTAGTTAAGTTGCTAAAGCTAGAATCAGTCCCTGAAAAATATAGCCAATTATTTTATTTTTACCGTATTTATACGCCTATTCTATGTATAAATGACACTTAAATAAAACTAACTTTTCATACCTATTCCTGATATACTTATTTGCTTCAGCAGTACTTTAAGTACAAACAATGAGTATAATAGCACCTTTAATATAAAACCTGTTGGTAATCTGTGGCATATTTAATTGGCTTAGAAATAATATCAATTGCATTTCAAGGAATTTTGGATGTTTGGCAACATGACCAATTTTAAATTTTAATCTGTTACCTTCGTGTTATCAGCTTTGAAAATGCCATCATTCAAATCCATGTGTCATTGTTTTGTTATTTGTATGGACTTTATGTGGAAATTTCTGTCTCATGATCAGTCGATCTTCAAAAGATAGTATAGTATTCACTAAAGCCCACTTACCCAATACATTTGATACACACTTGTCAAAGACAAAGTTGATCGTATATCTTTTTGCAATCAAGCGGCATAATGCCCTTTGATTGATGAATTACCCGAATTTATTATAGGAGGTCAAAAATGACTACTTTTTCTCATATTTCAGTATTGCAGAAGACCGCAGGTATTACCTTATCCAAGCCTGTGCAGGTAACGCTTTATATGTTGCTATCTTCTTTAGTTATCTGGACTGTTTTGTTCTCCACCTATCCTGCGGCTCATAACACAGCACACTCAGCGCGTCACCACACATTAGGCGTTGCATGTCACTAAATTATCATAATCCCAAGATTTTTTAGAATGCTTTGACATCTAACGAAATTACGACGCTAAAATAGCGCAAATTTCGCGCCAGCCTTTTTGTTTGGATATACTTTTAGGTTTTGTAGAGATGCTTTATTTACCATCTCTACATCACCTTAACTGGATTGAAAATAGTGTCTAATTTATGACTAATTCTTTGATTTGAATTTTTTACTTTAACTTTCATCAACTGCTATTTAAGTTTCAGTTGCCAAAAGTACATGAGTTTTACATATACCGTAAGTTTTTATGAAAAAATATCGGCTTTTTGGAGTTATCAGCGCTGTTTGTATTACTTTATCAATTCTTTATTCCTTTGTAGGGAATTCCCAAATTCCTACATCCAGAGTGCTACTCTCCACCAACCCACCTTTAGAACGTATTCTCCCCTTTGAAGCAGGAGCAGAAAAACCGCAATCTCCTGTTACCCTAAAGTTACAAGCTGTTAATGCTGCGGGTAAACCATTAGAAAATACCAAAATTAGCTTACAAATTTTGACGCCTAATCGGAATCCTTGGTTAACAACAGATTTTCCCATTGTTGAGGGAACAAAATTGCTGCAAATTGATGCTACTGCACCTGATGGAAAGCTAGAAATTCAGCAGATATTACCCATCCGTGGTAATTACCAACTGCTCGTAAATGTGTCACCTTTGGTAGCAAATGCCTTTGCCCCATATCAGCAAAGTTTAAATCTGAATGTCCGGGAAAATCCAATTAAATATAAATATTTTGTTGTTATTGCAGCTATCTTGCTATCACTTGGATTGCTGGGTGGTTGGGTTATTGGCGGACAAGAAGAACTCCAACAAGGAGAAATTGCACCACAGTCAGTCAGCCTTTTATTAAGTGCATTGACAGTGGTAGCTATAGTAACCCTATTAGTTATTAACATTAGTGCAGAAGTTGCTGAAGCTCATAGCAGCGAACACCATTCAAATAGTACTGAAGCGATCGCACCATCATCTCAAAAATCCCAAGGATTGGAAATTAACCTTGAGGGAGATAAAAACGCAACTGTCGGAAAACTTGCGAATTTAGCGCTACAGGTGAAAGATAGCGCAACTGGACAACCTATCAGAGATGTAGCGTTACAGGTGAAAGCGATCGCCCTTGAATATAATTTAACAGTCTTTGATTACAAAGCTATTCCTGACGAACAAGGGAAGTTAACATGGCTAGAGCAATTTTTTGATGGTTCACCCCACAAAATCGAGGTGGAAGCAACTCCTCTACCAGGATCTAGCCGTCAATTTGCACCAGTGAAGGTAGCACAAGAAGTTGAAGTTGAAGCGATCGCACCACCAACTTATATCCGATTGATTGGTTTATTTTACTTTACAGCCTTTGTTGGCATTGGTATGGCGATCGGATTGCTAATACAGCACCGACAGACACCGCAAGCAAGGGAAAATTAGTGAGAATTCCAGCCAATATAACAATGTGTATTAAGTAAGCGGCTTCAGGCTATATTACAATTACCACAGCAGAAATTATATTTAAAGTGGGTAATATTATTGATGTTTATATTTTTACCTCTTATTTCCTTAATTACTATTTTTTTATTAATTAATAAAAAGCGTAACGATTGGCGTGAGGCGCTGATATTAACAATTACTTACTGGGGAATTTTACTCACTGTAATCACAGAATTTTTGAGTATTTTTAAATTAATTACTTTTGGCTGGATATTGGTAACTTGGGGATTGATATGTATCACATTAATTTATATATACTTTCGACTAAATCACCAAATAATTCCGAATCCAGAGCAAAGAAATTCTTCTCAAATAAACAAAAATATTAAAGTTAAACCATTAATAAAATTCTTGTTATATGGCATAGGTTTCGTTGTAGCAACAGTTGGATTAATTGCTATCATCGCACCACCCAATAACTGGGATTCTATGGACTATCATATGAGTCGTGTTGTTTATTGGATACAAAATCATACCGTTGCTCATTATCCAACAAGTTATACCCCACAGCTATATCAAAACCCTTGGTCAGAGTTCGTGATTTTGCATTTTCAGCTTTTAAGTGGTGGTGACTACTTCGCTAACTTAGTCCAATGGTTCAGTATGGTTGGCTGTATTATTGGAGTGTCATTAATTGCAAAACAACTAGGAGCAGATTTACGAGGTCAAGTTTTCTCTGCGGTTGTAACAGCAACAATTCCTATGGGAATCTTGCAAGCTTCAAGCACTCAAAATGATTATGTAGCTGCATTTTGGTTAGTTTGCCTTGCTTACTACTTACTATCAACTATCCAAGCAGGGAAAAGCAATATTTGGACGAATTCATTTAATATTGGTAGTAGCACGGGATTAGCTATTTTGAGCAAGGGAACTGCTTATTTTTATGTATTTCCCTTTTTAATTTGGTTTGGTTTTTACCTGGTTAAACGCTTACGCTGGCAAGCATGGAAGCCTGCTTTGATAGTAGGAAGTATCTCTTTGTTGCTTAATGTTAGTCACTATTTACGCAATTATAATTTATTTGCTTCGCCACTTGGTGAAGCGAGTGGCTATCGTAATGAAATACTAGGTGTTAATATACTCATTTCTAATATCCTGAGAAATATTGCTTTACATATAGGAACACCCATTGGTTTCTGGAATGGAAAAGCGAACAGATTAATTCAACTTATACATACATTCATCGGTGTAGATTATAACGATCCTCGGATAACTTTTTCCCAGACATTCTTTGTACCAGGAGGTTGGTCAACAATTGGGATAACTGGTAATGAAAATAGTGCTGGTAATTTATTACATCTAGCACTAATAATGATATGTATAATTATTTTTCTAACTCGAAAATCTCTTCGTAAAGAAAGTTATATTTTTACTTATCTCATTGCTACTGTATCTACATTTTTGATATTTTGCTACTTGCTAAAATGGCAAGTCTGGAATAGTCGTCTGCATTTACCTTTGTTTGTCCTAATTTCTCCATTTGTAGGTGTGGTGTTATCTAAACTTAAACAGCAAAAAATAGCAATTTTCATAGTAACATTTCTGCTAATCTCATCATTACCGTGGGTGTTTTTTAATAGGTACAGACCTATTATTGATAGCAACAATATATTTCAAACGCCTAGAATTGAGCAGTATTTTAGTAATAGACCATTCCTCAAAGGTACTTATACAGGAGCAGTTGAGTTTTTAAATTCCAAAAAATGCTCGAATATTGGGCTATCAATGGGAAATGACTCTTGGGAATACCCCTTATGGATACTTTTGCAGCAAAATAATCAAAAATTACTTAAAATTCAACATATTAATGTTAATAATATTTCGTCGAGTTTAGAAAAAGAGGCTTCCTATAAAGATTTTGAGCCTTGCGGGATTATTTCAATGGAAACTAAAAGAAGTAAACAAAAGAAATCTCAAAAAATTAATTTTAAAGACAAAACTTATGTCCGTTCTTGGGATTCTCCAGAACTTGGTGTATTTATTAAGTAGAATTTTATTATTTACAAGCTCCTAAAATTAAGATTTACCCAGAAGTTAAGAAAGTAATGCTGACAAAAATTACTGTTGAAAAAATTCTTGACCGTGCCTTGATGGGATACGACTTATCTCTCGAAGAGGGAATAGTGTTGTTACAACAAACAGACGAGGAGGCGATCGCAGCGATACGTGATACATCTGACAGACTCCGCCACACCCAAGCAGGCGATACGGTTACATACATAATTAATCGTAATATCAACTTTACTAATATTTGTGAGCAGCACTGTAGTTTTTGTGCATTCCGTCGAGATGATGGTGATGCCGGTGCATACTGGTTAGATTCGGCGCAAATTTTGGAAAAAGCGACAGATGCAGTGCAACGGGGCGCGACGGAAATCTGTATGCAGGGCGGATTAAATCCACAAGCACAGATAAATGGTAAATCTTTACCCTATTATCTCAAGGTCGTGGAAACCATTAAACAGGAATTTCCTCAGATACATTTACATGCTTTTTCTCCCCAAGAAGTGGAATTTATCGCCAGACTTGATGGACTTGGGTATGCTGATGTAATTGCTGCTTTGCGTGATGCTGGTGTTGACTCAATGCCAGGAACAGCAGCTGAGGTGTTAGACGATGAAGTAAGGCGGATATTGTGTCCAGAGAAGATTAACACAGCCACTTGGCTAGAAATTGTTAGCACTGCTCACAAATTAGGCTTGCATACCACCAGCACCATGTTATCTGGGCATATTGAAACCCACGAACAGCAAATCGGGCATTTCGAAAAATTGCGATCGCTCCAACAAACCGCCATTAATCAGGGATATCCAGCAAACATCACAGAGTTTATTTTATTACCCTTCGTTGGGCAAGAAGCGCCCAAACCTTTACGTCGCCGTGTCGGACGCGATCAACCAGTTTTGAGTGATGCATTGCTGCTAGGCGCTGTGGCGCGGATTTACCTAGGTAATTGGATTCCTAACCATCAGCAGAGTTGGGTAAAACTGGGGCTTGCAGGTGCAACAGAAGCCTTAGTTTGGGGTTGTAATGATATCGGCGGCACATTGATGGAGGAGCATATTACCACAATGGCAGGTGCTTTGGGCGGTACGTGTATGGAAGTGGAAACTTTGGAAAATGCGATCGCTTCTTTAGGAAGACCTTACCAACAACGCAATACTCTTTATCAAAAAGTCATTAGTCATTAGTCATTGGGCATTGGTAATTGGGAATTGGTCAATAATTAATAGACTTGTCGCCTAATAAAGGTTTTGAATTTTTTGAGCCAGGCAAAGCAAGGGTTTCAGACACTAATTTTTTATAACGCGACAAGTCTAATAGTTATTCTTCCCCTACTCCCCCTGCTCCCTCATCCCCCACTCCCCATTCCCCAAGTTACCAATCCAAGATACGATGGACGTTGATTTACGTATTCTTTTACTTAATGCATATGAAGCGCTATTGGTCGCGTTTGCTTGCGCTGGTTTTGGTTGTATCTATCGGCTTAATGGGCTGTTCTGGCAGTCCAGATAGTTTGACTGGGGATTATCGCCAAGACACCTTAGCTGTGGTCAATGTTATGAGACAAGCTCTGGATATATCACAAGATTCACCAGAAAAAGCAGCAGTTCAGGCAGAAGCACGTCAAAAAATTAATGACTTTTCAGCTCGCTATCAGCGAGTTAACTCTGTTTCTGGTCTTGGCTCCTTTACAACCATGCGAACAGCCCTCAACTCCCTGGCTGGACACTACAGTTCTTACCCAAATCGTGCCGTACCCGAAAAACTCAAAACTCGTTTAGAGAAGGAGTTACAGCAGGTAGAATTATCGCTCAAGCGTGGCGGTTAATTCTTAACTATTGCCTACTCCATCATCAGGAGTCAAGAGTCGATACTTTTGACTCTTGATTATCTTGATTAATTAAATTTTCAACTCAACTAATTGACACTTTTCTAGTTAAAAGCCTTGTCAAAGTTCAACTTACTTCGTCTCCATCCAATTTTCACCAACACGCGCATCCACCAGCAACGGCACACTTAACTGGACTGCGTTTTCCATCACCGACTTAATTTGCGGTTGTAATTCTTCCCATTCATCAGGGGGAATTTCAAACACTAATTCATCGTGAACTTGCAACAACAAACGCGCCTGATAGTTCTTCAAAACCTCATGCAATCTCACCATTGCAATTTTGATAATATCAGCGTTAGAACCTTGAATTGGTGCATTAGCAGCAGAGCGTAGTAAACCTGCATCATAGGCACCCAAATTTTTCAATTTACTCAGTTCAATATCTTCTGGGTTACTGCCTTTTAATTTGCGTAAACTGTTATTAGTAAAGTCAAAATAACGACGGCGACCGAAAATAGTTTCTACATAACCAAGAGCGATCGCTTCTTTTTTCATTCGCTCTAAATATGCAAATACTTTCGGATATCGTTCATTAAACCGCTTAATGAACTCATTGGCAATAGTCTTATCTATCCCAGTTGAGCGCGAAAACCTTAGAGAACCCATTCCATAAATCACGCCAAAATTGATAGTTTTTGCCATCCCTCGTTCTTCTGAGGTTATATTTTCTTTTTCAAACACTAACCGCGCCGTCACAGTGTGAACATCTTCATTTTGCTGATATGCTTGCACTAATATTGGCTCTTGACTCAAATGAGCCAAAATCCGCAATTCAATTTGTGAATAATCAGCAGCCACCATTAACCAACCAGATTCTGGCAAAAACGCCTTACGAATTTGGCGACTAAAAGCTGTACGAATGGGGATATTTTGCAAATTCGGATTAGAAGAAGATAACCTACCAGTTGATGTTGCTGCTTGATTAAAATCAGTATGCACTCGCTGTGTATCTGGACGCACCAATGCAGGTAATGCATCAACATAAGTAGACTTTAATTTAGATAGAGTGCGATACTCAATGATCGCCTCAACAAATCCAGTGTTATCATCTTCTTGGAGTTTTTCTAGTGTTGCTGCATCTGTAGAGAAGCCCGTTTGAATTTTCCGAGAATGTCTAGTACTTAACCCCAACTTTTCAAACAAGATTTGGCTCAACTGCTTAGGTGAACCCAAATTAAAATTTTCCCCAGCTATTTCTGTTGCTTCCTCTTTTAACCTGGCTAGCTCAGTTTCTAAATGCTGTGAAAGTTCTTGTAAATATGCTGAATTAATGCGGACACCCGTGTATTCCATTTCGGCTAAAACCGCTTCTAGTGGCTGTTCCACTTCCACTAATAGCTTAGACAAAGTTGGAATTTTGTCCAGTTCTTCACGCAATTTCGACACTAAGCCAAAGGTAGAATAAGCATCCATACCGCAGTAATCTGCTACGGCAGGAATATCTATATCAGCGATAGTTTTACCTTTAGGAACTAAATCCAAATAACTTTTCGCTATTAATCCCAAATATCGCTGCGACAAATCCATCAAATTATGACTTGAATCTGGATTTAAAATGTAACTTGCCAGCATGGGATCAAACACTACTCCCGCCAAATTAATTCCTTGACACTTCAAAACTAAGCGGTCAAATTTGGCATTCTGTAAAGCTTTGGGATAATCAGCACTTTCGAGAATTGGGCGTAATCTTTCTAGCACCAAATCTTTATGCAGATTTTCCCCAGTTTTGTGCCCCACAGGAATATAAGCTACTTCATCTGGTTCCGTTCCCCAACAACAACCAATTCCTACTAACTCAGCATCTCTTGGTTCTAAAGCTGTAGTTTCAGTGTCCCAAGCAACAGGAGTCTCTGGGTTAGTAAATTGTTGCAATAGTTTCACTAACTCAGTTAATTTAGCTTCAGTGTTGATGATGCGTGGTGTAATTGGGGAAGTAGATTGTTGTGTAACTGTTGCTGTATCAGTAGCACTGAAAAACCACAAATCATTATCTTCATCAGCACTGAATTTTGAGTCACTATTGGGATTAATTGCGTCTATTTTGGCTTCTTGGATTTCTTCAACTTTGCCACCAAAACGTTGTTGAAGGTCGTTAATTTTACCTAAAAAAGACTTGAATTCTAATTTTTCTAAAATTGGTGCTAAAACGTTTGTATCAAAGCCTTTTAATTTGCAATTTTCTAAATCAAATTCTATAGGAACATCTAAAACTATGGTTGCCAAATAGCGAGACTTCTCGGCATCTTCTTTACCAGTTGCCAGTTTTTTCTGAGTTGCGCCTTTAATTTCATCTAACGCAGCATAAACACGATCAAGTGAACCATAAGTATTTAACAGCTGCACTGCT
Organism: Nostoc sp. XA010; assembly: GCF_020829625.1. GTDB lineage: Bacteria > Cyanobacteriota > Cyanobacteriia > Cyanobacteriales > Nostocaceae > Nostoc. The sequence continues at coordinate 380,773 of NZ_JAIVFX010000001.1, read as the reverse complement.
GTCTTTTCCCCAATTCCCTTGACACCAGGAATATTATCTGATTTATCACCGCAAAGTGCTTTAAAATCAACAATTTGTGAAGGTAAAACCCCCATTTTTTCTTTGACTTGTTCTGCTTCAAATTCCGTAATGCTATTTGTAGAGCGTTTTAGGGCATCTGGACTAAAATTCAGAACAGTGATTTCTTTGTCAGAGTCGATTAGTTGAAATAAATCGCGATCGCCAGTGAGAATCTTCACCCTATACCCAGCAGCAGTTACTCGTTGTGATAATGTTCCCAAAACATCATCTGCCTCATAACCAGGGGCAGTGAAAATTGGTAAATTGAAGCCATTGAGCAACTCATGCAGGTTTTCTAAGTCGGGAATGAAGTCTTCTGGCGTTTCTTTGCGATCGGCTTTATAAGTATCGTCAGCTTCATGGCGAAAAGTGGCCTCACCCAAATCAAAAGCGATCGCCATTGCTTGGGGCTGTTGTGTTGCCATTACCTCCAGCAGGCACTTCACAAAACCAAAACATATACTGGTAGGAATGCCCGTTTTTGTACGCAGCCCTCCATCTCGCCCTTTGGCGAAAGCAAAGTATGAACGATAAGCCAACGAGTGTCCATCTACGAGGATGAACGTGGGGCGTGGTGCGGTTGCAGAAGTAATTTCAGACATAGCCCTATTTTAGCCAGAAGCTTCGTTACATAGTTAGCAATTTCAGATGCTAGTTCAGCTTTGCTTTGGCAACAATAGCGTAGTTTTTGCGTACTAAGGGACTTCTAAATAAAAAACGTCCAATTATTTTTTCCACTACTCACCACAGGCTGCTAGAGCCTGTTAACCTCTAACTGGAACTTAAAATCTAGGAAATTATGCAGAAAGCATCTGCTACACACTTGGCATCTACTGATCATCAGGCTGCTACAAAAGATATTAAACTATTAGTTTTGGATATAGATGGCACGATCGCTGGACACTCTAACACCATCAGCGAACCTGTAAAGCAAGCTATTATTGCAGCGCAAGCACGAGGAATTAAAGTGGCGATCGCTACAGGTAGGATGTATCGTTCAGCCTTGCGCTTTCACCAAGATATCGGCTCTACCCTACCATTGATGGCCTATCAAGGAGCCTGGATTCAAGATCCGATCACCCAAAAAATTCATCGCCATTGGGCTGTTTCCAGGGAAATCGCCCACCAGTTACTCGACTATTTTGAACAGCCGGAGTTGCGATCGCTCCTATCTGTCCACTTCTACATCAACGATCAACTATACGTCCGTGAAGTAACCAGAGAAACCCAAATTTATGCAGAACGTTCTGATATTACCCCGATTCCCGTGGGTGATTTGCGCCAAGCCTTAACGAACGAACCAACAAAAATTCTCGCTTTGTCTGATGACACTGATGTGATCGACAAGCTATTGGGGAATTTGCGCCGTCAGTATACACCTGCTGAACTTTATCTGACAACATCTGTTGCTACCTTCTTTGAAGCAACTAACGCCTTTGTGAATAAAGGAACTGCTGTGCGTTACCTAGCCGAAGAATTGCTGGGATTAGAGTTAGCCAACGTTATGGCAATTGGCGATAACTTCAATGATGTAGAAATGCTGGAATATGTTGGACTTGGTGTAGCTATGGGCAACGCACCAGCAGGAGTGCAAGCGATCGCGCAGTGGGTAGCTCCCAGCGTAGAGGAAGATGGAGCAGCAGTAGCAATTGAAAAGTTTTTGCTGTAATGAGGGCAATTTTTCAAACCTAACCCATATAAATCAGAAAGGACACCGACGACTGGCCGTGTTTCGTCTCGGTGCCCTACCTGGTTCGCTCCTCACACACCTGTTAATGTAGCTGAGGAGATGCATTGAGTCAATAGATATATAAAAGTTTTTATTTTTGCCTAAGCGACATTACCGATTCATAACTCCAAAGGCGCAAAAACACCCAACTTTTCCTCCAGCACAAATCTTAATACTGACTGAGTAGCCATAAGCAATCCGAGTCTGGCTTGGGCTAACTCTGGTGAAGTAATTTTCACCTCACCCCAAATCCGGCAATTACACCAAAACTTTTCAAAAGCTTCGCTCAAACTCAGCGCTACTTTTTCCCATTTCAGAGAACCCTTAACATCAGGGCATTCTATGTTGTCTACCACTTGTATTAACTCACCAATTAGACGACGCTCATCTGGGTGATTTAGCCGCAGTGTTCCGTCACCATTGAGCCAAGGTAAAGGGTTAGGAGAGATAACACTCCAAAAAGCTGGACTAGTATTTGGAACTAGTTCTCTAAGTTTAATCAATCCCTCTCGGTGAGCCAGAAGCACTAGCGAACAGCAGCGTGCATGGGCATATTGAACAGCAAACAAATTGAGCATTGGGCATTGAAAAGAGGCAGAGGGGCGGGGTGCAGGGTGCAAAGGGGAATGAAGAGGCATACGGGCGGGGTGCAGGGTGCAGAGGGGAAAATTCTTCTCCCCTGCTCCCTGCTCCCTGCTCCCTGCTCCCTGCTCCCCTGCTTCTTCCCCACTCCCCTCTACAAGACTTTGTAACCAAGTCGCTAACGTCGAGTGAGTTAATTCAAAATGTATCAAACCAGGGGGAACTATTTGGATGCTAAAAACGTCTCCACAGATCCCTGATATATCTGAGGCGATCGCACTGGCAAGCTCCATCGCTTTTCGATTCTGAGATTTTGATAGTCCCAAAGACACACTTGAGGTGTATAAAATTCTATTATTATCTCTACCTTTGTGTAGAGGAATTTTCTCATCTCTTATGCGTTTATTTTCTGCTTTATAAGTATCAATGCTTAGTGATTTTATTAAATAACTGTACACTAACTGTTTAATTGACGTATATTTGCTAACTTGTATTTTATGATGCACGTAATATTATTTAAATCATCATGTAAGATATATTTGTTACTTTTCTGTCATCTATCGTGCGGTATAAATTTAATTTAGATAAAGAAAAATGAGAAGAGGATAAAATTTGATGAATAATTGATGAATAGTAAGTAATCTTTACTACCATCATTGTACAGTAGGAAGTATAACAAAAGAGTAGAGAGTAATTTGCTTTCTATTCTTTGGATTGGCTGGCGCTGTTAGGCGTTAAGCCTGCCTCGCCAACACAAAGACACTCCTTGCACCCTTTTATTTACGTCTTTGTCTTCAGCCGAACGCTCTTTGTTACCTATGCAATCTCCATCCTCCTTTTCTGAGGCATCACGGCCTTTTTTAACTTGGCAACGCATTCTTGACTGGGCTCAAGAACACTACCGCTGCCGTACCTTTAGCAAAGATGAGCGCATTCCAGCCCGGCCTGGATTGCTATATTTGGTGCAAAGGGGTGCGATCCGTATGGTAGGAACCGCCCAAGTTAGCGCGACTGCCAGCCAGCTAACGTCTCGACGAATTAACAGAACCCCAGAAGAAGCGTTCTTGGGTTTTGTGGGAGCGGGACAGCCATTTGAAATTGTTGCCCAATCACCATTCACACTCCAGTCCTACGCCCATGTTGACCAAACTGCGGTGTTGTGGATGTACTGGCATGACTTAGACAACTGGCCTCACTTCCGTCGTGAAGTTATGGATGCCTTTAGGTATCAGCACCAGCGTAAGCTACTGTGGCTGAGTGCCTTGGGACAACGCCGCACAATTGACCGACTCTTAGGATTTCTCACATTGTTAATTGAGGAATATGGAGAGCCAGCAATGAGCGATACTGATCCTGATGTGATTCGCGGTTATTGTCTGCCCTTCCCCCTCACCCATGCCCAAATTGGGAGCGCGATTGGTTCCACTCGTGTTACTGTCACCCGCTTGATGGGTAAGCTGCGTCAACGTGGCTTAATCCTGACTCAAGGCGATAATCTCATTTGCTTGCCAGCAGAATCGATTAATAGAGCTGGTTAAAGCACAGTTCAGAGCGGCGATTTCCGCCACTCTGTCTTGAGCGCGATGGGCTACGCCCCGCCGGAGACGATCGCAAGAGTCAGCGAATTTTGACAAACCCAGCTTGGGAAATCAGTTCCTGTCCCTGCTCAGTCAGCAGTAAGTTGGCGTAAGCGACACCTGCTTGCTGCTCAGTCTGACCATTTTGTTTGACCACCACAAACAGATTGCGGGTAATCGGGTATTTTCCTGACTGGAAAGCCTCAATGTTCAATTTGTTCCGTTTACCAGGACATTCGGACGGGAGGACAGATGGTTCTTGGTATGGAGCAATATATTGCCCTTGCGTTCGCCCCAACGGCAAGGCTTTGATTGAGCATTGAGGAATCACCTCTGGGGCAGAAGCGTAGTAGATACTACCAGGACTACCAGCCAATTTTTGCAAGGCTTGGGTGGTTGTGGAGATAAATTCCACATTGGAACTGAAAGGTTGACCACCCAAGATATCTTGAACAAAAAGCTCCACCGTACCGCCATCAGCAATGCGGCGGGAATAGGGCTTAATCGGAATATTGGGGCCGCCCACCTGGCTCCAATTATTGATTTTGCCTATGTAAATTGACTTTAACTGGTCTACCGTTAGCCCTTGGATGTTAAGGTTGGGGTTAACTGCAACTGCCAAACCATCAATTGCCACAGGAATTTGTTTCAAAGTGAACCCGCGCTGCTTGGCACGGCTTAATTCCTGATCTATAACTGGTCGGGAGGACTGGGCAAAAGCTAGTTGACCGTCTATCAGAGATTGAATGCCAGTACCAGAACCAGGAGATGCATTACTGGGTTCTACATAGCGCAGCCGAAGTTCTGGCCGCGCCGCTTGAAGTGCTGGATCAACTACCAACCGAATCGGTGCCCAAGATGTACTGCCACCGTAATTGAATAATCCTGTAGGAACATCCTGTACTAAAGTGAAAGTATTGCCACTAGGCTGTTCTGATGCGGCTTGGGGCGTTTTGGTGCTACTAGAATTAATTGTATTTAGGTTAACACCAGACTTTTTAGTAAACCACCAAAAACCGCCAGCTATTAGCCCGACCGTGATTAAGATGGATAATACAAGAATAGTTGTTTCATTTTTTTGGGACATAGTATAATTACTCACGCGTCCATTCAATACAAATGCTTAACTTGATAAGTGCTTGCTATTTGAAATTGTATTTGGAGGACGGGTGTTTTATTAACAAATGCTGACAAATCCTCACTTTTTACTACAATAGATGCCAAGGTATAATAAATATCCCTTGGATTATTCCTCTGTTTTCTCAAAATTTGAGCGCTGGTAAGAATAAACTGACAGTAAAATTTTTCCTCATAAAGCTCAATTTCTCATTTTGAAGCTTTTTCCAGGTTAAGTATTGGTTAATTTTTAATTTTTTATTGCTGATTATCGCACTGGTTCAAAGTCATAACCCGTGCGGGAACGAGAACCAGGAACAATTTTTACAAGTTGGACTGGGGCATTGCGATCGCCTGATGCTAAAAACCGAATTGTACCAGAAGCACCGATGGTAGAAAAGTCAGAGGATAAGAGTGCTTGTTGGACTCCCAAACGTGTAGGATTGCGTTTTAATGCCTCAATCAGAGCTACAGTCGCATCATAGCTAAGGGCACTTCGCCAACTCACATCACCGCCCCATAACTGCCGGGATTTCTGAGGAAAATCTGACTTGGGAGCGCCATCAATATGCCAGGGAACTGCCAATACCATCCCCACAGCTTGTTCTCTGCCAATTTCTAAAGTTTTAGCGGTGTAAACATCATCTCCCGCCAGCAGAGTTAACTTTTTCTGGTTAATCTGAATTACTTGCAGCGCTTTATCGAGAGTTTCAGTGTTAGCAGCTAACATCAACACTTCTGCACCTTGCCTAGTTGCTTGTTCTACACTTTTAACCGCACTAAAACCCACCTGAGACAAATCAAATTCGCTGGATACTTGTCCACCCTCTAGGGAAACCGATGAGACAAACTCCGACTTTAAAGACTGGCTATAGTTACTCTGAGAATTAAAAAAAATCACTGCATTTTTTTTCTGCAAGGTTCTCACCATATAGTTGGCTAAACTTCTAGCAGCCATAAAATCACTGGGAACCGTGCGAAAAACGTAGCGGCTAAAGTTAGAAATTTTTACAGATGTACTGGTAGGGGAAATTGCTACAAGTTGTCCTGAAGTATAAATAGTACCGGCGGCTAAGGTGGAATCGCTAGTATTAGGCCCAACTACACCTAATATTTCTGAATTGCTGACTAGGTTGGAAGCGATTTGCTTGGCTATTTCTGGATTGTCGTCGTCGTTAGCTATCCCTACCCTTAACGGTACTCCCTTGACTCCTCCAGAGGTATTAATTTCATTTTGGGCTTGGGCGATGCCACGCAAAATTTCTAAAGCAGCATTGGGGTCAGTGCCGAATGGTACAGAAGCCATAATGGTGTAGCTCTTAGAAGAACCAATGCGGGCATTATTCAGAAAAATTAGCGTTTCTGGATCGTTACGCTTGAGTTTTAGGGCATCTGTGAAATTAGCGATCGCTTTATCATAACTTTTAGCTGCGATCGCCTGTACTCCTTCTTTTTTAACTGGAGAAATATCACCCAAAATCAAGGATTTTTCCCCAAAACTAATGCGGTCTTGTAAGGATAGATTGCTACCTATTTCTGGATTTTGAGTGATACTATTATTAATTTTGACCCCATTGTTAGTAAACCACCAAACACTACCGCCAACTATTCCAACAGTCAACAGCAGGGTCAAAGCTAAAATTTTAGTTTCATTCTTTTGTGACATGAACAGATTTAAATAAAATAAAAATGTTTATTATTTCTAGAGCTTACCTCTGGAAAAAGTTTTTTAAAGTAAGAGAGATAATAATTTATAAATAAGTCGAAACACGGCTGTTAAAGAAATGGTTACTAAGGCTGCTGCAACTGATAAAATTATTACTGCCTTAATGCCAAGCCCCCCCTGTAAAAAAGGGAGAAAAAAAATAATAGCAAATGTAATTGTCGGAATAATTAATAAATCGAACTTTTCAATCCACCGTCTAGTTTGGGCAAATATCAGTATCCCCAAAATTACAAATGCAATACTTAAAGTAACTATTGGTGATTTTACTAGACTGAAGAGAGCGATCGCAATTAATGCTCCTTCAAATCCACTAAATGCCGCCCCACCCAGCAATTCCACTGTCGAAAACGCTGGTTGAGTTGGTGGGCGAGGGACGACGGGACTAGAACTGGGTGGTTGTGGCGGAAGTGTTACAGAAGGCGAATTAAATTGTGTAGGGGCTTTAGCCGCCTGTGGGTTAAGTGCATCTAAAACCTCTTGAGCTGACTGGAAACGCTGATTAGCAGCAGGTAGAAGCATCTTGTCTAATATGTCAGCAAGGCGAGGGCTGACAGTCACTTGTGATCGCCATTTCCACTGGTTACTATAAGCGTCAAATAGTTGAACTGCTTCTTTGTTTGTCAACAAAATAATAATAGTTACAGCCAAAGCGTATAAATCCGTAGATGGAAATACTTGACCCCCAGCCATTTGCTCAGGCGGTGCAAATCCCATAGAATAAATTCCTGTGGAAGAAGCAGCAGAACCAAGAGCAGCATTTGTTACTTGCTTAACTGCGCCAAAATCTAGTAAGAAAAGTCTGCCATCACGACGGCGCATGATGTTAGAGGGTTTAATATCTCTGTGGATAATGCCTCTATGATGGACAAACTTTAGCACCTTTAGGATTTCTTGCAGCACCTGCAACACTTGCTGTTCAGAAAATTTGCCTTGTTGAACTAATTCTTCCTCTAAGTTTTGCCCATCGATGTATTCTTGTACCAAGTAAAAAAACTGGTCTTCTTGTCCTGGTTGTAAACCATTAACTATTACTGGAAAGAAGGCAAACAAGTCAGGGATTTGTTCGTGATCGTTACCCAGTTGTGATAAAACTTCTGCCTCTCTCTCAAACATCAACTGTGCTTGTTGCAGTTGATTTAAGCTTAAATTTCCCGCAGGTTGAAACTGCTTAACTACGCATTGACGCATTCCTGGTATTCGGCGATCGCGTGCCAAAAAGGCTGCTCCAAATCCCCCCCTTCCCAGCAGCTTCACGGTGACATAACGACCATCTAGCAGTAATGGCATACCACAGGTAGTACAGTATTTTTGCTGCGTTGTTTTCAGCGTCGTAATATCATCTAAATCGGCAAAATAGTTTTGTGGGCGTGGGCAACGTGGACGGGTACAGTAAACTTCCATTTTCGTGATTAGTCATTAGTCAAAATAATTCGTAATTGATAATGCGTAATTCGTAATTCCTTCAGGTTACATAGAAACTAAACTTCTTTATCAAGATCAGGAAACTTTTTTACTAATGTCAGATTCTTAGCTTGCCTACGGTATGCTACGCGAAAAGCTATGAATAATAATTACGAATTACGTTAGCCTAGCGGTAGTGAGTCCGCGTACTCTTACAGAGAAGTAAGCTACGCTTTTAGCGTCTCGTAGAGGGCGTCATTACGAATTATTTGCTCATTGGTCATTTACAAAAAACATCGGACAAATGACGTAGATGCCATAAGGGTAGGACTAATCACTAAATTTTAGTCTTCGGTGACAGAGGTAGACGTCGCTATATCCAATGTAGACATCACGATGCTTTTTTGTGCCAATGCTAACACATCCTGACTCCATCCAGGATTAGCAAACTGGGGCAAAATTTCCCGACTAAAAGCTTCTGCGGCCTTGGATCTATAGCGATTAGGATTAAAAATCAGCCAGAGTGTCCGTTTGACGACAACGCCTTCAATGGGAGTACGATGCAGAACACCCATTTGTAACTCTTTAGCGATCGCGCTAGTTGAAACAAAGGCGGCCCCCAAACCAGATTGCACAGCATTTTTAATTGCTTCAATGGAATTTAATTCCATTTCAATCTTAAAACGTCTGGTATCAATTTCACAGCGTGATAGCACTTGGTCAATTACTTTGCGGATAGTAGATTGGGAATCTAGGGCAATGAATTGTAATTTGTATAGGTCTTCTTTTTGAATTTTTTCCAGCTTGCTAAAGGGATGAAGGACAGGTAGAATTAGCGCTAGTTCATCTTCAGCGTAAGAAACAACTTCCAAGGATTCTGATAGTTCACCAGGAATTTCACCGCCGATAATTGCCAAATCAACTTGTCCGTTAGCGACACTCCAAGCAGTCCGCCGGGTAGAGTGGACGTGTAATTGCACTGCCACATCTGGATATTTTTGTCGGAACATACCGATCATCTTGGGCAAAAGATAAGTGCCGGTGGTTTGAGAAGCACCGACAATTAAAGTACCGCCTTGGAGATTTTGTAAATCCTCGATCGCGCGGCAGGTTTCTTGACACAGACTGAGGATTTTTTCACCGTAACTTAGGAGTAGATGTCCTGCTTCGGTTAACTGGGCGCGTCGTCCTCCCCGATCAAATAGGGGGACATCTAGCTGCCGTTCAAGATTTTGCACTTGCAAGCTGACGGCAGGTTGCGAAACGTAAAGACTATCAGCGGCACGCTTGAAGCTTCCTTCTTGTGCGATCGCTTTTAAAATACGTAACTGATCTAAAGTGAAAGGAAGGTCAGACATAAGGCTCAAACCACAAACTTTGAAAGGAGCGGATGCACACAACAAATCAGGTTTGGCAACAATCAGCCAGGTATGATTTGTTGCATATTAAACTTGAAAACTTGACTCGAAAAAGACAGTAGCACAACATCTTGACTAAAGTCTCCCTTTGAATACTTTGTGGTATTGGTTGTACTGAGTTCCATTTTCTTTAAATTATTTCACCCGTGTATATGCTGTTGATTTCTTGGTTGACACCCAGTCATTTTGTCATGCTGGGGCTACAAATAGTTTTTGCGATCGCTCACAGTGGAGGCGCTGCTTTGCGTCCAAGGGCCGAAAAATATATTGGCCCAAGGCTCTATCGCGTTCTCTTTGCATTAGTTAGCCTACCGTTGGCTGTAATATTAATTCTTTACTTTTTTGGGCATCGCTATGATGGTTTGCAACTTTGGCAGGTACAAGGAGTAACAGGAGTGCGAGAATTTGTTTGGCTGCTGTCAGCTATCTCGTTTTTATTTTTATATCCTGCTACATTCAATCTACTAGAAATTGCTGCCATTCAAAAGCCCCAAGTTCATCTCTATGAAACAGGAATTATTCGGATTACCCGTCATCCCCAGATGGTAGGACAAATAATTTGGTGTGTTGCCCATACTCTGTGGCTGGGTACTACCTTTACACTTATTACTTCCATTGGATTGGTGTTGCATCACTTGTTTGGAGTTTGGCACGGCGATCGCCGTCTAAGCGATCGCTATGGGGAAGCCTTTGAAATTGCCAAACAACGGACTTCAATTATTCCCTTTAAAGCAATTATCGACGGGCGTCAATCTATCAAATGGCACGAATTTCTTCGTCCTTCCTATTTGGGAGTTGTCATTTTCATAGCTTTGCTTTGGTTATCGCACCCTCTGTTGCTGGAAGCAACTAGTAAGATAAGATGGGAAATTTAGGCGATCCCCAGTGTCAGCAGAAAATCCAAAATAGATGAGGATTTCAGTTTATCAATTGCCCTAAATCAATGTACTATAAGTTCAAACATCTTACAGATGGGGGTGGTCTGAGTCGAGTTAAGATTTTAAATTGGTAGTTGTTGGTCAGTTGCCTTTCCTTGGGAAAAAATGGCAGATTCAGTCAGATACCCAGATGGCCACGGCAATCAGGAGCCTAACATCCAAAAAAGCCACCGTGAGAGTAGCGCTGGCTTTTATTGTCAGAGACGCATCAACAAGCTCAATTTTTGCCTAATTATTCTGTGTCCTGAGATTTGGTTCCTGAAAGCATCTATCGGCAGTTACTGACTTACCAATCTTTCACTTCAATGCAGATAGGTAGTTTAATATAAAAACCTTATAATCCAAGAGGCGTCATGGTTTTGTTGGTTAGTGAGCAGACATTTACTCAAGAAGTTTTAGAATCACCTATTCCTGTTTTAGTTAATTTTGAAGCACCTTGGTGTGGCTTGTGTCGGATTATCCACCCACTGTTATTGCAATTTCAAGCCCAATGTGGGGAAGAAATTAAATTAGTTGGAGTTAACGCCGATCAAAATTTTAAATTGTCTACTACTTATAGGCTCAAATCACTACCCACTTTACTATTGATTGAAAATGGCACTATTCGCCATCGCTTGGAATGCTTTCGCGGTAGAGAAGATTTACGTCTAGCTTTAGAAGAGATTCAAGCTAAGTACAGCAGTTGCCCGAAAATTTACAAGAGTTCAAAAACAGTGGACTTAGAGTGTCGGTCAGCCTGATGGGTATTGGGCATGGGGCATGGGACTAATGACTAATGACCAATGACCAATGACTAATGACCAAATCTAAAACCATGCTTAACACCCCACCCAACTCAGTCTTGGGTGGGTTATTTTATCCTAAAGGGTGTGTGTCACAATTATTAACAGTTTTGACACGCTAATCAAGAATTCTAAAAGTAGGCGTCAGTGATGGAAGTAATCTATCAGTATGCCTGGCTGATTCCGGTGTTCCCTCTTCTTGGGGCAATGCTGGTCGGTCTAGGGTTAATCTCGTTGAATCAGGTGACAAACCGCCTGCGGCAGTTGAACGCTGTGGTGATTATCTCCATGATGGCAGCAGCTATGGGGATGTCGTTTGCCTTGTTATGGAGTCAAATTCAAGGACATGCGTCTTATATTCGCACCTTTGAGTGGGCGGCAGCAGGTAATTTTCACCTGAGCATGGGCTACACTATTGACCACCTGACAGCCTTAATGCTGGTGATTGTCACAACGGTAGCCTGCTTAGTCATGGTTTACACCGATGGCTACATGGCTCACGATCCCGGTTACGTGAGGTTTTACGCCTATCTCAGTTTGTTTGGCTCTTCAATGTTAGGTCTGGTGGTCAGCCCCAACCTAGTACAGATTTATATATTCTGGGAACTAGTCGGGATGTGTTCCTACTTGCTGGTTGGTTTTTGGTACGATCGCAAGTCAGCAGCAGATGCCGCTCAAAAAGCGTTTGTGACCAACCGCGTGGGCGACTTTGGTCTATTACTGGGCATTTTGGGGCTGTACTGGGCAACAGGAAGCTTTGATTTTAATATCATGGGCGATCGCCTCGCCCAACTTGTCGAATCAGGTTCTATCAGCAATTTTCTCGCTGTCCTGTTTGCGATTTTAGTTTTCTTAGGGCCAGTTGCGAAATCAGCCCAATTCCCCCTCCATGTCTGGCTACCAGATGCGATGGAAGGCCCCACCCCCATTTCTGCCTTGATTCACGCGGCAACAATGGTCGCGGCGGGTGTTTTCCTAATTGCCCGGATGTACCCAGTATTTGAAGACGTTCCAGTCGCAATGAATGTCATTGCCTTTACTGGGGCGTTTACGGCATTTTTGGGGGCAACCATTGCCATTACTCAAAACGACATCAAAAAGGGCTTGGCTTACTCCACCATTTCCCAACTTGGTTACATGGTGATGGCAATGGGAATAGGTTCCTATAGTGCTGGACTATTCCACCTGATGACCCACGCCTATTTCAAGGCGATGCTGTTCTTGGGTTCAGGTTCTGTAATTCACGGTATGGAAGGTGTCGTTGGACACGACGCCGCCTTAGCGCAAGATATGCGCTTGATGGGTGGACTGCGAAAGTATATGCCCGTCACGGCAACTACCTTTTTGATTGGTTGCTTGGCAATTTCTGGTATCCCACCCTTTGCTGGTTTCTGGTCAAAAGATGAAATTTTAGGGAAGGCTTTTGAGGCTAACCCATTTCTCTGGATGATTGGCTGGCTAACTGCCGGTATTACGGCTTTCTATATGTTTAGAATGTATTTCATGACATTTGAAGGCAAATTCCGGGGTACTGACGAGAAAATCAAGGAAAAACTCAAGAAGGCTGCGGCGACAATTGTCCTGGAATTAGAGTCAGAAGAACCAGTCCCGAATTTTGGGCCTGGGGCGATGAAGAAAGGAGAATTGGCGGCAACTAGTCAGCATCATGATTCCCATGACTCCCACGGGCATCACAGCGACTCCCCCCACGAATCGCCGTGGACAATGACGCTGCCGTTGGCACTGTTGGCTGTGCCTTCGATTTTGATTGGTTTGGTGGGAACTCCCTACGCCAATTATTTTGAAGAGTTTATCTTTCCTCCTAGCGAAACTCTCTCCGAAGTTATAGAAAAGGCTTCCGAGTTCAATCCGACGGAATTCTACATTATGGCGGGTGCCTCAGTCGGAATATCCTTGATTGCGATTACCCTGGCTTCGCTGATGTATTTGCGCCGTAAAATTGATCCGGCTGCGATCGCTGCTAAAATCCAACCACTTTACGAGTTATCCCTCAACAAGTGGTACTTTGATGACATTTACCATCGGGTTTTTGTCCTCGGCTTGCGTCGTGTAGCTAGACAAGTTATGGAAGTTGACTTCCGCGTTGTAGATGGTGCTGTTAACCTCACAGGCTTTTTCACCCTTGTCAGTGGTGAAGGTCTGAAGTACCTAGAAAACGGTCGCGCTCAATTTTATGCCTTGATTGTGTTTGGGGCGGTTTTGGGCTTAGTGATTGTTTTTGGTGTTACCTGATTTTCATAGGGGTGGGCAAATGTCCGCCCCTAAGTTTTTTAAGAGTCTAATTTAGACTCCTTTTTTTAGCTTAAATTAATTCCTCAGCAGTGTTAACTGTTGAGGTTTTATGATTTGTACTTCTAGTAAAATAAGAGCTACTGTACTAAAGAGTTTAGGTACTGACTATGACCCTTGAACAGCTTGAAGCCGAAGTTCTTGCACTTCCAAAAGATTCTCAAGTGATTTTATTAGCAAGATTACTGGAAAGATTGGGTCAAGAAAGTGGAATAGATCAAGAAATTGCGGCTAGTTGGGCTGAAGAAGCCCAGAAGCGTGATGAAGATATGAACACCAATCAAATTACTGGTATTCCGGCTGAAGAATTGTTTCAACGAGTTCGTGCATCTTAACAATGACAAGAATTGTATTTCATTCATTGGCAGAGCAAGAGTAGCAAAATTAACCTTGTTCTTGGTAATAACGATCTAAAAAATTTTGGATGAGGGCAGAAGATGCACGAAAGGTGGTTAATTGCAATTTAGAAATGGTGTTAGGAAAATCAATTATATCTTGGGTTCCTGCACGATAAAGAACACCGAGTAAGCCTGTGACATTAAGACCTTGTGCGATCGCTGCTTGTCGAGCATCCATATCATCTAAGATAATTAGGGCGGCGTTGAGTTGGACAGCCAGAGAAATGGTTTCTTGCTCACCTATACCAAGTTTGCTAGATAAGTTGGGTAATAGAGGCGTGGTAGTTTGAATCTCTAACCAGCTTGGAGGTTGGGCAATCCAGTTTTGAACTTGGATGTAAGAACCTTCGGCAAGAAGTTCTGTGCAGACGGCATTGGGGATGGTGATGCGACCGAAAAGTTGAGGCAGAATTTCAACACAATCAATCAAGATGAGATAGCACAAAGGTGAAGTATCGCATACAACTATCATTGCTGGGTAATAGCTTGGTCAATAGCTTGCAAGTCTTGCTCTAAGTCAGCTACGGTGTAGGGTAGGTAAGCTTCATAGGTTTTAAGAAAAGCATCGGTAGCTAGTCGAGAAGAAAGATTTAACAGACGTTGAACTTGAGCAGTAGAAATTTGCCGGTGGCGATAAGCTTCAACCACCAGCGATTCTAAGGCGCGGCGAGAAAGTTGGTCAGGGGTATTAGCGAGTTGATGGGCAATGTCATCGGGTATTTCGATGGTAATTTGCATTTGCGGTGTCCTTTGATGAATGTATGATGCTTTTTTTTAAGAATAACTGAGCAGCATCATACATTTTTAGCAATGCTCCGGTTGGGCTAGGCGATCGCTGCTAAAATCCAACCACTTTACGAGTTATCCCTCAACAAGTGGTATTTTGATGACATTTACCATCGGGTTTTTGTCCTCGGCTTGCGTCGCGTAGCTAGACAAGTTATGGAAGTTGACTTCCGCGTTGTTGATGGCGCTGTTAACCTCACAGGCTTTTTCACCCTTGTTAGCGGTGAAGGTCTGAAGTACCTAGAAAACGGTCGCGCTCAATTCTATGCCTTGATTGTGTTTGGGGCGGTTTTGGGCTTAGTGATTGTTTTTGGTGTTACCTAATTTTAATCGGGGTGGGCAAATGTCCGCCCCTATATTATTTTTTGTTTGTCTCACGCAGAGGCGCAGAGTCCCAGAGAATAATTGAGAGTTGCGCCTGAAAAGATAACAAGATTTTTTAATACAAGCCATGTACGTTTATTTGATCTAAAATTGCCATGTAACGTATAAAAATATTTATTATTGCATCTACGTATGTGGACACCCAATCAATCTATCAGTGATGGTAAATATATTATTCAAGATGTGTTGGGTGAAGGTGGTTTTGGTATTACCTATAGTGCGATAGAAACAAGCACTGAGCAGTTAGTCGCTATCAAAACCCTGAACGGGAAGCGACAAAGGGCTAAAGATTTTCCTAAGCAACAGGAAAGATTTGTTAATGAGGCTTTTAATCTCCGCGCTTTTTCTCATCCCCATGTTGTCAAAGTCCATAAAATGATTCAGGAAGATGGGCTGTGGGGAATGGTGATGGAGTTTATTGATGGTGTAGATTTAAATGATTATGTTGATGAATATGGGCAATTATCAGAAGATGATGCACTTTTGTATATTGACCAAATCGGACAGGCTTTAGAATATATTCACCAACAAGACGGGATGATTCATCGGGATATTAAACCCCATAATATTGTTTTACGTCACGGTAAAAAAGAAACGATTTTAGTTGATTTTGGTCTTGCTTGCAAAATTGATAAACTTACCACAAGGGATGGACGTACCCCAGGTTATGCACCACCGGAACAATATCATCCTGATGAAAAGTTAGGTCTTTATACAGATGTTTATGCTTTAGCGACAACGCTGTATTATTTATTGACTGCGGATGGACTGAAAGAAAAAGATGAATATATACATGAGTCAATTATTCGCAAGTATGGTTCTTTACCTTTAAAACCACCACAGTATTATAATTCTCGGATTAGTAATAGGGTCAATAATGCCATTATCAAGGGGATGGAGTTGGAAGTAGAGAATCGTCCCCAGACTGTAAGAGAATTTCGGGAATTATTAGGTTTGGTCAATAGCAAAACACAGGGAGACGTACAATTAAAATCAACCGTAGGGATAGAATACACTGGACTGGATGATTTACTCGCAGCAGGGAAGTGGAAAGAGGCTGATAAAGAGACAGCGCGAGTAATGTTAGCGGTTGCGAACAGGGAAGAAGAAGGTTGGTTGGATGTTAAAAGTATTGATAAGTTTCCCTGTGAAGACCTCCGCACTATTGACCAGCTGTGGGGAAAATACAGTAATGGGCGTTTTGGCTTTTCTGCACAGAAAAAAATTTATCAAAGTCTCGGTGGAACGAGGTATTACGATCAAAAAATTTGGGAAGCATTCGGTGAGGTTGTAGGCTGGAGAAAAAGAGGAGAGTGGTTATATTACAAACATATTACTTTTAATATAAAAGCACCAGAAGCCCAATTCCCAGCGTGTCTGTGGATTTTGGTTTTCAAAATTATGAGCAGTTTTGAATCTATGAATGTAGGGTGGGATATATTCTTTCGCATTGAGACTTGTAATCTTCCCAGTCCAAAGTCTGAAATTCAAAATCCTGAATTATCAGAATTAGATGATATTAAGCTAATATCAGCCGTAGACATGGACTATACCCATCTCCGTGACTTACTAGCAGCAGGGAAATGGAAAGATGCTGATGAGGAAACAGCGCGAGTAATGTTAGCGGTAGCGAAACGAGAAGAAGAAGGTTGGTTAGATATTGAAAGTAGTGACAACTTCCCCTATGAAGACCTCCGTACCATTGACCAGTTTTGGGTAAAATACAGCGATGGACATTTTGGATTTTCCGTTCAAAAGCATATTTATAAAAATATGGGGGGAACGGAACAAATTTGGAAATATAATTCAGAAGTTTGGCGGAAGTTTGGGGAAATTATAGGCTGGAAGAAGATAGGGAAAGACTGGTTATATTACCAAGATATTACTTTTGATATAACAGCACCAAAGGCACACCTTCCGATAGTAAGATGCCTGTTTAGTTTTTTAGGACGGGATTGGGAAGGTTTGGTTGAGGTTGCTTGTTATGTGGGATCTAGATGCGGGGGTGGTTTCTCTCTTCTTTCGCGTAGAGACTTGTTATGTTACGAGCCAAAGTCTGAAATTAAAACTTATAAATTAGCTGAATTAAATGATATTGAGCTAATATCATCTGTAGGAATGGACTACACCCAACTGCGTAATTTACTCATGAAAGGGATGTGGGAAAAAGCTGATGAGGAAACAGCAGAATTAATGTTAGCGGTAGCTAAAAGGAAAAATAAAAATTGGTTAGATTACGAAAGTATTAGTAATTTTCCTTGTGAAGACCTTCGTACTATTGATCAATTGTGGGTAAAGTACAGCAATGGTCGTTTTGGTTTTTCCGTGCAAAAACGTATTTATCAAAGTCTGGCGGCAACTACTAGACAGGACAAAGATAGCGTTTGGGAAGCTTTTGGTGATGTTGTAGGCTGGAGCTTAGGAAGACGCTGGTTGTATGACTATGAAATTACTTTTGACATAACAGCATTAGAAGGACACCTCCCTATGAGTATAGGTTATTCTCAAGATTGGACTTGGATTGGGGACTTGGAAGATAAGGTGAGGTTAGGAGGATTTTTTAGGTATCTTTTCTTGCGTAAAGACTTGTAAAGTATAATATTTGAAAAGATATAAAAAATTTCTAATCTCTATAACTGGTTAATTTACCACTAAGCTGTGCAACTTATAGCTCTGCTTTATCTGAAACGATGAATAACATCCCAGAAGATGAAAATAAGATAATACTTAACTCTATAAATGCTCATGGCATTTATTTTAAAAAATCTGTCAGGCGTGAACTAGAAAAAGTCGCTGATTTAAGGATATGCGAAGAATATCCAATACATTATTTTGGAGGTACACAAATAGATATTCTTGCTAAGTATCAACATGAAAATACATTAAATATATTAACTATAGAATGTAAAAAAGCTTATGCACCCTATAAAAAATGGATTTTCTTTGAATCTTGTGAGGCTGAAGATAAATTAAAATTCCATTATTTTTATAATGATGAACTTATATTACAAAATCAAAGCCTATTTATAAGAAATCATTTTAAAGTTTGTATAGAAGGAATTGATATAGACTTGTCATCTTCATCGAGAAATAAAGAAGATAAAAATAAAGGTTCAATGGATGTTATATGGAAAGCAGCCAACCAAATCAGCAAGGGTTATTATGGATTTTTGTTAGAGGAGCTAGAATTCAGAGAAAAGTCTAGTCCCAACGAATTAAAAGAATATAATTATTATAATATTTTACCATTAATTGTAACAAATGCTCCTTTATTGGTTATCAGTAAAGAGCATCAGAAAGCAAGCCTTGAAACAGGTAATAGTGACAAACTTATTATGTCAGAGGTAGATTACCTAATTCTAAATCATGCATTTACTCCACCAAAAGGGGTTGCACAAACCTGGCTACAATTAGATATCCCTGGCTATCAGAACCCTATCGATAGAGGAAATAATTCAAAAATAGCAGTATTAGTAGTAAATGCTAAAAAACTAATAAGTTTATTAAATTTATTATCACATATTAATCAAAATTAGATGAAATGCGTAATTTGTCAGCGTGGAGAAACTAAACCAAATTTAGTAACTGTGACATTAGAAAGAGATGAATGTATTATCGTTTTAAAAAACGTTCCAGCATAAATTTGTGATAACTGTGGTGAATATTATTTAAGTGATACAGTTACCGAACAGGTTTTAGGAAAAGCAGAGTCAGCTATTAATAATGGAGCAGAATTGGAAATTATTAGATATGCAGCTTAGTATTATTGTTACGGTTTTTTTGCACCAAATCGCTTTTCTGTACAACCATTAAACAGGAACGTGTATTTTTAGTGATAGCTGCGATCGCAATTTGCAAAGCGTCTTCCAGAGAATATATCGCTTTTGAGTTAGCATAGACATAAAACAAAGTAATTGTTTACTTAAAATTATGCTAAGTCAACCGGTTTCAACAGTTTTACCCCAAATACGCAAAATAAAACAACTTTATGGAGAACAATTAGACAAACTAATTTTATTTGGTTCACAAGCCAGAGGCACAGCAGAACCAGACTCAGATATTGATATTTTAATTGTATTGAAAGATGTCTTTAACTATTCTCAAGAAAGTGAAAAAATAAGTCAAATTATTGCTGATTTATGTTTAGAATATAATGTTTTAATTAGTTGTGCTTTTGCTACCAGGGAACAACTAGAAAATTATGATAGTGGTTTCTTTCGTAATGTCAGACAAGATGGGTTATTAATATGACCCCTGAACAACAAAGACTCCTAGAAAAAGCCGCTTTGCGGCTTGTCGTAGACATCGCACCCCTAAGCTATAATTTTACCAACTTTTTTAGGGTAAATTTTTGACTGGACTGGGAGTATCACAACGCACATTCCGCACCCCCAAATGTCAAAAAAGACTCCCAAAAGAAAAAATAGGGGATTGCCAATTTAATTAAATCAACCTAACGAGGAAGACGAAATCTCCAAAAAGCTGTTACTTAATAACTAGTGACTTTTTGCCAAACATGATTTTGATAGCAGACGAATTGTGATGAATACAGCTAATTTTCCGTGGCTGACGACGATTATTCTGTTGCCGATAGCCGCTTCACTACTGATTCCCATCATCCCGGATAAAGAAGGCAAAACAGTGCGCTGGTACTCCCTCATCGTAGGGCTGATAGATTTTGCACTAATTGTTTATGCTTTTTATACTGGGTATGATTTCTCCAATCCAGATTTGCAGTTGGTGGAGAGTTACCCCTGGGTACCCCAACTAGATTTGAATTGGTCAGTAGGGGCAGATGGCTTATCCATGCCCCTAATTATTTTGACTGGATTCATTACCACGCTGGCGATTTTAGCAGCTTGGCCTGTTACCTTCAAGCCGAAGCTATTTTACTTCTTGATTTTGGCGATGTATGGCGGTCAGATTGCCGTGTTCGCCGTCCAGGATATGCTGTTATTTTTCCTGGTGTGGGAACTGGAACTAGTACCGATATACTTTCTGCTGTCGATTTGGGGAGGCAAAAGACGGCAGTATGCAGCGACTAAATTTATTTTATACACAGCCGGCGGTTCGCTGTTTATTTTGCTGTCTGCCCTGACAATGGGATTTTACGGCGATACGGTGACGTTTGACATGCGATCGCTCGCCTTAAAAGACTTCGCCCTCAATTTCCAACTTGCCGCCTATGCTGGCTTCCTGATTGCCTACGCCGTCAAGTTGCCGATTATTCCCTTGCACACCTGGCTACCTGATGCCCACGGTGAGGCTACAGCGCCCGTACACATGTTATTGGCAGGTATTCTTTTGAAAATGGGCGGTTACGCCTTAATTCGGATGAATGCCCAAATGCTCCCCGATGCCCATGCCCTTTTTGCGCCAGTGTTGGTAGTTTTGGGGGTAGTTAATATCATCTACGCTGCCTTGACATCCTTTGCCCAGCGTAACCTGAAGCGAAAAATTGCCTACTCCTCAATTTCTCACATGGGCTTTGTGATGATTGGTATCGCCTCCTTCACCGATTTGGGATTGAGTGGGGCAGTGTTGCAAATGGTTTCCCACGGCTTAATTGGGGCGAGTTTGTTCTTCCTGGTTGGCGCAACTTACGATCGCACACACACCCTGATGTTGGATGAAATGGGCGGCGTTGCGAAGAGAATGCCGAAGATTTTCGCCATGTTCACCACCTGTGCAATGGCTTCTTTGGCATTGCCAGGGATGAGCGGTTTCGTGGCAGAATTAATGGTATTTGTTGGCTTTGCTACTAGCGATGCTTATAGCTCTACCTTCAAAGTCATTGTTGTATTCTTGATGGCAGTGGGAGTAATTTTAACTCCCATTTATCTGCTGTCTATGTTGCGAGAAATTTTCTACGGAGAAGAGAACAAGGAATTAGTTTCTCACCAAGCTTTGATAGATGCTGAACCCCGCGAAATATTTATCATTGCCTGTTTGTTAGTGCCAATTATTGGTATTGGTTTCTATCCAAAATTGCTGACTCAAATGTATGACGCCACAACTGTACAATTGACAGCAAGATTGCGTGATTCCGTGCCAACATTAGCACAGCAAAAAGACGATGCACTAAAGGTTTCTTTGAGTGCGCCAGAAATTGGTAATTAAGTTGCGATCGCTAGTTTAGTTTAAATATTGATTACTTTGAGGGCAGGTTTTGTACCTGCCCTTTTTGTTATTCACTCGAAATTTTCGATTCGGTGAAGTAAAAAATAACCCATTGAACTGAGTTAAAAAAAACTTTGTATTGGTAAATAATGAGATGTATTTTTTACAACTATAGCGATCGCTATTTTAGTTGAAATATTTATTGTTTTGAGGGCGTGTTTGTACCGACCCTTTTTGGTATGCTTTTGGAGCAGTACATACCAAAATAAAAATATTCCACGCTTTTTTGCTATTGTCAGTTAGAGATTCTGGTAATCAATATCGAAAAAGCATGAATTTAATGTAAAATTTTGCAATCACAAGTCTGTGAATACTGAGAAAAATGCACAGGCGATGTCTAGCACGGGCTACCTTTACACTAAAAATGGTTCTTTATTCTCGTGCTGCGATCGCACATCAATAGATTACGTACAATCTATCTAGAATCATATTTGGCAAAACCGCTCATGTTAAACTACAATCCACTGCATTGTTTGCCATCTTCCGAAGAATTAGCCGACTCAGATGATACTGCTGTGGATAATGAACTTCAAAATTTAATTCCCGGCTTGCTGAAAACGACACTGGCTTTGGTTTGGTGCGATCGTTGGGATTGGTTCTTTGGTGTTGACATGGGTATTTATTTTGACGCAGACAAACCAGCCATTGTCCCTGATGGGTTTCTCAGCTTAGGAGTTAAACGCTTCATTGATGAGGATTTGCGTCTAAGTTATGTGTTGTGGGAAGAAAAGAAGCAGCCAATCTTAGCGCTAGAAGTTGTTTCCCAAATATATCGTGAAGAATATAGCACCAAGAAAGAATTTTATGCAAAAGAATTAGGAATTTTATACTACGTTGTGTATAGTCCCCTTCGGCGGAAAAAGCCGCCTTTGGAAGTGTATCGCCTAGTTGATGGGGAATATATCTTAATGTCAGGAAATCCCGTTTGGCTACCAGAGATTGGTTTAGGAATTGGGCGAGAACGGGGAATTTATCAAGGTATAGTGCGGGAGTGGCTGTACTGGTATGACGAGGAAGGGCAAAAATTGCTGACACCAGAAGAACGCATCAGGGAAGCGGAAGAACGCACAGCTTTTGAAGAACAGCGACGGGTGGAAGCAGAACAACAGGTGAAAATGTTAATTGAAAGGTTGAATGCGCTTGGTGTTGATCCAGAAAGTTTGTTATAGATTCAGCAGATTTTGTATTTTTTGCTGCCTTAATGTTAATTAGCTTCCTGGCTAGGGAATTATATTTATAAAGCAACTAATAACTTGACGGTACAAATCGTAAAAGCTGGTTGCTCAATAAATATATTTACCAAAGCCTGCATCAGAAATATGGAAGTTAAATTAGGATTTGGAGCAGTCCCAAAACCTCAATATGTCTTTATCAGCAAAGAATCCGATCACTGCTGGTATATGCTATCCGACGATACAAGACAAATCCCAATTTATGAGAGAGCCTTGACTGGGGTGATAACAGGGATAGAAGTTAATAAAAAAGTGGAAACTTCACATGGAGAAGCAGAAAAAACTGATTTGCATATTCTGGCAGACAAACCTTATGTTATCCGCTCAGGAAGTGAATCTTACTTTTCTAAAAGTTTGTTGCTTTCACTTGATGCCTTGACTTCTGAACAATTGGCTCATCCACTTACGATCGCAGTTAGTCCTGGAGAGAGAACAATTGTATTTTGTGCAATTTATAATCCAGTGACTTATCGTTCTATAGGTGTTATATGGAATGGACACAGGGAAATTGACTGGCAAGCTTTAGGACAAAAAGTAGGTTTAAAAATTAATTGTATTCAAAATTTACATCAAGATGAAATCCAAATATCTGCCAATACAAGGTCATCAGAAATTCATGCAGTTTTGATAGCTCAAAGTGACACATATTTAGCCCAATTAAATTGGACTCCAGAGCAGGGAAGGGAGTATTTGCAGCAAAAATATGGCAAGCGATCCCGTCTACAACTCACTGATACAGAAATTCTGGATTTCATTGATTACTTAAAGCTACAACTAACCTAAAATTGCCCAAGTTAGCTTGCTGTTGGGTTAGTCTGCGATAACAGCGATTCCCCTGTTGGTACACTAAGATGCTAGGCTGGGATAATTGCGATCGCAGAATTAGAGTTAAATAAAAGTACCTGATATTAAAATACTTGCATGAACTCAAGGGTTGATTTGTTGACTCACATTACTCAAACTCCTGGTCAGTGTGGTGGTCGTCCTTGTATTCGAGGCATGAGGATTCGTGTGAGTGACATTTTAGAAATGTTGGCTGAGAATGTCAGTGTTTCTGAGATTTTAGAGGATTTTCCCGATCTTGAACTCGAAGATATCCAAGCCTGTCTATTGTTTGCAGCACGGCGAACTGACTTTCCTCGATTGACAGCATGAAAATTTGGATTGATGCTCAGTAATTGTTGGGTTTCCTTACTTCAAATCAATTTACAGTGATGTGCGATCGCTTGTCCATTGCATTGAAGTTTTAGCCTTTAGTCCTGTCTAATGCTTTTTCAAGGTGAATTCACTGTCTCAATCTGCCATTCTTCGACTGATAGTTCTGCTGTTTCTATTGCCTTTCGACAGAATGCGTCAATATCTTTTGCTGATAAGTTGACCTCAATGAAAGCTCCATTGTGAAGTTTTCGGGTGTTACGAAAGTCTTTTTCATCCAATCCTACAAAGCGAGGAAACTGCTGCATAATGTCTTGGAATCGCTCAGGCTCCAAATCAGCAAGCAGATTCATGGTCATTTCCAGGACATCCCGCCAGCTTTTTACAGAATACTCTTGACCAAATAGATGAAGTCGTTTGGGAATAGTACCAGTCAGGATACTAGGTTGAGACAACTGTGCTAACTCGTTACCAAAGTAGTTCCAAATCTGCAAAGCACGTTCAGCAAGATATGCTGCCCGTGCTTCAATATCCTCTCTTTGCCAAGACTCTCTATTGTAGAAATACTTATTCAATTCCAAATGACTATTTTGAAAGTGAATGCACTTAGATGTAAACTCATCGTTAGAAAGCTCTGAATTATAGGCTGTAAGTGTTAGATTTCCCAGAGAATGACGAAGTAATTCATGAGTTACAGCCCAATTTTCTCCTAAATGCTCTTTCCACCATTCATTCAAAGTTTGTGGCATGACGTGCTCAATAGAAAGCCCATCAAAAGATACCTGCTCCTTATGTTTGAAAGATTCCTCAATTGATTCAAGAATGAGCTTTGCTTTCTCAGAACGATTACTACCGTATAGCTTCACGTCCATTAATCTAGCTCTAAATTCTACGTCCTTCGGATAGTCACGACTCTGAAGAGCCAACTTAAATCGCCCTACAAAATTATCGGAAGCCAGACTGGTATCTTTACTAACTTGTGAGTAAAGTAATGCAAATATTCTATTCAATCCTCTTGTTTGAATATTGCAAACAAAGCGACGAAGGATAAAGTTTTCGATAATTTGGAGAACAGAAATAAATTCGTATTCTGTGATTCTGGCTTGCATCCAATCATCGTAGCAGTTCAGAATAAATGGATAAACAGTTGCAACTTCCAAGCGATTGAGGCGATTGAAATACTTACGCACCTTCTCGTTTTTTTCTCGCTCTGGATTCAAAAGCCTTACATAGTATTGGGCAAATATATGTAAATCCTTAAGATACGATACTGGATCACTTTTGTTAATTCGCTCTTTTATTTCAAAATAAATTTCACTCTGCTTTACATCCACACCACTTTTTGTCAGGTAGTGACGAATAAATTCTGTCAAGTTTTCTCCCAAAAGTTCCTGCATAGGCAGCCAGTACTGAACATAGACAGATTCCTGACTATCCGTGTGAATTCTCATAAAGAAATAGTTACGAATCAGGTCTGCTTGGCTTAGAGGTCTCCCTTTAGCATTAAGACTTTCAAAAACTAGGTGGGGATCATCATCTGTACTGAGTACAACACTTACAAGTGAAAAGTTACTACAGAGAACCTGTTTGATTTTTTGAAATTCTAATCCACTCTGTCGAATTTTATTTTCAAAGAAAGAATAACATTCTGAAATACTACTTCCATCAATCTGTGATTGAAAATTGATGATGCGATAAAATGCTTCACGATCTATCTGTGTAGGCTGTAATTTGTAGTAATCTAGGTCTTTCTTGTATGGGTTAACGAGAATAGTATTGTCAATTTCTGCCGCTAGTTGTTCCGCAGACTGCTTGGCTTTATCCCGCAAAGCGGAAAGAAGAATAAAAACTGTCGTTAAGCGTTGTTGCCCGTCAATCAAAAGATATTTGCTTACTCCTTCAGGTACAGATGTAGTTGGCATAGTGACAATGGAACCCATGAAGTGAGGACGGGGATTATCCATTGCACAGAGTTCTACAAGATCATTCCACAATGCCTGCCACTCAGATTTTTTCCAACTGTAGGCTCGCTGAAACAGGGGAACAACGTACTGCTTTGTTCCTTCAATAATTTGTTGCAACTTAATTTCTGAGGCTTGCATTACTTATAGATCCTCTGTAGTCCTGAATTATACTGTCAATCTAGAACTATCATTCCCAAAAACAGCAAGACAATTGCAATAATAAAACTATGCAATCCAACTTAATTTGACGGCACGATGAGCCAAGAAAATATTACGTTTCGGATAGATAGCGATCGCAAGGCTGCACTTGATGCGATCGCAATTCATTGTAAGTGCGATCGCAGCCACATACTTAATGAAGCGGTAGCCACTTATCTAGAGATGTATCAGTGGCAAATTGAGGAAATTCAAAAGGGAATTGCTGAAGCGAATACTGGAGACTTTGCCGATGATGAAGAAGTAAAAGCGACTTTTGCAAGACTCACCAGTGTATATTAAGTGGCTGCGTAATGCGCTACTAACCACACAGTCACAATTACAGTTATTAAATATCGCTTGCTTCTGGTAGCCAGTCTTCATCTAACACTAACTCTACAGAATATGGGCACTCTTCTGGAAACACGGATATAAGTATCCCCGTTTGCTTGGCTGCTTGCCGACACGCCCTGTGATAACTTTCCTCAAGTTGCTCTGTAGGATAGCTCTTAAGACTAGGACTATCGAGTATAGCTAACTCAATTTGGGTGCGAGAATCGGTGATGGAATCGAGCCAACTATCTGAGCGACGCTGGGGTTGATATTGCCACTTGAGCAAATGCAGCAGTAAGCGAGTTAGTTGACTGGCAATACCTCGCCGTTCACTTTTGCCCAAGCCTTCAACCTCTTCAATCAGATGTTCTACATCAACTTCATGCCAGCGATGCGATCGCAATAGTTGGGCTGTCTGTTCAATCCACAAGTTAAAATCTAGTTTATAAGTTGCGCTCATAGCCTTTATCGATCAGCCGCATAGCTTAGGCAAGCCAATATGTCCTCATTTTCCAATGCGCTCAAGTTCCTCTCGCAATACTCGCCGTAATGTCTCTTCTAACGGTTCACAGCGCTGCTGAATGTACTCACGCAAGGCATCGTTAATCAAAGTTTGGTAATTTCCCCCACCTGCTGCGTGAACTTGGTCACGAAACCATGCTAGTACTTCATCATCTAGGCGAATTGTAATTCGAGTTTTGCCTGTTGGTGTTGATTCAATCGCTCCCCGCTTGCCCTGGCTAAAATCATACTCAGCTTCCATAATTTTCAAATCTAATACAATGTCAAAACTCCCAAATCTGGATTTTTGTCAAAAGCTTGGATATCCTCTACATGCGATCGCAAAATCTCTTCAATCTGTCTGGTTGAACAATTGCCATAACGAATCCAAATCACTTTCGGAGGAAATCCTCGCAAAATGCTCAACTCATTAAAATCAGCCTCTCTGGTGACAACAGTAAATCCACTTTGTCAGGCATACTCCCAAACAGTTAGATCATCTGCTTGATCTAAGCTTATAAGAAAAAGATGCTGAGAGTTTGGGTACATATCAGCTAGTCGATCAACTAACCGAGGTGATAAGTTATGGTCAAACAATAACTTCATGCTTGCATTGTTAGCATTTGCCGTTCTCGATCAGCCGCATAGCTTAGGCAAGCCAAAATATCTTCTTGTGTCAAATAAGGAAAGTCATCAAGCAATTCCTCGTAGGTCATGCCAGAGGCAAGATAAGATAAAACATCGTATACAGTAATTCGCATTCCTCGAATACAAGGTTTACCACCTCGTTTTCCTGGTTCAATTGTAATAATGTTTTGATACTGCACAGCTATCAAACCTCAAAAATCTTCATCATCAACAAAAAACTCCGCATCGTCTTCTAATCGAGAATTACCCTGTCCAATACCAGCAAGCCCCCAGAGAGGTTGCAGCAGTGCCATGCCAATTAACCCTACACAGGCACTAAAAGCCAGCACTAAACCCATTGGTATTTGAATCGATTGGAATGTTAAGAATTTTAACGATACGGGTGTGGCATTTTGAACTGAAATAATTGCGATCGCGATTACCCAAACTGCTAAAACTAAAGATGTCAAAAAAGGAGCGATTTTCATAGTTTGATAAAAGTTAAAAGTTAGGAGCTAATAATTCTTAACTTATAACTCTTAACTCCTAGTTCTGACTGATTAAACTGCTACAGCCTCTAGTTTAGCAATGACACTCTCTAACTCTTGGGCGATTTGGGTAAGTTTTTCGGGAGTGTTGGTTTCTAGATAGACGCGCACCAGTGGTTCTGTACCGGAAGGACGCAGTAAAACCCAGCTACCCTCTTCTAAATAGAGCTTAATACCATCTTTACGCCCCACTGACTTGACTTTAATTCCTGCTACCTCTGTTGGTGGATTTCTAGTAAATGAGTCGATGACGGCGATTTTATGCACCTCTGTGAGGTGCAAGTCTAGGCGGTTGTTGTAAAGTGGGCCATCGGCTTCAGTGATCGCTTCTTTGACAAGTTGACTCAGAGGTTTACCTTCATAGGCGATCGCTTCTGCCACCAGCATATTGGCCAATACTCCGTCTTTTTCGGGAATATGCCCGATAATACTCAAACCGCCTGATTCTTCTCCACCAATTAACACGGCAGTTTCCCGCATTTTTTCGCCGATGTATTTAAAACCAACTGGTGTTTCGTAAATTTGCAGCCCATTTTTAGCCGCGAAATTATCCAGCAGGTGCGTTGTCGCCACAGTGCGGACTATCGCGCCAGTTTTACCTTTATTTCTGATTAAATGACGTGCTAGAACTAACAGCACAGTATTAGGAGTCAGGACGGTTCCTTGTTCATCGACGATACCAAAGCGATCGCTATCTCCATCCGTCGCCAAACCCAAATCAGCGCGATCGCGAACTACTGCTTGTACTAACTCAACTAATTGTTCTCCTTTGGGTTCTGGCATTCCACCCCCAAATAAAACATCCCTCCAATCGTGGAAACTTTCTAACTGAACGCCACTATGTTGCAAAACTTCATCTAAATAGCCACGAGAGGTAGAATACAAAGCATCGTACTTTACCTTTAAATTAGCGCTTTTAATTTTTTCTATATCAAGTAGAGTGTAGATAAATTGCAGGTAATCTGGTTTCGGATCGAAAATTGAAATTGAACCTAATGGGTTGCTCCCAGGCAACTCATCCGATGCACTTTCTATATTTGCCACAATAATATCAGTAATCTCTGGAGTGGCAGGCCCAGCATAATCAGGTATATATTTAATTCCACAGTAGGGTGCTGGATTATGACTAGCAGTAAACATTAATGCCCCAGCAGAATTTAGATGACGGGCGTTGTAGGCAATTACTGGTGTAGGGCAATCCCGATTAGTAATTTTCACAGTCCAACCTAAGTCTGCCAAAACTTGGGCCGATGTTTGGGCAAACTGGTCAGCTAAAAAGCGAGTATCGTAGGCAATAAGTACTGGTCTATCTTTTTTGTAGGCTGTATCCAGGTAAGTGGCTATTGCTCTTGTTACTTTCCGCACATTGGGGAAAGTAAAGTCATCAGCAATAATTCCTCGCCATCCATCAGTACCAAATTTTATCTTGCTGGACATTTTTGCTACTTGCTCCCGTACATTATCAGTACTATAAAAGCTTCCCGCAAAGCGCGTGTAGCAGCAACTATCCTCCGAAGTTCTTTTCTAAGCAAGCCTTAGTTTAAACTTCTCCCCACCGTATTTTCTCTCACTGTTTCTGAGCAATGTCAACCCCCGATCGACCTTTTGCCAGTTATCACCTTTGGTCTCTAGTTGCCCCAGCGACTGGGCAAGAACGCTGGCATTGCCAGATGAGACGGGGGTTTATCAAAGCACGGCAACACGAACCACAAGTCAAAGCGCTTTTAGGGCAAGCCACCGCGCCCCAGAGGATTGGCATACTCGCCCAAAAAGGCATTTATGAGTTTCATCATCACAGGTATCTGTTGAAGCAAGCCGATGGTGTAGAAAGAGTTGCACAGCTACTTAAATTAGGCAACTCAAGCGATCAAGTCCAGCAACGCGTGCTGCAAATTCTCAAAAAATATCATGATGCGCCGTTGCTTTTGGATAAAGATATTATCCAATTAACTCCGGGTGATGAAGGCTTTCCTAAACCGATAGTAGTGGAACAAGAAGATTATTGCTTTCGATTATATGCGGCTATGGATTGCGTTTTCATTGAGTCTGATAGCACTTTACATATTTTAGATTTCAAAACTGGTAAGTCGGCTTTTGACCGACGACAGGCATTAGTGTATTTGGTAGCTGCTCGTTATCTTTACCCTGGACGGGAAGCCGTTGCATCATTTTATAATTTAGAAATATGTAAAAAGTCTGAGTTAATTAGCATTAATAATAGTGAATTAGAATACATAAAATTTGAGTTAGCTAATATTGCCCACAAGCACCAGCACGATTTGCAAAAATATCAGGAAGAAAGTAGTAATTTCAGTAAAATTTTTCCTCCCAATCCTGGCTCTCACTGCCGCTTTTGTCCATTTAACTCAATCTGTGAATTTGCTGATTTTAAGCAGTATAAATCGTATCCATTGCCTAGTTTAAGAGTTAATAGCTAGTACCGCAACGCGGAAGTCAAAAGTTAAAAGAATTGTATTCCAAGCTTTTGCGCCATTTGAAATGGTATGTTTATTTTCGCTGTGCTGTACTAGTGGAGAGTGGGGGGCAGGGGGAAGAATAAAACAATTACCTACTTTCCCCTCTACTCCAAGCTTTGTGTCCCTCTGCCTCTTTCCAATGCCCAATGCCCTAATTTAAAAAGGCGGTAATTCTTTAAGAATTGTGAACCGGATATGATTTATCGCCAAATCGCCAATGGGAATATCTTCTTTGGTTAGCCGCTCACCTTGACTTGTCACGGTTTCAAAGGTGATACCTTTACCAATTTCAATGTGGTACCAGCACAAGCCCATAAAAAAGCGCGTCGGATAAGGGCCGCCTTCACCTATATCATCAGGATTTGATTCCATTGGTAACCAACCAAAATTCGGGACGTAGAACTCCAACCAAACATGATTAAAGTCGGGTTGTAGAGGTACTCCTATTAAGTCACTATGGGGAGGACATTTATACCTACCTACGGTGCGGCAGGGGATGCCATTTAAACGGGATAGGGCAAGTAAAACGCCGACATATTCGCCGCAGGAACCAACGCCCCGTTCTAAAACTGTATCTGGCGTGTCAATGTAAGGTTTAATACCATAGGACAACTCATCATAGACGTAGTTGCGGATACTGTGCATTTTCCGTAGCACATTGGTTTCAGAACCAATGGCTTCTCTGGCGGCACGGCGAACAATGGTAGTATCCATTGCTAAATCGTCGTCATCCACTAGGTAGCGTGTTTCTAATTCTGAAGATAATTTAGGTATATCTTCTACATCTCTAGGTGTGATGCGATACTTAATACCGCGAACTTCCAAAAGTGCTTTCCAGCCAAATATATGCCGTTCACCTGGGGCAAGAGAATCAAATTTAAACACTGCTACACGTTGCCCTTTTACCACTTCTTCCGTAAAAGGTATACCAATGGCTTCAACGTGTTTCACCTTTTGACGCTCAGTTTCCGATGGTAAGGCGATGCGCCATTCGACATCAGGTAAATAAACCTCGTCTAAGGGTGCAATTTCTTCAGCATAAGACATTTCAATCAGATAGCCATTAGAGAGGGCGTAGCGCTTATCTGGATCGTAATGATAATACAGGGGGTGAATAAAAGTGCGATCGCGGAACGTTAGCTCATGACTTGGATCAGCATTTGGGTTGTCCCGAATATAAGCTTCCTCTGAGGCGTAGGCGACGTAAATACTTTCTTTGCCTGTTTCGGCATTTTTATGTATCGCTATGCCTGTGGGACATTCAAAGGGGGTCAGCACACTAAATTGAAGTTCTCCTGTCGCCCTATCCATCGCGTAAACTGATTGTTCGGTGCGATCGCAAATCCACAGCATTTCCTGGGTGACTGCTAAATTCTCTATCCCAACACCTGGGGCATAAAACCTGGTAATTTCTTTTCGCGTTTCACGGTCAAAAATCAGAATGTAGCCTAGCCTTTGGCAACTGACATAAACTGTTGTTTCCCAAACAGCAACGCCGTCAGCAGGATAAGGCAATGTCACAAAATGTTCCAGACCCAAAGCATTGAGATTGCACAAGTAAACACTATTTTCTCGGCTCACCCACAGGGTATCTTCCCACGCAGCTAGACCAGTGACATCAGTAAATTCTTTAACTTGATGGGGATTAATAATTTTGCTGTTGTCAGAGGTGGGATCAATTTCTAGTAGATGCCCTTTAATACTGTCAATGGCAATCAGCCGATCTTTAATGAAAGTAATGCCACACAGGGTAGCAGCAGTAAGCGGTCGAATTGTCTTTTGCCCAAACATCTGGCTTGCGATCGTGGGGAGTGTAAAACTCATATTAAGCATATTTATTCAATGATTTAGCACGCCTGGACAATTCAAAATTCAAAATTCAGCTTAAAAAGTTTGCTAGGTCGGGAAACCCTACTGGCACCCCAGTTCGCTTGAGCGGGTAAATACGCAAGCGACTGGCTCAACTTTGGGCAAAATTCAAAATCTTCGCGTAGCGTCTCGTAGAGAAGAAATGCAATTATGCCATGCATCCTAGCTATTGGCTAAATGAAAATGAACGCAATGGCAGCCTAAAATTAATTGTGGCATGAGGTCTTTAACAAAGCTTCAAAGCTCTATTACTTACAATTATCGGTAGAATGTCTTCTGAAAAACTCTTTCGTGAGAAATAATACTATGTCAAAAGAGAAAAAATTTACAAATGTTAATAATTACAGATACACCCATACAACTGGGTGATCGCCTTATTGTAACTTTAGGAGATGGAATTCCTGCCATCGCTAAATTATGATCAAACTTTGTAACCATTTGCTGTGAACTACACGATGTCTGCTAATTCTCTGCCTGAAGGTGCCGCCGTTTGGCATAGTTTAGAAGTTGATAAAGCACTAGACCTGCTCGATAGTAATGCAGACAGTGGCTTAACACCCCAAGAAATTCAACAGAGATTGCAAAAGTACGGGCCCAACGAATTACAAGAAGTTGCTGGCCGTAGTACTTGGGAAATTCTGCTGGATCAGTTCAAGAACATTATGTTGTTGATGCTGATTGGCGTAGCTCTCATTTCTGGGCTTATAGACCTATGGGGTTGGCGAAATGGCACTTTAAAGCCTGGTGAAGTGCCATTTAAAGATACGATCGCTATCCTAGCAATTGTCATTCTCAACGGCATACTCGGCTATGTCCAAGAAAGTCGTGCCGAAAAAGCCCTAGCAGCCCTGAAAAAACTGACTTCTCCCTTAGTGCGAGTGATGCGCGACACTAGACTGGTGGAGATAGCAGCCAAAGACTTAGTTCCAGGGGATGTCATGCTGCTGGAAGCTGGGATGCAGATAGCCGCAGATGGACGCTTGATAGAACAGTCTAATTTGCAAATACGAGAGTCGGCGCTGACGGGTGAAGCCCATGCTGTCAACAAACAGGCAACACTAAAATTACCAGAAGAAACAGATTTAGGCGATCGCATCAATTCAGTCTTTCAAGGAACCGAAGTCGTCCAAGGACGAGGCAAAGTTCTGGTGACTAACACCGGAATGACAACAGAATTGGGCAAAATTGCCACCATGTTGCAGTCGGTGGAAAGTGAGCCTACGCCGTTACAGCAACGGATGACTCAACTGGGTAACGTCCTAGTTACGGGTTCTTTAATTCTCGTAGCGATCGTTGTTGTCGGTGGTGTGATCAAGGATCAAGGTTTTAAAAACATCCAAGAACTCTTGGAAATTTCCTTGAGTATGGCGGTTGCTGTGGTACCAGAAGGTTTACCAGCTGTAATTACCGTCACACTGGCACTGGGAACCCAGCGAATGGTGCGCCAAAATGCCTTGATTCGCAAACTTCCCGCAGTGGAAACATTGGGTTCTGTAACTACCATCTGTTCTGATAAAACCGGCACCCTGACTCAAAATAAAATGGTGGTGCAATCGGTTTTCACTAATAACAAAACTTTTCACGTCACTGGTGAAGGTTATGCTCCCACAGGGGATTTTCAGTTAGATGGTCAAAAAATTTCTCTAGAGGACTCTCCAGAAATCTCAGCGTTATCAGTCGCCTGTGCTATTTGTAATGATTCGGTGTTGCAAAAAGAACAAGGTAATTGGGCGATTTTGGGAGATCCCACAGAGGGAGCATTGTTAACACTGGCGGGAAAAACTGGAATCGAAAAAGACCAGTGGAACAGTAAATTACCCAGAGTTAGGGAGTTTCCCTTTTCCTCAGAACGGAAGCGGATGAGCGTAATTTCTCAGGTGGAGGGAGTCGCTACAGGTGACGCATCTTCCAGAGGCATTGACCCAGCGATCGCTAGTTTTATCGAATCTGAATCTTACTTAATGTTTACCAAAGGTTCTCCAGAGTTAACCTTGGCACGTTCCACTCAGATTCATTTGGGTAATCGTTCAGCCCCCTTAACTGAAGAACAACGCCAGAAAATTTTGGCAGAAAATGACCAAATGGCGAGTAAAGGTTTGCGGGTGTTAGGTTTTGCCTACAAACCCCTCGCAGAAATTCCACCAGAAGGTTCAGACGAAACATCCGAGCAAGGCTTGGTATGGTTGGGACTGGTGGGAATGCTAGATGCGCCACGCCCAGAAGTAAGGGCGGCTGTGCAAGAATGTCGAGATGCAGGTATTCGCCCAGTGATGATTACTGGCGACCACCAATTAACAGCACGAGCGATCGCTACCGATTTGGGAATTGCCAAAGAAGGCGATCGCGTTCTCACAGGTCAAGAATTGCAACGGATGACTGACCAGGAATTAGAGCAAAACGTTGACCTGGTAAGCATCTATGCCAGGGTTTCCCCAGAACACAAACTGCGAATTGTCCAAGCACTGCAACGCCGGGGTCGATTTGTGGCGATGACAGGCGATGGTGTTAACGATGCCCCAGCCCTCAAACAAGCTGACATCGGTATTGCAATGGGCATTACTGGCACTGATGTAAGTAAAGAAGCCAGCGATATGGTATTACTTGATGACAACTTCGCTACCATTGTCACCGCCACCAAAGAAGGTAGAGTTGTTTACACGAATATTCGCCGCTTTATTAAATACATTCTGGGCAGTAATATTGGCGAAGTTTTGACAATTGCAGCAGCACCCTTAATTGGTTTGGGAGGCGTTCCCCTGACTCCCTTGCAAATTCTCTGGATGAACTTGGTAACAGACGGTTTACCAGCTTTGGCACTAGCTGTAGAACCTCCAGAACCAGATGTGATGCAACGTCCGCCTTTTAGTCCCCGCGAAAGTATTTTCGCTAGGGGATTGGGTTCTTACATGATTCGCATTGGGATCATTTTTGCCATTATCAGCATTGCCTTAATGTGGTGGGCTTATCAACATACCCATGCCCCTGAGTATCAGGGCAATCGGGATGCTTGGAAGACGATGGTATTCACTACCTTGTGTCTCGCCCAAATGGGTCATGCGATCGCCATTCGCTCCAACAACCGACTGGCCATCGAGATGAATCCCTTCTCCAATATATTTGTACTAGCGGCTGTTGTCGTCACCACGATTTTGCAGTTAATGCTAGTTTACGTCCCACCCCTGCGAGATTTCTTTGGTACTCACTACCTGAATCTGCAAGAGTTGGGAGTTTGTATTGGCTTCAGTGCCTTAATGTTTGTGTGGATTGAAGCGGAGAAGATATTTCTGCGGATTATGGGCAAGAAGGCTGTCTGAAAAAGTGAGGAGTTATGAGTTATGAGTTATGAGTTTAAGAAAATTTTGCATTCAAAACTTAAAATTCCTAACTCCTCACTTCTAACTCTTAACTCTTCCTTATGTACCTGAAAACTCTAAATCTACGACAATTTCGCAATTATCAAGACCAGAACGTTGAGTTTAATGCTGCCAAAACAATCTTGGTAGGTAATAACGCTCAAGGAAAGTCGAATTTGTTGGAGGCGGTGGAGTTACTGGCGACATTGCGATCGCACCGAATGACCCGCGATCGCGATTTGGTTCAAGAAGGGGAAGCCATAGCCCAAATTAATGCCACTCTTGAGCGACAAACAGGCATTAGTGACCTGACTTTAACCCTGCGCCGCAATGGTCGCCGTAGCGTTGCCCTCAACGGTGAATCTATCCGCCGTCAAATGGATTTTCTCGGCGTTCTCAATGCAGTTCAATTTTCTAGCCTCGATTTAGAACTAGTACGCGGCGGCCCGGAAGGTCGCCGCAACTGGTTAGATACACTCTTAATTCAACTTGAACCAGTTTATGCTCACATTTTGCAGCAGTATAACCATGTGTTACGCCAGCGCAATGCCTTTTTAAAACGCCATGTAGAAACGTTAGATGCAACGTCTCTACACTCAGAATTGGCGGTGTGGGATGCACAGTTAGCTACTACAGGAACCAGGGTAATTAGACGACGCGATCGCGCCATCCAACGATTAGCTCCCATTGCTACGGCTTGGCACGCCAGTATTAGCGGCAGTACAGAAGCTCTACAAATCAAGTATCTGCCGAATATTCCTTTAGAGGATAACCAGCCAGAAGAAGTGCAGCAAGCTTTTTTGGCAAAAATCCAGCAGCGAGCGATCGCTGAAATGCACCAAAGCACTACTCTTGTCGGCCCCCATCGAGACGAAATAGAATTAACTATTAACCAGACACCTGCTCGTCAATACGGTTCTCAAGGTCAACAAAGAACGCTGGTTCTAGCCTTAAAATTAGCAGAATTACAATTAATTGAAGAAGTTGTTAAAGAGCCACCATTGCTATTACTTGATGATGTCCTTGCTGAACTAGATTTATCGCGTCAAAATCAATTGCTCGATGCCATTCAAGACCGCTTTCAGACTTTAATTACTACTACTCACTTGGGTTCTTTTGATTCTCAGTGGCTGAAGTCCTCCCAAATTCTTTTTGTGAAAGCAGGAGAAATAATCCCAAATTAGTCATTTGTAACCGAAATAGACTCATCATACAGAGCAACTAAATTTATTTATGAGGATTATTAATTTTGACTTTTGAATTCGGAGAGTTGCGACCGTGACTAATCACGTTTTTCTAACCTTTTAAAAACGGTGAGAACTAAAAAAGTCAGCAAAGCACCGATTAATGCTAACTGCCATAAACCACAGCCAGCAGCAATTCCTAAAGCAGCCGAAATCCAAATAGCTGCTGCTGATGTGAGTCCGTGAATTTCAAGTCGCTGTGATTCTTGAGAAGATTGGCGCACAATTTCTCCAGCACCGAGAAATCCTACACCGGCTGCAATCCCCTGAATCACGCGGCTAAGTGCATCACGGCTCGACAGTGACCCATCTGTTTGCATAATTATGAGAGTAAACACGGCTGAACCTAAACTCACCAACATGTGAGTTCTTAAACCGGCTGGTTTACGTCTAGTTTGGCGTTCGAAGCCGATAATTGCTCCAATAAGCAATGCAAGGCACAGCCTGAAGCTAATATTTAGCCAATCATTAGTTGCTAGATAGTAAGTGTTTGACAATGCTTAGTCTGGTGTAGAGAATTTTATATATTAGTACAACACGGCATAAATCTAGGTACTATACATATAAATTAACAAGACTTCGAGCAAAATCCCATTGTTAAAGGTAAGCAAACTTTCGCCACAGTTACTAGTACCGCAAGGCAAAAGCCAAAAGTCACGCACACTTTAATTTTTGGCTTTCTGCTGTAATAAAATATTAGATTTCTTTCCGCCAACCTATACTAGGTTATACCGTTTCTTTGTGAAGCTGCATATATTTACCCCCCGGCTACGCCGTCCCCCCTTGTAAAAGGGGGACTGATTATGTGCATCTTCATACAGAATTGGTATTAATTAGTAATATTTTTACAAAAATAGTGCAAAAATATTTTAGTCTTTTATTGATGGAGTCTAATTTAACGAGTGCAATTTAATAGCCTATATCATATTTCGATTCTATTAATTCGTTAATACTTTCTTGGTATGACTTAATCTCTTAGCTTGTTAGGATTATTTACCAATAAAATATTATTTTGCTCAAAAATAAACTTTAAGTTTATTAAATAGAGTTTTTAAACTATTTAAAATGACTGAACCATAAAATTCTCCCTTAAATTACTAGATTTAACCCATACACTCAATAATTAAATATAATACCGCCATCTATAACTCGCTCAAACAGCTAAACCCCCGATTTTAGAAAAGAGAGGCTAAATGAAGGAAAATATTTGAATTACAAAGGAGTTGAATTACAGCAATACATCGTGTAACTGGCAATTAACCACTAATAAGGTCGGCAAATTAAACGTAAATGCTGGAAAGTCCTCTTTTAGTAGGGAGTCAGTGGATTTCCGGCTGATAAAGTACTAACAGGAAATGGCTATGGCTACAAATAGATAACTGACAACTAACAAATTGAGTGGACAAACTCTACTGGCTAGACCAAATTAAACTACAAGACCGCGCCAAAGTAGGTGACAAAGCATTTTACTTGAGCAGAATCATGCAGCGTGGCTATCCGGTGGTGCCTGGTTTTGTCGTTTCGGCAGAAATTTTGCGAGAATTTCTCGAAAATCTCAATAGTTCAGAGTCATTAGTGGCTGACTTACCCCATTCTTCGTTACACCTGGATGTAGCTAATTGGCGTCAACTCCAGCAGGTAGCAGGTCGTTTGCGCCAAGAAATTCTCACTGCGACTGTGCCACAGGATTGGGTGAATACAATTTTCCAAGCAGCTAGAGAATGGCAAACTGGCTGTTTGATTCTTCGACCTACCTTAGCAGTATCAAATGCTACTCCCAGTATGAAGAATATATCTGGTTTGCTGGAGTCAGTGTTTTGCCAATGCGAACCAGAAGCGATCGCTTTTGCCCTAAAGCGTACCTGGAGCCAGATATTTCGTGCCAGAAGTCTACTATATTGGCAACGGGCAGGAATTAACCTGCAACAAATCAGTTTAGCCGTTTTGGTTCAACCTATTGAGAATGCGATCGCCAGTGGCTTGCTGAGTGCCAACTCCTCGGGATGGGAAATTGAAGCTACTTGGGGATTAGGAATTGCGATCGCTCTTGGCGAAGTCCAGCCAGATATTTACTATATTCAACAGACAACCGGAATTGTGCTTGAGCAACAGTTGGGCAATAAAATGCTCGCTTATGGTGTGGATAATGCAGCACCTGGAGCTTTTTCGCAACCTGTATCCCAGTCAGCGCTAACACCAGATCATACTTGTCTAACTACCTACCTAATTCAGTCAGCCCAACAAAAACAGTACGCTTTACAAGAAGAATACATCCAACAAATAATTGCTCTGGGAACTCAACTGGTGAGTGAACTGGGTAAAAGCTTTATCATTAAATGGACTATCGCCGGGCAAAATACATCTAGCAAGCTCTACATAACACAAGTTAGTTCTCCCCAATCTGTAATTAACCACAGACACTTCATCAGGGGAATAGGAGCGGCAGGAGGACGTGTTGTGGCGACTGCTCTAGTAATTAATAATCCGCAACACAAACCCGAACAATTACCCAAGGGAGTGATTTTAGTAATAACAGCGATCGCACCTGATTGGTTACCATTACTGCACCAGGTTGGTGGTATTATTACTGAACAAGGCGGATTAACCAGTCATGCTGCAATTCTTGCCAGAGAATTAGGTATCGCAGCAGTAGTTAACGCAACATCTGCTACAAGCTTAATCAAAACCGGCGAACGACTGCTACTCGATGGCGATAAAGGAGAAGTTTATCGGATCAAAGAAGAAGGGGAAAGTGGGAGAGAAAAAGAGATGGAGAGGAGAAAAGTGGCTGAAAATCCTCTCCTTCCTGCTATCTCCCCATCCCGTCTTGCTCTTGGTTCTCATCTACCTATGATTGCTACCCAACTGCTGGTTAACTTGAGTCAGTCTAGTTTAATAGAACAAGTGCAAAGCTTTCCTGTGGATGGAGTGGGATTGTTGCGCTCAGAATTGATGGTACTAAATATATTGTCCGGGCAACATCCTAATAGTTGGATTTTAGGCGGGCGGCAAACAGAATTGTTAGAGCGATGGTCTGAGCAAATTATGCAGTTTGCCCGTGCTTTTGCACCAAGACCAGTTTTTTATCGTTCTTTAGATTGGCCACAGGATTTACCATCATTGAGTGATAATTTACAATCTTCAACACAATCGATGTTAGGTGAACGTGGTACTTTTAGCTATTTACGAAATCCCGCTGTATTTGAGTTGGAACTGCAAGCTTTAGCGAGTGTCCAGCAAGCTGGTTACAGGAACGTAAATCTACTGTTGCCTTTTGTGCGGACTGTGGAAGAATTTGTCTTTTGCCGTCGCAAAGTTGAGCAAGCTCTTTTAACTGAGGTGTCACAGTTTCAATTGTGGATGATGGCAGAAGTGCCAAGCGTCCTGTTTTTACTGCCAGAATATGTCAAAGCAGGTGCAGCCGGAATTTCTATTGGTACAAATGATTTGACCCAATTATTGCTCGGAGTGGATCGAGAGCAAGGACAGCTAGGAAAAGTGTTTAATGAACGTCATCCGGCAGTTATGAGTGCGATCGCTCAACTAATCCAAATGGCTAAAAGTGCCGGTATCCCTTGTTCAATCTGCGGTCAAGCACCAGCCATCTATCCAGAAATCATCGATAAGTTAGTGGAATGGGGCATAACATCCATTTCCGTTGAACCGGAAGCAGTAGAGCGAACATACCAGGCGATCGCTCGTGCCGAACAGCGTATAATTCTAGCAGCAGCACGACGTGAATTAAAACAGGGAAAAAAGTAATTTTATCTAATATAGCCAGTTTCGCGGAAAAACTTCCGTAAATCGGCGAAAAATTTGGTGCGATCGCTGTTTTTGTAAGCTTGCTGCACTCGCCCCCATCCATCCTGTCCTTGACCTAGCAGATATTTATCTGCCAAATAAGCTGCTAAAAAGCCCTTGCCATCACCGCCTTGTTGCCGTGCTTGGGTATAAGTTTGCCATAGCTCTGAGGCATGATTGGAGATTAATTTAGGATAGCGGCGAGTTACATTAACCATTTTACCTTGGCGATAATGCCAAATTTGCAGAGGGTAGCCAGAACCAGCATAAGCTGTAAAAGCATAGGCAAAGCGATCGTCTTGGCTATCAAACTCTGGCAGTCCATCTTTGTCTAAATCTCTGAGCCGATAGCCACCATTGCCCCATTCATGACGAATCTTAATATACTTTTGGGATTTATTGTCATAGCGATAAATCAATGAATAAGTACAACAGTGCGCTCCACCTGTAAAGAAATCGGCAATTATTTCTGGTTCTTTGTTACCGTCCAAGTCTCGCACTGGTAAGTTATTTTCTTGTCCAGATATATTCCCCACAGGTCTGTCATATTCATTGTCTTGCAGCTGTTTTTGATCCAAAACAGTTTTACCTGCTCGGATAATTTTCAACCGTACATTTTTATACTTATATTCCTCTAGCTTCTCGTAGGATATTTCTGCTCGCACATTCCCCGATTGCCCAGTTATTGTTTCTGCTGTTGCAGTCTGGGTAAATACAGCCGTTGCACTCAAAAGAGCTAAACCGATTAGAGATTGACTGATAAAAGAGCGAATAGTAATCATCGTTGCTGTTGTATATAGCACATTCAACTTTATACAACACCATCAAAATGTCAATATTGGTAAATTGCCGCAACGGCTGTGCTATGTGGAATCTGTTCAAAGGGAACAGCGTAAACCGTGCCACCGTTTAATAAGGTATGAGCAGCGACAAAATCCAACAAATCCTCATCACCAGTTTCTTTTTCTGGGTGCAAATAAACCGTTTCTGAGGTTGGATCGAATAAACCCCACTGTTGCTGACCAACTGCAACTAGTACCGCAAGGCGGAAGTCAAAAGTCAAAAGTCAAAATAAATACAGCCTAAGCGTTTCATTGATTTGGAATGGGTGCTTTATTTACGCCGTGCTGTACTAGTAATGAATCCACTCGTTGGTAATAAGCGCCTGAGATAACTTCTTGGAGGTTGTTAGATGCTTTACCAGTATCACCACCAAATAATTCGTGTGAATTTCATTACGGAGTTGGCAAGAGTTAGCAAAGCTACTAACCCTCACCTTGCTAACCCGAAAGCATGGCTTTTTTGAATTCGCCAACACAGTCGTAGTTTACGCAAACACTTCTTTTCTGTCCAAAGTCCAATATTAATGGGCGTGTCTTCGCTAGATCTACCCCTTCTAAACGGTCAAGCTTTTTCTACCATTCGGCAGGGGCTTCAGCTTGGAAAATTTTTTACGATTGTTATGTGCAAAACCTGCCTTTATCTCTCTTTAATTTCACCTTAATAAATAATATGAGCTTCCTTTCGATCGAAGAACTGAAAGAACTCGTTGAACAGCCGCAAGGGCTATGTGTATCGATCTACATGCCGACCGCGCAGCTTGGGTCAGAAATTCAGCAAAACTCTGTCCGCTTTAAGAATCTCATTCGGCAGGCAGAAGCAGAGATAGGAAAATACGAATTGCCTTCGACTGATCTAGATCAATTTCTTCAACCCGCGATCGAGTTGGATGAAGATGACTTTTGGCAGCATCAGGACGCAGGTTTAGCTTTATTCATTTCAGAAGGATTCTTCCGCTTCTATCGTGTGCCGAT
The DNA here is from genome assembly GCF_020829625.1 of Nostoc sp. XA010. Taxonomy (GTDB): domain Bacteria; phylum Cyanobacteriota; class Cyanobacteriia; order Cyanobacteriales; family Nostocaceae; genus Nostoc. Next base: position 338,273 of record NZ_JAIVFX010000001.1, on the reverse strand, counting down.
CGACATAATTGAACTGGTGGTCGTGAACACTCGCTTTCATCTCAAGCCGTTAATTCCCCTGTTGAGCGGAGATAACCGCTTTTATATTCTCACGCTCGGTCAGCGCGATGTGCGTCTTTTGGAAGGCAATCGCTATGGCATGACGCGTGAAGTTGAAATCGAAGGCTTGCCGAAGAGTATGGATGAGGCCTTGCAGTATGACGAAGAAACGTCGAAAGATGAACAGCGACGCCAGGGCGCGGGTGCAGGTCGTTCAGCTTTGCAAGCGGGTGGTTCCTATCACGGACACGGCGGCGGGCGTGAAAACGTCAAAGAAGAGTTGCTGCGATATTTTTATCTAGTGGATAAAAGCTTGCATGACTTCTTTCGCAATCGTCGATCGCCACTTGTGCTAGCTGGGGTTAACTATTTACTGCCGATTTACCAAGAGGCGAATACCTACAATTTCATTGTGGAAGAAGGAATTCAACACAACACGAAGGAGCGAACAGCACAAGAACTTCATGCAGAAGCCTGGGCGATCGTGGAGCCGCTATTTCAAGCAGACCAGCAAAAAGCAATTGATTACTATCATGAGTCGATCGCCGCTGGCAAAGGATCAAACGACTTGGATGAAGTCATTCAAGGCGCGTTTTATGGTCGTGTAGAACAGCTTTTTGTTCCGGTCGGTGTGCAAAAATGGGGACATTTTGATCCGGACTCAATGGAGATTGAAAGGCACAATGAGGCTCAACCGGGCGATGAAGATTTGCTGAATGCAGCAGCAATTCAAACGATCTTTCATGGGGGAACGGTGTACGCCGTTGAACCAGGAGCAGTGCCGGATGAGGCACCTGTTGCAGCAGTCTTTCGCTACTAATTGGCCCAATGTTAGGTGGATGCCTAAGCCAGGAAGTCACCCTCCTGACTCGGCTACAAAACCGTGCATGAATCGTTAGATTCACACGGCTCCTCAATGACTTGGTGCTTGTCAAACACACCGATAAATTCCGAGTTAGAAGGGATTACCGTTGGGGACTTCCAGAAAATAAAATATACAGTTCCTAAGAATGATAATTATTGTTAGGGGATAGGCTACCGTTAGCAGCCTATCCCACCCCAATTTGTAGTAAATTCAATGATGATTCGATTTTGGGATGTTTCAGGTGTCAATACAACTAACGGATTCATTGAAAAACTTGTTGAAGGAAACTGCCAAGCGTAAATTTATAGCACAAATAGTTGCAGCATTAGGACACGGAGGACAGTTGAAAGCAGAGCAAGAGTTAGGATGGAATCGTGTCACAATTAGTAAAGGAATTAAAGAATTAACTAGGGGTATTACTTGTGTAGATAATTATCGAGGTCGAGGACGTTATAAAGCAGAATCACATCTACCAAATCTTTTATCAGATATCAAAAAGTTGGTTGATGGTCAAAGTCAGATAGATCCAAGTTTTAAAAGTCAAAGGCTCTACACGCGCCTGAGTGCTGGTGAAGTGAGACATCAATTAATTGAGAAATTTGGTTATGCAGATGAAGAATTGCCAACTTCAGAACCAATTCGTGTTAAGTTAAATGATTTAGGATATCGCCTCAAACATCAAATATTTGGCGTGTTAGAGTTTGCGCTTCCTGAGTTTACGCCTATTTTACTATCCCGTTGGCTAAGACCTAAAGTTACTCGTTTCATGATCCAGTACAAACCTGTAAGTACCACAAAGGTGATAGCAATAATTACTAGGGGTTGTTTCCCTAGAATTTCTTCTACCCCTTTGGTAAGCAAGGCATCAGGTTGAGTAATCAAATCCCAACTGTTGAAACGCAAAAATCGTCCCCAATAGACACCAATAGCGCACAGAAAATGTGTAATCAATTCAACGCGCCAAATCCATTGGCTCTTACCGATGCGATGTAAGTAGTAACCCCAATTAATTAACGATATTACATAAGCTTCAAATCCACCGATAATTACTAATAAATACAGAGGAATAAGTACTAAAGTAATCATCCACACCGATTGAATCTTTCGGATATCGTCTATCAGGTGAATTACATCAGTCAACAAATACGGTGCATTCGGTAAAAAAGCATAAAAAACTAAAAATCCTAGCCACCAAAGCCAAGAGCCACCACGCCTAAAGCGAAATAGCCACACACTCAAAGCTAAAGGTATAAAAGCCAGAAATAAATTCCAAGTCATCCAACTCATATTAATTCGTAATATCTGCACAACTCTGGCTATCAATTCTTCTTTCATAGGTGCTAACTCAGAAGACGTTTGATTGATCTAGATTCACTCTGTAGTGTTGATGTTAACCTTAGTGATTGACTGATAAAATTTTTGTACCCCCAAGGAAATTTATTTACTCCAAGACCAAACAAGGCTTTTGTGTCACTTAAAAGGAAATGCACACTTATATGTCTGAAATTTAGAGTTTTATGTCTTTCATACTGGGGAATAAATTTATCAATCAGCTGAAATCACTAGTATAGCCAGAAAATCATTAGGGTCAAATCTACTATATAAAGAAAGTCTGAGCGGCAAAAACGCTGCTGAAAACCTTCCTGTGGACTTTTTTTATGGGAATGTTGCCCCTGTCCTAACTATTATATTGATTTAATTTTGCCCTGCTAGAGTTCCAGAAGCATCCTAAAGTTTTTGCCAAGAGTGTAAAATACTTGTGCCCCATCAGATAGATTATTCTGGCTGGCTACAGTATTTATTCATCTGATTGACTAATGTATCCGACTGCTTGCCAAGTGCTGTAGCTGTTGTCAGTGCTGAGTCAATTTCATCTCTGGCCTTTTGGATTTTTTCTCTACCAGATGCCGAGGCATCTGCTGTTTTGGTCGCACCAAGCGCCCTAGCGGCTTTGGCTACCGCTTGACTAAGATTTTGAAAAATCTTGACAAAACCGCTTTGAAATTCTTTCAGCTTAGGATCTTTTAAATTCAGTTCCCTAATCGATTTAGTTACAAATTCTAAATCTTTAGATAGCTGTATGCTGGTAATCACTTGCGTTCCTTTATTTTTATCAATCAGAGAAGTTCCGGCATTTACAACTCGAACCAATCGCTGGCACTGGGAAACTTTATTTTCGCTGCAACTAGTAATGAATAAAACAATGCTTAGGCTAACAGAAGCAAGAACAGTATATTTATGTGAAACAGACATTAACACCCCAACAACAATAAAACCGAGAATAAGTATCCAATATTACGAGAAAACAAGGCAGAGGAGGCTATTGAGGAAAGAGAGTTATTAGTTATTGTTCAGTAATTCTTCTCTCTCCCTGCTCCCCCTGCCCCTCTTCTCCCCCTCATCTGGAATTACCAACCTATTGGCAAACCCAACTGGTCTAAAGTAGCACCATCTTGCAAAAGTGGCTGAATATTGCTGTCTATTTGAATGCGACCATTAGACAGTACTAAAGCGCGTTGAGTAACTCTGCCTAACCAATGTAGGTCATGAGAAGCAATTAACATCACCTGCACGGGTAACTTTAACAACACTTGCGCTAAATGCCGCCGCCATGCTGGATCAAGACCGTTAGTCGGCTCATCCAAAATTAAAATTGTCGGGTCTAAGGCTAAAATTGAGGCTAGGGCAGCCAGGCGTCTTTGTCCACCAGAGAGTTCGTGGGCGGAACGATTAGCGTAGGCAACGAGTCCAAAATCAGCTAATAACTGTCGGGCGCGATCGCTTGCCTCTGCTGGTGACATTCCATAGTTGCGTGGGCCAAAGGTGATATCTTCCAAGATGGTCGGCATAAATAGTTGGTCGTTGGCATCTTGGAAGCTAAAGCCGATTTGACGACGGACTTGGGGTAGAGTTTTCGGTTCTACTGGGATGCCATTAATCGTAATTTTGCCACTTTGCGGTTCTTTTAAGCCGATAAGGTTCTCTAGTAAGGTGCTTTTTCCAGAACCAGTTGCTCCCATCAACGCTACGCGATCGCCCGCATTTAAGGTAAAAGAAATTTCTTGTAATACTGGCTCTTGGCGGGAATAGGCATACGCTAAGTTCTCAACCTCAACTACGGCGGCGTGGGGATTATCGGTTGGTGATTGGGGATTAGAAGTTAAAGATTTCAAGATTCACAAACTCTATATTCACAACTGCACTAAACTCTGTAAGAAGCAAGAGTTACACAACTAGCGATCGCCCAAGCTGCTAGTATGGCAAAACGCTCTTTTGGTCTGAGGGTAGAATCTATGGGCAATTGCCCGTTGTAACCACGAGTTACCATTGCTGCATAGACTCGCTCTGCCCTGTCTAGACTACGGAGATACAAGGCTCCAATCATGGCAGCACTGGCGTAGCGCAGCCATGCCGCAGTTCCATTCAAACCGCGTAATTGAGCGCTACGCTGCATCCTCGTCACTTCTGAGAGCAAAATTTCCATATATTGCCCTGCTAATAACAAATTTTCTTTTAAAGGTCCTGGTACAGGTAAGCCTTTGAGGGCGATGCCGAAACTGTGGGGCGGTAAGGTTAACAAAAAACTATTCATGGTAACCAAACAAATCAGAGAACGAACTAGCAAAAAACTGGCTCGTTCCCATCCCAAGGGCAATGCCAGCAATGACAAAAAAATCAATTCTGTACCGAGTAATCCTCCCAAGCGACGAATGGGTACGCGCAACAGCCAAGCCCACAAAAGTGCGATCGCGCCATATACACCCAAGCAATACCAAGCATAATGCTTTAATAAAGCTGCTCCCACTACAATCACTAATGACAGTTGCAAACGTAACGGTAAGGAAAATTTAAGCATTCTTCGCTTTCACTACCTTGGCAATTCCAAAGGCAACAGCAAAGCAAACCGTAGCTCCTACAAGCCCAGCGATACTTGTGCCAATTGATCCTAAACCTTCAATACCATAGTCAGCTAAGGGAGTCGGCACAATTACCCGTACTTTACTGGCTAAGTCGATGAAGCCCGTGTTTTCGGCAACTTTCTCCAAACCATCAGGCCATGCTGAGGCAAAGAGTGACAGCACTCCTGCAATCAAGAAGATGGTGACAATGGGTACAGACCAACCGCGAAACTCCTGCTGTTCCCCTGGTAACAAATCTGGTCTGGCTGTGGCTAAATAAGTCAGCACACCCCCGGTAATTATCCCTTCGCCGATGCCAATCAGAATATGGACACCAGTCATAGCTGGTAAAACTATGGCTACGGGTGCAGTTCCTGAAAGGGCTAACTCAATGGCACAAACTACAGCCGCTACCACTACACTTACACCAGCTGCAATGCCAGCAGCTAAAGGTAACCGCCCTTTAGACCCCCCAAACAGTCGCTGCAAGGTTTGGGTTAAAACCCAGCCAACCCAAACACCAACTACTGCCATGTTCAAAATATTCGCTCCCAAGGCTGTAATGCCACCATCAGCAAACAGCACAGCTTGAATAATTAAAACTGTGGCGATACACAACGTTCCTGCCCAAGGACTCCCCAAAACGATCGCAGCTAAGGTTCCCCCCAATAAGTGACCACTAGTACCCCCTGCTACGGGAAAATTGATCATCTGGGCGGCAAAAATGAAGGCGGTAGTTAGTCCCAGTATGGGCGCACGACGGATACCAAAAGCCTCCTGCGATCGCTCCAAAGCAATAAAGAGTGCTGCTACACTCGCTAAACCAGTAGCCCCTGCCACTGGAACAGAAACAAATCCATCAGGAATATGCATGATCTACCCTGTACAATAGACGTTTATTTACTCAATACAAGCAATAAAACAAAGGCATTAAATTAATAACAAACAAAATTTTCACCTTTTTTGCAATGCCCTCTTGGGGGACTTTATGCTGTTACTTTCGAGATATTTACTATCCAATCGCTGCTAAATAGTATACTCATTTCGTATTTTATTAATTTTTGTTAACTTTATTTATATATATATCGCTAAATGTTGATAAATTCTTGGAAAAGTCGAAAAAACTTGACTTTAATAAGGTAACATGCATTTATTTGCAGATTCTCAATCGCCAAAAGTCTGGCTAGGATTGCCTTTCTTTTCTACGAAACGCTATGCGAATATTTGGAGTTGCTTTGCTGTTCTTACGCTTGAGATATAGTTATCAGAGCAGTTTTTATTTAAAGCACATCTATCGTAGGGACACAGCATTCCAGTGCCCAAAAGCGCAAGTTTATTCACTAAATTGTCTTGATATTTATCTGGAATCAAGAAGAATTCCGAAGTCAGAGTTCAGGATTCAGAATGCAATTAGCTCTTGATTCGGATTTACCACTTTTTTGTTTACTACCAATTTTAAGATTTTGTGAACTAGTACTTAGTGAGTCATTAAAAGCTCGTATAGTTAGCCTAGCACCGAATATATCATAGGGTGCATTACAATCTCCGTAACCTACCCTACAGCTACTACCACGGATGATTTCGGATTGGGACATTAGACCTACTAATACTCAGAAGTCCTCACATAGCATAGATAAACAGTATATTTGCTGACTCAGCTAACTAATGGTACAGTATTGATTGTTTATATAAAAAAGTTTTATACTTTCATAATTATACCATAAAATTGAGTGGTTAAATGTAAAGTTTAGATGAAGTTTAGGAAAATATTTTGAATTGAGGCGCGGAAATTACTAAACTTTTCAAAACAGTTAACTGCAATAAAAGTATTCATCAATTAACTAACCAGGTTCAGTCAATCAAGCCAGCAGATGTTCGGCTTTGTTTCTCTCGGTTTTTACACATCCTTCTTCTGTAAGGTGAAATTATGAAGCCAAACTCATCCAACTCGCTGTTAACAGTACCAACTGGGCCACTAAAGATTTTAGATCTGCCCCCTAACGGTGTAAGTATAAGTGGTGAATCTATCCATCTTTCTCTAGTAATTCCTACTTATAAAGAACGTGAAAACATCAAGAATGTGGTCAACATATTGAGTCAGTTACTGGATGAATCTATTCCAGGACACTATGAATTGATTGTGGTAGACGATGATAGCCCAGACCGAACTTGGGAAATAGCACAATCCTTGACGACAGAATACCCTCAGTTGCGGGTGATGCGACGCCAACAGGAACGGGGGCTATCCTCTGCGGTGATTCGTGGGTGGCAAGCAGCCACAGGGAATGTTTTGGGGGTGATTGATGGAGATTTGCAGCATCCACCAGAGGTGCTGATGCAACTATTGCGTAGTATTGAGGAGGGAGCAGATTTGGCAGTAGCCAGTCGTCATGTGGACGGAGGGGGTGTCAGTAGCTGGAGTGTTGTTAGGCGTATCTTGTCTCGTGGCGCTCAATTATTGGGTTTAGTGATCTTACCGGGGGTACTGGGAAGAGTTTCCGACCCCATGAGTGGTTATTTTATGGTGCGCCGGAGTGCGATCGCAAATGCAACACTCAATCCAGTTGGATACAAAATTCTCCTAGAAGTAATCGGACGGGGAAAAGTAGACCAAGTTGCCGAAGTTGGGTATGTGTTCTGTGAACGCAAAGAGGGCGAGAGTAAGGTGACATGGAAGCAATATATAGATTACATCCACCACTTAGTGCGATTGCGGCTTTCCACAGGGAAAGTAGGACGATTGCGTAGAAAAGTCAATTTCCCCATCGGTCGATTTATCCGTTTTGGGTTGGTTGGCTTTAGTGGTGTGTTTGTGGATTTAACAGTGTTTCACTTGCTGCGTACTGTAATTCATTTAGGTTTAACTCGCAGTACGATTCTTTCAGCCGGAGTGGCAATCGTAAATAATTTCCTATGGAATGATGTATGGACTTTTAGTGATATTTCTCAGGGGCAACGTGCTTTGCATCAACGTTTCAAGCGATTCTTGAAGTTCAGTGCGGTCTGTTTGGCAGGAGTTATATTACAAGCTCTAATAATTAACTTTCTCTATAATGTCTTGGGTACAAATCAGTATTTAGCTAAGTTGATAGCGATCGCAGTTGCTACCGTCTGGAATTTCTGGATTAATTTGAAACTTAGCTGGCGCGTCACTGATGTGAAATAATCACAACGAGGGATTTGAGATTTTGATTTTTGTTCTTAGACTTTAGAACGAACTAAAATCTAAAACGTCAAATCTACAAGTCCATTCGTGCGAGGCCCGGCAATGAGAGCTTTTTTCCAAGGTGCATTTGATTTTTACAGAAAAATTATCTCGTTGCTACCTGTCTATGCTGCCCGTTTCCTGCCCATAGTAGATGCAAAGTCTACAGATGCAAAGTCTACCTTACAACGCAAATATTGGCATAATTGGCAGTTTCGCCTCCCTCCTTGCTGGCTTCACCCATTGCTGAACTTAATGTGGTTGATCATCGGCATTAGTTTACGTCTAACCAACTTAACTACAAAGCCTCCTTGGACTGATGAGTTTGCCACCTTGGTGTTTAGCTTGGGGAATACTTTTTTATCAGTACCCCTAGATCAAGCGATCGCGCCTGATATCCTATTGCAACCACTGCAACCAAACCCAGCAGCTAGTATTGGTGATGTGGTTCATAACTTAGCTACACAAGATAATCATCCACCACTGTATTTTGTGCTGGCTTACCTGTGGATGAAATTATTTTCCAGCGACGGAGGCTTAGTATCGCTGTTTGGGGCGCGATCGCTACCAGTTATATTCGGTGCTGCTTCCATACCGTGCTTTTACGTCTTAGGCAGAGTAGCATTTCGCTCGAAATTAGTGGGGCACTTGACTGCTGCAATGATTGCAATATCACCTTATGGCGTATTTTTAGCACAAGAAGCGCGTCATTACACTTTAGCAATCTTATGGGTAATTGGTTCTCTCACCTGCTTAGTAATTGCTACACGTCATATTCAAAACCGTACACCTTTACCTATATGGGTAGCACTTTTATGGGTAGGAATTAATGCTTTAGGTTTTGCTACTCATTATTTCTTTAGCCTCACCCTCTGCACAGAAGCCATAGTTTTGATTTTTCTTGCTTGGCTTCAATTCCAGACTAGCAGCAAATTTTCTCTTTTCTTCTCTCCTCCTTGGCGGCGCATATATGCCGTTATTGTAGGTACTTGTGTGGCGGGTTTAATTTGGATACCAATCTTATTAGAAAATAAAAATCGTGGTGTTTTGACCGAGTGGATTCGAGGTTCGCGCGTTGGACTAGATTGGTTAAGCCCCATTTTTCAAGCTTTAGGAACATTGATTGCAATGATTTCCCTATTACCAGTTGAATCTTCACAGCTATTAGTTGTGATTCCTTCTGGAGTGGTGATGTTGACTTTTTTTATTTGGGCAGTACCAATTTTGCTGCGTGCAATCAAGATTCAACTACAGCACTCAGAAAACCGGATTATGATTCAGGTGTTTGCTGGAGTAGTGAGCAGTGCAATCGCTTTATTCTTTATCTTTACGTACTTTTTGGGTATTGACCTGACTCGAGGTGCTAGATATAACTTTGTTTACTTTCCCGCGATCGTTGTTTTACTAGGGGCAAGTCTCGCAGTTTGTTGGCATCCCCCCAAGGAAATAAAAGGCATAGGTAAATGGGGAATAAACGGTAAAAAAGCCGTGATGTTAATTTGGCTAATGGGATTTTTCAGTGCAGTTACAGTAATCTGCAATCTCGGCTATCAAAAATATTATCGCCCTGATCTGTTTGTGCAACTGATTCAACAAACATCAGCCACACCAGTACTAATTGCCGCCACCCACAGAACTTATGTACACACTGGGGAAATGATGGGAGTCGCTAGGGAGATTAAACTTGCCAATTCACTCCAAAAACCTCTGTTTCTCCTCGCTCATCAAGACAAAGACCCGAATACTTCCACCATTGCTCTGGAAAATACTTTAAATCAATTACCACGACCTTTTGACTTGTGGCTGGTAAACTTTCACGCACCAGTAGCAGAAGCCGTCAAAACCTGCGTTATCCCTGATACTCAATCAATGCCTAGCATAGATGGCTACGAATATAAACTTTATCATTGTCATTGACACTCCCCGCTCTAAGGTGGGGAGCGGGGAGTGGGGGAGGCAAGGGGAGCAGAGGGAGCAGGGGAGGCAGGGGAAGCAGAGGAGAATATTTAATAATCAATACCCCATGCCCAATCTAGTACAGTGGGGCGAAAATCAAGCTACCATTTTAAAACTTGCAAAACTCAGAACTTGCATCAGTCCCGACGACCGCCTCAGAATGAATTCTGAGGCTTATAGCTAAAGTCTATCTATTCAAGACTGAGTAAAGGTTGTAGTCCACGCTTAGTTCAAGATATTGCAAAAGCCTTGTACAAAACTTTTGACTTTTGAATGTGTGACTTTTGACTCCGCCCTGCGGTAATGCATCTTGTGGAAGTTCCTCAAATATCGATATCCATAGCAGACTAGAGAAAGAAGAAGAAAATATATCTGACAGGTTTTCAAGCAGCTAAGGCTGTAATTAGTTAAGGAGGATTTATGCGTGCAGTACTGATGGCGGGGGGTTCGGGAACGCGGCTTCGCCCGTTAACTTGCGATCTGCCTAAACCGATGGTGCCGATCCTTAATCGACCAATAGCCGAACATATTATCAATCTCCTCAAACGACATCAAATTACAGAAGTTATTGCGACCTTGCATTATTTACCTGATGTCTTGCGAGACTATTTTCAAGATGGCAGTGATTTTGGCGTTCAGATGACTTATGCCGTCGAAGAAGATCAACCTCTGGGTACAGCAGGCTGTGTGAAAAATATTGCTGAACTTCTTGATGAAACTTTTTTAGTCATTAGCGGCGATAGCATAACAGATTTTGACCTCACGGCTGCGATCGCATTTCACAAACAAAATAAGTCGAAAGCTACTTTGATTTTGACCAGGGTTCCCAACCCGATTGAATTTGGGGTGGTGATTACCGATGAGGAAAGACGAATTAGCCGATTTTTAGAAAAACCCTCTAGTAGTGAAATTTTTTCCGATACCGTTAACACTGGCACTTACATTCTCGAACCAGAAGTTTTAGAATATCTGCCAGCAAATATTGAATCCGACTTTTCTAAAGACTTATTCCCCTTACTATTAGCAAAAGATGAGCCAATGTATGGTTACATTGCTCAAGGTTACTGGTGCGATGTTGGTCACTTAGATGCCTATCGGGAAGCTCAATATGACGCTTTAGATGGGAAAGTGCAATTAGATTATGCCTACAAACAAGTTTCTCATGAGTTATGGGTAGGTCAAAATACTTACATCGACCAGACGGCTGTGATTCAAACCCCAGTAGTAATTGGTGATAATTGCCGCATCGGCGCAAGAGTCCAAATTGAGGCAGGAACTGTAATTGGCGATAATGTCACGATTGGCGCTGATGCGAATCTCAAACGTCCCATAGTGTGGAATGGGGCATTTATTGGCGATGAAGCACATCTTTCTGCTTGTGTAATTTCCCGTGGCGCTCGTGTAGACCGCCGCGCCCATGTATTAGAAGCTGCTGTTGTGGGTTCGCTTTCCACGGTGGGAGAAGAAGCTCAAATTAGCCCCGGCGTGCGCGTTTGGCCCAGTAAAAAGATTGAGTCAGGGGCAGTTTTAAACATTAACTTGATTTGGGGAAATACCGCCCAACGGAATTTATTTGGGCAACGTGGTGTGCAAGGATTAGCTAATATCGACATCACGCCAGAATTCGCCGTGAAATTGGGATCTGCTTACGGTTCTACCTTAAAACCTGGTTCTAAAGTAACAGTTTCGCGTGACCAGCGTAATGTCTCTCGGATGGTGACGCGATCGCTTATTGCTGGTTTGATGTCAGTAGGTATTGATATTCAAAACCTCGATGCTACAGCTATCCCCATTGCTCGCACGGTTATACCCACAATGTCGGTAGTTGGTGGTATCCATGTGCGGGTACACCCCGATCGCCCTGACTACATTTTGATTGAATTCATGGATGCCAAGGGCATTAATATCACCAAAGCCCTGGAAAAGAAAATTGAAGGGGCTTACTTTAAAGAAGATATGCGGCGGGCGCTAATTCATGAAATTGGCGATGTATCTTATCCTAGCCAAGTCATGGATCGCTACTGTACTGCTTTTGAGAAACTGTTGCATGTTCATACACTCCGCAACAGCCGCGCAAAAGTTGTGATTGACTATGTTTATGCAGTATCGGGGGCAGTTTTACCTCAAATGTTGGATAAATTTGGTGCTGATGCAGTAGTACTGAATGCCAGTGTCAATAAAACGGCGATGTCAATCACCGATCGCGAAGGACTGCTGACTCAGTTAGGTCATGTAGTGGAGGCATTGAAAGCTAACTTTGGTGTGCAAGTATCCGCTAATGGAGAACAACTAATTTTAGTTGATGAATCAGGCTACCCAATTCGTGGGGAAACTTTAACTGCACTGATGGTAGACATGATATTAACCGCTAACCCCAGAGGAACAGTAGTTGTACCAGTTCATGCTTCCAGTGCTATTGAACAAGTCGCCCGCCGCCACGATGGCAGAGTGATTCGCACTAAAGCCAACCCCACAGCTTTAATGGAGGCTTGTCAAAAAAATCCGAATGTGGTTCTAGGAGGTAGTGGAGAGACTGGTTTTATTTTCCCGCAACTGCATCCGGGATTTGATTCTATGTTCTGCATTGCGAAGATAATCGAGATGTTGACTATACAGGAGCGATCGCTTGCTGCTGCGCGGTCAGAATTGCCCCGTGTAATTCACAAAACTTATACAATACGCTGCCCGTGGACTGCTAAAGGTGCTTTGATGCGTTACTTGGTGGAAACTCATCCAGCCCAAAACCTAGAACTCATCGATGGAGTGAAAATTTGTCAGCCCTACGATGATAGTTGGCTGTTAGTTTTACCTGATGCCAGCGAACCACTGGTGCATTTGTATGCAAATAGCAATGATCGCGAATGGGTAGATGAGACTGTGAGAAACTACCGCACTCGTGTACAGACTTTTGTGGAAAGACAAGAAGAATATCAACCCGCCGAAGCGTAATTTGTAATTCGTAATTCGTAATTGATTCTTTAATTACGAACTACGAATTATATTGACCAGTCACTTAACTATCGGAAGAAAACTAGGCTTTCACATTTGCCTCTGTAGTTTACTTAAAATATTAAAAATTAACCAAAAATATAGGTAATTTATATTTATAAATTATTCAATTTAAAATATTATCAAATATAGCAATCATATCATAATTTAGTTAGATCCCCGACTTTTTAATGAAGTCGGGGATCTTGACACCGCGAATTTTTACAAATTAAATATGATTCCTATGGGTAACCCCCCCAGGATGCTTTGAGAAGGGTTAAAAATTATTATTGAACATTCGGACATTCAGGTAAATTCTTACCAGCGTATTTGCAATCAAAATAAATTAAAGCTTCTCTAGTAGAGGTGAATGCTCTACTTGTGTAGCGTGGGTTACTATTTGGACTTGCTTCATATAACCAGACTTTCAAATAGTAGCGACTATTATCATCAGTAGACCATAATTCATAACGGTAATCACCTCCTGAACCCTGATTATTTAAATAGTCAGCTAGTACTTTATTAGATGCAGACAACAAGCTCAACACAGCCATAACAGGAATTACAGCTACTTTTAGTGTTTGGATGAATTTCATAAATGCACAAAAAATTTACTTTCTCTAGCTTCTTTTACCGATATATGTTTTGAAACCAGTAATAATTCGGAATATTGTGTGAGCATATCGTAAGCCACTTACAAGAAGTTGGGATGGAATGAAGCGCCGCCTGCCTTTTCGATTTGTTTCCTGAAATACTTTACAAAATTTAACTTAAACTAAATGATAAAAACTTTCAATAACTCTGGTAGGATATCTTCAGGCTTATTGAGATAGATATTCATTAAGTGAAAATATATTTCAACAAGGCAAATAGGTATTTTGGCGATCGCAAAACTATATATGAGGTGAAAGTATGTCGAAAAAAAATCGGTCTGCTACGGTACTCAAATTAAGGTTCTTGAACCCACGGAGGTGGGTTTTGTTTGTGTAGACTCGGTTTCTAACCGCCGAAATTGATAATTTAGAAGTTATAGGTATTTATGTCTGATTCATTTGATGTTCTGTGGTTAAATGCCAGTCCTATTTTGAAGCGTTTTGATAAACCATTACTTGAATATTTATCTGGGTATATGAGAATCGCCCAGTGGGAATACCAGCAAACCAAAGATGAAGCCAGTTCCATAGATCAAGCTGTGGAGTTGCTATATGAGTTTTTAGAATGGCGGGATCGCCCCGTGCATTTGGCAGGTCATGGTATGAGTGGTGCGATCGCCTTAAGCTTTGCTCGGCGATTTCCGCAAAAAGTGCGATCGCTCACTCTGCTGGCTGTAGCTGCTCAACCTGCAAACAATTGGCAAGCTCACTATTACTTTCAAAGACAACTTTTTAGCATCAGCCGTGAACTAGTTTTAGCAAGCAGCGTTCGCAGTCTATTTGGAAATCAACCGCTTCATACCACTAAAAAGTTAGTAGCTGCCTTAGATAAAGATTTAGAACAATCTCCCTCGTCACACTCTTTATTTAAGTTGGTTTATTTACCCAAGGGTGGAGTTTCTATGCCAATGATGGTATGTGGTAGCAAGAGCGATCCAGTAGTCAACCCAACTGTATTGCATGACTGGTTGAATTGGTTGAAGCCAGAAGATAAACTCTGGGAATGCCCAGAAGGATATCATTTTTTTCACTATTTCTATCCTCAACAGGTTGGTGAAGAGATTTTGAGTTTTTGGCAACACCACCATCCGCATCCACTGGAAGCATCTGCACTATCTTTTAGCAGTTCTACAAATTAGTAACTTTGAGGTGCGATGCCTACGACGGGCTACGCTTACGCTTGACTTTTAAAACAGTCGCTACAATTATCCTTAAGTGAAGATTAGTAATCAGTTAGCCTGGAAGGTGGTAAAAGTTCAATAATAAAAAAGATTGACATAGCCATTTTTGGTTTCTCAATCCCATAACCTTACTCCCATTCTACAAAAATTATGCTATTCGCACTTGTAGGGAATTGGCTGTAGTGGCTCTTTGAGATCCTGGTTTTTAAATATTGAAGCTTTCAGCTACTCTAAATAAGAGAAAAACAGCTTTTTAGCTCGTTCACTGATTAGCGCTGAACCAGGCGTTATATGACATAAAAAATAAATTTGAAAACAGAAAAATTGTGTTTCCTTATACAAAAAAGTAGTAACAATTGTTATAGGCTTGAAAAGCGCTTTACTTTTATACTTTTGGCGAAACTTCACCGCCAAAAAAGCACCAGAGCGGTAGGAAATTACTTGTGGATAAGTACGATTGATAGTTATCAAACGTAAACTTAGTTAAGTTGAACATATTTCTGTCAGCAACATAAGTAACTTCCTACGCCCTGGTTATTTCTCTTATTTAATGAAAGCCATCCTGCAAGGGCGTAGCTATAGACTGATTTTTCGGTAATAACCAATCGTATAAGTTCGTAGTAGGTGCTTCAGCGTTAAAGCGCCAACTACGAACAATGCCTACCCCTCAATCTAACCAATTAATTTCTGCCAGCTAGCAGGGCCGACAATCCCATCAACATCTAAACCATTTTGCTTTTGAAAGTTCTTAACTGTAACCTCTGTTTGCGACCCGTAGACGCCATCATTCTCAACACCTAAACGGTATTGCAAGTATCTGACAACTGCACCACCAGCATGGTTTGCTCTGATAATTCGTTTTGCCAAAATTAGATTTATGGCATTCCATGTAGTTGAGTCAGCAATTCCAGTCCCTTGAACTCCAACAATAGTCTGAAATTTTTCTACGGCAGATTTGGTGTTAGCTCCGGTGAAGCCATCTTCGACTAACGCCTTACCATTTCTATCAGTTATTTTGAGTCGATTTAAGGATTTTTGCAGTCTGAGAATAGTGGCATCTGCATTATCTTCTTCATCTTGTACAGGGTTAACAGGAACAGTGGGCAATTTACCAGTTAAGCCTTTGACGATCGCATTAGCCATTGCTTCAGGATTATAAAGATTCATATCTTTTTGCGAATCGACGAAGCAACCTTCTATCAAGATAGCAGGCATATCTGTATTTTTCAGAACAAACAAGTGGGAACCACTTTTAACACCGCGATTAAAAAATCCCAACTTGACGATTTCATCTAATACAGGTTTAGCGATTTTTCTGCCTGTATCGCTAGTTGCAAATACTTCTGTGCCATTAGCTTGATTGTTAAAAGCATTAAAATGAATTGAAACAAAAATATCAACTCTACTCGCATTAGCTGTAGAACATCTTTTTGAGAGTGAGTCACGGACTGTACTAGCACTACTTGGTTTACATACTACGACTTCATTTCCTAAAGCTCTTAACTTAGCTATAACTCTATTACCTACATCTAGAGTTAAATTATCCTCAATTTTGATGCCTCTGGCTCCTGTGTCTGGTGGACAATTGTGCCCACTATCAATTCCAAATTTCATAATTTAATCCTCAAATTACTGATTTTGATACTGTTTCAAAACTCTTCAACTTTCAGAGAAAAAGTTTTGTTAATAAATTTGTTTAGCTGCTTTCTGGGGATGGTCGCATTATTTTTACCATTAATATCCTGGTAAATAAAATAAGTTTTTTGCGAACTTTTTAAGCAGGTTTTATATGGTAAAGCCCACTTTTTACAAGGTTTATTGTAAGAAAAAATACAACCCTCATAATTTATCAAAATCGGAAAGATTCCGGTGATTGTTGCAATAAATTGAAATGCAGCAATTACCCCCATCCTTAAAATAATAACGCTTCATAAAAGTAGAAGGCTATGACAAATGTACCTAGTACCGCAAAGCGGAAGTTAAAAGTCACGCCTGCTTTAATTTTAGGCTTTCTGCCTGTAATGAAATGGTAGGTTTATTTGTGCCAACCTGTATTACTGCAAGAAGGCACAGGGGTAAAAGCAAGAAAACCGATAGCATCGGCTTTTGACTTCCCCGAACGCGTGCAGCGTCTCCAAGAGTTGGGGCTGACTTTTGCCTTACGGTACTAGTACGGCTAAATGACCAAAATCTGCTGGTAGATATTTAACAATCAGCCTGAAAGCAGGTTTAAGATCAAAGTAAAGAAATATTTCGTAGCTTACAGGCATGAAACGCATCGTCTTGGTTGCTGGGTTTGAATCGTTCAACGCTGATTTGTATAGAAAAGCAGCTTTTTTGGCTAACTCTCGCTGTCCTGAGTTGGATATTCGGGTATTTAGCGATCGCGATCTTACCAGCATTCGTGCTGAGGTAGAAACAGCACTAGATGGCGCTGATGTGTTTTTCGGTAGCCTCCTATTTGATTATGACCAAGTTGTGTGGCTGCGCGATCGCATTGCCAAAATTCCCATTCGCCTAGTGTTTGAGTCAGCCTTGGAATTGATGAGTTTAACCAAGTTGGGTGACTTTGCCATTGGCGACAAACCCAAAGGAATGCCCAAACCAGTTAAATTCATCCTTGACAAATTTAGCAACGGACGAGAAGAAGACAAACTTGCTGGTTACATTAGCTTCTTAAAGATTGGCCCCAAACTACTGAAATATGTCCCAGTGCAAAAAGTCCAAGACTTACGCAACTGGTTAATCATCTATGGTTACTGGAATGCTGGCGGCCCAGAAAACGTAGCTTCATTATTCTGGACACTGGCAGAAAAATACTTAGATTTAAAAGTCGGCGACATTCCCCCGCTAATTGAAACCCCCAACCTCGGATTACTTCATCCCGACTATCAAGGGTTTTTTGAATCGCCCCGCGAGTATTTAGAATGGCATAAAACCCATTGTAGAGACGCGATTCATCGCGTCTCCCCAAATCACGTCTCCCCAGTTGTTGGAATTCTCCTCTACCGAAAACACGTCATTACCAAACAACCCTATATTCCCCAACTGATTCGCAGTTTTGAAAAAGCTGGGTTAACTCCTTTGCCTATTTTCATTAATGGCGTGGAAGGACATGTGGCAGTACGAGATTTGATGACAACCGACTATGAAATTCAGCAACGACAACTAGGCAATATAGAAACTCCCTCACTATCAAGTGAAGCAGTAAAAGTAGATGCGATCGTTTCGACAATTGGCTTTCCTCTCGTGGGTGGCCCGGCTGGTTCAATGGAAGGCGGCCGTCAAATAGAAGTAGCAAAACGTATCCTCACTGCCAAGAATGTACCTTATATTGTTGCTGCACCACTATTAATTCAAGATATTTCCTCGTGGACGCGCCAAGGTATCGGCGGCTTGCAAAGTGTAGTGTTGTATGCGTTACCAGAATTGGATGGGGCTATTGATACCGTTCCCCTCGGTGGTTTGGTGGGCGAAAATATTTATCTGGTTCCCGAACGAGTGCAGCGATTAATTGGTAGGGTAAAAACTTGGGTGGCTTTGCGGCAAAAACCTGCATCGGAACGTAAGATTGCCATTATTTTATATGGGTTCCCACCGGGTTATGGTGCTGTGGGTACAGCTGCATTATTAAATGTGCCACGTAGTCTGCTGAAGTTTCTCCATGCACTCAAAGAACAAGGCTATATCGTTGGAGATTTACCCGAAGACGGGGAAGAATTGATTCGCTGGGTGAAAGAGGCGGATGAAATCGATGATACAAAAAATATTCCCGCGTCTGTTAACGCCCGTACTTTAGAAAAATGGTTGGGATATCTGCAAACCTCCCGCATCGAAAAACAGTGGAAATCTCTCACGGGGACTGGTATTAAAACTTATGGTGACGAATTCCAGATTGGCGGTGTGCAATTAGGAAATGTGTGGATAGGTGTACAACCACCTTTGGGGATACAAGGCGACCCGATGCGCTTAATGTTTGAACGAGATTTAACACCACATCCACAATATGCTGCTTATTATAAATGGTTACAAAATGAGTTTCAAGCTGATGCTATAGTTCACTTTGGAATGCATGGGACAGTAGAATGGTTGCCTGGTTCTCCGTTGGGTAATACGGGTTATTCTTGGTCGGATATTCTGTTAGGAAATTTGCCTAATCTATATATATATGCGGCGAATAATCCCTCTGAATCGATGTTGGCGAAACGTCGCGGTTATGGTGTATTAATTTCCCATAATGTACCGCCTTATGGTCGCGCAGGTTTATATAAGGAATTGGTGGCGTTGCGTGATTTGATTGCAGAGTATCGGGAAGATCCGCAAAAGAATTATGTGCTGAAGGAAGGGATTTGTAAAAAAATTGTGGACTCTGGGTTGGATGCAGATTGTCCGTTTGAGGATGCTAAACGGTTGGGTATTGCGTTTACTCCGGAAAATATTCGGATGTTTAGCGGTCATGCTTTTGATGATTATTTGGTGGAGTTGTATGGATATTTGCAGGTTTTAGAAAATCGGTTGTTTTCTTCTGGGTTGCATACGTTGGGGGAAGCACCGAATGAAGAGGAATTAGGATCGTATTTGGAAGCTTATTTTGGCGATGAGAAAGGAATACCTAAAGAAAGAGAAAAAGAAGAAAGACTAATAAGAGGTTTGTTAATGCAATCTACGGATGAGTTAACGAATTTGTTAAGAGGGTTGAATGGGGAGTATATTCCGCCTGCGCCTGGTGGAGATTTGTTGCGAGATGGCGCTGGTGTGTTACCGACTGGGAGAAATATTCATGCTTTAGATCCTTATCGGATGCCTTCACCTGCTGCTTATGAACGGGGACGGGAAATTGCTCAAAAAATTATTGCCCAGCATTTGGATGAATATGGAAAATATCCAGAAACGGTGGCGGTGATGTTATGGGGATTGGATGCAATTAAAACTAAGGGTGAATCTTTGGGGATTCTTTTGGAGTTGGTGGGGGCTGAACCTGTTAAGGAAGGAACTGGTAGAGTTGTTCGTTATGAATTAAAGCCATTGGCGGAGGTTGGACATCCCCGCATTGATGTGTTGGGTAATTTGTCTGGAATTTTCCGGGATAGTTTTGTAAATATCATCGAATTATTAGATGATTTATTTCAACGGGCGGCTGATGCTGATGAACCGGATGATCAAAATTTTATTAGAAGACACGCTTTAGCTTTGAAAGCCCAAGGTGTAGAGAATGCATCAGCGAGATTGTTTTCTAATCCGGCGGGTGATTTTGGTTCTTTGGTGAATGATAGGGTAGTTGATGGTAACTGGGAATCTGGTGAGGAGTTAGGCAATACTTGGCAAAGTCGCAATGTATTCAGCTATGGGAGAGAAGATAAAGGTCAAGCTAGACCGGAAGTTTTGAATACTTTGTTAAAAACTAGCGATCGCATTGTTCAAGAAATCGATTCGGTAGAATATGGTTTAACTGATATTCAAGAATATTACGCCAATACTGGCGGTTTGAAAAAGGCAGCAGAAAAACAAGGCGGTAAGAAGGTTACAACCAGCTTTGTAGAAAGTTTCTCAAAGGATACTACACCCCGCAATTTAGATGATTTGCTGC
This sequence comes from Nostoc sp. XA010, assembly GCF_020829625.1. Lineage (GTDB taxonomy): Bacteria > Cyanobacteriota > Cyanobacteriia > Cyanobacteriales > Nostocaceae > Nostoc. Next base: position 317,900 of record NZ_JAIVFX010000001.1, on the reverse strand, counting down.
GAATGGAGTACCGCACTAAGTTGGTAAATCCCAAATGGGCGCAAGCGATGGCAAATCAAGGTTCTGGTGGTGCTTTTGAAATTTCCCAACGGATGACGGCGTTGATTGGTTGGGGTGGTACTGCCGATTTTACCGATGATTGGGTTTATGACCAAGCGGCTGATACTTATGCCTTAGATGCAGAGATGGCGGATAAATTGCGTAAGGCAAATCCGGAAGCTTTTCGCAATATTTTAGGGAGAATGTTAGAGGCACATGGGCGGGGTTTCTGGGAAGCCGATGGTGATAAGTTAGATAAATTACGGCAATTGTACGAGTTGACAGATGAGGAGTTGGAGGGTGTGACGGTTTAAGAAATAAATGCGTTAATAAGCTTTAACGCATCACTGTTAAAATAGCTAACTACTATTAAAGTTATTGTGTCTTGAGATAATTAAACTAGAACTCTGGCATTTGCCAGTCTTCAGCTTCAGTATGAATCATATTACCGTTTTGCTGAAAATCATGATTCGCTTGTGCATCTGCGATGTTTGATTCACATACTCTTGTTAATATTGAATCAATCAGTTCTAAGCAATCTTTTGGATTTCACGTTGTAGCGCTCTAAATTGTCATAGAGCTATGCACAACTTGCTAAGTACCAATTAGCAAATTATGTAATCTAGTTACAAATTAAACTACTATAGTATTCAGATTTGAATACGCTGTCAACACTCATTGAAAAAGTCAATATATCAATTAAACTTAAAAGAAAGAGACTAATAATTAATAAAATCTATGGAAAATTCTTTTACTGCTGTATATGAAAAGTTAGATGATTGGTATATTGGCTACGTTCAAGAGCTACCTGGTGCAAATGTCCAAGAGAGAACTCTGGAAGAAGCTAGAGAAAGTCTACGGGAAGCGATAGAGTTAATTCTAATATCAAATCGGGAACTCGCAGAGCAGCAACTTTCCGGTAAAGATGTCGTCCGTGAACAGATTACTGTCAAATTATAGTGAAAAGACGTGAATTGATTCGCCATTTGGAAAAGAACGGCTGTTTATTTCTTCGGGGGGGGGTGGAAGGCATATGATTTATTACAATCCATCAAACAATAGAACCTCGGCAGTTCCAAGGCATAGTGAGATTGTTGATATTCTAGCTATTAAGATTTGCAAAGATTTGGAGATTTCCCCACCTTAGTGTTGTTGTGGTATGGGTAACTCTCATCTTCTAGCTTAAAATATACCAAGTAGCATAACTAGTTTTAGATAAAACATCATATCTTTCTTCAATTAATTCTAGAATTTTTGGAAACTTTTCTTTAATTAGAGCCTGATATTTATCAGTAATGAATATATAAGGAGGCTTGGATGAATCTAACTCACCTAGAAGTTGTGGCCATTGCTCAGATAGAAATAATTCAAGTGACCATGCATTTAGTGAGGTTGCTTGAGTACGACCAGAGAAATAATAAATAGACGGGTCACCAGCAACAAGAATTTCACCAGGTAAACTTCCTGGTTGAGAGAGAAAGCCAATCTCTGAACGAAGTAATTTATAATCTCCTCTAAATACACTCTGATATTTAAATCGGCTATCTTCAGTTAAAGCAAAATTATTATTAACTAAAGCGATACTCTTAATTTGTAAATTCCATAATAAAGGTGATAAAAACAACAATGATACCAAAATTTTAATTATTGGTGAACTTAATTCGTTGAAACGCTCCCACAATATATCTAAACCTTTAGTTGCTAAAATACCTGTAGGTACAAATAATAGTAAATAATGATATATCCAAAGTGACCTAATTTGGATAAAAATAATACCCAGCCCAAAAACAAACCAAACAACCAATAACAAGGTCAATAAGTTTTTATTCTTACGCAATGATACATTTACTGCAACAAGAGCCATTACAACTAAAGTGATAAAATTCTTTAAAAACCATAGATTTCCAGAAATTAACCTAGATTTATTTAATCTGCCATTAGCAACCACTTGACTTGGATATACAAAGAATGTCTTATATACAATTAATAAACTATCGACAGAGGCAAAATAGCTGACAATAAGTAAAATGGGAAAGGTAATTCCTATAAAAATTGGCAAGCAAATTTCTAGAACAATTTTTTTAGCTTTTTGATGTTTTATCAATATAGAATAAAGCAAAATAGTTAGCCAAAAACAAAGTAGTATAGGCAAAAATATTAATTTAAATATTAGGACAATTCCACCCATGAAGCCTGAGAGTAAAAGTTGAATAAATCTCTGCTTTCCTTCATGGTTAAAAGATTGATGAGTTAGCCAAAGACATAAAAATAAAGGAAAACCAACTAGTCCCTCTACTTGAGTAAATTGCTTATGATATGAAACAATATAATAAACACCAACCGTTAACAAAGGTACTAAACTTCCTACTATCTGATGCCGAAAATAAGTTTTTAGAGTTAGCTGCAATATTAGAGAGAAAAGCATCATGTAAATAAGTTCAAAGATATGGATGCCAATATCATTAAAACCAAATAAACTTCCTGCTAAATAATAAAAGTAATAAATTCCAGGTTGCTTTAGATCCCAAAAATCACGATAGAGTACCTTTCCTTGTTGCATCTCTAAAGCACCTGTTGTAAATAGTGCTTGATCTCCTGCAAATGGAAACGGTAAATTTATCAAACCAATTATGAGAACACAAATTAAAACTAAAATGTCAATTTTACTTAATTTAGGAAGATTAATCATGGAAGTTTACTCCTGTTGAATAAATATAATAACGTTAACGCCGCAACCAGTTGATTTATGTAAAAGGTATTATCTCAGACAACAAGCAAATGCTAGGAGTTGGCAGCCGTTACGGTAAAACCAGCCCAGAATACGAGATGGGGGGTGGTGCTAGACGAGGTAATACCAAGAAGAAGCGAAGCGTACTAGACAATTCCAAACTCACCAATTCTTTAGCAGCTGATTCTGTTAAGCTTTCTTCTGCAAATGGATCTATGAATGGGGCATCGGCTGCGATCGTGAGTTGAGTAAAATCTAATAAGGTTTAGTGTCAACTTAAGCTCAAACACTCAATTTACCGTGGTTTGAGATCCTCCCCCAACCCTCTTAAAAAAGGGGCACTAGTTCCCCCCTTCTTAAGGCTACGGTGTATACACAAGTCAAATTACCCCCCTTAATCCCCCCTTAGAAAGGGGGGAAACAGGAAATCCAGTTCCCTCCCCAATACATACGGGGAGGGTTAGGGTGGGGTAAAACTGACACGAAAACTCAGTGAGTAAACTATTTCAGACTTGTCTATTTCTTCAACTGCTGCACAAACGCATTATGTTCCGGTGACTTCAACCCCGCTTGCACCACCTCCAACACTCGCACCATCTGATTGTTTAACAGCGCCTCCACCGTTAACCACAAACCCGGAAACACCTGAGAGCGAATAATTCCATCTGCACTAGGAGATAGCAATCGATAGTCGCCATCAATTAGGCAAAACCATTCAATTTGATTCTCGTAAGATTGCCAGATTACGTACTCCAACACCCCATTACGGCGATAAACCTGCTTTTTGCTGCCTGTATCGATCGCAACGCTACTCGCTGCAATTTCAACAATCAATTCGGGAGATCCTTCAATGTAACCGTCGCTGCTCAAACGGGTTTGTCCGCCTGCGTCTGGTTCAATAAACAGCACTGCATCTGGCTGGGGTTCATTGTCTAAATCCAGTCTGACGGTTGGGGCATCACTTAAATCAACGCCAGGAGTCAGTGATTGGTAAACTCCTAACCAAGTTATAGCTCGACTGTGGGGTTTGCCATGCTGCTCATGTCTTAAGGGAGATGCCACGTAAACGATTCCTTCAATCAGTTCTGCTTTCTTGATATGGGGTGCAGCCGCATAACGCCGTTCAAATTCAGGGCGAGTTAGGCGGTCGCCACTTTCAAGTGGAGGCAGATGTCTCTGATCTGAGTACTCTCTAACCATTTGCCAATCCTTGGAGTTGCCGGATATTTATTCCAAAAATCATAAAACGTGATGTTAATAATCATCATGTGTTCTACTGTGCGATCGCTTACTCGCCCAAGTTAGGCATCGCCGATAATTAATGCTGCATAACAGAGTCCAACTCGCTATGATTAGCTAAGTGGGATGCCAGGTACATCGACGGCAATACCATTTAGTTAGCAGTCTTTATCAACTGCTTACACTCGCACCCATAAAAATTAGTTTGATCCACTTTCTACTCCCTGCTCTCTATTTTGATCGGCATTACCTAAAAGTCACCTGACTAAGTACGGGGTGCAAAAAATACAAAAAATTCTTCAAGGATTAAGATTAAGGATACGGCTATGGCAACCGAACAGTTAACTAGAGACAGTGATAATCTAGATTTAAATCAGCTACTAAGAACGCTGAATGCTGTTAAACAGGGTGATTTCTCTGCTCGGATGCCTATAGACCATACTGGTATGGCAGGGAAAATAGCTGATACGCTCAATGATATTATTTACCAGAATGAGCGGATGGCGGCCGAACTACAGCGCATTGGTAATGTTGTCGGCAAAGAAGGCAAAATTGCCGATCGCGCCTCTCTCGGAGATGTTCGGGGTTCATGGTCAGATTGTGTTACTTCTGTCAATACTCTAATTACAGATTTAGTTCAACCAACAGCTGAAACTACTCGGGTAATTCGGTCAGTCGCCAATGGTGACTTATCACAAACGATCGCTACAGAAATTGATGGCCGACCCCTCCAAGGTGAGTTTCTCCAAACTGCTAATATCGTTAACACGATGGTGGATCGGCTTGGTTCTTTTGCTTCGGAAGTAACGCGGGTGGCGCGTGAAGTGGGAACCGAAGGTAAATTGGGCGTTCAAGCCGAAGTGCAAGGTGTTGCTGGTACTTGGAAAGATTTGACTGATAACGTTAACTTGATGGCTGGTAATCTTACCGGACAAGTTCGCAACATTGCCGAAGTTGCCACTGCGATCGCAAATGGGGACTTATCTAAAAAAATCACTGTAAATGTCAAAGGCGAAATTCTAGAACTAAAAAACACCGTCAACACGATGGTGGATCAGCTTAATTCTTTTGCTAGTGAAGTAACGCGAGTTGCCCGTGAGGTGGGAACTGAAGGGAAGTTGGGCGTACAAGCCGAAGTTAAAGGAGTAGCAGGTACTTGGAAGGATCTGACAGACAACGTTAACTTGATGGCAGGTAATTTAACAGCCCAAGTCCGTAACATTGCGGAAGTGACAACGGCGGTAGCGAATGGCGACCTTTCCAAGAAAATTACTGTTGATGTCAAAGGTGAAATTTTAGAGTTGAAAAACACCGTCAACATCATGGTGGATCAACTTAATTCTTTTGCATCGGAAGTAACAAGGGTTGCGCGTGAAGTGGGTGCAGAAGGAAAATTAGGCGGACAAGCAGAAGTGCGCGGGGTAGCGGGTACGTGGAAAGATTTAACCGACAGCGTAAACTTCATGGCGGGAAGCTTGACGGCACAGGTGCGGAATATTGCGGAAGTGACAACGGCGGTTGCAAATGGCGACTTATCCAAGAAAATCACCGTCGATGTGAAAGGCGAAATTCTGGAGTTGAAAAATACCATCAATACAATGGTGGATCAGCTTAATTCCTTTGCATCAGAAGTGACGCGAGTTGCGCGTGAGGTGGGAACCGAAGGGAAGTTGGGTGTACAAGCAGAAGTCCGGGGAGTAGCAGGGACTTGGAAAGATTTAACTGATAACGTTAACTTAATGGCGGGTAATCTCACCGGACAGGTGCGAAATATTGCGGAAGTTGCCACTGCGATCGCAAATGGTGATCTATCTAAAAAAATCACCGTCGATGTCAGAGGTGAAATTCTGGAGTTGAAAAATACCATCAATATCATGGTGGATCAACTTAGTTCCTTTGCATCAGAAGTAACAAGAGTTGCCCGTGAGGTGGGCAGTGAAGGTAAACTGGGTGTGCAAGCCGATGTGCGCGGTGTGGCTGGAACTTGGAAAGATTTAACCGACAGCGTAAACTTCATGGCGGGAAGTTTAACGGCACAGGTGCGGAATATTGCCGAAGTAACTACGGCGGTTGCAACAGGCGACTTATCCAAGAAAATCACTGTTGATGTTAAAGGTGAAATTCTGGAGTTGAAAAATACCATTAATACAATGGTGGATCAACTCAATTCCTTTGCATCGGAAGTAACAAGGGTTGCCCGTGAGGTAGGAAGTGAGGGTAAACTCGGCGTACAAGCAGAAGTGCGTGGCGTGGCGGGTACGTGGAAAGACTTGACCGATAGCGTGAACTTCATGGCGGGAAGCTTGACGGCGCAGGTGCGGAACATTGCCGAAGTAACTACGGCGGTTGCAACAGGCGACCTTTCCAAGAAAATCACTGTTGATGTTAAAGGTGAAATTCTGGAGTTGAAAAATACCATTAATACAATGGTGGATCAACTCAGTTCCTTTGCAAGTGAAGTGACGCGAGTTGCGCGTGAGGTGGGGACTGAAGGTAAATTGGGTGTACAAGCGGAAGTGAAAGACGTTGCTGGTACTTGGAAAGATTTAACCGACAGCGTGAACTTCATGGCGGGAAGCTTGACGGCACAAGTGCGGAACATTGCCGAAGTGACAACTGCGATCGCAAATGGTGACTTATCCAAGAAAATTACTGTTGCCGTCAAAGGCGAAATTCTCGAACTCAAGAATACCATCAATATAATGGTGGATCAACTCAACTCCTTTGCAAGTGAAGTGACGCGGGTGGCGCGGGAAGTGGGAAGCGAGGGTAAACTGGGCGTACAAGCAGATGTGCGCGGCGTAGCTGGGACTTGGAAAGACTTAACCGACAGCGTAAACTTCATGGCGGGAAGTTTAACGGCACAGGTGCGAAACATTGCTACAGTGACTACGGCGGTGGCAAATGGCGACCTCTCGAAGAAAATCTCCGTTGATGTCAAAGGTGAAATTTTAGAGTTGAAAAATACTATCAATACGATGGTGGATCAACTCAATTCCTTTGCAAGTGAAGTGACGCGCGTGGCGCGGGAGGTGGGAACTGAAGGTAAATTGGGCGTACAAGCAGAAGTTAAAGGTGTAGCCGGGACTTGGAAGGATCTCACCGAAAGTGTGAACTTCATGGCGGGAAGCTTGACGGCACAGGTGCGGAACATTGCCGAAGTTACCACGGCTGTAGCAAACGGCGACTTATCCAAGAAAATCACCGTCGATGTGAAAGGTGAAATTCAGGAACTCAAAAACACCATTAATACAATGGTGGATCAGCTAAATTCTTTTGCATCAGAAGTTACCAGGGTTGCCCGCGAAGTGGGAACGGAAGGTAAATTAGGCGTGCAAGCTTACGTCAGAGGAGTTGCAGGGACTTGGAAAGATTTAACAGACAACGTTAACTCAATGGCGGGGAACCTCACCGGACAAGTTCGCAACATCGCGGAAGTTACTAAGGCGGTAGCTAATGGCGACTTATCTAAGAAAATTACCGTCGATGCCAAAGGCGAAATTTTAGACTTGAAGAACACCACCAATACAATGGTGGATCAACTTAGTTCGTTTGCCAGTGAAGTAACGCGGGTGGCGCGAGAAGTGGGAACTGAAGGGAAGTTAGGCGGACAAGCGCAAGTCCAAGGTGTTGCAGGAACTTGGAAAGATTTAACAGACAACGTTAACTCGATGGCGGGTAACTTAACGGCACAAGTGCGCGGTATCGCCAGAGTTGTAACAGCAGTTGCTAACGGTGACTTGAAACGGAAACTGATGTTAGATGCTAAGGGAGAAATCGAAACCTTAGCAGAGACAATCAACGAGATGATTGATACTCTAGCGACATTTGCCAATCAGGTAACTACAGTAGCGCGGGAAGTGGGAATTGAAGGAAAGTTAGGCGGACAAGCTAGAGTACCTGGCGCGGCTGGAACTTGGAAAGATTTGACGGATAATGTAAATGAACTTGCTGCTACACTGACAACTCAGTTGCGAGCGATCGCAGAAGTTGCTACAGCTGTAACTAAAGGTGATTTAACTCGTTCAATTGCCGTCGAAGCACTAGGGGAAGTTGCGATACTCAAAGACAACATCAACCAGATGATTGCTAATCTGCGCGAGACAACGCAGAAAAATACTGAGCAAGACTGGTTGAAAACTAACCTGGCTAAGTTTACCCGAATGTTGCAAGGTCAGCGAGACTTAGAAACCGTATCTAAATTAATTCTCTCAGAACTAGCACCTTTAGTAGGAGCGCAACACGGCGTATTCTTCCTGATGGAGTCTGGGGAAAATATACCGTATTTGAAATTAATTAGTAGCTACGCTTACCGCGAACGCAGACATTTGGCTAACCGCTTCCACTTGGGTGAAGGTTTGGTGGGACAATGCGCTTTAGAAAAAGAGCGAATACTGTTGACAGATGTACCAACTGATTATGTCAGAATTGCCTCTGGTTTAGGAGAATCGTCTCCACTTAATGCCGTGGTGTTACCTGTACTCTTTGAAGGACAGGTGACAGCAGTCATAGAATTAGCCTCCTTCCGCCGCTTTAGCGAAATTCATCTGACATTCTTCGACCAACTTACCGAAAGTATAGCGATCGTTCTCAACACGATCGCAGCATCCATGCGAACTGAAGAATTACTCAAGCAGTCGCAATCTTTGGCTGAAGAACTCCAAACCCAGCAAAATGAACTCCGGGAAACCAACAAGCGCCTAGAACAACAAGCCCAATCACTCAAAACCTCTGAAGATTTACTCAAAGGACAACAAGAGGAACTGCAACAAACCAACGCCGAGTTAGAAGAAAAGGCAGAGTTGTTGGCGATCCAAAAGAAAGAAGTCGAGCGCAAAAACCGGGAAATCGAACAAGCAAGGCTCTCTTTGGAAGACAAGGCTGAACAACTCGCCCTTTCTTCAAAATACAAGTCTGAGTTTCTTGCCAACATGTCCCATGAACTGCGGACACCGCTAAACAGCTTGTTGATTTTGGCGAAGTTGTTGTCAGATAACATTGATCGCAATCTTACCAACAAGCAAGTCGAATACAGCCAAACAATTTACTCAGCAGGTAATGATTTGTTGGCGTTAATCAATGACATTCTGGATCTCGCCAAAATTGAATCTGGAACTATGTCGATTGACATGACTCAAATGCCATTGACAGAATTGGGCGAGCAGATTGAGCGCACCTTCCGACAAATCGCTCAGAGCAAAGCACTTGCTTTCACAATTGAATTGGCTCCCGAATTGCCCACAACCATCTATACAGATGTCAAACGCTTACAACAGGTGTTGAAAAATCTCCTCTCCAACGCTTTTAAATTTACAGAAAAAGGGGAGGTACGCTTACAGATTGCGGTGGCGAAGCAGGGATGGAGCAAAGACCAGGAAACTTTAAATCGCGCCCAGATTGTCATCGCCTTCTCAGTTAGCGATACAGGCATTGGCATTGCCCCCGACAAGCAAAAAGTGATTTTCGAGGCATTTCAGCAAGCCGATGGCTCTACCAGTCGCAGATACGGCGGTACCGGATTGGGCTTATCAATTAGCCGTGAAATTGCCCGTCTCTTCGGCGGCGAAATTAAACTAATCAGTCAACCCGGTCAAGGTAGCACCTTTACATTTTACTTCCCCCAATTGAGTTCTGTTAGCGATAGCGGGGCGTTTAGCCCGTTCCGAGTGCTGAGTCCTGAGTCAACATCAACACAATCTAGAGACGCGATTAATCGCGTCTCTACCCACTCCTCACTCCTCACTCCCCACTTAGCACTCCTAAATGACGATCGCGCTGTTATTGAAAGAGGCGATCGCGTGTTACTAATTGTTGAGGATGACATTAATTTTGCGCGTATCCTGCTAGAGATGGCACAACAGCACGGATTCAAGGTGATCACTGCCCAAACAGGCAGTACAGGTTTGATGTTAGCGCAGCAATTCCAGCCTTCAGCCATTTTGCTAGATATCAGGTTGCCAGAAATGGATGGTTGGACTGTATTAGATCGTCTGAAGCATGACCCGAATACGCGTCACATTCCTGTACATATTATGACCGTTGAGGAAGGAAGACAGCGCGGTTTACAACTAGGAGCGATCGCATATCTGCAAAAGCCCTTAACCAGCGAGACAATATCCGAAGCGTTGGGCAAAATTAAAGGTTTTGTTGAACGCCAGGTGAAAAATTTGTTAGTAGTCGAAGACGACGACACTCAACGGCTTAGTATTGTTGAGCTGATTGGCAACAGCGATGTTGCTACCATTGCTGTGGGCACTGGTGCAGCAGCTTTAGAAGCTATTCGTTCCCAGCATTTTGATTGCCTCGTTCTCGATTTAGGGCTACCCGACATGACTGGGTTTGAACTTATCGAGCAGATAAAGCTTCTACCTCACGGTAAAACTTTACCAATTATTGTCTACACAGGTAGAGAAATTAGCAAAGCTCAAGAAACGGAACTTAGACGGATTGCCGAAACAATCATCATTAAAGATGTGCGATCGCCCGAACGTCTCCTCGATGAAACAGCATTATTTTTACACCGAGTCCAAGCAAATTTACCAGCACCCAAACGACAAATACTTGAACAACTACATTCTATAGACTACTTACTCGCTGGCAAGAAAGCGCTAATTGTAGACGACGATATGCGTAATATCTTCGCCCTTACCAGTATGTTGGAGCGTTATCAAATCCAGGTTTTATATGCTGAGAACGGCAGCGAGGGGATTAGCCTATTGGAAAGTACACCAGATATTGATGTAGTTTTGATGGACGTAATGATGCCAGAAATGGATGGTTACGAAACAACACGCTTAATCCGCCAAAACGAGCTATTTAAATCTTTGCCGATTATTGCACTGACCGCTAAAGCCATGCAAGGCGATCGCGAAAAGTGTATTGAAGCCGGCGCATCAGACTACATCACAAAACCTGTAGATACTGAACAACTGCTTTCACTATTGCGTGTTTGGCTATACCGTTAATCATAGCAGGGGGCAGGGGGAGAGAAAAAAGCTTATCTCCACCGCACCCAGCCCTCAACCTCCGCAATTGAAATTCTTAATCCCCAACAAATTGGGATTTTAAAAGCTAAATCTCCCAAACTACCCAAGCTGCTAACAGTTGGTTGGGTGCTTGGTTGCGTTAGCATCGCCCGTCTTCGCGGCTACCTAGAACATCGAAGTAAACACCCATTGGTATTCAACTACTATGGCGAGGTTGGTTAAAATTGCACAACCTCTGTGTTTGGGTAGAGTCTCGTAGATAGGGTTGGAAGCTGAACGGTTACCCCTAGTGCATGGAAAAATAACCGGGTGGCAAGATTGAACGAAATAAGCTACTAGCTACAATAAGCCAGATTGCTTAATCCGGGAGTATTTACTAAGTCAGTATTGGCTATCCAACCATTACCGGATAACTCTCCAGGGAAACTTCTGGCAAGGTCGATTTCTACCCAAATATAATTTTCAGATTTGTATGATTTAACTATATTACCTGTAACCAAGTTCACAAACACGATTGTATTAGAATTAAGTGTTGTAATAAAAGCTCCTTTTATACTTGGTTGACCACGTAGAGTTACAGGTTGTACAATTTGCCGACATGCACTGCCAATAGTAGGTTTACTCATGTTGTTATTCGCCTGACAAAACCTCAGCACAGCAGTTTGAATAAACCCTGAAGTCGGAGATTTAATTCTGACAAATCTATCTCCACTAGCTGGTATATATGCTAAAGCAATGTTCGTTTTTGCCGGCAATATTCTGATAGCGCTGGATGATGTTGAAGGTTCTTTGAAAATTGCAGTATCTACTTTAGTTGCACGACAACTCGACTGTGAAGAATTGGAGGGAGTCTGCGCGATTTGAGCAAATACAGGTATACCCAGAGCAAACGTAGCAATCTTTACTAGAGTAAAAATATACAATAACTTCTGAAATTCCACGTTTTTTCCTCAATACCACTTACGAAAGACTGTACATTAGATTCGGAACTTATAAACTTTGAGATTACAAGAGCCTAGAAAAATTATTTTAACCATTAGACTATCATATAGTGGCTTATTAATACTAATTAGAAACTACGCGCAATCTATTAATTATGAATTAATCCACTAATACTAAACTACTTGAATAGGTTGTCAATACAGTTATGAGGGTAAAAACTTTTAATCAACAATAGTCTCCGAATACATCAATTAGTAATAAAAATCTTTAAATTGGAATGCATAGCGGCGTGTCAAAATTCATACGTATTTAATGACACGCTCTAGTAAAGCGGCAAATGCCGTGTGATATTTGTGAAAGCGAAGGTATGAAAATCTGCCCGAACTCAATACTTAGGCAACAATGTATTGTATAAAACATGTTTCTCCTAGTAATTAAAGATAAATGTCTTCTTCACACGTTCCTCAAATTGTTTTGCTATAAACATAAATATAGGGTGAAAACCTTTAAGAAATTTAAAATTCACAAGTCACGAAACATAGTTGAGGGATTAGTCATTTTTGACAATCCAGCATTTGGAAACCAGAAACAGTAAAGACCATTTACCAATGAAATCGGAGGTCTATTATGATGTTTAAAAAGATTTTAGTTGCATTAGATCGTTCGGAAATAGGGCAACAGGTTTTTGAGGAAGCCTTGGGTTTAGCAAAGTTAACACAAGCTAGCTTAATGCTAGTGCATGTCTTGTCTCCCGAAGAAGAGGGTAGTCCTTACGTACCTATGCTGTCTCATTTTGACTACTATCCAGGATTGAGCAGTCAAAGCTTCGAGTTATACCAAAACCAGTGGGATACCTTTAAAAACTTAGGAATCCAGATGTTACAATCTTTCTGTGCCCAAGCTACCGCAGCAGGTATAACTACTGAATTTACACAAAATATTGGTAATCCTGGCCGCATCATTTGTGATTTTGCTCATAGTTATAATGCTGACCTAATTGTAATGGGGCGTCGAGGTCGTTCTGGGCTGATGGAACTATTTCTCGGTAGTGTGAGTAACTATGTTCTTCACCATGCTCCTTGTACGGTGCATGTTGTGCATCTTTCAGTTGCTCCTAAAACACATGAAGTTGTCAAAGAAACTACTAGTAATATTGCATAAATCTGAGCGAGCCAAACTCTGAATTTGGTTTATTCTCGCCTACCTACTTCCTTGAATCTCCACAACCAATCTTTAACCGCACGGTATTGGGCTAAAATTAAGCGTAGACATCGCTTTTTCAGTGAAAAAGAAAAAGTCTGCTACCCAAAATTAGAGTTGAGAACGAAAAGTGGATCTATGGAAGAAGATACTATCAAGATCACTGGTTTTCATGCTCATGTTTACTTCGATCCCGCCAGTCGGGATATAGCTGCGCGTGTACGTGAAGGATTGGGTGCTAGGTTTAACGTGCAACTCGGACGCTGGTTTGACAAGCCCATCGGGCCCCACCCAAAAGGAATGTATCAAGTTGCTTTTTTACCGAATCAATTTGATAAAGTTGTTCCCTGGTTAATGCTTAATCGTGAGGGATTGGATATTCTCGTCCACCCTGAGACAGGCGATGCTGTGGCTGACCACGCAGTTCATTCTTTATGGTTAGGAGAAAAGCTAGATTTGAATATTGAGTTTCTTCAACGGCTTAATTCGACTTTATCTAATTAAAATAAGTAACTTACTTTATTGGGTAAAAGTTCTGGAATGCGGCGTAGAACTTTTTCTGTTAATCCATATTAAGGAATATTAAACCAATTAGCGTTGAACAAAATTTAAATTATAAATTATCTTGACTTTAATATTTAGTCAATCAGCACTTGCTTGAGTAAAGCTATCCACATATCGGATGGATCTGAGTAATAATCAACTTCCTCAACTTGATATTGATAAAATTCACAACCTTCTTGTAAAATAATGCGATCGGAGGCTTTAATCCCTGTCCCACTTCCAGTCATATACCCGATTGTTCCTTCATTGAGGCGCTCAAATACGTAGTCGCTTCCAGAAACTAGTCGGCTATAATCGTGTACTTTATGCTTCTGTTTTAATTCGTTTGCTGGAAAGTTAACTAGGGCTAACTTACTTAAAAAACTAAAACTTAAGTTCATACTTGTCCTGATCAAAGACATAAGTGAGTTTTCCCCAAGAAGAAATCTATAACGAAGAGTTCTGGACTCTAGGTGAATCTCAATTCCTTTCAATCACCAATCCAGAATCGAACAGGTGAAAAATCTAGTTAGGAATCAACCGCATTGACAGCTAGTAAAGCCAATACATCACCCAATGTCTAATTAAGTGCCTGCACCCACAAGTAGCAAAAAATAAATTACAAGCAGCTCGTTGACAAGGTACTTAGAAAAATAATTGTAAATTAGAAGGAATGATTTCCAATTAAGTTTTCTTAAATCTTAATTATTAGTTATTAATATTTTTTAATTTTTAGCCAATGATATTTTTTGCTCAGTAACCCTTTCAAATCATTCATGATTTTGCATATATCAGGTAAAAATCAACTATTGATTACTTTCTACCTTGAACTTTGAACATCATTACAATCATATTATCCAGTATAATATCAGAGGTTTATAGCAGTTATTTAGTAATTAACCATTTAAATTTACATTACTATAAACCACAGCTTCAACTGTAAAACCACCGAATTATTTTACAAATCTGGGTTAGATAGGAGGATTTTTTACTTAACTAAATAATATTTATTTTATAAACCTTTTATATTTTGAGAATGTATTCTATGTATATTTTTCAATATAAATAGTATTTAGTCCCTAGTTGTGGTTTTTAGAGCTACATCTACTTGCTTCAGTAGTACTTCTAGGGTGGAAGAGTTATCTAAAACTACATCTGCATAAGCCACTTTTTCTTCGATAGATAGTTGGCTGTTGATCCTGGCTTGTGCCTGCTCTCTATTTAAATGGTTTCGTTGTATCAATCTTTGTAGCTGTTGCTCTTGTGAACAACGCACTACCCAAATTTCTGTAACTAAATCAGTCATGCCAGCTTCAAATAATAGAGGCACTACTAACACCAGTGTTTGTGAGGAAGATAGGGCGATCGCTTGCTCAAAG
This sequence comes from Nostoc sp. XA010, assembly GCF_020829625.1. Classification (GTDB taxonomy): domain Bacteria; phylum Cyanobacteriota; class Cyanobacteriia; order Cyanobacteriales; family Nostocaceae; genus Nostoc. The sequence continues at coordinate 302,844 of NZ_JAIVFX010000001.1, read as the reverse complement.
CGATCGCGCACATCTGGATGAATCAAATTGTCTATCCAGTTGCGTTCATCTTGACGATTAAAGATAATTTCGCCTAGCTTTTGGCGGTTGAGGCTGCCATCTGGTAATAAAATTTGTTCGCCGTAACGTTGAGCGATCGCACCAAGAATAGGTGAACCTAAAGATACTGCCTCTCTAGCATAAATATCTGCATCCAGAATCGGCAGCTTATAAGCGCTAGCCAAATAATTGGTGACAGTGGTTTTGCCTGTGGCAATACCGCCAGTTAAGCCGATTATACGTTTTGTCATTAGTCATTAGTCATTAGTCATTAGTCATTAGTTATTCTCCCCCTGCTCCCCCTGCTCCCTCATCTCCCTCATCTAATAATTTGTCCCCCATGTTATCAATGCTTGGGTTAAACCATCTAAAGTATATTCTTGGGCTTCTACATCCACACGCCTGAATAAAAAATTACAGGTTTTGGAGGTTTGAGGCCCGATAGAGGCAATACAAACGCCCTCTAAGAATTGACTAAGATCAGAGTTGTTGGAAAATATCTTGTTAGTAAGTTGACAGAAAAATTGCACAGTTTTAGAACTGGCAAAAGTAATCACATCTATCTTGCGGTTTTGGAGAGCTAGCTGTGCCTCTGGTGGAATACCACTCGGACAACAAGATTGATATGCGGCAACTTCTATCACCTTTGCTCCCTTGAGAGTTAATTCCTTAACTAAAATTTCTCTGCCGCCGCTTTCAACTCTGGGAAATAAAACCTTTTTACCATGCAGATCCTCTGGGAAATTTTCCGCTAAAGAATCAGCAATAAAATTGGGGGGGATAAAATCTGCTTGGAGAGAGTGTTGTTTTAGACAATGGGCTGTTTTCTCACCAACGACGGCAATTTTAACGCCTGCTAAGGCACGGCTATCTTTACCTTGGGCGTTTAGCCTTTCAAAAAAGTAGTCTATGGCATTGGTAGAAGTAAGAATTAACCAGTCGAAGTCAGATAAATGAGCGATCGCATTATCCAAAGCTTCCCAACAGGAGGGCGGGCCGATTTCTAAGGTAGGCATTTCGATGACTGTTGCACCTAATGCGATGAGGCGATCGCTAAATTGGCTCGACTGTCCAACTGAACGTGTCACCAAGATTGTTTTGCCACTGAGAGGAAGACTAGATGAGGGGAAGTTACTTAACATAGGTTGGGGTATAAAAATACTCTCGTTCACAGGCAGAACCTGGGAATGCCTTGTTCCAGGCTCCTGCTTGATAATTTTGTCTAAATATATATTCTCAGGTTGTAAGTACTTCCGTAGCCCAACAACTTCGCCAATAACAATTACTGCTGGAGAAAGGGATAATTCGGTGGTTTGTTCTACAATATTGCCCAGTTGCGCTGTCCAAATTTGTTGGCGAGGAGTTCCTGCCCAACGAATGATGGCAATGGGTGTTAAGTGCGATCGCCCGTGTCGCAGCAGTTGATGTACAATTTCTGGCAGATGTTGCCCTCCCATCAAAATTACCAATGTCTCTAGCCGTGAGAGTGCCTCCCAGTCTAAAACTTCTGGTTCATGAGCTGTAAGCACTGCAAAAGTGCGGCTCAACACCGGATCTGTAAGGGGAATTCCTGCTAACAAAGGTGCTGCAAGGGCTGAGGAAATTCCTGGTACTAGTTCAAAATCACAACCAGATGCTTTCAGCGCTTCAATTTCGGAAGTGCAACGCCCAAAAATTAACGGATCGCCTGATTTGAGCCGTACAACTTGTTTCTCTTGCTGGCAATGCTTTACTAGTAACTTGTTAATCTCAGCTTGGGTTGTACTAGGTTTCCCACCACGTTTCCCAACATCCAACTTCAAACAATCAGGTGGTACGCACTGCAACAATTGAGCATCTACCAGGGCATCGTAGACTAAAACCTGAGCAACAGCTAAGAGATTGTAAGCTTTTACCGTCAGGTATGCCACATCTCCAGGCCCAGCACCTACGAGGTAGACTTTACCCTTTTTTTGAGTCATTTGTCATTTGTCATTGCTTTTTCTCCCCCTGCTCCCTCTGCTCCCTGCACCCTGCTTCAATTCGTTCGGATATTCATTTTTTGGATTAGCTGATCAACTTGCTCAACCATCTCTTTATTTTCCTCAGCTTGGAATAAGTCTCTGGCTTTTTTGAGATTAACGATCGCTTCTTCTAGCTGTTGTTCTCTTCCTAAAGTGATTCCCAGATTATAGTAAGTGAATGCATCGTTGGGTACAAGGCTAATGGCTTTTTTGTAATGTGCGATCGCTTCTTGTGGTTTACCTTGATCGTCCATCGCATTTCCCAAACCCGTGTAAGCTTGTGCATGTTTGGGATCGAGGCGAATCGCTTCGGTATAGCCAGCGATTGCTTCTGTTAGCTTGCCTTGAGCGTAAAAAGCACTTGCTAAATTATAGTGAGCGTCTGCATAGTTAGGAGCGAAGCTTATGGCTTGTTTGTAATGTGCGATCGCTTCTTCAAGTTTGCCTTGAGCGTACAGAGTATTTCCCAAAGCGTTGTAACCTGCGGGATTTTTTGGATCGAGGCGAATGGCTGCTGTATATTCGGCTATTGCTTCGGCTGGCTTTCCTTGAGCATACAAGGCGTTCCCTAAGTAATAGTGAGCGTCTGCATACTTGGGATCAAAGCTAATGGATTTTTTGTAGTGAGTAACTGCTTGTGCTAGCTCACCTTGATCGTACAGAGCATTTCCCAGACGGGTGTAAGTTGGCGCATAATTGGGTTTGAGGCGAATAGCTGCTGTATATTCGGTGACTGCTTCTGTTGGCTTGCCTTGAGCGTAGAGAGCATTTCCTAAGTTATAGTGAGCGTCTGCATAGTTTGGTTCAAGGCTGATAGCTTTTTTATATTGTGCGATCGCAGCTTCTAACTGATTGAGTCTTGCTAAAGTCAAACCCAAATTAAAGTATGCTCCAGAGTTTTTAGAATCGAGGCTAATGGCTTTTTTATAATGTGCGATCGCTTCTTGTGGTTTACCTTGATCGTCGAGAGTATTTGCCAAAGCAATATAAGCTTGGGCAAAGTTCGGTTCTAGTTCAATTGCTTTCCGAAAAGCCGCCTCAGCTCCTTTGAAATCTCCTTGTTTATAGAGATTGGTTCCTTGCTCAAAGTTAGCAACTGCGTTTTTGCTTTGAGGAACTACGGACTGTACATCATGAATTTTTGATAAAACAACAGCAATATTTTTACCAAAGGCACTATTTCCATTACTCAAACACAAGCAGATAATAGCTGCTACCAGGACATTCTTGTTTTTCAGCATTTTTATTACTTTACCTGCTTGGTTTACCGAAAAATTGGGTCTAAAGCCTTCCCCTTCTAGGGGTACTTTTGGCGGAGTTCTAGGAGGAATTATAAGTGATTAACCTCACTTGATACAAGTCTAATCTCATACAAGGAGGCTTTCTTAAAAGTAAAAAGTCCTTTTTTAGGTAATTGCTGACACTTTTGCTTCAACAAGTTTAGCAATAGCTGCAATTAATTCTTCTGAGTTAAAAGGCTTAGGTAAATGCATCTGAAACCCAGCTTTTAGCGCTTCTTGCTGGTCTTCGTTTCTAGCAAAAGCCGTCAAGGCGATCGCTGGAATTTGTCCACCTTGCTCTGGTGTCAAACTTCTCACTTTACGTATTAACATATAGCCATCCATATCGGGCATACTAATATCGCTGACCAAAACATCTGGCTTTACCTCTGCTAGGATTTTCAATGCTTTATAAGCGGAAGATAAAGCAATAACAAAAGCCCCATCTTGCTCTAATACAAAAGCAGCAAAATCTAGCGAATCAGCATCATCATCGACAACTAAAACCCGAACGCCAGCGAGAGGTAAAGACTTAGGAGTTAATAATACAGGGTAATTTTGTTCATCCGTCAGGCTTGGGCTTTCATCTTGCAGAAGCGGCAAACTAACAGTAAATGTTGCTCCTTTGTTTTCGCCGTGGCTATCTGCTTTGACAATGCCGCCATGTATCTCGATGATATTACGCACAATTGCTAATCCCAGTCCTAATCCACCAAAATTTCTCGTAGAGGTGCTATCTGCTTGACGGAAGTAATCAAACACGAATGGCAAAAACTCAGCGTTAATTCCCTTACCTGTATCGGTAACTATAATTTGAGCATAGCCATCAGCTTGCTTTAATTCCACTTTTACCTTTCCTCCCTTGGGTGTAAATTTTACAGCGTTAGAAAGGAGATTCCAGACGACTTGCTGCAAACGAGTAGAATCGCCCATAACTTCCCCCATAAGGGGTTCAAATACTGTACTTACCTCAATTAACTTTGCTTCTGCTGCTAAACGCATTGTCTGTAGTGCAGTCAATATCGTAGACTCTAGATTAATTTTCGTAATATCTAGCGTCAGTTTGCCCTGTAAAATTCTGGAGATATCTAGCAAGTCTTCAATAAGTTGAACCTGTAAGGTGGCATTCCGCTCGATTGTAGCTAGCGCTTCAGATGTCTTCGCTTGGTTTAACCTGCCAGTTTGCAACAACTTTGACCAGCCGAGAATCGCGTTTAGTGGAGTGCGTAGTTCGTGAGAGAGGACGGCTAAAAATTCATCTTTAATTCGATTGGCTGTTTCTGCTTTAGCTCGTGCTACTTGTTCTAATTCCAGCAGGTGCGCCCGTTCTTCAAGTATTTGTTTTTGTTCGTGGATATCTGTACATGTTCCAAACCACTTCACTACAATACCTTGCTCATCTTTGAGTGGTAAAGCTCGCGCTAGCTGCCAACGATAGGAGCCATCAGAAGCCCGTTTAAAGCGATATTCATTGTTATATATAGTGTTATTATTTACAGCATTAGACCAAACTTCATCAGCACTTTGGATATCATCTGGATGCAATGCAGCCAACCAACCAGAACCCAAAGACTGCTCTAATGTTAGCCCAGTGTATTCGCACCAATTTTGATTAAAATAATCACATTCACCGTTAGCATTAGTTGTCCATACAAGTTGAGGAATTGCCTCAGCCAAATAACGGTAGCGTTCTTCGCTTTGTCGAAGAATTTCTAAGATGCGTTGGCGTTCAAGGATTTCTTGTTGTAATTGCTCATTAGTTTTGCTAATTTCATTGGTACGAACAGCAACCATTTCTTCAAGATGATTCTGGTATTTTCGGAGTTCTTCCTCTACCCGCAACCGTTCGGCTATTTGTGTTTGAAGTTCTTGGTTTGCTTGTTCTAGTTGAGCAGGGCTAGGAAGTGCCAGTGCTTGTGGAACTAGAGGTATAAGTTGTACCGCTGTAACTACAGATATCATTGCAGTTATTGCTTTGACAAACCCCGATAGCCAATAGGTTGGATGCCAAAGCGTCCAAATCTCTATTAAATGAGTAGTGCCGCAAGCTACGATAAAAGCACTAAATAGGAGAAAAATCCAAACAAAGGGCAAATCCTGCCGCTTGCGGACAAAGTAGAAGAGTGTAGCTGGAATCGAGTAATAAGCTAGGGCAATGAATCCATCAGATAATATGTGTAACCAAACTAAATTCGTTTGCCATAGATAGCAGTGCCCATGTGGAATAAATGATCCTGATGTAAAAAAATTAGTCCATAATCCTGATATTATGTCTGACATAAAAACTTGACTTTTTTTGAATCTATAAAATTTACTACTAAATTTATTTTTTTAATTAGCCTAATTTGTTCGCACATCAGTATTAAGAGCGAACCGAAGGCGGCTTTGCTGTTAAATTGTCATTTTGGATTTTTCTTGTCCTTGCTTGATATAGCAGTTACCGCACAGATAAGTACAGATAAAATAATTAACCACAGATAAAGATATATTTCCTTAGGGCTGCTGTGTGCCCCTACCGATATACCTCATTTAAATGAGAATGGCTATACTATTTTAGTATTAAAATATTACTGATGCAGCGTGTCTAGTTGCTGTACTGCTTAAGCAGACTATAATATCTCTTTAAAACCCAAAAAAACTCTTAGTGTAGATGTTTGCAAAAAGATAATATTTTAAAATCATCAAAGTTTTCTCCTATTAATGCATTGTAGCTATCGAGCTTATAGCAAATTGCAATTTTAAGGGCTATAAACGAAGTGGTCAAACTTGCGAAAATTGCGGATAACGTTACGGCAGACATTGGGAAATTGCAAAACAAAAACCATTCTCCCCATTATGAGGGGAATGGTAAAAAAATTAGGAGACGGAACAGGAAAATTTAATCTCCGCAATTTTAACTTAACTTAAGATTTACTAGACTTATCACTCATTTTATCTAACAGTTCACTGATTTTTTTAGCTTTTTCAGGTTGGCGTTGTTTTTGCAATAAATCTTTAGCTTGTACCAGGTTAGTTTTTGCTTCCTCTTCTCGCTCTTGCTGCATGAGAATATTTGCCAGACGCAAGTAAGCGTCAGGATTTTTGGGACTGCGGCGAATCACTTCCCGGAATAATTCTGTTGCTTCCTCTATTTGCCCTTGTTGGTTTAAAACATCTCCCAAAAACAAGCGCACCACATCATTAGTAGAGTTGAGGGAAATCACTTTACGAAACGCTGCTTCTGCACCTTGGTAATCTTTTGCTTGAGAAAGATTAATCCCTTTTTGAAACAAGTCTGAGGTAATCAGAGTTTTCCAAGCAAAATAGCCAAGAATTGACAGACTAAGAACAACTACAACAGTAGCGATAATAGAACTAGTAGGAAAGGTTTCTAGCATTGTCTAAGCCAAAAGACAGGCGATAGGAAAAATCAGGTATTCGATAAAAAATAGTTTCCAAATAAATTGGTAGAATTGAGCGATCGCACTTTTATCTTGTAAGTCTACTGCCAAACTCCGCAACCACATCCAAACTAGCAGGGCTAAATGAGTAATTACCAGAAATATAGGGTTAATTGAGTCCACACGTAGCACACCAACTAAAATTATCCCCAGATAGCAGGCAGTTATCACCCAAAGAGCTAGATTAAACACAGCTTGCGAACCCAGTTTGATAGTGAAAGTAGAGATATTGTAGAGGCGATCGCCTTCCATATCTGGTATATCTTTAAAGATTGCGATCGCAAAGGTAAACACCAAGATAAATAACGTCAGCACCCACACCACAGGCGGAATTACTTGGCTTTGTTTCAGCACCCAACTATAGTGCAAATACAATCCTAAATTAACAATCGTACCGCGCACCGAAAAAATGCATAGTGCTGCCCAAAATGGAAACTGTTTCAAGCGAATTGGCGGTAAAGAATAAGCAGTACCAATAGCCAAACTAATTGCTACCATGCCAAATAAGAATGGCCCAGTTAGCCACGCCACAACTAGCGCCAAAATCCCAGTAAAAGCAACAATTAATTGCCCCGTCTGTTGGGAAAACTCACCTGATGCCAACGGTAAATGAGGCTTATTAATCTTGTCAATATCAACATCTTCTAATTGATTCAGCCCCACAATGTAGACATTGCCACACAGACAAGCAATCCATGCCCCTAAAACAGGGAAGAGCCACTGCGGTCTTGGGGTCTCCCCAAGTCGAGCAAGTGGCGTTAGGGAATGGGGAGTAGGGAATAGGGAAACAGTACTATTACTAATTGCAATGGCAATAAAATACAAACCTAACACACTCAGACTTGTACCAATAATCGTGTGAGGGCGAGAGAATTTCCAGAAAGCGTATAACCAATGGAAATATGATTGAACGGGTTTGCGTGGCAAAGGGCTGTTTGGAAAACTCTGGCTCATGAGTACCTTAGATTCAGTATCCGACTTATTTGTTAACCCTGACTTTTCACGGGATTTAGAAAACCTCACTTCTGCTCTCTCCTGTTGTTGAGAGGCTTTTAATTCTCCCGATTCCCTATTAGGGAAGGGGGCTGGGGGTTAGGTTTCGCGTTAATTTTTCCACATGGCCTAAATTGTCAGATTGTTAACCATTGTCACAGAATTTGGTCATTAACAAGAGCCAAAGCTTTGGACGTAGTGTATGTAGGGGAGGTAGTGGCGGCTTAAACCGTTGCCACAGCCCCCCGTAATGCTACTCAAGAGAATCAATCTACCTTATGAAAGAGGCTCTATCCCGAAAAAACCTAACAATCAACCATGAAAATACCTCTTCCCGATTCTTTTCTGCTACTCCCCATAACGGTACAATCTATCAAAAAAGTAAATAAATAATTAAATTATGACAGCTAATTTGACATCTAAAGCGACATTTGACTTTATGAGTGTCCTATCCCAAGCTGCGGCTGCCTATCAAGGACAGGAAGGCACACCCCCTAGTGCTGAAATATTAGTAAATGCGTTGCTACAAGCAGAAAAATCTACCAGGCAAGAACGGTTAACTTATCCGTTTGAGTCTCTTTTGGGCAAATGGCAACTTTGCTTTGCCACTGGCACTAAGAAAGTCAGAGAGCGTGGTGGAATTGTATTAGGCAAGGGTTTGTATGTACCCAAGTTTATAACAATCAATGTTTCTTTTAATGCCATTTTGGAACAGGATTCAAACAGAGGCGAAATTAGTAATCAGGTTGAATTTGGCCCAGTTTTGTTGAACCTCACGGGGCCAGTGCAATATTTAAGTAAGAAAAATTTATTGGCGTTTGACTTTAACCAAATGCTTATTAGTTTGTTTGGTCGTGTTGTTTATAACAGACCAATGGGTTCTGGTATTCAAGCAGAAGATTTCTACAACCAGTCTATAGCTAAACTCCCTTTCTTTGGCTTCTTTTTGGTGACGGAAAATTTTATTGCAGCTCGTGGCCGGGCTGGAGGATTGGCATTTTGGATTCGAGAAATTTAAAGACAGGGGATTTCACATTTGCCCCAACTATCAAACTGGACGACAACTAGACAAAATACTGTGCATATTTACTACTTGTCCAATGACTGCGATCGCAGGCGCACCAAATCCAGTTTGCTCTACCTGTTCTACAATTGTTTTTAAAGTACCAATCAATTCTTCTTGTTCTGGACGCGTACCCCAGCGCACCAAAGCAATGGGCGTTTCTAAATTCAACCCAGCTGCACTTAATTGTTCCACAATATAAGGCAGATTGTGAATTCCCATATAAATTACAATGGTTTCGGAACCGTGAGCGATCGCATTCCAATCCACCTTCGGTCTATACTTACCTGCCGCCTCATGACCAGTTACAAATGTAACTGAAGAACTATATAGCCGATGAGTCAATGGAATACCTGCATAAGCTGCGGCTGCAATACCCGATGTAATACCTGGCACAACTTCCGTTGGTATTCCAGCTTCAACTAATTCTTCCATCTCTTCGCCACCGCGACCAAAAATAAAAGGATCGCCACCCTTTAACCGCACCACAATTGCATGATCCTGCGCTTTCTCAATCAGCAATTGAGTTGTTTCTTCTTGCAACAACGAATGTCTCCCCGCACGCTTACCAGCATTAATTTGCTCTGCTTGGGGATTAATCATTGCCAGAATTGCCTGACTCACTAAGGCATCATAGATAACTACATCTGCACATTCCAGTAAACCTTTTGCCTTCAAGGTAATCAGTCCTGGATCTCCTGGCCCCGCACCTACTAAATAAACCTTTCCCAAATACTTATTCTCCTGTTTTTCTGTGCGGTTCATCTATCTATCTGTTAAATCCCAAATTAGCTCGGCTAATTCTGCACTTGCTCCCAGTGGTTCTGCCAATTGGAAATTCACCGCAGGAAATTGTAATTTTAGCTCCTCTATTGAGGCCGCGATCGCATCAGTTATTCCACCAGCGAATAAAAAGTATGGCAGAATTGCAATTTCTTTATAACCAGCAGCTACCAACTCTTTCACTCGTGATTCTAAACTAGGAGGGACAGACCAATAAGCAGTTACTGCTGGTAAACTCGCCGCCATTGCTTCCACAGTTTCTTTAGAACCTGGGCGACGGCTACCATGAGCTAAGAGAATCCATGCTTCTGTTTTTATAGCAGCTATTTGCTTTGCCAGCAATTTCTCTAAATTGGGGTGAGAGCCTAAGTATGGTTGCAACTCAATCATGATATCCTGACCAATAGCCTGTTGTGCTAGTGCTACTTCGGCAGGAATATCTGTCATTACATGGACTCCCGGCAGCAGAAATAACGGTACAATTTTGAGGCGATTCTGGTTTTGAGATAGTTTACTTTGGCCTAGTCCAACCCAGGCATCGCCAAAAGCGCTCTGAGCAAATTGTTGAATCTGCTCGTGTAAAGGCTGAGGATTCATTTCCAAAGCAGCTATACCAACCTGATGTTCGTTATTTAATGCATTGTGGTTTTCTGACAATTTGTTATGTACCAGCTTTGCTAGTTGCTGCATAGCAATTTCTGGGCGGCGATCGCGGCTTCCGTGAGATACTAATAGATATGCAGATGACATCGGCAAAGCTTGAACTCTTAGTGACTAATTATCATATTTTACTTAATATTAAGCTGGCGGTAATAAATACTCTGGTAATTATTGAAACTATTATCAAATATTAAATAGAAGTATTCTTAATCACTTGTATAAGGAACTACAAAAATTAAATTGACTATCAGCTTCTGCTCCCCCTGCTCCCTCATCTCCCCCTGCTCCTTACTCTTTCTCGGCAGTGTAAGTATAAAATTGATCAAAAGCTCCCACGGTTTCAAATTTGTAAGAAGGTATCCAAGAGTTTATTTTTAAATTTGTACGGTAAATGCTAAAAATAATATAATTTTGTCTTTCTGTAGTCCTGGCAAGAATTTCTTGGATTTGCGGGTTAGCCGAGTCAACCAACTTATCACAATTAAAACGGATTAAATTTTCTATAAGATTGGTAGTTTTTTTGCATACATCGGTTTTTAAGTATTCTGTCAGCCGTTGCACCGCATATTCTTCATACTCAACCTGACTGGGATTGGTCTTTGCCATTACCACACCCAAGGCCGCGAGTCCTGCTGCTGCTCCAGTATATGCAATGATCCTTAAGGGTTTCATGTTTGCCAAGTAAAATTCATTGTAATTGTTAGATTCCAGAGACTCTAAATCAACTAAGTCCGTTCCTTGAAAAAAAACTCTTGATCCCTTGCCAAATTATTGCTATAATTCAAATTGTTGAATGGCGAGCGTAGCCAAGTGGTTAAGGCAGTGGTTTGTGGTACCACCATTCGTGGGTTCAATTCCCATCGTTCGCCCTACATAATTTAATATTCATATATATTCCTATATAAAGATGGGTTGTGGTTGTGAATATTCATAACCATTACTTTAGTAAGGATCTGCTATCTACGAGTTCATTGACTTGGAAGGGTCGCAAACTCACTATTAATCATCAGATTAGCTTATAAATTAACTAAATGTATACAAGCAAATCTACTTGCTACATAAAAATTAAGTGTGCGATGTCCACTTCTCTACAAAATGCTGCACGTAGCTTGCTTATTTGCAGAAGTAGGTATCTACGCAACGCCCATAGTGTAAAAAGTTTGATAATTCACATCCTCCCACGCTCTTGTGGATGTCTCCAAAGGTGATTTGCGTTCCCGTGTGCCCCACGATACGGAGTCCTATCTAACGGTTAACCCTCTGTAATCAAAAGTAATTATATTTTTTAAATTCCAACGTTTTGGTTAAAATTATATAGGACTCACATTTGATTTTTGAACAAAACTCAGTACACCTTTATTCCTTCTTCCCAGTCCCCAGTCCCCAGTCCCCAGTCCCCAGTCCCTTACCTCTACGAGTGATTCAGAAATCAAAGACGCTCGATAGCGCAGCGTTAGCAACGCAGGAGCGTCTGACTCGCTACCGCTTCGCTATCGGATTGCTATATATATTATTGTGTTGGGAAAAATTAGTGAAAAAAGTTGCTCAATATAATTATGCGGTTATTTACTAACCTCTATCAAAAGAAACAAAAATTGTATTCCTTTAGTTAGAGCAAAAAATACTGAGCCATAGATACTTTAGGTAAAGAAGAACACGATTTAACTATCTGCTGAAAAGTTGATATTTGTAGGTACACAGATAAATAGAATTTATCTGTGTTATTTCGTGTTTATATGTGGCCTAACAAAAAGTTGAGCCTTATTTGTTTCGCCTTGAAAGTCAACAATGCAAACATCGTCATCTACTGGAGTCGCCATGTCTGAATTGCTTCAAGCAGTCTTAGATACTGAAGAAAAAAGTGATTTACGTTCCTTTCTTAGTGAATTACGTCAACAAGAAAAGAAGTATTTGCTGCGGAATGACATACTGAATGTATATAGTGATTATTGCTCAAAGTCCCAAAAACCAGAGGAATTTTACACTTCCTCTGAGTTAAGTAAACTGATTTACTATACTCAAGAAATTATTCAGGAGGAATCAAACTTTTGTTTCATCATCCGTTCTAAGATTGCCAGCGAAGAAGTTTATTGGTTGACATCAGACTTAAGCATTGAGCCAATGACGGTGCAAGATTTGCTCGATCTGCGCGATCGCTTGGTGAATAAATATCATCCCAACGAGGGCGGCCTGTTAGAATTGGACTTCGGCCCGTTTTATGACTACACCCCAGTCATCCGCGACCCCAAAAATATTGGTAAGGGGGTACAATTTCTCAACCGCTATCTATCCAGCCAAATATTTCAAGACTCCAAACAATTGCTGGACAGCTTATTGAATTTCTTGCGCCTGCACCACTACAACGGTGTGCAATTGCTCCTTAACGATCGCATTCAATCACAGCAGCAACTTTCCGAGCAAGTTAAGAAAGCTATCAGTTTTGTTAATAATCGCCCTGAAGATGAACCCTATGAACAATTCCGGTTCCAATTGCAGTCAATGGGTTTTGAACCGGGTTGGGGTAACACCGCAGCGCGAGTGCGCGAGACTTTAAATATTCTCGATGAATTGATTGATTCTGCCGATCCCCAGACCCTAGAAGCCTTCATTTCACGGGTTCCGATGATTTTTAAAATCGTCTTAGTGTCGGCTCACGGTTGGTTTGGGCAAGAGGGAGTTTTGGGGCGTCCCGATACTGGCGGTCAGGTAGTTTACGTCCTTGACCAGGCAAAGAGCCTAGAGAAGCAGCTGCAAGAAGATGTCCTGCTTGCGGGTTTAGAGAAATTGAATGTCGAGCCAAAGGTGATTATTCTCACCCGCTTGATTCCTAATAGTGATGGCACCCTTTGTAATCAACGGCTAGAAAAAGTCCACGATACCGAAAATGCCTGGATTTTGCGAGTGCCTTTACGGGAATTTAATCCTAACATGACTCAAAACTGGATTTCCCGGTTTGAGTTTTGGCCTTATCTAGAAACTTTCGCCATTGATTCAGAAAGAGAACTACGGGCAGAATTTCACGGCACACCTGACTTAATAGTTGGAAACTATACTGATGGGAATTTAATAGCATTCTTGCTGGCGCGGCGTTTGAAAGTTACCCAATGCAATGTTGCCCATGCTTTGGAAAAATCTAAATACTTGTTTAGTAACCTCTACTGGCAAGAATTAGAGGAAAAATATCATTTTTCATTGCAATTCACGGCTGACTTGATTGCAATGAATGCTGCCAATTTTGTTGTCAGCAGCACCTACCAAGAAATTGTGGGAACACCGGATAGTGTGGGACAGTACGAGTCTTATAAATGCTTCACCATGCCGGAGTTGTACCATGTGACCAATGGCATTGAATTATTCAGTCCCAAATTTAATGTCGTACCGCCTGGAGTCAACGAAAATAATTACTTCCCCTACACCCGGACTAAAGATCGGGTGGAGAGCGATCGCCAACGCCTTGCAGAAACACTTTTTACTCTGGAAGACCCTACGCAAATCTTTGGCAAACTCGACGATCCTAACAAGCGCCCTCTCTTCTCAATGGCGCGTCTTGACCACATCAAAAACCTCACAGGTTTAGCTGAATGTTATGGTCAAAGTAAAGAATTACAAGAGCATTACAATTTAATTTTAGTGGCGGGTAAATTGCGCGTCGAAGAATCAGGTGACAACGAAGAACGTGACGAAATTATCAAACTCTACCAAATAATTGACGAGTACAATCTCCACGGCAAGATTCGTTGGCTGGGTGTGCGCCTGACTAAAACTGATTCTGGTGAAATTTACCGAGTCATTGCCGATCATCAAGGAATTTTTGTACAACCAGCTTTATTTGAAGCTTTTGGTTTGACAATTTTAGAGTCGATGGTTTCAGGATTACCAACTTTTGCCACACAGTTTGGTGGGCCGCTGGAGATTATTCAAGATAAGGTTAATGGTTTTTTGATTAACCCAACACATTTAGATGAGACAGCCACAAAGATTGTGGATTTTATTACAAAATGCGAACAAAATCCTAACTATTGGAATGAAATTTCGCAGCGAGGAATTGACCGAGTTTACAGCACCTATACTTGGAAAATCCATACTAGCAAGCTGTTATCATTAGCACGGATTTATGGCTTCTGGAACTTTACTTCAAAGGAGAATCGCGAAGATTTGTTGCGTTATCTTGAGGCTTTGTTCTATTTAATTTACAAGCCAAGAGCGCAACAGCTATTAGAGCAGCATAAATATCGTTAGTTTGTCATTTGTCATTTGTCTTTAGCTAAAGACTAAAGACAAATGACTAAATTGTTAATGCCCGCCAAGTTCGTTGACCAACTACTCCATCTGTTGCTAAATTCTGCTGATTTTGAAAGGCTTTGACAGCAGTCTCTGTCAGTGCGCCGTAGATTCCATCCACTCTAACGGCATAACCGTTAGATACTAACAACCGTTGTAAGGCTCTGACAGCAACACCAGAGGTACCGAAAGAAAGAGTCGGCATAGGTAGACTACTAAACTTTTGGAACTGTCCTGTAGCCTTTGTACTAACTTTACCTCCAGGCTGAGGATACTTATTAGACTCACCTAAGTTAGAAGAAACTAGTCCCGGATTCTTTTTGCTGATTTTCTTAAGTATATGTTTTTTCTCTGGTGCGATCGCTGAGGAATAAGCCTGAGAAATCCAATCTGTCTGCATGAATTCAGGTGGTGTGACTTGAGCAGTTATCTCTAACTGACTCTGTTTTGATTGGTTTACGTCATTCTCCATCTGAACTAATTGCTGCTGTGGCAAATTGGCTCCAGATGCTTGTCTTATTGTTAACATGCTCGTCATCATTAGGCCAATTTCAGTCATTGTAATTTATTTCACTTAAACCAATAATTTCTTTTAACCAATAACATTGCTGCTGTGCGGCATAGTGCATACTGACCAAATAAAAAGTCATGTAATAATTTTTTCAGATAATATTTTCATGAGCATATTTGCTCACCTCCTATTCCATCTAATTAGACTAATATCATTAATTTTGTGCTTTTTTTACCTTTAATCAAACTATGAACTTGGAAAATATGGTATCTAAATCAACGGTTTAGACAATAACATACTATACGATCATCTGGGAATACTATCAAACAAATTTGCCTAGTTATCTTGAATATACCTTGGTATGCTGATGTAGATTTTCCCATATTTATACTGCCAGGAAAAATACTACTGGATTCACGAGTCATTTTTTAAGTATTGATTAATGCAACATTTGGCAATCACGATCAACTCTTAATTCCAAACAATTTTTCTCCCCTCATAAGGGTTATAAACTTTTTATCAATCACTGTTATCTTGTAAAATACATACCAATCTTCACAGTATTATCTGGTTTTCCTAGCTTCGCTCTAGGAGTATTCAGACATCATTTCTAAATATCTGCTTTGTTGTATTCTTGGAAAGCCCATAGTTTTGACCTGAATAAAATAAAAACCTACAACGGTGTTGCACAGTCTTGAATTTTAACTAGAATTTAGATTACTACATGATAAAATTACACAGTAGGACTGAACATCCTGTCTGTGCAATTGTCTTACCTAATCTGTGTTAATTTTTGTAAAAATCTTAAATATTGAGAAAGAAGCACCTTAATAAAAAGTGCGTAGGCGTAGCCCCTCAGAGATATCGCATAATACACCCAGTTGTGGATACTAAAATTTTTACCTTTTCTCATCTCGCCACAAAGCAATACCGCCTAACAAACCAGTGATATTGGGGATGAGTTTTACATTTAACGGTAGCTGTAAATTCACTCTCACAGCTTCACCGCCACCAATGTAAAGGCAATCATAATTGAACAGATGTTCCAAGGATGCGATCGCTTTTTCTAAACGCTTGTTCCATCTTTTATCACCAATTTTTTCTAACTCTGCACGCCCCAACTGCTGCTCGAAAGTCTCTCCTTTACGAAACGGGTGATGTCCCATTTCCATATTCGGCACTAGCTTACCATCTAGAAATAAAGCCGAACCAAAACCCGTACCCAAAGTAATCACCAGTTCCACACCTTTACCTGCGATCGCACCAAACCCCTGCATGTCTGCATCATTAATCACCCGTACAGGCTTGTTTAAATGTTTTAATAATGCTGTTTCCAAATCAAATCCGATCCAATCTGGATGTAGGTTTACCGCAGTTTCCGTGACTCCATACCGCACCACACCGGGAAAACCGACCGAAACGCGATGAAATTCACCTTGAGCGGCTGCTAACACAACAATTGCATTAATTACAACCTCTGGTGTAGCAGGTTGGGGTGTATCTAAACGCGCTCTTTCCGTTACAGGATTCCCGGTAATATCCAAAACCATAGCCTTAACGCCACTACCGCCAATATCAACCGATAGGGTACGAATCGATCCATTTTCGTCAACCATTGAGTTACATCCTTCTTGTTGCTTGTTACCTAGTTATTATCCTCTGCTGCATCTTAATAATATCTGGATATTTGGAGAGTCTTTATATTGGTGGGGAGTGGGGAGTGGAGAGTAGGGAGGTAGAGGGAGAATAACTAATGACTAATGACTAATAGATTTGCTAATGTAAGAATAATGGAAATAGTACAGGCGTAGCTACTTAAAATCTATCGGGTAGCAAATTTCTATTAAAAGTAATATAAGAGAAAGAATTATGACAACATTTGAACCCAAGAGTCTCCGCTCTTATAACCAAGATGATGTTCAACAAATTCTGCAATTAGCGATCGCTCGTCAAGCTGACGACAAAGATACAGAATTTTCTTATGAGCAGATATTAGAAATTGCTGCTGAGTTAGAAATCTCACCTGATTCTTTAAAGTTAGCAGAACGCGATTGGGTAATACAACAGGGACAAGTCCAACAGCGAAAGGCTTTTGACGCTTACCGTATCAGAATATTTCAGAAGCGTCTAGGGAATTATGCAATTTTCAATGGCTTTTTTATACTCCTAAATTTAATCACTGGTGGCGGAATTTCTTGGTCGCTGTACATTTTGCTATTCTGCGGATTGCCTGTAGGACTGGATGTCTGGAATACCTTTCAAATGAAAGGCGAAGAGTATGAAATGGCCTTCCAGAAGTGGAATCGTAAGCATGAGATTAAGAAAACCATCAGTACAGTTTTGAATAAGTGGTTTAAGGCATTACAGGCTTAATAGATTTGCTTGGCTTTAGCGTACCCCTACCCAGAAGCAACCTACGCGCAGCATCTAGTAAACAAGCTCGTCCTAAACATTGCTAATTCATAAAAATACCCCGCAGGAGAATTTGGAGTAATATTTACCACAATATTGGTTCTGTAATACCACTGAAAGTCAATCTAAATAAACACATCAATTATTAGGATTAAAATTGATGTTATCTGATTGGCTGAAGTATTCTTTCTATCTTTCTACGGATATGACACTCTATCAATAGTGTGAAAGATGATTTATCAAAACAGAATTCTGAAGTCAGTAGTCAAAATTCAGTTGGGCAATCAGCCAGTATAAAATAACTGGAAAACAGATTTTTGGTCTATATTATAAATGCGCTTTAAGTGGGACGACAACAAAGCTGAGTCTAATTTTTTTAAGCATAGTATTACATTTGAGGAAGCCGTAACAGTTTTTGCCGATCCCTATCTCCTGTTTAGGGAAGACTCCAAGGATACCTGCGGTGTTGTCGTTGCGATCGCCGTATATAGCAATCCGATAGCGAAGCGGTAGCGAGTCAGACGCTCCTGCGTCGCTAACGCTGCGCTATCGAGCGTCTTTGATTTCTGAATCACTCGTAGAGGTAAGGGACTGGGGACTGGGGACTGGGGACTGGGGACTGGGGACTGGGAAGAAGGAATAAAGGTGTACTGAGTTTTGTTCAAAAATCAAATATGAGTCCTATATATTAACCTTGTAATTCTATTCCGAAGCAGGATAAAAACGAAGCGGGGATTGTCATATATTAGGTAATGACAAGCCCTACTTGCATTGGGGAGTAAGATTCAAAGTCTCTGAAAACCTAGACTGTGGAATTTATTTAAGTTTTTCGTGAGCAGCCAAAATAATTTTTTCGGTTTCTTCCCAGCCGATACATTTATCAGTTACAGAAATCCCATATTTTAATTCTTCTTTACCAGTAATTGGTTGACTACCCTCATACAAATGCGATTCCAGCATCATGCCAACTATCGATGTATTACCATCTACTATTTGCTGAATAATATTTTCTAAGACAGCACCTTGTAATTTGTAATCTTTATTGGTATTGCCGTGGCTACAGTCAATAACAATCCTCGGTGGTAAATCTGCCTGTTTTAATTTTTCTTCTATCAGTTTGACATTTGCTACATCAAAGTTGGGTTGACTACCACCCCTTAAAATTACGTGACCGTAGCCATTGCCTTTAGTTTGAAAGACGCTAACCTGTCCGTTTTGATTAATTCCGATAAAATTATGTGGGTTTCTAGCTGATTGTAAGGCATTCAAAGCTACTTGAATATTCCCATCAGTACCGTTTTTAAAACCCACAGGCATGGAAAGCCCACTTGCCATTTCGCGGTGAGTTTGTGATTCGGTCGTGCGTGCCCCAATGGCAGACCACGTAATTAGTTCACTAATATATTGAGGTATGATTGGATCTAGTGCTTCTGTGCCAGCAGGTAATCCCAATTCTGTAATTTTTAATAATAGATCCCGTGCAATTAATAACCCATTTTCTACATGGAAAGAATCATCCATATCTGGATCGTTAATTAACCCTTTCCAGCCTACGGTTGTTCTTGGTTTTTCAAAGTACACTCGCATAATTAGTAGCAGCTTATCCTGGACTTGCTCGGCCAATCTTTTCAACCGTTCAGAATATTCGAGTGCTGCTTTTGGGTCGTGGATTGAGCATGGTCCAACTACTATAAATTTTCTCCGATCCTGAAAATCTAGGATCTGTTCTACTTCCTGCCTATATGCTAAAACTCTTTGCTCGGCTAATTGTGTTAAAGGTAATTTTGATTTAACTTCATTGGGAGTTAATAAAATGCGATCGTTCTCAATGTTAGCGTTGTCGATATTACTATTAAATAATTTGTTGTGCATGGGGATGCTCTGGCAATTTTATATACGCACTTCAAATCAAAAGTGTAACATAAACCCATGAAATTTTAAAATAGCTTATTTTTGGCTTGACAAATTTTTCACTAAGTTGTATGCACCAGAGGTAATAACTGAAAAAGGGAAAATATTTTCCCCTTTTTTTACTATTGGGCTACCTGCTCAGTAGTAGTGTATATAATTACTGCCATACAAACACTTTAGCTTCGTATGGCCCCAAGTCAGTTATGATGCCATCGTCACCAGCTTCAACATCATAATTGCCTGTCCACTCGTGCCATGTACCAGGGCTAGGAAAGTTAGGAACATGATAGCCAGCTAGGAAATTTTCTGAAAAATTTGCAATTACCACTACACGAGAACCTTCATCATTCCAACGAGTATAAGCTAATACTTTTGCCTCTGCATTTTCGTGGATAAAATCAATATTTTCTGTGTAAAGGGCATGATTGCTTTTACGCAGGTTGGTTAAGCCTTTATATGAATCAAATAAACTCCGATTTAAATCATTACCTAACAGCGTCCAATCGATTTTGGATGATTCAGGTTGTTTAGGTTTGTACTCACCAAATTCCTCTCCCATCCAAATCAAAGGTACGCCAACAGCAGTCATTAAAATGGCTACTCCTAATTTAGCCCGCCTAAAGGCTTCTTCGTTAAAAATCTCACGGTTCCCCAATTCAACCATTACATGGTTATGGTCGTGGTTGGTGAGGTAATTTACTACATTGGTAGCACCTAAGAAGCCTTGGCGCTTGCAGTCAATGACATCTTTGAGACGCTCCAAATCAAATGTATCACCGCAGATATGTTCTAGAATGCAGTGATAAAAACTGTCATGCCAGCAACCATCCATTGGCCCATCTACATTGGTAATGCTGGTAGTTTCAGGAATGTGTTCAGCAACGCTATAAAAAGGCTTCGCGCCAGCAGTTTTTTTGGCTTCCTGAACAATCCAGTGCATGAAATCGTAGTTAGCAATTTGCCGCGCCGCATCATAGCGAATACCATCAAGATGATATTCTGATATCCAAAAACGGATTGCCTCACCAGTAAATTTCCACGCTGGATGAATATCTAATTTTTCGTCATAATATTCATAATTAAACTCAGGGCCCCAGTTATTATCAGGGTCACGAGGTTCGTGATGATACCAATAATCGTGGTCAATTTGTGTTAAAGGAGCAGATGCTTCTGAGTGGTTATAAATACCGTCTAGAATTACACGAATACCTCTGCCATGACACTCATCAATCAATTTTTTCAAACCAGCAGTAGAACCATAACTAGATTCTGTTGCAAAGAAATGGCGCGGGTTATAACCCCAACTATAATCACCAGGATATTCTTTAAGTGGCATCAACTCAATAGCGTTGATTCCTAGTTCGCATAAATAATCTAACTTTTCAATGACGTGTTTGTACTTACCTCGTGCATAAGGATCATCCTCACCACCAGAAAAGTCACCAACATGCAATTCGTAAATTACTAATTCGTGGTCAGCAGGTAAAGGTTTATCATCATGTTGCCAAACATAAGTATCGGTAATCCTTTCGCCATCTTTGACCTGGGTAACACCATCATCTTTTCCACTCAGTTCATCTATATCAGTTGCCTGAGGGTCTGTAACATCAACCCATTGTTCTGGTTCAAAAAACCATGAATTTGACTGGACACGGAATTTATATTTATAAACGCCGTCTTCTAGTTCAACGCTTGTACGAAAATAACCATCATCACCTTTCTCCATCGGAATTTCTTGCCAATCAGAAAAAGAACCAATTAATGCAGCTCCTTTGTTATAAGGTGCAAATAAACTAAATTCAATTGGCTTTGCCATAGAAATCTTTGTAATATCAAGGGTTGATATAAGTATTCTCGGATACTTAATTAAATTTACAAATCGCTCTAGAGAAATAATTATATAACTAGTGCTTCTATCTTGAGGATGAATTTATAAATATTTTATAAAAGTAGCTACTTTTTGGCTATTTGCGACTGTTTTTATAATTTACTTTTTAACTAATATCCAGATTATATTTAGTAGTCTTGCTACCTATAATACTGAAGTTTAAAACTTTTTATTAAGTTGTTAATTAGCAGATATTAAGTAAAACTAAAATGGTTATTGCTAAATATCTGCTGTATAAGATTACTCAATTTTGCCGTTAGTTTGTTGCAGATAACTTAATAACCAACCTGCTGCTGTCGCCCTGCGAGTTTGCCGAGGCCCAAATTCCCCAATTTTGTAACCTTTGAAACCCAGTTTTTCTTTGAGCAGTTGTTTATTTTCAACAGGAATTGAACGAGTCAGCTTGACTGTTGCGGGACGAGATTCAATAAAATTTGGTGGTTGGGGGTAATCATCTTGCCATTCGGGTGCAACTTTGCTAGTGTCCCATTGTGCAGTTGAGGAATCATAGCGATAGCCTAAATAATGCCATAGCAATTGGTTGACTGTGGCATCATCAAGTTTTTCGTCAATAATTGCCCAAATTGTTTCTGTATTGAGTGATGGCAAGTTAGACATAAGCAATTCAAAATTCCAAGTTTGAAAACTGACTACTGATTAATTAAATTCACTACAGTTAGTACGGTATTGAAAAATACTTTATCACTACTCTGCGACACTCTCAAAGATAGACAAATTACTAAAGTGACTCTGAATAAGGAGATTCGCTAACTCAGAAGGAAAATTATGGGAATAGGGGAATAGTCGGTGGCAAGTACAAACATGGTGGTGATGATAACGAAGACCAGGATTAATTTCGCTAGTTGGAGTTAAAAACAGCTTGTGTATACACAAACTAGGTACACTGGAAATCGTAAAGTTTATACCAGTCTATGCAGAATTCCACAGCACTGCCAAAGATCATCCGCGCCCATGTATTCATTTCTGGCCAAGTCCAAGGAGTCGGCTATCGGTATTCCACTGTAGATACAGCTACCCAGTTGGGATTAACCGGCTGGGTGCGGAATCTCCCCGATAATCGAGTAGAAGCAGTCTTTGAAGGAGCGCAAGATGTTGTAGATAACATGGTTCGCTGGTGTCACTCTGGACCACCTGCTGCTGTAGTTCAAGATGTTGTGGTTGAGTATGAAGAACCGGAAGGGTTGCGGGGATTTGAAGTTAAGCGGGTTGATTAATCATTGGTCATTTGCCTATGGCAACTCCTTTAGGTGTACGCGCAAAATTCCTTGAATGACTTGTTGTACAGCTTCTTTACTCAAACTGCCATCTACCCGCACAATTCTTGAGGGATAGGATGCTGCTAACTCTGCGTATCCTTGCTGAACGCGCCGATGAAAAGCGATTGTTTCTTGTTCGATGCGGTCTAAACCTATTCCATCTCCCCGTTTACGGGCTAGTCCTACTTCGACATCGACATCTAGCCAAATAGTTAAGTGACTCTCTAAACCAGCAGTGGCAATATGATTAAGCTGATTGATTAAACTCATGTTAAGACCGCGACCATATCCTTGGTAGGCAATGGTAGAGTCAGTGTAGCGATCGCATAAAATATATTTCCCTGCTTGCAGTTGCGGTTTGAGTTCTTGTTCAACGTGTTGCGATCGATCAGCAGCATACAACAAAAGTTCTGTCACTTGTGCAACTGGTTTATCCTCCGTCTTCTCTAATAGCAAGCGGCGAAGATGTAAGCCTAACTCTGTTCCACCGGGTTCACGAGTAACAACCACAGAAACACCCAGATTTTCCAACCACTCAGAACAAAGCTGCATTTGGCTGGTTTTACCACAGCCTTCCACCCCTTCAAATACAATTAATTTGCCACTCATGCTTTTTAAAGTTCGCTGCATTGACACTCCCCCGACTGTAAAAATTTCGCTACGCTTATTTTTACAAAAAGTCGGGGGATTCTACATTCAACGACTCGCCGTTAGACAGCAGGCTTGCACCAACCGCCCAAGAGGGCAAATCTCCTGTAGCGTAAGTTCCCGTATGCCCTACGGTACTGAGTCCTAGCCTCAAAATGTTGATACTAGCGTTTATGTCTCTATCTTCTATATAGTTGCAATGAGGGCAAACATGAGTCCTTGTAGATAGAGACTTTTTGACTTTAGCACCACAGTTGGAACAATTTTGGCTCGTATTGTGGGGAAGGACGGCAACCGTTACTTTCCCATATTTATGCCCAAAATATTCTAACCATTGGCGAAAAGTCGACCAACCAGCATCAGATATTGACTTAGCTAGATGTCGGTTCCTGACGATGCCTTTTACATTTAAGTCTTCATAGGCTACCAAATCGTTAGACTGGATGACGGAGTATGCTAATCTCTTGCAATACTCTTTTCGCTGCCTACTTACTCTCAAATGCTTACGTGCATACCTATTTCTAGCTTTGTGGTAGTTGGCTGATTGTGGCAATAAGGCTTTCTTCTTTGATAAATCGTACTTCTTGGATTTTTTGCGGTTGGCGCGGTTTAACTGTTTTTCAGATTTACGGTAAAACTGGGGTGATGGCTCAATCCAACCTTTGTTATCAGCAATGAAATACTTTAAACCCAAGTCAATGCCTACTACTTGACCCGTCGGTTGGGCTTCAACTTTTTGGTCAACACTTATGGCAAATTGAGCGTAATACCCATCAGCGCGACGTACTAGACGGACACGCTTAATTTGCTTCATGTCGTAATAGTTAAGGTCATAAGTTCCTTTTAGTTTCAAGGTTCCTATGCCTTTCTTGTCTGAAAAAGTTATGGCTTTACGAGTATTAGAGAGTTTCCATCCGGTTGTTTTATATTCCACTGAACGGCAATGCTTTTTGAACTTAGGAAACCCCTTTTTACCTTTAGCTTTTTTCTTGCAGTTCTCATAAAACCTGGCTATAGCGCTCCATGCACGTTCTGCCGCAGATTGCCGAGCCATTGAATTGAGTTCATTAGCAAAGGGGAATAAATCAGCAAGTACAGCACAGTACTTATTCAGGTCGTATTTACTCAATCCTTTAACATCTATCCATTGCCTTAAGCATTTGTTTTGGATGAATTGAGATGTACGAATAGCGTCATCTATCGCTCTATACTGTTTGTCTTTCCCCTTGACTTTAAACTCGTAAATTATCATCGGCTCGACCAACCAACTACATTCTTATACTATCATGATTAGCATAATACAGCCAAATTTATTTGGCTTCTTCGCTTATATCCCCCGGATTTATCCGGGGGTTTTACGCATCACGCCTCATAAACTTGTTCGCTGACGTTTGATCAAGAATAACGTGAAGTGTTACAAGCGGGCGTACTGCAAGGCGGAAGTCAAAAGTTAAGACTGAGCAAAGTCGAAGTGTCAAAAGTGACGCAGACTTTAATTTTGGGCTTTCTGGCTGTAATGAAATGGTAGGTTTATTTCCGCCCACCTGTACTAGTTGGCTATTTTACGGCGTGTGCAACTTTCTCTCAGACCTAACCCCCAACCCCTTCCCTACAAGGGAATGGGAGCAAGAATCAAAGCCTCTCAGGAGTGGGGGCGAGGGTTGGAGAGGGGTTCTAAGGATAAGTTGCACATCACGTTATTTTTGTATTTAAAAGTATTTAAATATACAAAATAGTATCAGTAGTAATTGAACATTTGGACAATCCCATCGCTCCAGTTGTCATTGAGCAACTTCCATTTCCGATAGTTCCACAAGGTGTGTTAGCTCCTCTGAGCCTAGCGATCGCCAAGCCAGAGGGCTATCTGAGTTACAATACTTCTACGCAATCAGCTAATCTGTTCTGGCCGAAAAACTCAGCCAACAATCAAAAAATTATCCAGGCTAACCAGTATACTTACCAACTTCTAAATCAAGCCAATGCTACCACTTTTGGCGCACCGCTTGACTTTAGTGCTACAGCTCATCCCCTTGGTGGGGCAACTATGGGTGCTGTATGCAACACTTACGGCAAAGTCCACGGCTATTCTAATTTATTTGTAGTTGATGGTTCTCTGATTCCTGGTTCGACTGCCTGCACTAACCCATCGCTAACCATCGCGGCTTTAGCGGAGCGGTGTATGGATCGTTTTCTTAATAAAAAACTTCCTGAAAGCAGGGAGTGGGAATAAAAAGGCAGGACGCAGGAGGTAAAGATAGGCTACTGAAGCAATGTCTGACGACAAGCTGCCCCGCATCTACGCACTGTCTCCTTTATGTTATTGCATTTGGGGCTTTGGCTGCGGCGCGATCGCCCGGAAGTTTTGTTTCCTCGCATATCTCTGGCCATTCTGGTGTTAGAAGTTGTGGTGCTAGTGGTAGGCGGACTTGCTTGGGGTTGGCTCAACTTGCTAATTGGGCTATTATTCCCCATTGGCGTTATGGGAATTGATGCAGTGATTCGCCGCATGAACTTCCCTCCATTCCATCCCAATTGGTGGATGCGGCGATATCGCACACGCCCTGTGGTAATTATCAAAGACTCAGTAGTTCTTCAGGTAAGCATCCTGATATTTTTACTGTGCAGCGCAGTGGGAGTTGGCTGGTTATTTGGTGTCAAACTTAATAAAGTTGCAACTGCGGCGGGTGAAAATCTATTTGTGGTGCTACTGATGAGTGTGGCATTTGTGGGAGTAGCGATCGCTTGTTGGACAAGTTTACCGCAAGTGGTGGCGATCGCAGAAGCCCGAGAAGCT
This sequence comes from Nostoc sp. XA010, assembly GCF_020829625.1. Taxonomy (GTDB): domain Bacteria; phylum Cyanobacteriota; class Cyanobacteriia; order Cyanobacteriales; family Nostocaceae; genus Nostoc. The sequence continues at coordinate 276,861 of NZ_JAIVFX010000001.1, read as the reverse complement.
GCCGAACACCTGTTTACTGTTGCCCAGGATGGTATTTTAGTCGTGGATGATCGAGGCATTATTCAGCAAGCTAATCCAGCCACTGAATCTTTCTTTGGTGTCAACCCATCTGAGTTGCGGGGAAATCACCTCAACAAATGGCTACCCGCATTAGTCTACTATCCAGACCAGTGGGCAAAACGCAGCGAACAAACTTTACTCCGCAATGGGAAAAACAAAATCCTGGAAGTTTCCATTTCAGACCGACCCCATCAAGATTTTCAGGAGTATGTCGTTATTCTCCACGACATTACCCAGCGCAAACAAGCAGAAGAGATATTGCGACACTCAGAAGCACAATTGCGCCAAGAGGCAAAGCACCTAGCTTCTCAACTGGTGCAAAGTGAAAAAATGTCCAGCTTAGGGCAGTTGGTAGCAGGTGTAGCGCACGAAATCAACAACCCAGTTAGCTTTATCTATGGCAATATCACTTTTGCCAATCAATATATCCAAGATTTACTTAGTTTGTTGCAATTATATCAGCAAAGCTATCCTAATCCAGTAACTAAAATTCAAGAAAAAACAGAAGCCATAGACTTAAATTTCCTGATAGCAGACTTGCCAAACTTGCTAACTTCTATGACAGTTGGTGCTGAAAGAATCACAGAAATCGTTCTATCTCTACGAAACTTTTCCCGCTTAGATGAAGCAGAGATGAAAGCTGTGAATATCCACGAGGGGATCGAGAGTACATTGATGATTTTGGAACATCGCCTCAAGCCTAAATCTAACAATCTACCAATTGAGGTCACCAAAGAATACGGCGAACTGCCATTAGTAGAATGTTATGCTGGACAACTGAATCAGGTATTTATGAATCTTCTGGCAAATGCGATCGATGCTTTAGAAGAGGCAGTGGAGAATGGTGAGTGGGGAGTAAAAGAAAAAGCTCTCCCTAGTCCCCAGATACGCATTCATACTAAACTCACTAGCGAAAATCAGGTAGTTATTCGCATTGGTGACAATGGTACAGGCATTCCAGAAAACGTACAAAAACACTTGTTTGAACCATTCTTTACTACTAAACCAGTTGGTAAAGGTACGGGATTAGGTTTATCTATTAGTTACCAGATTATCACTCAAAAACATCAGGGAACATTACAATGTATTTCTGCTCCTGGACAGGGGACAGAATTTGTAATTGTAATTCCGCTAAACCAGCAAGCTATCTAATTGTCAACATAAATAGAAATTAGTTCGACACCCATAGGATCACCTAAGTTAATAATTAGACTATCATTTTTAAAAAAGGATGATAGATAATTATGGTGTGTCAAAACTGTCAACAGGTTATAGAACAGCTAAATATTGATATTGACCTTTTCTTTCAGAAATTAGAGACAACTTCAAATAAAAAGCAAATCAGTGAAATTGACAAGGAAATCATTTGTCAATCTCTATTAGGACACTCTCAAAAACATATAGCTAAAATCTTCAATTTATCTGACCAACAGATTAGAGATAGGCTGAGTAATAATATTTATCCTAGAATAGTAGAACTGATGCAAATTGACCAAGAACAAATAGCTGGGAAGTGGGTTAAGGTGCTGAATTTATTACTTCATCCTAATAACGGATATAAATTGCAGACTGCTCCTCAATTAAACAATGATAACTTTCAAGGTAGTTTTGGCAGACAAATTTTTCTTCCTCCCCCTAATCAAGATATTGTTGAGTTACAAATCCAAGGGAATAAATTTTATCAGCAAGGACTTTATTATCAAGCATTAAAGTGCTTTATTTGGGCTTGGAAAAAAGAAATAGAAATTTATGGTACAGGGAATCCAGAAGTTTTAATTTATATTAATAACAGCTTAAGTGAATATAAACAATCTGCTTTACGAGAGAAAAAAATTCAGATTTATACTTTGGCTGTAGTTGTGCCATTTTATCATAATCAAGGTAATGTTGCATCGGAAATTTTACGAGGTATTGCTCAAATTCAACTCCAAATAAATCTTCAAAGCTTTGAGAGAATTTCACTAGGAAAAGAGATAAATTTAGATGACATAAAACCCGAAAAGATTTTTAGTCTAAATAATACAGATAGTCAGATAGCCTTGAAAATTCTAATTGTCAATGATCCTAATAATTTATATGCACCATATAGCCAAACAGCAGAGAATTTAGCCAATTTAGCGCCACAACTAAACCTGATTTCCATTATCGGTCATTATTCAAGTGAAATGACTAAAAAGGCACTAAATTTATATTCTCAAAATGGACTAATTTTAGTAAATTCTAGCAGTACATCTAATGAACTTTCTCATTTATCTGGGGGTGAAAGTTTATCCTTTTTTAGACTGACTACTCAAGATAGCATAAATGCCACACAATTAGCTCATTACTTGACAGAAAGATTGTCTGGTGAAAGTCATAAAAAAGTAGCTATTATCTATAATAAAAATAGTAGTTATAGCACTTCATACAGAAATACTATCAAAAAATGTCTTGAGCAATATAGTGAACAGCTTATTTTTCTAAAAGAATGTAGTTATATTAGCGAAAAATATTATCAGATTCAAGATTATCTAGAAGATATCAAACAGAATGGCGTTGATATTATTATTATAATTCCTGATGGAGGAATTGAACCTAATTCCCTCGATAATGCTGGACTTATTAGTAGATTAAAAATCAATAACTGTTTAATAGCTGGTTCAGCAACTTTTTACCATGAGAATGTTTTACATTGGATTGATGAGCAAAGTCAGTATAATTTGGTAAATAAAAATGACTGTCAAATTATAGCTTGTGTTCCTTGGCATTGGCACAGCAAAACAAATGGCTGCAATAGTGAAAATCAACTAGGGCAAAAGTTTTGTCAACTAGGCACTCAATTATGGGGAGAAGAAAACTTAACATGGCGTAGTGCAACAGCTTTCGACTCAGTGTTAATAATTCTGAGAATTTTAGAGCAATTTGACATTTCAGATAGTCAGTCTTTACTGATATACATGAATAAATATTTCAAAGAAGACAAAAAAAAAGTTAAAGGAGTTACAGGAATTATCCAATTTGAAAAAAATGGCGATCGCATCAATCCTCCAGCAGAAATAGTAGCTGTAAAATGGAATACACAACAATATAAATGGCAGTGGACAATTTAATATTTATGTTTTCAATTAACTATATCTAAGATTCCATATCTGTAGAAAAATATTCCATACCTGAAGTAGAAAGACTTCATAACCCATTGTTATGCTACCTGTATAGCGTTGAGAAAACAGAATCATGTTGAAAGTTTTTGCCGATCGCGGTGGTACATTTACAGATATTGTTGCTGTTACTAATAATCAAGCAATTATAGACAACCTATCAAGACATCCTGAACGTTTTTTAATTGTGACTCTGCCTAATCAGCAATGGATTATAGTCTACAAACTACTTTCAGAAAATCCCGAACAATATCAAGATGCAGCCATCCAAGGAATTCGGGATATTATGGGTATTTCCGGCAATGAACCCATTCCTAGTGAAGTAATAGAAGTAGTAAAAATGGGGACAACAGTCGCAACAAATGCGCTGTTAGAAAGGAAAGGAGACAGGGTTGTTCTTCTGATCACCAAAGGTTTTAAAGATGCGCTGCGAATTGGCTACCAAAACCGTCCTAATATCTTTGCCCGTCAGATCATTTTACCACCCATGCTTTATGAGCAGGTAATTGAAATTGATGAACGTTATGATGCTCATGGCAATGAATTAATTCCAATAAATATACAAAAAGTCAAAAATGACTTAGAAAAAGTTTATAACACAGGAACTCGGAGTTGTGCGATTGTTTTTATGCATAGCGATCGCTATCCTGAACACGAAAAACAAATAGCCCAAATCGCCCAAGAAATCGGCTTTACACAAATATCTGTATCTCATCAAGTTAGTCCGTTAATGAAATTAGTCAGCCGAGGAGATACAACAGTAGTCGATGCTTATTTAACTCCAATTCTACGCCGCTATGTCAACCAAGTAGCGAGTCAGTTACCTGGAGTCAAATTAATGTTTATGAAATCTGATGGCGGTTTAGTCGCAGCCGAACAATTTCAAGGCAAAGATAGTATTTTGAGTGGCCCGGCTGGAGGTATTGTCGGTGCAGTACAAACTAGTAAAAGAGCAGGCTTTGAGTTAGTTATTACCTTTGATATGGGAGGGACAAGTACAGATGTCGCCCACTTTAAAGGAGAGTATGAACGACAACTAGATTCGGAAATTGCTGGGGCGCGGATGCGAGTTCCCGTATTAGCAATTAATACGATTGCGGCTGGAGGCGGTTCTATTCTTTTTTTTGATGGTTCTAGTTATCGTGTCGGCCCTAAATCTGCCGGTTCAAATCCTGGACCTGCTTGTTACCGACGCGGCGGCCCATTAACGGTTACTGATGCCAATGTGATGTTAGGTAAAATCCACCCGCAATATTTTCCCTCAGTTTTTGGAATTGATGGGAATTTACCTTTAGATAAAGATACTGTAATTCAGCAATTTACACAATTAGCCCAAGATATTCAAGCCGCTACATTAAATCATTCTACTCCCGAACAAGTAGCGGCTGGATTTATTGCGATCGCAGTGGAAAATATGGCGAACGCAATTAAAAAAATCAGTCTGCAACGGGGTTATGATGTCAGCCAATATGTGCTTTGTTGTTTTGGTGGCGCAGGCGGGCAAGTTGCTTGTTTAATTGCCGATACCTTGGGAATGAAAAAGATATTTCTACATCCTTATGCTGGTGTTCTCTCTGCTTATGGAATGGGATTAGCTGATGTCAGGGCGATTAGAGAAGGAGGAGTAGAACAGCCTTTAACCCAAGCATTAATTCCTAAATTACACCAGTTAATGGAATATTTAGAAACTCAAGCTATAAGTGAAATAAATCAAGCGAATGCTCAACCAGAAATAGTCCAAAAAGTCAATTTAAAATATCAAGGAACTAACTCTACATTGACCGTTAACTTTGCCGATGATGTGGTATTGATGCGGCAAGAATTTGAGGATGAACATAAATCTCGCTATGGTTTCATCCAATTAGATAAAACTTTAATTGTCGAATCAGCCTCAGTAGAAGTAATTCAGAAAATGGAGACACCCGAAGAACCTTTAATTACTCGTACACGTTCTCTAGTTGAAGCCCCCGAAGCCGTTGAAATAGTAAAGATGTTTACTGCTGATAGATGGCATGATACGCCTGTTTATCGGCGGGAAGATTTACAGCCAGAAGATAGTCTTAATGGGCCTGCAATCATTGTTGAAAAAATTAGCACAATTGTAGTGGAATTTAACTGGAAAGCAAGATTAACTGAAAGTAATCATTTAATTTTGCAACGTCTTGCATAAAGCTTTGAAGTTTAATTTCATTAACCAAACCTACTTACTTTCTGAAAATTATTAGGAGATTTTCAATGTTAAACTTTTCTTCTCTTCCTTCCGAAATACGCCAGCTTTGTCGAGACGGAAAATTAGATACACCTACTTCTGGGCTTGCACTAGGGTTTGTTCAAGCGAACTTAGTTGTATTGCCATATTCTTTAGCATTTGAGTTTTTACTCTTTTGTCAACGAAATTCAAAAGCTTGTCCAATACTTGATGTCACAGAAGTTGGAGACTATGAACCTAAAATAATCGCTCCAGGCGCCGATATTAGAACAGACTTACCTCGCTACAGAATTTTTAGACACGGTGAATTAATTGAAGAAACAACCAATATAAAATCATTTTGGAAAACAGATTTAGTAGCCTTTTTAATTGGTTGTTCCTTTTCCTTTGAAAATGCCATGCTCAACTCTAGACTACCAGTTAGGCACGTAGAAGAGCAAAAAAACGTTCCAATGTACAAGACAAATATTGAATGTATCCCGACTCGAATGTTTTCCAGTCCCTTAGTAGTTTCGATGCGTCCACTTCCAGCTAATAACGTTGTTCGTGCTGTAGAAGTAACGAGTAGATATTATAAAGCACATGGTTCTCCTGTGCATATTGGCAATCCAGAAGTGATAGGAATTAAAAATTTAGAAAAACCTGATTATGGTGATGCTGTCACAGTTCGTGATGGCGAAATTCCCGTTTTTTGGGCTTGCGGAGTCACTACTCAAACTGCAATTATGCAAGCAAAACCTGAACTAGCAATTACTCATTCTCCTGGATATATGTTGATTAGTGATTTGAATGATGAGTATCTTACTTTATAAGTATTAATGTTTGTGTTTTTTATAAAAAGGAGTCAAAAATGTACACAACAACGCAACCCGATCCCGTCCGCTTAGAAATCTTCAAAAATCTCTATCAATTTATTGCAGAACAAATGGGAATTGTTCTCCAAAATACGGCTGCATCTGTAAATATCAAAGAAAGGCTGGATTTCTCCTGCGCTATTTTTGACTCTTCTGGATTATTAGTTGCTAATGCTCCCCACATTCCTGTACATTTAGGCTCAATGAGTGAAAGTGTCCGCAGCTTAATTAACGAAAAATGTGACACCCTAAAACCAGGGAATGTCTATCTATCTAATAACCCCTATAATGGCGGAACCCACCTTCCCGACGTAACTGCAATTACCCCTGTTTTTCTAGAAAGTCGTGAAAATACTCCATTCCCCACTCCCCTCTTTTTTGTTGCTTCTCGTGGACACCAAGCAGATATTGGTGGAATTACTCCCGGTTCAATGCCTCCCCACAGTACGACAGTAGAAGAGGAAGGAATTATTTTTGATAATTTTCTCTTGGTTGAAGAAGGTAATTTTCGAGAGACCGCAGTAAGACAGCACCTCTCAAATCATACTTATCCTGCTCGTAACCCTGACCAAAATCTCGCTGATTTTAAAGCACAAATTGCCGCAAATGAACGGGGAGTACAAGAACTTTGTAAAATGGTTTACCAATACGGGGTTGATACTATTCAAGCTTACATGAAGTTTGTGCAAGCTAATGCTGAGGAGTCGGTGAGAAAGGCTATCAATCTTCTCAAGGATGGATCATTTGTTTATGAAATGGATAATGGGGCACGAATTCAAGTTAAAGTGACGATTTTCCAAGAAAATCGTAGTGCTACCATCGATTTTACTGGAACTTCTTCGCAACTAAATAGTAATTTTAATGCTCCTAAAGCTGTAACTCAAGCAGCAGTCTTATATGTATTTCGGACTTTGGTTGATGATAATATTCCTCTTAATGCCGGGTGTCTTAACCCTCTAGAAATTATTATACCGAGCGGCTGTATGCTGAATCCAACTTATCCAGCAGCAGTAGTAGCGGGTAATGTAGAAACTTCTCAAACTATTGTCGATGCTTTATATGGCGCTTTAGGTATCATGGCTGCTTCTCAAGGAACGATGAATAATTTTACTTTTGGTAATGAGCAATATCAATATTATGAAACTATCTGCGGCGGCTCTGGAGCAGGAATTGATTTTGATGGAACTGATGGTGTTCATTCTCACATGACTAACTCCCGTTTGACCGATCCAGAAGTTTTAGAAACCCGTTATCCTGTACTTTTAGAAAGTTTTAGTCTTCGTCCCGATAGCGGTGGTAAAGGGCAATATTCCGGTGGTAATGGAGTTGTCCGCCGCATCCGTTTTCTAGAACCCATGACAGCTAATATTCTCTCTGGACATCGGGTTGTCCCTCCCTTTGGATTAAATGGTGGGGAAGCCGGGATTGTCGGACGCAACTGGATAGAACGTCAGAATGGAATTGAAGAGAATTTAGACAGTACAGCAACGGTAGAGATGAAACCTGGGGATGTTTTTGTGATAGAAACTCCTGGAGGCGGCGGATTTGGTAAAGTCTCCTAGCAACTTTTCAACTCTCAGAATTCAGCAGTGTCTATTTGTGATATTGATTGGCAAAAGATTTTATCTGTAATAACACTTATCAATCCAAACTCGCATTTCTTCTTCAGAACCAAAACAGGCAGAACGTCCTGTCATTGGATCGTAGGCACGCCAACAAGAAATGTGACCGCGCCAGTCTGATTCATGCCACACTTGGAGGTCAGAAGCACTAGCGATCCAGATGGTAAAATGTTGCCAATATTTTCGTAAATTTGACAGTAAATTAAATTTATTCATAGTGAGTGAAAGCACGTGATGAATAGTGAACTATTACTTTTACTTTCACGTAAGAATTTTCAACTGAGAAGGTACAGTTTTGGCAGATTTAATCTAGTACAGTTAAGCGCCATCCCAACTGGTATAGTCAAAAATCTCGCAACTGTACTAGGTAAACTTGGTAAAAATAGTTTATATTGCCAGTATTGATGATTATTTAGTCATTAACGAGTGCGCCAAAATGAAAATTTTGTTAGAACGACAGTCACCCAAACCGATTTATTTGCAAATACGCGATCGCATCAGTCATCTGATTAAATCTGGCGCACTCAAAAGTGGCGATCGCCTCCCTTCTATCCGCTCTCTGGCAGAAAGTTTACAAGTTAACAAACTCACGATTATTGAAGCGTATAACGTTTTAGAAGCAGATGGTATTGTTTCTGCTCGTCAAGGTTCAGGATATTTTGTCAGCAGCGTTTCTCCTAAAAGCACCAACCTAGAATCTAAATTTGCTCCAGCCCAAAATGTCATAATTACAAAACCAGGAAAGTGTTCTTTTTATGAAATGTATACTCCATTAGTGCAAGCGCAAACCCAGCCAGGAGTGATTAATTTTGGCTACGGTTATCCTCGTCCACCCAAAGATATTAACCTCATTGCTAGACGAGCATTAAGGCAAGATGACGCTGATATTTTCTTTCCCCATGAGATGCCTCAAGGACAGCTAACTCTGTGCAGACAAATTGCCCAGATGCTAGTAAATCAAGGATTAGAGGTTTTTCCAGAAGATTTGATTATTACTAATGGCTCTCAGCAAGGGTTGTCATTAGCCATGAATTATTATGTACAACCTGGTGATTGGGTGATTGTCGAAGCTCCTACCTATTATGGTGCAATCTCAATTTTAGAAAACTTAGGAGCTAAGATTATTGGCATTCCCATGACTGCGGAGGGAATGAATTTAGATTTATTAGAGAAATATCTACACAGCCACCGCCCGAAATTAATTTATACGATTAGTACCTTTCACAATCCAACCGGGTTGACGACAACACAAGCTCATCGTCAGCAATTATTAGCATTAGCCGAAAAATATGAGTGTCCTATTTTAGAAGATAATGCTTATGAAGGAATAAATTTTGATGCTGTGCCAGCGCCAATTAAAGCTTTAGATAAAAATAATTTGGTCACTTATTTAAGTACCTTTTCTAAAACTTTAATGCCTGGTTTACGAGTGGGCTATATGGTAGTTACAGGTAAGCATTATCAAGCAATTATTGAGCGGAAGTTGCTCCATGATTTGCACACATCCAGTATTTCGCAAACAATAGTTAGCGAATATCTCGCTTCAGGACATTACCGCCGTCACCTCAGCCGACTTCGCACAGATAATCTGCAAAGTCGTAATACTATGTTGCAAGCTTTAGAGCGTTATTTTCCTGAAGAGATCCGGTGGACAGTTCCCACGGGTGGATTATTTCTCTGGGTACAGTTACCAGATGATATTCCGATTGAGGCAATTCGTAAAGAAGCCTTTGCACAAAATGTCTACCTGGCGTGTGGTTCGGCATTTTTTCCCGATAAGCAGGGTTATCCAGCGATGCGTCTGACTTTCTGTCTCCCGCCAGAGGAGATTGAGCAAGGTATTTCCATTCTGGGTAAGTTGCTGAAAAAGTATACTGCCAAAGGATGTGTAGATACAGAGCGGCTTGTCGTTAAACATCGCATATCTAATTATCAACCGCTTGTTCAGAGTTTGTAGGTTAGCACAGATGTCCTAATTTACTTCGCGCTGAAGGTGATTTGCACAATGCACCACGTCTTGGCAATCATAAATCGCCGCTCTACATTTGTTTTTGTAGCAGTAAATGCGATGCGTCAAAGTAGTTCCACCTCTGAGCCTCATCACTCAAGCTTTTATCTCGGAAGTTCAACCTCAGAACTCGGAAGGCCGAGCTTTTTTCTAAATCTGTCGAGTTAGGAAGCTAATATATCTAAACTTTGCTGAAAAGAGACTAATATTTCATTCAATGCATCCATTTCAATTAAAAATGCATCATGTCCGTGGGTTGATTTCAGCCAAGCTAGTTGAGCATTAGGGATTAAATTTGCCAATTCTTGCTGCTCTACTGGAGGATAGAGAATGTCAGAACCAATGGCGACAACTAAAGTCGGTTGCTGGATGCTTTGCAGAACAGATTCGTAACCTGATAAATTAGGAACTGTGCGATCGCGTGCAACATCATGGCGATCCATTACATGGGTGAGGGTAATGTAACTATTCGCATCAAATCGTTCTGTCAGCTTTTGACCTTGATGCTGTAAGTAACTGGCTATAACAAACTGCTCAGATGCATCATACTGCCGCCCAAAGCGGATTGTAAAACTATCCCAAGAACGATAAGTAGACATCGCCATCATCCGCGCAACAGCTAATCCTTGGTTTGGGGGCGCATCCAGGGTGTAGTTCCCTCCTTGCCAGTTTGGATCGGCATAAATCGCCTGCCTTTGGGTTTCACTTAACCCAATACACCAAGCTGAATGTCTCCCAGAAACAGCGATGGGTGCGATCGCTTTTACTTTTTCTGGATATAATAACGCCCACTCCAGTGCTTGCATCCCACCAAGTGAACCGCCAATTACTAATCGCAGAGATTGAACACCCAGGTATTCTAGTAGTACAGCTTGCAGGTGAACCATATCTCGGATTGTAATCTCAGGGAAGGATACGCCATAAGGCTTTCCCGTTATGGGGTTAATAGTAGTTGGCCCGGTTGTGCCGTAACAACTTCCCAAGATATTGCTGCATACAATAAAATCACGTTCTGGATTGAAGGCTTTCCCTGAACCAAACAAAGGTTCCCACCAATCATCGGCATCAGCAGAACCAGTTAAGGCATGACAAATTAGTACCCCATTATCACCTTGGGCATTTAACTGTCCCCAGGTGCGATAAGCAACCTGAACCCCAATTAATGTTTCGCCACCTTCCAGTTTAAATGGCACTGTCATCTGGTAAAACTGGGTTGGCGGTGAGATGAAGTCTGAGTAGATCATAGGGAGTGGGGAGTGGGGAAAAAGCAGGGGAGCAGGGAGCAGGGAGCAAGGCAGAAGAGTTTTCCCTCTGCCTCTTTTCAAGAACTAACTCCTAACTTGTTGGAAAGCCTGCTCAAAATCCTCTTTAATGTCATCTATATGTTCAATTCCCACTGATACTCGCACTAAATCGGGTGTCACACCTGCTGAAAGCTGTTCGTCATCACTTAGCTGTTGATGGGTTGTGGAAGCGGGATGAATAACGAGGGTTTTAGCATCACCAACATTTGCTAAATGACTCGCCAATTTTACATGATTAATAAAAGCTTTACCCGCCTCTAATCCACCTTTGATGCCAAAGTTTAAAACTCCTCCAAAGCCATGCCGGAGATATTTCTTCGCTCGTTCATAATATGGGTGATTAGGAAGTCCCGGATAATTAACCCATAATACTTGCTCTTGCTGCTCTAACCACCGAGCCAATTCTAGGGCATTGCTCACATGCCGATCTACACGTAAGGAAAGAGTCTCTAATCCTTGCAGTAAAAGAAAGGCGTTAAATGGACTCAAGGAGGGGCCAAAATCCCGTAACCCTTCGACTCTGGCGCGGATAATAAAGGCAATGTTACCAAAGGAACCACTAGGGCCAAACACCTCTTGAAAATTCAGCCCATGATAACCGGGTGCTGGATCGGTAAACAAGGGAAACTTGCCGTTACCCCAGTCAAATTTACCCGAATCGACAATTACGCCACCAATGGAAGTACCATGCCCACCAATCCATTTAGTTGCAGATTCTACTACAATGTCTGCACCATGTTCAATGGGCCGAGCTAAATATCCACCAGCACCGAAGGTATTATCCACAATTAAAGGTATGCCGTTTTCGTGGGCAATGTGAGCTAAAGCGGCAAAGTCGGGAATGTTGAATTCAGGATTGCCAATAGTTTCAACGTATAACGCTTTGGTGCGATCGTCGATCGCTTGACGGAAACTTTCTGGATCATCTCCCTCGACAAACTTGACGTTAATACCTAAACGTGGTAAAGATACTTTAAATTGGTTATATGTTCCCCCATACAAAAAACTGGTGGAAACAATATTATCCCCAGCTTGAGCGATCGTAGTGATTGCCAAAAATTGCGCCGCTTGCCCACTAGCAGTTGCTAATGCTGCTACACCCCCTTCTAGGGCAGCAATTCGCTTTTCAAATACATCCGTCGTCGGGTTCATGATCCGGGTGTAAATGTTGCCAAATTCCTGGAGAGCAAACAACCGCGCTCCGTGATCCGCGTCGTCAAAAACGTAGGAAGTGGTTTGGTAAATTGGTACAGCACGAGCATTAGTTCCGGGAGCCGGTTCTTGTCCAGCATGAACTTGCAAGGTTTCAAAACGATATTGTTTAGGCATAAGTAGTTATTAAGAGAAGGCAGGGGGCAGGGGGCAGGGGGCAGGAGGCAGAAGGAAAGAATTATATAAGGAAGTAATATACTATTTGATGTGTTGTGTTAGAGAAATCTACGGTAATTCTTAAAGCTTACCGTATTTTAAGTTATTTTTAGTTCAAACATACTGTAGGGGCGCACAGCTAGCTATGCGCCCCTACCAAAGATTGTGGTTCAAATAGATGAAAAACGCTGTAATTTAAAACATTTTTGAGCGGATACGAATTTTAGCCCTGCAAAAACTGTTCAAATAAGTTACGAAACCAACATTGAACGAGGATTAATCATCCCTGCCTCTTGAATTGTTGAAAAAGCAGTTTCCCCGATAATGCGATGAGCCGCAGATGTCGGATGAATGCCATCCCAGAACAAAAACTGGTCTGGTTTACCACAGGTGCGATCGCCTGACAAACATGGACTGGTGACATTGCTAAAATTAAAGGCTGCCGGATTTGCCATTGCATCTCGATATAGCGCGTTGGCATCTAATTGCACAATCTCCAGATCGGAATGCTGTTGACTAAGTACTTTAAGCGATCGTCTCAAGCCTTGATTATGTGCTTGTGTTAATGCACTGAGGTTCACAGAATTCGCACTGTTTCTAGTGGCAGGTAACTGTCCTAAATCTGGTAAATTTGCAACCAGAATCTTTTTAGCACCCACATCAGTTAGAGAGTTGATTGCCGTTGTCACATTTTTAACAGGAATAGTTGCACTGCTTACCCCTTGTAAATAATCATTTGCGCCTGCCCACAGCACATACAAAGCATCTGGATTCGTATGTTGATGTGTCTGCGTAAACGTCTGCACTTGATTTAGCAAGCTAGGTACATAACTGTTGCCAACACTGCCAGTAGTTGATCCTCCGTAAGCAAAATTGTGAGTTTGCTTAGAGGAGAGATGGAGGCTTTCGCCAAGATACTCAATCCAAACCCGACCATTCGAGTAACGCCCCTGAAAGTAAGTTGGATTAGGTGGGTACATTCCTCCTGTCGCCCGGAATACCATCCCTGTATCCGAAAGACTATCCCCAAATACGTAAACTTCTGAAATGGGATGAGTTTTATCCATAAATTTTGCCGCTACAACCATGATAAAAATAAGGAGAGCAAGTCCTGTTCTTAAAAGCCACTTTTTTCTTTGCATTAAACTTTTCTGCAAACCCTAAAGACAATAGTTTTTACAACTGTTGATGATTATTGGTGTGAGTAAAGATTGAGCTTGCAATTGAGCACTTCTCTAACTTAACAAGCTAGCTTCAGAGCTAGTGAGCAAAACCGGATACTTTCAGGTGTGGATTTTGCCAATTGTCTTAATGCAACGCTGTTGTGTTTTATAACATCTCCCCACTAAACGTTATCGCCGAGAGTAGGACACCAAAACCTTTATGTAGCGCGTTACTACGTATATCAAAAAATAAATGTAAGTTTTATACAAAAAAGTAATCTGTGTTACTAAATTTGCAGATATTCAGGCATTCTTGCCCATTAGGGGAACTCAAGAGGCGAATTAAAAATTGCATAAATGTTCAACTCGCCTCAGTTAAGTAATTGGAAATTTAAACCAATCTATTCTGTATTTGAACTTAAAGAGTCTCTATTGCTCTTTGTATTCTTCAATTAGCTCACCCTTTTGGGTGAGTCATATCTCAACCGATCAGGTGACCTGAGTGAAGGAAGCTGAGATTAATAATAAAGAGGAATCTATTACTAAAGGACACCAATCGCATTTTACTTAAGAAAATCCTTATGAAACTTGTTACTTTAATAAATTCTGGACTGATTTTTGGTTTTATTACTTTTATACCTACAATTGCTGGTGCTCAAACAGCGAGTAATAATAGTAGCGAGATAGCTATTAACTCTAACAATTTATCCAGTTCTACTTCTGTTAGTTACCTCCAGCCTTTCAATCTAGTTACTTTTGCTTATCAGGGAGGTTTGAAACAGCACGGGATTCCTAGTGGAGAAACGCTAATATTTCAAACTCAAAACAGAAATATTATTGCAAAAGATTTGGTGAAGGCTGCCGTTAATGCAGATAAATTACCATCACAAGTTTTAAATGACCAAAATTATCTAAGCGCTGTTAATTTACAACTCAACGCATTGCCTGATTACGCTGCTGCTGATTGATTTGGTTTTTCTAATATCTTTTTAAAAATCGAAATTTTTATTATAGTATATTCGTGCGCTTGTTACCAATATAAATAAAAGCCTTTCCTACGCAGAAATTACTGTGTATAAAAGAAAGTTTTATCTTGAAAAATAAGTTATAAATTTTGAGATAATTTGTGCTTATAAGTTGTACTTATAGTGTGCGAAAGCCACAGAAAATTGTATAATCGACAGCTTATCGATCACAAATTTCCTTTTCTATAGAGAATGACAGAAGTAATTAAATCCGGGAGCCTAAATAACATCGAGTCCATTGAGTTTGAAAAGCGGTGCTTGCACAAAGCCAGAGAAACAGGCGATCGCAATAGGGAAGTCGTTTGTCTAGGAAGTTTGGGCAATGCTTACCACTCACTAGGCGAATATCACCTGGCAATAGAGTTTTATCAGCAGTGGTTGGATATAGCGAAAGAAATAGGCGATCGCTTAGGGGAAGCTAAATCTTTATCTGGATTGGGCAACGCTTACCAATCACTGGGAAAATACCAGCGAGCGATTGAATTTTATCACCAGTGGTTGAGTATCACTAGAAAAATAGGCGATTGGACTGGGGAGGCTATTTGCTTGGGAAGCTTGGGCAATACTTATGAATACCTGGGCAAGTATGAGCAAGCGATCGAATTTTATCACCAGTGGTTGAGTATCACCAAGAAAATAGGCGATTGGACTGGGGAATGCATTTGTCTGGGAAGTTTGGGCAATACTTATGAATCGTTGGGACAGTACCAACTGGCAATTGAGTTTTACCAGCAATGGTTAGAGCTGGCAAGATTCATCTACGATGCCTACGGCGGGCAATGCCAACGCAACGGGGAAGCCATGGCCTTAAGTGCGTTGGGCAATGCTTATAATGCTCTGGGACAGTACCAAAAGGCAGTTGAGTTTCATCAATATTCATTAGAGATCAGAAAAAATCTTGATGATCAAAATGCAGAAGCAAATGCCTGGTTTAGTTTGGGTCTGGTGTTAGAAAAAATCAATCGAGAATCAGAAGCGATGGATGCTTTTTGTCATGCCCGCGAAACTTATCAGACAATGGGACTAGATGCAAGTCTGCAAGATTGTAACCATGCCATTGAGCTTCTTTCTCAAAATGTTGCAAGTGCAGTATCTCCATTGTGGTTTAGGAGATGGTTCAGTCATTTGTCGCAGTTCATCAAAGCTTATTCTAACCAGTAATATTTCTCACCACTGATTTAGGTAATGTGAGGATGTTTTAAAAGGCTTTGGCGATTAGAAATCGCTAAAATACATGAAAATACGCTTTTAAAACATCCTCTAAATACAGCCAGATTACATCAAGAGGACGGGTATCGATTGAATACCGAAACTGAGCCTTTGCTATCAAAGGAAAGCACAGAAAACGGGTCTTTTCTATCCCCGATCTCCATCCCAGGAGTGCCTACAGGCATTTGAGGAACAGATAAACCAATGACATTTGGCTTTTCTTGAAGCAAACGTTTGATATCGTCTGCTGGAACGTGTCCTTCGATAACATATCCATTAACAATTGCTGTGTGGCAAGATGACAAGTTATCTGGCACATTATACTTTTGTTTGACTGTTTCGATGTCAGGTGTGGAAAAGTCTGTGATTTGAAAACCTTGTGCCTTTAAGTGGTCAATCCACCCGCCACAACAATTACAATCAGGGCTGTGATATACAGTAGCATTTAGGGCTGTTGATTTTAATGGTGTCTGTTTATCTTGGATACCCTTAGTGGTACTTACCAATTGAGCATTACTCACAGGAGCAGTGCTTCCCAATATGCCACACACCCCTACTGTTAGACAAATTATTACCACTGCACGTACAGCAACACGTACCAAGATAGAAGGTAAGGATTTTTGCCACCAATAAATAAATTGTTTGTACGACATCTGAGACTTCCTAAGTAAAACATTACATAAATTTGTTGTAACAAATTCCCCTCAAAAAGACTCTGTGTATCTATGCGCTTACTTTGCGTTTAAAAACGCTACAATTTTACGCGGTAGAAGTCATTGCAACAGTGCTAGTATGTCAAATATTGGCATTTTGTAGTATCTTAAGTTGTCGTTCTAGAAGACAACAACTCTACTACATCAGCCCATTGTTTTCTATATTCTTGTTTTGGCGAAGGTACTGAACTATTAACTCATTTGCACCACTTGTAGGACAACAGCAAGCCATAGAATTACTCACTCAGGCTGTCAGACAAAATCGGGTTGCTCCAGCGTATCTATTTGTGGGACCAGATGGTGTAGGAAGAAGTTTGGCAGCTAGGTGTTTTGTGGAATTGCTATTTTCTAGCGAGATGGGAGTCACTGCGGCTTTACAAAACCGTTTGCGTCAAGGGAACCATCCAGCTTTGTTGTGGGTGCAACCGACGTACCAATACCAGGGACAACGATTAACAGCAGCAGAAGCAGCCGAAAAAGGACTTAAGCGTAAAGCACCACCTGTAATTCGGCTAGAGCAAATTCGGGAAATTACCGAGTTTCTGAGTCGTCCACCCTTGGAAGCACCAAGGAATGTAGTGGTCCTGGAAGAAGCCCAAACAATGGCAGAAGCAGCAGCTAATGCTTTACTTAAAACTTTAGAAGAACCGGGACAGGCGACGTTGATTTTAATTGCACCTACACCTGAGTCTGTTTTGCCAACTTTGGTGTCACGCTGTCAACGCATTCCTTTTTATCGCTTAGATGCACAGTCTTTGGCTGTTGTACTCACACAAACTGGTCATCAAGAAATTTTGCTAAATCAGGCAGTATTGAGCATAGCAGCTGGCAGTGCCGGAAGTGCGATCGCATCTTACGAGCAATTACAAGCTATTCCTTCTGACTTACTCGAAGACTTAAAAAAAGCTCCTGCTTCTTACCGCAAAGCCTTGGAGTTAGCTAAGAAGATTGATAAGGATTTAGATACAGAAGCCCAACTGTGGTTAATTGATTATCTTCAGCAATTCTACTGGCAGCAGTGGCATCAACCCAGCATCATCAACCAGCTAGAACAATCTCGTAAATACTTACTTTCTTACGCTCAACCACGCCTAGTTTGGGAATGTCTGCTTTTATCTGTATGTCAAAAATAAAATTCCATCTACTAACTCTTGCATAAAAACCTTAAGTCCTTTAGCAATATTAAATGATATTACTTAAGTACCCGTAAATATTAGTACTTGTGTATTATTAATAGTAAGCTACGCCAAGCGTCTCCTAGAGGATGCAGTGAGTTAAGAGATTGCCCCAAAACACTGAATTTTGCTCAATTGTCAAAGCTTCATAGCAAATAAAAGCCTTGCGGGGGATGACTAATAAAGGCTGTCCGATTGTTGTTTTTGAAGATTGTACCCTGACTCATGATGAACTTACCGCAGACAATTCCAGTTCTTTTTTTAGGGACTATCTTGGCTGTGCTTTCACCCCAAGTTTGTCCTGCTTTCACTGTTCAAGAGGTAGTTAGCCTTGCCAAAGCATCAAGTGATTTACCAGTAGTCAAATCAGCAGGACTGTCTCCCGATATGGATGTGCCTTGGTCGAAAGCCGTGAGAATCGTTGACCCTTTTGAAGGGGAGTTTCTTGGGGTTTTTGACCGCAACTCCTTAGGTGGCTATTTGTTCCGTGAGGGTTCAACACAAGTTATTAGTTTGTGGACTCCTTCGAGTATTCGAGTTCTCGTAACTGTCAATTCGGGTGAAGCAAGGTCTCCTTTCTACACCGCAGGTCGTGTGTATCCTAGACCTGAGTTTCTTAGGTTTGTCACTACCAAGAAAGTCGATAAACTTTTGCTTAAAATCAAGGAAAAAGTTTTTCAATTAGACGGTTCAACTGGCACATTTGTTGTCAGTCAAGAATTAGCCACTGCTTTGAAAAATGCTCCAGATGAGAACTTAGACATCAGACTAGTCTTGGAAGGTGGTCAAACTGTTGATAGCGAAATTGGCAAAGGAACAGTGAAAGCTTGGCGAAACATTTATTAAGGGATGTCTACGACGGGCTACGCCTACGCACTTGGGTTAATATTAATACAGTATAGTAGGTTAAGACGTACTTCTCAAGTTATAAAAAGGACATCAACTCTATGAAATTTGGTATTGATATAGGGCACAATTGCCCTCCAGATACAGGAGCAACAGGTATAAAACAAGAAGATGCTTTAACTAAAGCAGTTGGGACACAATTGATACAAAAACTTAAAGCAGCAGGTCATATCGCTATTGATTGCACTCCCACAAGTGCTAGCAGTGTAACCGATTCTCTGAGACAACGAACTAATAAAGCGAATGCCAATAACGTTAATCTCTATGTTTCGATTCACTTTAATAAATTCAACGCTATAGCCAATGGCACAGAAGTTTTTGCCATTAGTAATGCATCACAAGGTATTGCTCAATCAGTTCTTAAAGAGATTGTTAAACTTGGTTTTCATAGTAGAGGGGTTAAAAATACAGGTTTCTTTGTTATAAAGAATACACAAATGCCAGCTATTTTAATTGAGTGCTGCTTCTGTGACTCTAAAACAGATATGGATCGCTTTGATGCTGAAAAAATGGCCGAAGCAATTAAAGATGGATTAATTGGTGAGTCAAAAGATGAAGCTAAACCTAACAAAAATTATATTTTGCAAGTTACAACAAAAACAGTTCTAAAGCCTTCTACAGAACAGGCATCAGAGCTACCAAAAGAATCTCTATTTGATATTGAGCCAGGGAGTTACCCCGTTTTAGATGTCCGTTTTGAGGAAAACCATTATTGGGTTAAGTGGCCTGATAAAACTAAAGTAAACCGAAACGAGCATTTTATTTTTGCTGGATACAGCAAAGTTATAGAAAAACATTAGCTATTTATCAAGCAGAATTCAGGAGTCAGAATTCAGTTGGGTATTCTAACTTATGACTCCTGAATTTTTCTTCAAATCTAATTCCTTCTATAATAAATTTGGTATTTTAAAAGCTTTTTAATAGCAAATATATGTCATTAGTAAATGATTTAGTCAACAATTATTTTAACAAAGATTTAACAACAGTATTTATAAAAGTTGGTATTGCAAATGGGAAAATTACCGAGATTAATCGGCAAATTTTAAAAGAAGTTACCCTTGCACAATGGTTATTAGAGTCTGCTAGAGGCAAAAGTGAGCTTGCTGTCAATGCAAATAATTTTGCCGGATTAAAATGGCGAGTTCCTGACATGAAAGGGTTTGCCGAACCGTTGAAAATCAAAGTTCCTTCTGAGCCAGAAGAAGTTGAGTTCTGTAAATTTACAGATATAGATGCTTTTATTATTGGTTATTGGAAGTTTTTAACTCGTACCCCCTATAAAGGCTTAGAAGATTATACGAACACGCCAGAAAACTTCCTTGGCTTTCTCAAGGCTAAAGGCTATTCGTCCGATCCTAAATATGTGAGTAAAGTTGTGGACTTACTTCCAGAGGCGCAAAAGTTACTGGCTAATGCAGGTGGAGTTACCATTCCCGCTTCAGTGGAACAATTACAGTTAATTCGTGCGCCAAAAGAAGTTGAATTAGGGCAAAATTTCCGGGTTGAAGGCGTAGCACCTTTAGCTGATGGTGGCAAAGCTTTGTCGATTATGATTGACGATCAATTTCCAGTCGCAAGTGTAACAATTAGTCAGGACGGCAAATGGCAATTTGATTTCGTCTTTAAACAAGAAGGCGATCGCCGCATGATAATTGCCATTAATGATCAAACTTTAGAGATCCGCATTAAAGTTGTTGTTCCTTTCGATAACAGGGACGGTGAGAACACTCAACAACCTACAGCATCGAGTTTACCAGGAGCGAAGGTAATTAAACTCGGTGGTAGTGTGGGAATTGGCGGAGTCAATAAAGCTGATGATGTTAAGGCTATTAAGGCGCGATTGCATGAGCTAGGCTACACATGGGTAGGTAATCCTAACAGTGCAGACAGAGACAGAGGACTATTTGACGCAATCAAACTATTTCAGTCAATTATTGCTGGTAGCAGTACTGTTAACGGTGATGGTCGAGTTGATGTTGGGGGAATAACTCATCGATGGTTGCAAGCAGCTAATGCACCACGGTGGAAGTTGATGCCAAAAAGCGATCGTGATAATGGTTTCGTTAACGGTGAACTAGAAGACATCCAAGATAACCACGATTTTGGAACACACTGGTTAGCTGATGTTATTCAAAAAATTGCCCAAGATTATCAAAACAGTTATCGTAACACTCACCCTACATCTGCTCCATTCGCAATTAACGATGTTAGTCTTCCTCATGGAGGCGACACTCCCGACCATCATGGACATGAAACTGGTATGATGTGCGATGTTTACTTACCCCAAAAAAATGGAAATTTCGGTGGCATCTTTTGGTCTAGTTCTGAATATGATCAAGATGCTGCACGAGCTATTCTCAAGTCTATTGGTAAGCAAAAGTTGGTACGGACAGTGTTTTTCAACGATCAACAGTTAATTAGAGAGAGACTTTGTGTTTCTCTGAGTGGTCACGATAATCATATTCATTTTGAAATTAACCCACCAATAAGGAGCTAATTCTTAGTTAGCTGATGCATTAGAGTTCACCACTCTGCAAACCTTAGTACTTGACTAACCCAAAAATGATGGGTGAAGGTAAGCAGAGGAGATTGGGGGAGAAAAGAACTTGATTTTTTACCATAAACTCCTTTAACCTGTAATAATCCCTGTGTTCTGAGAGCATCCAAATCCCAAAACTCTTATCTAGCAGGTATTTCAGGTTTATTTATATTTTTTCCGCAAAATGTTAGTTTGCCAGGATTTTAGGGAACTCTATAAATAAGCATGGGAATTATCAAACCTAATGGCTGTAATACAAAGACAATACGGTGGCTTTTGCTACCGTTTACTCATTTTTAGCTAAAACAAATAGATATCATCATCTTCACCAAAAGAGACATTTACCAAGAGGACATAGTGAATTAATATTGTCCTTTGGTGACATTTAAGACGTAGAGAAGCATAGAGGCAGAGGAAATGGGTTAGTTTCAATATTCCATTCGCCATTCCCCATTCCCATTTAATGAACAGTCTGCGCTAGGGTAGGAATTGAAACTCAATTTGTGATTTCCTGTGCCTCCCTGCAAACGTCCATCTGTATTTCTAATTTGGGCTGTTCTACTGACTTCGGTAACAGCCTGTGCTAACAGTCCAGTTGCCAAAAACCTTGAGGAATCTTTGGCGGCAGATCCCAACCTGCAAAGCAATCCAGTTGTCTTTGGAGAATCTCAGGGTAATCAACCGCAAGCACAGCAAAACGAATCAACACTTCAGTTACCACCTGATTTTCCCAAAGATATCCCACTATATTCCAATGCCAAACTACAGGAAGTGACACCTGTTAGTGGCTCAGAAAACAGAATCTCAACTCGTTGGTTGAGTTCTGACCCCAGCAACTTTATTGCTAGCTTTTATAGTAGCCAGTTTCAAACAAATAACTGGCAGATTTTGCAACAGCCAACAGATGATGCAGGAGGTGTGTTTGAGGCACGTCGTAACGATTTGCTGTTGAAGGTTTCCATTCAGCCTAAATCAGTTACTAACGCCACACCTAATCAACCCCAAACAGCCACCGAATTACTGATTGACTACGTACCGAATAGTACTGCAACGGCACAATCTACACCGACTACAAGTCCTAACGAAACTACTAACGCCATTTCTCAACCAGGAGATTCCCAGTTTATTGGCCCCGTACTACCCGCAAACTTGGCAGCACAGCCACCAAGCACGGCTAATAACCAAACAACTCCTACACCTACAGCCGAATCTCAGGAATTCAACGATCTGAATAAGGCACCGCAAGAATGGCGGCAACACATCCAAGATTTGGCTGCATTAGGTGTTTTATCTATAGAACCAGAAGCAACCAAGAGCAACTCTAGTACCACAACTAACCAGTTTGAACCCGGTAAAATTGTTACACATCGGGAATATGCTCGTTGGCTAATTGCTGCTAACAATGCTATGTATGCCAGCAATCCAGCTAAACAAATTCGCTTGGCATCAGAAACTACTCAACCAGTTTTTAGTGATGTGTCTGCAAAAGACCCTGATTTTCCAGCAATTCAGGGATTAGCTGAAGCTGGGTTAATTCCGAGTCCTTTGTCTGGAGATTCTACAGTAGTTTTGTTTCGTCCTGATGCACCCCTAACGCGGGAACAATTGCTGCTATGGAAATCACCCCTAGATACTCGCCAAGCTTTACCCTCTGCTAACTTAGATGCGGTCAAACAAACCTGGGGTTTTCAAGACGCGGCGCGAATTGACCCCAAGGCTTTAAGAGCAGTGTTGGCTGATTACCAGAATGCCGAACAATCAAATATTCGGCGAGTGTTTGGTTATACAACTTTGTTTCAACCCAAAAAACCAGTAACTCGTGCTGAGGCTGCTACAGCTTTGTCGTATTTCGGCAGTCAGGGTGAGGGTGTGTCGGTTACTGAAGCTTTGAAATTAAAGCGAAGTTAAAGTGAAGTTAAAGCTAAAGTTGATGGCTACGACGAGTTACGCTTATGCAGCCTTTATTTGATCGCAGCGAGTTCATAGCAATCACAAAAGTGGACAATATCTACCCTTAGTGCATTAGGTTTTACGAATGTAACCGAGTCTTGTCTATCTAGGCTAGATATATGTAAACCAGGTAATAACAAGTTTCTCATCTGGGACGGTTTCCACCCAACGACTGCTGCTCATAAGTTAGTAGCAGACACTGCACTGGCGGCGATTGAGGCTAAGTCTGTCCCGGAACCTGCGATAAACTTGGGGATTTTAGCCCTTGGTGCTTTTGGTGCGGTAGGAGTGCTAAAGCGTCAACAAAAAAGGTCAGCACTTGTATCAGCAGGTCGGGTTTTTGATGCACAATTGTCTCATACAACAGTTGAAAACTGAACTAACTGTATTGATGTGGGATTACGATCGCTTATTTCAAATTATTGAAGAATTAGTCATGCACCATTCTCCTAGTGGTGCAGAAGCTGAGATTAACCAGTTGTTGATGCAACGATTTGCGACGCTGGGTGTGGAAGTCTGGTGCGATCGCGCTGATAATATTATTGCGAAAATTCCAGGGAAAAATCCAGACAGAGCGATCGCGATTACTGCACACAAAGACGAAATTGGCGCAATTGTCAAGAGTCTTGGTGATGAAGGTCGTGTCAAAGTCAGCAAACTCGGCGGTTCTTTCCCGTGGGTTTACGGCGAAGGCGTTGTCGATTTACTGGGAGATAACGAAACCATTAACGGTATTCTCAGCTTTGGTTCCCGCCATGTTTCCCACGAATCGCCCCAAAAAGTGCAGCAGGAAGATACTACTGTTAAGTGGGAAAATGCCTGGATTGAAACGAAGCTGACATCTGCCGAATTAGAAGCAGCTGGGATTCGACCGGGAACTAGAATGGTAATCGGCAAACATCGCAAGCGTCCAATTCGGTTAAAGGATCATATTGCTGGTTACACTTTGGATAACAAAGCCTCTGTGGCGATTTTGCTAGCTTTGGCTGAAAACCTGAAGCAGCCAGTAGTCGATGTTTATTTAGTAGCTTCAGCAAAAGAAGAAGTGGGGGCAATTGGGGCGCTATTTTTCACCCAAAATCAACGTTTGGATGCCTTGATTGCTTTAGAAATTTGTCCATTATCTGAGGAATATCCTGTTAAAGATGGAGAAAGTCCTGTACTTTTATCTCAAGATGCTTATGGGATATATGATGAGGAGTTAAATGGACAACTGCGCCATAGTGCCAAGCAACTCGATATGCTAGTACAGTTAACAACTCTAAGTGGGTTTGGTAGTGATGCTTCAATTGCCATGAAATTTGGACATGTTGGGCGTGCTGCTTGTTTGGCATTTCCCACACAAAATACACATGGATATGAAATTGCTCATTTAGGAGCGATCGCTAATTGTATAGATTTGTTAAAAGCTTTCTGTGAAACTGAGTTTGAGTGATAATTCTAGGCTTTGACTCGAAGGTGCGATCGCATATCAACCCAAAATAGCCAGAAAAAGGTTCTTAAATCAACAATTGCTCTATTTACTGAACTTGTAGGTTTGTTTTGATCATTAATATTCGTATCTAAACTAGCTTGATCTGCCTCATCATCAATGATGATAACTGGTTGGTTTTGCCAATTTGATAGCTGGACGATATTTAAAGCATCTCGCAAACGACGTGGAGCTTTAGGACAAACTAGAGCAAGTGGTAAACCATGAGTAGCTTTTGAAGTTTGGCTAATTTCTGCCTTACCAAAAACTTGAAAACTATTTAATGCCCCTTTGATTCTTTCAAGCGTTTGCTCATAGATGTCATTTAGATTGGATGTCATCACTACAACGCCAACGCATTTATTATTTCGGCGACGGCATTTATTATTTTTGTGTTTGCAATTATAGATTTTGCGATGCCTGGGTTGGGCTACGCCAACGCAGTTATTATTTTGGCGACGCGCTTCTGAGGAAATATTAAGCAACACCCACCCAATATAAATTGTCATCTAATCGGGGGGAAGTTCGGGTGTAATATTGAATTTTGAATTGTTATAATGCTGGCTGTTCGTCACAGTTTTCGATGTAACGACGTAAAACAGAGTTGATTAAGGTTTTATATTCTCCGCTTTGAGCTTGAAACCACTCTAATATATCTGGCTCAATCTGTACCAATTGCTGTGCTTGAGGTGCCGGAACTCGGAGAGTAGTCAATTTCTTCATCGTTCATTGACTCCAATGCTGTCCAGTTAGTACGAGAGGTATTTCTCAAGTCTTTGTCGCTCATACCGATTTGCCCTTCGTGCTGAAATGATCCGAATCACATTATTTTTGCGTTCTGTCCAAACTACAACGGCTACACCGTTGCCGAGGAAACCTATACCGAACTAACGGTCTTCTCCGTAATCAAAACGATCATCTAACTCAATTAGCATTGGACTTTCAAACATCTCAGGAACATCGGCGAAATCAATCTCATGTTTGCGAAGATTCTCTAAATTTTTCGCCTCATCCCACTCAAACTGCATGAAAATTTAGCTATTACGCCGTAAGCCTCCCACTGAAACGGAGTACCGTTTCAGTGGTGAGATATAAGGCGGTTAAAAATAACGCGACCTCCGACCAATTCAATCCGCAGGATTGATAGGGAGGGGGTCAGCGTTATTTTTAACACTCTCTATATTTGGCAGTCTGTCAACCCAGTCTTCTACTATCTGTGTGACTGTTTTATCTTTTATTGCAGCGTAAGAGCGAAGTTTGTTTAATCTGCGCTCAGACATCCTGACATTTAACCTAGTAGTTTTCATGTTTGTCTACCCATTGTTGTCACTATTATGATAATATAATATTAATAGATGAGGGCACAAGGTGAGGACAGCATACCAATACAAGCTACGACCAACAACAAACCTGAAAGGGTATTCTGGCTCCTGACTCCTGAATTCTGTTTTGATAATTTGTCACCAATACATACGGAAGCAAATTACTAGGTTTGATGACAATAATTTGTCACAACGACATTAATCTGTCACTGATGACAAATAATTATTCACTGTACACTTGATTTATGTCAAACTTTAATGTTGAGTAATACTTTCATCAAAGCCGATGATGGGATTTGAACCCACGGCCTGCTGATTACGAATCAGCTGCTCTACCACTGAGCCACATCGGCGTACACAATCTAAGAGTATAACATGATTTAATCATGGTAGATCAAAATCGCAAAAATCGCCTTAACCCTGAACAATACGCCAGCCTCAAAGCAGAAATAGCCGCTCCTTATCGCGGCTTACGACAATTTTTCTACATCGCTTTCGGTGCTTCTGGCTCACTCGGTGCATTCGTTTTTTTCTTCCAAGTGCTTGCCGGACGCAATGTTGAGAGCGCAATGCCAAGTTTAGCTCTCCAACTAGGAATCGTTGCCCTAATGGTCTTCCTCTGGCGCTGGGAACACCGTCGGCAACGAAACACCCAATCGGGTAAAAATTCTAATTCCTGAACGCTTACGAAATTTTAGTGGTTAATTTTTATTGCTTTCCTTTTATATTCTTCAAATTTATTAATACTTTGATGAAGATGAAAATATCAAAAGAGAAAAATAAAAAAATTATTAGGAAATCTCAAAAAGCAAAAATTTCTGAGAAACTAGAAATCGTTGAAACGGGGTCAGCCAATATAAAGGCCCTGACCATAAAACCAACCCCATTCAAATGGGGTCAGCTATATTTAAAGACCCCAATTTTTATGTTTAAAAATCCCTAAAATTAAAAAGCTTAAAATTTTGGAAGCGCCAGACTGATAATTTGTTAGTCTGGCGCTTCAATTTCCTAACTAGTACAGCACGGCAGAAATAAACGTATTATTTCATTACAGCCAGAAAGCCCAAATTAAAGCATAAGTGACTTTTGACTTTTGACTTCCACCATGCGGTACTAGGCATTTACTGAACTGTTACCAAATAGGATGAAGGAATTGGTTGAGCACGTCCAGCATTGACGAGTGCCTGGTAAACAAAGGCAGCAACTTCGGCTCTAGTCGCTTCACGATTAGGATTTAGTTGCTTCGCTGTGGGATAGTTGATCACTAGTTGCCGTGCAGTTGCAGCAGCAACAGGAGCGATCGCATAATTAGGAATCTGGGCAGCATCGGTGTAAAAAGAAAGGACATTCTGATTACTCGCAGTTAAGCCTAAACCATTAGCTAAAGCGACTAACGCCTGAACTCTGGGAATTTTCTGTTGTGGTTTAAAAGTTCCATCGGGATAACCAGAAACAAATTCACTTTGGTAAGCAGATTGAATCGCAGTGTAAGCCCAAAAATTGCTTGCTACATCCTTAAATTTAATTGCTGTGCGTTTGCTTGGTGGTGTTAGGGCTTTAGTGACAATAGTGGCGAATTGGGCGCGGGTTACAGGATCATTGGGTTTAAAGCTGCCATCAGGAAAGCCAGCAATAATATTTTGGGAGGCTAAAGCTTCGATGTAAGTTTTTGCCCAGTAATTTGCTGGCACATCTTTAAAGGCGACAGTCCCTCCAGGCGGTACGTCAACAGTTGCAGCAACGAAATTTACTGAGCCAAAAATCTTTTTCTGATCGATATCGTTGCCAATAGCGAGAATTTGACTGGTTTTTGTGGCGTTGTTCACATCATAACGAGTGTTATTGCGAATAAGGTTGCCACCAGGATTTTCGTTAGTGCCGAGGTCGGGTAGAGCGTTGACAGTCGCTACTACTCCATCCCGCTTATTGTTCTGAATGACATTCTTACGCAATATGGGCTTTGCTGATTCAGAGATATAAAGACCGTCTTGGTTTTGGACGATTTGATTTTCCACAATTAGGGGTGTGGAAGTGCCACCGATCGCTAAACCAAAACCAGTATCCTGAAACAAGTTATTCCGAATTTCTCCTTGGGCAGTTCTAGTAACTGAAATCCCATTGCCTTGGTTTTGCACAAAGACATTACCTTCGATTTTGGGATTGCCTGTACCCGTGACAAAAACACCCTCTCTGACACTGTTAGTAAAAGTACTGTTTTGGATAATGGGATTAGTTGATTCCACCCACACAGCCGTACCGCGCCCATTTGGGTTGGTGACGGTGACACCAGCGATCGTGGTATCTCGTTCGGCAAGGATGGTAATGTCTTGTCTGGCAAAGGCGCGACTAGTGTAGAAACCTCCACCTGTAATCAATACCGCCTGACCTTTAGTAGCTTCATCACCCCGCAGTGTCACCCCTGGTTTCAATAAGAGCGGGAAGGTTTCGCCACTTTCCTGGTTATAGTTCCCAGGTGCTAATTGAATAACTGCACCTGGTTGGGCTTGACTGAGAGCAAAATTGATGCTTTTGTAGGGTGCAGTTGACGTTGTACCAGCACCAGCACCATCTGTACCAGTTGCTGGATTAACGTAAATCACTGCGGCTGTTGCAGGAGCTTGCGCTGTGAGAGTTGGGGCGATACCTTCAGGATGAGTAGCACCAGCATTAACCTCATCAGGTAGTAGTATTGACCCACTAGAAACAACAAGCATTGCCGTTAGTCCGGCTCCCACGCGTAAAGTATATCTGAGATCACTGCTAGAAAAAAGGCGAAAAATCTCAGCTAGAGAAATGTGAAAACCCCGGTATTTCATTTTTTGAGTCTGTGATGTGCTGAATTATGGTGTGTCGAACAAGATTAAAGGTAGCAAGCAGCCTTGTAGCTGCTGTAAAACCCATGCAAAACTATACTGGATGATTAGCCCTGATTCAGCTAAATTCCTTAGATAGATCACAGAACTTATACATTAGTTATATTTTTTTATTCAGAAAATTCTACCAGTACTCTGTCAAGCCAACTTTGAAGGGTAAAAGAACGAACCACAGAGGCACAGAGAACACAGAGTCAGAGAAAAGAGGAGATGGTAACTGGATTTTCGCGCCCCCTGTACTGGGGACTTTCGGGATGAGGCGGTATATCAATAAGTCTCTCGCTGGCTTGTCTAAGCGCTCATTCTCCCTACTGAATTATTTATTTTTTTGTCTTCCCTAAAGCTAGATGCTGCAAATAATGTTCCTGGAATATCATCACAGGAAAAGCCAACCTATTGGAAATGGGAAGAAATGCGTTTTAAATTTTTGGGGCTGCGTCGCGCTTTAGTTTTAGTAGGTAGTACCTGCCTTCTACTTTTATCCCCGCCTGTCTTTGCTGCGGAACGAGTGGTGCTAAACTATGGTATCTTCCGTGAATCACTTTCAGTAGAGGAGCTATCTACCTTTGCCCAAACAGGTGAACTTTCAAGTTCACTACGAATTAATTTGGCTTTGGCGCGACAAGATCCCAAAGCCATCCGTCAGTATTTGACAGAGCCGGTAAAGGTAAACCTTGTATTTTTAGATAGAGTACTGAATAGCCGGATTGGTAATATTATTTTGGATCAAATTAGTCAAGTTATTTATACACCGTCTCACAGAGCAGATCGGCAGGCTTTGCGAGCCGCTTTGGTACTTTCTGCGAGTCAAGACGGGCAGGTGTCGCTAATCGAAATTATTAAGAATTATCCCACAAATGAAGTCGAAGTTGATGGAAAACGCTTGCAGGGTGCATACCGTCAACTCCGCCGCTTGCAAACAAGCCTACAAGATTTATTTGGTTAGTAAGCTAAAGTTTCTAAAGTTTCCCTTAAATACCGTTGTACCTGCTGTTCCAAGCGAATTCCGTGTAATTGAGCATCGCGTTCTAGTTGCCAGCGTTGAAAACCGGAACTAGTGGAGATCGCACATTTGAGGCTATACCAAATTTTAGTATCAGCAGAAAATCGGCGATCGCTAGAAGCTGGAATTTGAGCCATAGTTTCTCATTCCTTTATTTTAACTTCAACGGTAATTAGTCATTAGTGATTGGTCATTAGTCAGCAGTTAGAAATTATTATTCTCTCCTGCTACTTATTTATAGCCCTTTAAAGTTAAATAATATACTTTACGGGCTGCTACGAATCTGTATTAATCCTAAACAAGGATTGCACCAATCGGGGCACGATTTGATTAACCCGTACTCCTAAAATTGTGAAATCCTGCTTAATCTTTTCTAAAGATAATGGCTCTATGCCAGCGAATTCTGTGTCATTAGTCACTAAAACTCGCATTACACTCACAGGTATTTGTAAAAATAGATTGCTGCCTAAAAATGCTAAACCTGCAAACAATAGTGCAACGCTACGCCATTGTGGGAGAAATTTAGCTGAATTTGCTACTGATGGGGCAATTTGGTAAAGCTGCCACAACACCCAAACCGACAATACTGCTGCTACTAATGCCAGGATACGATTTAACTTTGTATTAATTAAACAGAGAATTTTTCGCTGCCGCTCGGTCAGATTTTCTGGCTTTAGGGCTATTCCTAAAAGAGCAAATATATAAAAAGGGCGACGCAACTGCATCCATAGCAAAGGGACAATACCAATGGCAGCAACTAAAAATAGCTCCATCCACACTGGTAAAAACGGCTCGCCTACAGACAGGAAGAATAAGCAGAGGACTAAAAAAACAGGCAACGTCGCTAATCCAGCGACGTGAATCCACAAAATAGGTTCAGAGCGAAATGAATGCATATATAAAAAGTTATGAGTTAAGAGTTAGGAGTTAAGAATTAGCAGCCTTTAACTCCTAACTCTTAATTTATCACTCCTAACTTCTAACCATTTTACCCTTAACACTACCTCGTTAAGGTGAGAGTGCGGCGCTTCGTAACCATCTGATAGGATTCGATGATGTCACCTTCAACCCAATCATTAAATTTATCCATGCCGACACCGCATTCATAACCGGCGTTGACCTCACGGGTATCTTCTTTCATCCGTTTTAGGGAATCAAGGACACCTTCAAAGATCACCTTACCGCCACGTCGCACCCTGACTTTACAGTTGCGAACTAGCTTGCCAGATTGAACGTAGCAACCGGCAACCGCACCGCGACCGACTGGGAAGACGGCCCGGACTTCGGTTTGACCCAAGGGTTCTTCCACCAACTCTGGTTCCAAAAGACCTTCCAAGGCATCTTGGATATCTTCTAGGAGTTTGTAGATTACGTTGTATTCACGAACATCTACACCTGCTTCATCGGCGGCTTGTCTAGCGCCACTAGCGAAGGTGGTGTTGAAGCCAATAATTACAGCGTTACTGGCAGCTGCTAAGTCGATATCTGTCTCGGTGATTTCCCCAGCAGTAGCCAAGAGCATCCGAATTTGGACTTCGTTTTGCGGGATTTGCTTGAGCGCTCCCACAATGGCTTCTACAGAACCTTGTACGTCTCCCTTCAAGATCAAGTTGAGTTCTTTCAACTCGCCTTCTTGTGCTTGAGCCGACAGGGTTGTAAGGGTAACACGACCCTGTAACAAACGGGATAGGCGTTGTCTGTCTGCGCGATCGCTAGCGAGTGTTCTGGCTTCTTTTTCGTTCTGGAAGACCTCGAACTCGTCGCCTGCTGCTGGCACATCACTTAAACCTAGTACCTCGACAGCAAAGGAAGGAGAAGCAATATCTACTCTCTTACCTCTGTCATCTACCATCGCCCGGACTTTACCGAAAGCCGAGCCAGCTACCAAGATATCTCCCACATGCAGGGTGCCATTCTGAATTAGCAGGGTAGCAACTGCTCCCTTGGCTTTATCCAGATGTGCTTCAATTACAGTTCCTTTGGCGGTACGATCTGGGTTGGCAGATAGTTCTGCAACCTCTGCTACTAAGAGAATCATCTCTAAGAGCGTATCCAGGTTTTCACCTCTGATGGCGCTCACCGGAACCATGATTGTCTCACCACCCCAGTCTTCTGAGGTCAGACCATACTGGGTGAGTTCTTGTTTAACGCGCTCTGGCTGTGCCCCTTCTTTGTCAATTTTGTTGATTGCAACAACAATTGGCACTCCCGCAGCTTGGGCGTGGCTAATGGCTTCAATGGTTTGAGGACGGACACCATCATCAGCAGCCACTACCAATACGGCAATGTCTGTTACCCGCGCTCCTCTGGCCCGCATTGCTGTAAAGGCTTCGTGACCAGGAGTATCCAGGAAGACAATCTGCTGCGGTTTGCCTTCATGTACTACATCCACATGGTATGCACCAATGTGTTGAGTGATCCCGCCAGCTTCGCCAGCAGCCACTTTTGTTTTGCGGATTGAGTCGAGTAGGGTTGTTTTACCGTGGTCTACGTGACCCATAATTGTCACGACTGGCGGACGGCGGAGGAGATATTCAAAGTCTTCTGCGCCGACCATTTCCGTAACTTTCCGAGCTTCTGCTTCTCGTTCGCCGGTTTCGACTTCTATTTCTAGTTCTTTTCCTACCAGGGTAATTGTGGGAATATCTAGATTTTGGGTGATACTCACCGCCATGCCTTTGAGGAACAGGATTTTCACAATCTCTGTATCGGGAACGGCTAAAACGTCAGACAGTTCTTGCACAGTCAACGGGCCTGTGATCACCACTTTTGCTGGACGATCGCGCTTGGTGTCAGCTTCTTGTTGCTGGCGACGGTTATTGTGATGGTCACGGCTAGAACCAGACTTAGAACCAGGCTTTCTACTGCCTCTAGCAGTTGGGGCGCTAGCAAGGGTTGCACCTGGCATCTGTACAGGTCGAGTCGCTTTGGGTTTGGGAGGACGGGCAATGGAAAGGCTGACTTGGACGGTGGCTGGTGAGTCTAGATCGTCATCATCTAGCAAATCTTCTTCAAACTCATCATCCAATATCGGCTTGATCCGCTTGCCTTTAACGCCAGCTTTAGCCTTTTCTTTAACTTCGTCAATTATTTCCTCTTCTACCCACTTCTTGCCGCCTTTGGTGGGGCGAGGTGGACTTGGGCGTTTCAAATCGAGGAGATCGGGTGCTACGACTGGCTCATCACCTAATCCTTGAGATTTGCCCGCCATTCCTGACATCTGCCTGGGTGGAGTAGCGATCGGCATTGCTGCTACCGCTTCACCAGGTCGAGCTGGCCTGGGCCGTTGCCCCTCTCCTAGTTGTGATGGTGCAGATGGTCTATTGACCCTCTGCTCTGGTCTGGTGGGTGCAGGGGTAGGACGACTTGTTCTTTGTGGTGCACCTGGTGGAGACTGGTCAGTTGGCAGTTTAGCAACTCTAGGCTTAATTTGTTCGCGATCGCCTTCGACGGGTCGTTGCCGTTGGTCACGCTTGAGGATTGGTTTGTCTGCCTGCGATACTTGCTCATCTGCCACCGGGGCTTCTTCCGCCGCAGGTCTTGGCGGTGGGGCAGCTAATTGCGGTTTGATCGGTTTTTCCGCTTTCGGTCTCGGTGGAACTATTTTTTCTGGTTTTTGGGATGCTATTTTTTCCGATCCCTGATTTGGATTTGGCGTTTGTTCCAAGTCCGTGACAGGAGGTTGCTCTTGAGTCTCAGATTGAGTCCGGGGCACAGGTCGAGTTGGTGCTGCCGGCTTCATGGGTGAGACTGGTGTAGCGAAAGGCCGTGGTGGTGAGGGAGGATTAGCTTCAGACAAGGCAGCTTGGGTATTGGTAGCAACTGACGCCTCTGGGGCGTTGGGGGTAGTATTTCTCAATATTTTGGGTTTGCGTATTTCCAAAATTTGCTGTTTGTGGGGTGCAGCAGGTCGGGCAGATCCGCCGTTTGATGGCGAGTTTGGTTTATGGCTGGTTGTACGTAGTTCCTTTTTGGCGGAGGCATTCGTCGCTGCGAGTTTTTCCGCAGCCGTGCGGATGTTTTCTGCCTCGGATTCTGAAATCGTGCTGCTATGACTTTTGACCGAGATGCTGAGCTGGTCGCAAATTGCTAGTAGCTCTTTGTTATCCAAATTCAATTCCTTTGATAATTCATAGATTCTAACTTTGCCGTTGTTCATCCACTCTTCCCCTTTAATTTACAGTTTTAGCGGATGGTTGCCTGGGAGTGCGACATCTCCATCCTTGGATTACTGTTTTTAGACTGCCGTTCAGTTTTTGCCGGTGCCTCCAATCAGGAAAGAGAGATGTTTCGGTTTAATAATGGCATCCCCACCAGGAATGATGGTTGAGGGACACCCATAAAAATTTTTTAAATAAAAGATTTTTATAGGAACCCCTGACGCCGAACTGCGCCTGAGCGCTACCAGGTTGCCATTTTGTAGTTTCTTGTTTTGGTGATTCTGAGCCTTCCACAACACAATCGATTACATCTTGTTCTGGGAATCTTGCCTCGCCTCTCTTAATTATTGGAGAGCCGAATGCCTTTTACACCCATTTACTATTTTGGCACTAACCTTAACGATCAACAGAGGGTGTCATGAAAGCGCGACTTCGGCTTTCGCACTATTCCTCTGGTGATTACGTCACAAAGTTGTTCCAATTAAATTTGGTTTTGGGTATTGCTCTGGGCTAGACGATGCAACAAGCTTTGGTACAGTGTTTCTGGCACTGATGCATGTAGCGATCGCCCTAGTCGATTTTTTTTTTGAGCTGCTTGTAGGCAACTCGTTTGCGGACAAATATAGGCAGAACGCCCCATGCCCTGATCTAATTGTACCTTTCCCGATGGAAAGACGCGGACAATCCGCCAAAACTGATCTTTTGAGCCTACTTTCCGGCAACTAATACAGCGCCGATAATTTGGTTTCATCGTTTCTGGGTGATCTCAGTCCAGCATTCTGGATGTAAAAAGAAGTTTATTATTACTATTTTTTACTCATACCAAGTAGCTTTTGAGAAAATAATCCTTGAGACTGAGACTACAATCTACATTATCAAAACTTTACAAAATTAATCAATTATTCATCATCGTCATTATCAAAAGTATCCTCCTCTTCTGCTCCGTCCTGATTTTCATCCTCGAATTCTTCTTCATATTCAAGATCGTCTTCCTCTGATTCCTGTGATTGATATTTTGTTCTTACAGCCAGAAATTTGGCATCTTCTCCGGCATAGTCATACTTAGCTTTGTCTTTGATGTCTATTTTCCAACCAGTCAGACGGGCTGCTAGACGGACATTTTGTCCTTCTTTGCCTATGGCTAAACTCAATTGGTCTTCAGCCACTAGTACGTGAGTTTGCCGGGATTCTGGGTCCATCAGGCGTACTTCATCTACCCTTGCTGGACTTAAGGCATTGGCAATATATGTTGCTGGGTCTGGTGACCAGCGAATTACATCTATTTTTTCACCGCGTAATTCGTTGACTACCACTTGAATTCGTGATCCCCTGGCTCCGATACAAGCGCCTACTGGGTCTACATCGCGATCAAGGGTATCTACTGCTATTTTAGTCCGGGGGCCGACATAACGCGAAGGGGGGTTTGCCTCCCTCGCTACGGCAACAATCCGTACCACTTCATCTTCGATTTCTGGAACTTCGTTGGCAAAAAGATAAACTACCAAACCAGCATCAGCGCGAGACACAAGCAACTGTGGCCCTCGTTGCTGACCTTGGGAGACTTTTTTAAGATATACCTTGAAGGTGGCATTTGCGCGATAATTATCGTTGGGCAGCTGTTCCCGCTTCGGTAATTCGGCTTCTACTTCTGGCTGACCAAAGCCACTGCTAACTGCCAAAACCACTGATTGCCGCTCAAACCGCAGGACTCTTGCTTGCAGGACAGTTCCTTCTAAATCTTGGAACTCTTCTTGCACCATTTGGCGCTGTTGATCCCGTAATTTTTGCGCCAGTACCTGCTTGGTTTGCATCGCCGCCATCCGACCAAACTCTCCTTGGTCGGGGGTAACATCCAGCACCACAGAGTCTCCTAACTGCGCTTCGGGAGCTACTTGTTGAACTTCATCTAAGGAAATCTGGTGGTCTGTGTTACTGACTGCTTCAACAATGGTTTTGGTAGAAAGAACGCGAAATCCTTCTCCTTCAATATCGAGTTCTACTTCAAAATTTTCAAAATAATCTTCGTCAAACTGTTTGCGTTCTAAATTTTGGGCACGACGATAACGTTCGTAACCTTTGAGTAGTGCTTCTCTAATAGCTGATTGAACTGCAAGACGGGGTAAATTCCGCTCTCGACTTATACTTTCAATTAATTCTTTTAATCCAGGTAAAGTAACCATTGACATAAGCAATCTCCTTTAAAAATTAGGGAATGGGGAGTGGGGAGTGGGGAGTGGAGACTGAAAACTACGCATTAGAGCCAGAGATTAGAAAATAGTTTTACACTAGTCTCTAATCTCTAGCCCTTAGTCCCTAACCTTTAGCCTTGAGCTAAGGTGTTCTAATCTCTAACTCCTAAGCCTTAGCCCTTTGTTTATCGGCGCTCGTCTAGCTGCACCTTAGTAATTAGGGGGCGGGGAATTTCGACTACACGACCTTTTTGGTTTAAGTAAAGTGCTGTCTCATCCCGGCGAATCAACTGACCAGTCCACTCTTGTTGTCCGTCGTAGGGGGGCGTTGTGGAGATGATGACAGGAAATCCTTTAAAGGAAATAAACTCCCTGTCTGTTACCAGTTGTCGCGAAATCCCAGGACTAGACACTTCCAAGACGTATGCATCTGGAACGATTTGGGCAGTATCTAAGGAGGCTTCTAAAGCACGGCTCATCCTCTCACAATCATTTAAACCGGTGTCTTGCTCAGGATTGCGAATGTCTACCCGCAAAACTGGTGGACTTTGGTTAGTGTGAAAAACCACGCCAACCACTTCCAATCCCAGTTCTTCTGCCACTGGTGTCGCCAAATCAATAATTTGTGGAACTAAAGGATGAGCCATGAGAAAATTCAATAAAAAAAGTGGGCACTGACCCACTTCCTGCGATAGGTATATCTTCCAAGAAGTCTTGTGACGAACCAATTATGATTCGCCTAATTCGTAGTTTAGCGCATTTCTTTTATAGTCGTGCATTGGGAAGAGGCAGAGGGGCAGGGGGCAGGGAGCAGGGAGCAGAGGGGAAAGAGCTAATTATTTTCTTCTCCCCCTTGCCCCATGCCTCATCTTTTCACTATTGCTGGAACTGATATTTGTGTTCGTAACTGTCTGGTTTGCTCGATAATTTGGTCTATGTCTTCTTGGGACAAACGCTGGACGTAGTTGATTTTGATTTCCTCTAAGAAGTCAAAAAGTAAACTCTGAATTTCTGAGAGTACGTGTTTTTCCTTTATTTGAGATCCTAAGACTTTGCTAAAAGTTTCTACTAGCTGACTGGTGAGTTTTGCGCCCACAGGGTCTTCAACAGCACTAACTAACGTTTTGTAAAGATTAGTTGTGATTTGAGTTGCCAGTTGTTCGCTTAACTGGGTTTGAGCCTGTCCCACGCCAGGGAGGTTCTGGAGGTTGCGGTAGACGGGGACTTGATGGAAGACGGTTTCGATGTTGTGGCGCAAAATGGCTACGATCGCAGGTTGGATTTCGGGTAGCACTTGGTAGACAATTGTTTTTACTAGAAGACCTGCGATCGCTTCGACTTCATTTACATTATTAATATCTATGTAGGGACGTAAATTTTCTTGTTGCAGTAGCCAGCGCGTTAACTCACCCTTCTGAATTGAACCCTGAACCTGATTAATTACTCTCACCACTACTACTTCTGTGAGTTCTTCGGCAAAATTGGCGACAATCCCCTGATGAATTTGCTTTCGCACTGGATGCAAATTCAACAACTGCGCTTGATCGAGGCGGACTACTACAGGTAAAATTCGCAGCCACCGCCAAAATGGCAGTAGTAAAAATAGGTCATACCAACGCCACAATACTGCTTCAAACCAGCTTAAACCAGGATGTCGGCGTCTAATTAAGAAAGTACGCCCCAGCAATTCTACGCCAAATAAAATCACAAAGGGTAAGTCAATAATCCAGAAATTATCAACAAAATCGCCATTTTCACCGATTTGGCGGAAGTAGTTAGAGGCAATTAAAGGGCGAATACTCTGGTTGAAAAAACTAATTTGTTGATCCCAGCCATTTTGTGAGAAGTAAGGCTGACTCCAAAAAGTGGCAAAGGACTGTTTTGCAGATTCATTACCAATGTGCGATCGCATTTGCTTTTTGATTTTTTCCAGAGTCCCACTCTTATTCACTCCCGCAAATGGGTTACTGTCAATCATCTCGCTGCTAAGACGACTTATTTGTATTAGCCTGTTATTTACCTGAGAAGACTCTAACCCTGTTTGCCTGACTTGTTCTTCTAATGCGTCTACTGTTTCTAGATAACTTTTTGTGTCTCGATGGGGTTCGATACCTTTTATTGGGTCATAAATCTGAATAATTTGGGGAAGTTTTCGCAAGTAGAAATCTCGCCAAGGTACGTAACTTAAATTAAACAAAACTAAACCTAAATTTACGGTGGCAGTAATTGCCATTATTCTTTCAAACCAAAGATTCCGTTGCTTAGAAGGTTTTATATCTTTCATATTTTGTCATATATTATACATTTCATGAATGTTTGGAATATAAGCTCTTTCATTTATCGAAACAGAATTCAGGAGTCAGGAGCCAGAATGGGCTAAACCTTAGCTATCCGCTAACAGAATGAATTTTGAACGAAGGTCAAAAGCCGCTCCGTTCGGGCAACATCTCTGATTGCCCTGGCTCTAGCTTGACACAGGTGACAGATGTATGCACTACACTAATTTAGTGTTCATAGGTGTGGATTCGATTCAGATGATGCTGTATCTCTGCTAATACAACATACTCCTTTTGATGGATGACGAAAATTGGTTTTTGTACAGAAAGTTAAATTTAACAAAAATAAATCACAAATTATTCAAAAAATATTAAAAAAGCGCAAAAAAAGTTATTAAACAAACTTAAAATGCAGCTGTTAACATTTATAATCCTGCTGGTTTAACTCAAAGGAGTTTTAAGTATGTGGTGTGGGTTTGGAAAATCAAGCGCGAATTTTGCTGTTACTTGCCTGATAACGGCTAGTGTCGTAATTGCAGACACAGGTTTCGCAGCCTCTCAACGTAGCTATACCCCCCAGCAATTCCGTGCTGTGTTGCGAGGGTTAGGCTATAACGTCAAGGTAACAAATGGTGCTTTGGCGGATCAGGAAACTAAAAAGGCAATTCGTGAATTTCAGACGGGTTATAAGCTAAAACCAGTTGATGGGATAGCAGGGCCAAAAACCCAAGCATTTGCTGCTAACATCATTCAAATTCTGCACACAAATTTGAATGCAGTGGTAAAGCCAAATCCTCCCCTCCCGCGCGATCATTTTTATGGTTCCCGCACAGAAGCAGTGGTGAAGGAGTATCAGAAGAAATATCAGTTGCAAGAAACTGGAATTGCTAATTTAGCACTCCGCCAAAAGCTGAATGAAGAAGCAAAGACAGTGATCAGTCAGCCAACAGCTAAACCAACAGCTACACCAACAGCTACACCGACGGCTAGACCAACAACTACACCGACGGCTACACCGACGGCTAGACCGACGGCTAGACCGACGGCTACACCGACAGCTACACCGACAGCTACACCGACGGCTACACCAACAGCTACGCCAACAGCTACACCGACAGCTACACCGACGGCTACACCGACGGCTACACCAACAGCTACACCGACAGCTACACCGACAGCTACGCCAACAACTAGACCCTAATCGCCACCAAAAACTCCTACCCCAAAACCTCTTAAGTCATTTGATTTGGTTCTTCTAAGGGTCTGCCCTTGGGTATAGGTAGAATTGGACGACGGTCATTGTAAGGCATAGGAATGTACTGGACGCTGGGTCGGCCTCCTTGTGGCTGTGGGTACAAATCCATGAGATCATAAATAGAATGGGGCAGTCCGACAGTTACGGGCAGCCCCATTTCTGTTGCTTCTTCTATAGTGATGGGATAGTCGTGGGTGACGCGCCCAGTTGTCAAGGCTTCGATAATCGGTTCGATATTTTCTGGCAGAACTTTTTGTTTGGGCATACTGTCTTTTAGCAGAGTCCGTACAAATCTCTGTACCTGTGCAATTGCTTTGCGTGAGAGGTCGGCCATAATTAGAGTTTGGTCATCAATCTCACTGATGGGTTTATCTTCGACTACTTTTAGGATACTTGCTGCTGGGTAGTTACCCAATTGGGGATCAACTGGTCCTAAGACAGCGTTAGCATCCATAATAATTTCATCAGAGGCGATCGCAAGCATTGTACCGCCACTCATAGCATAGTGAGGTACAAAGACTGTAACTTTTGCTTGGTGGCGAATTAATGCTCTGGCGATTTGTTCTGTAGCTAAAACCAAACCCCCAGGAGTGTGCAAAATTAAGTCAATCGGCACATCTGGGGGTGTGAGGCGAATTGCTCGCAATATTTGTTCTGAGTCTTCGATAGTAATGTAGCGAGATAAGGGAATTCCCAGGAAGCTAAGGGACTCTTGGCGGTGAATGAGCAAAATTACCCGACTATTGCGTTCCTGCTGGAATTGTTGTAAAGCACGCAAGCGGCGATATTCTATTTGACGTTTTTGCCAAAGGGGTTGCAAAGAAGTTAGAAGGAGAAAAATCCAGAATAAATCACCAATACCAAAGCCCATATAATTTATTGCTCAAAAATAACGGTTGTCGTCATTATTGTGACAATTTTTGGGCGATCGCATTTCTATCTGTAGGTTTAAAACTATCTAACCACACTAAGCAAAAATATTATCAATCATGAATTATTTATTATCCCCGTCGCCAAATCTTGATAGTGTCGTCATCACCACCGCTAACTAAGGTTTGTCCATCGGGACTAAAGGCGACGCATCGAACATAACTGGAATGCCCTATAAGTGTGCTAATTTCTCTGCCACTGTCTACGTGCCATAGTTTGATAGTGTTGTCCCAACTGGCACTAGCGAGAAATTGCCCATTATGGCTAAAGGCAACTGACCAAACTGAATCAGAATGACCAATAAGAGTACGAATTTCTCTGCCTGTATTTACATCCCACAGTTTAATTGTGTTGTCACCACTGCCACTGGCGATAATTTCGCCATCTTTGCTGAAGGCGATACAGTTAACAAAGAAGGAATGACCTAATAATGTGCAAATGTTTCTGCCTGTATATACTTGCCATAATTTAATGGTGTAATCAGTACTGGCACTAGCCACAAGCTGTCTATCTTTGCTATTCGTTGCAGGCGTTGTTGGAGAATAGGCAACTGACGAAACTGAGTCAGAATGACCTATGAGAGTTTGGGTTTCTATGCCTGTGTGTACTTGCCACAGTTTAATTGTGCAGTCAACGCTGCCACTAGCTAGAAATTTGCCATCTGGACTAAAGGCAACGGAATTCACCCAATTAGTATGACCAGCGAGAGTACGAATTTCTTTGCCTGTGTTTACATCCCATAATTTGATGGTGTTATCCCAACTACCGCTAGCTAAGATTTCCGAGTTCAGTTCTGCAACTCCCGCAGATTTGCCTGACTCCCTTTGATGAGAAAGCTTTGAGGAGACTGGGCTAAAGGCGATGGAATGAACCATACTGGAATGACCAGAAGACCAACGACCTAGTTGACGCACTAGCTTGCCAGTACCCAGTTGCCAAAGTTTAATAGTATGGTCATTACTGCCACTAGCAATAAATTGCCCGTCTGAGCTAATGGCGATCGCATGAACCATACTAGAATGACCTTTGAGGGTCTGTACACATTGCCACTTCTGTTGATCTAATACAACAGGTGGAGGTGGTTTAAGTTTAGGCGTTATCACCAAGTTAGATGATATTGGTGCTATCTTATCGCCACCAGTATCAGAACCCAATAAATCTAACCACTCCTGCACAGACTGGGGACGATAGGTTGACTCCAAATCCATGCCGCACATAATAGCCTGATTCACCCTGTCGCTGATTTTAGGATTAAAATATTGTGGTGGTTCTAAATTAACATTGTGACGTCTATCATCTGCACTCGTCGGTATAACTGCGGTAAGCAAATTATACAAAGTAGCAGCTAAGGCGTAGATATCAATATATTCTCCTCGTGGTGCTTCTGATTCATACTGCTCAGGTGGGGCAAAACCAGGAGTACGATACACTGTATGCCTTTGGATCATATTGGGAATAAATTCTCTAGCGATGCCAAAATCTATCAGCACTGCTTCTGATTTATCAATGCGGATCATAATATTACGTGGTTTGAGATCCCGATGCAGCAGCCCTTTAGAGTGAATTAGCGTCAAAGCATCGCCAATTTGCCTGATGTACAGTAGCGCTTCTGCTTCTGATAGCACTCCCATCCGTCTTAGGCGCTGTCCTAAGTCTTCGCCTTCGATGTAATCCATCACCATGCAGGGCAAATTTCCCTCATCAAAGATGGTTTCTATCTGTACTATATGAGGATGGTGACACACAGCCAGCCTTACTGCTTCATCACGGAAGTCTTGCCGTAACTTGTTTCGGTGGAGTATCCAGGCGGGGTGATTCAAGATTTCTTCTTTGAGAGTTTTAATCACTCGCAGTTGATTCTGTTGATTTCTGGCAAGATAAGTAATGCCAATGCCGCCTTCACCTAGTTGGCTTTCAATAATGTACCGTCCACCGAATAAAGACTTTCCTGCATTCCACACCATTAGTAATATTTGACAATTCCTGGTATTTATTTTGGCACGGTATCAGAACAGCCAACACGAATTTTTGGAAATTCAATTTTGTTTTGCTGTTGTAGCTTTTTGCATTACTTACTTAGAGAACATTTTCATTAACCTCAATAATTACTAATATAGAGTTGGGTATACCCTAGTAGTTTTAGCTAAACTATACTTTTACACCAAAATTTTATTTGATTGTTCATGCTAAAGTAAACGATGACTTTAGCAATATTTGGTC
This sequence comes from Nostoc sp. XA010, assembly GCF_020829625.1. Taxonomy (GTDB): domain Bacteria; phylum Cyanobacteriota; class Cyanobacteriia; order Cyanobacteriales; family Nostocaceae; genus Nostoc. The sequence continues at coordinate 233,920 of NZ_JAIVFX010000001.1, read as the reverse complement.
ACCATAATTTGACTTGTAGGTAATGTGAAATTATGCTAAAGAATTTAAAGCTGAAACAAAAGTTTACAATTCTCCTACTGGTAATTCTGACATTCGGTCTGAGCTTGAGTGGATTTGCTCTTTCTTCTCTGCTTAGAGAGAATGCTAAACAAGATATTAGCTCAACAGGTCTTATGCTCATGCAAACCATGAGTTCTATTCGTAAATATACCAATACTCAAGTTAATCCAGAGCTAGCTGATAAATTGGCAACTGAGTTTTTGCCGCAAAGTGTGCCTGCATACTCAGCACGGGAGGTATTTGAGATTTTACGGAAAACACCAGACTACCGTGATTTCTTTTACAAAGAAGCAACTCTCAATCCTACAAATCTTCGGGATAAGGCTGACGTTTTTGAGACGGAAATTGTAGAAAGGTTCAGAAATAAATCAGACCTTAAAGAACTGAGTGGATTTCGCTCAATTCCTGGTGGGGATATCTTTTATATTGCTCGTCCCTTACCAGTTTCTGAACAAAGTTGTTTAGTCTGTCATAGTGTACCAGAAGCTGCACCTCCAAGTATGATTAATCTTTATGGTACAGCTAATGGATTTGGGTGGAAGCTGAATGAGATTGTCGGCGCTCAGATTATTACAGTACCAGCAAATAACGTCATCAACAAAGCTCATCAGTCTTCCTTACTAATTATTCTAATTGTATCAACTATTTTTATAGCTACTATCCTGTTAGTAAACTATTTCTTGAATCGACAAGTTGTTATGCCTCTCAAACGCATGACTCGCATTGCCGAAGAAGTTAGTATTGGACACATGGAAGTTGAATTCGAGCAGATGTCTAATGATGAAATCGGTAATTTAGCTAAAGCCTTTAAACGGATGCAGTTAAGTTTAGAAATGGCAATGAAAAGAATCAAACGCACTCAGGGAAGTATAGGGGATTAAAATAGTTCGTAATGACGCTCCTACGTCGCTACCGCTACGCTAACGTAATTCGTAATGACGCTCGTGACGCTCGTTCGCCTTTGGCGTCTCCCCTTGGGAGAAGACTCGCTAACGCTGCGCTATCGCCTTTGGCGTCTCCCCTTCTCCCAAAGGGAGAGGCTACCACCAAGGCAGAAGACTCGGTAACGCTGCGCTAACGTAATTCGTAATTTAGTTGGGCAACGGAGATTTAGACCCAACCACAAAACTGGCTGCGTTTATTTGCTCTTTACTTAAACTCTGAGAATTAGTTAAACAATTCAAAATTATCTCTAAATGAAAGGTGGTCTATATATTTATGAGAATAAGCTTTTTTTGAACTCAAAAGCTGCTTGAAAGTCAGGAATTTCCCTGGCTATGAGTTCAATAAATTGGTCGGGTGAAATGTAAGAATTTTGATCTAATATTTCTTCTATAACTAGATTTGCCATTGGGCCAATGTGATAAGCTAACTCTTGATGACAATGTTTAATAAATGCTGGTTGGAGCGAAGGTTGCTGTTCTTTAATTCGCCCAATTTGCGGAATGGCTGGTGAAGTAGGTGAACTAAAAATTGTTTCTCCAGGTTGGTTGTATGACGACGATATTGCCGACATGGGCTGAAATTCAGGATTAAATACGGTGGGGGGCAAATCATCAAGCATGATTACAGGAGACATTACCACTTCTAGTTCTCCAATCTGCTCTAAATCTATAAGAACTTCCCTAGCTGTTTGGTATCGCTTGTTAGGTCTATCTGCCAACATCTGATCAAGTACTTGAGCGAACCCATCAGTAACATAGGTATAATAACGCCAGTTCCATTCTAAGGAATATTGATCTATTAGTAAGGATGGATCTCTACCTGTGAGTAATACAATAGCTGTTACTCCCAAAGCATAAAGGTCACTAGAGGGAGAACATAAACCCAAGCTAATCTGTTCACGGGGAGCATACCCCACTTTGCCAACAAGGGACATTTTGCCAACAAAGGTCACCTGGTTGTTAGAACTTCTGCCTTCATTGATGTCAGCAATTTGCTTGCCTACACCAAAATCAATCAGCACTGGCAGATCCTTACCATCAGGTAACATGATATTATCAGGTGAAATATCTCGATGGATAATGTTGTGCTGATGAACATATTCCAAAACAGGCAGCAGATTTTTTAGCCACTCTATAACTTCTTCTTCAGAAAAGTTTCTTCCTTGACGTTGAAGTTCTCCCAGCAGCCTAGAATATGTTTTACCGTCAACATACTCTTGTACTAGGAATAACCGACCATCTCCTTCAAAGCAAGCCAAAAACTTGGGAATTTGAGGATGTTGCAATTGATGAAGAATTTTTGCCTCTCTTTTAAACAAGTTGCGATATTGTTCCAGCCCACTCTCCCCTGTGCCAATGGGCGCAAACTCCTTGAGAACACAAGCTTCATTAAACCGACGAGTGTCAAAGGCCAAGTAAGTTCGCCCCAATCCTCCCTGCCCCAGAAGTTTTTGGATAATATAGCGGTTATCGATTAGAGTTCCAGCAGCTATTTCTGGTCTTGTCATAGGGGACTGTGACATCTCATCGCACTCCTAGCGATTTTATTATTGATAAATTATTCAGTTTGCTGAAAGTCAGAAACTCTAGCTGATATTGGCTTATAACATCCTTACAATTGAGATTAGCATCACTGTTAAGACAAGGAAATACACTCTTCTACAATCTTTCGACGGTCTTTTGTGACCAAATAGACAATTTTTACCTAAGCAGTTCAATCATACTACTCATACTTACGTATTTTAGCAGCCGGAATATAATCAGTGTCTGCGGTAATCTCTGCGACTGCTCTGGGCATCGCTTTTTGGATTTGCAGATGAACCACATTTTACCTCTAGTAACTCAATTGGCACTGAGCTTTGTAACAGTAAGGATATAGCGTGATATGATATTTTCTCAGAAAAACTGAGGTTGCTATAGACTTGCCGAAAAAATTATTATATGTATTTAAAGTGCTGAATATGTGTTAGCGCAGATCGTCGTAGACATCGCTCTGAAAAATTAATCTTTACTGAGAGCTAATATCATTATTAAATAACTGTTTCAGCATCGGCTATCAAGGTTTTCAGTATAAATGATTCCTCAATAGCAGAAAATTATGATGCGTATAATAAAATACTTTTAAAGCTACAATAATTCATTTAGTTCATCAGGATTCACGCCCAACTGACGCAAACGTTCAGCTAATTGTTCTGCTTTTCGTTTAGCTTGAGCAGCTTCTTGTTTAGCTTCCGTAGCTTCTTGTTGAGCAATCATAGCTCGTTCAGTTGCAGCAGCAGCTTCCTCTGTGGGTGCGGGAATTAATTCTCCCGTCAAAGTGAACCACCTCAACCACAACCTTTCAATATCTCGAAATGAACCTTGCCATAAGCCTAAACTTAAATCTATTTCTGGCATTAGTAGGTATCCATTAGTCAAATTCATCGGTTCATAGTGACCGCCAACTAACTCAAAAGCCTGAAGCTCATTAGTGTAGCGGCTAAAAACAACAAGTAGGGAATCCGCAAAATTCGCTCATAAACTTCCCATTTACTAGGAGGTTTATCTGCTGCACTTTCTCTTCTTGTGCCTAAATCTTCGTCTTCAGTACCTGGAGATCATAACTCAACAACCACAAAAGGATTTGCTGGCTCTTGCCAAGTTACATAACTTAACCGTAAGTCTTGCCCTTTGTATAACTTAAAAATTCTCTCGATTATGTAGCGATCGCCAAACAATTGCTGCCCTGGATTCCACGGCATTAGTCAGACCGTAGTTTTACTGATATTTATTTTGGCACACTATAAATACCAGCGTTTGCCAAGGTTAATGTGTAAATTTTGTATCCAGTGCCTCTACATCAAGTCCTTTACCTGAGATATTGCACCAGTTCCAACAATCGCCTCAGAATCAATTCTGAGGCTAAAAGGTAAACTCTTCTAAAGAAGACTGAGCAAGAGTTTTAGTCCACTTTAGTGGAGTTGAGCTATGAGCCGCAGAACTTAAGTTCTGGGCGGGCGAGGTTAATATAAGCAGTATATTTAATCGTAATCAACCTGTAGCGATCGCAGTTGTTAAACCTTGTCAAACAAGCCGGGGATCAGTGGCTTTCAATTTTTCCTAAAACATTTCATCACACTTCTGGCTCAATCCCAGCCGCCCGCAATTGTGCTGCTAGTCGTTCAGCACGTTGTCGTTCTTGTTCGGCACGTTGCCGTTCCTGTTGGGCTAACTCGGAACCCCAAGGCAAAAGGTTTCCTTGTTCATCCCACCATCGTAACCACTTTCCTGTGCGGTTTTCACGAGTACCTTGCCACACCCCAAGGTAAAGATTCATTTCTGCTATCCAGTAGCGTTGATTTTCATCAGGCTCTTGCAAAATGTAGTGTTCTGTGTTTTCTAAGCGATACATCTCGATACTGCCGCCATCTGGCTCAAAGATGATGTAGTTTGGCACTTTTAAGATGCGCTCGTAGAAAAACCATTTTCCTGGGGGATATGTCGCTTTGATAGAATATTCTGTCTCCTGTGTATCGGAAATAAATTCCATCACAATTAGCGGAATGTCACCCTCTAGTTGAGGTGTGTAACTGCGTGTTACTTTTTCTCTACTAACATTAATTTTGGCAATGAAAGCCCAATCAGGCGCTTTAATGACTATTTTGTTGTTTAGAGTGGCACAAATGCCGTAATTAGTTGTTGTTAGGGTGTTAACTGAAGTTTTTCCGGCTAATTGTAGGCTTTCTGTAAGTGCAGCAGCTAATGCTGGTTGATTGATGTTGTCCACTGGATCATCTGGGAGTTTGTAATCATCGGGTAGTTTTTCCCAAGTGATTTGGTAGTCTTGGGTGAGGGTTGTCATGAGGGTTTTCCTCTGGTGTGTAAAAGCGACTGGGGATTAGTGATTAGTGATTGGGGATTGGGTTTTCACTCGTAAAAATTATGGAATTTGCTTTGAACCCTGCCAAATTTTGGAACAATTTCTCAGTACCCAGTCCCGGAATTACTCTTCTTCATCGGGTTCTAAATCGTCTGCTGTCAATTCCTGATGCGGAATAGCAGCGATAATCGCATCTATTACTTTAGATACTGGTAATATCTCAATATTCAAGTCGGGAAATTTTGTCCCTTTTGGCACGATCGCTCGTTTAAATCCCAACTTAGCAGCTTCTTTCAACCGCAGTTCCATTTGGGAAACTGATCGCACTTGTCCACCTAACCCAACTTCACCGATTAATACTGTACCAGGATCGACTATGCGATCGCGGAAACTGGCAACGATCGCGATCGCAATTCCCAAATCTACCGCAGGTTCTTCCACATTCAACCCACCCGCAGAAGCAACGTAGGAATCCAATTTCGACATGGGAATTCCCACCCGTTTTTCTAAGACGGCAAGAATTTGCACCAAGCGGTTGTAATCTACGCCAGTACCAGCACGACGAGGTGAGGGATAACTAGTGGGACTCACTAAAGCTTGCAATTCCACAACTATCGGGCGAGTGCCTTCGCAAGCAACGACAATGGCAGTACCAGGTGCAGGATCGTCACGGTTGCCTAAAAATAGCTCTGAGGGGTTAGAGACTTCCCGCAGTCCCTCGGCTACCATTTCAAAGATGCCGATTTCGTGAGTTGCGCCAAAACGGTTTTTCACTGTCCGTAATAACCGATGAGAGGCAAAGCGATCACCTTCAAAATACAACACCGTATCTACTAAATGTTCTAAAACTTTTGGCCCTGCGATCGCTCCTTCTTTGGTGACGTGTCCCACAATCAGCATAGTCACATCTTCGTGCTTTGCCACTTTCATCAATGCTGCTGTACATTCCCGTACCTGAGCTACCGAACCTGGTGCAGAAGTCAGCGCTGGAAAAAACACCGTTTGGATACTATCAATCACCGCCACGTTTGGTTTTAGAGAGTCTATTTCCCGTAAAATTTCTTCTAAATCTGTTTCTGGCAGTACATATAAATCTGCACCTATACTGTCAGGGTCTATGGAAAGTGTAGTCTCTACTACTACTGTTACATTCTCCTCATTCACCACACCTAGGGGTTTTGATACTCCCAAACGAGAAGCTCGTAATTTTACCTGCTGTCCCGATTCTTCACCAGTTACGTAAAGGATGCGATATTTCTGTGCTAATTGATTTGATACTTGCAACAATAAAGTCGATTTACCAATACCCGGATCGCCGCCAATCAACACCATAGAGCCAGGGACAATCCCACCCCCAAGCACCCGATCCAATTCTCCATAACCAGACTCCCACCGGGCAATTTGGCGATCGGTAATTTGGTTAAATGTTAAAGAGGCTCGCGCTTTAGCTGGTTTAGCGTGAGATTTGCCATTAGTTTGAGTTGATTGCCAACCACTCACTCCCCCCCGACTGGGTACATCTACTGAGGATTGAATAGAAATTTGTTCTTCTAGAGAGTTGTAAGTCCCGCAACCTGGACATTTACCAAACCATTGGGGCGATTCTGCTCCACATTCATTACACACAAAAAAGGTTTTTGCCTTTGCCATTCTTAAATCTTATTAAATAATCTTAATATTTACTTAATTCTTGAAAAAAACTAAAAACCAATAATAGTAGTATTTAGAGCTTTTTCCAAATCAATTGATGGAATGATATCTTAATATTATGGTATTAAAAATTAATCATGTAAATTTTTAGTGAAGGAGCGTGGAGAAACTTGGAAAGTCATAAAGAAAAAATCTTGGTGGTAGATGACGAAGCCAGCATTCGCCGGATTTTGGAAACGCGCCTTTCGATGATTGGCTACGATGTAGTGACGGCTGGCGACGGGGAAGAAGCATTAGATATTTTTCGCAAAACTGATCCTGACCTGGTAGTTTTGGATGTAATGATGCCAAAGCTAGACGGTTATGGTGTATGTCAAGAATTACGAAAAGAATCAGATGTCCCCATTATTATGCTAACAGCCTTGGGGGATGTAGCCGATCGCATCACCGGTCTAGAATTGGGTGCTGATGACTATGTAGTTAAACCATTTTCCCCGAAAGAGCTAGAAGCTCGAATTCGCTCGGTGTTGCGGCGGGTAGACAAAACCGGTGGATCTGGCATTCCCAGTTCTGGGGTAATCCATGTCGCTAACATTAAAATCGATACGAATAAGCGACAAGTCTACAAAGGTGATGAGCGGATTCGATTGACTGGTATGGAGTTCAGCTTACTAGAGTTGGTAGTTAGTCGCTCTGGAGAACCTTTTTCTCGTTCAGAAATTTTGCAGGAAGTTTGGGGTTACACACCAGAGCGCCATGTTGATACCCGCGTAGTGGATGTGCATATATCCCGTTTGCGGGCAAAGTTAGAAGATGATCCTAGCAACCCAGAATTGATTCTTACAGCGCGAGGTACTGGTTATCTTTTCCAGCGAATTATTGAACCAGGGGAGGAGTGAGGAGATGAGGCAGGGGGCAGGGGGCAGAGGGAGCAGGGGGAGCAGGGGGAGCAGGGGGAGAAGAACTATTAATTATTGTCCGATGCCCAATGCCCAATGCCCAATGACTAATGACTAATGACTAATGACTAATGACTAATGACTAATGACTAATGACTAATGACTAATGACTAATGACTAATGACTAATGACTAATGACTAATGACTAATGACTAATGACTAATGACTAATGACTAATGACTGATCCTAATCGAGTTTTGCGGCGTCTACCCATTGTCGTAGGTGGGCTAGGCGCTGTACTTTTGCTAATTAACCGTTTATTGACACCAGAACTAACCCAATCTCAATCGCGTGGTGATGTGGTGGGTGTTATTTTGAGTGCGGTGTTAATTTTGACGGGTTTAATTTGGCAGCAAGTTCAGCCGCGATCGCCTGATACTGTAGAACTAATTGGTGAAGAAGGTTTTGTACTAGCAGCAGATTTACCTGAAGCCGTGAAAACAGAGCTAGCCTGGGCATCTCATTTATTGTTGACCAATACAGTCACGCGATCGCTGGTGGTTTATTATCAAGGTAAAGTTTTGTTGCGTCGTGGGATTCTGGGTATTAAATCTGAGGTTGTACCAGGAGTAATCTTAAAACAGGTACTCGAAAAACAAAAGCCGATTTATCTAGTTGCGCTAAAAGTATATCCAGGTAGGCTTGAATTTGATTATTTACCAGAAAACACTCAAGGTGTAATTTGTCAACCTATTGGTAAGCAAGGCGCTCTAATTTTGGGCGCGAATGCTCCTCGCAGTTACACCAAACAAGATGAAAATTGGATTGCCGGGATTGCTGATAAATTAGCCGTTACTCTTGGCTCTTAGCTAATTCACTAATTTAGAATTTAATCTAAAATCAGCAATCCAAAATCTAAGTTGCGCTGGAAGCGCACCAAAGGTGCGACCTAAAATCTAAAATTCAATCACCAAGAAGTCAAAAAATTCCACCCTTCTTTTTCTTCCAGTGTTTTTCCTTCTTCTTCTTCTTCTTTTTCTTCCGCTTCTTCCGCTTCTTCCGGTGTCTTTAAATTTTTCTGTTGAATTACATTCTCATATTCTCCTGAATCAACCCATTTCAATAACTCACCAGCCCGCATAACTACCCACGAAAGTCCGGGTTCTGTATAGCTTAATATTTTGGTGACCTTATCAATACTTTCAAAATTATTCGATGCAAACTCACGGGCTTGGACAAGAAAATCTTCAATTACAGCAGTAGTCAAATACTCATCTGGTAAACCCGCGAGTTTCATCAGTGTAGTGGTTGCTACGTCGATATCCTGACAAGCCAGCATTGCAGCGCGATCGGCAGTAAATCTGGCCATCATTCGCCAATTATACAAAGCCAGTTCCATACCACTAGCTACCAAGCCACCAACCCCCAGTGTGGTACTGTTCAACAAATTTTTCAAACTTGGCATAACAATTGCCATCTGGTGATAAACCATGTGCTGACTCTTGATGCGAGCGATTTCGTGTCCAAGAACGTAAATCAACTCATCTGCGCCAAGCCACTCCATTGCATCTAAATTTATACCAACGAGGGGTTTTTCTACGCCAACAATATAGGTTTGAATGTGACCTGTACCTCGAAACAGATACAGTTCAGGAAGTGGAGCAACATCAAGAATTTGGCAGGTTTCTACAAATTTCTCATGCAATTGAGGAAAATTACGGGATGAAATTCTGATTTCACTACCAAGGCTTTGCAGCCTGAGTAAGCGATCAATGCCATATTCGTTAATTTTTTTGAGTAGCAGAGAGACACCGGGCATCTTTTGCAAAGAAGCCAAGGCTTTGCGATCAAAAGGGTGTTCGTAGGCTGCTGAACTCAGTCCAGTTAAAATTTTTCTCGTCATGGGTTTTGAGCTTTATCTTGGAGTGTTTGGGAAGTTCAGTTACTCAGTACGAACGGCTTGCGTCTTCATTACGCCTATGGTTATGGGTTTGGGATTCATGAATTGTCCCTGAGCGGGTATACTTTTGCGTAAGTCCTAAATATAAATCGCATCTGGAGATCAAATTAATTAGTCCCCACAACCGACGATTACCAAGACAAGCCAAGAGCGATCTAGAGAGAGATTTTACCAGATTGAACTAGAAAATCATATTTGGTTCAGGTTGAAAACCTTAAGTATTTATCACCATCTTACCCAGATACAATATGCAGTAGGGGCGTACAGCAAGCTGTGCGCCCCTACTACCGGGAAATTTAGAAAATTACAATTCTATCTATGCAAATTATTTATTGGCTATTACTTGCTGTAATGCTTTTGGGAATCATTGGTGCTGTAGTTCCTGCCATTCCTGGTAGCAGCTTAATTTTAATTGCAATTATCGTCTGGGGAATCGTTAGTAGTTCCTTTGCAGCTATCAAGATTCCCCTAATTGTGACAGTTCTAGTTTTACTGCTCAGTGTCGGAGTGGATTTTTTAGCTAGTTATGTGGGAGCAAAACAAGCTGGAGCTAGCAAGTGGGGACAAATTGGTGCAATTGTTGGTTTGGTAGTGGGATTTTTGGGATTATTGCCAACGTTGCCTTTTGGGGGGCCACTGTTAGGAATTTTACTAGGGCCGCTTTTGGGAGCAATTATCGGTGAGTATCTTTACCGACGTGAATTCGGGTTGGCGATTAAAGCGGGTATAGGAATTGTAGCCGGCTCTTTGGTTGGAAATTTGATTCAAGGGTTGTTAGCGATCGCAGCAGTTGTAGTTTTCGTTGTGACAACTTGGCCACAGGTATTTGGCTCTTAACATTTCAAAGGTCTGACACATTTGAGAAGAGGAATAAATAGCTAGCAATTAGCTATTTATTACAAACATTCAATTTGATACAAAGACCATTCATAGTAAGCAAACATAGAGGTTCCTCTCCTTATATTCTCCGAGAGGAACTGTTTCACTAAATATTTTTAACTAGAGAGATTATAAAAGATACACTGCATACTCCATTTATCTAAAATATGGTTGAGTAATTATAAGTATATAAAATTACTATGTTGATACTATGTAAACAGCTTTTCTTAAAGCCAGAGCTATTGCCAACAATCTAAACCTTACGGAGCCTGAAATATACGAAGCGCACATATATAAGAAATTAAAATTTCATGAAGGATAGTAATGCCTTAAAGATGTGATGAAGACCACTCAGTAAATATTGCAGGCTCTAAGTCTATGTGATTTTATGTAGATCAGAAATACATTATGCAAGTTTTGCTTTCACTGACAGTATTTTTCATAAATTACTGAGATTAAAAGTAAAGCAATTGTTCTGATTTAAGGTTATTACTAGAAGCCTCAAACGATAATGATTAATTTTAAATCTAAATTACTAAATGCAACTCTAGCTGTTACTGCTGCCATCCCCTTAGCTACTGCTGGGTTGTTTACATCTGCTGGGTCTGCTCAAGCATACATTGGTTCATTTAACTACAGTACTTCTGATAGAAACCCTTCTTCTCTGCCAACTAAAGCCACTATTAGCAAAACCTCTGTAAACTTTATTCCTGATGACGGAGCAATTTTATTTACAGAGCAAACAGACGATTTTTCATCTGATATTAGAGGTTTTATCAAAAGCTTCCAAATCAATCCATTTACTTCACCTTCTGCGTTTATTGATGTTGGTCTTTTGGACGGAAATAAACTGCTTAGTTTGACCAGTCTCGATCCAGCAGTTATTACTCCACAAAATGGAGGAATAGATATAAACTTAGGTTTCAATGGACTTTTTGAAGATGGAAGTAAAGCCAAAGGATATATCACTTTTGCTATTAAAGACAGTCCTGTAGACAAAAGTTACACTAATGCAAAAGTAGCTTACGATGCGGGTAAAACAGTTTATGGGAGTTTCACAGGTTTTGCTGTAACTACAGTTCCTGAACCAGCCGCATTACTAGGCTTGGGTGCAGTAGGTGCAGTAATGGCTATGTCTCGCCGTCGCGAAAGTATCCTTCAATAGTCCTATCCTCAAATATAAACAAGTTACTTTTAATTGCTAAAAGTAACTCTAACTGATCTATTCGATCTGGCTGGAATGCAAAATTTTCCCAACCAGGTCGAATTTTTTATACTGTCAGACAAATCTATATTAAAGGTGGATTTTCTTAACCTTAGATATACTTAAACTGACTGCAAAGAATTTTTGGCTTCGTTTGCGATCGCTTCCATTTCATCATCAGCCAGAGTTTCTAATATAGATTTGGCTTCTGCACTACCCAAACGAGCCAAAGCTTGTACAACTCTATAACGAATTTGCCAATCTGGATTGGTAGCATAAGGAGCCAACAAAGGAACTGCTTGTAAATCTCCCAAGTCACCCAAAGAACTAATAGCAGCAGTTTGGACTAATTCGTTTTCTGATGAGAGTGCCTCCTTGAGTAGTTCAAAAGCTCGTGGATCGCCTAACTCTCCTAATGTGGCGATAATACTGAATTGTATTAACCATTCACCGGTTGTATGGTAAAGGTGTTGCAAGTCTTCAAAAGCTTCATGTAACTTCAGAGCGCCCAAACAGTCTGCTGCTGCTGCTTGTACATCTACTTCGGAGTCATGAAGCAAGCGATCGCGCAAGATATCCAAGGATAACTGTAAATCTTGTGTTCCGAGTGTATCCATTTGACTCACCGCCGAGTAACGCACACGCGAATTGCTATCGCCAATAGCACTTTGAATTAATTCAAAACCGATCGCAGGTTCCAGTTCGCGGATTTGATTTACTGCACGTAAGCGATCACCTAAATTCTCAGAAGTGAGCAATTGCTTAACAGACTCCGGAGTAATACTCATTTAGTTATCCTGATTTTCAAAGGTGTAAAAAATGACTCAAAAGTAAAGACAACAGCCAAGTGTCATAAAACTCTTGACTAATGACTAATGACTAATCTTGACTTGCTGCCATTGCCCGAATAATATCACCACGAGTGAGGATACCAATTACTTGATCCGTGTCGTCAAGTACTGGCAAGCGGTGAACGCTGCGATCGTGCATGATTGTAGCGGCTTCCCTTAAAGTTTTATTAGCGGAAATAGTGATCGGGTTTTTACTCATCACCTCCCCAACGGTTTGCCCTAAAGCCTTGTGCAAGTCACGTTCATAAGTAGCAGGATTTTTTAAATAGATAACGCTATCAAGAAACATGATGTACGCAGGTGGAGTAACACCAGTTTCTTGCCACATCAAATCGGTTTCTGATATAATACCAACCAATTTACCGACATCATCCACAACAGGTAGTCCACTGATGTGGCGTTCTGCAAGAATTTGGATAGCTTCATTCAGTGGAGTTTCCACCCGGACAACAATAGGATCGCGGCTCATCACATCGGCAACGGTTTTAGGCATTTATTTACACTTTTGATCAAAGTCCCTGCGCTTATTGTAGAAAATTGCGGGACTCAACCTGATGCAATTAATAGATTGTTACGCTATTAGGCATTGGGAAGAGGCAGAGGGGCAGGGAGCAGGGGGTAGGGGGAAACTATTTCTCTGCTGCTCCTTACTCCCTACTCGCTACTCCCTTTTAAAGCAGCAATAATTTGAATATTTGCTTTAGGAAAAGTAAACTCCTCCAGTTCTTCCAAAGTTACCCAGCGAATTTCATCGGATTCTAAAGGTTGGGGAATACCTGTAACATGGCGGCAATGATGTACTGTGAGGGTAACGCGCAAGTCTGTATATGTGTGGTCAATAGTAATCAGATGCTCTCCTACTTCAATTACTATTCCCAGTTCTTCGGAAATTTCTCGTTGAATACACTCGCTGATAGTTTCACCAGGCTCAATTTTACCGCCAGGAAATTCCCACAAACCACCCATTGCTCCTTCTGGACGACGGCGATCAATTAAAATTTGCTTTTGCTCGTTCCAAATTACTGCAACACCAATGATTTTATGGGGTAGGAGGGAGTTGGTTTTACTCATAGTTTATGGGTAGATAGGCAGAGTTAACGATTCAAAATTAAAGACATTTCTGACAGGGATTTAAATCCGGACTCTAGCAAGATCCCTCAGGGTAATTAATGCTATATGTAATCGTTGGGGTCTTAAACTCTTTAATTTACAATAAAGTTCCTAATTTTCCACGTTTTAATCCTTGATTCAAAGTATGCTCTTGACTCATAATAAAACTCGGCAGAGTTTAGACTACTTTGCCGAGTTTGAATTTATTTATTGCGAATATCATTTACCGTAGTTAGTTTACCTACGCGTGTGTATTAATCATTTAGAGATACACCTCTAATTCAACTGATTACCAAACTACATAAGTTCATAGAGAACCACATTTCAAACCTCTGCGATAACCTCTGCACTCCTAATATACGGTTCGGTAAAGCGCCTATGCGTTTAAATTTCAATCTTAATTTGTCACTGTTTTGGATATTTTAAAAAGATTTAGCTGATTTTTGATTGGGAATTACGAGCAAAGATTTCGCAGAGGTTTATTTTAAATTCCTATCGCCATGACTTGACTAGCTATAAACCCAACAAGAATGTTGAATTTACTATTATATCTCTAGTCAATTTCGCTACTGTTGGTTTCAGCTCCTTGTAGGGCGATTTCAAAATCCATTCTCTGTTCAGCATTACGCAAGAAATAACCACTAATCATAGCAGAAGCCAGAAGCCGACCTAGACTTTCTCGACTGGTAGTTACAGTAACGCCAAAGCTTTCTGAAGGTAAATTACCCAATAGTCCTGTAATATTGCGTTCCATTACCTGAAAAACTTCGGCAGACGTGGGTTTAGATAGTTGGGTAACTGTTTCTGGACTCAAGGATTTAACATACTGCCATAGTAAATCGCTAGTTTCTGATTCGCTATTGAAAAATTCTGAGACACGATTGGATGAGTTATTCATTTTTTAGCTCCTTAACTACCACTGCTAGCTGCGGTGCTTGTTATTTGAATATTAAATGTCTGTTTTGGATTAGACTTAGCTAGCTCTTTTGTCTTCGTATCAACTAATGTAACAAGCTAGCGTAAGAGTGGAAGTAGGCGTAACCGTACCAAAGTCAGCGTATTTTCTCACCACAATAAATAAAGTCAAAAGTGAGGAGTTAATTAAAAACTCCTCACTCCTCACTCCTAATCCCCTAACTTGCCAAATATTCACCCATGTTGGCTTTAGACTTGCGAAGTTTGGTTAAAGCTTCCCGCTCAATTTGCCTGACTCGTTCTCGGCTGATGTTCAGGATTTCACCAATTCTAGCCAGAGTCAGCGCTTGCCCATCAGTTAAGCCAAAGCGCAGCGTGATCACTTCCTTCTGTTGTGGCGTGAGGTCACCCATCAGGCGATCTAAGTCATAAGATAAGGAAGATTGCATGACAAACTCTTCTGGAGATGCTCCTGGATCTTCCAGCATTTCTCCAAGTTCGGTGTCGTAATTATCACCCAAGCGCAAATCCAAGGAAAGAGGCAAACGCGCCTTTTCTAGATACTCTCGCACTTGTTTGGGGGTCAATTCTAATTCTTCAGCTAGCTCACCAGCTGTCGGAGCGCGTCCCAATTTTTGAGACAATTGGCGCTGTGCCTTTTTAATTTTATTTAATTTTTCAGTGATATGGATAGGCAGCCGAATGGTGCGAGCTTTTTCGGCTATAGCACGAGTAATAGCTTGCCGAATCCACCAATAGGCATAGGTAGAAAATCTATACCCTTTGGTAGGGTCAAACTTTTCTACGCCCCGTTGCATACCAATACTACCTTCTTGGATCAAGTCCAGTAGATCGACGTTGCGCTTTATGTACTTTTTGGCAACGGAGACTACCAGCCGTAAATTGGCTTCTACCATCTTACGCTTGGCAATCTCACCATCTGCGATCGCTTCGTTCAACTCTGCTGGTTCTAGCTTTGTCGCTTTGGCCCATTCTTCTAAAGTCGGTTGACGACCTAACTGGGTGGCAAGAGATTCTCTTGATTCGTGCAAAGTGCAAGAACGTTGCACCTGTTTACCATAGAAAATCTCTTCCTCGTGTGTTAAGAGTGGCACACGGCCAATCTCACGCAGGTAAGTCCGCACGAGGTCTGTGGCTGTCTGAGCGGTCTTCATGGCGCTACTCTTTGGTAATGATGGGTTTAGCGGTAGGGTCATTAAGGGATAGATGCTTTTTTAGGGTGCTACCCAGTTAGGCTGGGAACCTATGTTATGGTTTGCAACTTACGCATCCGAGAAATTCGGCTGCTCATAATAATCAAATTTAGGCTTCTTAACTGCTAAAAGTTACAGCTATTTCCTAGTTTGCACAAGTACCTACAGTTAGATAAAAGATCGCTTTTTAAACATTTTTCTATTGGAGCCATATTAACAATTGTAACATTTATGAGAATATTTTGGCTATATGGCGACATTAAATTTCCTGGTTGTTCCAGTTCATGCAACGTCGCCCTTTCTCTCTAGGCTGACTTGAACTAAATTTAAGAAATTCTCAGGTTCAAATAATTTTCCTCATATTTGTTAAGGTATCTCTAATGAGAACTATAGTCATTCTCTTATAACAATTACTTAATTTTTGCTGGGGTGGGGAGTGGGAAATGGGGCATTGGACATTGGGCATTGGTTATTCTCCTTGTCTCCCTCATCTCCCCAATTCCTAACTCCTAACTCCTAACTCCCCACTCCCCACTCCCTACTCCCTCGCAATCGGGCAATACTCTTGAATGGTTTTTACATCCAAAGTCGTATTTTGTAAAGAACGGATGGCGGCGACGGTAGCTTTCGCGCCGGCAATGGTAGTAATGATGGGAATTTTATAAGCTAAGGCTGTGCGACGAATTAACCTAGCATCAGTGTGGGCTTCTTCTCCTGAAGGTGTGTTGATAATAAGTTGGATTTTCTGGTTTTTGATTGCATCTAGGACGTGGGGACGGCCTTCATGGAGTTTTAACACTAATTCAACATTTAACCCCTGTTCGAGAAGAACTCGCCGTGTACCAAGGGTAGCCATCACTGTAAAGCCCAAATCTATAAACTCTTTCACCACACCACTGGCAGCAGCTTTATCGCGATCGCTCATTGATACAAATACAGTTCCACTTAGTGGTAAACGCTCCCCAGCACCCAATTCTGCTTTGGCAAAGGCACGGCCAAAGTCGCTGTCAATCCCCATCACCTCACCAGTGGATCGCATTTCTGGGCCCAATATTGTATCAGTTCCTGGGAATTTATTAAAGGGTAATACTGCTTCTTTTACAGCAATATGTGTCGGAATGACTTCCTCGGTGAAGTGTAACTCCTCTAAGGTTTTACCCGACATAATTAAGGATGCTAGTTTCGCCAACTGTACGCCCGTTGCTTTAGAAACAAATGGGACTGTACGCGAGGCACGGGGGTTGGCTTCCAAAATGTAAACTTGGGGAGAATAACTGCTTGCGCCGACAACGGCAAATTGAATATTCATCAACCCCACGACTGACAACGCTTGCGCTAGCTGCACCGTCCAAGTGCGAATTTGATTGAGAACTGCTGGTGATAGGGAGATAGAAGGTAAGGAACAAGCGGAATCTCCTGAGTGAATCCCCGCTTGCTCAATGTGTTCCATGATGCCACCAATCACCACCCGTCCGGTATGATCGGCGATCGCATCTACATCGACTTCGATCGCATTTTCCAAAAACTTATCAATCAAAATCGGATGCTCTGGTTCCACTAGTACCGCAAAGGTCATGTAGCGTTCCAACTCAGCATCAGAATAAACGATTTCCATCGCCCGTCCCCCCAACACATAGCTGGGACGCACCACCACCGGATAGCCAATACGTTTGGCGACAATCAGCGCATCTTCGTAACTCCGAGCAATACCATTAGGCGGTTGGGAAATATTCAACTGTTGGAGAATCTTTTCAAACCGCTCCCGGTTTTCTGCCATGTCGATGGAATCTGGCGATGTACCCCAAATTTTGGTGAGCAGTCCAGAAGTGTCATTTCTAAGAAATTCTTGTAATGGTAGAGCCAACTTTAGCGGTGTTTGTCCGCCAAACTGGATTATTACACCCACTGGGTTTTCAGTTTCAATGATGTTAATAACATCTTCTTTTGTTAAAGGCTCAAAGTAAAGGCGATCGCTGGTATCGTAGTCTGTCGAAACTGTCTCTGGGTTAGAGTTGACCATAATCGTCTCATACCCCGCTTTCTTCAAAGCATAGGCGGCGTGACAACAACAATAATCAAACTCAATTCCCTGTCCAATGCGGTTGGGGCCACCACCCAAAATCAATACTTTTGGCTTGGTTGCGGGCATTACCTCTGTTTCTTCTTCGTAGGTAGAATAGTAGTAGGGAGTAAATGCTTCAAACTCAGCAGCACAGGTATCTACGGTTTTATAAACTGGGATAATCCCTAGTGACTTACGGTAAGCGCGAACTTCATCTTCGGTGGTTTTGGTAGCATAAGCAATCTGGCGATCGCTATATCCGTCCCGCTTCACTTCATAAAGTTGCTCTTTTGTCAATTGCTGCAAAGGTGTCCGCTTCAGGAATTTCTCAACATCTAGCAGTTGCTGAAATTTATCTAGGAACCACGGGTCAATACCAGTCAGTTCGTAGATTTCCTCAGCACTAATTCCTAGTTGCAAGGCATGGCGCACGGAGAAAATGCGATCGGGGTTAGGTGTCCGCAGTTGGGCGCGAATTTGTTCACCACTGGGTAATTTTTCGGCTTTGTCGCAACCCCAACCAGCGCGTCCGGTTTCGAGCGATCGCAGCGCCTTTTGGAAGGATTCGTTGAATGTACGCCCAATTGCCATTACTTCCCCGACAGACTTCATTTGGGTTGTCAGTACTGGGTCAGAACCAGGGAACTTTTCAAAGGCGAAGCGAGGGATTTTTGTCACCACATAGTCAATTGTCGGCTCAAAAGACGCAGGAGTTTTCTTGGTGATGTCATTTTTAATTTCATCCAAGGTGTAGCCCACAGCCAATTTTGCGGCCATTTTGGCGATGGGGAAACCCGTTGCTTTAGAAGATAAAGCCGAACTACGGGAAACGCGGGGGTTCATCTCAATTACAACCACATCCCCATTAACCGGATTGACAGCAAACTGGATATTAGAACCGCCAGTTTCCACACCGATCTCGCGGATGATTTTGATTGCCATATCCCGCAGCCTTTGATATTCTTTATCAGTGAGGGTTTGCGCGGGAGCTACGGTAATTGAGTCTCCGGTGTGGATGCCCATAGGATCAAGGTTTTCGATGGAGCAGATAATTACCACGTTATCTGCCAAATCACGCATCACTTCGAGTTCATATTCTTTCCAGCCGAGTAAAGACTGGTCAATCAGAATTTGCGAAACGGGGCTGGCATCTATACCTACCTGTGCCATTTCTTCAAATTCTTCTTGGTTGTAAGCAATACCTCCCCCACTTCCACCCATTGTGAAAGCTGGACGAATAATTAGGGGATAAGTACCAATTTTGCGGGCAACAGCTTTGGCTTCTTCTAAAGTTTCGGCTGTGTCGCTGGGACACACAGCTACCCCAATCCTTGCCATTGCTTGACCAAAAAGTTTTCGATCTTCGGCTTTTTCAATGGCTGGTAGTTTAGCGCCGATTAACTCAACGCCATACTTTTCCAACACCCCATTTTTAGCTAAAGCAACGGCGAGGTTGAGGGCGGTTTGTCCCCCCATCGTCGGTAGCAGAGCATCAGGGCGTTCTTTCTCAATGACTTTTTCAACCAATTCTGGTGTCAACGGCTCAATGTAAGTGCGATCGGCCGTTTCCGGGTCGGTCATAATTGTTGCAGGGTTGGAGTTGACCAAAACCACTTCATAGCCTTCTTCTCGCAGCGCTTTGCAGGCTTGAGTGCCAGAGTAGTCAAACTCAGAGGCTTGTCCGATCACAATTGGGCCAGAGCCTAACAGTAGAATCTTCCGGAGGTCATCACGGCGGGGCATAGTAGTTGCCTTGAAATACGAGATATACAAATCCTGATTATTTTAAGGGTCTTTACCCCCTCTCGTGCTTTTTATTATTAAGTTTTCTAAGTTTGATGACAAAAAAAGTAGGGAGCGGGGAGTGGGGAGTCGAGGAAAGGGGGAGAATAAAAAATTATCTCTTTCCCCTGTGCTCCCTGCTCCCTGCCCCTCTGCCTCTTTCCCATGCCCAATTATTATTTTATATTTCTAATTTTATTTAATTGCGATGCTAAAATTTTTAAAGTTTTTGCGAATCTTTATTATTTAATTTGATTAGATTTGGCAACAGATGGTTATTTATTCTGGCATATACCTATTTAACTTATTAAATATAAATAATTTTCTTAACTAAAAATATTTGTTAACTATCTAATTGCTAAATATTTGCAACGTTAAATATTATGAAAATATGTTTACTTAGATTAAAAATGGCAGAGAGATACGAATACCATTCTCTGCCATTTTTTATAATATTTTAAGAGTTAGTGCTGCCAAGTTTTTCTTTCAGTCTAGGTAGACAAATCTAGATTATGAGAGTTTTAGCTTTGAGCAGCTTGGACAAACCCTAAAGTTAAGCTGTCTTTAGCGAGGAAGTGAGATAAATGATATGCACGTTCCTCAGTTTTCAACAAAATCTTTTCATACAGATAGCGTGTACCCCGATCGCCTAAACTCTCTGCCTGAGCAGCTTGACGACGAATTACGCCAATGATTGCTTGTTCGGCAGCTAGGTCATTTTCCACCATTTGGCGAGAGGAATATACACCTTCAGATTCTTGTTCAAAACAGGTTAATTCTGCGAGTTTGCTGAAGGTTGCTACTGGCACACCACCCAGACCATCCAAACGTTCTCCAATTTCATGAACGTGGTCTTGTACTTGGTTGTAGCTTTCGTTAAAAAACTCATGCAGAGAGTAAAATTCTGAGCCTTCAACTACAAAATGATGCTTTTGGTACTGCAAATATAGTGCCTGGAAACTAGCTAATACAACGTTGAATCCTTCTGTCACTGGAGCAGTTACGCTGTGATCCAACAACACAGGGTTGTCATATACATTACCAAAATTCCGTAACAAAGTTTGTGTTTCAGACATTGCGTTCCTCTCTTTTTAACAGTTATAGATTTTAACTGCTTATTCCTTACATATTAACATTTTAATAAGAAGCGCAAGCCAATTCGCCATCACAAGATTTTGTATTTTTGCTTACTAAAAATCTCAAGTTTATTGTTGGCTGGATGATGGCACGCTCATCAAGTTGCATAAAATTCTCATTACTATTGACATCACAGCTTAAATGTGTATTTTCCCAATAGCAGCAGGCAGAGAAAATAAAATTTTCTCTTCTTTGTCTCTTTAGATCCCGCTTTCAATATGGTATGGCTGCAAAAATTTGATTTTTTTTCCAAAATTACTGAGAATTGTTTGCACTTAAGGTATGCTGGTTTAAAGACGCTAAACTCCTCAGACTTTTAAAAAGCAGAGAGTTAAATGGCAGTAGTTACTGCAAGTTTGTTGCACTTTGAGGGCAATTCTCTTGAAATCGTTTAGTTCAGAAATAGAAAGTAACCACCTTGTAGAGGTGAATTGGGCAGATCGCTGGCAAGTCTATCAACGCCTAAAGGAGTTAGACATTCCCTGTAGTTGTCAGGCTAACCAGCCATTGCAAGTTGAAATTGACTCTCCTATGACAGTTATTCAACTTTGGAGTGTGATACGGCGATTAACAGCCTCCCGTCAAGACCAGATTTGGAATCTTCAATGCTGCTGGAAAAGTCGCTATCAACAGTTGTAATCTTTAGCTGTTGCTGAGAATATCTCGCTTGATAGCTTGTATTAGTTAAAAGGAGGTTAAAAAATGGGTGCATCTCAGAGCATAGAAGTATCAGAGTTTTGCCTTGAGGGCAGATTTATAGATTTTGTTATTAAAGATGGCTATAAGCTTAAAGGCTTAATGCTGGGGACTCATGAGGGTGAGTCTTATATTAAACTCGCTAAACATTTACGGGCTGCTTTTGACTTGCGCTTACCACCAGGCACTTGGCTGCAAGTTGTTGGTTACAAAAAACATGATTTGAAGGATGGCACTGTTACTCTGAAGGCTGAACGGGTGATGGCGGCGCGTTCTCAGATGGTGATTCAGACTGCTACCCCTGTGCCAGAATCCCCATCTATTGATAATGCCAAGGTAAAACCAGCTAAAAGTAAAGCTACTATTTTGGTCTGTCAAAAGTCCGATTGCATGAAACGCGGCGGTAAAGCACTTTGTCAGGCGTTGGAGGCGGCTTTAAGCGATCGCGGTTTAGAAGACCAAGTTACAATCAAAGGCACTGGTTGTATGAAGAATTGTAAAGCTGGGCCAAACTTAGTTATGCCAGACAAAACGCGCCATAGCCGAATTCAAGCTACACAAGTTCCGGCCTTGATGGATAAGCATTTTGGTGACAAGAGTTTAGAAACGCAGCCTGAGAATTTAAAGGAAGGAGCGATATTTAATGCTAAGTTTTGCTGAAAAAATAGCGAAATCTTGACATTTGAATGAGAAAGCTTCATAATATCTTCATTAAGTGTGTTCCATTAATACTCGGCATTAGACTTTTGCCAAGTGTTTGCAAGAGTTTTTAATTAAGCGATCGCCTACGATTTGTCATGAGCAAGGCAAAGTAGTAGTGGCGATCGCTTAATATTTGTAGGCAATTGGGTTTAGCGAGAGGATATCATGAGGAAACTCAGCGTCCAGCCTCCTGACTTGATTATTCAGGTATAACCAAGTTCAGAAAATCTCTGGCATTGACAATTGCAATACCTTGATAACTGCCCAGAGGTAACAAATGCCGCTTGTCGCCTGTAACAATATGAGTTGCATTCCCAACAATGGCGCACTCTAGTACCATATTATCTTTGGGTCAGTAGTGAGAAAATTTAAAGTGTTGGCAATTGTGATTAATCGTAGAAAACTAAGCAAATCAGCTATTGTCTCAATTACTTGAATAGGCGTAAATTTCAACTTCTGTTCTAATTTTTTGGTTAGTTCATCAAGTATTTCTGGACAAATTAAACCTTTTACCCGGCCTTGGCGTGCCAAATCAATACAGTGATAAGGACTACCTTTCCAGCCAATAGCAGAGAGCAAAACATTTGTATCAAACACTATAAGTAGTAGTAGCGATCGCTTAATATTTGTATGCAATTAGATTTAGGGATGCCTGGGTTGGGCTACGCCGAAGCAAAGCAGTTTGTCATGAGTTGGCTAAAATCGCTTAATTTTAGACGCAATTAGGTTTAGCCGCCAGTCTCCCGAAGGCAAGTTAGCTGGGATTTTGCGCTTACCCGTTTGTCCGCCAGAGATTGAAATCTCAGGCTCATAGCGCAAGTCCACTCAAGTGGACTGAAACCTTTTTCTAGTTTTGTTTAGAAGACTTTAGGTATAACAAAATAAGCTAAGAATTACGATCCGTTTACGATATTTAGGTAAGGTGTTATGTCAACAACCCAAACCGCGTCTTCTTTTTTATCTAACATCAGTGAACAAGAACGCCAGGCATTAAAGCGGTTGGTAGATTACACAAATGTGGAATCACTGCCAGAAATTTGGCCTTTGGCATCTGGGCGATTTGGTGATGTTGTCGCCCTCCGCAACCCTCATGCTAAACCAGAAGTAGCGATTACTTATACCCAATTAGCAGAGCAAATGCGACTATTTGCTGCTGGGTTGCAGGCGTTAGGAGTGAAGGTAGGCGATCGCATTTCCTTAATTTCTGACAACAGTCCTCGCTGGTTCATTGCCGATCAAGGGATAATGACTGCTGGAGCCGTTGATGCGGTGCGTAGCTCCCAAGCAGAAAAAGAAGAACTGCTGTTTATCATTGCTAATAGTGGCAGTACAGCAATAGTAGTTGAAGATTTAAAGACACTTAAAAAACTGCAAGACCGTCTCAAAGATTTACCAATTCAGGTGGTAATATTACTTTCGGATGAAGCACCACCGACAGACGAAACCTTAAAGGTGCTGAACTTTTCCCAGTTGATCGAAATTGGGAAAAATCATAATTTTGTGCCAGTCAAGCAAAATCGTGATGCTTTAGCAACCTTAATTTACACCTCTGGCACCACAGGTAAACCCAAGGGTGTAATGCTGTCTTATAACAACTTGATGCACCAAGTACTCACTTTCAGGACAGTAGTACAACCAAATCCGGGCGATATGGTTCTCAGTATTCTACCTTCATGGCACAGTTACGAACGAACTGTTGAATATTATTTACTATCTCAAGGTTGCACACAAGTTTATACCAACTTGCGCTCGGTAAAAGCAGATTTGAGACAATTTAAACCCAACTACATGGTGGGTGTACCCCGGCTGTGGGAATCGATTTATGAAGGAGTGCAAAAGCAGTTCCGCGAACAACCAGCCAAAAAGCAACGCCTAATTAATTTTTTATTGAGCAATAGTGAGAAATATATCAAAGCGCGGCGAGTTGCTCAAGGATTGAGTTTAAATAATCTTCATGCTTCAGCCGTCGAACGATTAGCAGCTAAAATACAAGCATCTGCTTTATTACCCCTCCATGCCTTGGGAGAACGACTGGTTTATGCCAAAGTGCGAGAAGCCACAGGAGGACAAGTTAAGCAGATGATTAGCGGCGGCGGTGCGCTTCCCAGACACATAGATAATTTCTTTGAAATTATTGGTGTGCAGATTTTGCAAGGTTATGGCTTGACAGAAACTTCTCCTGTTACCCATGTACGTCGTCCTTGGCGGAATTTGATTGGTGCATCAGGGCAACCACTACCCGCTACAGAAGCTAAAATCGTAGATCCTGAGACAAAAGCGCCTTTACCAGTAGAAAAGCGAGGCTTAGTATTGTTGAAGGGGCCGCAGATTATGCAAGGCTATTACCAAAATCCTGAAGCGACAGCGAAAGCAATTGATGCTGAAGGCTGGTTTGATAGCGGCGATTTGGGTTGGCTGACACCACAAGACGACTTGGTGCTAACTGGCAGAGCAAAGGATACGATTGTATTGACCAACGGGGAAAACATCGAGCCACAGCCGATCGAAGATGTGTGTTTGCGATCGCCATACGTGGACCAAATTATGCTCGTCGGCCAAGATCAGCGCAGCCTGGGAGCCTTAATTGTCCCCAACGTCGAAGCCTTAGAAAAATGGGCAGCAAGTCAAAATTTGACACTGGATACGCACAACGATCAGGTTGCTTCTTCACCTAGTCAAAAAATTGACTTCGAGAGTAGAATGATCCAGGATTTATTTCGGCAAGAATTGAATCGGGAAGTGCAAAATCGTCCAGGCTATCGACCGGATGACCGCATCGGAACGTTTAGACTGATTCTCGAACCGTTTTCCATCGAAAATGGCTTGATGACACAAACACTGAAAGTTCGCCGACACGTCGTCACGGAACGCTATCGCGATATTATTGACGGCATGTTTGCCTGATGATTCCACCTCCCAACTAGTAAGAGTGAACGTGAAATATTTATGGATGTCTCCAAATCTAACTTGCTCCTGAAACGTGTTGTTAACGTCAAAGTCATTGTGACTCCCCTTTGGAAAGAGGAAGTACAACAGCAGCTGCAAACGCAAATCAATCAACTTGATCAGCAACTGCAACAGCTAGACGTAGAAGGACAAAGAGCGATCGCTGCAATTCAAAAGCAGAGTCTGCAACCACCTGGCCCCCAGACTCTCCAACAAATTGACAATATCCAACTCCAAGTCAATCAAAAGAAAAGTGAATTTCTAGAGCAGAAAAATCAATTGCTGCAAAACCTCCAGCAAGTGCAGTTTCTTCAGCAAGATCAGGAAGTCAACCAATTTCAAATGGAAGGCTTTTTCCGGGCAGAGATCGGTGATAACCTGATTAGCAAAATGCAGGTCGAAATCGTTCTGCGCGATGGCGTTGTAGAAGAAATTCGCGGCGACATTTAATAAAGTTAGGAGTTAGGAGTTATGAGTTATGAGTTATGAGTTTAAATTCCTAACTGCTCACTCCTAACTCCTAACTAATTCCTCACTCCAGCCCAAACAATTTGCCATACTGGAGGTGAGCTAATAAAAAGCGATCGCCCAAAAGTAGTCATCTCAACTCGATATTTTATACCAACTGAATCATCATCCCCCTTGATTTGCGTAATCGTCACAAGGGCCTGATTTCGTTGTGGATAAGCTACCTCTACCTTTCGCGTTCCTCCCAGTGATGCTAGGTCGTCAAAGGCATTCAGGGCGAGAGTAGCAGGATCGCTACCTTGAAGAGATGAGTTGAGCTTTTCTAAAGGTATGGTTTTAAAATTTGAACGCTCTGAGTATGCCACAACCTCTTGAGACTGATGTATTGCTCTCACCTGCTGGGTTTGTGTATCACTAGTCTCAACAATCGGTGCAGATTGCTGGCTCTGGGTAAAATAGACTCCAGCGCCAGCAGTGGCAAAGATACTTAGTATCACAATCAAAAAGAATTTCAACTTTGCCGACATAAAAGTAAACAGGAATTTCAAATAGGTTTATGACCAATTTTGAATTCTAGATTGAACTGCATCCTATATCCTCTACCTGTGAGAAGCTCCTGTATCTTAAGCAGTGGTTATGAGGAATATAAATAGCAATCCCATTTAATTTGTGAGAAACTCGTGATGGTTGTTCCAAGTCAACGACTAAAACGAGATCGAGATATTGGCTAACCATTGACGATAGCTCTGTATTATAGACCTCTAAGTTATATTTAAGTTCCTAGAATCAAGGGTTAAGCGTCAAGATTTCAGAGTCAAAAGTTAGTAACTCTCCTCAGTACAGACGCGATTAATCGCGTCTCTCCTACTCCCCACTCCCTACTCCCCAATTAAAATATAAAATCTCCAGTCCAAAACTCTCCCACCAAGATACAATTCGATCTGATAAAAACTGTTAAATTCCATAAACCATTGATTCCCAAACCACCCTATGAGCATTCACGAAGTATTTATGCCGGCGCTGAGTTCCACCATGACCGAAGGCAAAATCGTTTCCTGGGTGAAATCGCCAGGGGACAAAGTGGAAAAAGGCGAAACAGTGGTGGTTGTAGAGTCAGATAAGGCAGATATGGATGTAGAAACCTTTTATGAGGGATTTCTTGCCCATATCATAGTTGAAGCTGGTGAAACTGCCCCGGTAGGATCTGCGATCGCCTTCATCGCCGAAACGGAAGCTGAAATTGAACAGGCGAAATCTCTTGCCAATTCCTCTGGTGTGGCTGCTACTACTACCGCTTCCCCTGAACCAGTCCCCGCCAGCACAGCCTCAGCCGCAACACCTGCCTTAGCGTCTCAAAACGGGTCTAACCACAAAGAAGGAAGGCTTGTAGCTTCACCCCGGGCCCGCAAATTAGCCAAAGAACTCAAAGTTGATTTAACTACACTCCAAGGCAGTGGCCCCCACGGTCGTATTGTCGCCGAAGATGTAGAAGCATTGTCCAATAAAGGCAAACAATCCGCCCCTGCCCCAGTTGCCCCACCAGCGCCTGTACCAACCAGCGCCCCAGTTGCACCCCCAGCACCTCGCACACCAGCACCCGCACCCGTGGCGGCGGCTGTTCCTGGTCAAATCGTGCCTTTAACTACCTTCCAAAATGCCGTAGTGCGGAACATGGTAGCTACCATATCCGTGCCCGTCTTCCGTGTCGGTTATACAATTACCACCGATGGATTAGACAAACTTTATAAACAAATTAAATCCAAAGGCGTGACAATGACAGCGCTACTGGCGAAAGCTGTAGCGGTAACGTTGCAAAAACACCCATTGTTAAATGCTAGTTACTCAGACCAGGGTATTGTTTATCATTCTGATATCAACATTTCTGTAGCTGTGGCGATGGATGATGGCGGATTAATTACACCTGTGCTGCAAAATGCAGACGCAGTGGATATTTATTCTCTATCGCGTACTTGGAAATCTTTGGTAGAACGTGCGAGGGCAAAACAATTACAGCCCCAAGAATACAACAGTGGTACTTTTACTCTGTCCAATTTGGGGATGTTTGGCGTAGATAAATTTGATGCAATTTTACCGCCTGGACAAGGTTCAATTTTAGCGATCGGGGCATCCCGTCCGCAAGTAGTAGCAACACCCGACGGTTTATTTGGCGTGCGGCAACAAATGCAGGTGAATATTACTTCTGACCACCGGATTATTTACGGTGCCCATGCTGCGGCGTTCTTGCAAGATTTAGCGAAATTGATTGAGACAAATCCTCAATCTTTGACACTGTAGTTTTGAAAAGACACCAAATTTAAGTGTTAGCGCTATCAGCGAACATTACTTTTTCGTAGAGTAGCGCTAACAATAAATAATACTTAAACTAAATTTTTGATGGACAAACTATGTAGCGATATCACGTCTTTACATGAGTTTATGTCCAAACTGATATCAAAGTGACATACGACAACACCCTGAAATATCTGGTTGAGCAGTATCCAGAAGATTTTATCCGCTACTTACTCGCATCTGAGGCAACGGATATCCAGATTCTCAAAACAGAATTAAATCAAGAACCAATCCGTGCTGACTCAATAACCTTTTTGCAAACTGCTAATCAAATACTGCATTTAGAGTTTCAAACCTTACCAGCATCCACTCCACCCTTGCCACTACGGATGTTGGACTATTGGGTGCGACTATATCGACAATACAATTGTGATATCGAGCAGATAGTAATTTTTCTTAAACCCACAAATTCAGAAGCTGTATTTGTAGATCAATTTACTGCCCGCAATACTACCCACCGTTACCGCGTCATCCGAATTTGGGAACAAGATCCAGAACCTTTATTGTTATCTCCTGGTTTATTGCCTTTGGCAACTTTGGCGCGAACAGATTCTCCTCAAAGCTTACTTCAACAGGTAGCAGTTCAGGTGAGTATGATTGAAGAAGAAGCCACCAAGCAGAGTATCTCGGTATGTACCCAACTTCTAGCAGGGTTGGTATTCGAGCCAGAACTAATTCGTCAGTTTTTAAGGAGAGAAGATATGAGAGAATCTGCTATTTATCAAGAAATTCTTGAAGAAGGACTGCAAGAAGGTAGACAACGAGGCATTGAACAAGGAATTGAACAAGGAATTGAACAAGGAAGACAATCAGAACTAAGGCTAGTGATGCGTCTATTAACTCGTAGGCTTGGTTCAATTAATTCTCAGTTACAATCTCGATTGCAAGAGTTATCCTTGGCTCAGTTAGAAAACTTGGGTGAAGGATTACTAGATTTCGCCAGTGAGGCTGATTTGATGAATTGGCTTAACACAATAGAAAGTTAGAGTTGGCTTTAAACCTTTCGACCACTTACAAAAAAAGTCAGATTTTCATACCAAGCTCCTTGCTCGGTAGTTTCTACTTCAATTTTTTGACTAAATTCTGCTTTTAATTCTGCCATTTGCTCTGATGAAAGTTCTAACAAGGGATTTTCTCTAGGATGAAACCATCCACCATTCCATTCTTTAGCTTGCTCTAGATTGCGGTAGAAACCTAGTTGTTGGGTCTTCACTTCAATATTTTGAAAACCAGTTTCTGCAAGCAGATGATGACATTTTTCGGGTGTGCCTGTTGGGTCATTGATACTTGTCAGCGAAATGCCATGTTTCTTACAGATTTCGATTATGAGTGGCGCTCCGCAAGATTCTTCAGAGCAACAAGAAAAACCGATGACTCCCCCTGGTTTAAGAAAACGATACCATTTACGTAGAGCAGAAGGAATATCTTTAAAATAGACTATTGCTGTAGAGCAAAGAATTACATCGAAACTCTCATCATTGAAGTCGATATACTCAGCGTCGGCTTCAATAAGTTCGATATTTTGTAAGCCTAATTCTTCAATTTTCTGTTGTGCTTGAGCTAGCATCCCTGAAGAAAAATCTACTCCAGTGACTTTTTCTTCGGAACCAATAATTTGTGAAACAGCAATGGCAATGATACCTGTGCCAGTTGCCATATCCAATACTTTTTGTCCCTTTTGCAGTTGAACTAAATCTAGTAGAGGCAGAGCGCGATGAATTGTGTAATCGTTGTCGTAGCTAGTTCTGCTATCGAAGAAATCAATTACTCTTTTCTTATACTGTTGTTCGTATTGGCTATTTTGCATGATATTCTCGATTTCACTGGTCAATTATGAGAATAAATTGTAAGTGAAACTTCTGTCTTCTGAAAACTTGCTTTCAAAATGTTTAAATCTTGCAAAATCCCAAAATTTATATCATTTCTCTATATGCTTTGGGTGTGATTCCTATATGTTTACGAAAAAGGGTAGTAAAGTTGCTTTGGCTAGAACAGCCTACTTGAAGTGCGATTTCGATAAGAGAGAATTGAGTATAAGTGAGTAAAAATTTAGCTCGTTCAATCCGACATTGAATGACGTATTCATGTGGAGAAAGACCCATTAAACGTTTAAACCAACGACAGAATGAATAAGAACTCATATTCACTAGACTAGCCAGTTCTACCAGCGTTAATTCTAGTGTTAAGTTGTCATAAATATAATCAATTACCTCCCGTAATTGACGCTTGGAAAGATTAACCTCAAATGGAATTAGTTGCCGTGTTCCAGAATAAGTCTTAAGGAGATGGGCTGCTAGAGCGATCGCAAGTGATTCACCATATAGTTTACCAGATGGACATCCGGCTTCAAGCTCTATTTTGAGTGCCATTCCCAGATGAAGAATTTGGCGATTGCAGACTTCGCGCTGTGGGATAATTTCAATATTGCGATAGCTCCCAATGATCACATCATCTGCTACTTTCTTAAATAAACTGGAATCAAAAGAGACTAGGATAAATTTGATTTCCTGATCATCTGCGTACTGTGTAACCTTCCACCTGCTAGTCGCCAGTCTATTTGGCATGAATTAGCAAGCCAAATATTAATGCTGTGCTGCTGTAAGCAAAGCTCTGGACATTCAAAGACGGGTAAATGATGCTGTTCAACCACAATCCCGTTCCAGTGATTAGTGCTGGATAAGATAGGAGGTTTGCAGCTCATCGGCACAAGATTTCCGCTTGCCACCTCAATGGCTGAGAGTTGTTCAGATTTCATGTTGCCTACTCAATTATGAGCTACTACAAAAAAGATAGTAAGCTGATGCGTGACAAAATTACACTATTAATTTATTTTCGCTAGCGTTGCCTGATGGCTCTATTTGTTCAGCCGATTCACTTAAAACAATCATTTCTTCCTCAGCGTACCTCTGCCCTTACCTCAGCGTCCCTCTGCGTTTAAAAAAAATAAAAAAGGTGGGCATTACCCACCCTAAAAATTTATCCCTTAACACAGAGAACTTGCTTGAGCGTTGCTACAACTTCAACCAAATCTGCTTGGTTTGCCATAACTCGCTCTATCGGTTTATAAGCACCAGGAATTTCATCTAACACACCCTCATCTTTGCGGCATTCTACACCATTTGTTTGCTCAATTAAATCATCAAGCGTATAGACATTTTTTGCCTTATTTCTTGACATCAAACGCCCTGCACCGTGAGAACAAGAGCAAAAACTGTAGGCATTACCTTTACCCTTAACGATGAAAGACTTTGCCCCCATCGAACCAGGAATAATCCCATAATCTTCAGTCTGGGCGCGGACTGCACCTTTACGAGTAACGTAAACATCCTCATCAAAATGCACTTCTTTTTCGGCGTAATTGTGATGACAATTAACCTGCAATAAAGGTTTAGTTGCCTTCCCACCTACCAGATGCTTCTCAACTATGCGCTTAAAACGCGCCATCATCACATCGCGGTTGACACGCGCATAGTTTTGTGACCATTGCAAATCGTGCCAGTATGCTTGAAATTCTGGTGTATCAGCGACGAAGTGAGCTAAATCAGGGTCAGGCAATTTATTACCTGCCATTTTTGCTAATTCCCTGGCTGTGTGAATATGACACTGGGCGAGTTTATTACCGATGTTACGCGAACCAGAATGCAGCATCAGCCAAACTTGATTCTCTGTATCAAGGCACACTTCAATAAAATGGTTTCCTCCACCGAGAGAACCCATCTGTTTCATTGCTTTACTTTGGAGGTCTTGCACACCGCGATGCAAGTCTTTAAAATCATCCCAGTGTTGCCAATTGCTGACAGATTTTTCAACGTTTTTATTTTCGTTGAATCCAGTAGGAATTGCAGCTTCAATATCCAGGCGAATTTTCTTCAGTTTGCCTTCTAGTTGTTCAGCAGTAAATACTGTTTTGATAGCGCTCATCCCACAACCAATATCCACACCGACAGCAGCCGGGATAATTGCCTCTTTGGTTGCAATTACAGAACCCACTAAGGCACCTTTTCCTAAGTGAACATCTGGCATTAATGCGACGTGTTTAAATACAAATGGTAATGAGGCTACATTCTTTGCCATCTTAGTTTCTTCTGGGCTTAAAGAGTGATTCGCCCAAGATAAGACGGGTGCTGGTGTGGTAATTTCTAACTTTTCGTAGGGCATAATTTTTTCTATTTTAGATTTTAAATTTTAGATTTTGGATTGAGTATAGGGCAGTATGATTTATAACTCATTACCTAGTTAGTTGTAGTAATTTAAATGTTTATTGTCTTTGATTTGGCTTGCTCAATTTTCCTGAAGCTGAAGAACTACTCTTAGGAGTTATATTTATATACTACAAATGTAACAAATTAAATTACAATTGTCAAGTTTATACCATAAAGAGGAAACAGGTATTTACCAGATGTATTAAAATTTGTAAAGAAAATAACTCTGTTTAAATAACCCCTTAGAGTTCTGACAGAATATGGCAGTGCGTCAAGATACAATTTGGGAACGTTTTTTATCCCCTGTAGTGCGTCTTTTGATTGATGAAGACGGCTTGAAGCGTTACGCTGATAGTATTGACTGGGAGAAGGAGTGCGATCGCTTCCGACGAGATGATGTCATAATTCCAGCGTACTACAGCAGCCAAAACTTTCACGGGATTACAGGCGGATATCTTAATTACGGTGCAGCAGTTAGTTACGATCCGATTACTCAATATGTTCTGCCACCGAATGAAACTATTGTCCGTCAGGCTTTAGTTGATGCCGTCAAGGTAAAACCACGACGCATACTTGATTTAGGCTGCGGTACAGGTTCCACTACTTTAATGTTAAAGCAAGTTTTCCCCGAAGCGGAAGTTATTGGTTTGGATTTATCACCCTATATGCTCGTAAGGGCAGAAGATAAAGCTAGAAATGCTGGTTTAGATATAGTCTGGCGACACGGGAATGCTGAAAAAACTGGTTTTAGAGATGCAACATTTGACTTAGTGACAGCTTCTTTGCTATTCCACGAAACACCAGATGCGGTGTCCCTAGCAATTCTGCGGGAAAGCTTCCGGTTGCTGGTAGCTGGAGGGCAAGTATTAATTCTAGATGGGAATCAGAAGACTCTGCGTCAGTTAGAATGGCTTAATGATGTTTTTGAGGAGCCATATATTCGTGAGTATGCTGCTGGTAGCGTGGACGCGAATATGGGTGCAGCCGGATTTGAAGCTGTGCGATCGCACGATGTATGGTGGATAAATCAGGTAACTAGCGGCATTAAACCAATAGCAAGCGAAAATATCCGTCAGTATATTCCCATATCAATAGATAATAATGATTTGGAGGGACTTGGATCTCCAGCATTTGGCATAAGGGCATGAGTTTAAAGGCAGTTCTCTTTGATTTTAATGGTGTCATCATTAACGATGAGCCAATCCACCTGCAACTGATAGATGAGATTCTCATTGAAGAAAATCTCCAACCCCAACGGGTGAGTGAGCGTCAAGCTTCTCTTGGACGCAGCGATCGTGCTTGTTTTGGGCAACTACTCGCTAATCGTGGTAGAGTTGCTAACGAAAGCTATTTAACTCAGTTGCTGTACCGCAAAGCCCAAGCCTATGTGGTGGAACTAGAGAAAATCGAGAAACTGCCTTTATATCCAGGCGTAGAAGATTTGATATTTCAGGTGCGATCGCGGAATCTGAAACTAGGTTTAGTTAGTGGTGCTATTCGCCAAGAAATAGAATTGGTACTCCATCGAGCTAAACTGGCTGAATATTTTAAAATTATCGTCGCAGGTGATGACATTACCACCAGTAAACCAGAACCTGATGGTTATCTACTGGCAGTGAAACGCCTAAATAAAGAATATCCAGAATTGAATCTTCAACCACACGAGTGTCTGGCAATTGAAGATACCCCAGCAGGTATCGAAGCGGCGAAGCGATCGCACATGCAAGTTGTCGGTGTAGCGAATACTTACCCATTCCACATGCTCCAGCGTTGCTGTAACTGGACTGTTGATTATCTCAGTGATTTGGAACTCGAACGGGTGCAGAAGGTTTATTCTCAAAAACAGCCTCAACCATCGGCAACTGAATGTTAGAATACTATATGGTGATAGTCTATTGAGTTAATGAGTAATATTACTCTTGACTTAGCATAGATTTTGGGGAATTAGCTCAGTTGGTAGAGTGCTGCGATCGCACCGCAGAGGCCATCGGTTCAAATCCGTTATTCTCCATGTGTCCATTAAATAATTATTGTCCATTTTAAACAATTAATGTCCATTTTTTCCAAGTTCAGGGGCATAAGTTACGTATTTTCGCGGCTTTCAGCAATCAAATCAGTTTTAAAGAATTATTGTCCAAATTTATGTGACACAGTTTAGCCAGATATACGGACTCTAATGTTTATCTAGTTTATTTTTCTCGTTTTCCAGCCCAGCGTGATATCAAATTACTGTATTATTTTACTCTAGTACAATATAATTTTAGCAGCCGAATTTGCTATTGCTTTGCAAATAAAGACTCTAGATATGATCAACCTAGAACCTGAAGATCGCAAACAATTGATAACTTTTCTCAAAGATATACCAGAACTAACTACAGAGCGATCGCGTCAGCAAATTTTGGAACTAGCGGATTTAAAACAGTTGTCACCAATGATTGACCTTTCTGGTGCGCCCTTTGTCGTAGTTAGTGAGATAGTCAGCTATTTATCTAACTACGGGCGTTTAACTTATGACCATGAAGCATTAGGACTGTTCTTAAATACTGTAAAAGGCTTTGTGGGAGTGCAGCAGCAACAATTTTTAGACACGCTGTTAATAAAATATGACATGATGACGCCAGTCGCAGCATTACCAGCGATAAATGACTGGCGAGGAAGAGAAACTGTAGCAGACATATTCGAGAAAATAATTGGAGAAAATACCTTACGCCCAATATCATTTTTGCACAAGGGGTTTCAGGTTGCGCGGTCAGTTGCCTATATTGGGGTGCGAACAAGCCAAGAACAATGGTCAGGTACGGGGTTTCTTGTAGCTGAGAATTTATTATTAACTAACAACCACGTCCTAGCTAGTAGAAATTTCCTGCAAGGTACAATTTTTCGTTTTAATTATGAGGAGAATTTCCAAGGGGAAGCTCAAATAACTGATGAGTACCGCCCTAAAAATAATGGAATTTTTCATACCAACCAAGCTCTTGATTACAGTTTAGTTGAGATTGAAGGACAACCTGGAAAAAAATGGGGTTGCTTGCCATTACAACGGAAAGAAATTAGGCGCGATAGCCGAGTCAATATTATTCAGCATCCACAAGGGCAACCAAAACAGATTTCTCTTCAAAACAATTTTGTGCAATATGTGGGCGGTAATGTAGTGCAGTATGTAAACTCTACTTTACCAGGATCTTCCGGTTCCCCTGTATTTAATGATAGTTGGGAAGTGATTGCTTTGCACCATGCAGGAGGTAATATTACTGAACCAACAACCCAAAGACGTTTATTTAGAAACGAGGGCATACTGATAGAAAGCATTTTAGCTGATTTACCTTTAGAACTTGTAGACTTACTTAAGGTATCAAAAGACACCTAGTCTTGAATATTTTCTACAAGTATTTATAGTTGAAAAACTATGGAAATAAAGCCAAAATTGATAAAACTGTTAGTAAAAATGCCATCCACTCACACCAATAGTGAGCGTAAGGCGCTTTTGAGTATCACGGGATTTGATTATTTAATTCCAAGAATCAATACACTTGATAAAAGTAATTATGTCTTTTTTCCTGAATTAATTGAACTCCTATTATTTGAAGGGCAAGCTACATTATTAACATTCCTTCGTTCCCTTGTAGATAGTGAGTTGGTAGGCTGGGAAACTAGGGGTAAACTAAACGATTTTATTGCACAAATTGAGGATTTAGAACCTCGACAAGGGAATAGAGAATTCAACGAACTAAAGAATAATCAAAAGCTCGGTACTGTTTGTACTCCTAACCAAAGTGCTGAAGGCTTAAAAGAACAACAAAGTATAACAATTGTCCCATCAGTTCCCGGAACTAAAGCTTTTGAATTTACTGTGGTTACGATAAATGCCCAAGGCAAAGAAATTGACTCTCGTCAAGGACAAGCCTTCTGCTTAACTGAACAACTTGGTAATGGGGTAATACTAGAAATGGTTTATATTCCGGGAGGAGAATTTTGGATGGGTTTCGCGGAATCAGAGGGAAAGCGATATTCTAACGAAAGACCTCAGCATTTAGTTACAGTCAAACCATTTTTTATTAGTAAATACCCTATTACACAAATACAATGGAAACAAATTGCTTGTTTGCCAGAAGTCAGTCAAAAGCTCAAGCTTCGCCCATTACGGCAAGGAGGCAACAGCCACCCTGTAACTCAGGTTTCCTGGTTTGATGCTGTTGAGTTTTGCGATCGCCTATCTCAAAAAATAGGTCACAAGTATCGCCTTCCTAGCGAAGCAGAGTGGGAATATACTTGTCGTGCTGAAACTATGACACCTTTCAATTTTGGAGAAACTATTAACTTCAATTTAGCTAATTACGATAGTCGTTACCCCTATCGTTCAGAAACTAAAGGAGTTTATCGTCAAACAACTACAGAAGTAGGCATTTTTCAGCTTGCGAATTCCTTTGGATTGTTCGATATGCATGGGTTAGTTTGGGAATGGTGTTTAGATAATTGGCATCAAAATTATGATAAAGCACCTACAAACGGAGATGCTTGGCTAGAGAGTGATGAAAATAATGCTCGTGTTATACGTGGTGGGTCATGGTGTAGCGAAGCGTTGTTGTGTCGTTCTAGTTCTCGCCAGTTTCATTATGCAAGCGAAAAATCAAACAATATTGGTTTTAGAATTGTTCGCTCACTGTAATATTTAATTAATTACACTAAGCAATTTTATTTGCTTCTAAATATTTCTGATTTACGTTTTATAGCTATTCCTTTTTACGCGCAGCTAGAGTTTGCCGATATTCATATGCTTTAGGAAATTTTTCAAACGCATCTATTCTTAAAAATATGACACTTTTTCTTTGTATTTCTTTAATTGCTGCCTCAATTTCATCTATTGAAACTTCAAAGAAATCTCTTCTTGAATTCACTACATTAACTCTTTTATCATTAAAACGTTGATGTAAATTTTGTAATGTCTCTAAAGCATCTTCTGAGAAAATTTTGAAGTGAATATCAAATTGAAATGGAACGTTAGGATTCATTTCTTTGATATATTCATCTCCACGAGATGTCATACAAATTCGATATATATTTTGACCAAGAAGAGAACCAATATTAGAAATTATATAAATGTATCCTGATTTGAGCCTTCTTGATTCAGATATAGCATTTTCTTTTTCACTTCTGTCTTCTGCAACTAGTCGTTCTAACTCCTTAATTTTCGTCTCCAATTGTTCTTTTTCTTGTTCTTTAGCTTGTAATAATTCCTGTCGAATTTTATCAATTTCTCGTTGGTGAAGTCTTTCTCTTTGTTCTGCATCTTCTGCTCTTTTTCTTTCCCTATCAATTGCTTCACGTTCTTTATTCTGCTTTCTAACTTCTTTATCCCTTTCTTGCTCTTGCTGCTTTTTATCTTCTAATTCATATTGTAAATCTAACTCGATAAATTTAAGTTGCAAATACTCTGATGAAATTTTAGCCTCGAGACTTTTTAAACATTTATTGTATTTTTCAAAAGCATCATTTATTTTTTTATTCAAAGAGTCAATATTATTATATCTGACTTCTTTGATTGCATATTTACAGCGTTCTTCAAATGCTAGTTCTACCAATTTAAGAAGATCATTTATCATTCTGTCGCCTTTTCTTGTACTATTATCAAAAGTTAATTGAGTATTACAAATGTAGGCTTGATTATTTTTCCGCATGTTTTCTTGTTGTAACTTGATATCCTTCAGCCGAAGGATATAGTCATCAGAACTAATAAATTCATATTTTTGTTCGTAAGCATCTATAGACTGAAGATAGAGTTTTCCATTAATTTCATTAAATTGCTGCTGAAGATTTATGACTTGGCTATTCAATGATTCTTGTTGGTTTTCGAGTAGATCAATATTTGACACCAACTGTTGTTGATATGCCTCTTTGTCATCTAATCCGTCATACCTGCTTAATCTTTTTCTCAGCCGAGACTCTGCAATTAGCGATTGTATTAATGCGGCAAAAAGTCCAGCTGCTAATACCAATAACCCCAGGTTTGTTAACGACATAGAATTTAGTATTACCACTGCTATACTTTATAACTTAGTTTACAATATTTATATTTAGAATATATAAGTATCCGATGTGTAACTTTGCGACGCAATCGCAACATTAATTTGATAACACGTTGATAACATGACAAATAAATTGTTATCCGACAGCAGAACAAAAAAATAATCAATCACAGATGAACATAGATTCTCGTAGGGGTGCACACCTGTGCATTAGTGCCAACTTAACGTAAAAGTCATGTTCCGCAAAGAACTAAAGTTCCTTGCTAATAGCAAAAGTTATCTCTTGATGACTAAATATACGCAAAAATCTTTAGTCTACTTCAGTAGACTTTAGCTGTTAGCCTTGAACTTTAGTTCCAGGCGGATGAGGAAACCAACAGTTAAGCTATTTCTAGGCTTTTGTTGACACCAATGATACCTGTGCGCCCCTACCCATGTACCTCATTCAAATGAGAATCGCTATAGTAGTTTTTGTAGTTCTACTGGTTGACCGGAAATCATACTTAATTTGACTAACAACAAAAAAAGGAGCCTAAGTTAGGCTCCTTAATCAAAAACTGGTAATAAAATTGTGACTACTTAACAGTCACCTTACCGCCAGCTTCTTCGATGCGCTTCTTAGCATCTTCAGCAGCATCCTTAGCAAGACCTTCTTTAACTGCCTTGGGCGCAGCTTCTACCAAGTCTTTCGCTTCTTTCAGACCCAAACCGGTCAATTCCCGGACAATCTTCAGCACGGCAATCTTCTTATCAGCTGGTACTGATTCGAGAATCACTTCAAACTCGGTTTGCTCAACAGCTTCCTCAGCCGGAGCAGCACCAGCAGCACCAGGCATCATCATCATGCCGCCAACAGGTGCAGCAGCACTCACGCCAAAAGCTTCTTCAATTTGCTTGACTAACTCAGAAGCTTCCAACAAAGAAAGGGTTTTTAGTTGTTCTAAAATTTGATCGGTTGCAGCAGACATTGATATAACTCCTGTAATTTTGATTATTTATTAGTCATAGTCATTAGCCTTTAACTATAGACTTTTGACTTTTGACTGATGAACCATGAAGTCTATTCAGCAGCAGTTTCGGTGCTACTATCAGCTTCAGTAGCGGCTTGGGTACTGCTATCTTGAACAGCAGCATCAGTGCTACCACCACTTTGCTCTTGTTCGGACACAGCCTGCAAAGCACGAGCCAGTGAACCAGGAACTTCGTTGATACCCACAGCAATCTTGGTAGCCAAGGCGTTGATAGCCCCAGCAATTTGGGCGATGAGTTGTTCCTTAGATGGCAAGTCTCCCAGTACCTTGACATCAGGTTCTTTGAGTAGGCGACCTTCCAGTACACCACCACGAAGTTCTGTTTTCTTGGTGACTTTTTGGAATTCTTGGTATGCCTTAATTGCCGATGAAAAATCTTCTTTTACCAGCAAAAAGGCGGAAGAACCGTTAAGTAATTCCGACATAGGTTGCCATTTTTCATCATCTTTAATGGCAATGCCCATTAGGGTGTTCTTCGTCACCTTACAAACAGTACCACTGGGACGCAGCCGCCGCCGTAAATCGCTAATTTCAGCAACAGTTAGTCCCTGATACTCTATTACCAGTGCCAGAGTTGACTCACTCAAAGTTTCTTTGAGGTCAGCTACTATCTCTTTTTTATTTTCTAGTGTTCTACCCATTCCAATCTCACCTCCTTAAAATAATCGGTGAAGTGCCCTACTTGTACGTTTCTTCTAAACCTGAACCCAAACAACAAACCCCAGCTAATCTAGCCGGGGTCGAGTATTAAGACTCTTGACGCCATAGTTATCACACCTTTAAGGGTGGTAATTCTGACTATTAGAGTTTTAACCTCGGCAGGATATTTAAGCTATTAGCACCTGCTGTCTCCGGCTTTGCCTATTTAATTTAAAGTTAGGAGTGAGTAGTTAGGAGTTAGAAGTTTTATTCTTAACTCCTAACTTATAACTCATAACTCTTATTAACCTGCTTCGCTCAGTTTCAAATCTCGTAGGGCGGTGACATCAATTTTAATCGATGGCCCCATTGTGGCTGACACATAAAATGTGCGCCAATAACGACCTTTAGCCCCTGAAGGACGGTTACGGTCGATCGTTTCCTGCAATGCCTTCAGGTTGACTAATAAATCTTCAGGAGAGAATGTTGTCTTACCAAACATAACATGGACAATGCCAGTTCGATCAGCTCGGAATTCCAATTTACCAGCTTTGAATTCTGCGATCGCACCTGCTAAATCAAATGTTACGGTTCCACCCTTGGGCGATGGCATCAAACCACGCGGCCCAAGCAACTTACCCAATTTTGCCACCTGTGGCATCACATCGGGTGTGGCAATCAGCTTGTCAAAATCCATTCTACCTTTTTGGATTTCGTCAATCAGCTCTTCTGAACCGACTATATCAGCACCAGCGTTGCTTGCTTCGTTGACCTTTTCGCCTCTGGCAATCACCGCTACCCGGACGATTTGTCCTGTACCTTTGGGCAATGCTACCGTTGTCCGCAACTGCTGGTCTGTATACTTAGGGTCAATTCCCAGCCGGATATGCGCTTCCGCAGCTTCGGTAAATTTAGCTGTTGCTGTATCTTTGAGGAGGGCTAAAGCCTCTAAAGGCTGATAGTCCTTATCTTCTACTTTTGCTTGCAGTCCTTGCAAACGACGCGATATTTTTGGCATTTTGTTCTCCTGGGGTAATTCCGAAGCTTCGCCTCTCCCCCGATAATTTTTCGTTACTTGTCCTTTGTCCTTTGTCGCTAGCTTTTGACTAATGACTAATGACCAATGACCAATGACTAATCCGTGATTGTTACACCCATATTTTTAGCCGTTCCTGCCACAATCTTCATTGCCGCATCTATGTCGTTGGCATTAAGATCAGGGAGTTTCGTTTGGGCTATTTCTTGCAATTGGGCTTTGCTAATTGACCCAACCTTCTTTTTGTTGGGTTCATTAGAGCCTTTTTCAACTTTTGCCGCCTTCCGAATCAGCACTGATGCTGGTGGCGTTTTGAGTACAAATGTAAAACTCCGGTCTTCAAAAACCGAAATTTCTACAGGTATCACCATTCCAGCTTGGTCTGCTGTTTTGGCGTTGTACTCTTTGCAGAACATCATGATGTTAACGCCATGTTGACCCAAGGCGGGTCCCACTGGCGGTGCTGGGTTGGCTTTTCCAGCATTCAGGGCCAGTTTAATGACCGCCACTACTTTCTTCGCCATTTGTATTTAACTCTGTTTCTCTACCTGATTAAATTCCAGTTC
The DNA here is from genome assembly GCF_020829625.1 of Nostoc sp. XA010. Taxonomy (GTDB): domain Bacteria; phylum Cyanobacteriota; class Cyanobacteriia; order Cyanobacteriales; family Nostocaceae; genus Nostoc. Next base: position 192,736 of record NZ_JAIVFX010000001.1, on the reverse strand, counting down.
TACTGGTGTATCCCTGCCGAAAATTGAGAGCAAGGCTTTAAGTTTACTCCGTTCTGGAGAAACTTCAATTACCTCGCCTTCAAAATCTTTAAATGGGCCAGAAAGCACCATTATCTTATCACCAGTAGCCATGTCAATTTTGAGAACCGGCTCTTGTTCGCTGGTTTGTTTGAATATACGTTCGACTTCTGAAGAACTCAATGGTATGGGGTTCACATGACCGCGACCCTTACTGCTACCACGCTTTTGTTCTGCACCAACAAAATTAATTACATGGGAGGTATTTCGTACCACCTGCCAGGTATCATCATCCATCATCATCCGCACCAGCACATAGCCAGGGAAAACTTTTTCTTCTGTATGCTGGCGACTGCCATCTTTGCGGATTTTCACCGCCGGCGTTTGCGGAATTTCTACCTGAACAATTTTGTCGGCTACATCAAAAGTTTGAATGCGTTGCTCTAAGTTTGTCTTTACACGTTTTTCACAGCCTGAGGCTACTTGCACTGCATACCAGCGTGCTTCTTTTGACGCTGCTTCTGCTGTTTCTGCTGTTTCCTCCGACTGGAACGTGGAGTTGCGAGGTTCGTCTGTTGCAAAAGTCATCAGAACACCTGTTTTGCTGCCCAACCAAACAATCCATCGACCAAGTATATCAAAGATGCAGAGAGTGTAACCATTAACAACACAGCTGCGGATTCGCTCACTATCTGTTTCCGACTGGGCCAAACGACTTTTTCAAGTTCTTCTTTGGTTCCCTGTATGAAGTTGTTAAAGCTAAACCCATTTGTGGTTTCTGGCAATTCTGCTTCACTTTTTTTGGCCACGACCCTTAATTCTCCCGTTTGTCACTTAATTTTGGTCATTCAGGTTTGCAGTTTCGACTTTATTTCACTTACTGAAAGCAAAACAACTACAAATACAATAAGTTTACCCGAAATTATTATCGCTAACTGCTATATTAGCAGTCGCGTAATTATTTCGGGCTTTGTTTTTTGCTCTTGAGCGCGCCCTGGAGGACTTGAACCCCCGACATCAGGTTTTGGAGACCTGCGTTCTACCAACTGAACTAAGAGCGCACAAGCTGTTTTTGATTCAGTTATTGCGCTGAACTAAGTTTCAGTTTAACGCAACACGCGATTTTTATCATACCTTAATTTCGTCGAGAAAACAAGTTAGCGGCAGATGCCGCTTAAGATTTCTCTCATACTATTGAAGGACGAATCACAAAGGGCGGTCAAACCGTTGCTTGATCCGGGTTGCCTTACCTACGCGATCGCGGAGATAATACAGTTTAGCACGGCGTACCTTACCACGACGTAATACTTTGATGCTGTCAATCCGGGGAGAATGCAACAGAAACACCCGCTCAACGCCCACACCTTGAAAAACCTTACGGACTGTAATCGTTTCGTTGATGCCACCGTTGCGCTTGGCAATCACTACTCCCTCGTAGGGTTGTACACGGTACTTTTCGCCTTCCTTGATTTTCACTCCTACTTTTACTGTGTCGCCCACATAAATGTCGGGCAGATTCGATTTTAGCTGTTCCGCTTCAATCGAGCGGATAATCTCTTGAGCGCTCATAGTCTTTCTGTCTGCTTAAAAAAAATCTCACGATCATCAATGATAAATCGATAATCCTATTTCAGTCTACTTGTTAGGATTAATAATTTTACTGATACAACAGCCTAAAGTTCAAAGCTATATTGCAGAATGCCGTAACACAGGGGTGAAATTTATGAAGTTTAGCGTCGTCATCAGTACCTATAATCGCTTGAATTTGCTCCAAAGAGCAATTGATTCGGCTCGTAACCAAACAATCCAGTGTGAGGTGGTTGTTGCCGATGACTGTTCTTCTGATGATACCCAAACCTATATTAAAAGTTTAGGGGACAAGGTTGTTTACCATCGTAATGAAGTGAACCAGGGCCATGCAGCAACGGTAAATGCTGGAGTTGCCAAAGCTAGCGGCGACTGGATTAAGTTTTTAGATGATGACGACTATTTAGCACCCAACTGCATAGAAGAGATGATTAAGGCGATCGCACTTCGTCCCGATGCTGTAATCTGCTCTTGTGTGGCGGCTCAGGTGGATGAGCATGAAGTTGAACTCAGTCGCACTCCCCAAGTTGGCCCCGGTTTAGCTTTTTATATCCCACAAGCCGATATTCACTACGGTATGCTCTTAGAGCTTGTACCATTTGGCACACCTGTACAAGTTGCTTCCCGACGTGATGCTTTTCTAAAAAGTGGTGGTTGGGACTCCACACTTGATGCTAACTGTGATGACATCGATTCCTGGATTCGGATTGCCCAGTTTGGCGATGCTATTTTCCTTAATCAGTGTCTTGCTTACCGTACTGTCTGGACTGGTGCCTATAATCAAAAGTTTTCTTTGTCTCGGCGCTTGGCGACAAATATTTTGATGAAGGAAAAAATTTACGCCTTGGTAAGTGACCAACATCGCTCAAAGATTCCCGTGTTTCAGGATATAAAAAATTACCTGAAACTTCATTGGATTTTAGTAGCACTAAAGCAAAAAAATATCAAGAGTTTTCTTTCAATGATAGATGCGTCCGTACTTTCTCCTCAGTCTTGGAAGTTTTTGCTAACTGCTGCTTCATCACGCCGTCAAGGGAACAATTCTTTGGTTCGTAAACTTGTGTTGATTGAGCCGTAATTTTTTAACAAAACAGAATTCAGGAGTCACACCATTTTGGATTTTAGATTTTAGATTTTAGATTTTAGATTCTGGATTAAAGAATTTAGGACTTACGCATGAGTTACGGAATAACGAACCGCAGAGGCGCAGAGGGCACCGAGAAATCAGAGTTTGAGAGATTTTTTGCGTAAGTCCTAGAATTATTCCACGTAGCAAGATCGACGCGGAGCAAGTATAAAGCAAGCTTGCTCTCAAACCTTTTTAAATTTTTGATTTTGAATCTTCAATCCAAAATCAAAAATTTAAAATCTAAAATTAGCTCAGGAGTCAGGAAATCGTAAGGCTTTGCTTAATAAGACTTTCTACGATTCTTGAAAAGTCAAGTTTCAAACAATTCTTAATATAAACAATTAAGCTGCTATGTAGCTTACTAGGAGGTTGTTTTTCGCAAAAACTGTCAGGTAAATCTGGAATACAGCCACCTGATTTGGTAGATAAGAGTATCCAAAAATTTTGAGATTCTCAAGTTTGAAACTTTACACACTTAGATAAAACTATGAATGTGATACGATTAACAACATTTGGTTTGTTATCAACACTGCTTGTGGCTGCTCCTACTTTTGCTGCAAGACAAAAGCCCACGCTACCAAACACTTCACCAAATAACGTTTTGAACGTACAACGTCAAAGTGGAGCTTGTCCAAAAACTATCGGTCTTTGGACTACTGTGCTCCTCTATAAAGGTGGTTCAGAAACTACAGTTATTGCTGATACCTTGCCAATTGCAGGCTCCGCGAAGTTAGTAGCATCAAGCGAAAAGTTTGCTGAATATAAAGCACCCTTGAAAAAAGCTTATGCTGGCTGCGTTGGTAGTGCTAGGGAGCAAGAACTTGGATGTTATCAGGTACGGTTAAAAAAAGGCTATCTTTTCTTTCGCGTACAGCTACCAAAAGATACTCCTAGTAAACCAAGCGGCATTAGGGCTACAGGTATAGTAAGTTCTCGTCCTTACTTGCGTTGGCAAGTCGCTGACTAAGGGGCTTCCAAAGGATAAATTGTCCCAAAGAATCCATATACAAACCAACGCTGAGGATGCCTTTGTTATAGATGTTGCTTCCCCAGGGCGAACGCACGGCATTTCTGAAACCCCTGCTGGATAAGGATCTTGACGAAAAAATAGGCTAAATTTAAAAACGCTGAAACCCTTGCTATTAAAGGATTCTTATACTTTAGATGCGTTTGCCCTGGTTGCTTCCCCTATCGCGTGACTAAATCCTATCTCTGTTTTGGCAATCGCTGTGTTGAATGGATTTTCAGAATTTTGGAGTTTTACCCCGATTTCTTGAGCCGTTACTGAATAAATCTTTAAGCTAAGTAACTAGTTAGAAGTGCTCTTAGTCAGTAGCAAGTTGTGAATTTTATGCACTACTGACTACTTTTGAGTTGTCGCTGAAGACCTTAATAATTATGTTGATTGATACTCAGTTACTTATCTTAATTTTTTATACATATCTTAAAGATTATGCGAATCATACATATTTTGAACCACGTTCAAGAAATAGGTAACGGAATTGTGAATGTGGCTGTGGATCTGGCTTGTTTACAAGCAAAATCTGGTTATGAGGTAGCGGTTATTTCGGCTGGTGGTGAATATGAGAAATTACTAAATATATTTGGTGTCAAACACTACCAACTAGACCAAACCAGGAAACCGATAAGTATTATTAAAGCAGCTGTGCGTTACCTGGCGATCGCAGCAGAATTTCAGCCGGATATCGTTCATGCCCACATGATGACGGGAGTCATCCTAGCCCGCATTTTTAAAGGGCATAAATATGCTTTAGTTTCCACAGTCCACAATGAATTTCAGCGTTCTAGTTTGTTGATGGGTTTAGCTGACAGGGTAATTGCCGTTAGCAAGGCGGTGCGAGATTCTATGGCACGGCGCGGTATTTCCGAAAACAAGTTGCGGGTAATATGTAACGGAACTTTGGGCAGCCCCCGCACGCGACAAATACAAGATTATCAACCTTTACCATTACAACGTCCAGCGATCGCAACTGTAGCCGGGATGTATCAACGCAAGGGAATCGCTGAGTTAATCGCTGCCTTTGAACAAATTGCCTCAGATTTTCCTCAAGCGCATCTTTATTTGGTAGGAAATGGCCCTGATAAACAGCTATTTGAGGCACAGGCACAAGCAACTTCTGTAAAAGAACGCATTCATTTTGAAGGCTTCCAGGCGGAACCTCAACGCTATCTGATATCTTGTGACATATTTGTGCTAGCTTCTCACCGCGATCCTTGCCCCTTGGTACTTTCGGAAGCTAGGGAAGCTGGAACTGCGATCGTTGGCACTCAGGTAGACGGAATCCCTGAAGCTTTGGACAATGGACAAGCAGGACTTTTAGTACCAGCAAAAGATAGTAATGCTTTGGCTGGAGTTTTAGTGCAATTACTGAGTAATGCCGATATGCTGCACGAATGGAAACAACGGGCAAATCACAACCTAGAGTGGCTGAGTGTTGCCCGCGTCCATCAGGAAACACTAGCGGTGTATCGTGAATTAATTACAGAGTGAGAGCGTTAAGAGTGTAGCGATCGCTTTACTTTTAAAGCTACACCTAAAGCGCCAAATACTAGTACACCCAAAACATTAGTTGATTCAGGAACAGCAGTGTAATGACTACCCACTCTGATTGGCCCATCTTTATCCACTTGCTCTGTTGGCACTGGTGGAATGATTCCAGCACCTGGTGATACATTGGGGTTGGTAGCGAATGGATTGTAAAACAGGGTTCCCTTTGGGATTACGCCACCACTAAAAGTGATGATGTTATCTTTTATGGTAACGTCTGAAAAAATATCCTTTAGTTCAGGGTTATTAGAGTAACCAATCTTCCCATCTCCATTAACATCTCCCCATTGCACCGGCTCATTATCAAATACGGGACTAGAATCTGGATTACTATAGGCAAGGGTTTTTAAATCAAAGACCAAGCTTTCTATATCGTACCCAGTGTCATTTAGAAAGTTATTAGCTACATCTGAGACACCATATTCTATTACTTGTCCTGGTTGAAACTCTGGCCCAAGGGTTCTTGGTTTTTTCGTTTTAAGTATGCTTTCATTTTGAGTTGTCACGATGGGTTCTACCAAGATGAAGGCTGTGGCTGGTGTCAAAGACGAAAAACTAATTCCTACTGCTCCTAGAACAGATAAGGCTATTTTGGTTGCTATTGTAGTCATATTTCTGTCCTCTTTATTATTGATTGAGAGAATACTATACCGCGTGGGTTAAATCAAACAGCAAAAGCTCACTTTTCAACCGCTATTTACCTGCTAGATAAATAGTGGTTAATGTGTGCCTGCTCAATGAGTTTATATCTACTCATAGCTTGAGTTATAAAACAATTCTTGTAATGCCTTATCAAAATAACTAGTAATTTTACCTAATCTTTATAAAAAATGTAAATTAGAACTTATGCGTTGACAGATTAGACAATATGTGAACTTGAAAAAAGCTAAGTTTAACGCGATCTACCAACAAGTTTTTTCGTTGGCAAATCACGTTAATTTAAATTCCAGCGTAGAACGTTTTGAAAAATTTAATCCCTATCAGGGATTCAAATCAATTTTTTCGTAAATCCACGCAACCGGCTTAACACTGGCTTTGCCCAATTCCCACCTAGCAAATCGTGTAGCAGAATATAAAAACAGGGGATGATAAACAATGTCAACATTGTAGCGATCGCCATTCCAAAGAAAACTACAATCCCTAAAGGCTGCAAAAACTCAGAACCTTCGCCAATGCCCAATGCTAAAGGAAACAGTCCTAAAATAGTGGTGACTGTAGTCATGATAATTGGGCGCAAGCGTTGAGGAGCAGCTTTCATAATGGCAATTTGGCGAGTACAACCAATTTCATCTCGAATTTGGTTCGCCAGTTCTACCATTAAAATTCCTGCGTTCACCACAATTCCCACCAGCAGGACGACACCAACAATTACAGTTGCGCCAATTGCTGTTTTGGTAATGTAAAGTCCAAAAATCCCCCCAGCTAACGCCAGTGGTACGGTGAAGATAATTACCAATGGGTCAATCAGCGAATTGTATTGCACCGCCATGACTACAAAGATTAAGAACACTGCCAACGCTCCCAAAGTTTTTAAAGCATCCTGAAGTTGCTGATTAGTTTCTTCGGCAGAACTAGGCACAATTGAAACCCCATCAGGTAAGTCTACATCCTTGAGTACCTCGTTGACTTCTGCGATCGCTTCACCAAGACTAGCTCCCTCGCTCAGGTTGCCTGCCACAATAAAAGCTTGACGCTGATTAATCCGTTGTACCTCACCAGGGGCTTGACCTTCTTGAATGTTCGCAACATCTGAAAGGCGGATTAGTTGATTGTTTTCTGTAAATAATGGTAATTGTTCTAGCTGGGAAGGACGCGCAATTGCTTCTTTATCTAGCTGTACCCGCACATCAACTAAACGATTACCGCGTTGAATTTGCGTGGGAACTGAACCTTCAATTGCTGTTTGAACTGTGGCACCAATTTGTTGAGCGCTCAACCCTAATGCCGAAACGCGTTCCCAGTCGGGGCGAATTTGGATTTCTGGTTGCCGGGGGTCGGCATCTGGCCGGAATGTCGCTAATTTTGCCCTTTCTTGTAATGCTTGCAGTACTTGCGCCCCTGCTTGCGTTAAGTTTTCTTCATTCTCACCTTGCAGAATCACGTCAACGTCTGACCCTTGCACTGGAGAATTACTTAAGATTAAACCCCGCACCTGACCAGGATTGAGGCGCAGCAGAATTCCTGCTAAGTTGAGTTTGTTAAATTCCTGAGTTACTTTTTTGACGAAAGCTTCAACATCTGTGCCTGGTTTTAAATTGATAGTGCTACTGGCACGTAAAGGATTTTCTGTAGTATTGCTACCAAACAAAGAACCACCCACAGTTGTGAAAGCAGACTCGGTTTCTGGTTGTCTGAGCAAAATGTCATCGACAATTTGCATAACTTTCTCAGAAGTTGCTAAAGGTGTACCGGGAGGAAACTGCGCTCTTAAGTTAGCTTGACCAGTACTGATCCGGGGTAAAATTTCTTGGGGAATTTGACCAAACATAAAGAAGCTACTGCCGCCTAAAATTACCAAAGCAGCGATAACGACAAGAAGCCGATAGCGTAAAACCTTGGTTAAGAAGTTACTGTATCCCCGTGTAGCATCTTCAAATCGGTGATTAAATTGTCTAAGCAGCCAAAATTCACTAATCCGACTAGACCAGCGAATTCCCAAGAGTCGAGAAGATAGCATCGGCACTACTGTGATGGCGACGACAAGGGATGCTGCGACTGCGAAGCTAATTGTTAGAATCAGTTCATTAAATAGCAGTGCAATAAAGCCGCCAATTAACAGGAATGGCACTACAGATACTAAGTTGGCACCTGTAGCAGCAACTAAAGCAGATTCTACTTCTTGGGAAGCATTAATGGCACTGTCAATAAAGAATTTGGAATTTTTCTTCTGCCCCTCTGCCTCCATCTCTTTTTGATTGGGAGTCATCCCTGCTTTTTCAGAAATGTTCTCCAAAATCACAACCGATGTATCAATTGCTTGACCGACTCCTAATGTCAGACCTGCTAAACTGAATACATTCAAAGTCAAGCCAAAGATTTTCATCAAAGCGATCGCTGCCAGAGTACACAACGGAATCGTCAAACTGATAATCAATGTTTGTCTGAATGATCCCAAAAATAACAACACTGCTGCTGCTGCTAGCAATGCTCCAGAAATCCCCGAAAAGATGACATCATTTAAAGAATTGCGGATAAAAACAGATTCATCTGTGGTGGGACTCAAAGTCATATCTGCTGGAATTAAACCCGATTGTCGTAATTGTTCAATTCGCCGCTTCACAGCATCTACAACGGTAATTGTGTTGGCCTCTGGCTGCTTTTGAATTGAAAATTTCACCGCAGGCTGACGGTTGAGGTAAACAAATACTCGCTGGTCTTCTGTATCGTCAATTACCTCCGCAAAGTCTCGCAAGTAGACGCGGCGAGAGGGTGCAGGGGTAGTAGTCGTAGTAGTGGTAGTGGTATTAGTGGTATTAGCGGTACTGGGAGAAGAAGAGGAAACTTCCAAGGAAAGGTTTTCAATTTCGCTGGCATTTTGGAAGCGTCCTACAGTGCGAGTTAATGGCTCGGAATTTTGCCCTAGAATCCGACCACCAGAAGTATCTTGGTTACGGGCTGTTAATTCATCTAAGACATCATTTAACCCGACACCTAAAGCTTGCAATCGGTTCAAGTCAACAAGCACCCGTACTTCTTCCTCAGCACCACCAGATACATCGACTGAAGCGACTCCCGGCACGACACTGAGTTCACGCGTTAACTCTTCATCAGCAAATACGCGTAAATCTTTACCTGGCAAAGAAGCAGATGTCAATGCCAATTCATAAACCGGTAATTGGGAAGGATCGACTTTGAATAAGCGCGGCTCCTCTATCGTATCTGGGAGTTGTCCTCGACCTCGGTTAAAAGCAGCAGTAGCATCGTTTAGGGCTTGGTCAATATCGCCCCCTGGTTGGAAGTATAAATCGAGGCTTACCTGACCTTCGCGCGTGCGGGAAAAAACTTGCACTACATTCTCGGTTGCCGATAAAGCTTCTTCTAACGGCCTGGTGATTTCATCTACTGCTACTTCTGGTGAAATACCTGGGGCTTCTAGCCGGACACCAATTCGCGGATAGGTAATAGCCGGTAGCAGATCGACTTGGATCGTGGTGAGAAAAAATACTCCAATGACAACTACTGCCACGGTGAGCATGAGTGTGCCAATGTGTTGGCGGATAGCGATCGCACTAAGACTAAATCCGCCATTGCCATTATTATTGTTCGCCTGTTGCATGATACTAAGTGATAAGTGCTGACTACTAAGTACTTTTTTCCTTGGTATGGTGGTTATTACTCACCCTACTATTGCTTTTCTGAAAGAATTGAAAGACTTACAGTGTCACCTTCTTTTAACGGCTTACCACTACGAACAACATAGCGCTCTCCCGTTTGCAAACCGGATAAAATTTCCACTCTCGCATCAGCCCTTTTTCCCAACATTACGGCTCGTGCTGTTACCTTAGTTTTGCCTTCTGTGTCTTGGACGACAAATATTTCCCCACTTTGGTCTTGTGACTTTGCCTCTGCCACACCAGATGTGTTAGCTGGAGAAGAGTCCTGCGGTACATTTGTTTGCGTCTCCCCTGTACCCTTGGAGTTCTTAGTGCCTGCTTGTTTTTGAATAGCTGTTTGCGGCACTACTACGCGCTGTTGCGTCTGGTTTTCAAAATTGACTCGCGCCAGCAATCCACTACCAATTTTGCCTTGAGTGTTGGGAATCACTACTTCTACAGGTATCAAGCGAGCTGTGGCATCGGCAGCTGGGGAAATGCGGGTAACTCTGCCAATTAATGCTTGATCCGGGAAGGCATCTAAGCGGACTTGTACAGACTGTCCAACCTGAATTTGTGCCAGTTCTAACTCGGAAACCTGCACAACTACTTTGACACGGTTAAAGTCGCCAATTTTTAAGACTTCGCTACCTGCTTGCAGAAGGTTGCCGGGTTCTGTCACCTTTTCTGTGACTATACCAGTGATGGGGGATGTCAGTTGAGCGTAAGACCTGCGCTCTTTGGTTTGAGCAACCAATGCCTGCTGGGCAAGTACTCTACCTTGGGCAGCAGCGACGGCTTGCTGTTCTGTACGAACCTGCTCTTGGGCTGCCCGTAGTGCCTGGGCTGCTGTTTTTGCCTGGGTACGTGATTGCTGGGCAGTTTGTTCAGCGATCGCTCCAGCTTTGAACAACCTCTGCTGCCGTTCTGAGTCTGCCTGAGCTTGTACCACTTCTAGCCGCGCCCGTTCAACGTCAGCACGGGCATTGCTTACCTGATTTGTTGCCCTAGCTACTTCTGATTTGAGAGCTGCTAGCTCTGCTTCTGCTTGCTTTAATTCGGTCAAAAGTATGGCATCATCTAACCGGCCGACGTTTTGCCCAAGTTTTACTGTATCGCCCACATCTAAGTTCAAAGCCAACAGCCGTGCTTCCACTTGCGATCGCACTGATACAATCCGAAAGGGTGTTGTATTACCTGTATATTCTGGTTGTTTTTCGAGCAAGTCAGTTCGAGCGATCGCCACATCTACAGGTGTTGCACCACCGCGTTCCCTATTAGCAGGACTCTGAGATTGTGCATCTGCTGATTCTTTGGGCGACGAGCCGCAACTTGTCGTCAGCAGTGCTATACCTACCAAGCAAGAAATGAATAAACTTTTTACAGAGGTAGAGGAAAGTAAGTAATTTTCTTTTTTACCTTTTTCACCTGTTGCACTAGTGCTGTTTGCAAGAAGTCTACTCTTTAAATCTGCGTAGGCCCAGCCCGCCCCAGGCATAGCTACCTCAGTATCCACAACTGAATTTAACTGGATATTAATGAGCTGGTTGGCGGCTACCGGATCTGTTATTTTCACCTGCTTGTGCGGCTTATTCATATCCAAAATCATTTATTTTTCTCTTATTGGGGAGCTTTTGGGGTTAAACAGCCGTGTTTTACCAAGTAATTTTGAGAGATATCATTAACGAAAAACGGCGAGAATTCATAAGCTGCCTAACAGTAACTTTCTATAGCAGAAATTACTGTTTTCCCATGGAAATCCAACACTTCTCACCGCTCTACTTCCTACGCAGAGGTAGAAAATCTTCTTGCAGATAATCAATTATAAACAAAGTATAAATATTTGTCAGTTTTCTGAAATCTACCCATAGGAGAAACCTAGGTTTTTCTAAAGATATGAAACTTTTTGCCTCATATCCTAAGATGGGCGGTATTACAAGAATTACCCTTGTTTTTATATCTTACTTTTCATTCTTTTATAAGTATTTATACTTATAAAATTTATTTTTTTGTTAAGAATATTAAAGATTTATTGCTTTTTAGGTTTATAATGTAGCGGAGAACACTATTTTTTCTTACCCCCCTTGCGTAATATGGCAAGAACAGGGCGATAAGTACCATAGCAACAACAGCAAGAATGAACTTTTTTGCCAGATATATATTTGCATTAGGTGAGGAAGGTAAGGCGTGACATCATTGCTCAAAATCGTACAAACCACTGATGAATCCCAAATTTCCGAATTTTTCCAGGAATCAGCAGGGAAATGGGAATCCCAACGACGCTACTACACCCTACCGACGGGAGAAACTAAGGAGATTGAAAGTATCGTTACGATTAATTTTTTAGAGCAGGGCTGTGATGAATTGCAAAAGCTAGCTCAGATGCACGATTTGTCTGATGCAGGTAGTTTAATCTGTGGTGCAGCAGTTGTATGGGAAAGTACAGATGTGCTGAAGACAAAAAAAGAATCCCAAGGTTCAACAATATTTGGGGTAATGGGAAACATTTTGTATCGCGATCGCGGTTTTGCCATATCCAAACCAGTCACCGCCCAGTATTATTTCTCCAACCCAAAAACGCTCTGTTTGCATACTGAATACAACGGTTCAGTGTTTGAGGAAGAGTTAAAGCTAATTGGCAGCAAATACCGCACCAGACAGACGATCATCTCTCGTGCTGGTGAGCAGTTGATGATTGGGCAATATTTAGAAAAGAGAATAGATTAGCTTTTTCCCTACTCCCTACTCCCTGTCTACGCAAATACTTTCAAAAATCAAAGCGGACTGCTATATAAATTTTTATAACAGTTTTGAAAATTTCCCCCAGAAAGTTAATTGCTATGTCATCATGGGAAGTGAAATGAGAATTAATTCGGCGACAGTGTTTGTTTTTAGTATTGACAGGCTTTTTCCTTTTGGTATTACAGACTTCTCTCCGAAATCTAAATCTCTACAAACTTATGATTTTGGAGACATTTGATGTCAATTTACGTTGGTAACCTCTCCTATGAAGTTACACAAGATGCGCTAAGTGCTGTATTTGCAGAATATGGTGCTGTAAAGCGTGTTCAGTTACCTACTGACCGTGAAACAGGTCGTTTACGCGGCTTTGCTTTCGTGGAAATGAGTTCAGAAGATGAAGAAACCAAAGCCATTGAAGCCCTTGATGGTGCTGAATGGTTGGGTCGTGACCTTAAAGTGAATAAGGCCAAGCCCAGAGAAGACCGAGGTGGAGGTGGTTCCTTCGGTGGTGGTGGTAATCGTGGTGGCGGCGGCGGCGGCGGCGGCTACAACCGTGGTCGCTACTAAGCTAAGTAGGCGAAAGTGATTTAGTTTAATCTAGAAAAGGCTCAGGCATTAATGCCTGAGCCTTTTTTATGCAAAACTTGACTGGTGAATATTAATCAGTAGAATGACAAGTAACTACATCAATGTAGGTGCTATTAGCATAAGGCATTTACCCTTACTATACTTGTATAAGTAACGGTCTAAGAAGATAATGCAAATTAAACTATCTAATATCTACGTACTTCTGGTGGCAAGTATGGTTGCTCTTATTGGAGCGCTACTTATAGAGATTTCTACAGCTCAATCTTCTGATTTTCACCCAGTAAATTCTGCACTTCATAACCCAGAAGCTTCTGATGAGGTTATTGACAGACAGGTTTTGGAGGAGGGGCAAGTCCTGATAGTTCAGACAAGAAGCAAGGGAGTGGAAGTTATAGCTGGGGCTAAAGTCGTGACCATGACGAAAAGCTACATTGTGACTATACAAGATGAGAATGGTGAAGTTATCAGAGTCCTTGCACGTTTGGGCGGAGGATCTGATCTCATTGCTACGGCTGTTATGTCGAAGGCTGAAGCTCTTCAATTATTAGAATCAGGTGGGGGGATTGTGGAAAATCCTAAAGACTAGTACCGTAAAGCGGAAGTCAAAAGTCAAAATAAATACAGCGTAAGCGTTTCGTTCATTTTGAATGGACGGTTTATTTCCGCCGACCTGTACTAGGTAAGAATTTCCTAATAACCAGTCCCCAATACCTAATTAATAATGAGTTGCCGACTTGCGATGATGCACAGCTGTAACCCCATCAGTATCTAACAATTTACCATTCTCGACAGTTGCATAAACCAACCAGTGGTCGCCAGATTCCATCCGGTTTTGTACGGAACATTCAAGATATGCTAGGGCATCGGTAAGTATGGGAGAACCGTTTTCAGCTTCTTCGGCAGCAACGTCAGCAAATCGGTCTTGTCCTGGGCCGAATGGTTTGAGGAAGTGCTTCATCAATCCCAAATGATTGCCTTCTTTAAGAATGTTGAGGACAAATTTATTTCCTGTATGCGTCAGTGTTTCTACTGCACGTTCTTTAGCTACAGCTATGGTTAAGCCAGGGGGACTAAAGCTAGCTTGAGATACCCAAGAGGCTAACATGGCACTGGAGCGATCGCCTTCTTTTGCTGTGAGAACACAAAGAGAACCCACAATCCGACCAACTGCTTGTTCTACATTAGTAGCAGGTTGACTTGGCGCTCGCACTTTTCTAGCTTTCTTCAAAGCTTGGGCAAAGTCGGTTCCGGCTTCTTCACATAATTGTAAGGTAGCATCGTCGGGTTTGAATTTTACGCGGATGGTGTCAAAACCAAACCGATAGCCAGCATCTTTCAATTTACCTTCGATTAAATCAACTGCTTCCCCGCTCCAGCCAAAGGAACCAAAAACACCAGCGAGTTTATTATTAGTAGCGGTGGATAGCACAATTCCTAAAGCTGTTTGCACGGGTGTAGGTGCATGACCGCCGAGAGTTGGAGAACCGATTATGAAACCATCGGCTTTCTCTACAGCCGCCCGGATTTCTTCTGGTTCAGTAAATTCGCAGTTAATCGATTCTACAGCAACGCCAGCTTTTGTAATGCCACGAGCGATCGCTTGGGCTAATGTTGCCGTATTCCCATAAGCTGATGCATAAATCAACGCTACTGTCAAGTCAGCAGAAGTTTGCTGTTGACTCCATTCTCGATAAGCTTTGGTCAGGTCAATTAAGCCATAGCGTACCAAAGGCCCGTGTCCAGTTGCATACATTCGCACGGGGAAATCAGCTAGTTTCTCCAGCGCTGTTTCAACTTGACGAGCGTGGGGAGCCATGAGGCAATCAAAATAATAGCGCCGATCTTCGTTATATACTTCCCAGCCTTCATCAAATACCTGATCTCCGCAAACATGCGCCCCAAATAACTTATCTGAGTACAGAATTTCCGTTTGCGGATCGTAGGTGCAGAGTTGATCTGCATAGCGGGGATTGGGGGTGGGAATAAATTGTAAATTATGCCCGTTGCCTAAATCTAGGGTTTCTTCGCCCCGCATTACAAGAATTTGCAAATCTGGATTTTCCAGCGCCGCACGTAAATTTATCGCCCCTGGATTAGAACAAACAAAAGTGATTTGCGGGGCAATTTTCAACAAAGCTTTTAAAGTTGCAGCGCGGTTGGGGTTGACGTGTCCCAAAATTACATAATCTAACTCTTCGAGATAGAAACGTTGCTGCAACGCTTTTAAATAAATTTCCGTAAACGTTTCCCCTGGAGGATCGATAATGGCAGTTTTTTCGCTTTCTATTAAATAAGAATTAGCAGTTGTACCCTTAGCAAGAGCATATTCAATTTCAAATCTGAGCCTTGACCAACTGCGCGATCGCAGTATTCTTGTATCTGTAGCTATTGGATAAACTTGAACATCACGGGGTTTATTTGTTGACATAGCTTTATTGGGGAATAGGGGATTGGGGATTGGGGGCTGGGGGCTGGGGACTGGGAAAGTTATTCTCGATACTTAATATTCAATCTCCAATATTTAATTGCTGATACCTAATCCCCAATCCCTAGTCACCAGTACCTTCTTTAATAATGATTACCAACTTTGCGGTGATGCACAGCAGTTAAAGCATCTGGCTTAGAAACTCGTCCGGCGTAGACGGTACTGTATACTGCCCAATGGTCACCACAATCCATTCTACTGACAACTTCGCACTCCATGTAGGCGAGGGCGTCGTTGAGGATAGGCGCACCATTTTCGGCTGGTTGGGTTCTCACTCCTTCAAAGCGATCGGCACCAGGGGCGAACCGTTTTAAAAAGTGTTTCATTAGTGGTTGGAAATTGCCTTCTTCTAATATGTTGAGAACAAAGCGATCGCCTACTTGCATGAGTGATTCAATTGCCCGATCTTTGGCTACTGCAATGGAAAATCCTAAGGGTTTGAAGCTGGCTTGAGCAACCCAGGAGGCTAACATCGCACTGGATACATCGCCTTTTTTGGCAGTAATGATATACAATCCACCGCTAAGTCTACCTAATGCTTTATCTAAGTCAGCACCAAGAGATTTCATAGCTTTGATGCTGCGATCGCGTGTTACCCATTGAGCTAAGTCTGTACCCGCTTCTTCACACAGCTTGTAGGTATTTTCTGTAGGTGTTTGTTTAATCCGAATTGCTGGAAAAACCGTTGTCAAACCCAAATTGCGGAATTTACTCACCAAAGGATCTATTGGTTCATCATCGCCACCGCCGGTTTCAAATACGCCGATAGCTTGCTTTTCTTTGGCAGATCCTAAAACTGTGCTGAGTGCAGATTGGATGCTCGCAGCGCCAGAAGCCGGAGGTAAACCAACGATTAGCCCAGCACAACGGCTAACTAGTTCCCGCAGTTCTTGTAAATCGACTTCAGATCCCAAATCGACAATTTCCACGGCTACACCAGTTTTGCCGATACCGCTGGCAATTGCTTGCACGAGGCGATCGCTATATCCGTATTCGGAAACGTAAAATATCCCAACTACCGTTTCTGGCTTAGTTTGGGTTTGGCTCCAAGTGCGGTAACGTCCAACTAGTTCCTCAACATTATGGGATAATAATGGCCCGTGTCCTGTGGCAATCATATCGATGGTTTTGAGTTCACCCATTCGTTTCAGGGCAGATAAAACTGATCGGGCATTCGGCCCCATCAAGCAATCGTAGTAGTAATGAAAGTCTTCTTCGATAGCCGCCAAGTCTTCATCAAAGGTGCTATCTGAGCAATAGTGCAACCCAAAAGCATCGCAGGTATAGAGAGTTTTGGTTTTGTGGTCGAAGCTGAAAATGGTATCCGGCCAGTGTAAATTTGGAGCAATCACAAATTCAAATTCATGACCATTGCCCAAATCTAATCGATCGCCATTTTTCACAATCCGCCTTTTGAATGGCTGATGTACAAAATCTTCAAGAAACTGAATCGCCACCTTAGAACCGACAACGGTTATTTCGGGAGCCATTTGCAGTAAATCTTTAACTAAACCGCTATGGTCTGGCTCGGTGTGGCTGATAATCAAATAATCAATATCTGTTGGCTTGATTAGTCCGGTGAGCGTATCGAAGTATAGTTGACGAAACTTTTCGTGGGAGGTATCAACTAAGGCAGTCTGCTCCCCACGGATGAGAAACGAGTTATAGGTGGTGCCATTTTGCAGACCAAACTCAATATCGAAGCGATCGCGATCCCAATCTAGAGAGCGAATAGCCGTCGTCTCTTGAGCGATTTCCACAGTCTGTATGGTGAGCCGTTTTTCAGTTTTTTCGGTGAGTGCTACCATAACTCCCCTCCTTGACACAATGAGTATTTGTTCCTCTTGTTTTATTGTGACACGGGATGAATGTTAATTTTTATTAAAAAATCTATGAATGACTTAAAAAAGTTAAAAGTGTGAAACCGCATAAGCACCCAGAAAACACAGATAATATTTGGCTAGCTTTGGAAATTGGCAACTCTCGGCTACATTGGGCGTTGTTTGTTGGCGAGACGCTTTACTCAGCTTGGGATACTGACCATCTACCTGAGTCTGTTATACAACAACTGACTGAATGTCAAACCCTGAATGATTTACTAGAGAAAATTTTTCCACAAGGTGAATCTCTAACAAACACTTTGTCCCTCTGTCGTCTCCTCGTCGCCTCTGTAGTTCCCAGCCAAACTGCTATTTGGCAAACTTACCCAAATACTCATGTTATTACATTAGACCAAGTACCGCTAAAAGGTGTTTATCCCACACTAGGAATTGATCGCGCTTTAGCTTTGTGGGGTGCGGGGAAAACGTGGGGTTTTCCAATGTTGGTAATTGATGCTGGGACAGCGCTAACCTTTACGGCTGCGGATGCTAATGAGTGTCTAGTTGGAGGTGCAATTTTGCCGGGATTAGGTTTGCAATTTGCAACCCTCGGTCAGCAAACTGGACAATTACCATTAGTCGAAATGCAAAATATTGCGCCTCTACCAGCACGTTTTGCTCTCAATACTACAGAAGCTATTTATAGTGGAGTAGTTTATACAATATTAGCTGGAATTAAAGATTTTATTGAAGCATGGTTGCAATTATTTGCTAATGGAAAAATTGCGATTAAAGGAGGCGATCGCACTTTATTATTAAACTATCTACAAGCCTTATATCCTGAAATTTCAGCACCTTTGATTGTAGAACCTAATTTGATATTTTTGGGAATGCGCGAAATACTAATGGCTGATATGACAGCAGGCAATTATCCCATTGAAGAGTTTTAATCAGGTCATAGTTGTGACAACAAACTTGAAACACATATCACGGTTTGAGAGCGAGGGAATATGTGTAGTGGATTGGCAACAAACCCTGAATGAGCTAGTTTAATTCGTTGAAATTATGATTTTTTAAAATACCTTGAATAAACTCCCGAATCTCAACAGCCACAACCCCAGCACAAGATTCTGGTAAGTCATTTCCGGCATGAGCAATCATTTTTAACTCGACTTTCGGCATCAGTTGAGCATAAACCCGACTCTTGGCTAAAGCATCTGGTGTATCTTGGCCACCTTGTAAAATAAAAACCGGCACATCTATCATGTAAAGCCGCTTTTGCACTAATTCCGCCTCAATTTCTGCTTGTCGCCGTTTGAAAAGTAACTGGCAAGCTATGGGGTAACGCAACAATTCCTGACGTAATTGCAAATCCTGGGCAATTTTTTCATACCAACCCAGAATTTTAGTGAAAGGAGTTAGCGATCGCAACAATTTAACTATAATTGGTGGATAATTCAATAATCGCCGCATCTTTCGACAATACTCTTCTTGTCCTGCTATCTCTACACCCTCTGGTGCTAGCAGTACCACACCATCAAGTTTCTCTGGATACTTTAAAGCATAGCTAGCAGCAATCCAGCCCCCAAGAGAATGCCCTATTAAGTAGACTTTTTCTAGCTTGACTGCTTGCAAAAATTCAGCCAAACACTCTACTTGTAAATCTATCGAATGATGGATATTAGGATTTTCTGATTCACCAAACCCTAACAAATCAAGTGCAAAGCAATGGAAATCTTGTGAAAGGGACTCCATTACAGATAACCATTGGCTGCTCTCATTCCAAGCACCATGTAAAAAAATTATAGGAGTTTTTTCACCGACTTCACGCCAGAATATCAGCCCTTGAGAGAGCTTTATCCGCGAGTTACGGAATAATGTATTCATTTTAATTTAGTAGTTAATTTTAGCACCATAATAAATAGTCATTAGTCATTAGTCATTAGCATTTAGTTTTGGACAAATTACAAACACAGAAGCGTGAGCCGAACGCGACTAGCGTCTCATAGAGAAGCTTCCTTAGATCATATACTTTGGCGGCAAATGACAAATGACAAATGACAAACGACTAAATATTGTTATGCCAGTGTTGTCAAGCCATTCAAGTAGTCTTGCAACTGCCGAGTATGGTCGTGAGACATTTGTCCTGAAGGTAGCAAATTGGGAGAGAAAGCTTGGATTTCCATAACTTCCAAAGTATCCTGAATTTTCATTGTCCCATGTACCTCGGCTTCAACCACAACACAAATTGAATGGATTCTGGGATCACGGTCTGGCGCGGAGTAAACTCCTACTAAACGATTAATTTTCACCAATTCTAGCCCGGTTTCCTCAATCAATTCCCGGCGGGCTGTATTGGGAATATCTTCTCCCCAATCCACCATACCTCCAGGCAATGCCCAAAGACCATCATCACGCCGCCGGATCAGTACTATGCGACCATCGGGTAAAATTGGGATGATACTAGTGCCAGTAATGGGATGACGAAATATAATACCCAATACTGTTTGTCCAATACGCCATAAGCTACGGGTGGACTGGACAGCTGCCGGAAAAAAAGCAATAACGTTCAATCTTCAAAATTTTTGTATTGTATTCTATAGCTCTCTACCACTTACATAAACTCAACTAATTAAATTTATGGTGAGTTTTATTTTATACAAGAATGTTTGCGGTTTGAGATTTTATTCTGACGATTTACGTAGAATATTATTGATTCTAACATCAAGTTTCTAGAGAAGCACTGTATTCATATATACATAAAGTTTGTTAAATCAGAAAGTTTTTCAGTTTAAAATTAACATTAGCCTTGCCCAAACTAGCGATCGCTAATATTTTTCAGCACACATTAAAAAAAATAATCTGAATGATAAGTTTTAACCCAAAATTTAGAAGAGACAATTAAGCGGGGTTTGAAACCGTCATCTAATTCTTGATAATATTGATTAGTTTGTTCGAAGAACAACAACTTGTTAGCTAATTTACATCTATTTGACGAATTTGAATCAAATAAAAGGTATTTTTCGTCTGGGTGGTGGGGATAGTTATAAATTATAATTGACAGAACAAGGTTGAACGCGATAGACTAGTACACTGTTTAAAGCGTATTTATTGCTGCACTAGGCTACAAGTATATCAATAACATTGGTAACTGATATTGCCTACGTGATGCCTAGTTGCTACTTTTTTGTTGTTTATTAATGAGGTGAACATGGCCAAGCGCCGTAACCCGAAAAAAGAAAAGGCGCTACGGAACCAGGCGTATGCCAGAAAGTTTCGTAAACGAACTACGACAGGAAGAATGCAGAGAAGGTTCCAACAAAGACCACCCAAGAGTGAAGAAGAAGAAGGCGCAGCAACAGCAGCTGACACTGACTAAGCTCTCTGCTTAAAGCCTTTTTATTTAGATTATTTATCTTTTAGGGCGTACAAATGTACGCCTTTATTTATTTTTGGGAATTGGGCATTGGGAATTGGCCATTCATTAGTTATTCTCCCCCTGCTCCCTCATCCCCACTCCTTCTATTGAGCCAGTTGAGCGCGGGCAGCGATGAGTGCTTTACGAACCTGTACAAAGCCAGTACCACCGTAACTGTTGCGGGCTGCCACAACTTGACGGGGGGATATTGCCTCATAAATATCTGCTGCAAATGCCGGATGTAGTTCTTGCCACTCTTCCAATTTCAAATCTTTTAGGAGTTTACCTGCGGCAATACTAGTTTTTACCACCTTACCCACAAGGTTGTAAGCTTCCCGGAAAGGAACGCCCCGTGCTGCTAGATAATCTGCTACATCGGTAGCGTTAGAAAAATCTTCCGCCACAGCTTCTGCTAATCGCTGGGTACGAAATTCCAAGCCTTCCCTGAGCAAAATCGTCATTGCTTCGAGAGAGGCTTTGATTGTATTGACGCTATCAAATAGACCTTCTTTATCTTCTTGCAGGTCTTTGTTATACGCCAGGGGTAGCCCCTTCATAATCACTAACATCGCCTGGAGATGACCGAATACACGCCCCGTTTTCCCCCGCACTAATTCTGGCACATCGGGGTTTTTCTTTTGGGGCATGATACTCGAACCTGTGGCACAGCTATCTTTGAGGGTGACAAAGCGGAATTCTTCTGATGACCAAAGAATGACTTCTTCTGCAAGGCGGCTGAGGTGAACCATAATCAAGCTAGCAGCACACAAGAATTCGATCGCAAAATCGCGATCGCTCACTCCATCGAGGCTGTTAGCATAAATATCGTCAAAATTCAATAGTTTAGCTGTGTAATGGCGGTCAATGGGGAAAGTAGTTCCCGCTAAAGCTCCGCATCCCAAAGGTGAGATATTCACGCGGCGAGAAACGTCTCCTAAGCGTTCCCAGTCACGTTGCGCCATTTGAAAGTATGCCAAGAGGTGGTGAGCTAAACTCAGGGGTTGGGCGCGTTGTAGGTGGGTATAGCCAGGAATTAGGGTTTCAACGTTTTTTTCAGCTATATCCAGTAAAACCCCTTGGAATTCTCGCAATTCCCTTTTAATTTGTTGGATTTGGTCGCGGAGGTAAAGTCTGGTATCAGTACCAACTTGGTCATTACGCGATCGCGCTGTATGAACCTTTTTACCTACATCGCCGACAATTTCTGTCAATCGTCGTTCAACTGCAAAATGTACGTCTTCAGCATCGACACCAGGCTGAAATTTTCCGTGGCGGTACTCTTGGCGAATTTGTTCTAAACCTGCAACCACTTTCTCTCCTTCTTCTGGGGAGATGATGCCCGTGTGAGCGAGCATTTTGACATGGGCTTGAGAACCAGTCAGATCATATTCGATTAATTCAATATCAAAACCTATACTGGCATTAAAACGAGCGATCGCTGGATGCAATGCTGATTCAAACCTCTGGCTCCAAGTTTCTTCTTTGGTCATAAATGTTATGAAGGGAGGGGCATCAATTTTGGATTTTAGATTTTGGATTTTGGATTAATCTAAAATCTAAAATCCAAAATCTAAAATTTCTTTAACCGTAGCTAGTTAGATTCCGAATCATATAGCCAATGACTAAACCAATCAACAATGCCCACACCTGCCCTGTTTGTATAAAGTGACGCCAAGATTTCTCAATCTGACCCATCAAGTCTGGATCGGTAATTGTTTGTGCTAGTACTGTTGTCAAATTTACAGGCAAATGCCAATATAACCGAGATATCAAATCGCTGTAATGACTCATATTTGATAATTAAGAGGTTGGAGGTGGCAAAATTCAGTATCAGTTTATTTTTTAGATAAATTCCTGAGATTTACTGAAATATTGCATATAACCTCAATGTCTTAACTCAAGATGCAGCCGATGCCAACCGCAATTTCTCGGCAGTCCGCAAAATTTGCCCCGCCAAAACTGCTGCACCAAAACCATTATCGATATTTACTACGCCTACTCCCGCAGCACAAGAGTTAAGCATTGTCAATAAAGGTGCTAATCCGCCAAAACTTGCACCATAACCAATGCTGGTGGGTACGGCAATCACAGGACAACTCGCTAAACCCGCAACAACGCTGGGTAAAGCGCCTTCCATCCCCGCTACGACAATTAACACCGATGCGGACTCAATCAGGTGGCGGTTACTTAATAAGCGGTGAATCCCCGCAACGCCAACATCCCACAGGCGCTGGATGCGGAAACCAGAAAGTTCAGCAGTGACAGCAGCTTCTTCAGCAACGGGTAAATCGGCAGTACCAGCAGAAAGGATACCAATTTCACCTGCAAATTGTGGTTCGATGGTAGGAGGAGCGATCGCACAAATTCGTGCCGATTCGTAATATCGTAAACCGCTAACTTTTGATTCCAGTGCAGTATAAACTGCTGGTTCAATGCGGGTTGCCATCACCACCGGGTTGCGGAGGCGCATCACTTCGATAATTTGAGCAATTTGGTCAGGAGTCTTACCAGGGCCCCAAATCACCTCTGGGAAACCAGTTCTTAGCTGGCGATGATGGTCAATTTTGGCAAACTCACCTACAGATTCATAAGTTAAATCTTTGAGAGAGTCGAATGCCTTATCTGGCGTAACTTTACCATTGGCAACCGCTTCGAGGAGCGATCGCAAAGTTTCATGTTGAGACACTGGTCTTTTGTTTGAATTTTATAAATGTTCCCAAACGTGCCACTAAGGGCGGAGATTTTAATACTTTAAACTCTATTCAGTGACTTTCAATTCATATTTGTTCCACAACGTTCCTTTTTGAGAACCAAGTGCAGAAAATTTGACGTTTTGGATGCGATCGCGCACTGCTATCAAAGATAAAGGATTCACTAAATAAATGTAAGGCAGATATTCTTGAGAGAGGCGTTGCGTTTCGGCGTAAATTTCTTTGCGCTTTACTTCGTCTAACTCTCGTGCTGCTTTAATGTAAAGACGACCGATTTCCGCCTCCCAATCTGCAACTTGCCAACCGATAAGTGGTTCTTGTCCTGCTTGAAGTTTCTGATTGAAAGTGTGTAGTCCACCTTCCGGTAACCAAACATTAGCCCCGTCATTTGGTTCAATCCCTCCAACAAAACCTAACAGATAACATTCCCAATCGAGGGAATTAGAAAGTTTGTCTGTAAGGGTATTGAAAGCAATTGGATTAAAATCAGCTTGAATGCCAATTTTACTCAAATCTTGCTTAATTTGCGCTCCCATTAACACACGAGTTTTATTTTCAGCATTCGTTAACAAACTGAAGCGCACCCGATTACCATCAGCATCTAATAACTGTTTATTGGCATTATATTTAAAACCTGCATTTAATAGTAATTTTTTAGCTTTTTCTTGATTATATTCATAAACTTTGAGACCTTTTTCTGGAGGAAAGTAGTAAGGGCTTTGAATCTCGATTGGGGAATTTTGCAACACACCAATTCCCCGAAAAACGTTATTTAGCATTGTTTGACGGTCGATTGCATAGGCAACTGCTTGTCTAAAAGCAAGGGTATTAAACCAATGGGATTTAATTGAGTCAACTACAGGCTGTCCGTTTTGCCGCCGACCTTTGTTGAGATTAAATGAAATATAAGTATTGGTGAATTCTGGGCCTCCATTGTAGATAGTAAACTTTCCCCGCTTTTCTTCACGCTTAAGTAGTGAAAAGTTTTCAGGAGAAACAGTAACTGTATCTAATCCTCCAGAGCGAAACTGAAGAATTATTGTATCTGTAGATTCAATAATTTGCCAAACAATACGTTCAACATAAGGTAACTGATTTCCTTGGCTATCCTTGCGCCAGTAATAAGGATTGCGCCGAAATACTACACGCTGACTGGGAGTATAACTTTCTATTTTATAAGCACCGTTGACAATAATTTTACTAGGTTCTGTATCCGTTCCCCAAGTAGATAAAAATTTGGGATTACCTTTAGCATCTTTAGATTTAAATGATTCAAATAAAGCATGTTTTGGCAAAATCCCAACTGAATTTGTTGATGCTCCGGTTGTGGTGGAAAGGAAAGGAGCAAAAGGCTCAGGCAGAATAAATTCAATTTGGCGATTGCCTATTTTTCTGACTTTAGGAAAACTACCACTAGAACCAATTTTAAGACCATCTTTCCAATCGGTAGGAATCTGTGGATTGAAAATCACATCTTCATAGGTAAAGATAACATCATCTACGGTAAGCGGTTCGCCATCTGACCATTTCAAGTTTTCTCGTAAAGTAAAAGCGACTCGCTTTTTATCATCAGAAATATCCCACGATTGCGCTAAAGCTGGCTCAATTTTGCCTGTAATCCCATTGAGGGTAGTTAGTCCTTCAGTCGTGAACAGAAAAACATGAGGATATTCCTGATTGAAGGCGTAGTTAAAAGTTTTCGGGTCGCCAATAGTGCTTGTAACCCATTGCGATACTTGCGCCGCTTTACTCTTAAAATTAAGTGGGTTGCAACTGATAAGAGCTATCTGACAAATCAAAAATAGACTGAATATTGCTAAAACCACAAACCCACGGTGACGGGTAGGCAAGAGGTTAAAAATCATAGAACTAGAAGACTAAACTGTTTGCATAATACACCTTGTGTTCAGCCTTAATTGCATAAAGGTTAAGTGAGGAATGGAGGCATAAGGAAAGCAGGGGGGAGAATAAAAAATTACCTCTTGTCTTTCCCCTCTGCTCCCTGCCCCTCTGCCTCTTACCCATGCCCATGAAAATTAAGTAGCTTTTTTATCTTCTACTACCTTGAGTTCATAAATATTCCAATTGTAACCTGCTATCGCTGAGTATTTTACGTTCTCAATAGTATTACGCACGGCTACTAAAGCTAGGGAATTAAATAGGTGAATAAAAGGCAGATACTCTTGTGAAAGTTGTTGTGTTTCTGCATAGATAGCTTTGCGTTTTGTTTCATCGAACTCTCTTGCTCCTTGAATGTAGAGGTCTTCAATTTTCTGCTCCCAATCGGTAGCTTTCCAACCGACTGTTGGGGATTGTCCAGCTTGAGCTTTCTGATTAAATACATGAAAGTTACCATCTACAGACCAGACATTGAAACCATCTTGCGGCTCAATACCACCAGTAATAGCTCCATACCAACATTCCCAATCTAGGGTGTTAGAGATTTTTTCTCCAATAATACTGAAGTCAATAAATTGTAAATCAACTTTAATACCTATCTTGCCGAGATCCTGTTGAATTTTTGGTGTGATTGTTGGTCTGTTACCAGCAACAGCCATCATTGTGAAGCGGACTCGATTACCATCTGCGTCCAACAGTTGACCTTTATCATCGTATTTGAATCCGGCTCCTAGTAAAAGTTGTTTAGCTTTTTCTGGACTGTAGTTATATGTTTTTAAACCTTCTTTTGGAGACAAATAATAGGGGCTGGGAACAGAAATTGGAGAGTCTTGCGGTTCACCCAATCCCCGCAAAGTGTTGTTAATCATGGTTTGGCGATCGATAGCGTAGGCGACAGCCTGTCTAAAAGCAACGTTGTTAAAAATGCGGGACTTAATAGGATCTACAACAGGCTTACCATTGCGGCTACCTTTGTTGAGATTGAAAGTTATAAAACTTGTCCCAGAGTCAGGCCCAGCATTTTTAATAGTAAAATTACCCTGCTTTTCTTGACGCTTGAGCAATTGAAAATTTCCAGGGCCAATTTCTAGTAAATCTAACCCTCCAGAACGAAATTGCAGCAAAGCTGTATCAGGCGATTCCACAATTTGCCAAATTACACGCTCAATATATGGCAGTTGTTTTCCTTGTGCATCTTTTTGGCGCCAGTAGTAAGGGTTGCGCCTAAATGTTACGCGTTGATTGGCTGAATAACTCTCGATTGTGTAAGGGCCATTAACAATAATTTTTTTCGGGTCTGTGTCGGTTCCCCAAGTGGACATAAACACTGGCTTACCGTCAGAGTTTTTAGCTTCCACTGCTGCACGCAAGGCGTGTTCTGGTAATATTCCTACCCCTGATGCAATCGATCGCAAGAAAGGAGAAAATGGTTCTGGTAGTATAAATTCTACCCGGCGTTCATCGATTTTGCGGACTTTGAGAAAAGCCTTACTGATACCAATGCGAAGAGCATCTTGAGTATAAGTGGGAATGCGCTTGTTCATGTAGATGTCATTGAAAGAGAAAACGACATCATCGGCTGTTAATGGCTGACCATCCGACCACTTCAATCCTTCTCGCAAGGTAAAGACAAACTGTAGTTTGTTTGGGGAAAGTTCCCAAGATTCAGCCAAAGCTGGCTCAATTTCTTTAGTTATTCCGTTTTGAGTGGCTAATGCTTCATAAGTGAAACCAGAAATATTGGGAGATTCTTGGATGAGGGCGTAGTTAAAAGTTTTAGGATCGCTCGTAGTAGAAAGAACCAATTGGGGAATTTGTGCATCTGGAGTTTTAAAGTTAGATGGATTGCACGCCGTAATTGTAATTGCTGTTGCCAAAAGCAGAATTATTGGTAAGAAAAAACGCTTAATTATGTGAAAAATTGTAGAAAATTTCATAACTTTTATTCTTTCAAAAGCAAGACAACAGCATAAGCACAGATACCTTCTTCACGTCCAACAGGGCCTAATTTTTCGTTGGTGGTAGCTTTAATGCCAATTTGATTTGGTTCTAATTCTAAAACTGCCGCTAGTTTGTCGCGCATATTGTGAATATGCGGTTTTAATTTTGGACGTTCTGCTACTACCACCGAGTCAATATTTCCCACCTGCCAACCTTGATCCCGAATCAGTTGATGAACTTGGTTTAATAGTACTAAACTATCTGCTCCCGCCCATTGGCGATCGCTAGGTGGGAAATAATGACCAATATCTCCTAAAGATAATGCCCCAAGCATGGCATCCATAATCGCGTGTGTTAGCACATCAGCATCACTGTGCCCCAATAAACCCAGTTCATGGGGAATTTGAATTCCACCTAAAATCAAAGCGCGATCGCTCACCAGTTGATGAATATCGTAGCCGTTACCAATACGAATTTTAGTCATTTGTCATTAGTTAGGAGTTAGCAATTATTATTCTCCCCCTGCCCCCTGCTCCCTGCCCCCTGCTCTAATTTTTCCAGCAGATCAGGACGGCGATCGCGGGTTCTTTCAATTTGTTGCTCATAACGCCACCGCGCGATCGCAGCGTGATTCCCACTGAGTAAGACATCAGGCACTTTTAAACCGCGAAAATTGGCAGGACGAGTATATTGGGGATAGTCCAATAACCCTTCTTCAAAACTTTCTGCGGTGAGGGACTCCGTTTTGGCTACGGTTCCTGGGATCAGCCGCACTACGCCATTAATCAAAGCCATTGCTGGAATTTCCCCGCCAGTCAGAATAAAATCTCCTAAAGATACTTCACGGGTTACCAAATGTAGCACCCTCTCATCCACTCCTTCGTAATGCCCACAAATAACTACTAACTGGTCGTAATTTGTCACCAATTCTTTCAAAAGAGGTTGATTAATTGTTTGACCCTGTGGACTCATCAAAATTATTTCTCTTCGGGGTAGAGTTGGCAGCGACTCCACAGCGTTAAAAATAGGTTCTGGCTTCATTAGCATCCCAACGCCGCCGCCGTAGGGTTCATCATCCACCTTGCGGTGCTTATCAGTGGTAAAGTCCCGTGGGTTAAGCAGATGCACTTCGGCAATCTGTTTGGCTAAGGCTTTACCTAGCAAACCAGAGTTGAGAACAGAGTTAAAACAGTCAGGAAAAAGCGTAACTATATCAAAGCGCACAGTTATTCGTATTCAAGGACACTAATCTTAAATTTGAATGTCTAGCAAACATCAACAAGCCCAAGTCGGGTCAAACTCCAGTTAAACTTTATCAATAGTATCTAAAACTACCAGACCTCTTGGATTTTAGATGGGATTAAAAGTTTTTCTAATTACTTAATTTATGTTTAAATGTTGTCACAAGTACATTTAAATTAATAATCTTATCAAGTTAACAACTTCCAGGATGCATCGAGCCAGCCTCAGAAAAAAGCGTAGTCTTAACTGCTCGTCCTCAACCCCAAAGCGGGAATTTAGCCCGATAAAGACTATTTTGCCCTGCTGCAAGTGGACAGGTGAAAAACAAGGCGCTGGCTTTGAGGAATGGGAACAAACACGTTTAGACTGAGGCAACGCGAGCGTTAAGCGAAAATTTGGAGAGTGGCTTACCCAGTTGCAAAATTCCAAAAAGTGTCCTCTCAAAAGTTGCAAAGCGCAAAATCATGGCTGCTTATGAACCTTGTTAAATTCACCTGAAGTTGTTGACAGGAGAAACACAATGCCGCAATTACAAGCTAAATCGCTAGAAATGAGGACACCCCAAGCAACTAAAACCGCCGTTCTGGTTATCGGAGGTGCAGAAGATAAAGTTCATGGACGCGAAATCCTACGAACTTTTTTTGGACGCGCCGGTGCTAGTAAGGCTTATATTACAATTATTCCATCTGCCTCTCGCGAACCCGCCATCATCGGTGGTAGGTATATTCGCATTTTTGAAGAAATGGGTGCTCAGAAGGTAGAGATTTTAGATATCCGCGAACGGGAACAGTGTGAATCCTCCCAGATTAAAGCATCCTTAGAAGCCTGTAGTGGGGTATTTTTGACAGGAGGCGACCAGCTGCGTCTCTGTGGTGTATTGGCAGATACGCCAGCAATGGAAATTATTCGGCAACGGGTGAGGGCGGGGCAACTAACCTTAGCAGGCACGAGTGCAGGAGCAGCAGTGATGGGGCATCACATGATTGCTGGCGGCGGTAGTGGAGAATCGCCAAATCGTTCTTTAGTTGATATGGCAACAGGTTTAGGATTTATTCCTGAAGTAATCGTTGACCAACACTTTCACAACCGTAATCGCATGGGGCGGCTGATAAGTGCGATCGCAGCTCACCCTGATCGCTTAGGTATTGGCATTGACGAAGATACTTGTGCAGTATTTGAACGTGATGGTTGGTTACAAGTTATGGGCAAAGGCAGTGTCACCATTGTTGATCCCACTGAAGCCACCCACACCAACGAACCCCATGTCGGTGCTAATGAACCATTAACAGTACATAATTTACGTCTACATATCCTCAGCTACGGCGATCGCTTCCACTTGTACCAGCGTACTGTATTGCCTGCTGTACACCGAATCTCCAGCTGACGGGATAAAGTATCTGAGGTTACACTGAGTTGGCCACAAATTTTAGATTTTGGATTTTGCAAAAAGTTGTAAGGAAGAGCCACTGCGTTGCGCGGGTTCCCCGCGTTGTAGCAAGTGGCGTTGGTTTACCGACCTAGCAAGCTTTTCAAGACGGATTTTAGATTAAAAGAGCTTTTTGGCAGATGCCGCCAAGTGAGCGAAACAAATCTAAAAAACCATCAAGGACTTGTCAAGCCCTTGCGATCGTAAATCTAAAAATTAAGAGAGCTAAGTACCCTAATTGTCTCTTTTAATCCAAAATCATAAATCTAAAATCCAAAATCGATTGACCGCACATTTATTTCTTGTTGTAGAAAAATGATGAGAATAGTATGTAAAAAGAAAAAACTGTTTGCAACGAACAGTTTAGCGGTCAATTTCAGTAAGAAACTAGAATTTTGGTTCCGAATCTCCATCTACCTATTCCCATGAGAATCCTCAAGATCCAGACCTTACGCGGCCCAAACTATTGGAGCATTCGACGCCACAAGCTGATCGTCATGCGCCTCGATTTAGAAAACCTTGCCGAGACGCCCTCGAATGAAATCCCTGGCTTTTATGAAGGACTAGTTGAGGCGCTGCCGAGTCTGGAGGGTCATTATTGTTCTCCTGGCTGTCGTGGTGGTTTTCTGATGCGAGTCAAAGAAGGCACTATGATTGGCCATATCGTAGAACACGTAGCCCTAGAACTCCAGGAATTAGCTGGTATGCATGTCGGCTTTGGTCGCACCCGCGAAACTGCCACACCCGGAATTTACCAAGTAGTGATCGAGTATCAGAATGAGGAAGCCGGACGCTACGCTGGACGAGCAGCAGTGCGGCTGTGCCAGAGTATCGTTGATCGAGGCCGTTACCCTAAAGCAGAACTAGAGCAAGATATCCAAGACCTGAAAGACTTCACCCGTGATGCTTCCTTAGGCCCCTCCACTGAAGCGATCATCAAAGAAGCAGAAAAAAGAGGTATTCCCTGGATGTCTCTGGAAGCCCGCTTTTTGATTCAGCTAGGCTACGGCGTGAATCAGAAGCGGATGCAGGCCACAATGACCGACAACACAAGCATTCTGGGTGTAGAACTAGCTTGCGATAAAGAAGCCACTAAACGCATCCTCGGTGCTGCTGGTGCGCCAGTACCTAGAGGTACAGTGATCAACTTCTTAGACGATTTGGAACAAGCCATTGAATTCGTTGGCGGCTATCCCATCGTCACCAAGCCAGTGGATGGCAATCATGGACGTGGGATCACCATTGATATCAGAACTTGGGAAGAAGCCCAAGCCGGATACGAAGCTGCTAGACAGGTTTCTCGGTCAATTATTATCGAAAGATATTATGTTGGACGCGACCACAGGGTACTGGTGGTAAATGGCAAAGTAGTAGCAGTAGCCGAACGCGTCCCGGCTCATGTCATTGGCAATGGCAGATCCACCATCGCCGAACTGATTGAGGAAACAAACCTTGACCCAAATCGCGGTGAAGGACATGATAACGTCCTGACCAAGATTGAACTAGACCGCACCAGCTACCAACTCTTAGAAAGGCAAGGCTATACCCTAAATAGTGTGCCACCCAAAGGAACCCTTTGTTATCTCAGAGCAACGGCAAACTTAAGCACAGGTGGTAGCGCCGTAGACCGTACCGATGAAATTCACCCAGAAAATCTTTGGTTGGCACAACGCGTAGTCAAGATTATCGGTTTGGATATTGCCGGACTCGATATTGTCACCACAGATATTAGCCGTCCCTTGCGGGAAGTTGATGGCGTGATTGTCGAAGTTAACGCCGCTCCCGGCTTCCGAATGCACGTTGCCCCAAGCGTGGGCATCCCCCGCAACGTCGCTGGCGCAGTAATGGATATGCTGTTCCCCAACGAGCAATCTAGCCAAATTCCCATCCTTAGCATCACGGGTACTAATGGCAAAACCACCACTACCCGACTACTAGCACATATTTATAAGCAAACAGGTAAGGTAGTTGGTTATACTACTACTGATGGAACGTATATCGGCGATTACTTAGTAGAATCTGGTGATAACACAGGCCCTCAAAGTGCCCACCTCATCCTCCAAGATCCTACAGTAGAAGTAGCGGTGCTGGAAACGGCTCGCGGTGGCATTCTCCGCTCTGGATTGGGCTTTGAAGCAGCAAATGTGGGGGTAGTATTAAATGTAGCTTCCGACCACTTAGGAATAGGCGATATAGATACCATTGAGCAGTTAGCTAACCTCAAGAGTGTAGTAGCAGAAGCCGTATTCCCCGATGGCTACGCGGTACTTAATGCCGACGATCGCAGAGTCGCCGCCATGTCAGAAAAAACTAAGGCTAATATTGCTTACTTCACAATGAACCCCGACTCGGAATTGGTGCGAAAGCACATCCAAAAGGGTGGAGTAGCAGCAGTATATGAAAATGGCTATCTGTCAATTGTTAAAGGTGATTGGACACACCGGATAGAAAGAGCAGAAAATATACCTTTAACAATGGGCGGGCGGGCGCCGTTTATGATTGCCAATGCTTTAGCGGCAACTTTGGCAGCATTCGTGCAAAACGTCACAATCGAGCAGATTCGTGCTGGTTTGAAGAGCTTCCGGGCTTCAGTTAGTCAAACGCCAGGACGGATGAATTTATTTAATTTAGGCAACTACCACGCTTTAGTAGATTATGCCCACAACGCAGCCAGTTACGAAGCTGTAGGTTCCTTTGTTCGGAACTGGACTACAGGGCAACGGATTGGCGTAATTGGTGGACCAGGCGATCGCCGCGACGAAGACTTTGTTACATTGGGCAAATTAGCAGCACAAATTTTTGACTACATCATCATCAAAGAAGACGATGACACACGGGGACGCCTACGGGGTTCAGCCGCTCAGTTGATTATTCAAGGCATCACCGAAGTTAAACCTGATAGCCGCTATGAATCAATTCTGGATGAAACCCAAGCCATAAATAAAGGTTTAGACATGGCTCCTGATAACAGTCTGGTGGTAATTTTACCAGAAAGCGTTACTCGCGCTATTAAGTTAATTAAGCTGCGTGGTTTAGCCAAAGAAGAGATACACCAACAAAATCCCGGCACAACTGTCATCGATTCTCAAAATGGAATAGCACCTTCTTCTGTTGTTAATACCCTGCTGTAGTCAGGAGGAGTCAGGAGGAGTCAGTGCGCTGACTCCTGTATTCTGATTACTTTTATTATTGTTTTTCTTCTTCCTGATTGGTTTCGTCACTGGGAGTTTTCATCTCCTCCTTAAACCCTCGGAGGGTTTTGCCCAGTGCGGTTCCCAGTTCGGGAATTTTTTTTGGGCCAAAAATTAGAACAGCGACTATGCTAATTACAGCTATTTCTGGCCATCCCAGTCCAAACATATAAATTTCCTCTAAGGCTTCTGTAATTAAATATAGACATTGATGGCTCAAATCTCATAAGTTCTGCATTGATAAGCGCTATATCCTATTGCATAAACAGGCTATAAATAAATTCAATACAAGTAGGTCATTTATCTTCAAAAAATTTTTGCAAAGCAACATATCATAAGCGCTTTAGGGAACTCAAAAAATTAAATTACTCAATTCTTCCATCCAACAGGACTAGTAGATATTTTTTCCCCTGCTCCCCCTCTCCACCTGCTTCGTCTACTGTCTCACACTTATGATGGTTGACTCAGACCAGTCTGACTTCTTTATACTCATTTTCATGCAGCTATCAAAGCCGGAATCATCAGGGACATTGTTCGGGAAATATTGAGACGAATCTGGGCACAGGAGAGGCACTCCCTGTCCTAGCATTTAATGCTGAGTAGGAACAACCTTAGTTTGTTAATTGCAAAGTATATGAGCAGTTTCGAGGAACTGAGTCAGAAAACTTTGAATAAAGTTCATATAAGCCATGAAAGAACTTAGTAAAAAGGAGATTATCTGTGATTAAGAGTCTTGGATACGCAGCCCAAAGTGCAAGTACACCACTAGGCTTGTTCACTTTTGAGCGGCGAGAGTTAGGGCCGCACGACGTACAAATCGAGATCCTTTACTGTGGCGTGTGCCACTCGGATCTGCATACAGTCGCTAATGAGTGGAAAAATACGGTTTACCCTGTCGTACCTGGACATGAGATCGTTGGTCGTGTAGTGAAGATTGGTGAGCAGGTTTCCAAGTTCAAGGTAGGCGAGACTGCGGGCGTTGGTTGTATGGTCGATTCTTGCCGCACCTGTCCAAACTGCCGTGAGAGTTTTGAGCAGTACTGTAATAGCGAAATTATCTTTACCTACAACAGCCCAGAGAATCAGACAGGGAAAACGACTTATGGGGGTTATTCAAACCAGATAGTTGTGGATGAAAATTACGTGCTACGAGTTTCGGAAAAGCTGGATCTCGCTGGCGTTGCACCCCTGTTGTGCGCGGGGATCACGACGTACTCGCCTTTGCGCTACTGGAAAGTTGGCAAAGGCGATAAGGTGGGTATCGTCGGACTTGGTGGGTTGGGACACATGGGGCTAAAATTAGCCCACGCTTTTGGTGCTTACACTGTGCTGTTCACAACATCGTCAGGAAAGACCGAAGATGCCAAGCGCCTCGGAGCCGATGAAGTTGTAATTTCAAAAAACAGCGATGAGATGAATAAGCATATCAACAGCTTCGACTTCATTCTCAACACGGTTTCGGTATCGCACAATCTGGACGCATACACTCAGTTGCTTAAGCGTGGTGGTACGCTGTGTTTGCTTGGTGTACCGGAAAATCCGCACCCATCACCCAGCATTAGTAACTTGATTTTTAAGCGCCGAGTAATTGCCGGTTCGCTGATCGGCGGGATTCAGGAGACACAAGAGATGCTCGACTTTTGCGCTGAACACAATATCGTCAGTGACATTGAACTTATCCCTATTCAGAAGATCAACCAAGCATACGAGCGGATGCTAAAAAGCGATGTGAAGTACCGCTTTGTGATTGATATGGCATCGCTGAAGGAAGAATGACAGTAAAAAAATGCCATTGTCGCTTTTGATAGAAAGTTCTGAATTCTTTGCCTTTGTTTAGGGTGTAAGAAAAACGAATCAAAAAAGTCTGAGCGCCGAAAACCAACGCTCAGACTTTTTAATTAAGAATTAAATTAAATGATTAGCTTAACTCACTCCCCATTGGATTAGTAATTGGCAAACCTAGCCACTCACTTAATTCATGAGCTAACCATTCAAGTTCTACTTCGGATTTAATACCTACATCGTTTCCACTAATCTGATATTTTTGTAATCCTGAGCAAATATATAATTGTGCTGGAACGGCAACTCTAGTGTCTTGAGAGCCTTTAGTAAAGTGTTTTGGAATGTAAACCAACTTATTAACACTTTGCCTTGAGGATGGCCGGGGACGCTCAAACTTCCAACTAAACAACTCCCAGGTTAGGGTAATTTGTTCTGCATTCAGGCGTAAGCAGATGCGTCCAAACAAATTAAAGATAAATTTATACACCATAGAACAGCCAGCAGCCCAAAAAGGAAGTGAGAACAAGGCAAAGGGAATGTTGGCAGGAAAAGGGGCCGAGAGAGCGCCAATTGTCCAAAACAGGATAAATGAATTCCAGGCGATCGCAAATAAACCTGTGAATACTATTGATGGATGGAAACCAGATGGTGGAATGATAATTTCTAGAGAATCCCAATTTTTGGTTAGTTGAATCTTACTCCCGTCTGGTTTACGAACAACTAAAGCAGGTAAATTAGTCGCTTGTGGTTTATCTAAGGCTACTATCGCACCAGCCGCAGAACTAAAACGCCCTTCTAAACTGGGTTCAATCATCCACTTTAGCCAATTACTAAAGCTGGGACTGACATTAGCCGCTTGTTCAAACTGAATGCGAAAATCCTTTTGCGGTAAATCGGCTGGGTGATTACCCGTCATTAAATAAATTAAGGTTGCGCCTAAACTATAAAGGTCAGATGCTGCAACAGTACGTCCGCCAAATTGCTCTGGTGGCATATAGCCATAAGTTCCTACCACAGTTCTTGTCCCGCTTTCTGTAGCGAGGACAGTCTGTACTGAGCCAAAATCTACCAAATAAACTTGACCAACACTATTACCAGAACGCTCCCCTAATAAAATATTGCTAGGCTTAATATCACGGTGAATTACAGGCGGATGTAACTCATGTAGGTAAATAAGAATCTCTAAAAGCGCTTTGGCTATCTGTTTGACTTCAGCTTCTGTAAAAGTTCGCCCACTTTGTAAATATTGCTCTAAAGTTTTTGCTGGGATATAAGTTTGTACGAGCGCAAATCCTTTGATGGTTAGTAAATTTACCTCAAAATAGTTTAAATACTGAGGAATTAAGGGATGTGACAAAGATTTTAAAGTTTCAGCTTCCCGCTCAAACAGCTTGAGTGAATCCCATTCAAAGTCATCGCCAAAAGAGAGTAACTTAATGACAACTAATTCCTGAGTTTGCAAATCACGAGCTAGCAAAGTCCGCCGCCCTGCTTTTTTTCCTAGTAGCTGCTGAACTTCGTAGCGATCGCCTAATATTTCGCCAATCATTATGGTTTCTTCTAATGCTACGGTTGAAAAGTTTTTAGAGCTTATAGCTTTTCAATTTGGCAAATCCATATCTTTAGTATAATTGCGTAATTTTATGCCCTCCCAACTTTGGCCTTATATTACCCCTGGTATTCCCGATGAATTGTTTGAAAATTTGCCAGGAATTCCCCTGAGTCAGCGAGAAGTCCGACTGCTGTTAATTGCCCAACTGCGACTAAAATCAGATTCTGTGTTGTGGGACATTGGCGCAGGCACGGGTACAATTCCGGTAGAGGTGGGGCTGTTGTGTCCAGGTGGAAAGATTATCGCTATAGAAAGGGATGAAGAAGTAGCTAATCTGATCAAGCGTAACTGCGATCGCTTTGATGTGAAAAACGTCGAAGTAATTGAAGGTAGCGCCCCAGAGTGTTTACACGATCTTAAAGTTACACCTCACCGCGTTTGTATCGAGGGAGGACGGCCCATTCAAGAGATTCTGCAAACAGCATGGGATTATTTGCCCCCATCCGGTCGGGTTGTAGCTACAGCTGCTAATCTAGAAAGTCTGTATGCTATTTCTCAGAGCTTTTCTCTGTTAAGGGCTAGAAATATCGAAGTCGTCCAGTCTGCCGTTAACCGCTTAGAGACGCGTGGCTTTTCTCAAACCTTTACCGCCGTTGATCCCATTTTTATCCTCAGTGGTGAGAAACTAGACTAAATCCAAAATACTTCTATGCCTTGGTCTCGGATTATTAGTGGAATTGTTGCGATCGCTCTTGCTCTTTCTGCAACCCTTTTGGGGGGTTGGTACTTTACCATCATCTTTGCAGTTATCATTTTTTTGGGTCAACAGGAATATTTTAATTTAGTACGAGCCAGAGGCATCGCTCCCGCTGCTAAAACCACTATGGCTGTCAGCCAAGTTCTGCTGGTAATTTGTACCCTTGATGGCAGTTTAGCTGACGCTGTGATGCCCATAGCTGGCACACTTATTTGTTTTTACCTACTGTTTCAGCCCAAATTTGCCACGATCGCTGATGTTTCCGCTTCTATTATGGGGCTATTTTACGTAGGTTATTTGCCGAGTTACTGGGTGCGATTACGAGCAATTGATACTGCTGCTTTTAGCAATCTTCCTTTTGGAGGTTATTGGCCCACAACCTGGACAGATTTATGGGAAAAGGCAAATTCTGCTTTTTTACCACAAGGTTTTACAGCAACACTGCTGACTTTTTTGTGTATTTGGGCAGCCGATATCGGCGCTTACACTATTGGCAAATTTTTTGGGAAAACCCGTCTGTCTGATATTAGTCCGAAAAAAACTGTAGAAGGTGCTGTTTTTGGCATTACTTCAAGTGTTGCTGTAGCCATAGCAGGAGCCTATTATCTGCACTTGCCCAGATCCCCCTTCACTGGTTTAGCATTGGGTTTACTGATTGGCATTGCTAGTCTTTTAGGGGATCTTACGGAGTCTATGCTCAAGCGCGATGCTGGAGTCAAAGATTCTGGGCAGTTAATCCCTGGACATGGTGGTATTTTAGACCGTACTGATAGTTATATTTTCACTGCTCCGTTGGTATATTATTTTGTGACACTACTGTTGCCGTTACTGTAGCGGTTTTCAGTAACAGATGAACTACCCACAGTTGGCTTCGCCTGAACTGTGGGTTTCTACATCCCTCAGTTCGTTTTTAGCGAAGACTTCCACAGATTTTTGACGCTTCAACGCCCCTAGTTGCTTCATACTTCCAGCTTGCTTACGCGCCTTGGTGCATGAAGTAGAGCTAGATGGCTCTGCGTCTGCGGGGCTAGTTCCTAACCCCGGTAGAGTGCCTTTCGCCCAATAAAGCATTACTTCGGCAGCAGCGATATCTCTATCCTGACGATAGCTACAAACACAGCACTCATGTACTCGAATATTGAGTGTTTTCTTGTGTTGGTGTCCACATTTAGGGCAGGTTTGAGAAGGTTTTACCTGAGGTGTTGGAACTTCTACGAATAGACCACCAATCTGTTCTATTTTGTATTTGATAGTACTGCGTAGCATTCCAAATCCGACATCAAGTATCGACTTATTTAGTCCAGCCTTTTGTTTTTTGCGTTTGCCCTTTTTAGCTTTTCGGGTCATGTTCTTTACAACTAGAGTTTCAGTCGCTACCATGCTGCTACTGCTGGTTATTTTTGCAGCGACTTGATGAACCCAATTCTGCCTCTGGTTAGCAACTTTGCGTTTTAGTTTGCTAACTTTGACAGCAGCTTTTTTCCATCTTCTAGAAGCAAGTATTTTCTTTTTTCTATTCGGTTGGCGCTTCCTTCTTTTCTCCTTAGATGCTTTTGTCCACTTAAGTGGACTGAAATTCTTGTTTAGTCCTCTGAAGAGGACTTAAGGTATAAGCAAGAGGAATTCTATTCCGAAGCGCGATCGCAACGAAGCGCGGGATTGTGTTTATCCTCCCTTCAATCGAATAACTGGAATTCTATTCCAAGGCGCGATCGCAACGAAGCGGGGGATTGTCCTATTGCTCTCTCATCCCCTGAGAGCCGCTATATCATTTAAAATAATGTATTAGCATTTTTTAATTTCTTATCATCAAGGGTTAACGTTAATCCGCCCACGACACACTAGCTTGCCTGGGATCAGCGTTAGTTCTTGGATATCGACATCTGAGCCAAGATCCAAATTGTACTCATGATTGGCCTCTAATATCTCCCCCTGGTCGGGCTTGATTTTTATGTGTGCCAGTTGCAACTCATGCCCACTGAGTAACTGTGAGCTTAGACAAATCTCCAGAGGAATTGTTTCACTATTGGTTACTCTCAGACCTCGCAGTATAATTTGGTTGTTATCAAGGATAATTTTTTGCCAATTTATTGGTTGTGACTTTGGGCAATGTGTTGGTAAAACTTTAACCAGCAAATCGCTCAAAGCATTAGATAATAAGTCAGATGAGAGAGAAGTATTAAGATCCTTCTCGTCTACGATCAAATCGCCAACCACTGATACTGTTTCTAACAGTCTTAGCGGTTTTCCCTTGAGTACCGAGCCAATATTTATCCGAATATTTTCTGCTATTAATTGAATTTGTGTAATTAGGAGACCTTGATAAATTGCATCAGTAGCAAAAATAGATACTGACGGGATACGTCCAGAGAGAATTTGGCGATCGCTCGCTTTAATCTCCACTTCTAAGTCCGATATTTGGCTCACTTGCGCTCTCAACCAGAGCTTTAGTGCTGTTGTGAGTACCTGCGTAATTATGCGTATTTTATTAGCATTTGTTGTGTTGAAATTTTGCTCTGGCATCTAAGGAATCTGTTTATGAATATTTGCTTAACAATCGAACAGAAATTAAATAAGTCTTAAATGTAACATTTATGTCTACTAGCTACAAAATGCAAATATCATTTAATTGTTAACAGTAAATAAGCAATTCCACATGGAGGCACGGTTACAAAAAATTCTCGCTCAATGGGGTATCGCCTCACGTCGTGAAGCCGAAGAAATGATTAGGCACTCACGGGTGCGGATAAATGGGGTATTGGCACATTTAGGTCAAAAAATTGATCCCGAAAAAGATGCGATCGCAATTGATGGTAAGCCTGTATCTAAAAAGCAGCGTCCGGCTTTAATATATTTATTGCTGCACAAACCAAGGGGTGTGGTTTCGACTTGCTACGACCCTCACCGCAGACCAACAGTCCTGGATCTACTACCGAAAGAATTACGGGAGGGTACAGGTATTCACCCAGTTGGGCGTTTAGATGCAGATTCTACAGGAGCATTAATCCTGACCAATGACGGAAATCTGACATTTGGACTAACCCATCCCCGCCACAGCATTTCCAAGACATATCGTGTTTTGGTAGAAGGACATCCTCCAGAAACAGTACTGAAAATGTGGCGTCAGGGTGTGATGTTGGAGGGTAGAAAAACCAGGCCCGCTAAGGTACAGCTAATAGAACATCGTGGCGAGCAAAGCTTTTTAGAAATAGTGTTGCAGGAGGGAAGAAATCGCCAAATTCGCCGGATAGCTCAACAGTTAGGATACCCAGTAATCAAGCTGCATCGGACTGCTATAGGCCCAATTCAATTACAAACTCCAAAAGAACCTTTTTTGGAAGAGGGTAAATATCGTTCCCTCAAAGATCATGAGATTCACTTTTTGCAAGATCAAATAACACAACCTAAAAAAGATTCTGTGGAGTTAAGGAGTGTCAGTAGGCATGAAATGGCTAACAAAGAAGAATAATAACCAGCCATCAATTTCATTAGAGCAACAACGAGCCGAAAAATTGGCAGAAATGGGCGCTCAACTTTGGGCATTGCGTCAAGAACAGGGATTATCTCTAGAGCAAATGGTTGCATTAACTAGGATTCCCCAGCGATTATTGCAGGCGATCGAAGAAGGTAATTTAAACGATCTGCCAGAACCAGTCTATATACAGGGTTTAATCAGGCAATTCGCCGATGCACTAGGTTTGAATGGAGTAGAATTTTCTGGCACTTTTCCGATTAGTTCTGCACAAGTGAACCCTCAAGGTATAAAGAATAATTCACCCCTTAATCAACTACGTCCAATTCATCTTTACTTTCTTTACATATTGCTAATTGTATGCTCTGTAAATGGCTTATCTCAGTTATTAAATAACGCAGTATTACAAGCAAGTACAACTAATAATCAAAATCAGCCATCTCCAAAACAAAAGTCTATTGTTAAACCAGCAATAGCCCAAGTAAAAGAATCAGTGGAGGTTCAATCACTTAACGATACCCTTAGCGCCGTCCAACAGGGAAAAGCTGTACAGATTGGTGTCACTTTGAAAGCGTCATCTTGGATTCGCGTAGTAGCCGATGGCAAAACCGAGTTTGAGGGTACTCTCCCAGAGGGAAGTCACCGGATTTGGAAAGCCCAAGAGCAACTCACAGTGAAAACTGATAATGCTGGTGGCGTGTTAATGAGCGTCAATCAAGAAAAAGCCAAGGAAATGGGAGAACCGGGGAAAGAGGAAGAAGTTAGAATTGCTGCAAAACCTAAGTTTTGAAATATGGGGCATGGGCATGGGGCATTGGTTATTTTTTCTTCCCCTGCTCCCCCTGCTTCCTCATCTCCCCCTGCCGCCCTGCCTTATTGCCCTTCCGGGGCGCGTCCATTGAGTCTGGTAAGAACTTTCAAGCGATCGCGTAATTCATCTCTCAACGCTTCTGCTTGATAGCGCCACCCCCAGTTACCCTCAGCAGTACTAGGAAAATTCATCCGCGCTTCGTTTCCTAAACCCAAAATATCTTGCAAGGGAATAATCGCTTGGTTAGCTATGGAACTCAAAGCTAGGCGAATTAAATCCCAGTGGATGCCTTCAGGACTAACACAACCTAAATAAAGCAACAGGTTTTGCTTTTCGTAGTCGCTGGCTGAATTGAACCAGCCTACAGTTGTGTCGTTATCGTGAGTGCCCGTATAAACTACAGCATTTCGCGGGTAATTGAATGGTAAGAATGGATTACCGGGATCAGAACCAAAGGCAAACTGTAAAACCTTCATCCCAGGAAATTCATACTTGTCTCGTAGTGCTTCTACTTCTGGTGTAATTACTCCCAAATCTTCCGCCAAGACGGGTAGCTTGCCCAACTTCTGCCTAATCGCTTCAAAAAAAGCATCTCCAGGCGCTTCCACCCATTTGCCATTCATGGCAGTTTCTTCGCCTTTGGCTACTGACCAATAAGCCTCAAAGCCCCGGAAGTGGTCAATGCGAATTATGTCTACATAATCCAGCATTGCCTCAAAGCGCTGTACCCACCATTTAAAGTCTTGTTTTTGTAATTCCTCCCAGTTATAAACCGGGTTGCCCCACAATTGACCGGTGGCGCTAAAGTAATCTGGTGGGACTCCTGCCATTTGGGCGGCAACTCCTGTCTCTTCGTCTAAGCAAAAGATGTCGGGATGTGCCCACACGTCGGCACTATCATGAGATACGTAGATGGGGATATCGCCGATAATGTCAATACCGCGCATGTTGGCGTAGCTTTTCAGGTCTGACCACTGCCGGAAAAACTCAAATTGGACGAACTTGTAATAAAAAATCTCCCCATTGAGTCGATGCTGTACTTGCTCTAATGCTTGTGGATCGCGCTTGACAAATTCTGGCTCCCATGTGTGCCAGCTTGCATTTTCGTGGGCATCTTTCAGCGCCATAAATAAGGCATAATTATCTAGCCAATAGGCTTTACTGTCACAAAAACCTGCAAACTCGTTTTTTTGGATGTCCGTAGCATTCACTTTAAAGTTTTCACAGGCTTTTTTGAGTAGCCCAATCTTAATCGGCACAACCTGGTCGAAGTCTACCTTTTCTACCGGAAATCCTGGTAAATTAGCAAAGTCTTCTTCAGTGAGCAAACCCTCATCTCGCAGTTTTTCTGGGCTAACTAGCAGAGGATTTCCCGCCATTGCCGAGTAGCACATATAGGGGGAATTACCGTATCCAGTGGGTCCCAAAGGTAAAACTTGCCAATATTGTTGATGAGTATCTTTAAGAAAATCGATGAAGCGATAGGCTTCTAAGCCTAAATCTCCAACGCCAAATCGGCTGGGAAAGGAGGTAGGATGCAGCAAAATACCACTGGATCTAGGAAAGGGCATATTTAACCTGAATTATGAGAGGGAGCAATTATCTGATGGACACGCTATGCGATCGCCCAAGGGGCAGTGGCAAAGCCAATCGCATCGAATTTATCACGGAACAGTATTTGCACGGTAAATCAAGTAAACTCATCTTGTTTGTCATTTGTCATTTGTCCTTTGTCCTTGGCTAATGACTAATGACTAATGATTAATGACCAATGACTAATTAACTATGACTTACCGAAATCCTGCACCAACAGTTGATATCATCATTGAACTAGTAGATCGACCTCATCGGCCAATAGTGTTAATTGAAAGACATAATCTACCCTTAGGTTGGGCTATTCCTGGTGGTTTTGTGGATTATGGCGAAGCGGTGGAAGTGGCGGCCCGGCGAGAAGCTGAGGAAGAAACGGGTTTGCAGGTGGA
The DNA here is from genome assembly GCF_020829625.1 of Nostoc sp. XA010. Taxonomy (GTDB): domain Bacteria; phylum Cyanobacteriota; class Cyanobacteriia; order Cyanobacteriales; family Nostocaceae; genus Nostoc. The sequence goes on along the minus strand of NZ_JAIVFX010000001.1, from coordinate 149,301 downwards.
GTTAGTTGAACAATTACTGGTGTATTCTGACCCCGATCGCGATCCGCGTCAGCATACCATTAGCATTGTGTTTTTGGCGACAGCGACGGGTGAACCTGTAGCTGGGGATGATGCTAAGGGTGTAGGAGTTTTTGAGTATTGGCGTGTGCCTGGTAATTTATGTTTTGACCACGATCGCATTCTGCGAGATTATTGGCGATTTCGGCATTATGGGATACGTCCGAGGTTGGGGTAGGAGGAGCGAACCGCAGAGGCGCAGAGAGCGCGGAGAGAAGAGGAGAGGAATACCTGTGACACAAAGATTTTGTGATTATACTGTGTCAGTGGTATTTAAAGGTGCATTATGGACGCTGAGGAAGTTTTGGAGAAATACGCAGCAGGACAACGGAACTTTCAAGGAGCAAAACTGAGAAATGTAGACTTCAGAAATACAGACCTGATTCAAATAGACTTATCAAATGCCGACTTAACTGGTGCAAATTTTAAAGGTGCAGATTTAAGTAAGGCAAACCTGACAGAGGCAATAATTAACGGAAGCGATTTTAGTAAGGCATGTCTGACAGCCGCAAATTTCAGTAAAGTGAATGGTACAGAAATTTGGTGGAAGCGCGAACTGCTACAGCCGTCAGCAAACTTTAGTGGTGCAAACTTAAGCAGTGTTAACTTAAGTGGAGCAAATCTAAGTAGTGCAAACTTAAGTCACGCAAACTTAGACAAGGCAGATTTGAGTAATGCAAATTTGAGTAGTGCAAAACTGAGAGAAGTTTCCTTAGCAGAAGCAGACTTGAATAATTCAACACTCAGAAGTGTAGACTTCAATGGAGTTTCTTTAGTAGGAGCGAATTTGAGCCGAGCTAACTTAGAGGGCGTAAACTTTCAAAAGGCAAATCTACTGGGTGCTAAACTGCAAGCAGTAAATTTACAAAGTTTTAATCTATCAGGCTTAAATCTGACTGAGGCTGATCTGGCTGGAGCGAATCTTGCACATGCAAACCTCAAACAATCTTGTCTCCAAAGGGCAAATTTGGAGAGAGCAGTTCTGCAAGGAGCAGATTTGAGAAAGGTAAATTTGAAGGAAACTAACTTGACCAGAGCAGACTTGACTGATGCTACTACTTATGGATGGCTAATTGAGGATGCTGACTTCAGTCGTGCAATAATGCCAGATGGAGAGATTTACAAACCGATCGCTTCTGAAGCGGAAATCGGTAAACAAGAAACATCGTTAGAGAAAGTAATATCTATGACCCGTAAAGTAATTAATACTGATAACGCACCCGCACCAGTCGGCCCTTATAATCAAGCGATCGCAGCTTCAGGTCAATTTGTATTCGTCGCAGGACAAATTGCCATCGATCCCCGCCTTGGTGATGTCGTCTACACTGATGATGTCAAAAAACAAACTGAGCAAGTATTAGCTAATCTTGAAGCCATCCTCACAGCAGCTGGTGCGACTTTTCAAGATGTGGTGAAAACCACTGTATTTTTAGCTGATATGAATGATTTCGCGGCGGTGAATGCCGTTTATGCTAAATATTTTCCAGAAGATACAGCCCCAGCACGGGCTTGTGTGCAGGTATCGCGCTTACCTAAAGATGTGTTGGTAGAAATTGATGCGATCGCTGTAATTAGCGGTTAGTACCAATACACTCACAAAAGAAGCCTACAATACAAACAAACTAGGCTTCATTATTGACTTTTCTTCTTAAAAGCTATAAATCTTCTTTAGGGTTAATTAAAATTAATTAGCAAAAAAACTAAGAAAACTTCCTAATGGAGAGTTGCAAATGAGTGTTAGGAAAAAGAGTTTATTGGGTGCTGGTGCTGCATTTGCAGTACTTACAGGTTTAGTAGTCAGCACAGTAGGGGCTATGCAGGCAACGATCGCCAACCCCACCACTAATCAACAGACACCACGCTTACTTGCTCAAGGGCAGAAGACTTTAACAATAGTTTTTCCCAGTCGTGCTGATTCTACAGACTTGCAAAATAAGGCAAATGCGGTAGGAGCTTTTTTATCGAAAGAGTTAGGGATTCCAGTTGTCGCCCAAGTTGGTGATGATACAGCTGCTGTGGAAGCTTTGAGAGCAAATCGGGCTGATGTCGCTTTTTTAAGTAGCCGTCCGGCTTTAAAAGCAAAACAATTAGCAAACGCCAGCTTGTATCTAGCCGAAGTTCGCTCCACTTATTCTGGAAGATACACCTATAGCTCAACATTTGTTGTCCCTAACAATAGTCCTCTAAAAACTCAAAATTCAGCTAAAGCGACTTTAGAACAACTGCGGGGCAAGAAAATTGCTTTTACTTCCCCAACTTCTGGCTCTGGGTTTATTATCCCTGTCGCTGAGTTGGTCAAACAAAAATTTGTACCCAACCGCGATCGCTTAGATGGTTTCTTTAGTCAAATTTCTTACGGCGGTAACTACAGCAAAGCCTTGCAAGCAGTTGTGCGCGGTCAAGCTGATGTGGCTGTTGTGTCAGAATATGCTCTGAATCCACCTTATATCACCGCCCAAGAGAAGAATCAGTTACGGGTTCTGCACAAAATTAATGGTGTACCTGCCCACGGTATTGCCATTGATGATGATGTTCCAACTCCAACACGGGAAAAACTCATCAACGCCTTACTGAAATTAAATAAGTCGGAAAATAATAAATTGTTACGCGACTTGTATAATTCCACAGAATTAGTGCGAATTAACCACGATCGTCACCTAGCAACCATCCGTAATGCTCTGCAAATTGCTGGGATTGAACCATAATTAAGTTAACAGTTATTCAGTGAACATCTTGAATAACTGTTAGCAGATGTTTTGAAAGTGATCGGCTGTAATTTTAGGCACTTCTAGATCCCCCCTAACCCCCCTTCAAAAAGGGGGAACCGGAATCAAAGTCCCCCAATTGATCAGGGGATTTAGGGGGATCTAAAACGTTTTCCTAACGACCAAAGAACTTTTAAAACATCCTCTTAGCAGATAAATAAATTTCTATGAATGATTATGTTATTGAGTGTCATAACCTAGAGACAGCTTATGCTGCATCTCTGAATCGTCCTATTCTCAACGGGATTAATTGCCAGATTAAACGGGGTGAATTTGTGGTTTTGCTGGGGCTAAACGGTGCTGGTAAGTCTACATTACTACGATCGCTAGTTGGACTAGTACCATCAGTGAGAGGAGAATTGCTCGTTAATAATGTTGAGATGAATCCCCGAACACTGCCAAAAATTCGGCGCGATGTTGGGATGTTATTTCAAGGTGGCGGATTGATTCGGCAGTTATCAGCACTGGAAAATGTCTTGTGCGGATGCCTTGGTAAAAGAACAACTTGGCAGACACTGTTGGGATTTTCCAAACGCGATCGCATGTTGGCACTAAATTTATTAGAACAGTTAGGACTCTTAGAGTTAGCTTTTCAAAGAACCAGTCAATTAAGTGGTGGACAGCAACAACGAGTAGCGATCGCCCGGACTTTAATTCAATCACCGCAAATTCTCTTAGTCGATGAACCCATCACAGGCTTAGATGTTGTAGCATCGCAACAAGTCATGGAAACTCTATCCCAATTGCACACTCAGCAAGGCATGACTATTGTTGCAGTTTTACACGATTTGGGAATCGCAGAAAAATATGCCCAACAAGCGATCGTCTTAGATGCTGGACGCGTCATTTACCAAGGACTTTGTGATAACTTACAAGCTAAATTTGCGAAAGTTTCCGGTTGAGTGGGATTTGATTTAACAAAACAGAATACATGCGTCAGTCGCCATAATTCAAAATTCATTCTGACTCCTGAATTCTTCTTCAATACAGTATGAGTTCCTTTTTTAAGTTAAAACGCTTACGTTTCTACCCTTGGCTGAGTTCTCTACTCATCTTATTAATTGTCGTAGTAGTTTATGGTTGGGCTTTGCGAGGACTCAAACTCGATTTTGAACTGCTAAGTTCTAGCTGGCCATATATCACCGATTTTATTACCCGGTTATTTCCTCCCGATTGGAAAGTTTTAGATATTGCAGTTAAGGCACTAATTGAAACTGTACAGATGTCTTTATGGGGAACTACCATTGGAGCAATTCTTTCTGTACCGATTGCTATAGCTAGCGCCAGCAATATTGCGCCTGGGTGGTTGCGATCGCTAGCTAATTTACTGCAAAATACTGTACGTTCTGTCCCCTCAATTATTCTGGGGCTAATTTTTGTTGCCGCCACTGGCTTAGGCGCACCAGCAGGAACTTTAGCTTTGGGAATCTACACCATCGGCTACCTTGCCAAATTTTATCAACAGGCAATTGAAGCCGTTGATCCGCGTTCTCTTGAATCCTTGCAAGTTATCGGAGCCTCCAAGTTACAGATTGCTCAATACGGCATTTTCCCTCAAGTGTTACCTCTGGGATTGGGTTACACCTTTTGGATGTTTGAGTACAACATTCGTGCTGCTTCTGTCTTGGGTGTAGTTGGTGCAGGTGGTATTGGCTTTCAGTTGAAAAGTTACATTGACGGGTTCGAGTACACCAAAGCAACAACCATGATGTTAGTGCTTTTGGTAGTCGTCACAGTAATTGATGCTTTTAGTAGCCAATTACGTCATCGGCTCGATTCTATGTAACAAATTCTTGGTGTCTTATTGGTAGCCTGTCTTGAAAACTAATGCGATCACTCGCTTCCAATACGGTTCGGTTAAGATCCCCCCGCCTACGGCGACCCCCTTAAAAAGGGGGTAAAAGAGGCTTGGAAGCCCCCCTTTTTAAGGGGGGTTGGGGGGATCTTCAAAATATGAAAACGTTAACCGAACCGTATTGCGATCGCTTCTACAACTTTGGGAATACTGGAATTAAGTACCCTAAAGGAGTATTAAAAATGTCAGAAAATCGTATCAGTGCCAGCCTAGCCCCAGCAGATAAAGAAGCAGTCATGCAGGCGATCGCTACAATTAGAGAAAAGTTACCGTTTTTGGTAGATTTGACCCCTGAAGATCGGCGAACAATGCTGAAGATGGGAGATAAAAGTCGGGCTTTTGTCAGCAAAGCCTTAGAGGTTGCGACACAAAACCCTAACTTTTTGCCCCGTTCTTTTGATTTAGAAGAGATGCGCCGAGATTTAGAAATATATGAGGACTTGTATCCGGTGCTATTGTCTCTAACCCAACTGCAAGAATTAGTGGATGATACCTGTATAGCCTCTGCTAGCGAAGCATACGCAGCAGCATTAGCAGTTTATAGCTATGCCAAAGCTAGCGGTGATGTCGCAGGTTTAGATGCAGTAATTGATGAGATGGGACGCAGGTTTAACCGCCGTTCTAAGAAAAAGAAACCCGAAGTCTCAGTTAGCTAAAGCTTGCAATAGGCAATTATACCAGTTGTCAACTTGGTAAAATACACATCATTTGTTGGGGCATAACAATGTTATGCCCTTTTTGCGTTTTGTATTCAAACATTTTTGAAACCAGCGTAGGCGGGTTTTGTCTGTGTAGTTGCGATTTCTGTAGCGCATCTCGTTTATCTAAAATATACTTTGACCTCACTTCCATTCCTCTCCCCTACAAGGGTAGAGGCTTTGAATCTTACTCCCCAACGCTCGTAGGGAAGGGGCTGGGGGTTAGGTCTGTATTGGACTCCATTGAGAAGCGTTAAGTCGCCAGGGCATTTTTGAGCTTCAGAAGGTCAAAGTCGAGCCTCAGAAGGCCAAAGTTGAGCCTCAGAAGGTCAAAGTTGAGCCTCAGAAGGTCAAAGTTGAGCCTCAGAAGGTCAACGTCGAGCCTCAGAAGGTCAACGTCGAGCCTCAGAAGGTCAAAGTTGAGCCTCAGAAGGTCAAAGTTGAGCCTCAGAAGGTCAACGTCGAGCCTCAGAAGGTCAAAGTTGAGCCTCAGAAGGTCAAAGTCGAGCCTCAGAAGGTCAATGCATAAAAATTACCCAGGCAAAGTCCAGTAAATTCCGAAATACACCTTGTATATTTAGTAGTTATTCTGTAAGCATTCGTATCTCAAAATTGAATCTTGTAATGAACCCGCAAAATAAGCCCAAGAATCTACAAGATAAACTTAAGCAACTTCAGCAATTAGGTTTTGTGGGTCGTGAAGACCAAGTAAACCAATTTCGTCAAAATCTAGCATTACCTCCAGAAGACGATCGCCGTCGTTTTCTGTATAACGTTTGGGGTCAAGGTGGAGTTGGTAAAAGTACTCTGCTGCGACAGTTTCGTAAAATTGCTGAGAAAACTGCTGTTGTCCTGTTTTTTGATACTTATGAACGCACCGGAGAATTCCTAGATAACTGGCTACGAGAAATTTTGGAGGGTCGCCACGGTGAAGTCTCTCTCAATATATTGATAACCATAGCTGGTCGGCAGGAATTAGATAAAAATCATTGGGAACCTTACGAGGGGGTAATAGTTCGTTTCCCTCTGGAACCCTTTACAGAAGAAGAAGCCCAACAATATCTAACTCGGAAAGGCATTACAGACAATCGCATTATTGAAGTGATTTTGCGCCTTTCTGGAAACTTACCTCTGCTAGTGGGAATGCTAGCAGATGCTCATCCCAATGACCCCAAACAGGTAATTGAGCCTAGCAGTAATGCTGTAGAGCGCTTCTTCAAATGGATTGACGACCCCAAGCGGCGACAAATGGCGCTCGATGCTGCTATTCCTCGGTGTTTAAATCAGGATGTTATAGCTAAGTTGAGAGGAGAAAAAGAAGCTGATGAGCTATTTACTTGGCTGAAAGAAACATCCTTTGTCAACGAACGTACCGACGGCTGGGCTTATCATGATGTAGTCAAAACCCAAATGTTACGCCACAAGCGCCTTTCATCACCACAAAGTTGGGCTGACATACATGGTAAGTTGGCAGAATATTACGACAGCCTACGGAACGATCTGCAATTGGAGGAACATAAAAAACAGCGCGATCCTAGCTGGCAAAGTCATACATTAAACGTGTTGTACCACAATTTATGTCAGTCACCGCAAAAGAATTTATCTTTAGCTATTAATGAATTTCTCGCTGCTCTCAAAAATCAACGCAAATTTCTCCAACAATATGCAGAAACAATGCTATAGGCTGGTAAAGATGTCGATTCCTCTGAAGTTCAGCGTTGGGGTGAGCAATTAGCGAGTGGGTTAAAAGCTTATGAAGAAAAACGCTATGAAGTTCCGGCTGAAATGCTTACAACTTTTTTGAGCAATGCTAATCTTGAGTCCAAGTGGCGTGCAGTTGTTTTAGATTGGCGTAGTTATATTTACTCCCAATCTAATCAATACTCAAAAGCTCTAGAAGATTTAACTGAGGCTATCAAGTTAGCGCCTGAAGAAGTTGAGTATTTAACAGTTCGAGGGATGACTTATTGCCAAATGCAGCGCTACCCCGAAGCACTACAAGACTTAAACCGTGTTATCGAGCTTAACCCAAATTATCAATGGGCGATCGCCAATCGGGGTATTACTTACCGTCGCATGTACCGTTATGAAGAAGCATTGCAAGACTGTAACCACGCCATTGAACTTGACCCCAATGACCAATGGACACTGGCACATCGAGGTGTCACTTACTGCTATATGCAGCGTTATCTTGAATCACTGCAAGACTTAAACCACGCCATTAAACTTGACCCGGATTATCAATGGGCGATCGCCAGTAGAGGTGATACTTACCGCTATATGCAACGCTGTGTATGATAATTCCAGGAATTCCACGTTTATATTTACAAAAATTTATGTTAAAGTGAATTAACATAGACTGCAAGCAATGATTGTGTTTGCAGCTAATAACAGCGATGTCTACGACGGGCTACGCCTACGCCTACGTTTCACAGGAGATAATTACCTATGAATTTGATAGACGCTATACTGCTAACGCTGCTCAACATTGCTGCTTGCATGGCGTTTCCTAAGCTTTTAGCTCTTTTTGTGGGCAATAAAACTAAACTTACTGAAGCGTTGCCAAATGCTTCCAAATTACAAGCAGCTAAAATTGAACTTACTAGTTTTCCTTATTGTACAACTTATGCATTGACAGGAAGCCAATTCTGTAAATTTAGTCCTGATTTTTGTCGTAATTGTTCTCCAAATTGATGGACAAATTGCCAGTCAATTATTTTAAAAATTAGGTGAGGTAGATAAACTACCTCACCTAATTTTTGGCAACACAACAGGATTTCTAGCCTAATGTCTACCTAAGTCATTAGTCCACGAGATGCCGCGCTCACTCTTTGATGTGGTTTAAATTAGTCCGATATGATTAGTTTTTTCGCCCCCTAAGAGCGAGGTATGTACCAAAAAATCTTTATCAAATAGGATTGCTATAATGCCTATATTTGAAAAATTTATTATTTGCAACTTGCTAGTCATATTCTTTTTCTGGTACTCTAAAAGCTGCATATTTCCATTCATTACCTTCTAAATATTCAATTTTAAATTCTCCTTTAGTTAATAAAGTCATATCTTTAAGTTTTACTATCGCATTTTCCCCTAATAAAATACATTCAGAATTACTAGTGTTAGGTTGGTTTGGTGTTGTATTTATCTGATTAATAACTTTACGCTGCAATTCTTGATACTGTTGCTCACTTATTAGTTTAGAATCGTATAGCTTTTTTATATCTCGTAATTGGGTTTCTATATCTGAGCCACCTTGATTTGATACATTATCTATTTTACAAGAATCTGGTTTAAAAGCAATTTTCCTGACAGGATGATCCCACCATTTAGAAGCTTGAGTTAACCAATTAGTTGTTCTTGTGGTATGTACTACTTTTACTTGATTATCACTTATTTCTAAACGTACCCAATCAGTTGATCTTTTTTGAATCAAACCAGCAAATCCCCAAGACAAAACACTTCCTACTGAAACACCAGAATCTGCTAGACGAAGCTTAATAACTCTAGGTTCTATAGCTTGTGCTATTTTAATTTGAGCCGAAGTTATAAAGCTAATATTATTAGCAAGCAAAGCCGGATTTTTTTCTGTCGCAGTGGAAGGCTTTAGTGCTGTAGAATTTGCAAATAATACTGCTGCTATCAAAATGCTAACTTTAGTGCTCATGATTATTTTGTATTATTTATTTTACTGAGCTACATGTAAATTAATATACTATAGGAATTAATTTAAGCTTGTCAAGAAAATACTATTTAAGGCTAGCCTGTTCGAGGTGGATAACAATTTTAGAAATTTAACTTCTTACCTCTGTGTTCTCTGCGCCTTTGTGGTTAAATTAATTACTTTTTAACCGCAGAGGCACAGAAAATGACACTTGCGTGGGCGAGTTTCTCGACTTGAGAGAGAAAAAATATATCTTACTAGTCACCTTGAAATCATAAGAATATATTTAGTTAGCTTATATGTAATAAATGAGATTCAAAATGCTGGTTTTGAGCAATTGTACTAACTTTGCTGCAAACTAAAAATATAGTCAACACCAATTTTCAAACGGAGAAGATTAATACATGAGTTTAATCGATGGTATCTTACTGACGCTGCTAAATACTGTTGCTTGCCTAGCGCTGCCTAAATTGCTAGCAATTCTATCTGCGAAAAGCCAAAATACTCCAACATCATCATCTGCTGCAATCTGAAATCCCCAGCTTTTCTTAACATAAGCTGACTATCTATAGATATCGCCTTGATGAGGAGAAAATTTATTTATTGGTGCAAGGCGATGTCTCAAGGTAATATTTAAAAATGAAAGTTTGATTATTTATTATTTGTTCTTGCTGTAGTTCTTTTAGGTCTAACGATAATAAAAAATGCGAGCAGAGTAAAAGCTAACATTTGCCAAGTCACCAAATTCCAGCCACCAAGATTCCAGCAGAATAAACCAATGCTAGTACCTATAGAACCGCCGATAAAATAGGTAGTCATGTAAACTGTATTGATGCGGCTATTCGATTGAGCATCAAGACTGTATATTCTTGCAACATTAGTAACTTGGATTGCCTGTACACCCACATCTAGTAACAATACAGCAAGTGCGATCGCTAGTGCAGAATTAGAAGCAATTTTAGCAATTACTAAGCTTGCAATCACCATCGATACAGCAAGAGTCAAGGAGCGTTGCGAGTTACCTTGATCGGCTAGTTTACCAAAAACTGGTGCCATTAATGCACCTGCGTAGGCGTAGCCCGTCGTAGACATCGCTACAAAGCCATACATCCCAATTATGTCAGATTGAAAATTAAAAGGCGCTCCGCTTAAATGGAAAGTCAGTGTTGTCCAAAATGAGCAAAATACACCAAACAATAACCCGCTAATTAAAGACGATTCTCTTAATAACGAAAAACGTTTTAATTGGTGAAGTGTTGATTTTAATAATTCCAAATAATAACCATCAAATTCATTTTTTACATTAGGCAAATATAGATTTAGCAAGGCAATAACAATTAAAATCATTACTGCCGAAAATCCATATACATAACGCCAACTCAACCATTCAGCAATATATCCACTAAAAACCCTTGCTCCTAAAACTCCAATCAATATACCAGTAAAAATATTGCCTACGGTTTGGCCTGTAGTTACTCTATCTATACTTGCTGCTAAAGGTAGAATAATCTGAGCGGAGACTGTCGCAATCCCAATTGCTACGCTCAATATCCAAACTTCCATGATGTTTTGTGAAAATGTCATGCCTATCAACAAACAAAATAAACTTATCAGTAAGCAAAGAATTAATTTTTTCTTATTGATTTTATCGCCCAAGGGGATTAAAAAGAAAATACCCAAACCATAACCAACTTGCGTAAGCACAGAGATACTACCCGCTTCGCCTTCACTGACTCGAAAAGATGATGCAATATCTTGGAGGATTGGCTGATTATAATAAACGTTGGCAACACAGACACCAGATGCGATCGCCATAATCAGTACCTGGACTTTAGTTAATCCATTACTTGAGATTTGTTTTTCCATTAAACCTAAAATTTATACAGGAAAAAACTGGTTTACAGTACAGCTAAAACCAGTCAATAAAGGAGAAATTATAATATCGCTACTAAATAAGGTTTCTACCAATTTAAGTTGATTTTGTTCGCGTCGATAGACCTCTAGTTTACGCGATCGCCAATCAGCAATCCAATATTCTTTTACTCCTCTGGAAGAATAAAGTTTAAGTTTAGCTTCCTTATCTCGTCTTTCGTCTGACTTGCTTGCAGACAAGACTTCTACTATTAAATCTGGTGCGCCGGTTAAATGTCCCTCTTCATCCAACATTACCGCCAAGGTTTCCTTAGTAGCCCAAACTACATCAGGAATCACATTATCTGATTCTGAAAACAAAACACCAGGGTTGATCACAGCTTCCCCTAAACCAGTAGACTCTGACCAAATATTAAGCTGTTGGAAAATTTTGCCACAAGTTTGCTGATGTTTAAAGTGAGGTGCCCTAGTCACAAATAATTCTCCATCAACTATCTCGTAGCGTGTACCTTCATTTTCTGCGAAGAGTTCCACATCATGAATTGTCCAGTGTACTCCTGTTGTTAGCATCTGGCTCATCGGCTAACTCCCTTAATCTTGCTCTTGTATTTTAATTATAAAATTTAATTATCACTTGCGATTTTCGCGCCGCCACTTACCCCGTACTAAGCGAATTTCATCAAAAGTGTAGCTTTCACCGAGTTGTTCTCGAATTGGCGTTAAAGAGATATCACCAAGTACTTCTAAAACTTGCCAAATTTTTTGTTGATGTTCAAGAGGTACTAACTGATTTATGTCTACAGGCTGATTTTTTTCAATCAAATCTGTCAAATGGCGAATAATTGTTGTGGGGCGAATGTTGCGTTTTTTGGCAATTTCATTAACACTCAAACCTTGTTTATGTAATTGTAATGTGAATATTTCTGTGTCGGAAGGTAAGCTAACAGAGGGTGTAAAATTAACTTGCGGTGGATCTATCAAACCTTTTTCTTGGCGGTAGGCGCGAATTTCTGCGAGGAATTTATCGCCATATTGGGAAAGTTTGTGACTACCTACGCCCGAAAGTTTACCAAATTCGGTTAGTGTTGTAGGTTGTACCTGTGCCATCAATTTCAGGGTAGAATCCTGAAAGACAACGTAAGGTGGTACAGATTGTTCATCAGCAAGTTGTTTACGGAGCGATCGCAACCTCTGCATTAATATCTCTGCTTCAACAGCCTTCTCACTGCCTTCTTCCCAAGTAACCTTCTGTGCTACGGGAACAACAAGAGAAACTGTACGCTGTCGCCGCATCACTTCCCAACTGAGGGGGTTAAGTTTCAAAACTGAGTAACCATCGCTAGTCTGTTCTATTAACCCTTGATGTAAAAGCGATCGCGCCAACATTCGCCACTCATCTACACTCTTATCTTTGCCAATACCGTAGGTAGAAAGTTTATCGTGTTCGTACTGGATAATTTTGTCTTTTTTTGCCCCCCGCAACACATCAATAATGTGTAGCATCCCAAATCTTTCTTTACAACGCGCCACACAAGATAAAAACTTCATGGCTTCAGTTGTCCAATCTTGCATTGGTTTGGGATGACGGCAATTATCGCAGTTACTGCAATTACCGGGAAAACGTTCTCCAAAATAACCTAACTGAATTGTTCGCCGACAAACAGTACCTTCAGCATAATCAATTACCTGACGCAGTTGTTGTTTAGCAATCAACTGTTCTTGGGGATCAGTTTTTTGGTTAATACTCCATTCAATGGTTTTAATATCACTGAAACTGAAAAAAAGCGTACAACGTGAAGGTTCACTATCCCTCCCCGCCCTACCTGATTCTTGATAATAACTTTCTAAATTACGCGGTAAATCAAAATGAATTACTAACCGCACATCTGGCTTATTAATTCCCATTCCAAAGGCAATTGTTGCCACTATGACGCGCACATCATCTCGAATAAATCGAGTTTGATTGCTGCTGCGTTCTTCATCAGTTAATCCGGCATGATAAGACAAGGCAGAAATTTTATCATTTTGCAATTTAAAGGTGAGTTCATCAACTTTTTTGCGCGTCAAGCAATAAATAATTGCTGAACCTTCATTTTCCCGGACGAGTTCTAATAATTCAGCATACGCAGACTTGGTTTTAGAACGGACTTCGTAATAAAGGTTTTGGCGGTTAAAGCTAGCAATGTGGATACTGGGTTGCTTTAGCCCTAGTTGTTGGATAATATCAGCACGGACGCGATCGGTTGCTGTGGCGGTGAGGGCGAGGGTAGGAACATCAGGATAGCGTTTCCGCAGAGATTTCATCTGACGGTATTCAGGGCGAAAGTCGTGTCCCCACTCAGAGACGCAGTGGGCTTCGTCAATGGCAAAAGCCGCAATGCCAATTTTTTCTTTGACTAAATCGAGAAACGGGAGAAATCTTTCACTCAACAGACGTTCTGGGGCGACGTAAAGTAGTCTAACTTTACCACTGAGGATGGCTTCTTCGCGCGATCGCACCTTATAGGGATTCAGACTACTATTGAGAAATGTGGCGTTAATATTATTGTTTCGCAGTCCTTCCACTTGGTCTTGCATCAAAGCGATTAATGGCGACACCACCACCGTTAAACCTTTTTTGATCAATGCAGGTAACTGAAAACACAGAGATTTTCCCCCACCCGTAGGCATCACAATCAATAAATCCCGATTTTGCAGCGCATCTTCGATAATTTGCCGTTGTCCGGGGCGGAATCTGTCGTAACCGAAGTGATATTTTAGCGCTTGTTCGAGATTGGGATACTGAAGCATAGCGATCGCTTTTTCCGGGGCTGTCTGCGTGAGTAGTTATTGAAGATATCAGGATTTTAACTCACATCACCGGCAGTGTTGGGAAGGTCTGCGTTTCTGGAGTGCGTAGGCGCAGCCCGTCGCAGGCATCTTACTAAGTCAATCATCATACATGAGCGTAAGCGCAGCCCGTCGTAGACATCGCTTTAGCCAATCTGAAGCTGAGTCCCTATCTAAGTTTTTTAATGACCATTATTCTGGGCTTTCCCTAACGGCTCTTGACTTTGAACAGTGAGAAAATTGAAGATTATTTGGGATGCTCTCGTCAGCATCGACCTAACCGAGGATTTGCAGTTCTTCCTTTCACTTGATGCCCTATTTGGGTACATTTTAACTGTGATTCTAAAGCATCAATCTTTCGTAAAAGCGACACTCCCCACACTATAGAAATCACCAACTTGATTGTCATACCCACGAGCAAAAGTGTCACTATTGTAGCAGTTTTCTTTTGTTGAATCAGCCTTTTTTGTTGTTCTGCAAGTCGTGCTTCAATTTCTTTGGCGCGTTCAGCTTCTAATGTGTGCTGCATTTCTCGCCGATCTAATTCTTCACTAGCAGCTAAAAATCGATAATCTAAGTTACTCAAGCTTTTGCCATTTGCCCAAGCTTGAGCATCAATTAAGGCTTGTCCACGCAAGAGGCGAGATTCATCCTTTTCCTTTGAGGCTATCCATGCATTGAAGGTTTCATAGTAGGGGCGCAAGTAAGCTAATTTTTTTCCGACCCATTCTAAATTGAAAACTTCTTGATAAATTCGATTTTTAATTTGGAGAAAACCTTGCTTTTTGATTACTAAACCAGATAGCAACAGTTCTACCTGTTCTTGGCTATCGTCGGCTGGGACTTTCACTCCTTGGAGGATTTGTTGATAAATTCCCAGCAATCTGGCGGCAATTTGTTCGTTTCCAAGGATGCGATCGCGAATTGTCCTCAAATGCTCCGGTTCATCTTGTGATTCCCATTTTTCGATGATGTACGATCGCACTACATTTTCTATCCAAAATTCTTCCGCGCCAGAGGGTATTTTTAGCTTTCTACCCACATCACTTTGAGATAAACAGACAATTAGCCGACATAGCTTTTGAGTAAGAAATGGTTGTCCTTCTGTCCAAGATAATATTTCTTTCAAAAGTTTTTGGGGATGATTATCTTTAATATTTAGTCCTAAAGATAAGGGTTGAGCTTCTTCAAATTTGAATCCATTTACTTGGATGGCTTTACCAATATTAAAGGGGGTAGTATTATGTCTATATCGGATTAAGTCTGAAGGTGTCGCAACACCGAAAATTGCAAATGTAATCCGATGATACTCTGGATCAATTGCTCGTTGGTTATAACAAAAGCGAATCAAGCTAAAAAAGTCATCAACAGAAAAATCTAGGCTGAGAATACTATCAATTTCATCAATAAAAATAAATAGTCTTTCGTTAGGAAACTGAGCTAATAGAATTTCTGAAATAAATCGGCTGACTTTCTGAACTAAAGAAAGATCATTTTGTTCTTGCCACCAGGTTTTTAAATTGACTTTACCTAACAGTTTAAAGCCTAACCATAAATCACCTACCACTCCCTTATACCATTGCTCTGGAGTTATATTGTCACAACCAATATTAGTCATATCAACGGTGGCACATTTAAACCCCTCTTGTTGAAAGCGATGCTTTGTTTTTACCATAAGCGAGGATTTGCCCATTTGCCTACTGCTCAGGATGTAGCAAAATTCGCCCTGCTTCAAGGCTTCGTAAAGTTCCACATCCGCTTTGCGCTCAACATAGCTAGGAGCATCAGTTGTCAGGGTTCCACCAACTTGGTATCGATAATTGTTCATTTGATTTAAAATGTTAAGCTAGTTCTCATTTTTAATAAATGAATTTGCATCGAGATAATTGATTAAATTCATATTAATAACGAGAATAAGTATTTTTATTATCTCTGTTTCAACAGTTTACCAGAACTATTATGATCCTGATCGTCTTAGTTGTTGGCTAAAATAATAGCGATATAACTCACACCTTATGTGAGCTTGATTGCCGTTTAGTTGAACCAAGCCCATACTTTCTAGCTTGTAAGCAGCGATCGCGTCTAGCTCCACTTTTTCATCTGTTGCAATTACCTTTTCCATAGCTGACATTAATTCTGGTTCTTTTTGGAGTAAGCGCAACAGTTCTCGTAAATGCTGACTGTAAATTCCTACTTGTGTAGATGCGCTTTCTAGTAACACCTCTAATGTTATTTCTTCATGACATAGATGATAAAGTGCCAGACTCACCAAATAAGGATGTCCTCCTACCATTGCTTGTAAGGGTACAAGGCGTTTTGCCCCTTCAGAGCCTGCTGCCCAATGTAGCCCGTAAGCTAATGCTAGTTTCTGTACTTGATTGAGGGTAAACGGCGGCAACGTAATTGTGATCCCAACATTGAAAGGCGATTGGTTTAGCTTGAGTGGAATATAAATTTCTGTGGTATGAACTACCACCATTCGGAGTTTTTGCCAGATTTGATCCTGCTTTGCTTGTTCGTGCCAAAATCGCAGCATTGGCAGAAAGTCTTGGGCAATATTCGGATGTTCAAAAACTCGATGGACTTCATTCAAAGCTAAAACTACAGGGCTTTGCTCAATGTATTGCAGCAGATATGCTTCAAAATAGATTTTGCAGCTTACCTTGCTGCCCATTTCCGTATCCCAAAAATCATCTAGACAGGGAAGGAGATTTAATTGCCTACTGACATTGACACAAAACCAACGCAAAAATTTATCCAGAGAAGCAAAAATATCTTCGTCAGCTTCTTGAAAGTCCAAATACGCAATTTGATAACCTTGCTCTTTAGCATAAGCAATCATTAGGTTCAACAATGAACTTTTTCCGGTTTTTCTAGGTGCTTTGATTCGGATTAAGCAACCAGGGTGTAAAATTTCGTTATAAACAAGTTCTTCCAGGGGAGGACGATTGATGTACAGGGGAGAACCCAGTGGTACAGGGCCGCTTGGAAATTCGATCTTGCTTGCTGAAGGAAAGTCTGGAGAAACTATTTCTAAGCTAGATTCTTCGCCCAACTTTTCTTGGCTGTGATTCTCTTGATCATTTATCTTCTCTTGGAGGTATTTCTCCAAGGCTAAATGTAGATTTTTTTTCGTTATTTTCTTTCCAAGTGCAACAGAAAGGTCTTGCCACAACTCAGAGCCAACTTCCTTGATGTAATTGTTGCGGTAGCCTGATATCTCTGCCATTTCATCGTAAGTTTTGCCCAACCATGATTGAGAGAGCACAAAACATTGAATTGAAGCAAGAGGCTTGTCTTGCAAAATTGTTTCTACTGCTTGCAGAATATCTTCCACGGATATTAGTATTAAAGGTTAAAGAGTTAGTAGAGGCATTTATTCAATTTGGTATATTAATAATATACAACCGATTAACAATTCAAAATTCAAAACTCAAAATTAAAGATACTTCAAGAATCTAGAATGGATTAGCGATTTTAAACGCGCATGATATTAAATTCTTTCCTTTGTGACTCTTCGCCCTGACTTGACTGCTAAGGGTATTCTGAATTCTGAATTCTATCTTCAGCAGGACTTCTCATTTCTTCAGTGCCAGAGTCAAGCCATCTGCGATCGCTACTAAACTAAGATTAACTCGCTGGTCTTGATGCAGCTTTTCATTAAAGGCACGAATCTTTTTAGTTCTATTATCTTGCACTTGGGGGTCGGCAACCTTACCTGACCAGAGGACATTATCGATCGCAATCAGTCCCCCCGGACGCACTAATTGTAGCGATCGCTCATAATAACCATCATAGTTGCTCTTATCTGCATCAATGAAAGCAAAATCAAAGGTTTCCGCTTCTTTGGTTGCTAGTAGCCGATCCAAAGTCTCTAAAGCTGGGGCAATGTGCAGTTGAATTTTGTCCGCCACTCCTGCTTGCTGCCAATAGCGCCGAGCGATCGTTGTAAATTCATCACTCACATCACAGGCTACCACTTTACCGTCGCTTGGTAATGCCAATGCCACCACCAGGGAACTATAACCTGTAAATACCCCAATATCCAAAGTTTTCTTAGCTCCCAACAACTGCACCAATAACGCCAAAAATTGCCCCTGTTCGGGAGCAATCTGCATTCTCCCTATTGGATACTGGGCTGTTTCCTGTCTCAGTTGGGTTAAAATCTCTGGTTCTCGCAAAGAGACTGATAGTAAATAGTCATAGAGGTTTTGTTCGAGTCCTAGCGTTTGAGTTGTCATAAGATTGGGGATTGCGGACTTGTGGATGAGTCTTTGATACTCGCCAAGGATTTTTTAGAAATCAAAATTATCTTTAAATACAACTTAGTATGATGAGCAAAGCGATGTCTACGACGGGCTGCGCCTACGCACACACATTCTATATATGTAGAGATATTGCATACTAACCCTTTGTTTGAGTTACTTGCCTAAACCCTTCTAGAATAAAAACTATTGTAGGGAAATTTTATTACTAAACTTGCTTGTATTCTGGGAGGTATGATGAGCCGTCCAATAATTCTTGGTATTGTAGGCGACAGCGCTGCTGGGAAAACAACACTAACGCGAGGAATCGCCCAGGTACTCGGTCCAGAAAATGTGACACTGATATGCACAGATGATTATCACCGTTACGATCGCCAACAGCGTGCAGAGATTGGCATCACTGCCCTCCACCCAGACTGCAACCATTTAGATATTATGCAGCAACACCTGTCGTTGCTACGCACAGGACAGCCAATTCTTAAACCAGTTTATAGCCATAAAACCGGCACATTCGAGCCACCGCAGTATATCAAACCCAATAAATTCGTGATTATTGAGGGATTACTCGGTTATTCTACCCGTGTTGCCCGTGATTCTTACGATGTTAAAGTTTACCTTGCACCGCCTGAAGAACTACGCTCTAAGTGGAAAATTAAGCGAGACACGCAAAAGCGCGGCTACACAGCTCAACAGGTACTAGCAGAATTAGAAAAACGCGAACCAGACTCAGCAGAGTTTATCCGTCCGCAGCGACAATGGTCTGATATAGTAATCAGTTTCTACCCACCCACGGGCGAAGATGATGAAACCAATGGACACCTGAATGTGCGTTTGGTACTACGTCCAACAATTCCCCACCCAGATTTTACCCCGATTATCAACTCTACCTATGGTAATTCTGACTCCGCGATCCGCCTGGGGCTAGATAGGGATATGAGTAAGCCGGTGGATGTCTTAGAAGTTGATGGCCATGCAACCTTAGAACAGGTGAATAAGCTAGAGCATATTATTTGTTCTGATATGCCCCATTTACGAAGTATTTGCGATCGCGAAAGTAATCCCGAACTGGGTAAAATTGCTGGTACAACTGGAGAAACACTGCAAAGTTACCCCCTGGCTTTGACTCAGCTAATAATTACCTACCACATGCTCAAAGCAACGCAAATTTATCAGTAGCTGGGATGGGGAGTAGTGTTGGTTTATCACTTTAAATATGAGTAATGCCTATGAAGATTAAAGATTTTCTCAAATAAAGATGATTTTGAGAGCAAACAAGGGATAAATAAAGATAGTTCCATCTTTTATGACTATTCTCTGAGTTTTCTATGACCTATTGCCTCAGAATTGCCGACCTACCTACAAATGAGCGTCCGCGTGAACGATTAATGACGCATGGTGCAAAAATTTTAGCCACAGCAGAGTTAATCGCAATTCTTCTAGGCACCGGTCAAGGCCCAGGAAAACTATCGGCTGTGGGTTTGGGACAATATATTTTGAGCGAATTAGGCAAACACCAACGTGATCCTTTGGCAGTTCTGCGAGAAGTTAGCCCTGCTGAGTTGATGCAAATTTCTGGTGTTGGCCCAGCTAAGGCGACAAGTATCTTAGCAGCAATTGAATTGGGTAAACGCGCCTTTCAATCTCGTCCTAATGACGGCACATTAATTGATAGCCCACTTGCTGCTGCTGCTACCCTCAGTCAAGATTTGATGTGGCAGATACAAGAACGTTTTGCAGTGGTGCTATTAGATGTTAAGAATCGCTTATTAGGTACACAAGTAATTACCATTGGTACAGCAACCGAAACCCTAGCCTCTCCCCGTGATATTTTTCGGGAAGTTATTCGTCAAGGTGCAACGCGGGTAATAGTTGCCCACAACCATCCTTCTGGAAACCTTGAACCCAGCCAGGAAGATATAGAATTGACGCGTCAGTTGTTAACAGGGGCGCAGCTTTTGGGCATTCCGGTACTAGATCATCTGATTTTGGGTAATGGCAATCATCAGAGTTTACGGGAACTGACAACTTTGTGGGATGAGCATCCGCAGGGAGATTAAGATAATTCGTAATTCGTAATTCGTAATTCAAGACTTGTGAAAATTGCAACCCGCAGATCCCTGACAACTCTTACGAAGTCGGGGATCTTGTTGATCGCGAATTATTTAAGATTGCTATGTTACAACTAACTACAAAACATCTTCAAGCATAGATGCTAATTCTTTATTTAACCGACCGGATTTGACAAATTCTGCATAAGTGTCGGCTTCAATTGCTAACAATTCTCCTCGAAACTGTTCTGTTGTAAAGCTCTGAAGATTGGGATGTTCACCCTGTAATTTGTCAATTTCTACCCGTAAATCTGCAAGTTCGCCTTTGATTAGTGTCTCTTGATAACGGCGAAACTCTGGGTTAATACCGGGGCGTTGGTCTGACTGGAGATGTTCTAAAACGCGTTCTAAGGCAACATGACGGGCAACAAATTCTAAATATTGCTCACGTAAGGGTGCATCACCTAGCAAATTGAGTTTTTCCAGCAAAGGTTTGATGGTCAATCCCTGAACAAGCAGAGTAAATAAAACTACTCCAAATACCGTTGCAATGATTTTTTCTCGCTCTGGCAGTGTCGTCGATACACTCAATGCTAGGGCAATGGAGACGGAACCGCGTAACCCACCCCACCATAGGATAGTTTGTTCTGGTAAAGAAATTTCCGATTTGGTGATGCTAGTACTTAATTTACTAAGAATGTAAATACCAACTGCCCGCATCAAAATCATTGCTGCCACTGTCACTATTATGATTTGCAGGTTTTCGCCTAAACTAGTAAAGTGTATTTGGTCGCCAATCAGCAAGAAGACAATCGAGTTAACAAAGAATGCGAGAAATTCCCAAAATTCGGAAACAATAATCCGGGTGCGGGGATTCATGCCGATACGAGAGCCAAAGTTGCCTAAAATCAAACCTGTGGTGACAACTCCAATTACTCCAGAACCGCCCAAGTCTTCAATAATCAGGTAAGTACCATAAGCGGAAACTAAAGTTAAAGATTGTTCCACCAACGGCAAATCAAAGCGCTGGGTAAGGTAGGAAATACCAAATCCGATAAAAGCTCCTACCCCTACACCGATGCCAACAACTGTAAATAACTGCAATAAAATTGGCTGGAATTCCAATTCTACAGTTCCCAAAGATAAGGCCACCAAAAAACCAAAGGCAACTACAGCCATGCCATCATTAAACAAGCTTTCGCCTTCCATTAAGGTGACAAGACGACTATCTACACCCAGTTCACGAAACAAAGCGGTGACAGAAACAGGGTCAGTTGCAGATAGACTGGCTGCAATGAGTAAAGCTGTAGTTAGAGAAATACCAACAACTTGATTGAGAGCGATCGCTACCCCTGCGATCGCAATTACTACCCCGAACACTGCATACAAGCAAATTGGCACTAAATCCCGCTTCAGTTCTGCCCATTTCAAATTCCATGCGGCTTCAAATAGCAGTGGTGGTAAAAAAATGAACAAAATTAATTCCGGGGAAAGGGTTACTAAACGGACATCCACAAAGGCCAAACCTAATCCGACAATCACCAGTAGTAAGGTATAAGGTATATTGCGAAACCAGCTAAATATCTGCGGTAGTGTCGCCACACCTAAAGATACCGAAAGCACCAATAGAAACTGCTTGAGATTGTCGGTAATAACTTCCTCAGCGATCGCGGATTCAAGCACCATAAGAAAATTCCTGGTATAATTTTGCATTTATCATCATCTAACTATTTTCAGATGACACCAGTTCAATGTAAGACTTTAAATTAGCAAAGAATGAAGATTTTACAGTTAACCGAGCATTCAGGAGGAAGGTCTTGGGTAATAACATTCGAGACCGCTTTAAAAATTTCCGCCGTCGGGGTTCGCAACCGGAGCAACTTCAACAGGTACAAACAGACTTGCTGGCTGAATCAACTCTAGACTCAGCTTACATAATTTTAATTATTAGTTCCTGTGCGATCGCTACTTTAGGTTTATTGTCTAACAGTACGGCTGTGATTATCGGCGCAATGATCATTGCCCCCCCCCCAGAAGTCCGTTTGAGTGTCCGGGCAAGAGAACCTGTCACACCTCGGCAAGTAGAGTTATTAGAAGAATTTATCAAGCGAGAGATGGGGCAAACATTCACTCTCATTTTTGAAGTTGGTCAAGTGGAGGAAATTAGAAGTTCTGAACCCACACCCTGAAGTTGACTTTTGAACGCCAGTTGCTTCTCCCTACAGCCCTCCGGGCATCCTACGGCGGGCGCTAGCCTCTCCCTTTGGGAGAAGGGGAGACGCTGCGCGTAGCTTGCTTCCCCGAAGGGGTACAGGGGAACCCGCGCAACGCACTGGCTCCTTTTGACTTCCCCGTAGGGGCTGAAGATTCATTAATTTCTTGAGCATTTGTTCCCATCTGAAAACTACTGCACTCAGTGGCGAGTAGTTTCCGCAGGCTCCTTCGGTTGTGTGTGGGTTGGCTTTTGTTTGGTTCTGGGCGGGATTACGTATGCTACTGCACCAACCCCAACCATTCCACCGCCTATGATATACATAATATTTCTGGTGAAGTATTGGGAACCAATGTATCCAAAAGTGATTGCTGCCACTGTTGTGACGATCATTTGAGGTAGTTTCATATTTAAAATGCTGTTGTTTGCTTAATGAATAAAAGAGTCTTTGACTTCTGACTTTTGACTTTTGACTTCCCCAAGGGGCTGACAATTGATCTATTCATTGATTTGTCGCTGAGGCTTTTCACCCAACGAGGCACTAGCAAGAAAGCTGGAAACCCCAACAAGCATCCAGCCCAAACAGATATGTTTTCGTATCTGCCATTCATGCTCTTTACTGAGGGAAATTGATTTTGTGTTCGCCTCAATAATCTCTAACCCCCAACAGGAAAGCGTGCCTATCCCAAATAAGCAAGTACTGGCAATAGAGGCAACCGCAATTGTGTTTAGAATCCGACCAGTAAAATTTGGATTTATCACAAAAGGCTTTTGCTGACGGCGATTACGGAGCAGGGCTAATTCGTCTGTGCCTAGACGCTTGATATGCTGTTGTTGAATCAGCCGATAAGCAATTTGTTGATTATTAGTCATTTCTTGTCACCAGCATTTAGTTTTAATAGCATCCATATCAGTGAACACATGATAAACTTCTGTGACAGGTTGTACTACATTCCACAGGGAGGAATCAAATTTTCTTTGGTAATAAGTTAGAGGTAATTACACTAATAAGGCTATAAATTTTAGTTTTTAAACTGGTATTTTTCGAGTAACTCTTTGACTTGAGCAGCTACTAACGGATGTGGATCTTTTTCTAACTGGGGGAGGATTTGCAGGAGAACGCGATGTGAAACCATATTTAAATATGCGATCGCAGCTTCTCTAACAAAGCCGGTTGGATGACGTAAACTCACTAAAATTTCAGAACTTGTCAATGGCGTGCGAGTCACTTGAGCAAAATGAAAACAGCAAGCTAGACACCAGTCAGAAAGCAAGTTACCCAACGTCAGCAATCTGTGGAGGCGATCACTAATTATCATATTTTCATATTCTACGATCTTAGCTTCTACCAGATGTTGCAATTTTTCTGAGTGCGGTCGGTTATCTAAAATATTCAGCAACAGAGATTTTGAAGACAAAGTTATGGTATGCTCTAGGATTTCTAACCCTCGTGCTAAGTTTACCACTGAGAGCGATCGCAAATTAAATGCTGCTGCCTGCATCTTTTCTGGCGAGTAAAGCAGTTTCAATAGCAGTAACAGCCGCTCTTTGACATCCAATTCCAATTCTAAAAGGGCGCGTTGCAATAACTCAGAGACAATTACAATCCTCTCACTAGATTGCTGATTTCCTTTGTCGTCTAGTGTTTTTAACTCTATATATGCGGCGTAAATCTCGCCTAAAAACTTTAATTCCTGCTCAATTAAATTTTCTACCCGACTTTCATAAAATCGATCTACTAAACCTTTAATTCCTGGTTGTTTGTGTATTTTTAGTAAGCTGCGAAGAATATGATCCCTAGTTGTACCCCAAGATGTTTCCAACTTTTCCCATAAAATCTCCAATGCTTCCTGAGTACCAATTTGAGCAATGGTACGCCAAGCATACATTCGCACTACTTCTGGTTTGTAAATATTGGTAGCTACCCGCAACAGCATCTCTATAACTTCATTCTCTAGTCGCACTAAAGCTGACATTGCTGTAGCGCGGGTTGATTTGTAATAAAGTGCTGCTATCAGGGCACAATAGTACTCTTCTAAATGGGTTGCTGCAATCATTTCCAATACGGCACAGCGCACCCGTAACGACTCATCTTGTAACAAATTCGGGATGTGAATCCGCAACGCCTGCAAATAAACTGCTTCTCTAAGCGCCCTAACTCCATTTACCCGTTCCCGTTCTTTCTTATGAGTCAACATCCGGCGCATGGTTTGGGTAGCTGCTACCTTTTGCATAGGCGTTCCCTGACGTAAAACCAAAGCGGCGGCGGTGGCGCGGATGAGTGAGTTTTGCCGGGGGTTCAGGTATTCTTCTAGGATGCTTAAATTGGGATTTGGTTCAGCCAGCCAAACGTAGCGCAGCGCTAGGGCAAAAACTTCGGGGTTAGTCTCTTGAGGTTGCTCTAGCAAAGGACGGATAGCAGATAAATAAGCGGGATTTGCACCTGCTATCAGCATGACTTCCAAACTTTGGCGCTGTAAATCTGGGGTTAATTTGACTAACAGAGGTGCTAAAACTTCCGCACATCCTAGGGGATCAATTTGGGCTAAAAGTTCAATACAAGAGCGTTTATCTGCCTCGCTGCCTTTTTCTCCCAAGGCTTTGACTACACCTTGCTTGAAGAATCGTAAGCCGACATTGGTTGCACTTAACTGGCCCCGTGCCACACTCAAGACTAACAGTTCAACATAGCGCGATCGCAATTCCCAAACTACTTTTAAACAGGTGCCAGCTATCAGCATTGTTTCTGCTACTAACACCCACTTTTGCAACGGTACGGGTATAAACTGACCACAAAACAATATAGTTGCAAAAATTAGCACTCCTGTCAAACCTGTAGCGATCGCTTCGGCAGTTCCGCCAGATAAAGTCTGCATCCGGCTGCGAATTGCCTCTGGAATTGGTTGGTATAGGATGGGGCCGCTACTCATGACAAAGGTGTAGCGCAGAAGTTCATCAAAGAATTTGACAATTACCAAACCCCAAAAAAAGCTTTGCGATTGGATGGCTGGAATTAAATGCAATAATACCAGCACTCCTGGTAGTGAAAAGCCTACGGTGATAGGTAAAAGCGTGGCTGTGAAAAATACCCCCATCCGTTCGATGAGTCGGCTGGAAATAAACCACTGCAACAACAACTCACACAGTCCCAACGTCCCACCAAAAAGACCTAAGAAGCTGGCGATTTCTCGGTCGCCCAAATTAGATTGGAGTTCGCGTAGATATTGAAAATCTATTAACAACCCAATGACTTGCAACAGACCGACAAAAGCAAACAGTTGCCAAACATAGCGCTTCAGAGGACTTTTAATAAAACGCTGTCGTGAAGCTTGTTCTTCAGCAACTAGTTTTTGTGGCGTTTCAGGAAAAGCCGCTCGATATTGATGAGTTAAATATAATAAAATCCCCGATCCTAATAAAATTACTATACAAGCGATGAAGATGATCTTATTCAGCGTGGTGTATTGCAATAGCCAAGGCAAACTAAAGCCACTGATCACATCTGCGACTAAAAGCCCACTACTCACCAATGGGTAAGTCCGTTTAATCTCCCGAATATTAAATATTTGGTTGGCAACGATGGAAGTGTTGAGGTCATTGACCACATAAAGTGCATCTACCCACAGCCGCAGCAGAAATGCCGAAATAACTACCAGGTATGAAACATGCGCTCCCCAACGTAATACAACTAATAATAGTAATGGCATCAACATGCAAGGTGCGATCGCTACAATCACCCGGCGCAAAGGAAAAATCTTTTGCAGCCAAGAGTATAAAAAAACCAGTGCTGCACTCATAACGGCACTAGCAATATACATCCACGGCAGTAAATGAGTCCCATATTCATCCAAAAACAGTGCCACGGTACTGTCCTCTGCCCACCGCAATCCTACACATACAGTTGTGTAAAAGAAGAACATGAGTTTAGTTCGTTCGCTCTCCTCTGGTCGGAGATTCAGCCACTGTAGTAGTGGTAGCCGTGGTAAAGCAACTTTATTTGCAGCCAACCAGTGATTTTTCAGTTCCATGCAGTTTTCTTTTCTGGTAATGTCACCGCGTAATGGGGAGCGGAGGAAGGGGGCAGGGGGAGCGGTGGAAGAAAATATTTCCTCATCTCCCTTATCTCCAGGAAATAACAAAGGGCAACTGAGTATTATGTTTCCCACTTAGCCTTCAGGATTACCGATTTTAGATAAATTTAAATAACCTCAGAGTTTTGGGCGCATGTTGCATAGAAACGAACATCAAAAAATCCCCTGACTTTAAGCCAGGGGATTTTCAAACATGGTCTATTAATACAGTTAGAGGATTATTTTTTAGGCGAGATGAGCATCATCATGTTTCGCCCTTCTTTTTTAGGCGCTTGTTGCAGCTCCCCAAATGGCTCCAAATCCGTTGCCATTCGCTTGAGCAAATCTTCTGCCAGGTCGCTGTGTTGAATTTCTCGACCCCGGAACATAACAGTAGCTTTGACTTTATCGCCATCTTTCAAAAAGCGCTCTGCTTGCTTAACACGCACGTTGTAGTCGTGTTCTTCTATTTTGTAGCGCATCTTAACTTCTTTGACATCAGCAGTGTGCTGCTTTTTCCGGGCTTCCCGCGCCTTTTTCTCCTGCTCAAACTTATATTTCCCGTAGTCCATAATCCGACAAACTGGCGGGTCAGCTTTGTCACTAATTAGCACCAAATCTAACTCTTTCTCTTCTGCTAGTTGTAGTGCTTCCTGTGGGAGCATAATTCCCACTTGGGCACCATCAGTATCAATTACCCGAATTTTCGGGTAGCGGATTCGTTCGTTAATTTGGGGCAGATCGCGAGTTCTTTTCTTCTCAATCACAGGCATTATGATTTGTGGGAGCTCTTAATGAAGGATTTGGTGTGGTCTTGATTGTGGTATGCCTCAGAGGCAAAATACAAAAATAACTCAGGACTGAAAACATAGTCTACAGTTCTAGAGTAACTAATCCATAAAAGAGTTGCGTCCTTGTATTTGCCATTCTACTAACTCTGAGATACTTTCTCTCCAATAGTTAATCTAAATTACACAACCTAGACTCATGTTAAATATTATTACAATGATTTAGCAATACTTTTTGCGATGGCGTAACCGCCCACCGTAGGCGATCGCATTGAGCAACAACATTATATCTCCATAATACTAAGCTCACAGATGCAGGACATCTAGCATAATTAATGTAACATATTACCTTACATAAAGTAAGTCTAGTGGTCTGTCTTGTTAATTTTGATGAGTTCGTAGTAAGCACAAAGCGTGTTTAAAAATCAGATATAATTTGTGTCTACCCTCTTGCGCTAAAGTTACATAAAAACGCGTATCTAAAGCCAGGAGGAAAGAGTTTTGAAAGCAGTCTTGATGACAGCAACTGGCAGTGCAGAAGTTCTGCAACTACAGGAAGTGCCAAACCCTACTGTTCCTGTAGGTAATAGTGAACTTTTAGTGCGTTTGGTGGCGGCTGGTATTAACCCCATTGACACTAAACTTCGTAGC
Organism: Nostoc sp. XA010; assembly: GCF_020829625.1. Taxonomy (GTDB): domain Bacteria; phylum Cyanobacteriota; class Cyanobacteriia; order Cyanobacteriales; family Nostocaceae; genus Nostoc. The sequence goes on along the minus strand of NZ_JAIVFX010000001.1, from coordinate 121,530 downwards.
CGAGGCACTTTCTACCCCGATCGCACGCCGACAATTTTAGGATGTGATGGTGCTGGTATAGTCGAAGCGGTGGGTGCTAGTGTTCAGCGTTTTCGCCCAGGCGATGAGGTATATTTTTGCTATGGTGGATTGGGCGCACACCAAGGTAATTATGCTGAGTATACCGTTGTGGATGAGCGGTTTGTGGCACGTAAACCCACATCTATCTCCTTTGCCGAAGCCGCAGCAGCACCTTTAGTGTTAATCACCGCCTGGGAAGCTTTATACGAACGGGGACGATTGGAACCAGGGGAACGGGTTTTGATTCATGCGGGTGCTGGTGGTGTCGGTCATGTAGCAATTCAATTGGCGAAACTCAAAGGTGCTACTGTTTCCACCACAGTGGGTTCTGAAGAAAAAGCTGATTTTGTTAAACAACTAGGTGCCGATCATGTAATTTTTTACAAACAAACAGACTTTGTACAAGCAGCATTAGATTGGACTGGCGGCGAAGGCGTAGATTTAGCTTTTGATACCGTAGGCGGCGAAACCTTTCACAAAACCTTCCCCGCAGTGCGAGTATATGGCGATATTGTGACGATTCTCGAACCAGATGCCAATACTGTTTGGAAAACTGCTAGACAACGCAATCTCCGCATTGGTTTAGAATTAATGCTCACACCAGCGTTGCTAGGATTAGAAGAAAGCCTCCAGCACCATGCAGAAATTCTCGAACAATGTGCCACCTGGATCGATGAAAGCAAATTAAAAATCCATGTTAGCCACAAATTTCCTTTAAAAGAAGCAGCTAAGGCACACCAACTAATTGAAAGTGGTTCTGTGACAGGTAAAATTGTTCTACTGATTAGCGACGATTAATCGAACAATTTGCATAATTTATTTTTTAAACATAGATACACCCAGAGGTTAAACGCAAAGATACCCAAAAAGCTCTCTCTGCGTACCTCTGCGCTTCCCTTTGCGTTCCTTTGCGTTTTACTCCTCCTCCTCCCCCTACCTACTTCAGCAGCACAAACGCAACCAGAACGCACACCCTTAACTCTAGAATTATTACAAGAACGTCTACGCACACCTACACTCCGCGAAGGCAATTTGACTGTAGATTTGCAGAAAATGGTGATTGATTTGCGCCCAGAAAATACTAGCTTTCGTGATGCCTTTTACCAACTCATGCGAAAAGGATTAGGTGCAAAATCTCTGGGTTTAGACCTTAGTTATACCTTGATTTTAGGGGATTTTGTGGGCAGCGATTTGAGTTTAAGAACACCCTTGTATGCCCAAGCCATTGCTCCGATTTTCACCGCTACCGAACAACAACAACTAGAACGTTTGCGCTTCGTTTGTCTAGAGTCACTCACGAACTCCAAAGATTGCCGATCGCTGTTGGGAACACAGTCAAATCCATCCAGTGAAATCGCCGTTTTTCGTGGTGTCTTAACACTAGTGCAAACTCGTTTCAATGGCGAAATGAAGTTCTCTAATACATTCTTTCTTCAGTCTGTGGATGCCCAAGGTGCAACTTTTCTCCAATCCACTAATTGGAATGAAACCAGATTTGCTCGTCCCGTCAACTTTAACGGTGCTAAATTCAAACAACCAAGCAATTTTCAAGGCAGTATTTTTTTTGAAAAAGCTAATTTTAAACAAACTCAATTTCAAGAAACTGCTGATTTTCAAGGCAGCATTTTTGAAAAGGCTAGCAACTTCAACCAAGCAACTTTTAAACAGTTAGTTAAATTCAATAGTGGGCAGTGGCGAGATAATGCTGATTTTTCTAATGTCCATTTTGCGAATCAAGCCCAGTTTACTAAAGCAAATTTTAATCAGTTCCTTATTTTAACAGAAGCAACTTTTGAGCAAGCTGTCACATTTCGAGAAGTGGAGTTTAATCAATCGGTAAATTTGCAAGGTGCAAGCATTCTCAACCAAGCAGATTTTAGCGATGCAAGGTTTTCTACAGAAGCTTGTTTAAGTGTACCCGGTTTAACTTTTAACTCTAACCAAGCAAAAATTTTAGGTAATCCGGGTCAGATTGGTAAGATGTTCTGCATCCCTACATTGCAAGGTAATCAAAACATATTGCGGAATTTGGGGCAAAATTTTCGTCAGCAACAACAAGTTGCTGATGCTAATGAACTGGAATATACAAAACAACAACTGCGATTAGTAGAAATGAGTCGCCGTTTGACGGCTACAAATATTAATAGTGCCTCCCTCGCAAGTTTGATTGATTTGGGTTTTTCTGCAACTCAAGCCGAAGCGATCGCCCAACGTCGTCTGATAAAATCGTTTCGCAATAACAGTGAGTTACTGACTTTAGCAGACATCGATTTAGAAAAATATACACAACTGAGCGATCGCTTAATTGTAGGTGAACCCCTTTCTATTATTGGGTGGTTGCTGCAAGCTTGGAGTTGGTTGGGGTTGAGTGTACTGCTGTTGTTGAGTGGCTACGGTACAAATTTTTGGTTAGTCTTTGGTGTGGGAGGAGTTGCGATCGCTTATTTCGGCTTACTATTTTGGCTAGTAGATCGTTATCGTCGGCTGCATCCTGTACCAATTATTCCCACCTTTTACGAAACCATTTCGATATTTGTGAGTTTTAGCGTTTTAGAATTATTGAGCTTACTAGCCATCTTTCGTAATGCTCAACAACCTTGGCTGACATTGGGGTGTCTTTTAATAATTATTGTCCCCGTCCCAATGGCTTTATTAATCCGACTTTACCAACAAGGTCGTTATCACGATTTAATGGACGTTTCTTACTTCACAGAAGACGGCACATTTCGCCAGTTACGATTGTTGATTGGACGTTTGCCAGTCATACCAAGGAATGAGACATTTCGGGAACGATATATGCCTCTGTTGTGCGATCGCCGTTGGAACTGGCTCAACTACTATGATTTTAGTCTCAACAACCTAGTTAAATTAGGATTTAACGACATTCGCCTGCGAGACGAACACCTACCTGGGATCATCTCTGCACTTGCTTGGTATCAATGGAGTTTGGGTGTAATTTACATCACGCTAGTTTTGTGGACACTTTCTCGCACAATTCCAGGATTAAATTTGCTGATTTATCTGAAGTAATTCCTGCACCTGAAGCTTTTTTCACCGTACTCCGTAGTGGTGCTAAGTAAGTCGGCACGATAAAACTAAGGTATGTTAATCTTTATAAAAACCTTGGAACGATTCACTTATAGTCTCTTTCCTGACCTTATACTTTGTTGCATAGGTTGATTTTTATCGTCGGCTTACTTAATATAATGGAAGTATTGCAGGGTGCCAGTAACCGTGCTATTTATTATTATCAGTCTCGTGGTATAACGTCGGATAAAAGTGATATAACCCCGGATAAACGCAGATTAATTAAATATCTAAAAAATTGGCAAATTTATCAAAAGATTCTTCATTGCAATATAGTATTTAAAGCAAATTTAATTTTATTATACAAACATCTGAGTTAACTTTTTTAACTTATTGCCTATAAGTATCTACAAGTTTGATAAATATATCAAAACATTTTTCATTGTCCTTTACAACTAAATCATATAAATTGTTAAGTGTAAGTAGCATTCATTAAAAATTGATTATCTACACTTAATAAAGATAACCAAAAAATGTAATAGCTACTAACTAGTTTTACTAATAAAAAGGCAATAAAAAAGTCACATGAGGGACTTTGTTTTTGTTTTTTTATGTTGCGATCCTAGCAAGAATTTTATCAAAACATATAGAGGATTAATCCTAATGGCAGAAAATTCAAGTAGTATTGGTAGCAATTCGCTTAAAGATTCACCCTTCGGTCGCTTGGTTGAAGTTGTCCCTGAGAAAGACCTCCCCAAGATATTCAGTGGCGTTGGTAGTGGAGAAGGTGGCGGTAGCCCATTTGGTGGTGCTGGTGGCGGTGCTGGTGGTGCTGGTGGTGCCGGTGGTGGTGCTGGTGGTGCCGGTGGCAGTCGTTTACCCTATGGTGGTAATCCTTTCGCTGGTGACAACTTCTGGAATATCTTTGCAGGCGGTGTAAACCCATCCGCAGCCGGTGGTAACCCATCCGCAGGTGGTAGTGGTAGCTCACCCGCAGGCGGTAACGCAGGCGGCAACCCATTTGCAGGTGGTAGTGGTAGCTCACCCGCAGGCGGCAATGCAGGCGGCAACCCATTTGCAGGTGGTAGTGGTAGCTCACCCGCAGGCGGCAATGCAGGCGGCAACCCATTTGCAGGTGGTAGTGGTAGCTCACCCGCAGGCGGTGGCAACCAAGCTGGTCGTGGCAGAGACCCTTTGACTGGTGCTGCTAGCCAGACCTATGGTATTAGCACAACTGAAATACCGGACGGGTTCACTTTGAGGGCTACTATTGACAAGATAGTTCATAAGGAACAGGGTGGTGGACAAAGCCCATCATTTGGTGCTGGTGGTGCTGGTAGCCCCATTGGTGGCGGCTTCGGTGGCGGCTTCGGTGGCGGTGCTGGCGGCTTCGGTGGTAGTGGTCAAAATCAATCAGCTGGTGGTGGAGGAATGCCATCAATGGGTGGTGATGGTGAAGGAATGCCATCATTTCCTGGAGGAATTCAATCATTTGGTGGAGGAATATCATCCATTGGTGGTCGATAAATTCCGTTTGCTTAATAGAATTCTTGCGAAAATCAGCAGATAAGTAGAGGAGAACAATAATTAGTTCTTCAGTACATAGTATGCTAGTACAGCTTGGCACAAATAAACATACCATTCGATAAAGCTCAAAAGCGTGTATTATCGGTGATGTACCTTCTGCCTTATTGTACTAGTTTGCTATTTTACGTCCTAGAACTCTTTACAGGTAAGGATTTGAGAAACATTTTCTGCTAATTTGACAGTAAGATGATTAAAGCCTTTATTATTAAAGAGATTTTGGGTTTAGCAAATTCACAATTGGTATAAGAAGTGCTGAAGATCCCATAACCTTTTTAACTAAAAATAGGAAAATTTGTGCCAATGGAAGAGTCTGTTGTCAATCCCCTTAATGGTGGAGTTAATCCTTTAAGTGTAAGTGGCCCTAACAGCGTTAGTCCCTTTGCTGGCAATAGCAGTTTTTCTGCTGAAGGCAGTCTGTTGCCGGGTGATACTAATCTATTATTAGGTAACGGTAACAATCCCATTCCAGGTGGCGGTATTAACCCGTTTGCAGGCGATGGTGGCAGTGGGCTTCAGAAATTAATCTTTGACCGATTAAAGTTAGTTTTGGGTGATAACTTTTTCAAGGATATTGACAACACATTGGCGGGAGGTAGTAACCCGTTTGCAGGCGGTGCTAATCCGTTTGCAGGAGGTAGTAACCCGGTTGCAGGAGGTGCTAACCCGTTTGCAGGCGGTAGTAACCCGGTTGCAGGAGGTGCTAACCCGTTTGCAGGCGGTAGTAACCCGTTTGCAGGAGGTGCTAACCCGTTTGCAGGCGGTGCTAATCCGTTTGCAGGAGGTAGTAACCCGGTTGCAGGAGGTAGTAACCCGGTTGCAGGCGGTGCTAACCCGGTTGCAGGAGGTAGTAACCCGTTTGCAGGCGGTGCTAATGGTGGTAATCCGTTTGCAGGCGGTGCTAACCCGTTTGCAGGAGGTGGTAATCCGATTGCAGGTGGCGCTACTAACCCATTTGCAGGCAGTGGTAATCCGATAGCAGGTGGCGCTACTAATCCGTTTGCAGGTGGTGGTAATCCGATCGCAGGTGCTGGAAGTCTGCTTCAACAATCGCCTTTCGATCCGTTGAAAGAAGTCCTTGGTAATAATTTACCCTTTAGTAACGGTGGGAATACATCTAATCCTGGTAACCAACGTTTTAATGAGAGCAACGCGCCGGTTGGTAATGGTAACAGGAACTTTGGTAGTAATAACGCAACTATTGGTAATAGTAACTCGGATTATGGCAGTAACAGCGCAACCATTGGCAATGGGAACTGGAACTTTAATAATGACAACACAACCATCGGTAATGGCAACTGGCTATTTGGAAAAGGTAACACAACCCTTGGTAACGGCAACTGGTATTGGGACGATGGAAGTAATAATGCAACATTAGGTAATGGTAATTGGCACTTCGGCAGTAACAACGCAACCATTGGAAACGGCAATTGGGACTTTGGAACTGATAACACAATTATTGGTAATGGTAACTGGGTTTTTACCAGTGGAAATGAAATTATTGGTAATGGCAATTGGTTAGCAGAAACTGACAATACAACGATTGGAAACGTTAATAATCTCAGCAGTTTACAGTTATCCCCACTAGGGATCAAGACTGATGTTAACAATCTTATTGACTCTCTTATAGGTAAAATAGGTCAAAATTTTCTTGGGTTCACAAAAGATTTTGATGAATCGAGTAGCCAAACCTTTAACCGCCTCATCTCTTCTAAAAGTGTTGGCAATGATACTGATATATCTATCGATATTGAGCAACTTTTGGCATCACTCAGCCCAATTCAAGAAAATTTCATCAATTATCAGCCTGTGCAAAACCCTCAGCCTGTCTCAGAACCTGCTTCTTCAGTGCCATTGGTAGTAATGGGACTCGTGTGTTTGCTGTTGTCACTGTTCAAAAAACAACAACACTGTTAAAGTAACGTGAGGCATAACAAATGCCGTTCCTTGGAAGCTCATGTTAATTTTCTGATCTCTCTAGGGCTTACGCAAAAAGTGCTAAAAAGCTTAATTTATCGAACCGCCTTCTCTACGAGAGACTTCCGCCAACGCGTAGCGTCTCGTAGAGAAGAATCGTAGAGTTTGCGTAAGTTCTACTCTCTTCTAAAAGAGGAAGGCTTTGAATTTTCTACCTTGTTTATCAGGCAATACAGTGTGTACGATTGACTTTGTACACATTGAAATTTGAGTCGTATATATGGGAACTCTAGATTAAAGAAACTTACTGGAGAGTGATTTCTATGTCTACGACCCCAATTAGTGCAACATTGGCACAAACAGACAGAGATGCTGTGTTGCAAGCCATTACCACCATTAAAGAAAAGCTACCATTTTTGGTTGATTTGAGTTCCGACGATCGCAAGACTTTACCCAAGATGGGAGATAAGAGTCGGGCGTTTGTAAGCAAAGCATTAGAGGTGGCAACGCAGAATCCAGAGTTTTTACCGCGATCGTTCGACTTAGAAGAGATGCGGAAGGACGTGCAATTATTTGAAGCGTTGTATCCGGTGTTGTTGTCGTTGACTCAGTTACAAGAGTTGGTAGATGATACATCTCTTGCAGTCGGTAGTGAAGCTTATGCAGCCGCGTTGCAAGTATACAACTACGCCAAAGCCAGTGGACAAGGCGCGGGTTTAGATGCAGTGGTTGTGGAAATGGGACAACGATTTGCTCGTAAACCTGGAAAATCCAAGTCTCAAAAAGCAGCGTTGTAGAAAATAGCTCAGTACTTGCACTTAAAAGATGCAACGTTGAGGCTCAGAATTTAAATGTTGGAGTTAAAAGCACGACATTTCGAGTTCTGAGCTTCATTTTTTGAGTTCAGAGGCTCAACGTTCGAGCAAAAAGGTGCAACTTCCGAGTTCAGAGGCTCAATGTTCGAGTAAAAAGGTGCAACTTTCGAGTTCAAAGGCTCAACGTTCGAGTAAAAAGGTGCAACTTCCGAGTTCAAAGGCTCAACGTTCGAGTAAAAAGGTGCAACTTTCGAGTTCAGAGGTTGAAAGTTCGAGTAAAAAGGTGCAACTTCCGAGTTCAGAGGTTGAAAGTTGAGATTTTGAGAGCGATCGCAAAAGCATCTTATCCTAAAAGCTCGTTTATGATGGGGCATCACTAAAGGTTGGGTGAGGTTAACATAGTAAAAATATTCTCAGCCTCTTGTCAGTAAAAATGCCAAGTCAAGATTACAAATGGAAGCGATTCTGGTATCCTCCATCAATTAACCTCAACTTTGCTTGCGGAGGTTATTTATGCAATCCAGAAGAAAAGTGGGGACATATATATAATCCTGACTTAGTTGCTTTTGATACCATATCTGAAAAACCCTGTTTGGTGCTGCTAGGTGAAGCTGGTATGGGTAAGACTACAGCAGCCGAACAAGCATATTCTCAAATAAGTCAGAAACTTAGTGGTTCAGAAGATGTATGTTTGTGGTTCAAACTTATTAATTATGACTCAGATAAGGATCTGTGTGATGCAATTTTCCGCGACGAAACGTTTCAAGCTTGGTGCAGAGGAAAACATAAACTATATCTTTTTTTGGATAGTCTAGATGAAGGATTACTTTCCATCAATAAACTTGTCATCATTCTCAAGCGTGAAATAGAAAAGTTACCTTGCGATCGCTTGTATTTTCGGATCACTTGCAGAACGGCTGATTGGAAGGATAGCCTAGAAAAAAAGCTAAAAGACAAGTGGGGAGAAGCGAATTTTGGGGTATATCAGCTAGCTCCTCTACTTCGAGAAAATGTAATTGAAGAGGCAAATAAGCGTGGCATAAACTCTAACAGTTTTTTACAGGAAGTTTTCAACAAAAATGCTATTCCTCTTGCTATCAAGCCAATAACATTAAAATTTCTTCTGGGTATTTATCAAAACGGACGGTTTCCTTCTTCTCAGAAAGAATTGTACGAAGAAGGTTGTTTACAAATGTGTGAAGAGGTTAACCCAGATCGCCGTGATTCAGAAAATATTGGCAGTTTAAGTGCCAAAAAACGATTAATTATAGCAAGTCGAATTGCTGCATTACTTCTATTTTCTAAAAAGTCTGCTATCTGGGTCAATCCAGAATATGGGGATATGCCTAAAACCGATATTGCTATTCGGGATTTGATAGGTAAAGAAAACATTGATCAGCAAGAGTTTTCTTTTGACGAAAACTGTATGAAAAAAGAGATTTTATCTGTTACGGAGTTATTTTCTTCGCGTGGGATGCATCGAATTGGTTTTGCTCATCAGACCTATGCTGAATTTCTAGCAGCATGGTACTTAGTTCAGCACGAAACCCCTTTAAATCAGGTGATGAAATTAATTGTTTCACCTGAAGATCCTGAACATAAATTAATTCCACAACTTCATGAAATAGTAGCATGGCTAGCTAGTATGAGGACTGACGTACTTCAGGAAATCATGAAGACTGATCCTGATGTACTGTTGCGAAGCGACATACCTACAGATGCAAATCTTCGAGCAGCAATAGTTGATAACTTATTAAAACAGTATGAGCAGGGAAAGCTATTTGATTCACATAGAGATAATTATCCCACATACGAGAAGTTTAAACATTCCGGGTTAGCTGTACAATTGCTTCCATATATTCAGGATTTAAGCAAGCCAATCGATGCACGAAATGCAGCGATAGACATTGCTGAGGCTTGTAAAGTAGATGAACTTCAGGAGGAGTTGGTAAACCTAGCACTTGATTCATCTCAATCAATTTACCTCCGAGCTAGTGCAGCAAAAGCAATCTGCACAGTTGGTAATGCGAGTGCAAGATTACGGCTGAAGTCTCTGATTTTTAGTCAAATGCCAGAAGACGAGGATGACCAACTTAAAGGGTATATTTTCAGAGCCATTTGGTCAAGTCATCTACCAGTAGAAGAATTGTTTAATGTCTTAACTCCACCTAAGAGGAGAAACTTTACAGGATCGTATCGAGTATTTCTTGACTTTGAACTCGTACCAAAACTACAGCCATGTGATTTGTTAGTTGCTCTTAAGTGGGTCGAAAAGCAAGGTGTTAGGTGCTTTGGACATTCATTTGAAATACTTGCAGATGCGATAATGTTAAAAGCTTGGGAACATCTCGATTTACCTGACATAGCAGAAAATTTTACTAAAGTCGCTTTAATACAGTGGAGAGAAGACCAGAAAATCATAACTTTTGACGATGAGATTCAAGCACAATTTGAATTATTACTTGTTAATAATCTTGAAAGACGGCGCAAGCTTGTTGAGCAGGCAGTTATAACAGTTTCCCAATCAGGAGAAAATATATATTTTTTATTAGATTCATTAACACAAAATATCCTTTCGACAGAAGATGTTTTTTGGATGCTCGGAAAACTTCAAAATATTGATTCTCAGCAAGAGCGAATTTGGGCAGCGCTAATTCAGTGGAAATTTAACCGTGATGATTTAAAACAGATAGATGCTGTCCTTGAAGCTACTCCGACTAATAATATCTTGCGTGAAGAATTTGCATTCTATTTTTCAACAATTGATCTGGAGTCAACGCAGGCTGAGAATTTGAGGTCTAACTATCAAAGGAAGCAAGAACAGCAGAATCGCAGACAAAAACCTATTTTAGACCCACCACCTAAAGAACGAGTACTTCTATTTTTAGAGCAGCTAGAGTCAGGAAATTTATTAGCTTGGTGGCAAGTAAATATGGAGATGCTGCTTAAGCCAGATAGTCAATTTTATAAACAAGAGCTTGAATCAGATTTAACAAAACTTCCCGGATGGCAAGAAGCTGATAGAAAAACTCGTGAAAGAATTATAAACGGCGCTAAAAAGTATATTCAAGAATATAATCAAGTAGCTTATGAATGGATAAAGACAAATACGTATGATTGTCCAGCATTAGCTGGCTGTAAAGCTTTACAATTGCTTTTACAAGAAACTCCAGAATTTTTAGATACTATATCATCTGAGATATGGCAACGGTGGGCATCTGTTATTGTCGCCTTTCCTCATAACAGCACCACCAAACGAGAACATTACTATACGGAATTAGTCAAGCGTGCATACATAAATGCTCCCTCTGAAACCCTGAATACGCTGCTGTCCATTATTAATAATGAAAATGAGGAACATGGCTATATCTTTATTCTTAATAAATTTAAGAAATGCTGGGATGAGCGTTTTAAAGCTGTTCTTATCGAAAAGGTTAAGGATGCAGCAATTAAGCCTAAATGTATAGGACAGTTACTTGAAGAACTTTTAAAGCGTGAATCGATTGGAGCTAGAGAGTTTGCTCAATCCCTTGTTTCTATTCCTTTACCTTTAGAAGATGAAGCACACCAGAAAGCTGTAGTTGCAGGTAAAGTATTAGTCGAATGTGCAGAACCTATTAGCTGGGCGGTTATTTGGTCGGCTATTCAGCAAGATACAGACTTTGGGCGAGAAGTATTTGAAGCAGTCGCTTACCGCTACTCGCATGGTTTGCATTTGAAGCTGACTGAAAAACAGCTAGCGGATTTATACATCTGGCTAGTTTGTCAGTATCCTCATGCTGAAGATCCTGATTACAGTAATGATGTTCTTGCTCACAATATGGGCGCTAGAGAGAGCGTTGCTAACTTAAGAGACAGTGTTTTAACACAACTTAGAGAAACTGGGACATCTCAGGCGTGTATTGAGATTGAGCGCATTTCCGAACAATTTCCTAAATTGACCTGGCTTAAAAGAACTTTGCTAAACGCCCAGAACGTTACGCGGCGCAAAACTTGGCAACCACTTAAACCAGAGCAGATTCTTCAGATTGTGACCAATAAACTAAAAAATCAAAGTACACAAATTCAAGCAGGAGTCTTTATTATGCAAGGATCAAACAACCCAAATCTAAACTTTAGTGGATCTGTGGGTGCAGTCAATCTCAATAGCACAGTCAATGGAGATCAGATTGGAACACAGCATAACTATGCTCAAAAGCAAAATCTCACAGAGGCTTTTGAAGAGATTCAGCAAATCGTAAATCGTATAACTCAGAATTATCCCACTCAAACTGAAGCAGAGAAACAAATCATTATTGCAGAAGCAGTAGAGCAGGTGAAGCAGAATCCAACTTTGAGGAAGCGCTTGGAATTGGGAGGAAAAGCATTTATATTTGAAGCACTTCAGAAAGCTTCAGATCAGTGGTGGGTCGCTCCATTTGTGAAAGCAATTGAGGCTGGGGTGAAGGGAGAATAAACTTAAGTCAAAAATTAGGTGATTGTCTTTTCAGTCACCATCATCTAACATCAAAGTCTCAAGTCTCAACCTCAGAACTCAACATTCCGAGTTCTGAGGCTCAACGTTCAAGCAAAAAGGTGCAACTTCTGAGTTCAAAGGCTCAACGTTTGAGCAAAAAGGTGCAACTTCCGAGTTCAGAAGCTCAACGTTTGAGCAAAAAGGTCGGACTTCCGAGTTCAGAAGCTCAACGTTCGAGTAAAAAGGTGTAACTTCCGAGTTCAGAAGCTCAACGTTCGAGCAAAAAGGTGCAACTTCCGAGTTCAGAGGCTCAACGTTCGAGCAAAAAGGTGCAACTTCCGAGTTCAGAGGCTCAATTTTGGTGTTCTAATCAGTAAAAGCTGAGAATGTATAGAGCCAATTCAATAGAATTATCCCAATACAGCATATATTCACGTCATATACTATTGTGGAAGTTAAGAAACCCAAGCGAATTTTGACTTTGCCGAGAAACAAAAGTTTTCCTTTTGGCGGGAGGGTTAGACAATGAGTGATTTACAAACCCAGTTACCGACAGATACATGGATTTGTGCTTCTTGGCAGGAGTATGAGCAAGCGATCGCTAACTTGCTCAACGAGAAGGGAAAGAGTTACTACTACAAAGGATATATGAGGCTGGAGATGCCACCAGTTAGTTTTGATCATGGTAAAGATCATGTTGTAATTATTTTTGCAGTGACTTTATTTGCAGCACTTAAAGGCATTCCAGCCACAGGTTTAGATACCACTACCTTTCGTAAAACTGGTGTTCAGGATTGTCAGCCCGATGTGGCGTATTACCTCAGAGAACGCGCCCAAACTATCCCAGCAGGTACAGGGATTGTCAACCTTGATAGGTATCCTGCACCAGATTTAGTGATTGAGATTGCAAAAACATCTCTATTGGATGATTTAGGTACGAAGCGATGTCTGGCGACAAGCCGCTTCGCGTCTACGCTCTATGAAGAGTTAGGTATTGCCGAATATTGGGTAGTAGATGTACAAAATACCCAAATTATCGCCTATGCGATCGCAGATCAAGGCAGTAAACGTATTCAAGAATCACAGGTATTGCCTGGATTGGCGATGTCTATTTTAGAAGAAGCTTTATGCCGTAGCCGTGAAATAAATCAATCTGAAGTTGCAGCTTGGTTATTGAGCCAGTTTCAGCAAAAGGAGCATTGAGTATAACTGTTCTCAAGATATTTTGTGCAGAGACACGATTTTACTCGCATCTCCACAATCTCTTTCTATGACTTTTATTCAGCGTTCACAAATTCCAAATACCCACTGCTAAGTTCTTTCACCGCCAAGTCATAAAATTGCTTACCATGTTCAGGCGTTGCTAAAGCCGGATTTGATCCCATACGTCCATCTGGATAACGCACTCGAAAGTCAGCAGCGCTATAAATCCGATGTCCGCTTGCAACTTCTGGTGAAAGATATGCTTGCTTAATCGCCTCTGGATAAACATACTGCGTGAGGGCTACTTCACTTGGCGTTGCATGAGAACCTTCTTGATCCCCATATAATTCTTTAGCTAGTTTATATACAGAACCGCACATAAACCAGTTTGCCACTTGACATTGCACCTGTTGAGCATTAGGAATCTGTAAATCTTCTAAATGCGCGTAAGTTTCGGAAAAAGCAGCTTTGAGGGTGGCGATATTACCGCCATGTCCGTTAATAAAGTAGAACTTGCTAAAACCAGCTTTGGCTAAACAAGTTACATAATCTCGCACTACTTGAATTAAAGTGCTAGGACGTAGACTGATTGAGCCAGGAAAGGCAGTATGATGCAGCGCCATCCCTACATTGATTGTAGGGCCAACGATCGCGCCAGTTGCATCTCCTACACCAGCTGCGATCGCTTCTGCACAAATGGCGTCAGTGCCAATTAACCCCGTTGGCCCATGTTGTTCTGTAGAACCAATAGGGAAAATAATCCCTTTTGACTGCTGTAAATAAGCTTCGACTTCTTGCCAAGTACTTAAATGTAGTAACATTTTTAATGATTTTCCTCAATAAAATTGCAGTGGGACGAAACCTTTCTCTGCTAAACTCCCACTAACATGATTATGAACTCTCTAGATTTTTTGTGGTGGCGTAGCCTCTCGTAGAGAAGAGGCTTGTCATAAACATATCTATGAAATTCCATCATCTCTGCTAAACTTTTATCGGATTAGCTGGAATATTTTTGCTCATCACCAGTATTTATAGTGCTTCTGCTATGGCCGGACGCTATGTTTTCAATCAAACGTCTCAAAGAATCGAGCGTTATTTTGTCCGTTATATTACCAAACTAAATCAATGGCGATACCATTAGCTATAGATATACTCCAATAAGCTTTCGACGGCTATTTCGTCAGTTTCCTAAAAGCAATTTCTCGATCGTCTTTGTGAACAATCAGGTAAAATATATCAAGCTAAATTTCAACGGTGATTTTTCTCAATACCAAGGAAGTTATAATTACAACCAAGCTGAGGCAGCAAAATTTTACAACTATATTTTTAGTTATCAGCCACCAATCTGGTAAGAACTTTCTGCCAAATTTGGAGGAAATGAGACTATTTATTTCTATGAATATTGTTTAGGGGATGGAGTCGCAACAAGTTTCGACAGATATGGATATAAGCAATTTACCGATTCTGCCACTTTATCCTACGACAATCGCTGCGAACCCCCTTATAGTAGAAATCCAAATTTAGTTATGAGATGTTGCTATTGTGGATCATCAACTAAACAACGGGGATCAATGTTTTCTGTTGACTAATCAAAGTAATAATATTTTTTCACGTTGCTTGTAATTTCCCAGGTGCAGGACATGCCAGCAGGAAAAGCCACCAAATCGCCTTTACCCATTTGCACTGGCAGTCCACCATCAGGAGTAACAAGAACATCACCTTCCAAAAAGTAGCAAGTTTCTTGAGAATCATAAGTCCAAGGAAATTTTGAGACTTCCTTTTTCCAAATATCCCATTTAAAAACACCCAATTCATTGAGGCGTTGTTGCCTGGGTTGATGCTCAATTTTAATTTCCATATTGTGTTTTCTCTAGTTATGTTTAGCAGTAGGATTGAATGTCTTCTCCACACTGATCTACTAGATAACACAAAGCACGAAAACGCAAGTAGACAAGTTCGTTATAAAGCGGATTAAGTTTGCACATTGGCGGAATATGCCCTATTTTGCGACCAAAAAGCATGATATCGCGCTCGAATGGACACTGGGCAGGAATTAGTTTAGCAATAAATTTAGCTGATTTCCGATTCTGAATGTCAATTTTATCCACCCATTGACGTAATGGTTGCAGTAAATCTAATTTAGGTTTAGCAAATTGCTTTTTACTACCTTTTTGATTCTTTTCTCCTAAAGGGCTAACAAAAGCAGGCAGAAAAATACGCTGATTAATTGTTTTAAGCATAGTAGTAGGCAAGGTTTTCCTTGTGTTGATGAACTATTTGCCGATTGCGAATATTAACATGTAATCTGTTAAGCAATTTGCATTATGCTTGGAAATTAGGAAGAAGAAGCACAAGGCAAATAATTTACATGCATCTTTGGGGGGAAATTGTTTAACTAATTGTTATTTAACCCCACCAAATCGGGAAGAACTGTCCCGTTAAATACAAAATAACAAAGAAAATATAAAAATGGCATTTCTTTAACTTATGGATTGCTAATATCCGAGATAGCAATGTTATATATTAAATATAAATGCCTGGTTCTAAAACTGCCTAGTATCTATAGATGGACTTTGGTTAATAAAATAACACTTTAGCTCTTACTTCATATAGACTTCGCTAGGATTAGCCTCTAATATCTAGCGATTTTAGACTATTTAATATCTAGTAATCTGTCTGGTATGTTACACTAGCTAGCCTAGATATTATCTAATAAGTAGCAATAAATCGTTTGATAAGTCCAAGTTAATATACTTATAACTTATACCGTTTACGAGAGTATTTTGCAATAAATGCATCGCGTGTAAGGGGGTACAGCACTATGCCCCTACCAATATAGCGCTTCTCACTTGGGCACGATACAGTCTGAAGCTCACCCCGTATTTGAGGCGTGCAAATACTCCCCTCTCCTTAGCAATGAGAGGGGTTGGAAGTGAGGTTTAAAAAAGTAGTTTATCCAAAGGATAACCGTTATATATATATCAGATATTTTGTGAAATGGTTTAATTACAAAAAAATGGTATAATAACAGAAATCTTATTTCTTAAAATATCTCAAGCCGTAACGATCTTGATATTTGCTAATATACTCTACATTCTGTTGCTCTAATTTTGACAGCAATTTAGGTGGAAATGCTTTTGGTCAATATATAGGACGATACCAAGGTTGCTTATTAAAGTAATCTTGTAATTCAGGAGTATCAAAACGGCGGCCATGACTGGCAAAAATCGAATTTTGCATAGTATCTAGTTCAAAACCGTCTTTCCCATCCAAATCTGTATCAGTTACAAGTCTTTGGGAAAGTCAGAAATAAGCACTGGCAGCCGTGGTAGCATCTGGTGATTTTGTATTTAGCGAAGATGTAGATTGAGTTGGAAATGGGGTGGTTGGTATAAATTTAGGAGTTTCTATCAGGCGGTTTGAGCTGTTTAACCACACAACGGCGCTTTGAGGGCATATAGGTATCTTCTGCTAGATAGGTTTCACCAAACCCACCAGCGCCCAGTGTGCGGATAACTTGATAGCGATCGTTCAGCAGCTGTATTGTCATGGGAAATTACAAGCGATATTCATGTCTATTGTTTTCCCCAAAACTATCTTCATTTCAAATCTAGTAAACCTTCTTCTTTCAATTTCGGATTGAAGCGAATTTGCATTTGCAAACCACGCACTTGTAATAAATGGGTTGAAATTTCTGCTTCTACTCTCCGCGCCACATTTTTAATAATTTTTATTTGTGCTAATTCATCATTACCTGGATGTTGATATTTTGCTTGTTCTTCAGGTGTCATTACGAATTTGACATCAATGGGATGAGTCCATTTTTTCTTTTGATCCCCATTTCCCCAAGGGACACTGCCATTTTCAGCAATCCAAGCATTTTCAGTATTTTCTAAAATTGTGCGACTAGGGCGTTCAATAGTTTGAACTTTGACCCAATAGCATTGCTGTGGCTGACGGACTAAATGCTGTTTGAGGCTGAGATAAACATCACGAGAATATCCTACAAATTGCAGCACTTTTCCTTGGTCAAAGATAGCATATACCCCGATTTTACCTTGAAAGTGTTCGGGTAATTGGCCGCGATCGTCAATGTAAGGAATGTATTCCAAGGCTGCCAAAGAAGAAAGATTCGTTTCAAGAGCCATACATCAAATATTAAACTTACTATTTGCCTGCAAAATTAAGAATTGCTAATTAGGGAAAAACTATCTTTAAAATTACACGTTATTCACTTTTTGGTAAATTGCACAAAGGCGACTGGGTTTAAAAATCTTAGCACTAAACATAAAATTTGGTGGAACGTTGATAATGGCATATTCATCAGAATCATGATACTTTTCAAATTCTGCTGGCATTCCTTTAGTTGTAGTTAAGCTGTAAGGAACTGGTTGAAAAAGTAATTCTGTAAATTTAACTTGCTCACACTGTAACTGTTGACAAATTTGGTTTAAGAAAGCAACGCTTGTCAATAAATTGAATAAAGTTTCTTGAGCTTGTGTTTCAAGAGTGAAACTGCTATCAAAGTTCTGGACGATTTTCAGGGTCATTTTCTGTATAGGTCGCTATTAATGACTAAGTGATGATAGAGGATAGGCAGCAATCCAAAAGTGCTGGACAACGAAGCCTGCTTTTTAGTGCAGATGAGCTTTATGAAAAATTACCACTTTAAGATCAGCCTATTGGATTGTGTGACTTCTGTCAGCCACAGGAGTAAGCTGACATGATTAAGAATCGTGAAGTTTAGCAGATTTCTAAGGATAGATGATTTCTCCTTAATGCTGTACTGATAAACTTCAGATATTGTACTAAAGCGATAGTCTATGGTGGGCTGCGCCTACGCACTTATCACACCAGCCTCTATCCTCCCTAAAAACAATTCTCACACAACAAAAATGAGTGGATAATCGTGATATAAACCACAACTATCCACTCAAAGTTTTGTAAATCGGGTTTACTAGAAAAACCCAAGTAGATCATTGAAACGTGGTATAAACTTCAAACCAATTAACGTGACTCAGTTCCCTGATTGGGGCTACCTGCTACAGAATCATTTTCTGGTGCTTCTGGTGTAGCAGTGGGTTTAGCATCGCTCTTTTCATCATCACCAGTTTTGCGCTGACTTTCGTCAAGAGGGGTTTCGTAATTACCAGAAGCGGGTGTATTTTCTTGGCTACCAGATTTTTGTGGTTCAGACATTATTACATTCCTAATAATTTTATTGTTGGTATTATCTTAAGAAGATTAACAGTGTGAGTGCATCTATCCAGATATAGTTATGGCTGATTTCTGCCTCTATCGGAAGTATTGTTTAGTACTACTCATGTATACTGATAAAAATCCAGGAATGTAGAGTTTTTTAACCTGACAAGGCTTCCTATGGTTAAGGGAGGTTTATTTCCGCCTGCCTGTGCTAAGTGAATAATAATATGATGTGATGTGTGATACAAACTAATCATTGTGTAATTAATGAATCAGAGCAATCTGTCGTTACCATCTGGGTGTATGCTTCGCAAGGCAACTTCTGGGGATCAGTGGTCGATTCGATTGCTGGTGTTTTCAGCGAAACTCGACCCAACCCAATTAAATTGGCAGCAATTTTGGGTAGTTGAATGCGATGCCTACAGCGGGCAAAGCCTACGCAATCTGGTAGCTTGTGGACAGCTACGTAATTTCTCAGGGGCACAAGAACTTGGTAGTTTGGTTGTTGCATCACCTTGGAGAGGTCGCGGTTTGGGTACTTTGCTAACGCAGCATTTAATTAATACAGCAACGCAACCACTTTATCTTGAATGTTTAGGTGAACGATTGGCGCAGTTTTACAGTCGCTTTGGTTTTGTGCCAATATCTTTTGAAGACTTGCCAGAATTCCCCAGCACAAGAGGCAAGTCTTCGCTCAAGGGGAAATTTAGATTTTCGCAATTAGCTAAAAGGCTATTCAGAGTTCCTGTGGTGTTTATGGAACATCGAGGTAATTCGTAACTCGTAATAACGCTCTTTACGTTCGCGCAGCGTGTCGCAGACAAACGCTAAAAGCGTAGCTTGCAACTCTTACAGAGTACGCGGAACGCGTACTCGCTAACGTAATTCGTAATAAAGATCCCAGAAAAAGGCTTAATACAAGCTGTTTCCAACCCTTTACTTTCGCCCATTCCCCATTCCCCACTCCCCACTCCCCATTTTCAAATCTGAGGTTTAGCAAAAACTGTTAGCAACACAGGCCCTAGTAAATAGTGGTGATTCAAACACAATAACCCAGCCGAGGAGCCAAGAAGTTGACGTTGATTAGAGCTGTAGAGTCTAATTCCAAGGGGAGAGACTGGCAATAATTGAGGTTCTGTCTCTTTTATGGAGGTAAAATCAACCAAGTAAAAGCGTCCACCGGGGGAAAGTACCCGTGCTATCTCACTAAGCACCTGGTTAGGTTCTAAATAGTGTAAAAAGCTGATAGTGCTGAAAACACCATCAAATTGAGCATCAGCAAAGGGAAGAGACTCAGCTTTGCCCTCAACATAAATTAAGCGTGGACGGTGGCGGTTACTCTGTCTGGCTACCCGCAACATATTAGCAGATAAATCCAATCCTATCGCTTGCAGGTCGGGAAACTGAGTCGCAAGGCGCTCAAGTAAGCGTCCAGTACCACAGCCGATATCAAGTACATTTGCTGACTCTGGTAAATCGATGTACTCCAGCAAGCGTTTGTGAACGGCTCGATAAAACACTGAAGGAAAGAGCCAGTCATAACTTGGTGCCCATCGGTCAAAAAGGAACTTTTTGTTACTAAAAAAGTCATTTGTCATTAGTTTTCGCAGCTTCCCTGAAGCTCGATACTTTTTTTGGGTAAGTAGCTGCGCCTCCAAATAAGTTGGTTAACTATAGTTTTGCAGTCCGACAATATCTAGTATGCTCTCACCCTGGCAAATCATCCGGAATTTTGGCAATTGAATCTGTAGCTAACAGTGTGCCTAGAGACTCATTGTATCTCTGTAGAAAACCAAAAAACGAGCAATCAGTGCATAAAACTATAGAACTTAACCGTATGTATTTATAGAGGTTCAAATACAACCAACTGATCTAGTTTGAAATTATTAAGGTGAAAAATTATGACAAGTTTTATTCAAACCCGGTTACACAATGATTTACTCCATCCAGCCCGCCAGTGGTTGGAAGCGATAGAAATTCATAACTCCAAATTGGCTCATTTCTTGTGCAAAGCTATTCCTGCTCAGTGTCCCTTTGAGCGAGACATCACGCTTTTTAG
Organism: Nostoc sp. XA010; assembly: GCF_020829625.1. Classification (GTDB taxonomy): domain Bacteria; phylum Cyanobacteriota; class Cyanobacteriia; order Cyanobacteriales; family Nostocaceae; genus Nostoc. The sequence continues at coordinate 101,207 of NZ_JAIVFX010000001.1, read as the reverse complement.
CCGGAAGCTGTTTCACATTCCTCCAATGTGTAAATTAAATCCCCTATACGAGGAAGTGGTTGGTTTGCGTTTTAAAGCGCTCTGTTATCTTGCCGATGAATGCGGTGAAGATGTCACAGCCTATTGTTAATAGCCAGTTGGATCGTTTCGTTATTTGATCAAGCAGCAATCGGTAATTGTAGATTTACGGTTGTTACTTACTTAGGTTTATACTAAGCTAACGTACACCCAATTTAGATGTTTGGCTATTTGAGTAGCTGACACCTCGCTAAAGTGTTTCCAGACAGTATTTTTACTTACCGTATCCTGCTGAAATTATTAACATTATCATGACGCACATCTTACTGGTTGAAGATGAAGTCAAACTGGCACGATTTGTCGAATTGGAATTGAATTATGAAGGCTATCAAGTCAGTATTGCCTACGATGGATTAACTGCACTTACCGCAGCGCGTAAGTTACATTTAGATTTAGTAATTTTAGACTGGATGTTGCCTGGTTTATCGGGTTTGGAAATTTGCCACCGCCTGCGAAGTATTGCTGAGAAAGTGCCGATAATCTTATTAACTGTCAAAGATGAAGTGACCGATCGCATTGCAGGCTTAGACGCTGGTGCTGATGATTACCTCGTTAAACCCTTCAGCGTTGATGAATTATTAGCCAGAGTCGGCGCTCACTTGAACCTATCCCACTAATATAAAAATGTGGTAACTTACTTCTCATCTGAGAGCAGTTAACATCCCCGCTATCCCTGCACCGACAACGCACACATCTGCATGAGTATTTTCGGTAAGCACTGGTTGCTCTGGGACTTCTGCCGTTGTCATCCAAATAGAAATAGTTTTACCAGAGTACGAATTAATAAAATTCTGTCTTTTTTGGGTGGTAAAGACACAAGCTTGTGCATTTACCGAAAAAATGGGTTTAAAGCCCCGTCGTTCTACGACGGCTTTTTCATGATTGCTCATAATTGTGGTATAGTTACGCTAGGTGTAGCAGTGTAACCATGATTGTATTTGAGGCAAAACTTAAGGGTAGCAATGAGCAGTACGAAAAGCTTGATGAAGCCATTCGGACTGCTCGTTTTATCAGAAATTCTTGCCTTCGCTACTGGATGGAGAACAAAGGTATTGGAAAGTATGAACTGAGTGCTTATTGCGCTGTTCTTGCCAAACAATTCTTTTTTGCTAACAACCTCAATTCGATGGCACGACAAGCATCTGCTGAACGGGCTTGGTCTGCAATCACTCGGTTCTATGACAACTGCAAGAAGAATGTAGCGAAGAAGGGTTTCCCACGCTTTAAGAAGCATCAGACTCATGGTTCCGTGGAATACAAAACCACGGGCTACAAGCTGTCGGAGGATAGACGGACTATCGCCTTTACCGATGGCTTTAAAGCAGGAAACTTCAGTCTGTGGGGAACCCGCGACTTGCATTTTTATCAGTTGAATCAGATTAAGCGAGTTCGGGTTGTTCGTCGTGCTGACGGATACTACGCTCAGTTTTGTCTTGATATTGAGCGGATTGAGAAACGAGAGCCAACGGGTAAAACTATTGGGTTGGATGTTGGTTTGACTCATTTCTACACCGATTCGGATGGGCAAACGGTTGAGAATCCCCGACATCTCAGGAAGTCTGAAAAGTCCCTCAAGCGTCTTGGGCGTAAACTTGTCCATTCTAAGAAGGGTTCTAAAAATAGAGTCAAGCGTCGGAATCGCTTGAGTAGGAAACACCTCAAAGTAAGTAGGCAGCGTAAAGATTTTGCCGTGAAGTTGGCAAGATGCGTTATCCAGTCTAGCGACTTGGTTGCTTATGAGGATTTGATGGTGCGGAACATGGTGAGCCAGCGCGTTGGGCGGGTTCCCCGACTTGAAGCGACTGGCGAACCCGTAAGGGTCAAAAACAAAAAACTTTCCAAGTCCATTTCTGACGCTGCGTGGTCGGCTTTCCGAGATTGGTTGGAGTATTTTGGCAAAGTGTTTGGCGTCGCAACTGTTGCAGTTCCACCCCACTACACCAGTGCCAATTGCTCCAACTGTGGGGAAGTCGTCAAGAAGTCTTTGAGTACAAGAACTCATAAATGTCCTGAATGTGGGTTTGTGCTAGATAGAGACTGGAACGCCGCTCGGAACATACTTGAGATTGGACTTCGTACCGTGGGGCACACGGGAACGCTTAACGCCTCTGGAGACATCGACCTCTGCATTGGTGGGGAAACTCCTCAATGTAAGTCGAGTCGTGGAAAGAGGAATCCCAAAGAGTGATCTTTGGAATCACCGTGGCTTTAGCCCGGTGAGGATGTCAAGAAAACCACTCTCTGTTAAAAAATATCTACATAATCTTTCACCCAACTTCTAGCGAAAGAAAGAGTTTGAGGCTAAGTATCTCTGTAATCATGAATGCGGACAAGTCTTAACCTGCTGAATAACTGATATGCCGCAATATTTCGGAAAACTACCCACTACAAACCAACCTTGGACAACTGTTAGCAATGTAAAAGCTGTAACCTCCGACAATAATATTATTAATTTTGACTGTGGCGACTCACGCCTTACTATCAGTGTACTTGCAGCCAATTTACTCCGTGTGCGTTTCGCACCAACTGGGGAATTTATACCCCGCCGTTCTTGGGCAGTGGCGCTGGATGATGCAGAATGGGCAACAACACCTTTTACGGTGCAAGAAAATGAAGCAACGGTAGAAATTGAAACAGCACAAATTCGTGTGTGCGTACAGCGAGAAAAGTGCCGCATTGCCTGTTTCGACAAAGCTAATCGCCCTTTTGCCCAAGATGCAGAGATGGGTATAGGTTGGCGGATGGGTGCAGTTGCAGGATGGAAGGAAATTGCAGCCGATGAACATTTCTATGGTTTTGGTGAACGCACAGGCTTTCTGGATAAACTCAGCGAAGTAAAAACTAACTGGACAACGGATGCCTTAGATTATGATGCACTGACTGATGAAATGTACCAAGCAATTCCATTTTTTATGGCTTTGCGCCCAGAGTTAGGCTATGGCATCTTTTTCAACACCTCTTTTTGGAGTCAATTTGATATCGGTGCTGAACAACCAGGTATTTGGAAGATGGAAACTCGTGGCGGTGAATTGGATTATTACATTATCTATGGCCCCGAACCATCCCAAATCCTGGAGACTTATACTCAGCTAACTGGAAGAATGTCATTACCGCCGAAATGGGCACTAGGTTATCATCAATGTCGCTGGAGTTACGAATCAGAAACCGTTGTGCGGGAACTGGCGCAAGAATTTCGTCAGCGTCGTATTCCCTGTGATGTTATTCACTTGGATATTGACTATATGCGGGGTTATCGGGTATTTACTTGGAGTCCTCAACGCTTCCCCAACCCAGCAAAACTCATTAGTGATTTAGCACAGGATGGTTTCAAAACAGTAACAATCATTGACCCTGGTGTGAAGTATGAACCAGAAGGTAATTATCATGTTTTTGACCAAGGCTTAGAAAACGACTATTTTGTGCGGAAAGCTGATGGCGAGTTGTTCCACGGCTACGTTTGGCCTGATAAAGCTGTTTTTCCTGATTTTTTGCGTCCTGATGTGTCTAACTGGTGGGCTGATTTACACAAAAGCTTAACTGATGTTGGTGTGGCAGGAATTTGGAATGATATGAATGAACCTGCCATAAACGATCGCCCTTTCGGCGATGATGGTGAAAAGATTTGGTTTCCCCTAGATGCACCGCAGGGGGGTGAGGAGGCAAGGGGCAAGGGGCAGGGGGCAGGGGCAGCAGGGGGAGAGGAGGAGAACTTTCAATTAAAAATTCAAAATGACGCTCGCGGACTCGCTAACGCTGCGCTAACAAAATTAAGAATTGATGTGACTCATACAGAAGTACATAATTTGTATGGGTTGATGATGGCTAAAGCTTGCTATGAAGGGTTGCAACGGCATCGAAGTTCACAGCGATCATTTGTGTTAACGCGATCGGGTTATGCTGGTGTGCAACGCTGGTCTTCTGTGTGGATGGGAGATAACCAATCGTTGTGGGAGCATTTAGAAATGTCTCTGCCGATGCTTTGCAATATGGGACTTTCGGGTGTGGGGTTTGTGGGTTGCGATATTGGCGGGTTTGCTGGTAATGCTACAGGTGAATTATTCGCTCGGTGGATGCAGGTAGGAATGCTCTACCCATTGATGCGCGCTCATTCGGCAATGTCTACTGCTCGTCATGAACCTTGGGTATTTGGCGATCGCGTTGAAAATATCTGTCGAGAATACATTAATCTACGTTACCAATTACTTCCCTATATTTATAGTCTTTTCTGGGAAGCGGCAACGACGGGCGCACCGATTTTAAGACCACTACTATACCACTTCCCCAATGATCTGAAAACCTATAGCCTCTACGATCAAGTATTACTAGGTGCGTCGCTGATGGCTGCACCAATTTACCGCCCTGGAGTTGAGCATCGATCTGTCTATTTACCTGCTGGCACTTGGTATGATTGGTGGAGCGGCGATCGCTACCAAGGTCCGATTCACATTCTTGCTCATGCACCGCTTGAAAGAATGCCACTGTATGTCCGTGGTGGTGCGATCGTTCCTATGCAACCTGTCAGGCAATACGTTGATCAAGCCCCACTCGATGAGATCCGATTACGGATTTGGCCTGGTAATAACGAATATCAGCTATTTGAAGATGATGGACAGACCAACGAGTATCTAGATAAAAAGTTTTCGCTAGCAACTATCAGCGTATTTACTGAATCTAATCAAACAGTAGTGGAAATTGGAGCGAGAATGGGAGAATGGACACCTCCACCGCGTGAAGTAATTGTAGAACTTGTTGGGGTTGGGGAGCAACGTTTCCAAGATGATGGTAAGCAACATACTCTGCAATTTTGAGATACTCGCAAAGGTGGTTTTTTGAGCCACAATTATTTCCTACTCTAAATTGTGCAAGAAAAAATATGCATAGAGATAGATGAAAACAAAGTCAATGGGTAACATAAAATGCAAAGGATAGAAATGGCTAAACCGTAAGAAATACCTAAGTTTACTACCCTAGATACATGCGGTTAGAGAACAATCAATGTTAAATGTTAACCGCTTGCGGCTGCAAGATATATCTAAAATCTCTACAAATTCACTTTTGGCAAAATTCGCAAGTGCGATCGCTGTTTTTGTTGGCAGCTTGGTACTAGTTGGTTGGTGTCTTGGCATTGAAGTTCTTAAGCGTGGCTTCCCTGGTAGTCCTGCCACAATGAAAGTAAATACAGCGCTGTGTTTTGTGCTATGTGGTGTGTCACTGTGGCTATTTTTAAAAGCAACAAATCAGGGGAGCAGGGGGGAAAGAAGAATTGAAAATTACCCCCATAGCTCCCTTCTAATTTCTAGGGTCTGTGCAATAGCTGTCACCACAATAGCTGCGCTTACACTTTCTGAATATCTGTTTGGCTGGAATTTTGGCATTGACGAGCTACTGTTTCGTGATTTGTCAACTAGCATAGCGACATCACATCCAGGGCGAATGGGCGCGAACACAGCACTGAACTTTATGCTGGTTAGCGTTGCCTTACAGATTTTGATTCATCCAAAAACCCACCGCAGTTATTGGTATGCTCAGATTATCGCTCTGATAGCTACTTTAATTTCCTTTCAGGCGCTCATGGGCTATGCCTACAAAGTGAAAGTTCTATACGGACTTGCCCCTTATACAACATCAATGGCTTTACACACGGCGGTGTTGTTCAGCTTATTAAGTGTAGGGGTTCTGTGGGCGCGGTCAGAACAGGGGTTAATGAAAGTAGTTACAAGTGATAGTTATGGCGGCTTACTTGCACGTCGTTTATTAATTGCCGCGATCGCAGTACCTTCTATATTGGGGTGGGTAATTGTTGAAGGTCAACGAGCAGGACAATACGATCCGGCTTTTGCAGTATCGGTATTTGCGATCGTCCTGATTGTGATTTTTACTATTTTGATTTGGCAAAGTGCCAGGGTTATTGAAGGCCTCAGCCATCAGCGCGATCTTGCCCAGGAAGCACTGAGAACCTACGAAGCTAAACTGGGAAGTTTCGTAGATTCTAACGTTATCGGCATTCTATTTGGCGATGTGTATGGCAATATCCAACAGGCAAACGACGAATTTCTGAGGATGATTGGTTACACGCAGGAGGATTTGTTAGCAGATAGGTTAAGTTGGAGCAATATCACACCACCAGAGTATTTATACTTGGATGAGCGAGGTGTCGCCGAAGCAAAGGGAAGCACCAACGCTGCTTGTACGCCTTACGAAAAAGAATATATTCACAAGGATGGTAGGCGCATCCCGGTTTTAGTTGGTTACGTGCTACTAGGAGAAAAACGGGAAGAGTCAGTAGCGTTTATTCTCGACTTGAGCGAACGCAAGCAAGCAGAAGCAGAGCAACAAAAATTAGTATCGCTGGTAGAAAATAGCTCTGACTTTATCGGCATCGCCACCCTTGAGGGTCAATTACTCTACATAAATGATGCAGGTCAAAAGCTGGTAGGGCTTTCCAGCCTTGATGAAGTCAGGCAAAAGGTAGTATCAGATTACTTCATGCCCAAAGATAAAGCCTATTTTCAAAAATATATACTGCCGACTGTGCTATTAGAAGGGCGCTGGCAAGGAGAATTCTGCTTTTGCCATCTCCAAACAGGTCAACCAATACCAGTTGATTACAATATCTTCACTGTTACAGACAATAAAACAGGTGAGCCAATTGCCTTAGCAACTGTGACTCGCAACATCAGCGAACAAAAAGTAGCTAAAGAAAAAATCTTACAACTAAACAAGGATCTACAGCGCCGCATTACTGAGTTACAAACTCTGTTGGAAGTAATTCCGATTGGAATTGGCATTGCCGAAGATCCAGAATGCCAAAATATCAAGGTTAACCCTGCTTTTGCCAAGCAGTTGGGAATATCGTCAGATACAAATGCCTCCCTCAACGCTCCTTTAGACGAAAAACCGACAAGCTTTAAAATCTACCGCGAGGGAAGGGAACTGTCAGCAGAAGAACTCCCAATGCAATACTCTGCAACTCATGGTGTTGAAGTTCTAGGTTGTGAACTCGATGTTGTGCATGAAAATGGAACAATTGTCAACCTGTTGGAGTACGTTGCACCTTTGTTTGACGAAGAGGGTAAAACTAGAGGAAGCGTTGGTGCATTTTTAGATATTACGGAGCGTAAACAGGCAGAGGAAGTACTCCTAAATCAGCAAAAATGGCTAGAGAATGTCTTAAATCTGATGCCAAGACCCTTGCTGTTTATTGAACCAGGAACGGCGCGGGTAACTTTTGCCAATCGTTCTGCTAACGAATTAGCTGGGGGAGAATTTCCCAAAGGTGTACCAGCCGCAGAGTATCACACAGTCTACCACTATACAGATGCGGCTGGCGATCGCATCCCCAATGAACAAATGCCAGGAGTCCGGGTTGCCCTTGGCGAACGCCTAAATGGATTGGAGGTAGACTGGCACACCCCCGGTGGTGTGCGTTCTCTATTAGTATTTGCTGACACCTTGCCAGCAATGCATGGTCATCCTGCTACCTGTATCTTGGTGTTCCAAGAGATTAGCAACCTCAAGCAGGCAGAAAAAGCCCTCTCGTTAGGTTACAAAAGGCTAAAGCTACTATTTGACACAGCTAACGATTTGCTATCAAGCCAGGAACCAGTATTACTAATCGATAGTGTCTACCGAAAACTAAGAGAGCAAATTGGAATAGAAGTTTATTTGAACTATTTGGTTGAGGATAAGTCTCAAATAATGCGGTTGGGGTCTTACAGTGGTATTTCCCAGGAGATAGCAAAGGAAATCGAATGGTTGGCAGTGGGTGAAGGGGTTTCCGGTGGTGTAGCGCAGAAACGCCATCCCTTAGCTGTAGAGAATGTGCAGCAATCTACTGACTCGCAAACAGAATTGATTCGCTCTTTAGGGATAACTGCTTATTATGCATACCCATTGATCGCCCAAGGACGCTTGTTAGGCACTCTTTCTTTTGGCAGCCGCACTCGGTTAAGCTTCACCGAGAATCAAAAAGGGATGATGCAAGCAGTATGCGACCAAATAGCGATCGCAATGGAACGAGCTAGTTTAATTGCTTCTTTGCAACAACAAACTGAGCAGTTGCAAGAGGCTAACCGCATGAAGGATGAGTTTCTAGGAATATTGTCTCACGAATTGCGATCGCCTCTCAATGCCATCCTTGGCTGGGCGCAATTACTGCAACGAAGTAAGCTTAGTGAAACCTTAATAGCTAGGGCTACGGAGACAATTGAGCGCAATGCAAAAGCGCAAACCCAGCTAATTGAAGACCTCCTGGATATATCACGGATGATGAGAGGCAAGTTACGCCTTAATGTCCGTACTTGTAATTTGGTTCCAATGATTGAGTCGAGCCTAGAGACTGTCAGCCTCGCCGCCCAATCTAAGGAAATCGATTTAAGATTTTCTCTTATTCCTTCAAAAGAAACGCAAAATTCAGATTTGGAATTAGGAATCAATCACGAAAATTTAGAATCAAGAGAATCACAATCCCAAACCATGTTAGGCGAAAATTCTCAATTCTTAGTATCCGGTGATTTCGAGCGCTTACAGCAAATAATCTGGAATCTGCTATCCAATGCCATCAAATTCACACCCAGAGGAGGACGGGTAGAGGTGCAATTGTCTGTAGTCACTAGTCAAGAAAAACAAGACACAACGGATAAATACGCCCAGATTCAAGTAGTTGACACAGGTATTGGTATCAGCCCTGATTTTCTTCCTTACGTTTTTGATCGCTTTCGTCAAGCTGATAGTTCTAGCACTAGATCTTATGGTGGATTAGGACTAGGATTAGCGATCGCGCGTAATTTAGTAGAATTACATGGCGGTACTATTCACGCAAATAGTCCCGGAAAAGGACAAGGGGCGACGTTTACAGTCAAATTACCACTTCTCAAGAGTCCGCCCCTCCACCCCATTGCCCCTTTGCCCCTCTCTCCCTCCATCCCTCTCTCCCTCCTTGGTGTACGCGTGCTAGTTGTAGATGATCAAGCCGATACCCGTGACTTCATCACCACAATCCTCGAACAGTACCAAGCCGAAGTTCAGGCTGTAGAATCAGTTGCAAAAGCATTACAGCTAATTACACAGTGGAAACCAGATGTTTTAGTTAGCGACATTGGTATGCCCGATGAGGATGGTTATTCTTTGATCCGCAAACTGCGATCGCAACCACCAGAACTAGGCGGAAATATTCCCGCCGCAGCGTTAACAGCTTATACCACGGCAGAGGATCGGATGCGAGCTATACAAGAAGGTTATCAGCTACATTTACCTAAACCTATTGAGGCAGCTGAGTTAGCTACAGTAGTTGCCAGACTTGCTGGACGGACTTAGAGAAAATGGGGTATGGGGAATAGGAATTAAATTCTACTCCATGTCCCATTCTCTTTGTTACTAATATCAAAATTTATACAAAATACCAATTTTATTACAAGGTAAATACCTGCATATAAAAATTCCTTTGTAAAATGCAATAGCTGATTAGCAATTAACCTAATATTCACAAACAAGTGTTTCATGAATTAATGTTCGCAGACTTTTATGTAAATGCAATACTAGCCTTCATTTTCATGCAGCTTTAGTTAATTTTAAGGCGTTCCTTTCTAATTTTTATGCACTTTTAACTATGGAGAATCAGGACTTTTTTGCAGGCGTAATAAGGTATTGTAAACCTGCCGTTTTAAGACATCGTTATTTTGTAGCTCTATAGTGATTTTGTTGAACTGCTCAAATCTCAAACCCTTTTCTTCGACAACTTTTTGAGCGTAGCTACAGTAATTCACTGCGATATCTTGAGCCTTCTTTGGAAGACCATTTATGCTGTTAGAGTCGTTACAAACAATCTGGGGAATTTCTCCATTGCCAATAAGTTTTTTGATTTCTTCAAAGGCATTTTGACGCGCTGGCTCCATTGCTAGCACAGCTTTAGCATAGCTGTTGATTTCAGTATTGTTAACTATTGGTGGTGGAGTTTGACCATAAGCTTTTGAACTAAAGGAAAAAGCGTTGGAAATTACACCCACAGTAGCGATCGCGCCGAAAAATAATGATTGGGAAAGGATTCGCTTTCGGCTAGATCGAGAAAATAAATCAGAAATTTTATTCATATAGTGTGTGACACAAAACTACATCAGGGATATTATTAAGAACGTTGAATTATTTTCGGAGTTGGAAGTTCCAGCAACTGCTCAATACATCAAGCTTTTATATTTGATTGTCAATTCCCTCGGCAAACTTGACAAAGTTCGATTACTTTAGTCTGGAGTGTTGACATTTCTGATGATCCTTGCTTGAGACTCACTTCTAATTCCAATAGTAGGGGTAAGCAAGAAATTAACTGTTGCACAGAAAGCAGCCTGATTTCTTGCTGTAAGAAGTAGATCCGTTTGGGATTACCGATATCAGCAGCCATAGCGATCGCTTGTTGATTGCGCTCCCCACTTTCTATCATAATCTTTACCCACAGCCATGTGCGAAATTGCCCAATCAGCGTGGCGACTATCCGTAATCCCGGCTCGGAAGCATTGCTCAAATCTGCCAGTGTCGTCAAAGCTTTAGGTGTATCTCCTGTTCTGATTGCTGCTGCTAATTGTAAGCTATTTTGAGTAGTATTTCTTACTAACTTGGTAACAGTATCTGTGTCTAAAGGCTTGTTGCTACCTTGGGCATATAACCGCAGTTTCTCTAACTCATTATAGAGCAGGCGTGTATCATTTCCTACAGATTCTGCTAAAAACTGGGCAGCATTGGCAGTTAGTTTTACGCCCATAGTCTGAGCTGCTTGATTAACAGATTGCACCAGCAATTCGGTTTTCCAAGGGGGAATGAGGGGAAATTCTCGGAATTCGGTAGCAAATTGTTTTAATAATTTTGTGGATTTGAGGCGTTCATCTGGTTTGTTGCGGCTGGTGAGCAATAAAAATGAGTTTTCGGGAATGACAGATAGCGATCGCACCAGTTCTGCTAACACATTCTCTGGACACTGCTGGCACAGAGTAGTATTTATCAGCCATACCAAGCGCCCACCAGCCCCAAAAGTGGGTGTCATAGCCTGATTTAACCCCTGGATAGCAGCATCAGCTTGGTCTGGGGTGAATGCAGTGTAATTAAAACTTATCCATTGGGGATCGAGGACGCGATCGCGCAGCATAGCGATCGCCTTTTCCATAGCAAAATCATCCTCACCCCAGTAAACATAAATTGGCATAGACTAACCTCGTATATTAGGGAATGGGGCATTGGTTATTCTTCTTGTCTTCCTCATCTCCCTCATTTCCCCCTGCTCCCTGCTCCCTGCTCCCCTGCCTCTTCCCCACTCCCAAAATTAAATACTTTTAAAATCATTCTGTTAATCAAGGTAATTTTCCCTAAAATCTATCAAGTGAGAGCATGAGGCTATGAAGATTGGACGACAACTATCAAACTTACTTAAATCGGTTAGCACGGCTAACGCTGCCAGAAGCCTACAGATCCCAAGTCCAGCATATCCAGGAATCTTCTAAATTTCAGCCACATTCTGGGTTGAGACAAGCAGCGTCCTTTCCTGGCTATACGCTAATTACCCCGCCAGCAGGAGAAGAATCACAAAATTCTGCTTTCTATGCCAAATTACAGGCTTACCAACAGGAACTTTTGCAGTTGCCTGTAAGCCGTGATTTGATTGTGCCTTTACCTCCTGCTAGTTTCCACATGACTTTAGCGGATTTAATTTGGGACAATGCTTACCTTGACGCTTGCGAAAAAAATCCCAAATTTGACGAAGAATTACACTCTTGTTTAGCCGAAACCTTTCAGCAATATCAACAATTGATGACAAATAGGAGTCATCCGATTAAATGGCAGATGCTGGGACTGATACTGATGCCAAGGGCTGTAGCCGTTTGTTTAATACCCCAAGACGAACGTTGTTACGAGGAAATTATTAAATTTCGCCGAACAATTTATCAAAATCCCAAGTTAATTGCTTTGGGTATTGAGCAGCATTATCACTTGACAGCCCATGTTACATTAGCCTATTTTGGGGAGGTTTCATCTGACTTAGACCGCACAAGTTTCAGCACAATGCTTTCTCAATTGAATGATCAATGGCTGTTAAATTTGCCAGAATTTTTGATCAATCGCGTCGAATTGCGGAAGTTTGACAACATGACACGCTATTATCGTGAACCAGACTGGCCGATTTTAGATTTTTAAGTGATTAGTTAGCAGTTAGTAGTCAGTAGTTTCCACTTACTGACTACTCAATTCCTCAACCACTTGAGATAAATTTATTAAAATCCTGTTTATTTAAATGCCCCTACCAGTGTATTTGTATCATTATTAAAGTGAAATGGTATTAGTCCAATACAAACATCCTTTAAGTTAATCTATAGGAATGTTGGGATTTTTGAAATAATTGGGACTGGTTGTAAGGCGTTTTTGACCAATGATGCAGCTTTGAAGCGGGTGACGGAGTTAAGGGTTTTAGTGGTGTATGAGTTGGAAAGCGAGAACCCGTAATTACGTGCTAGTTGTAGACATACATAGCAGACAAAATAAGCTCAAAGATAATTTTTTTCGCGTAAACCTAAATTTTTGCCAATGCTCTCAATAACATCTCTAGCCTAAAATTCCGGTTGTTGATAAAGAAGATAAACAGCTTCTAAAAATACATCAGGTGTAACAGCTTCTGGCAACTTTTCTAAATTAATAATAGCTTTAACTTGCTCGGCTAGCTTTAGAGATAGTGATGCTCTTGCCTTTAACGACATTGCACCACGTCGCTGTAAATACTCACGAATTACAGCAAAATCATCTGGCATCAATTGCGAAAAATCAGCAACTTCGATTAACTTTTCATGCAGTTCTTTTGCCTGTTCTGAAATTATCAATGTCGCCGATGCGGTGAGTGTTTCGGCTTGAATTACAATTGTGCCAGCAGCTAAATCACCTAAACGCTTTTCTCGATGACTCAACATAATTAAAAAAGCGCCAATAAACAAAGTTTCATCAAAAGGTCGCAATAAGGCACGTAGAGTTGCTTGCTGTAGCCCGATTAGTCTCCCATCATCTCGAACTACGCGAATTTTAGCAACCCGTTTACCAGGGGTTTGCCCGAACCAGAAGGTTTCAAAAAATACAAAATAGCCAATATAAATTGCAAAGGCGATTAGGAAAAAAACTGCTATTAACCAAATTCCTAAATTTTGAGCATTCGTAATTAAGTCCTCAAAAAAGTTGAACAGTTGCGTCGAAAAGACAGTCCAAGTGAGGAGAAAAACAAGCAAGGTTACAGCCAAAATTGTATAGTCTATCAGCAGTGCCAAAGCTCGATTGCCAATTCCCGCTAAAGTGAATTCCAACTCTACACTTTCTGGAGTCTGGAATGTAATGCGATTAAAAAAGCGCATAATATTTTAAATAATTCAAAATTAATAGAGTTCAATTAAGGCGTTGAGTTAACGAAAATCTTGCAAAGGAGGTTCTCTTAATTGCAAACCCAGACCCTCACGCCGACTACGCAAGTCCAAATATAAAACAGCTTTTAGTGCTTGCCAGAATGGCATGATTAAAATCCCACCTATCAAGCTTCCAATCCAAGAAATAAAAGACACAATTGAATAAATAGTAGAACCTGACTCAAGCCTTATAAGGAATATGCTAGGTAAATAGTTTAATACAAGCACCAAGGGCAATGTAACGATAAAAGCAACTAAAACAACACCTTGAATGCGAAATACTGAGCCTTTAGTTAACTCCCAACTTCTGGCAACACTTTCGCTACCATTAATATTTTCCTCAACTGCTAAGGGCACTTCAGCTATCACCCAACGCGAGTAGCACCAGGTTAGCCCCAACAGCAAAATACATACCATTAAGATTATTGCCAATGTAGTTGCGACTACAACGCCTGTAGTACCTAATATGCTTCCTAATACCACTCCCAGCAAGCCACCCACAATGCCACCGACGATCGCTAATCCAAAATAAATTACCAGTAAAGATATTCCTATTTGAAACCCAACTCTTAAAAATGACCACAGACGCGGATTAACATGGCTCCTGGCCGCTTGAACGCTTTCAGGTTGGTAAATTAATTCTCCAAAAGCCAAGCGTGAAATAAGTCCAGAAATGGCTGCATATTTTGCCCAGCCATAAATCGGAACTAGAATCCACAAGTGAGCGATCGCAGCCAGATTAAGATAAGTCTTCAGATGAGAACGATACAACCGCACGGCAGCACTAACAACGTTACCAATACTCAGTGGTTGTATTTGGCCAGGAGATCCAAAACTTTCAGACATAATGGCAAATTTCCCTTGAAACTACGGAGATTAATTTGAGGTTATCTTAAGTTAAGTTAAAGTCTTCCCAAAATTCATGAATATTCAACGTTGGATTGCGCGACGAGAGCCAAATTGGCAGCGTTTAGATGCCCTATTAAGGCAGATAGAAAAAAAAGGGTTAAAGTCCCTACGAGCAGCAGAAATTAGAGAGTTAGCGAGTTTGTATCGTTCAGTAGCGGCAGATTTGGCCCGTGCCCGAACTCAGCAAATCGGCAACACTTTGATACAAAGTTTACAATCTTTAACAACTCGTGCCTATACGCAGATTTACCAAGGTTCGCGGCGACAGGAATGGCAGGCAATCCTAAAATTTTACGAATGGGGATTACCATCTGTAGTTCAGAAAACATTTGCATATATTGCTGCTGCAACAGCGCTGTTTCTACTAGGGGCATTAGTGGCTTGGTGGTATTCTTGGCAAAACCCCAGCTTTATGCGTTTGATCGTACCTGAAAGTTTGATTACCAAGGTGCGAGATGATCATAAATTATGGATGGGGTCAATTGTCGGCGTTGAACCTCTAGCATCCAGCAGTATTATGATCAATAATCTGTCGGTGTCCTTTGGTGCTGTTGCCGGTGGCATCACGGCTGGGCTATACACAGTCTATTTGATGGTATTTAATGGCTTATTGATTGGTGCTGTTGGCGCTTTAGTGGGTCAAAATAATCTGGCTTATCCTTTTTGGGCGTTTGTGTTGCCGCATGGTTCCTTAGAATTACCCGCCATCTTTTTTGCTGGGGGTGCAGGATTTTTATTAGCAAGAGCAATTTTATTTCCTGGTAAATATCGCCGTGGGGATGCACTGAAATTTTATGGTTCTCAATCAGTACAGCTAATATTTGGAATTGTACCAATGTTAGTTATTGCTGGTGCGATCGAAGGCTTTTTTTCACCTAATCCCAGCGTACCTGATGCAATTAAATATTTGGCAGGAATAGGATTGTTTATACTTTTGGTGCTGTATTGTTGCCGTAAGGAAACTTGAAATAATCTAGATACCATCTAATTGGAAAATTGCAAAATCCAACTAATAATATTAATAAGTAAAAATAGTTATATTTAAAACAAAATTAAACTCTTGTTAATGTTTTGTTTATTCATCGTTAACCGAAAAAAATGTAACTTATTTTAAGGC
Organism: Nostoc sp. XA010; assembly: GCF_020829625.1. Classification (GTDB taxonomy): domain Bacteria; phylum Cyanobacteriota; class Cyanobacteriia; order Cyanobacteriales; family Nostocaceae; genus Nostoc. The sequence continues at coordinate 85,685 of NZ_JAIVFX010000001.1, read as the reverse complement.
TGAAATTACAGCAGGAAAGTATTCCTTTAAGTCAGAGGTTATATGATTTTTTCGACCACCATTTTGAATCGTGTCGTCGCTACTTCAGTGGTGACAACTTCTGTTGCACTTAGTCCATTTTTTGGTGCGATCGCAGGTGGTTTTGCTTTAGCCGTAATTATGTTACCTGTAATTATACTGACAACAGAAGAATCCTTAAAACTGATTCCCATATCACAACGTCTAGCCTCTGCTGCTTTGGGTGGAACTCGCTTTCAAACTACTCTTCGAATTGTTGTCACTGCTGCAATTCCCGGAATATTTATCTCTATTAGAGAAACTAGCTCCTCACTACCCATGAGGGGTATATAATATTAATATTTTTATTTCTATTACCTAAATTTTTTCAATAATCAAATGGGATTGCTATATATAGGCAAATGTGCCAAAGGCTGGTATAAAAAGTCTATAAAAGAAGTCTATAAAAGATTATTTTTAAAGCATAGCTTTAATACAAATACTTATTAACAGTTTATTTGCTTGATGAGTACTGTGTAACTACGTAATTTCCATGAATATTCCCTTTTAGGAGTAACATAGTGAAACAGCGTTCCTGATTTGTACTACTTTACTTCGTCAACTTTTATTTCACACGTTTTGGGGATATGAGTAAACTAATTCCAGCCATCAGAGTCAAAAACTTCAGCTTCTCTTACGACACTCAAAAGATAGTTGAAGGCGTGTCAATGGATATTTACCAAAACCAAGTCACGGCAATTATTGGTTCTAGTGGTTGTGGCAAGTCTACTTTTCTTAAATCGTTAAATCGCATGAGTGAATTAGAAGGAGATGTGAAGGTTGAAGGAAAAGTAGAATTTTTTGGACAAAGTATTTATGAACGTCGTGTCAACATCAATCGTTTACGTCGCCAAGTCAGTATGGTTTTTCCCAAGCCAAATCTTTTTCCCATGAGCATTTACGATAATGTTGCATACGGGGTGAAATTAGTTGGATGGCATCCAAAAGTAGAATTAGATGGAATCGTTGAATCTGCCATCAAAGCTGCCGAACTTTGGGATGAAGTGAAAAATAAGCTGCACAAATCTGCTTTAGATCTTTCTGGCGGCCAACAACAAAGACTATGTATTGCGCGTGCTTTAGCAGTCAAACCGAACGTTCTATTAATGGATGAACCTTGTTCAGGTCTTGATCCTGTTGGTAGTATGAAAGTTGAGCATTTGATCCATAACTTGCGCTCTGAGTTGACAATTGTGATGGTTACTCACAATATGCAGCAAGTTACTCGCCTATCTGATTTTACGGCTTTCTTTTACAGTCATGAAAATCGCATTACTCAAATGGTTGAATTTGGTACTACAAATAAAATCTTTACTAACCCCGTGGATTCTCGCACGCGTGACTATGTTTTTGCCCGGGTTAGTTGAAGTTATTTTAAAAATCTAGCTATTCAGAGAACTACCACATAGTACAAGCGGAAATTAAGAGTTAAATTTAATTTCCGCTTGTTTTGAGTTTTTGTTGTGTTGAGCAATGCAAAGTGATGTTGACAGTAATTTTTTATACTGTATATTTAGAGGCAAGCATCTACTCTAGACCACTTGAATCACAAAATGAAATGTCCTCGGTGCGAATCTACTTTATATCGTAAAAATGGTCGTCGGAATGACAAGCAGAATTACCTCTGCAAAAATTGTGGTAAACAATTTCTTGAACCTGCATTCCCTCGTTCCTTGGAAGGTGAGTTGCTTGTTAACAGTAATGGACAGACTAAAGTCTCTATGGACGCAACTACAGAAGCTGCTTTAGTAAAAGACTTGCCAGAAGAAAAAATTACAGAGAAGAGTCTTGGCTCTCTTACATTAGCTGAAGAACTGCTGCAAGCTATATTATCGCCTGATTGCCTAGAATCTGATGTGTTCAGCCAATTTATCCAAAAATTTCAGCAAAAAAATGAAATTAAACATCAGTTAGAAACGGGAATCTCTCTTCTACTTTTGGATGCAGAAAACTTAAAATTAGATATTAATTCAGAATTATTTTTAGCTAGTGTCTGTGAGTATCCTCTCCAAGTGAAAATAGCATTTGCTAACTGGAGAAATCCAAGTATTGGAAAACAAGATATTGAACTATATAACCGTGGCTATCAACTTGTCCATGTGCCTGAGGGTAAGGATAGTGCTGATGCAAAAATGATTGCATTCGGTGCTTGTGTTTTACGCTCTTATCCAACAGTTAAAGAAATTTTGGTCTGTTCTAGCGATGGAATTTTAATTCACCTCTGTAACGAACTCCAAAACCAGGGATTGATTGTCTATTGGGTACGTAGACAAGGACAAACTTTGCATATAGAAAACCGAAATACTGGCAAATTAACTTATTATTCTTTAACAATGGCAACAGAAGTTCCATTTTTGGAAAAGGTGGTTGAGCAAATTCAAGATTTAATTAAAAGTGAACATGAATCAATCAATGCTCGATTAAACAGTTTAGTGGCTGTTGCAACTTTATTTCAAGAGAAATGTGATGTTAATATTAAACATAATCCAAAGCAACCAGAAAGTGAGAAAATCATCCCTGTTTTAGATAACTCTTTTACAGAATCTATTCAAAAAGTAAAAAAAGAAGATTATGTGAAAGTTCCTAATTTAAAAACATTAGATAAATTATTATTAAAAATTATTCAAAATATAAAAACAAAGTCTCCTAAAACGAAATTATCTGTGCCTAAGCTAGGCTCAGAGTTACAGAAAATAACTGGAGAATCTCCTAATTCAATTATCAAAAAATTAAAGTTAGGTTCTAGCTTTACTAAATATTTAGAATCATCTCCCACATTTACATTAAAAATGAGTGGCAAGGAATATGAGGTAATGGCGCTACTGAGCGAGTAAATACTTTCTGGATGTTTACGTACACCCTGAGTCTGTAATTCAGTATTATGTATAAACATGTAAAGAAATATAAATAATCTAATGCAGGATAAAGTCGTTGTTGTTGTCGGTGCTACTGGTGGCATTGGTTCAGCTTTAACACACAAACTTGCGCCTACCGGAGTCCGGTTGGTATTGGCTGCCAGAGATGCGGTTCGTTTAACAACATTGGCTGCTGATTTACCAGGGCAAGTTTTGAGTGTTCCCACCGATATTACTGACCCGCAACAAGTAGATATTTTAATAGAAAAGGCGATCGCTGAGTTTGGTCAAATCGATGTTTTAGTGAATGCGGCTGGTGCTGGTATACTCAAGCCTTACAACAGCCTGGAACCTGCTGATTTAGACAAGATGTTAGATATCAACTTAAAAGGCAGCTTTTACACGACTCAAGCGGCTGCTGAAGAGATGCAAAAGCGCAAGTCTGGTCACATCTGTAATGTGGTTGGAATTCTGGGCAAGCATTCGATGGGAATGGCAGCAGCTTATTCTGCTTCTAAGTTTGGTGTTGTCGGTTTCAGCAAATGCATGGCAGAGGAACTCAAGCGTTTTGGTATCAAGTTCACGCTATTCTACTTTGGTGGGGTAGATTCTCCTTTCTGGGATAACGTCAGCCTAAAAGTAGACCGGAAAAAAATGCTTAGTCCTGAAACTGCTGCCAATGCGATTTTCTTTGCCCTTTCTGCCGAACCGCAAGCTGTACCAATGGAAATTAATATTCAACCTGATAGTCATCTGTTCTTTTAAAGTGGCAGTACGCCTACATAATTCTTGCCTGGGAAAGACCTGAAAATTTAGCAAAAAAGGCAAAATTTACAGAGATATAAGCTGTTATGCTGGATTTTCAGTATCTATGAAAATTGATCACGTTCACTTCTATGTAGAAGACGCCAAAGTATGGCGGGATTGGTTCATACACCATCTTGGTTTTCATGCAGTAGCCGATCGCATTAGTTCATTTCACACTTGTACAGAAGTAGTAAAAAGTGGTGCTGTCTGCTTTTTTCTATCTTCTCCACTGTTACGCACAAGTCCAGTAGCTGAGTTTCTGCGTCAATATCCACCTGGTGTGGCAGATGTCGCTTTTGCTGTCGAAGATGTAGAAAGCGCGATCGCACTAGCTCAAAAACACGGTGCTACAATCCTACAACCCATCCAAGAACGCCTGGTGGGTACGGAATTACTCAAGTGTGGCAAAATTGCCGCCTGGGGTGGACTGACTCATACGTTGATCGAAAGGTCATTGGTTTTTGACAAAGGACAAATGACTAATGACAACACTTTTACCGCCATAGACCACATAGTGTTAAACGTGGCAGTTGGTGAATTGGAAAATGCTGTAGCTTGGTACGGAAAAATCCTAGATTTTCAACCCCAGCAGGCTTTTAAAATTAAAACCAATCGTTCTGCTTTACACAGTCAAGTGATGGTTTCGCACAATGGCAGTGTCCAATTGCCAATTAATGAACCAGCTTCCAAAAATTCCCAAATTCAGGAATTTTTAGATGTTAATCGGGGGCCAGGAATTCAACATATTGCCTTGCGGACGACTAATCTTGTGAGTGCGATCGCTCAATTTCGTGCCAGTGGTTTATCCTTACTCTCAGTTCCCCAAACCTACTACTCGCAATTAAAACAACGTCCAGGACTTAGCTTATCACCTCTAGAATTGGAAGCGATCGCTCAACAGGAAATTTTGGTGGATTGGCAAGAATCTACTCCTTTAGAGGGAGGAAATATCGCTCCTTTATTACTACAAATTTTTACCCAACCAATATTTGAACAGCCGACATTTTTCTTTGAGTTTATTGAGCGCCGTTTCCAAGCTCAAGGTTTTGGCGAAGGGAACTTTCGCGCCTTATTTGAAGCCATTGAAAGCGAACAAATCAAACGCGGTACGTTGCAATAATGCCTGAGTACAAAATATCAATTGAAATTCAGCCAGGCATCTGAGATAAACTTAATAAAAATTAACATTTTCCGCCGATGCTAAGACTTATTACTGACTTCGACGGCCCAATTATTGATGTTTCCGAACGGTACTACCGTGTTTATCAATTCTGCTTAAAGGAAACCCGTCGCCCAGACCAAGTAGTGCAAGAACTTCCGAAAGCGGAATTTTGGCGATTAAAGCGATCGCGCGTTCCCGAAAAACAAATTGCCTTGAATTCTGGATTAGACGAAGCCCAAGCCCAAGAATTTACCCAACTGCGGCGGCAAACTGTGCATACAGAACCCTACTTTGACTATGACACCCTTGCGCCTGGTGCTGTAGATGCACTGTTAAAAATTCAACAAGCTGGAATTGATTTAGCAGTAATGACCATGCGCCGAGTTCGGGAACTAGATTATGCCTTCAAAAAACACGATTTAGGAAGATTTTTCCCAGAAAACCGTTGTTATTGCTTGAGTAACGACTACGTTAAAACTCGTGATATTGAAGATAAGCCCTTGTTAATGGCTAGGGCATTAAAAGAACTGCCCCCGGCTACTGATACCTGGATGGTGGGAGATACGGAAGCCGACATCACCGCAGCTAAAAATTATGGGGTTAAGGTGATGGCTGTGGAATGTGGCATCCGCGATCGCACCCAATTGGAACTTTACCACCCCGACTTAATTGTTAAGGATTTCAGCGCTGCTGTAGATTTAAGTCTTAAAACCTAAACAATTTGTCTAGAAAAGCTTTCTAGCTGCAACAGATTGAATTAATCGATATTCAGGTTGCAAATTAAAATAGGAGTCAAAATAGGTATTCTGACTCCTGACTCTCAAATTTTGAGAAGAACACATATAAACCATGTCTTCTTTACGGAAAGTTGCTTACAGGTAGCATTTACCGTAGAAAGCTACTAACCAACCACAACAATATAAACGTTACTACACTAGAGAACTGATTTGATGACAAATTGAGGAATGGTATTTGTAGTAAAAGCCAGCCAGCAACTAGTCCCCCAGCGATTAAGCCAATTATTAAACTGACTAGGGTGAACAAAACTGCTCGGCCAAATTTGCTTTCCTTGCGATTGAGGAAGTAAATACTAGTGCCTACCCCAACTACCAATGCCAACTGCAAAACTTGATCGCCTCCCTCTGGGTAAAACACACTGATAGAACTCAAACCAAGAAACCAAGCTCCTGGTAAGAATATATCGGCAGGTGTTGGCTGATCCAGCATCCGTTGCAGCCATGCAGGTGACTGCTCACGAGGGGCTGGGCTTTCTTTAGGAGGCGATTGCACTCGCAACTCTGGAAACCGAATACGCTCAGGGACTTTAATTTTACCTTCTTGGCGCATCCGTAAGCGATCCATTAAAATCGCATCGTAAGCAGCTTCAATTACTTCTAAATGCTTGGCATCGCTACTATATTGCTCGAATAGGCGATTACGAGCATCCTGAATTTCATCGAAGCTAGCCTCTTCTGATACCCCAAGTTTTTCGTAGGGATTTTGATCGCTCATGGGAGTTTGTTACTTCAGCCTCAGTCAGCGGCAGTCTTTTGTCGAATAAAAAACAGCTTTAGGTTTTCTTTTAATCGAAACTAAAGTCTCGACTTATTTTATGCCCTAACAGGATAGTAGCACGGGTTAGTTTAATCGACTTTGTAATTTTAACTATAGCCACTTTAACATATCGCTATAACTCCGTGTATACCCTCATGTCGTTGTCTGGTTCTGGCTCTAATCTAGAATTTGAACGGAGAGTACCTAAAACACATAGTTTTTCATGAAAATATCAACTTTAATCTTTCAAATTTGGCAACTTACTGTGCCCTAATAGAATTTTTTTAATTATACTGAATAATCGCTTGTGGTATATATCCGCATATCGATTTAAAATTGAGACGTTTTGAGTTACCACCTAACTGGGATCAAGAACGTGTCTTGGTGTTAAGAACTGTTGCGGCTAAACTCAGAGCGCTTATATACTGTGCCTAACAGATATTTAGCGTTCTCATTGCCCACAATCCTGATTAGAGTATTTCTTTTTGAATAATCAGGAATCTCATACCGTAGACATGTAGATTCTTAGTTAGCCTCTAAGTGGCAACTGCGTTTTTACGCAAACCTTTTGTTAATCTTACGAATTTTTGTGCAAAGTAATGGTCATGGCTCCTGCCAAGATTCTTGTAGTTGACGACGACCCTGCGGTTCGGAATTTAATCCAACGCTTTCTGATTAAGCAGAACTATCAGGTGGAGGCTGCCGAAGATGGAAAGACAGCCTTAACTCTATTTGAGCAATTTAACCCCGACTTGGTGATTCTAGATGTGAATTTACCAGATGTAACTGGGTTTAACCTCTGCCAAGAGATGCAAAGTCGTAATGGTGTGTTTGTTTTGATGTTGACTAGCCGTGCTGACGAAGCTGACAAAATTCGCGGCTTTGCTAAAGGTGCTGACGATTATCTCACCAAGCCTTTTGGGCTAGGAGAGTTAGAAGTCAGAGTCGGAGCTATTTTGAGGCGTCAACGAGTGATAACTAATGCCGAGCAAAAACGCTTGGTATTTGAAAAACTGATGATTGACCCAGTGCGGCGGGAGGTGGCGCTTAATAACCAAGCAGTACCTTTAACCGCTCTGGAATTTGATTTGTTGCATTTTTTAGCCAGTCATCCAGGTCGAGTTTGGCGGCGTGCGGAGTTAATCCAAGAGGTATGGGACTATGAATACGTCGGCGACCAACGGGTTGTAGATGTCCATATTGGGCAAATTCGCAAGAAGATTGAAATTGATGCTAGTCAGCCAGCATTAATTCAAACTGTACGTGGCGTAGGGTATAAGTTTGAATCTCCTGCTCATCCCCAGCACTTGGAAGCTAAGTCTTGAGTTAACAGTCTAGAGTTTTTTAACTCTTGACTGTTAATTCTCGGGGGAGTGATTTGTGAATTTCTTTGGCTTTAGTAAAAGACAAATTTAAACAGTCAAATAGGTAAATATTGCTCAAATACACACCAGCTAGTTATTTGAGATATTTATTTATGCGTTTAAGACACTGAGCAGGGGAAAGAGTCCACTGGAAAATATTTATTTGCATCTAGACCATTTTGGTAGATACAACGTTGCTTAGGTTGGAGTTTGTAGCGGCGCACAACTATCATTGGTGTCAACACCCAACAATATTTGGGCTTTATCTTCCTAATTTGACACCAATGGGCATTGCTGCGCCCCTACAACATATTTGGTTCAAATAAATGAAAACTGTTGTAAAACATTAACAATTATTTACCACTATAGAAAAAGGCAATTTCTTTTTCTTTTAGGGGTGCGAAACCAGCATCTACAAGTAATTGGTCGAGTTCTGCTTGGGGAATGTGTTTTGCACCAATTCGCACAATGCGCGATCGCATAGTATTAGATACGCCACTGCGCTGTCTATTGGCTTCTAGCGCCATAACTTTACCATAAAGTTCTAGTTTGGCAGGTGGAATGGGAGAACCATCAAAATCAATTCCCTGTGCGATCGCTTCATCAATAGCATCAGCACCTGTGGTAGTTTGATTTCCTGGGTTAGTTTCGGTAGGCATGGTGATTTACTCTTCTTCGTTATGGGTAGATTTTACCAGCCTTGTTGACACCAAACCTGCTTACTGGCTTTTTTGCGATCGAGGATTATTTGCAATTCTTCGCGTGATAAATCTATCTTAATTAAGCCTGTCTAAGTGATCTGAATCAAAAAAACCTCTAAGAAGGTTTTACTACGCAAAACCTGTCCCTCTCTGAGTCGGAGAGGGACAGACTTGAACTTTAGTTCAAGGCAGGGAAAGGTTCATCGAACTCACACTAGACTAATCACGAGCTTGTCGGGTCACTAAACCACCAACAAACGCCCCTAAGATAGTACCTGTCCATAGTCCTGTTGTGCTACCTTGCCATATTGCTCCTGGTGTCATCCAAGCATTGCACATCTCCTTTAAACCCCAAGGTTGGTTTTGGCACTTTTGGCTATGCAGGATTATGGTGATTTGCCCACTGGTGTAAGCACCAAAAAAACCTGCTGATAGCGCCAAAATAGTGCAAATTAAAATTCTATTTTTTGCCATTAGTCATTTGTCATTAGTCATTTGTCAAGAGTTAGAAATTCTTCCCCTGCCTCCCCTGCTGCCTCATCTCCCCACTCCCCATTCCCAATCAACCTGTATTTCTCATTCCAGCTGCAATGCCATTAATAGTTAACAATGCTCCTCGCAGTAACTCGCCTTTGCTGTAACGAGAGTGAATGACTCCAGAAGTAGCAGTAGTATTTAGGGACTGCCGTAGCCGCTTGAGTAGTGAAACTTGGATAAATCCCAAGGGGACAATTGTGCCATTGCGTAACTGCACAGATCGTTGCAAGACAGGATCGCCATCTAAAAGTCGATTGTGATCGGTGATTTTTAATACCAAATCTCTTGTGAGATAGAACTCGCTAGCAATTTGGTCAAAAACCTTGGCGAAACGAAGTTGATCTTCTGGTTTTGATAATTCCTGGACGTAGTGATGTGCCATTTGCATATCTACTTTTGCCAAGGTCATCTCAGCTTTAGAAATTACCATCTTGAAGAACGGCCATTTAACGTAAAAGTAGCGCAGCAATTTCAAGTGTTCTTCTGGTTCTTCGTTCAAAAATTCTTGTAAAGCTGTGCCAACACCGTACCAGGAAGGAAGTAAAAAGCGGGTTTGTGTCCAGCTAAATACCCAAGGAATAGCTCGTAGACTACTTAAATCTTTCTTACCAGATGGACGGCGAGCTGGACGGGAACTAATTTGTAGCTGGCTAATTTCTTCAATGGGAGTTACTTCGTGGAAGAAGTCAACAAAATCAGGCTGTTCGTAGATTAAAGCACGATAATGTTGACGCGATCGCACTGCTAATTCTTCCATAATTTCATTCCAGGGTTCAATATCATCAAACCCTGTCCGCAACAGACTAGCTTGAATCACCGCAGTGGTGATGGTTTCCATGTGGTATAAAGCCAAGTCCAACAAGGAGTATTTAGAAGCCAAAACTTCCCCTTGTTCGGTAATCTTGATTCGCCCATTGATACTATGACCCGGTTGAGCCAATATCGCCTCGTAAGCAGGGCCCCCACCCCGTCCCACAGAACCGCCGCGTCCGTGGAAAATTCGCAAATTTATATCATAGTTTTCTGCTATTTGTTGCAGTGATTTTTGGGCTTTATGAATTTCCCAGTTGCTACTTAAAAACCCAGAGTCTTTGTTGCTATCAGAATACCCCAGCATCACTTCTTGTAAGTTTGGGGAGAGGGGGGAGGGTGCAGGGGGGGATGAATTTTCATCCACAACACTTTCTGTTTTTGTCTGTTCGTAGCCGCCAGCTAATAAAGCGCGATATAAGGGGAGTTCAAACAGTTTCCGCATGACGCTTCTGGAGCGTTGTAAGTCTTCTACTGTTTCAAATAGGGGGACAACTTGAATTGTGCCGACAGCAATGGCGGGGTCAAAAAGTCTGGCTTCTTTGGCTAAAAGTAATACTTCCAGCACGTCGCTCACGTCGCGGCACATGCTGATAATGTAAGTTTGGCAGATATTTAGACCAAATTCTTGTTGCAGCGATCGCACGACGCGAAAGGTTTCAATTACATCGTTGGTTTTCTCAGAAAATGGCAATTCTGCCGGAATTAACGGCCTCCGGGTTTGCAGTTCTCCTGTAAGCCAAGCGACTCTTTGCTCCTCAGATAGTTCGTTGTAAGGTTGAGGTAATATTTGCAAGTATTCCAATATCTCATTGAGCGCATCAGCATGGCGAGATGATTCTTGGCGAATATCTAGCTGTGTCAAATTAAAACCAAAAATTTCTACCTGACAGATCAGATTTTCTAATCCTCGACAGCTTAAACCTGTTTCTGTCAAGTTGCGCTGAATCATCCGCAGTTCTGCTAAAAAATCGGCTCCTGAAAGATACAGGGGACTATCTTGATTTTTTGGCGTTTCCCGATTGTACAAAGCTAGATTGCGATCGCGAGTATTTTCTAGCCGTTTGAGCACATAAGCCAGTTTGAGCCGATATGGTTCTTGCCGATAACGTAGCGCCAGTGCGTCATATACCTCACTCAACTGGGACTGATCCAATTCTAGAGATTCTAGTAAATCTGGTAAGACATCACTCCAGTGCATCGACACACTCAATAATTCAATCAGATTTTTCACTGACTGAATATATTTCCCAAGCACCATTTTGCGCTGATAGCAAGCTGTTTGCCAAGTAATTTCTGGTGTGACTGATGGGTTCCCATCTCTGTCTGAGCCTACCCAGGAACCGAAAGAGCAAAAGTTTTTACTCGGTGGTTCTAGCCAAGGAAAGGTATTAGACAGGGTGTGTTTAAAACGTTTATAAAGTTGAGGAATGCCATCAAATAAAACTTCTTGGAAGTAGTGCAGGGCATAATCTACTTCATCTAGCACAGTGGGTTTAAACTGGTGAAGTTCGTCTGTACGCCACCAGAGGCGAATTTCTTCGAGCAATTGTTCGCGTACATCTGCTGCTTCCCAAGCATATCCCCCAGCTGTTGCACCAGAATGGTTTTCCAAGGCATCCAGTTTTTGCAAAAGTTGTACCACCTGGCGCTGCTTATCCCGGATGGTATGACGAACAATTTCCGTCGGGTGCGCTGTGAAAACTAAGCGCACATCCAGATGTGCAATTAAACGTTGAATTTGCTGGGGTGGAACATTTAGTTTGAATAAATAGGGAAACAAGGCAGCAAAAGTACCTTTTGGTTTGACTTGCGCTTTTTCTAAATAATTCTTTCTGAGCAACTCTGCTGCTATTCCCCTGCTAACAGGCGCGTCATCTTCTCTTTGATTAGAAGAATAGTTGACATTAGATGCTCTTTCTGCATCTGTAGCCTCTGTTTCTGCCTCATAGCGACTTAATTGCTGCCGTTGTTCGTATTCCTGCTCTATGATGTTAATCAACTGAAAATACAGAGCGAAAGCACGAGCCGCGCGAATTGCTTCGTTGATATTTAGTTGTTCAATCAATTTTACGGCTGAGGATGCTTGGTCATTTGTTGCTTGTCCTTCTGGTGAACACAAATCTCGCAACTCCCGCAACAAGTCTACCATGTTTTGACCGCATTCTTGCCGGAGAACTGACTCCCACAATTCTTCCACTACCTGGAGACGATGACGCAAAAATAATTCCGACACCGGGTATATATCCGCAGTTTGAGACGAAGAGTATAAAAGGGAACCCATATTCTCTATTGTTGTAAAGCTAATTACTGTTTACGCTTTTAGGTTGTGCAATTAATGCTCACCAAGTTGTTCCTGAGCAAATAATTATTTAGTGTATATTTTCTAAGTTTGATTAGTTTCGCTATCCTCTGGAAAGTCGAGATTGGGTAAGCGATCGCCTCGCAATAATTCTTCACTTGCCTCCCCTATGGCTTCTAGTGCCCTTACTGTAGTTTTTCCGGTAATGAGCAGCAGTAATATAGACGCTGTACCTATTTGTAAAAGGAAAGATTGGGGAATGCTAAAGAAATCCAGATTGGATGCGGGGTTAGTTGAGGGTTGTTGGTAGGCAGGAGGCATTGCTAATTCTTGATTATGGGAATATGAGTCAAAAGAAGTTTGGAGTTAAAAGTTAGGAGTTAGGAGTTAAGAGTTTGGAGTTAAGATGACTCCAACGATAAAGGGAGGGAGTTTAAATGAGATAAGCTTATTGTTTGTTTTGCCCATCAGAGGCGTTAGCACATTGGGATACGAGTCTGGTTTTAAAGGACAAGTCATCAGCCAGTCATATAGAATTATTCTGACTCTTGGCTCATAACTTTTAACTCCTAACTCCTAACTCCTAACTTCTTAATTCTGACTCCCTATTAGTAAAATAAACGCAAAACTCAACATTAGTCAGACTTGCAACCTATACAAGACTATCTTGGCCGATTTTATGAGCTACGAAGGTAACAAAATTGTTAAAAAAAAACGTCAGAGTGTGGTAGACCTATGGTTCTAGTTTACAAGTGCAGGCACTATCCCCCAACAATCGCTTCTTGTAAAGTTAACTGAGCATGAAAACAGTATTACCAGATCGCCAGCAATCCTTAGTGCAGTGGATAAGCCAAGCAACAGGGATCAACACTTTCGGGGTGAAAGTCCGGTTACGGGGAAATAACCTTCACATTCTTTGTGAAGGTACAGAATGTCCGCAGCGTTGGCATACTTTATCTGACTTGCTGCAAGCATTACAGCAAACAGACTTGGATGTTCTCACAAGTGACGAACAACCCTCAATATATCAAGTATTTGTCTATGGCCGAAGAAAAGGGGAACAGCGCCCCTTATGGTGTCATCGGGTTTACTTGAATCAAATAGATAAGCATCTAGAGCAGGTAAAGCAAGCGCTGCTAAAAGATTCGGAAAAATCAAAACAGTCGGCTGGGGCGCTGATTGTCTCTAATGAAAGTTTGGCACGCCAAGGGAACCCAGAAGCGATCGCTCGATATCTGAGCGAAACTCTGAGTACGTTAGGTGTATCAGTACAGGCAAAGATTAAGCTATATAAGCCAAAGAACTCTCAGCCAGAAGAAAATCGTCTGTGGATATTTTGTCAGTCGAGCTATAGCCCTGATGCATCGTTGCTTGCTGAACCGATAGCACAGAAGTTGCGTTATCTCAAGCTGACTGGCTGCCAAGATGCAGTAATTGTTTCCCAGGTGAACGGCGAAACTGCCCCTGATTGGCTGCTGCGGGTGGATTTGACGCCACCAGAGGTAATGCTGAAGGAATGGGCGCGTTGGGGCGATATACAAGCGATCGCGCGATTATTAACTGAGGTGTTGTCTGGGTTAAAAGTTGCTGTCCAAGCTTTTCTAAAAGAATCAACACTACATATCTTTTGTAGCCCAGCTTTTGATCCTTTGGGAACAGCGCCAATCCCCGACAAAGAAGTGTGCTTAGAGGCGATTTTACCGCAGCTAGAAGCGATCGCACCTCAAGGCATTCTCGCCGCCACCATATACGGACAAAAAGCAGGCGACAATGAACCAACTTGGATTGATTGGGTAGCTTTACCTGCTACAAAATATCCCGCCTTTGCCACATCACCGCTAGATTTGGCGAATACTGGCGATGAACCAGCCATCATATTTTTACTAGAGCGTTTACTAAATCCTGACCTGGATTGGCGTTTATTAACGGGTGGAGTTCGCGTACTTCTGCTGAACAAAAATGATTTATTGCACATCATGTGTGATGCACCTGTTTGTCCAGGGCGTCAACAAGTAGCAAGTAAAGTTACACAGTTTATCCGCCAGTTAAAAATTCCCGGTATTATGGGGGTACGTGTCTACGGTCGTCGGGCTGGGAATAAAGAGCCTTTTTGGAACTATGGGCTTGATATTGAACATCGCCAACGTTTAGTCCCAGAAGCAACTCCAGAATTTGCTGCTACTTCTAAATACGTTAATGATTTAGTAACCTCTGAGACTAGTGAACCAATTTTGCGCCCTGACTTAACCACAGAAGAAGTTCAAACTTTTGTCACAGAAATCGCGCGAGATTGGATAACAACGGCGAGTGCAACCGCGAAAAAATTCCTGTTACAAAGCCAGTTATTTATCGAAAGCGATCAGTCAGCAGAACAAAGCCCTGATGTTAAAGGACTTAAGGTTGCTTTAGTGTGGGGAACACTGGGATTATTACTTACCCTTCAAACTGATTGGGTATTGGGTCGAATTATTGCAAGTACTATGTCGGCACCAAAAGTAGCCAGTGTCTTGCCTTCATCATCTTCTGGTCAAGAGGCATCTTTGACATCGGGAAAAACTCAGAGTGAGAAAACAACATTTTTTACCAGCACTTCCAAAACAAAATCTTCTCCAAATCAGAGTTCTGTATTTAATGCTTCTGAGTTTACCCAAAGTGATGATACCCCGACAAATAATTTGGCAGCCGCACCACTGAAGGAAAAAGCAACCGCTACCGCTATTCTTTTAGCAGCGCGATCGCAGATGCCAAGTTTTAATGTCAGGCAGTTAGACGAGCAACTAGCACTGTATAAACAGCGTTTGGCTAGAACTGGGACTCCGCCAGATGTGTTGATTATTGGCTCCTCCCGCGCTCTCAGGGGAGTAGATCCCGCAGCGCTTTCTAAAGCTTTAGCGACTCAGGGCTATCCAAATCTTGATGTATTTAACTTTGGAATCAACGGTGCTACTGCACAAGTTGTAGACTTTGTGATTCGCTACGTACTGGAAGCATCAGAACTGCCTAAAGTAATTATCTGGGCAGATGGGGCCCGTGCCTTCAACGGTGGACGTGAGGATATTACCTTTAAATCCATCGCTGCATCGGCTGGTTATAAACAAGCATTTCAAAAAGCGCCAACAACTGCCAATAGCAGCGATTTGCCCGAAAATACGGTAAATTCGGGGGAAGAAAAGATAAAAGAAGAAAAACCAGAGGTTAGCGCCTATGAGGCTGTGAATCAGTCGTTAAATCAGGCTTTAGCATCTCTTTCTGCTAGCTATCTAAACCGCGACCAAATTAAAAGTTTACTGCAAAAACAACTGCTTATAAGTGGTCGCAATCAGACGGTTGGATCACAAAAACAGTTAACAGACGGTACTTCAGATGAAATTACTTCCCAGCAAGCAGTTGATTTTGATGGCTTTCTACCTTTGTCGATTCGCTTCAATCCTGCAAGATACTATCAAAAACATTCTAGAGTTCCCGGAAATTACGACAACGACTATAAATCTTTCCAAATAGAAGGACAGCAAGATGCTGCCTTTCAAGAAGTGCTTCAGTTTGCCCAGTCTCAGAAAATTTCCTTAGTGTTTGTCAACATGCCTCTCACGGCAGACTATTTAGATCCAGTGCGTAAACAACATGAGCAAGAATTTCAGGAATATATGTTGCGTCTAGCTACTAGTCCCAACTTTATTTATCGAGATTTGAGCCAACAGTGGCCAAAAGCAAATGATTACTTTTCTGATCCCAGCCACCTCAACCGCTTTGGAGCATACGAAGTCTCCAAAAAGCTGGCTAATGATCCGATGATTCCCTGGCCAGTGAAGTAGGGAAGTGGGGAGTGGTGAGTGGGGAAGAGGCAGGGGGGCAGGGAGCAGGGAGCAAGGGAGAAGAATTTTCACCTTTGCCTCTTTTCAATGCCCAATGACAAATGACAAATGACAAATAACTAAAAAATGAACTTTATATCAATTTTTTATGGGCTGTTTTTGTTGAGTGTGTTAGGAATTTATTGGTCTTTAGCACAACAGAAATTGCGATTATGGACGCTGCTAATTGCGAGCTTGGTTTTCTACGGATCTTTGCAGATCCAGTACATGCCATTACTATTAGCATTGACATATATTAATTTCCGTGTGGGGCTAGAGATTGGTAAAAATACCTCACCAGGAAAACATTCTCTTGACTGGCAAATTTCTAATGAAGAGTGGCAATTTGCCCAAGGTGACTGGAATCGCCGTCGTTTAAAAGTTTTGTGGCTAGGGATAGTTCTAAATGTTTTACTGTTATTAGGTTATAAGTATTTTACCCCTTTATTCAAGTTTGTTTTTAATGTGCAAACAAACTCACCCGATAGCTCTTTTAAATTAATTGCACCTTTGGGAATTTCATTTTTTACCTTTGAATGCATTGCCTATTTAATAGATGTTTATCGCGGTGCCCCTGCTACTGAGCAGTTTCTCAAATTTGCTACCTACAAATTATTCTTCGTCAAACTGATTTCAGGGCCGATTACACGCTACCACAACTTAGCAAATCAATTCAATACAATAGAATTACCCAATAGCGATAGAGTCGCCCAGGCGCTGTGGTTGATTGCTAGAGGCGCAGTCAAAAAAGGTATTTTTGCAGACCATCTTGGTATTTTTGTCGATTTATGTTTTGGTAATTTACAACGGGCGGGTAGTACCGATCTCTGGTTAGCTACATTTGCCTACGGTTTGCAGTTATATCTAGATTTCAACGGTTATGTAGACATCGCTCGTGGTAGTGCTATGCTTTTTGGCTTGGTTCTACCTGAGAATTTCGATTTTCCCTACTTCAGCACCAATATTTCAGAATTTTGGCGGCGCTGGCATATCACTCTAGGAGATTGGCTACGTAACTATGTCTACTTTCCTTTAGGTGGTTCCCGTCAGGGTTTAGTCCGTACCTGCTGGAATTTATTTATTGTGATGCTAATCGCTGGTATCTGGCACGGTGCTGCTTTGGGTTATGTAGTTTGGGGCATATTGCACGGGTTAGCCTTGGTGGTTCATCGACTTACAGATACTATGAGCGATCGCTTTGAAAATCTAGAACAATTCTGGCAAAATCCTCTGGGTATCTTTGTCGCTTGGTTATTAACCCAACTGATGGTTTTTACATCTTGGATTTGGTTCCGTCTACCTAACCTCGAAGACTCTTCTTTGGTAATTCGGCATCTTTGGGGTTATCCGGCTGACGCCCAGTTTGCTCAAAAAGTCTATGTGGATGCCTTAAATATGAGCCAATCTCAACTCGCTTGGGTACTTGTAGCTATAGCTACCCTTATGGCTGTAGTCTATACCTTCAACCGAATACTGAAGTTAGAGTTTAACTGGCCTCTTAAACTTGTCTTCGTTCCCCTATGTTTCTACGCTGTTTGGTTATTAGCTCCTGAAGGCAGTTTGCCCTACATCTACTTTGATTTTTGATAAAACATAAGACAACTTACAACTTATTATTTCTTTACAAATCAACAAAACTTAAAATTTTTGCAACAGACTATTTGTAAAGGAATGTAAAGAGAATTAACTAAGCGATCGCGTCATTGAAAGTTATAGCTAGTTTGGTGTTGAAACGGCTGACAAAGCCTTAATTTACTACTTTTATCACTATTGGTTATAGTAGGAAAACTTTACAGTTCGATGAGCTTGTTAAAGAATTTTGTTACACAATATTAAGTCAGAGATCGCGTCAAAGTAAATTAATGTAGACTGTAATTCAACAGGCTAAAACACAATCTGCTTGTTCGATTTTTAATAACAACATATAGCACTTATAAAACAATGACCACAACCTTACAACGGCGCTCCGACGCTAACGTATGGGATCGCTTTTGCGAGTGGATTACTAGCACCGACAACCGTATCTACATTGGTTGGTTTGGTGTACTGATGATCCCAACCCTGCTAGCTGCTACTGCTTGCTTCGTAATCGCTTTCATCGCCGCACCTCCAGTAGACATCGACGGTATCCGTGAACCTGTTGCAGGTTCATTGATCTACGGAAACAACATCATCTCTGGTGCAGTTGTTCCTTCCTCCAACGCTATTGGCTTGCACTTCTACCCAATATGGGAAGCAGCTTCCTTAGATGAGTGGTTGTACAACGGCGGCCCTTACCAATTGGTAGTTTTCCACTTCTTGATCGGTTGCGCTTGCTACCTTGGTCGTCAGTGGGAACTTTCTTACCGCTTAGGTATGCGTCCTTGGATTTGCGTAGCTTACAGCGCACCTTTGGCTTCCGCTACCGCAGTATTCTTGATCTACCCAATTGGTCAAGGTTCATTCTCTGATGGTATGCCTTTGGGTATCTCTGGAACCTTCAACTTCATGATTGTGTTCCAAGCAGAACACAACATCTTGATGCACCCCTTCCACATGTTAGGTGTGGCTGGTGTATTCGGCGGTTCATTGTTCTCTGCAATGCACGGTTCTCTAGTAACTTCTTCCTTGGTGCGTGAAACCACCGAAACCGAATCTCTTAACTACGGTTACAAATTCGGTCAAGAAGAAGAAACCTACAACATCGTTGCAGCCCACGGCTACTTCGGTCGTTTGATTTTCCAATACGCTTCCTTCAACAACAGCCGTTCACTGCACTTCTTCCTAGCAGCTTGGCCTGTCGTCGGTATCTGGTTCACCGCTTTGGGTATCAGCACGATGGCATTCAACTTGAACGGTTTCAACTTCAACCAATCAGTAATTGACTCCCAAGGTCGCGTTATCAGCACCTGGGCAGACGTAATCAACCGCGCTAACTTGGGTATGGAAGTAATGCACGAGCGTAACGCTCACAACTTCCCCCTAGATTTAGCTGCTGGTCAAGTTAGACCTGTAGCGATGACTGCTCCTGCTATCAACGGTTAATTCTGAAGATTTAGCTGAATAAAAAGCGTCCTCCAGAAATGGGGGGCGCTTTTTTGTTAATGCTCACAACTTCCCCCTGGATTTAGCGACTGGTGAGGCAGTACCTCTGGCAATGATGTCTACGACGGGCTACGCCTACGCACCTGCAATTCACGGTTAATTGTAATTTAAAATTCACCGCGCTCTCCGTCTAGAGGGCGCTTTTTTTATATAAAAATTTACACAGATAAAATTTTAAAAAAATATCTGGTGTATTTGGGTACAATTACTAAATTGTTACTCATCTATATTAGTAAATGCATTGGTATAAATAAAAATAATTATCAAAACTGTAATCAGTGAGTAAACTAACTACTGACGGTTCTCTCCAGAGTTAATATTCATTGTATTTCCACTGACTACAACTCTGAAATTTTAGTTTTGTCTCAATTCAATATAAAATCTAAAACTTAAAATCCAAAATCAACATGGCAAACCTAACTCCTAATTCTAGTTTTAGTTTGACACTGCGCTTGCAGATTCCCAATCGTGTGGGAATGTTAGCATCGATAACCCAGGCGATCGCAGCTACTGGCGGTAATCTCGGTCAAATTGATTTAATCGAGCAAACCCGCAAAGAATCCACCCGCGATCTGACTGTGGATGCTGCTAGTACCGAACATGCTGAAACCATTGTGCAAGCAGTCAAAGCATTGCCAGACATCAAGTTACTCAGCGTTTACGATCGCACCTTTAATTTGCATCGCGGTGGCAAAATCAGCATTACTAGCAGAATTCCCTTAAGAAGTGTGTCTGATTTAGCAATGGCTTACACACCCGGAGTTGGTCGAATTTGTACAGCGATCGCTCAAGATCCAGAGGAAGTTTACAAATTAACCATCAAACAAAACACTGTTGCCATTGTTACCGATGGTAGCGCCGTTTTGGGATTGGGAAATCTCGGCCCAGCAGCAGCTCTACCAGTCATGGAAGGTAAAGCAATGCTGTTCAAGGAATTTGCGGGGCTAGATGCTTTTCCCATTTGTCTGGCCACCCAAGATACAGAAGAAATTATCCAGACAGTCAAGAATATCGCGCCAGTTTTTGGGGGTGTGAATTTAGAGGATATCGCTGCACCTCGCTGCTTTGAAATTGAAAAGAGATTGCGCCAAGAGTTAGATATCCCCGTTTTTCACGATGACCAGCATGGTACAGCAATTGTCACCTTGGCAGCATTGTTTAACTCCCTAAAGCTGGTACATAAGTCAATGGCGGAAATCCGCATCGTGATTAATGGTGCTGGGGCGGCTGGAGTAGCGATCGCTCGGTTACTCCGGAAAGCTGGGGCAGAAAAAATCTGGATGTGCGACTCTAAAGGAATTATCTCAACCAGTCGCAGCGATTTGACAGAAGAAAAACTCGAATTTGCCGTGAAAGCGCAGGGTACATTAGCGGGTGCAATGCAAGGGGCAGATGTGTTTATTGGAGTCAGCGCACCGGGAGTTTTGACACCAGAAATGGTGCAAGCGATGGCGAAAGATCCAATTGTCTTTGCAATGGCAAATCCGATTCCAGAGATTCAGCCAGAATTAATCAGTAAAGATGTAGCTGTGATCGCTACCGGTCGCAGTGATTACCCGAATCAAATCAATAACGTTTTAGCTTTTCCTGGGGTATTCCGTGGTGCTTTAGATTGTCGCGCCCATACAATTACCACCACAATGTACCTAGAAGCTGCAAGTGCGATCGCTTCTTTAGTTAAGCCTTCAGACTTGGATCGGGAACATATTATACCTTCCGTCTTTGATGAGCGCGTCGTCACTGCTGTTGCTGCTGCTGTACAACAAGCAGCGCGTCAAGAAGGTATCGCTGGAAATTAATTCAAGTAATGACTCTTATGGGATGGGCATTTCGCCCGTCCCACAGCACATTTTTATACGCAATCTCCTATAGTGAAATTGCCAAAACCAGCAAACCATTTTGGTTAGTCCCAATCATTTTATGATTTGGGTTGTACAGCTTGCCTAACAACTTGTTCGTCCAAACCTAACGCTTGAGCTATCTGTTCAATACTCAATCCTAACGCCCATAGCTGAGGTATTGTTTCTAACTTGCCTTCTAGCTTGCCTTCTAATTTGCCTTCTAGCTTGCCTTCTAGCTTGCCTTCTTCTTTACCCTCTTCTTTACCCTCTGCAAAAACTTCTTGGTAAAATTTAGTTTGCTTTAACTCACTTAATCCGAACATTTTTCCCATCTCCTCCCGGCTCAAGCGCGGCAATTTGTAGATTAATATCGTTTCTATCAATTGTATAATTTCCCTTTGTTGGGCGGCATTGAGAATTTCTTTTCGGGCGCTGTTTACAATCTCTATAGCTTTCGTTGTTGCAGTTGATTCTGGTTCTATGATTAGTTTGACTGTCTCAATCCCGATTGATGATGTGGGAATTGAGCTTAATTCGTTGAGGTAAACGCGAGTCACTCGTTGTGAGTTAAGTAATTCTGCGTATCTTTCTGTATCTCCACTATCAACGCTGCGATTGGGGAAGATGACAACACCACGCCAGGTGTTAGTTAATTCAGTTTTGTCGAGATAGTTAAAGATTTCGGCGAATAAACGGGAATAAATTTTTTTATCTGGTTGAAATTGCACCTCAGCAAAATAAATGGGTAGTTCTAGAGTATTGGGTAAAAATACACCATCAATTCTAAATGCCAATTGTTTGACTTCGACTGAAGAAAATTGGTAAGCACTGGCTAGTGATGGCGGTTGGTTAATTAGTTCAAAGAACGTGCTGGGGAAGCTTTGAAAGATGCGATAAAAGATACTGTCGGTTTTCACTCTAGACAATTGAAGCTAGTTTTACAGTTGATGAGCATAAGTAGGTAGGCACAATTAAGCCAAACTATGTAAACTTATGTAAAGCACCAGAAACGCTTTGAATATAAGCTTTTAAGCGATTTACATTTCTTAATTTAGTTGTATTTTTTAGCGCCCACCTACTTATTTTACACTTTTGCCATCGCTCAATATGATTGAGGGCTGGCGAAACACTCGTCCCCATTTGGTGATTGGATTATAAATAAAGCAGGATCATCCAAAATACCATCATGTCAACTGTTTGTAATGAAGTATCAAGTTGGGGACGAGTTTTTACGAGAACTGCCACTAATTTTGGCGGGGCCAATTCTAAAACATACTGAACCGGAGTCAGTGACGGTATGGGTGGCACTAAAACAGTCTTGTCAGATAGAACTCAAGGTTTATGACACAACAAATGATGGTGAAGTAGTAGGAAATTGCTTGTTGGAGGGGGAATACTTCACAGTTGCTTTGGGTAAGTATCTTCACATTGCTGCTATAACAGCTCGGTCTATAGAGGAGCATCGTTTAACTAATAACCGCATCTATGCATACGATCTCCAATTTACTCTCGCTCACCATTGCCTGCAAATGCAACAAGCATTATGCTCAAACTCTTCTCCTACAGTCAGCATCAGCTACTTTGAGCATCAAAAACCAACCTTTGTTTTGCCGCCAAACCGTCTGCAAGATTTGCAAATTATCCATGCTTCCTGCCGTAAACCTCATGGTCATGGATTTGATGCACTGCCGATTCTCGACGGTTTGATTGAGTCAAAAGCAAATCAACCCCAACACCGCCCCCACCAGCTATTCCTCACCGGAGATCAAATTTACGGCGATGATGTAGCAGAACCATCGCTGTGGGTTGCTAGTACTCTTGGTGATGCCCTCTTGGGTTGGGAAGAACAACTTTCTGTGAATGGAGTATACTGCACTCCCCAGCAGCTACCCCCTGGACAGAGGACTGATGTTGCGACAAATCAAGCTGGATTGACCGCAGGATTACATAATAAATCTGAGAAAGTTAGCAGTCATCTTTTCAGCCTGGGTGAATATTACGCTACTTATTTACTAGCTTGGTCGCCAGTGTGCTGGCCGGCCGCATTTCCCAAAGGACACCAAGTAACGCGCGATCGCAAAGCTATCAAGAAATGGAACCGGGAAGTCCAGCATTTGCGACAATTTATTTATACCCTTGGGAAAGTGCGCCGCGCCCTTGCCAATATTCCCATGTACACCATCTTTGATGACCATGATGTTACTGATGACTGGAATTTGAACCAAGCTTGGTGTTTGCGAGTACTAGGGCGTCCCTTGGGGCGAAGAATAGTCCAAAATGCATTGTTAGCCTATACGGTGTTTCAAGGTTGGGGCAATACACCTGAGCAATTTGCAGAAGGTAAACCAGGTGAAAAGCTGTTGGAGGCTGCACAAGCTTGGTCAGCTTCTCAAGGGAGAGATGCAAAGGCTGATGAGGCGATCGCTCATTATGTAGGTATGCCAGCCTACGATCCCCACACAGACTTACCGATTTTAGTTCGAGATGGTGCAGTGTTCATTTTAGATCGACATCCTGAAGCAATCACTTGGCACTACATAGTCAGGAGCGACTGCTATAAAGTAATTGTGCTGGATACGCGGACTCGGCGGGGTTATCCAGCCGATCAAAAACCAATTGCACCACCGATGCTGCTGTCTCCAAAAGCCTTTGAGCAACAACTAGTTTTACCTTTACAAGAAATAGTTGAACAAACTCAGATTCAAACTACATTTGTGATTGCGCCCACGAATGTATTTGGACTACAAGTGATTGATTGGATACACCATTGGCACTTACAACGGGAGAAAGTTTTTTCAACCGATGTTGGAGATGCCTGGAACATTAATACTGAAGCACTGGCGAAATTCCTAACCACCTTGTTTGAGGAACGTCAACAAGTCGTTATTCTATCAGGAGATATTCACTACAGTTCTGTTGCTCACTTGTCTTATGCACGCACTCATTCCAAATTACAGTCTGTCTTAGTGCAGCTAACCGCTAGTGCATTGAAGAATGAAGAGATTTTGACACGGCTCATTCATACACGATTGAAACATTGGCTGCTACCAGAAAAGGTGCGACATTGGATAGGTTGGATTAATCCACCCAATATGGTAGAAATTTCAGATAAACAATTACAGCATAATCGCCAGTTACTGACTAACTCTGAATGGCATTGTGTGTTGAAGTGGATACCTCGAAACAGTGTTCAGACTTCTTGCTTCGGAGCAGATATATCATCGTTGATAGCTCCCTGGAAACGAGCCGAAAATGCAAAATGGAAATGGTTACAACCCCTAATGTTTTGGAAATTTCGTTGGGTTCAGGAGGGGCGAGAAGTAGTTGGATTTAATAATTTAGGTCTGGTTCACTTTGAGTTAGTAGATGGGAGTAGCTATTGCAAAGTTATTCAAGATTTGTATTGGTTTTCTTCTTGGTATCCAACCCAAGTTGTTTACAGCCGTTTTGAGAGTCAGTTAACGCCTAATCAGCTATTGTTGCGATAACCCCGGAAGATCCCCCCAACCCCCCGTAAAAAGCTACCGTGTATACACAAGTGCATCCAGAGCGAGTTTCCAGCCAAGCAAAGATGGATTCAAATTGTCTTAAATCATGAAAAAGGGTAGGCATTCTAGGACGTCTACCAGAGGTATAAACTTTCTGGGGTCGTCGAAGCTTGAATTAAGATTGGATTATCCATAGTTTTTGCTTCTCAAACATTCTCTCCACCTACTTTACATCCGACTTGTGTATACACGCTCGAAAAGTGGGGAAGGGGCTAGGGGTGGGGTTCTGATGTTCCCAACTAAACTTTTGCTTCCAAAGACTTGAGTAACTCTGTATTCACACCCGATTCACGAGTTAGGGCAACTTTGCCAGTGCGGGCGACTTCTCTCAAACCAAATTTTTGCAACACCTGCACGATCGCTACCATTTTACCTGGATCTCCTACAACTTCTAAGGTGAGAGAATCTTCCGCCACGTCCACGACTCGCGCCCGGAAAATCTGAGACAGTTCGATCACTTCTGAACGATTGCTGGTAGTAGCATTCACCTTCAAGAGCATCAATTCCCGCTCTACACAAGGAGTTTCAGTAATATCCTGTACCTTAAGGACATTGACTAACTTGTATAGTTGCTTGGTGAGTTGCTCGATAACGCGATCGTCACCAGGTACAACCATCGTAATTCGAGAGACTCCTCCTTGTTCAGCAGGGCCAACAGCAAGGCTTTCAATATTAAAGCCGCGACGGGCGAATAAACCAGAAATGCGGGAAAGAACACCCGCCTCATCTTCTACAAGAACTGAAAGGGTATGTTTCATCTTCGCCAACAGAGGCTAGCACAGGATTTGAGGAACGCAGACTCTAGCACCGCTTTGCAGAATTCACTCATTTAATCAAAATTCCTTGAGTTACAAACTCTTGACATTTTGTGAAATGTATGTTTACTTCTGTCGTAGCGTACTACTGCACTAATTGTCAGTGCGACCTTTTATTGTAAACTCAATAGCTGCACTCATTGCATTGTCTAGAGATAAATAATTGGGCAGAAATCATCCTGCAAGGAGTAATTTCATTGAATGCATCTCTTTTCTTTGGCAGATGCGGTATTTTTATGAAGCTTTTATACTCAGACTTCATAAGGCTCTAATAGGAGAAAAGTTTTTATGGGTTGGTTAAAAAGACTATTTGGGATGGAAAAACCTCAAAATGCAGAAGTAAATCCTACTGCACAGTCAATAGCGCAAGCTCCTAATACTAACGTTGGGTCTACTGCTACTCAATCAATACCCCCAGAACGTGTGGGGTTAAGCGGGGAATATGATCAAAGTGGGTTGGCAAAGCGGGTAGCGTTGGCATTTGATCAAGACCCCCAACTCGATGATGTTAATACCCTTTGGGTTGCTCAAACGGGTAGCACTGTGGTGTTGAAAGGTAAAGTTCCTAGTCAAGAAATTCTCAACAAGATGGTTTCTGTAGCTAGTTCTGTTAGTGGGGCTACAGATGTTGACACTAACCAAGCCACGATTGGCTAGGTATTAAGCAATTCAAAATTCAATAGCGGCAAAGGTATTGGTTGGCGCGATGCCTACGGCGGGCTACGCCTACGCTCCCATTGCATAATATTTAGGGAGTAAGCAACGGTTAGCGATGCCTGGGGCGGGCTACGCCTACGCTAACCCACCTCCCAATCCAATCTAAAATAGCTTGGTTGACTTGTTCGGGACATTCATCATGGGGACAATGACCCACATCCTCTAAATTCAGCACTTCCAATTTCTCGTTATATTGGGCAAATTGGTTAGCAAGGGCTGGGGGAACAAACCGATCCTTTTGTCCCCAAATTAACAGCATGGGAATTGTTAAGGTTGGTAATACTGTCTTGACACTGGGACTAAAGTTAATACCAATCGCCGCTTTGAACAAAGCACTGAAAGCTCTGGCGGAACCTCTATCTTGGGGAGGCCCTGCTAAAATTTCTATGAGTTCATCAGTAATCGCCTCTGGGTTAGCGTAGGCAAGACTAGCCCACCGACGCAGCACCCCTGGACGACGCACGAAGTTAAATACAGGTTTAAGAATCAACGGCGAAGCGACAATATTTTTAATTGCTCTGACAACTGGTTGCAGTACAGGCGGAATTGCTTCTTGCTCTAGTGAAGGGTCGGGTAAACTCATCATCACCATACCCAGCACCATATCGGGGTGAGTAGCGGCGGCAGCCATAGAAATCAGTGAACCGTTGGAATTGCCCACCAAAATTGCTGGTTGACGGATAAATGTTTTCCAGAAATCGTAAACCTGCTCAACCCAGAGTTCGATGCTGTAATTAGCTGCGGCTTTTTCAGAAGCGCCAAAACCCAGCATATCGATGGCATACACTGTGTGATGCTCACCTAACACTTCTAAATTATGTCGCCAATGACCAATAGAAGCGCCAAAGCCATGTAGCAATATCAGTGGTGTTGTCTTTTGGTAATTTTGGCTAGGGCGAATGTAAGTGTAGCGTGTTTGCCAGCCACGCCAAACCCAATCTCTTTGATTACCAACTCGTTCCTGCCAGTGTAATGTAGTGGTCACAGTCTCCTTTAATTCAGCAGCGTGAAAATACTATATAAAACGTTCTTGAATTGAGACAGAGATTTAAAAGTCTTAAAAAATGAGAGTGTTGAAAGAAACTCTCATGCTATTTTATTTATCTTTAGAGCAAAGCACCACCACAACTAGAACCACATCCAGCAGTACAACCATAGCAATAAGCAGCAGTTTGTATATCACTAATCAGGTCTAAACTGTCAGCTTCTAATAGTTTGCTAACTGTCAAAGTTTCACCATTACGACTTTTTGCAGGCAAATTCATCATTTGGTTAAAATCGCAATCATATATATTGCCTAGATAGTCAATTGAGAGTTCATCGCGGCACATTAAATGTTCAACTGTGCCGGGATTAAAATGCGACTCTAAAAACTGCAAATAGCTGGTGTACAGTTTTTTACGTTCTAAATGCATTTTGGTTCTACCAACTGGTAGGTTGGTAATGGTGAAGAGGTTGCTAAACACAATATTAAAATGTTCTTTTAAGAACATTTTGTAATCTCGTTCTAGATTAGTCTGTTCGGGAGCTAAGGAAAATTTTTCATCCGTGGGTAATTGGGGATTAAATACCAAGTCCAAAATTAAATTTGGCTCTTTACCATAGCCGAGTTGGTTAAGCCACTGCAAAGCTTTGACTGAACTATCAAAAACACCAGCGCCGCGCATTTTATCAACATTATCTGCTAGGTAGCAGGGTAGGGAAGCCACAACTCTTATTTGGTGTTGAGCAAAGTATTCTGGTAAATCAGCAAATCCATCTTCAAAATAAATGGTCAAATTAGACCGGACAATCACCTGTTTACCAGTTGCTCTTGCTGCTTCTACTAATGGCTTAAATCCATAATTCATTTCTGGTGCGCCACCAGTCAAATCCACAATTTTAATTTCAGGAAATTTATGGATTAGCGAAATCAATTGTTCGCAAACTTCAGGAGAAAGTTCTTCTGTACGTTTTGGCCCAGCTTCGACATGACAGTGGGTACAAGCAAGGTTACAACGCTTACCTAGATTAATTTGTAAAACAGTGATTCCCTTTTTTGTGAAAGGAGAATTGAGTTTGTTTTTAAATGGTGTAACTTTAGATTGAGTTTGCATTAATTAACTACTCCTTTAATATAGTAGAAATATATTATTTTTTTCTATCTTTGTAATAATCTGTAGGTTATTGCACTAATAATTGCAGCAGTTGGTAAAGTTAGAACCCACGATAATAGTATCTGATAAAAAACACGCATATTGGCTTTTTTGCCTGTCAACCCTACTCCAAAAATAGAACCAACTGAAACATGAGTGGTAGAAACCGGAAGCCCAAAGTGACTAGCTGCAATTACTAGAATTCCAGTTACTATATTTGCTGATAAGCCCTGAGTATGATTTAATGAGGTAATCTTTTCACTCATGGTTACTGCAACTTTTTGGGAGTTAAGTAAACCACCAAGTGCCATTGC
Organism: Nostoc sp. XA010; assembly: GCF_020829625.1. Classification (GTDB taxonomy): domain Bacteria; phylum Cyanobacteriota; class Cyanobacteriia; order Cyanobacteriales; family Nostocaceae; genus Nostoc. The sequence goes on along the minus strand of NZ_JAIVFX010000001.1, from coordinate 57,231 downwards.
GATCGCAATCGTGATCATTCCCCCCTGAACCGAAAAGTACTCAATAACTAGAATGAGTGAAAAAATCTTGGGAGTATCATTTAAGCCTCTAGCAAAACTGACAATCCCAGCGCTGATAAAATGGAAAATATCAATCATTTTTTGATTGACTGATAGATTACATTTTAAAATTATATAGTTATATAAACTGGAAATTCCTGCTCCCAAAGGAATAGCAATAATTGGACTGAGTAATAGAGGCAAAATAAAAGAAGTTCCCAAAGCTGCAAAATTAACTTGGAGTCCGATCGCAACTAATCCAGCGCCAACCAGCGCACCTGTTAAACTGTGAGTTGTGGAAATGGGAAACCCCATGAAGGTGGCTATCAGTACAGTTAAACCAGCAGCGATCGCAACTGCCAGATGAAACTCCGGTGAATTTGCGATCGCATCAGGCACTAGTCCTTTCCCAGAGAAATTTTTAATTAATGTACTTGCCAAAAAAGTTGCAGCAACCGCACCAGCTAAAGTTGTAAAAGTTGCCCACAAAATTGCTGTTTGATAGCTGCTTGTTCGGCTACCAAATAACGTTGCTACCCCTTTAAAGTTGTCATTTGCACCATTGGAATATGCTAAAAAAAGCGTGGCGATAAATACACTAATTAACAACATTTTGGGGTTTATAAAGAAGAAGTTAGAATCCAGAATTAAGAATGCAATTTGTAAAATATTCCAATTATGCATTCATACCCCAGTCGTACAGAATAATTCTGTTAGAGGTAGCGGGGCGTTTAGCCCATTCTGACGCCTCGGCGGAGCGGCTCCAGCTCCGCTCCTGACACCTGAATTCTTTTTTACAAAATTAACAGCAACCACCACCGCTATAGTGCCAGGTTGAATTGGTCACAATTATTTCTGCTGGGTTGATAGCCGCAAGTTTAGCAGCAGTTTTATCACATACTGCGGCGGGAATACCACGCTGGAGTAGATGACCTGCTGAGTCATCGAAGAAGGGTTCTAAGCCAGCATAAACTGCTGTTCTTCCCGTGAATATACAAGCGCCATCTTCTGGAATAGCAACTTTAAAGGAGACGGAATCCAGACTTTCTAAAAGTAGGTGTTCTTCTAAATTATAAGTCTGGGAATCTAGTAAACGATAAGGACGACGGGCACGAATTTCAACTTGACCAAAACCAGCATTTGTAATCCGTTCAGTATACTCTTGATATGTAAGTGCGCCTGATAAACACATGGCTCTTAGTCGGTCATCTTGTTGAAGATGTGCTGGAATTTGACTAGTGGCAATTGGATCGCTCATTTGCAAACGCCCGCCTGGTTTTAATACCCGATAGGCTTCTTTTAAAGCACGGGTTAAATCTTCTGGTTCAAAAATATTGAAAAGGCAATTTTGCGCCACAATATCGACGCGAAGATCAGCAACAGGTAAGTTAAAAGCATCGCCTTCGCGGATTTCTACAAAACTGGTGTCAAACCACGGATTTTCTTGAGCAGCAATTTCCAGATTGCGTGCAGCAGCTTCCCTCATGGCCCCAACCGGTTCAACAGCAATTACAGCTCCTGCATGGCGGGAAAAATAAGCGAATTGCAACGCTTCTAAGCCGCCGCCAACACCGACATACAGCACAGTAGGTTGATTTCCTAATTCAGTGGGGTGAACGGTAGTGCCACAACCATAGTTCATTTCCTGCATTGGCACAGGAATTTTTAATCCTGGTAGTTGCAGGGGTGTACTTTGCACACAACAAAGTCCAACTTGCGGGGTTTCGGCAACTTCGCGGTAGAATTGCGCTGCTGTTTCTAGATAGGTCATGCAGTTTTAGATTTTAGATGATGACAGCTTTGTGCATCCTAATATAATTAACCCGGAGTTGGATGAGTTTTTACTCAGATTGCCAAAAACCCTAAATCTTCCTAGAATAGAAAACTTTGGGATTTTACCGTTGTTTCACACTGGAAGGGGGGGAAAGAAGGAGAATCAAAATACACTTTTCGACGTTCCCAAGGAACAGCTAAACAACGGTATTTGCGTTGATACCAAGCAAAACAACGTTCTTGCCAGTATCTTGTCACAGATATTTTGATCGGTCTACCTTTATTTTTCTTAGTTTTCCAAACTCTTTTTGGTATTTGGGGTCGAATCCCTCGTTTGCGTAGACTTGCACGTTGTTGTTTCGAGTCATACCCCTTATCGGCAGCCAACACCTTAAGCCGTTTACGTGGTCTACCGCGTTTCAAGGTTTTTAATTTGACTTTATTCGAGTATTGGTAATACCTGTTCCCTCTCGTTGCCCTTAGCTGGAGTTGTTGAGTTAGACAAGGGCATTCCATTCCCCTCAGTGACCGTGTGGATAAGAATACCTTTTCCTTTGCCACTATACGCAACTTCTTCAGCTCCTCCTTTCCCAGGGGGTTACCACATTTTTATATTAGTGGGATAGGTTCTTACTTACCCTAACTCTTCGACATACCGCCGTTCGCATCTAAAGGTGCTTACACTTACTGTTATCTATTACCAGCTTCTCTTCAATTGTCTTTATATATACAATAATTATAATTTCTTAGTCAATTTAACGCAGACTTAAAATACTTTCAAATCCAGACTATGGATGTTTCCTCATGGAAAAAATTCGCACTAATCAACCAAATATTAGCATAATTCTTTATATATCCACTAAAACCTGATGATAGCTATATCAAACGGCACATTAAAAATTTTTGCGACCAAAACCCTATATACTAAATTAGACTTTGATAAATTTGAGAGTTTTGTTAATTGCAACACCAAAAACTATTAATTTTTAGATGAAATACTAGCGTATCTTATAGTCTATAGTTTTTAAAGTTTAGTCAAAACTATATCCAGTATCATCAAAAAACTGCAAACTTCATGTGGTGCAAAAATCAATCGGGGAGTGAAAACATGAATTTACGTAGAGATGCATTGCAAATCCTCAAAGAAACTAGCCGAACTTTTTATATCCCAATTAGTGTTTTACCGCCAGGATTACAAGAAGCAGTAGCATCAGCATATTTGTGTATGCGTGCCATTGATGAAATAGAAGATCATCCCGAATTAGATAACGCTACTAAAGCAAAGCTGTTAAGAACGATTAGCCTGACATTACAGGCAGGGGTTGATGGCTTCGCAGTAGATGCTTTCTTTGCAGGATTTAGTGGGTATGAGAATACCTTAGAAGAAGTTACAGTGAGGATTAGAGAATGGTCGATACTAGCACCAGAGACTATTGCGCCTCGAATTTGGGATGCCACTGCTGCAATGGCAGACCGGATGGCTTACTGGGCAGAAAGAAACTGGAAAATTTATACAGAATCTGATTTGGATCGTTATACCTTCGGGGTTGCAGGTGCAGTCGGATTGTTACTATCGGATCTATGGACATGGTACGATGGAACGCAAACTAACCGTACCCAGGCGATCGGTTTTGGCCGGGGTTTACAAGCAGTTAATATCCTGCGTAACCATACTGAAGATTTAGGGCGTGGGGTAGACTTTTTTCCAGAGGGTTGGAGTGCAGAAAATATGCAAGAGTATGCCCGGCGCAATCTAGCCCTGGCAGAAGTTTATACCAAAAACCTTCCTACTGGCCCAGCCTTAGATTTTTGCCAAATTCCCTTAACGTTGGCTAATGGCACTCTTGATGCCCTTGCTAGTGGGAAAGAGAAACTCAGTCGCAGTGATGTTTTTGCACTTCTCGAACAACTAATTAGTGTAAATATGAAAGCCAGCTAATAGTCTCTTAACAACTAATGGAGATGATTCTAAATTGCCTCCAAATTTGGGCATCCAAAATTCTACAGCGATTTTCTCTAAGGGAGTTAGTGTGGTCTTATATCAGGTTCGGTTCAACACTTATAATGTCTGTAGCTTGGGGAGCCACTGCGCCCTTACGGTTTCTGGACAACCAAGCAAATGGCGTATTAGAAACATAGACCCAAACGCGAACAGCGTCTGGTAAAGAAGGGCTTTTCCGCAGGGAAACCCAACATTTTATCCTTGTTTATGTTGGGTTTCACTGCTGTATTCCTACAGGGATCTTGCTAAAACCCAACCAACTTACATTGATAGATTTTATTATAATAATTTATCACCCGAACTTGATATTATCCCTTGGTGCTAACCTTGCCCTTTGCGAGAAGAGGAGACGCCCGTTTTAGGTGTAGGTCGATAGCACGCCGCTAATGCTGCGCTATCAGTCTAAGCCGCCATTTCGAGTTTGCTTCAAGTAGAGCAACTGGCGTTGGGCACTGCCCTTCAATAGCTTTAAATACCAATTCTTGAAAATAAGACTACAGAAACAATCTAGGACTTATACCGTTTCTTTGTGAAGCTGCATATATTTACCCCCCGGCTAAGCCGTCCCCCCTTACCAAGGGGGGACTACAGGGGGGTCTTGTTACGTGCATCTTCATGCAGAATTGGTATTAGGCATTGATAATCAATGCAAAATATGCATAAATTTAAAAACTACATCTTTCGTAAGGACATAGCAATGTTGCCTACAGCATGGTCTATTTCCGCTCGCAGAATAATTAACAAAAGCCTGAAACAACCTCAAGATCGTTAATTCACATCAGGATGCATTTGTACAGTGTGTAAGTCTTAAATCATCCAAAAACCTAAATTAAAGCCGACTTTCACAATTATTGAATGACATTAGCCAGTTGGTAGAGCAGCACGTTACGTGTAAAAAGCTCTTACTCTTAAGAGAGCATTATAACCAATTAGTATATACTATAAAGTAATTTAAATACTATTTAACATTCTGGGTATAATAAATTTCTTATTTGGCAAACAGTTTACGTAATATTAGCTAAACTTTAATAAATCTTCAAAGCATTTCCAGCAAAAATTACCTGGCAAGAGTTGATTAATATCTAAATAATTGAAAGAGAGTATAATAACTCACCGTGATTCTTCGTGCAGCGAGTTGACAGTGCATGAGCTACTGCTTAAATCCTACCTGTCCCAATCCAGAAAATTTGGTATATAGCCAAAAGTGCCAGTCTTGTGGCTCGCAACTACTGTTGCGCGATCGCTATCAGGTGATCAAACCATTAGGTCAGGGTGGCTTTGGAGCAACCTTCTTAGCCAACGATCAAGGCTTACCAGGAGAACCGAGTTGCGTAATCAAACAATTACGCCCATCAGGAAGCGCCCCACACGTTTTACAGATGGCTAGAGAACTCTTTGAACGAGAAGCCAAAACTTTAGGTAAGATTGGCAATCATCCCCAAGTACCAAGATTGTTAGACTATTTTGAAGATCATGAACAATTCTACTTAGTTCAAGAATACATTAGTGGTGATACCTTGCAGGAAGAGGTCAAACTTAACGGCATCTTAAGCGAAACTGGAGTCAAGCAATTTTTGAGCGAGACTTTGCCACTACTGCAATACATCCACGAGCAAAAGGTGATTCACCGTGATATCAAGCCAGCCAACTTAATTCGCCGCACTCAAGATGCCAGAATGGTACTAATCGACTTTGGTGCCGTAAAAAACCAGATCAGCCAAGGTGCGGTAAATCAATCAGGACAGACAGCATTAACTGCCTATGCTATTGGTACTCCTGGTTTTGCACCTCCAGAGCAAATGGCTATGCGTCCAGTCTACGCCAGTGATATCTATGCACTGGGGGTGACATGCATTTATTTACTGACTAGCAAAACTCCTAAAGATTTAGATTACAATCCCAACACTGGCGAGATGATGTGGGAGCAACTTGTGCAAGTGAGTGACCACTTGGGCAATGTATTGCGAAAAATGTTAGAGGTGTCTGTACGTAATCGCTATCAGTCAGCGACAGAAGCTCTCAGAGCATTGGAAATAGAACCATATTTAGAAAGTTTAGCAAAGGGTTTATTAATTAAATCAGATACTGGGTCTAAAGAGCGAACACAGAACCACCTGGATAATTCTGCTGTTTTATGTAACAACTCTGCTGCTACCAGTACAGGAGTAGCACAGGTAGCGGCAGCAATTCGCGCTAGACGAGCCAAGGCAGCAACGGAAGCAGGTGGATTACACCAGGCTTCTGGGATGGCCAAATCAACAACTTTTGTTAACAGCAACAGTAATGGTTCACAAGTTAAAACTTCTAAAGTTGAGCGTAAATTAGATACTCAAGCTTTATTAACTGCCTATCAGAAAGGAAGACGAGATTTTGCTCTACACAATTTAAGTTTGCTGAATCTGCAAGGTGCTGACTTATCCCAAACAAATTTCCATTCCACTCAATTGCAAAAAACTAATCTCCAGGGAGCTAATCTTCACAATAGTGACTTTGGCAGAGCCAGTCTCACTCGAGCAAATCTCAAGGATGCTAATTTAACCAAAGCATACTTTAACCATGCTGATTTAGAAGGGGCAGACCTGCGAGGCGCAGACCTCAGCAATGCTTGTCTTAGTAATGCCAACCTCCGAGGAGCTAATCTTTGTGGTGCTAATCTCACCAGTGCCAAAATTTCAGATGAGCAGCTTGCACTAGCAAAAACAAATTGGATGACCATCCGCCCCAATGGGAAACGAGGCTTGTTATAAGTTGAAAGTTTAATAATATTTGAGAGTTACTTGCTTGCCCTGCCTCCCAGACTAGTACCGCAAGGCGGAAATAAACCTACCATTTCATTACAGTTATAAAGCCCAAAATTAAAGTATATGTGACTTTTTACTTTTGGCTTTTGACTTCCGCCTTGCGGTAAGTAGTTCGGTCTTTTTAAGGGTACTTAAGCCAAGTCTTAAACTCAAGTGTATTGTTTTATAAAGCTCACAAGCCTTCTATTTTCTTATGAGCTTAGATAAATCAGCCCTTATTCTTATCAAGAAAACTCAGATTTATCCAGAACTGACCAAATAGATAGGCGATCGCACTTTTGGGCCGATCAAGCTCAAAGATGGCGATCGCATCCGTCTAGGTAGTATGACTTTTGATTTTTTCATGAGTTCTACCTGCCGCATGTTGCCAACTGTAGCAATGGAGCTATTGATGCAACTTATACATCGAAAGAGGGATAATCAAGTAAAAATATTTACTTATACCTGTAACAGACCAAAACTTTTGATTGAAAAACGATAATTCAGAGATTTTCAGAAATTCTGGATTAGTTGAGAAGTTTGAACATTGGTATGACAACTTCAGTTCAGAACAGAAATCAGAAATTTTAGACCGCTTTTTTAGCAGACAAATACCATAGAATCTCAACTAAAAAATTGAAAATTATAGCAATTTTTAATTGCGTGAAGTATACACAATTTGCAGGGGCACGACATAAAATTTTTGTGTCCCATCTTTTAACTGATTCTAAGGACAAACGCCATAAAAATAAAATGATTGCTCGTCATATAGTGGCAATCATTCTCTAAGGCTTGCTATAAAACGTGGGTTAGCTGTCTATGTAACCCACTGCATATTAAAGTTGCAGATAAATCCGCATTCCTTATTCTTCTGGCTCTAAATCCACTTCTTCCTCTTCATCCTCTTCACTGGCTTTAGCTACAGAGTTAGCAGAAACAACAGCACCTTTATCTAGCTTTTCCCGCACCAGTTTCTTAATTTCGTCAGCAAATTCGGGCTTTTCTTCTAGATACTTAATGGCGTTGTCTCGTCCTTGAGAGATATTATCGCCGTTGTAACTATACCAAGCTCCTTTGCGGACAATAATGCCAGTTTCTTCTGCTAAGTCAACAACACAACCCAAGGTAGAAATACCTTTACCAAAAATAATGTCAAATTCCGCTATTCTGAAAGGCGGCGCTACTTTATTTTTGGCAACTTTGACTTTAACGCGATTACCATATTCATCTGTACCTTTTTTCAAGGTTTGAATTCGGCGAATATCTAAGCGCACCGAAGCGTAAAATTTCAATGCGTTACCGCCAGTGGTAGTTTCTGGGCTACCGTAAGTAACACCGATTTTTTGGCGCAACTGGTTAATGAAAATTACTGTACAACCAGATTTACCAATGTTGCCAGTAATTTTACGCAGGGCTTGGCTCATTAACCGCGCTTGCAGGCCAACGTGGGTGTCACCCATATCGCCTTCAATTTCAGCACGGGGAACCAGTGCTGCTACTGAGTCAATGACTACAATATCAACCGCAGCAGAGCGAACAAGCTGATCGACAATCTCCAAAGCTGATTCACCTGTGTCAGGTTGGGAAATCAGCAAATTGTCAATATCTACACCCAATGCCGCAGCATAAGTGGGATCAAGGGCGTGTTCTGCATCAACAAAGGCTGCAATACCTCCATTTCTTTGCACTTCGGCGAGCGCATGTAGCGCTACTGTAGTCTTCCCGGAACTTTCCGGCCCATAAATTTCAATTACCCGCCCTTTGGGTAAACCACCGCCCAATGCTAAATCTAGGGTGAGCGCCCCACTAGAAATTGTCTCCACCCGCATCCGGGTGGCATCGCCCAGGCGCATGATTGCTCCTTTACCAAAGCTGCGCTCAATCTGGTTAAGCACCATAGTCAGCGCTTTTTGCTTGCCAGAAGTATCCGTGTTGATAGCCATTCCTGCCTCTAATGCCTCTAAATATATGGTTTTAAGGAGTGTTGCTCTGGAAGTTTGAGTAGAACAGATATACTATTTTAACCAGAAAATTCTGGAATAGGACTTCTCAAATCAAAAAAGGGGTGTAACAAGATCGTAACTCGATCGCTACCATATTAGGGTAGTCTTGCACAATGATACCAACTAGCATTCAGAGATAGCTTTTTTTGGCTGGGTAAGCAAGGGCTTTCAAAGAAAAAATAAATTACCGAAACAACACTGTCAGTAGAACCAGACTCGTGAGCATTTGCGGAGGTTGCTCAATTTAGGGGCGATCGCTATGGCAATTATCATATCATCTACAGCAGCTTCATCGGGTCGGGGTTAGATATAGAAAGCTTTTAGGGTAGTAGTAAAGGGATTTACAATGCTTGAAGTGACTTTCAGCTTTGAGAGGCTATTATGTTCAGTCGTACTTGCTGACTATGAGCTTGACGTATAATTGTACCAATACAGGGGAAAACATCATGGCTAAAGTTAATCTAGATGCTCTGATTCCACGAGAAGATTTTGATGTAGAAGAAAATATTAATCTAGGTAAGAAAAAAGAAACAATTTCTATTGAAGACCTTTAAATAGACTCATTCTTCTTTTCAAACATCAGAAAACCTGATTTTCAAAGAGAAACTAATGAATAATTTTAGATTTTGTGAATTTTGTTAACAATCTAGATTTTAATAAATAAAGGAATTAATGGTGATTTAACTGGTGAAGCAACAATACAGATTTTAAAGAAGACCAGAAAGATTGTGTATAGATTAAATAGTAATAATTCCTCATCTTTGGGGTTACATCCAGTTATATACTTTTACTCAAAAGAGGGACGACATAGCAGGGTAAGCGCATCTAATTTTGTAGCTCTTGATACAGACAAGAAGTTTTAAACTCTATCTAAATATCAATTTTTCATTCAAAATAGGACGAATTGTTGTAAATGATTGAAAAAACATCGGTCAAATCGGTTTTTATGTTTTTTGACCACATAAATACGAGAATGTCAATCCCACCCCTTGGCTCAGTGTAGTAATTTTGAACTTATTTGTGCTTTAGGTGAACCTCAAAACTACCGTGTCAATAGGGTTTGAGATGCGCTTACCCTGGACGACATAGAACATTATCCTTACTCGCTGTAGTTGATTTTGTAATGGAACTTGATAAAAGACAAAAAATCAATGACTTCATTAAAGTACGAGAACAGTTTGAAGAATGCCTCATAAAATATGATTATTTGATTCAGCAAATTTATTTAAAATATAGGTCTGTTCAAAAAAGCTACAAAGATGTATCAAAATTATTTCAAAAATTTGTAACTAATTTACAAACAGAAGAAGCAATTCATAATATTCTAAATGAGATTATATCTAGCAATCATTTTCAGTATTTGACTATTCGTACAGTAAATCAGGAAATTCATTCATCGCACAAGACTTTAATACAAATAAAAAAAGCGAGATTTATATAAAGGATGCGTTAAGAAATAAATGTACAAAAATGTAAAATTTGTCAGGGTCTTATCCATTTAACTTTGGGGTATTTCCAATTTTATAATTCAACACAAAAAAAATAATTAACGTTATTTGCTAAGATTTGATTAGGTTTTTGCTCCCGCGCATCTTTGATGACTTTTGACCTTCCCGACTCTCTAATTCTCGATACTGCACTTTCAGTTTCTGGATTAACTGACTATATCCGCTTGCTGTTAGAGCAAGATGAACAATTACGCCAAGTTTGGGTAACTGGCGAAGTTTCCAGCGCTAACCATCATCGCAGTGGTTTATTTTTTACGCTGCAAGATACCGATCGCACCGCCGGAATTAAATGTGTGGTATGGAATAGCCAATTGCCAAAACTCGCCCAGATACCAGTTCCCGGTGAGCAGATAATCATTTTGGGCAGTATTCGCCTGTATCCGCAACGGGGAGAGTATCAGTTATCAGTTTGGCAGACTCTACCTGCTGGTGTTGGTTTACAGGCGTTGCGCTATCAACAACTCAAAAATCGCTTGCTGGCTGAGGGGTTGTTCGACGCGCAAAGAAAGCGATCGCTCCCAACTCACCCCCAAACAATCGCTGTTGTCACTTCACCCACTGCGGCTGCTTGGGGTGATATTCAAAAAACTCTCAGACAAAGGTATCCAGGTTTACAGGTTTTATTTTCTCCCGCAACAGTACAAGGTGAGCAAGCGCCTGAATCTATCGTTAAGGCAATTGAGCGAGTGGAAAGAGATGGACGCGCCGAAGTGCTAATTTTATCGCGGGGTGGTGGCGCGGTGGAAGAGTTGGCTTGTTTTAATGATGAACGAGTAGTGCGATCGCTTGCTACTTGTTCTATCCCTGTAATTACTGGTATCGGTCATCAACGAGATGAATCTTTAGCAGATTTAGTTGCAGATGCTTGTGTGCATACACCAACTGCGGCAGCAGAAATGGTTGTGCCATCACTTTCAGAGTTGTATACTGAGCATCGGGGACGAGTTGTGGCTTTACATGAAGCGATATATGACTCTGGAAAAACTGCTCTTAATAAACTGGAAGTATTACGAAATCGTTTGCGACGTTTGCGGTTAGATCGGCAAGTGCAGCTGGAGATGGACAAGTTAGCTTGGAAGCGTCAGCATTTGGTGCAAATTACGACGGGGCGATCGCAGCAAGCAACGCAGCATTTAGAGTTGTTGCGGCAAAAGTTAGCTAGTCTTGACCCGAAAGCGGTGTTACAGCGTGGTTATGCGGTGGTGAGGCAAGAAGATGGGGCGATCGCTCGTTCTGCTGCGGAGTTGACTGTGGGAGAAGATTTGTTGATTCAGTTGGGGCAGGGTGGGGTTAAAGTGAAGGTTATGGAATTGACACTCCCCGCGATAAATCGACGGGGATTCTTGGCTCAATGAGATCACTTAACTTAGAGTCCTTGCGTCATCTAAGCCAGAGGTGAGACTCTCCCCAAGCGTTAACTTTCCGAGTGCCCCTCGGTAGTTGCATTGCTGAGGCAGTGCGTTGAGCGGCTATGCCGACTTGTTCGCGTAGCGTCTCCCCTTGGGAGAAGCAACTGCCGTGCAAGTCCTGTTTAGTTTGAAACAAATAGTCTCAAAATTCTGAGTCGTCACGCTCGGTATAAATCTTTTACCTACTGCTAGGAGGAAACTAGAACAATGCAGTAGAACCGCATAGATTTAATTGTCTTGGCGAAGCCTCTCCCTTTGGGAGAAGGTTCAGGCGTCTTTCGACAACAAGGTTTTTTAAGTGGTTGATTACCTTTCCACTATAATTAGTGTACCAATGTGCTACACTAAATGCTTAAAAAACAGTTACACGTTAGAGTTTCCCTCTTAAGAGATGTTAGCTTTTGAGCGATATGGAAAAAATCTTAGCGAACCAAAACAGATATTATAAGGGAGTTTTTTCGATCGTTAATAGAACAAAAGCCGTGCTAGAAGAACGTAGCTCTAGACCCAATTTTTCGGTAAACGAACCGCTCCAGAGGCAAAGGACACAGAGAGGTTGATGGTTAAACGTAAGAATGCTTCTAGTTCTGAGGAAGGTTGGAATTATGAGGCAAAGGTTGCTGAAATAGAGGGAATTATTGCTCGCATTGAAGCGGGTGAGTTGGATTTGGAAGCTGTGTTTGAGCAATTTGCAAGTGCTGTTGAGTATTTGCGTCAGTGCGAAAGTTTTTTGCAGCAACGACAGCAACAGGTAGAGTTGTTGATTGAAACCTTAAGCGATGAGTAGGAGCGAGAACCATCTGGTGGGGTTCTTCGGGTTTTATAAGTAATCAAGCGGACATGAATAAGTTAAGATACATCTCATTTACTTAGTTGCATTTATTACTCAAGTGGTAAATATTATTTACTAAATAATTTAAAAATTAATACAGTTATTAAGCAGGATATTAACGGCTTATTGGTATTATTTTGATGCACTAACGCAATGATGATGAACAACGATGGATGAGAATCAGCGCCGTTCTTATTGGCGTGCTAATACTGCTTTAATTCGTAATCTTTTAATTGTCTGGGCATTGGTTTCTCTAGTTTTTAGTATTTTGTTGGTTCAACCTTTGAATGCGATACGGTTTTTTGGCGTACCCTTTGGCTTTTGGATGGCGCAACAGGGATCAATCCTGGTATTTGTGGCCTTAATTTTCATTTATGCCTTTCAAATGGACAAGTTAGACCAAAAATACAATATTAAGAAGTGAGGAAAACCGTGTCAGTTGAAATTTGGACTATTGTATTAGTTGGACTTTCCTTCCTTGCCTACATTTATATTGGTTGGCAATCACGAGTCGAAAATAGTAAAGACTTCTTTATAGCAGGCCAAGGGATACCTTCAATTGCTAATGGTGCGGCTACCGCCGCCGATTGGATGTCCGCAGCATCGTTTATTTCAATGGCGGGGCTGATTTCTTTTTTGGGCTACGATGGTTCTATTTATTTAATGGGGTGGACTGGCGGCTATGTACTGCTAGCATTATTACTAGCTCCCTACTTACGGAAATTTGGTAAGTATACGGTGCCAGATTTCGTAGGCGATCGCTACTACTCTAATATCGCTCGTCTGGTGGCAGTAGTTGCAGCCATTTTCGTCTCCCTCACCTACGTTGCTGGACAAATGCGGGGCGTGGGCATTGTTTTTAGCCGCTTCCTACAAGTAGATATCAATACAGGCGTAATCATCGGTATGGTGATTGTCGGCTTTTTCTCTGTGTTGGGGGGGATGAAAGGCATTACCTGGACACAAGTAGCACAATACTGTGTGTTGATTTTTGCTTACCTGATTCCAGCGATCGCGCTCGCCTGGTTTCTTACTGGTAATCCTGTTCCTCAGCTAGCATTTACCTTCAGTGATATTGCTGACAAACTCAATAAAATCCAGGTTGACCTGGGGTTTAAGCCGTATACTGAGCCATTTGTGAACAAGTCGATGCTAGATGTACTGTTTACTACCATTGCTTTGATGGTAGGCACGGCTGGCTTACCCCATATAATTGTCAGGTTTTACACAGTAAAAAGTGTACGTGCAGCTCGCTTTTCTGCTGGTTGGGCACTACTATTTATTGCCATTCTTTATACGACTGCTCCAGCTCTCTCTATGTTTGCCCGCTACAACCTGATCGATTCCCTGCACAATCATACAGTTGCAGAAGTGCAGCAGCTAGACTGGGCGGCCAAGTGGGAAAAAACTAAACTGTTGGCTTTTGATGACATAAATAAAGATGGGCGTCTCCAGTTAACACCAAATAAAGACACCAATGAAATCAAGATTGACCGAGATATCATTGTGCTTTCTACCCCAGAGGTAGCTAACCTGCCTCCGTGGGTAATTGGCTTGGTAGCGGCTGGCGGTTTGGCTGCTGCTTTGTCTACAGCATCAGGTTTATTGCTGGTAATTTCCAGTTCCATCGCCCACGATATTTACTACCGCATCATAGATTCATCAGCCTCAGAACAAAAACGGGTGTTTATCGGGCGGATCATGGTAGGCTTTTCCCTCGTCCTCGCTGGATATTTTGGGGTGAATCCGCCGGGATTTGTGAGTGAAGTGGTAGCTTTTGCCTTCGGTTTAGCCGCCGCTAGTTTCTTTCCGGTGATTTTTCTGGGGATTTTCGACAAGCGTACCAATTCTGAAGGTGCGATCGCCGGCATGTTGACGGGTTTAATTTTTACGATAATCTACATTATCGGCGTCAAGTTTGGGGGTATGCAACCCTGGTTTTTTGGGGTTTCTCCCGAAGGAATTGGTACTTTGGGTATGCTAATCAACTTCGCTGTCACCCTAGTAGTTTCGCGCCTAACGCCACCTCCTCCAGCAGAAATTCAAGCGCTGGTAGAAGACCTCCGCAGCCCGATTATTGAAGAATAGGGAATAGGGAATAGGGCATGGGGCATTCATTGCTTATTTCTTCCCCTGCCTCCCCTGCCTCCCCTGCTCCCCCTGCTCCCCACTCCCCACTCCCCACTCCCTACTGCCCAAGTTCTTTAATATTTTTCATCACTTGTTCATATAAGTCGTTGTTACCTTGACTTTGAAAAATGCTTGCTGCTTGTTGTAAGTCCTTGAGCGCTCCCTGCTTGTCTCCATTGGTGGCACGGGCATTTCCCCGGTTATTATAGGCCGCGGCAAAGTTAGGGTTGAGGCGAATGGCTTGATTGTAATCTTCAATCGCACCCTGTGGCTCTCCATTGGCAGCACGGGCATTTCCTCGGTTATTATAGGCGATCGCATATTTGGGGTTGAGGAGAATTGCTTGGTCAAAATCATCTAGCGCGCCTCTTTTTTCTCCCAAGGCGGCGTGGGCATTTCCTCGGTTATTGTAGGCTTCGGCATAATTGGGATTCAGGCGAATCGCTTCACTGTAATCTTTTACTGCTTCTCTGTTATTTCCTAGTGAGGCGCGGGCATTTCCCAGGTTATTATAGGCTTCCGCGTCGTTAGGGTTGATGCTAAGTGCTTGATTGTAATCTGCGATCGCTTTTTCCTTGTCTCCCAAATCAAAGTAGACTAATCCCCGGCCGTTGTAGGCAGCGCCATATTGAGAGTTTTGAGCAATTGCCTTACCATAAGAAGCGATCGCAGCTTGTAAATCGCCGTTTAAATGCTGATTCTTTCCTTGAAGATAAAATTCCCCACCAATGGATGCTGTAGCTGAACGACGGCTAGGTTGACTTACTCCTATTTCTGTTACCAAAACATTTTCATTCTTACTACAAGAAACACTGCTAATTGCAGTCAATGTAGTAAAAATAGCTATGGTAAATACTTGATTTACCTTTGTTCGCTTTTGTTTAAATAAACGCCGTTTCATAATTTAATATAAGCTGCCATAACATCTGAACGTAATTACTACCAAAACCTATATTTTAATTCTTTAACTCAATAGTTATTTTAACTTTGGATAGACATGTAAAACTAATTTATAAATTTCCCTGAACTTCAATAAATTTATTTAATATTTATAGTAATGAAAAATCATAAAAGATAAAGTATAAAACTTGTCATTTTGGCTCTGTGCTATTTTCATCTCTGTAATTTTTGACAATGGCTTTATGAGCAGTAACCTAGTGTTTATCGTGTTTTTTAGAATACTTTTTGAGAAAAATAATATTAAGATTTATTCTAAATACTAACTCTAGAAAATCTGGCATTTGTAGCCAACTAAACAATTTAATCATCCTCAATATCATTTTCTTGAGTTTTGGAATTTAGCCGCCAAGAGGTGGTTTTTTCAATATCTACAGAAAGTTGTTCCAGATTTTGCCCTAAGTCTTTTTGGAGTTTCTGAGTGAGTGTGATTGGGAAATCTAAATTAATACCTTCATTTTGCGCTAGCCTTGCTAATTCTGTAAAAGTAGCTTTGACTGTAGTACGTTCATAACTAGTCAGTTTGTAATAGGCAGTTTCAGATATATTCTGAATTTGCATGGCTTTTTTCATGCGTTCTTGTAAATGCTCAGATTCTGAATTTAACAACTTGCATTGTTGCTCAAGTTGCGAATATCTGCTACTTAGTGATATTAAGTCTTCCGTTGCAGGATCGGGGCTGGCTTGGGCTTCTAAATCTAATAAATTTGAATGGATTTGAGCCAGATAAATACAATCTAAGTAAGCATATTCTATCTGTTCTTCAGTCAGGGGGCGTTTTCCCCAATCGCTTGTTTGTTCTTGTTTCTCAATATTGTTAAAGCTACAAAGTGATGTAGCTATGGTTTTGAGTTGGTAATTAGGTAAAGGTAAAAGATAGTAGGGAATTTTTTTTGCCATATCTAAAGTACAAGTAATATTTTTGGCTTTCTTGTTACCGAGAAATTTTAGATCATAACTAGCGTTGTGAAAAACTTTTTCAATGTCAGAATTGATCATAATTTTTTCAATAAATTCAGCTATAATATTAGGCTGATCTAGGGCATCTAAAAGGTAGACGCGATCGCCACTCATATCTTTGGGATCATCTAATACCTGAATCAGCGATAGTCGGGGATTACGGCTTTTATAATCAGCAACTTCTGTATCTATCCACAGCGTTTTAGCGCTGGTATATTCAGCGACAATGGCACTAATTTCGCGGGCGGAAGTAAGGTATGGCATTGGCTAATATTTCCTGATATTTGGGGCATTGTAAGTAAGCCATAGTTTTCTAAAGTAACATTTTGTTGGTAATTTTGCTGCCACAAAATTGCAAAAATGCTGAAGTTTTTAGTTGCATAGGCTTAGATATCGCCAAACTGACTTAAATCTGATAACATCGAGTCACTACTGCAAGGCTGCATAGTCTACCACTGAAAGAGCTACTGGGCATCTACATTAAATTCATAGAGAGTTACAGACTGTATGTAGACGCATCCTGGTTAGCAACCGTCAGGAAAATTGGATTAGCGCTTCTGAGAAATGGCTGCAAAATCTTAGCCTTAAGAAATGTCTAAGTTTCAATTTCCAGTAACCTGAGCAATTGCTTGGGAACTTTTGCTACTTCACATTTAATTGCTTTTTAACATCTGCTCCTCACAATCACACACCTCAATTAATCGCTTCTAGTATTCAATTCGGAGAAGATAATGAAAAAGCTAATTCTATTGCTAGTTAGTAGCATTTTGGTAGTTGGTACTTTTGGCTGCCAAGAGGCTACTAAAACTGGTTCAGAAAGTTCTAGTACTACTAATGAAGCCGCTCAAGCACCAGCAACACCAGCTTCTCAGATAAATCAAACTGCGGATAAATTTATTGCCAAAATTCCCGGAACACAAACAACTCCTTTAGCAGTTAGTACAGATACTAAAGTTAAAACCGATTCTGAAAAAACGGCAGCAACAAAAGCTAAAAGCAACTTGAAAACTGAAGTTAGCGAAAAGTTGAATAAAGGCTTACCAGGCAATAAGTTAGAAGTTGAAAATAAAGAGGGTGAAATTATCCTCAAAGGCACAGCAACTTCTGCTGAAGAACTCCAGAAAGCTGAAACCTTGGCTAAAGAAGTTCAAGGTGTGAAGACAGTGAAGATAGAAGCAAAAGTTGAAGCTGTAAAAATGCCATAAAAGAATAACTGAAGCTCTCAGTTAACGGTGGAATCAGCTTACATCGTCATAAAATTTAAACAGGACTTACATCTGCGTAAGTCCTGTTTTTTTGCTTAAATAAGGGTGAGTTAATTAGTAGTCACGCCCCAAAGATTTGATAATGTTGGATTTAGTTCCTCAATCCAACTTACGTCAGTTTTAGTCGCTGGACAAATTGACGGTTGTAGACTTTATCAACATTTTCATCAAGAAGATATTTGAGAGTAATGCATTTTTTTCATTGCTTCTCTTTCAGCTTTCAGTTTTAGCAATTTGGTTACAACTGGCGGTGGATTGCATCGCTGTTCTTCTCGCATTCGGTGACTATGTTCTAGCCAATTAGCTATGTAAGCACTGACTGTTTCCTTGTTATGCAGGTAATAAAGAATAGTTGCATATACTTGCTCTAAAGTTACTGATGGATAACTTTGGGAAATTTCCTCTGGAGTCCGACACCGATGGATAAAATCATAGAGTATAGTTTCAATTCCTACTCTTGTACCTTTGAGTCGAATATCATCAGGACGCTGAAAGTCGAAGTAATCTTATAGTTGCATAATTTACTTTATTATATTTACCCCTAAAATCATCTTACATACTTGTAAAATATTCTTGTAATAAACTGATAGCGATCGCTTTGCCAACAACTTGCTACATTAGGTGATCGTCCTGGCAGTTAGTTATGTCAATTAAAACTGGAATGATTTGATATAGTTGCTTCTGAACGCCTGCAATGAAATCTCGTGCTTGTGCTAACTTTAGCAGTATTGTTTTTTCTCTAAACCACGATTCTCCTACCCTCTTTGCCTCTCTCTTGTCTCTGTGGTGTGAAAATCTCTAATTTTCCCCCTACCCTCTTGCGAATTTTTAATTAGTTGATACACTTGTTCTTCATTAGCCCAGTGACCAGCGCCTATGGTGCATATCAAGCGCGTGGAACTTACGAACTTCAAATCCTTCGGTGGCACTACCTCAGTCCCTTTGCTACCGGGGTGTACTGTCATATCTGGGCCAAATGGTTCGGGTAAGTCTAATATTCTAGATGCACTGCTATTTTGCCTCGGACTCTCCAGTTCTAAGGGAATGCGAGCCGATCGCCTCCCGGATTTGGTAAATAACACCCAAACCTCTAAAGGACGAGCTTCTATTGAAGCTAGCGTCACGGTAACGTTTGATTTGTCAGGAGAGGACTCACCCAAAGTCGCAGCGCAGAGTGATGCAGCAGGGGAAGTTGAGGAAGCAGGGGAAGCAGGGGAAGAAAATCCAAAATCCAAAATCCAAAATCCAAAATCGGCAGAATGGAGTGTTACTAGAAGGCTGCGAGTCACTCACCAAGGTACTTACACATCGAATTACTATATCAATGGTGTACCTTGCACGCTGACGGAATTGCATGAACAACTAAGTAACCTGCGGGTTTATCCTGAAGGCTATAACGTGGTGCTGCAAGGGGATGTCACCAGCATAATCTCGATGAATGCGCGAGAACGGCGGGAAATTATTGATGAATTGGCTGGGGTGGCTGCATTTGATCGCAAGATTGTCCAAGCCAAATCAACTTTAGATGAGGTAAAGGAAAAAGAAGATAGCTGTCGGATTATTGAGACGGAATTAACTGCACAGCGCGATCGCCTTTCTCAAGATCGTGCTAAAGCTGAGAAATATCAAAAACTCCGCACAGAATTTCTAGCGAAACAATCCTGGGAAGCTGTTTTATCATGGCGATCGCTACAAGCACAACAAGAAAAGTTAGTTCACGAAATTCAAACAGGTGATCGTAATTTTAATGAACTCACTACCCAACTCACAAACCTAAATTCCGAAATCGTCCAAAAAACGGCTGAACTTGAACAACTCAATGCTCATGTAAAAGCATTGGGAGAAGATGAACTTTTGGCAGTACAATCTACCCTCGCCACCCAAGAAGCAGAACGGAAACAACTCCAGCGTCAGCTAACGGAATTAGAAACAGCTTCTCAAGAAACTGCCAAACGTCTGACTCAAACTCAGCAAGAAACTCAAAAATACCGTCATTCCCTTGAAGAAATTGCCAAAACACAAGTTGTAGAGGGACAATCTATTGTCTACTGTCAGCAGCAAAGGGATGAGGCACAGCAAGCTTTAGAAACTTCCCGCGAAGCAGCCGCAGAAATCGCCTCGGCTTCGGAAGCGTGGGTGCAGCAACAAACGGCATTCAACCGTCAAATTGAAACTTTACTGCAAACTCTAGAACCTCAACGTACCGAACAAGCACAACTCAGGGAACGCAATAATCAGTTACAGCAGTTAATCCAAGAACAAACCCAGTTAATTGAACGCGACGAACCGCTATTAGCCCAAAAACAAACTGAGTGTAGTCAAATTGAAACGGAATTTAACGCCTCTAGCGAACCCATCCAAAATTTAGCCCAAAATCTCTCAGCTACAGAACAAGAACTGCAAATCCAACAGGAAACTCAAAAACGGTTACTTTTTGAACAACGAGAAAAACAACGTCAGTTGGATAAAATAGAGGCGCAAGCGCAGGCACAGCAAGAAGTCCAAGGAACTCAAGCCAGTAAAGTCATTTTACAATCCGGAATGCCTGGACTTTGTGGTTTAGTTGTGCAGTTAGCAAAGGTGGAACCCCGTCATCAACTAGCTTTAGAAATGGCTGCCGGTGGACGTTTGGGACATATTGTGGTGGAAGATGACAGCATCGCCGCCGCAGGGATTGAATTGCTCAAACAGAAACGTGCAGGGAGAGCGACTTTTTTACCCCTGAATAAAATTCACGCTCCCAAATTTACTCAAGATGCAACACTGCGTTTTGCTAGCGGTTTCGTTAATTATGCTGTTAATTTAGTCGATTGCGATCGCCGTTACAAAGATGTATTTAGCTATGTTTTCGGTAACACGGTGGTATTCGCCAACCTGGAGACGGCGCGGAAAAATTTAGGATTATATCGCATCGTCACCTTAGACGGGGAACTCTTAGAAACCAGTGGTGCAATGACTGGTGGTAGCAATACCCAGCGTTCGGCGTTGCGGTTTGGCAATGCGGAAGCCGCAGAATCTGATGAAGCGATCGCTTTAAAAAATCGCTTGGTGGACATTGAGCGGGTTTTAGAGCGTTGTACAGAAGCGATCGCTACTTTGTCAGCCAGAACCAAAAAACTCACCCAAGAACTCACAGAAGCGCGTCAGGCGCGACGCGAACAGCAGTTGCAATTGGAACAGTTGCAAAAAGATATTAAGAATTTGACAGCGCAATTAGAGGGGACGCGATCGCAACTCGCCCAAAACAGCGAAAAATTAGCCACTGCTCAATCCCGATTAGAAATTTTGGAGCGGGAATTACCTGGACAAGAAAATCAATTGCAACAATTGCGACACGCTTTAGCAGAGTTGGAAGCATCCCAAACTCCCAGCGAATGGC
Organism: Nostoc sp. XA010; assembly: GCF_020829625.1. Classification (GTDB taxonomy): domain Bacteria; phylum Cyanobacteriota; class Cyanobacteriia; order Cyanobacteriales; family Nostocaceae; genus Nostoc. The sequence goes on along the minus strand of NZ_JAIVFX010000001.1, from coordinate 36,194 downwards.
AGCAAATCCAGGCGACAATTAAAATTCAAGAGCAACAATTGCAACAACGGGAAACGGCATTACGCGAAGCTGAACAAAGATTAAAAAATTTAGAAAATCAGCAACAACGTTTACAAGAAAAAATCCAAGAAGCAGAAACGCGAATCACCGAATACGAAACCCAACAAATCTCTTGTAGAGACGCGATTTATCGCGTCTCCACAGAAATCACAACGATAGACGAGCAAATCACCCAAACCCGTTTATCGTTAAATCAAATGGAGCAAAATTTGGGAGAAGAGAAACAAAAACGCGATGCTACAGAACTAGAAGTGCGATCGCACCTTTTGCGCCAACAACAATTGCAATGGGAAATCCAAAAACTCAAAGAAACCCAAGAGAAGCGGCGGGAAGAACTAATTGCACTGCGAACTCAGTTGCGAGATGTGGGAGCAGAATTACCAAATCCTTTGCCGGAAGTTCCAGATAAGGTAGATTTAGAAGAATTGCAAAAAGAATTGCGATCGCTTACCAAACGTTTACAGGCAATGGAACCTGTTAATATGCTGGCGTTGGAAGAATACGAACGCACTCAAAACCGTCTCCAAGAACTGACGCAAAAATTAGAGACACTAGAAGGGGAACGCACCGAACTACTTTTGCGGATTGAAAACTTTACCACATTGCGGCAACTTGCCTTTAAAGAAGCTTTTGATGCTGTTAACGAAAACTTTCAATCAATTTTTGCCATTCTTTCAGACGGTGACGGCTTCTTGCAACTTGAAAATCCTGAAGATCCCTTTAGTAGTGGGCTAAATTTAGTCGCACATCCCAAAGGTAAACCAGTACAGCGCCTAGCTTCCATGTCTGGGGGAGAAAAATCACTTACAGCCTTGAGCTTTATCTTTGCCCTGCAACGCTACCGTCCATCGCCATTTTACGCCTTTGACGAAGTAGATATGTTCCTAGATGGGGCAAACGTAGAGCGATTAGCTAAAATGATTAAACAACAGTCACAACAAGCGCAATTTATAGTTGTGAGTTTGCGTCGTCCGATGATAGAATCAGCCGAACGCACAATTGGCGTTACTCAAGCACGAGGAGCTTACACTCAAGTTTTGGGGATTAAGTTACAATCATCCAATACATCTGCTTGAGTTTTTGTTAATAATAGTGTATAGATAAACCACGTAATGTGCGAGTTTCTCTCAAACCTAACCGCCAAACCCTTCCCTACCACGGAAAGAGAGCAAAAATTAAAGCCTCTCCCCCACAGGCAGAGAGGTTTGGAGAAGGGTTCTAAGAATAAGTTGCACATCGCGTTAAACCGGATTCGAGATCAGGACTCGGTATAGAATGACCTCTGAACAGATAATTAGGCGTTCCGACATATTAAATACCCAGGTGATTACCCGCGACAACGGCAAGCGGCTAGGCATCATCAGTCAAGTCTGGGTTGATATAGATCAACGAGAGGTTGTGGCTCTTGGTTTGCGAGACAGCCTGATCTCCATTTCGGGCATACCGCGCTATATGTACCTCAACAACATCAGCCAGATTGGTGATGTCATCCTGGTTGATAACGAAGATGTAATTGAAGATATCGAAGTTGAATCTCTCAGTAATCTAATTAACTGGGAAGTAATTACAGAAACAGGTGAAGTCTTAGGCAAAGTTCGGGGCTTCAAGTTCAACGGCGAAACCGGGAAGCTTAACTCCATAGTTATTGCTTCTTTAGGATTGCCCCAAATTCCCGATCAATTTCTGAGTACTTACGAGTTCTCAGTGGATGAAATTGTCAGCACTGGCCCCAATCGGTTGATTGTGTTTGAGGGAGCCGAAGAACGGGTAAACCAGTTGACAGTTGGTTTACTAGAGCGTTTGGGTATTGGCAAAGCACCTTGGGAGCGAGATATAGAAGAAGAATACGGCTATACTCCACCGCGTACAGTTGCACCAGCCAATCAACTGCCTAGTGGAGTGCCATTGCAGCCACCCAGGCAAAAAGTTCGCGCCCCTGAACCCGTAGCGCGGGAAGAGGAATGGACAGAAGACTATGTGGAAGAAGAAAGGCCACAGCGTCAGGTAATGAAAGCGCGGCAGTATGAATCTATTCAATACGAAGAAGACGAGGAAGAAGATAACTGGAGCGAGGCAACAGGCAGCGACAGGTATCAACAACCGCAGCCGCTAAAGTATGATGCCCAGCCCTATAGCAAGAAGCCTTATGTTGATGAATACGATGATTATGACGATGTAGACGGTGATGCTTGGGAAGATGCGCCGAAACCCGTGAATATTCCCAAGAAAGTTAAGGAAAGACAGCCAGAATACGAAGAAGAAGGCGGATATTAATTCGTAATTCGTAATTCGTAATTCAACTAGAAAATTAGGAAGTATTTCTCCGATAAGTTCAGCCCTTTCCTTGCAAGCAAGGAGAGGGCTAATTTTTTAGATATTTCTGATTTTAGCGAGGTTAGAGCCAGTTTTCTACAATGGATCTATCTAGTACTTATGAACTAGTTAACTCTAGGATCAACGCTAAAACAGTTTGTAACTAATTAGTTAACTGTTCAGAAACTCACCAAAAACTGCTAGCGTCAAACAAAGGAAAATATCGTTGTGGACTTTCGAGCTTGAAAACGCGTTCTAATTACTGGCAACTGCTGCCTTATATCCGGCTCCAGTGGCGAACCATCACCAAGGGACTTATTAGTATTTTGGGATACGTTCTGGCGACATTAGTGTTGATAAATGTTGCCGGTAAATTGGCAACTCCTTTTGCCCAAGGTAATGTAGTAGCGATCGCTCAAATAACTGGCAGTTGTGCTTTAGTATTTCTTGTTAGAGGCTTGTTTCAGTCTATACAAGATATGTACATGGCAAAAGCTGCTTTAAGAATTGCTTTTCATCTCCGTCAGCAAGTGTACACACATCTCCAAAAGCTAAATCTCAGCTATTTTGAAACGGCAAAAGCAGGTGATTTATCTTACCGCCTCACTGAAGATGTTGACCGCGTTGGCGAAGTTGTAAATAAAGTATTTCACGACTTTATCCCCTGCATTTTGCAGTTGCTAGCAATTCCGATTTACATGATTTACCTGAATTGGCAACTAACGCTAGCAACGGTGATAGTTGCACCACTGATGGGTATTTTAGTTGGCTGGTTTGGTGAACGGTTACGCAAATATTCTTTAAAAAGTCAAAATCGCGTATCGGGTTTATCAGCTATCCTCGCGGAAGTTTTCAATGGTATTCGTTTGGTACAGGCTTTTGCAGCCGAAAATTACGAAATCGCCCGCTTTGGCCATGAAGCAGAACGCAGTCTCAAAGCCAAATACTCAGCCGAACGCCTCAAAGCAATTCAGATTCCCATCATCGGATTTCTGGAAGCCTTAAGTGCGTTATCGTTACTCATTGTGGGAGCGTGGCAAATTTCCCAAAATAACTTAACAGTAGCGAATTTTTTCAGCTATCTGGCGGCGGCGGCGCTGTTAATTGATCCCATTGGTCATACTACTAATAATTACAACGAATTTAAGCAGCGTGAAGCATCTGTTGACCGTGTTTTTGAATTGATGGCAATTCAGCCGACGGTGATCGAAAAGATAAATGCGATCGCTCTCCCCCCAGTCAAAGGCAAAATAGAATATCGTCATATTTCCTTCGCCTATAAACCGGGTGAACCTGTATTAAAAGATATCAGTTTATTAGTATCCCCAGGTGAAGCGATCGCTCTTGTGGGTGCTTCTGGTGCTGGTAAAACCACATTTGTTAATCTTCTACCCCGTTTTTACGATCCCGAAGTTGGTCAAATATTAATTGACGGTGTTGATATTCGAGATGTCAAGCTGCATAGTCTGCGGCGACAAATTGGGATTGTTCCTCAAGAAACCATTATGTTTTCCGGGACAATTGCCCAAAATATCGCCTTTGGGCAAGATGTTTTTGACATGGAAGCAGTTAAAGAAGCGGCGAAAATTGCTAATGCCCATCAGTTTATTAGCCAACTACCAGAAGGTTATCAGACTTGGGTGGGTGAACGTGGGGTAAACTTATCAGGTGGACAAAGACAAAGAATTGCGATCGCTCGTGCTGTTCTGCTCAATCCCCAAATATTGATTCTGGATGAAGCGACATCAGCATTCGATTCTGAGTCAGAAGCACTGGTACAGGAAGCGCTGGAAAGACTGATGGAAAAACGGACGGTGTTTATTATTGCTCACCATTTATCGACAGTTAGGCGGTGCGATCGCATTTTAGTTCTCGAACAGGGGCAAATTGTCGAATCGGGAACCCATGAAGAATTATTAGCCTTAGAACGTCGCTATGCGCGGTTTTATGCCCAGCAGTTTAGTTAGGCAGATTAAAGACTTATGAGCTTATTACCCACATTCGACAATCCTCACTTTGTTACTATCCCGCCTCGGAATAGAATTCCAAGGCTAATAGCTAAAGTCCTGTAAACGCGGACTGAATAGATGATTCTAGTCCACTTGAGTGGACTTAAGCTATCAGCCTGGAACTTCAGTTCCGGGCGGGATGTCAGTAAACACAACTATCTGACTTTAACTACCCCCTAGACTGAATTGCCTTGATTAACTCATAAAAAGGTTGCCAGTTATCTTCCTGAGCAATTGCTTCCCAAATAGATTCAATCACAGGTCTTAATAATGCCGTTTTCGGATTATTAACAGCTAGAGTTTGGGCAATTCCATCAATGCGTAGGCGTAGCCCGTCGTAGACATCGCTCTCCAAATCATTCAAAATTTTATGATACAGTATGCACCAATCATCAAAAAATCCTGACGCACCCGGTACTGGCACAATATCTGAACCATTCATCACAAAACCTGGATCATCTCGCCATTTCGATGAAAAAGTCCGAGCCATTTCATAAAAAAACTGGTGATAACCAACTTGACTATCTTTCAAAAATTCAATCGTTAGATTCAACAGTTTCAGTGCTTCTGGATGTGGCAAATCCTCAAAACCTAATTTTTTCAACATCAAAGAACTGTATTCAGCTTGATAATACTCAGCAAACATTGCCAATCCAGCTTCCATTTCGCCTTTATCGATAATCGCCTTTAAAGGTTCCTGGAGCATTTCTAAATTTAACTGGCAAATAATTGGTTGATTACCGTAACAGTAGCGTCCAGAATAGTCGAAATATGCAGCTATAAAGGATGGGTCATAAGTCGGGATAAATGCGTAAGGGCCATAGTCAAAACTCTCTCCGGTAATCGACATATTGTCAGTATTTAGGACTGCATGACAAAAGCCAGCCGCCATCCACTGCGCTACTAGTTCTGCAACTCGTTTCACTAATTCGGCGTAAAACAAGACATATTTATTTTGTTCAGCACTTAAGTGTCGATAATACTGCTCAATTACGTGGTCTAATAACTTCTTAGTTAAATCTGGACGCTGGAAAAAGTGCAGTCGCTCAAAAGTGCCAAACCGAATATGAGAACTGCTCATCCTAATCATCACAGATGAGCGGGTAGGCGAAGGTTCATCGCCTCGCCAGAGGGGTAAACCTGTTTCAATCATGCTCAGACAGCGCGAGGTACGTACACCCAAGTGGTGTAGTGCTTCCGCAGCCAGAACTTCCCGCACCCCACCTTTGAGCGTCAGCATACCATCGCCACCACGGGAGTAAGGTGTTCTCCCAGAGCCTTTTGTGCCAAAATCGTACAATTCGCCATCAGTGGCGCGTACTTGCCCGTAGAGGAAGCCTCTACCATCACCTAACTGTCTGTTATATTGACCAAATTGATAGCCGTGGTAACGCAGCGCCAGCAAGGGTTTACGCCCCTGAAATTTGCCAAAAGCTGTGATAAAATCTTCGTCTTTGACTACTTGGGGGTCTAAACCCAAGCGGGGTAGTAGCGCATCGTTACGCCAACGCAACAGGTGTTGAGGAAATTCCTCTGCTGCAACCTCGTCGTAGTAGTCGTCGCCTAGAGATTCCAAGGCGCTTTCGTAGTTGAGGGAGAGAAAAGGATTGCTAGAATTTTTGTAGTTCGGAGTTTCAGCCAGAGTCATTACGAGCAAAGCTTAATTCATTCTTCCCTTAATACTAGCTCTGGCTTTGGCATCAGCATAGACGCAAAAAGCGACCCATATCTAAAATATGGCAGCGCCACCATCAAAATCTAGAGCGCATAATGGATAAAGTTTTGCAATTAAAGAAAAACTTAACTCAATTAGCTATTTTAGACGCTACATTTGAGGTTTTTGGCTCAGAATCACACCAATATCAATTTAAACCTTGCTTGAGTAACAAGGATATTCAGGTGTTTGAATCTAGATATAATATTACGCTACCAAGTGAATATCGAAACTTTCTCTTAGAAATTGGTAATGGTGGTGCAGGGCCAGGATACGGCTTATCTGGACTATCGGGAATTGAATCTGAAGATGTGATCTCAGAAAAAGTATACCCTGAGAACTACGAAATTCTCTCTAAACCATTTCCTTTCACAAAAGCATGGAATGATTTGGATTTAATTGTTAAGAATAATACAGATTTTGTTACCAACAATGATGACTACTTCGATGATAAATTTATCCAGGGTACTCTTCCCATTACAAATTATGGTTGTGGAATTTATGCGATGTTAGTTGTTACTGGTGAGCAGTCAGGAAAAATCTGGATAGATGACCGCACTAATGATAATGGAATATATCCTGCTTGTTTGAGTTTTTGCCATGCTTTTCATGACATCAACCCTGATGATTCTTATCCAAATAGCGATGAGGAGCAGCCTTTAAGTTTTTATGAGTGGTATGAAGACTGGCTCAACCGAAGTTTGGATCAAATACGTCAGTCTTCGTAATTCGTAATTCCTTATTTATTTTAGGCTAAACACCACACCATATTGAAAAATATATGAGCTAGAGTTAGTTCGGGATTTATAAATATAATACTTCAATTAAGGATGATTTTAAAAATTAGGTGCTTGCCAATTAGGATTGATCAGACTTGTCATAATATGATCTTCCCATTGCCCATTAATTAACAAATAATCTCTAGCATATCCTTCAATGGCAAAACCGAGTCTTTTGAGTACATTGCCACTGCGCCGATTGTGAGGCATATAATTAGCCATAACTCGGTGAAAATTTAATTCTTGAAAAAGATATTGAATGGCGGATTTTAACCCTTCTGTCATATATCCTTTACCTTGTTTACTTTCAGCAAGGCTATATCCCACATAGCAAAAATGAGCGGCTCCTCGGATAAAATTACTAAAATTTACAGTTCCAATAATTACGGTAGGATTTTTTTTAGTAAAGATAAATAGCTTTAACGATTGACCATTAATAAATTCCAGGAAATTGTTCTCTATCTGATACTGCCAATACTCTTGGGTGAAAAACCCATCAACCCAAACAGGATAAAATGGAGTGAGATAGGTTTTGTGATGAATGAAGTATTTGAGAATTTGGGGTATATCTTCATGGATAGCCGCTCGTAAGAACAGGCGATCGCTTGTAATTAGTGGCAGTTCGGATATCATAAATTACTTAATCGGCGGGATCTGTTCCTAAAACATTCTCTAGATTTTAAATTCTCTCATACCGTGGTTTAGCAGCAGCAAGATGAGTTGTATTCTTTTTTCACTTAGATAATCAGTGGTGTAGGTATGGCTTCTTTGGCGAAAACGTGATGCTTTCGCTTTACTTGCAACAGATAGGCTGAGTATTTTGGCTGTGAATCTGCCATTCCACCAAAATCTTGATAAGCTGATGTCTAATATCTAGAGCGCAAGGATTGAGAGCCAATGGGTGATAAAGCACAGTACGCGGCATAACTTCGATAAAATCGCTTTGCCCAAACGCTGTACCGCAGGAAATTCAACCAAAAAACAGCTCAAGATTTAACCCAGTTTACAAGAAGGATAGTGATGTGGTGGGAATACGCTACGATTGGCAGGAATTAGAGATTCGGGCGATATACAACACGCCATTGCTAGAGCTGATTTATCAAGCTGCTAGCGTGCATCGCCAATATCATGACCCAACAAAAATACAAGTTTGTAAGCTTATATCTATCAAAACAGGAGGTTGCCCAGAAGATTGCAGCTACTGTGCCCAATCTTCCCGCTATAAAACAGAGGTAAAGGCGGAAGCACTCCTACAAAAGGAAACGGTAGTTAATATCGCTCAGAAAGCGAAAGAAACTGGTGTTAGTCGCATCTGCATGGGTGCTGCTTGGCGCGAAGTCCGGGATAACTCACAATTTGAGGAAGTCCTAGAAATGGTCAAGGATGTAACCGCAATGGGTTTAGAAGTGTGCTGCACTCTAGGTATGTTGACAGCAAATCAAGCCAGGAAATTGGAAGAAGCGGGACTTTACGCCTACAACCATAACTTAGATACCTCGCAGGAATATTACAGCACAATTATTACCACGAGAACTTATAGCGATCGCTTGAACACAATTGAGAATGTCCGTCAGACAAATGTTACTGTCTGTTCCGGCGGTATCCTCGGTTTGGGCGAAACTGTCGATGACCGGGTTGGGATGTTACAAACTCTGGCAAACTTACATCCACATCCAGAGTCAGTACCAATTAATATTCTTTCACAAGTACCGGGCACACCCTTAGAAAATCAGCCTGATGTCCCCATTTGGGATATTGTGCGGATGATTGCCACAGCCAGAATTTTAATGCCAGCTTCTGATGTGCGTCTTAGTGCAGGTAGGGCTAGACTTTCTCAAGTTGAACAAGCTTTCTGCTTTATGGCAGGAGCCAATTCTATCTTTTCTAGCGACGACAACAAAATGTTGACAGTGACAACTCCCTGTCCAGATTATGATAGCGATCGAGAAATGCTGAATTTACTTGGTTTGGGAATGCGTCCGCCTTCCCAAAGGCAAGAGAAGGTAGCAAGTCCGGCTATTGTGGGATAAATATCTTTTTGTAGGATGGGTGTCTCGCCCGTCCTTAGTAAACTGAGGGCAGGCAAGATGCCCGCCCCACAAGAGTCTAGGTTAAATTATCTTGGCAGTCCGTAGACCGAACAGCAGACCGACAGCCAAACCAAAGAACAAAGCTAAAAATCCGATGTAAGCTGCAATGGCAAACATTTATTTTTCTCCACAATACTTCCTAAATCTATTGAATCACTAGTCATTGGTCATTGGTCATTAGTTATTTGTCCTTTGTCCTTTGTCATTGGACATTAGTCAATTTCTTCCCCTGCCTCCCCTGCTTCCCCTGCTTCCCCTGCTCCCTCTGCTCCCTCATCTCCCACTCCCCACTCCCCAGATTGCGATACAATACAGCCCACGGGCGCTTGTTTAGGGGTTGGGCAATGACTTCTGTAATTAATGTGAATTTACCAGAGCAGTCTTATGAGATTGCGATAACTTCGTTGAGCTACGCTAACGCACCTTCGAGTTTAGATCAACTGGGTCAACAGATGGCCAGTCTCAAGCTAGGCAAGAAGGTATTGCTGGTTTCTAATCCTACTATTTTTAAGCATTTTGGGGAAAGAGCGATCGCATCCCTGACATCTGCTGGATTTGAAGTTGCTAGCTACACCCTACCACCAGGGGAACGCTACAAAACCCTCAATTCCATCCAAAAACTTTACGATATCGCCTTAGAAAACCGCCTAGAACGCTCTTCTACAATGGTGGCTTTGGGCGGAGGTGTAATTGGCGATATGACTGGCTTTGCAGCCGCAACTTGGCTGCGCGGCATTAATGTTGTCCAAGTTCCTACTACTCTCTTAGCGATGGTGGATTCGGCAATTGGTGGCAAAACTGGCGTGAATCATCCCCACGGCAAAAACTTGATTGGGGCATTCCATCAACCGCGCTTGGTTTTGATTGACCCAGATGTGTTAAAAACTCTTCCTATGCGTGAGTTTCGCGCAGGAATGGCAGAAGTTATTAAATATGGTGTAATTTGGGATGCCGAATTGTTTGCCCAATTGGAAGCAAGTAAACGCCTCGACCAACTCCGCTATGTAAAATCTGACCTGATACAGACCATATTGGTGCGGTCTTGTCAAGCTAAAGCTGATGTTGTTAGCAAAGATGAGAAAGAAGGCGGATTGCGGGCAATTCTCAACTACGGACATACTATCGGTCATGCAGTGGAAAGTTTGACTGGTTATCGTCTAGTAAATCACGGTGAAGCGGTGGCCATTGGCATGGTAGCAGCCGGTCAAATTGCTGTGGAATTGGGAATGTGGCAAAAAGAAGACACAGAACGTCAAAATGCTTTAATTCAAAAAGCAGGTTTACCGACTCAGTTACCAAGTGGGGTAGATATTGAAGCAATTATTGACGCTTTGCAGTTAGATAAGAAAGTCAAAGCGGGGAAAGTGCGGTTCGTTTTACCAACAGAGATTGGTGTAGTAACAGTTACCGATGAAGTGCCATCAGATATCATTCGGCAAGTTTTGCGAGGAATGTGAAGAATTTGAAGAATAGTAAACTTTTTACATTTACCACAATTCTCTTCATCTCAAAGTCCATCGAAATTTTACTCGGCGGCTTTTACTACTCAAACTTTTACATTTTTAGTCAGCAACACCCTATTTTTGAAGCTGCGGTTCTTTCTGCGGTTGCTGCTGGCTATTTGTTGGTTGCAGTTTTTGAAATAAAGCTGGTGGCGTAGCTTTGCGGAAAGCACCGCAGTAGTGCATAGTCATAACCGCCTTGAAAGCCCAATGGTCTGCTGGCACATCACTAAAGGGATTCGGTAAAGTTTCTGCTTGATTCTGAACACAAGCATTCAAAACTTGATTCGATTTTGCTGGAGTGTCGGTAGTAGGTTCTTGAGATTTAACAGGGGTTATAAAGCTAGTAGCTAGCACTACGACTGTTGCTAGAAGTTTGTAGTTCATAATTTAAGTTTTCTAGGGATGAAAGTCTACCCTATGTTAGTTCCCAGGCTGTTGCCCAGGAACTAGAATAAACTTGCTGAGATTAAGCGTTAGAAAACATGGTAAGCATTACTAACATAACAACTAATGCACTGATCCAAAGAGCTAACGATCCCCAACTAACTGAATCTTTTTGTACTTTTTGCCAAAAATTGCTAAATAAGTTATTCCGAATTGCCATTTTATAACCTCCAATTTTTATTAAACTTGCACTGACTCAATGCATTAAGCCTGTATTGAGGAAATAAAAGTTAATCTTTAGGGATATCAGCTTTTATTACTGAATCCCAGAGATTAACCAACAGAGATTTAAATTAATTCATCCAGCCAGTGCGAATGCATGTATCTCAACGCATTACTGAAATCTAAAAAACTAACAAAAATTTACAAAAAGATATTTGTTGATGCTTAAATTAATTTTCCCATACGTAACTGTTTACACTCCAAAATTTTGCGATTTTGAGAAAATTCTTAACGTTGTCTTAATTATGTATAAAAGTTAGTGTTTTCAAATCACAAACTACTTAAATATTGACGATGTTTCACTTTGACTCGTGATTTATCTAGACTTGAAAATATACATAACTAACAGGAAAAAGGCAGGTAAATAATGGTGCAACAAATAAGACATAATGAACCGCAATATATATGTATCATTCCAATCGAGAGAATTACAGCTAACCAAGACGAAGAAATCATGAGAAACCTGAATAAGGAGGATGACTGGCTTTGATTGAGTAACCCCTTTGGGTAGAGTTCGCACTTTACCTACCCGTAGAGTTTGGATTCCAAAACCAGGAAGAGATGAAAAACGCCCATTAGGAATACCCGTAATGTACGACCGCGCACTACAAGCTGTAGCAAAAGCTGCACTTGAACCAGAATCGGAGGCGGTATTTGAACCGAATTCCTATGGTTTTAGACCTGGAAGGTCATGCCACGATGCGATAAAACAGATTAAAAACTGTATTCAAGGCAAGGCAAAATTCGTACTAGACGCGGATATAGCCAAGTGTTTTGACCGCATCAACCCACTGCTCCAAAAGCTGAACATCAAGGGCAAAGTCAGGCAACAAATTAAAGCTTGGCTAAAATCCGGGGTTATAGATTCTGGAGCATTCACTGCCACATCTGAGGGAACGCCTCAAGGTGGGGTCATCTCTCCACTACTGGCAAACATAGCCCTCCACGGCTTAGAGGAAAAGTTAAAGCAATATGCCGAGACACTACCTCTTAAGAAAAACAAGGGGACATTATCAAAAGACCTAAGAAGGACGTCACTTGCTTTCATAAGATATGCAGATGACTTCGTAGTGTTCCACAAAGATAAAGCCGTTGTCCAAAGATGCCGAGAAATAATCTCAGAATGGTTAGCTGGTATAGGACTTGAATTAAAACCAGAAAAAACTCGGTTAACTCATACACCTTAATCATAATGAGTTTGCTTGCAGTAGCACTGATTATGTAAAAGTTAAAAGCGATAAAAGCCCCTACGATGGCGACACAGTTTATTGGAGTAAAAGACTAGGGACATACCCCCAAATGCCTAATCGTAAGGCTAAGTTGTTAAAACTTCAAAAGGGTAAATGTCCTTGGTGCGGCTTAAGCTTCCAAGAATGGGATGTTTTAGAGGTAGACCACATCATCCCCAGAGCGTTAAGCGGCAAGGATGAATACAAAAATCTGCAACTATTGCATCGGCATTGTCACGACGAAAAGACCGCAATTGACTTAAAAGAAATTCAGAAGAAAAACCACTCAAAATTTCTAGAGAAATTATCTCAATTCTGGAAAAAGTTCGATTGGGAGTGGATAAATGATATTCCTAATTTCATAGGTCATGCTGTCAGGAAGTCCGATATGACAAATGGGCAACACACTGAGTAGCCGTGTGCGGTGAAAGTCGCAAGCACGGTTCCGAATGGGAGGGGTGTTGCAGTAATGCACACCTCGACCCTACCCCTTTGGTGCATCAGCCGACGATGCAAAAAAACAAGGTGAGGAATTGTTAGCATCTACCTATGGTTGTAATCAATCAGAAGTTTTGGAATTAATTCAGCAGGCACGAATTGAACTAATAGCCCAGTGGTGTGCCCCTCAAGAGCGCAGAGCTATATAAAATCAAGGTGGTTGAGCCATTAAAAATTACTACTCGCGCTGAACACGAACAGGCGACGTCAACACCCTAGGCTATGCCTACGCATGAGGTAGTAAAGGCACTGAAATAGAAAAACTAATATAGAGAAGTGTAAAAAACAGCGCCGCACTACCAACTAAACTATGCTACCGTTCAAAATTCTGCTACGCGTCCGCCACTATGAGATGGACGCCCTTGGGCATGTAAATAACGCCGTCTACCAAAATTATCTAGAACAAGCAGCCATAGAACACTCAGAATACCTGGGCTTAACTTTGGATGTATATCGGCAAGTAGGTGGCGTATTTGTGATGCGGCGGGTGGAAATTGACTATTTACGCCCAGCAGTAGCAGGCGATACCCTAGAAGTCACTACCTGGTTGAAGGAAATGCGCGGGACTCGTGCCTTGCGATGCTACGAGATTCGTAAACAAAACCAAGATAATTTGTTAGTAACGGCAGAGGCGCTATGGGTTTGGGTGGATGCACAGACAATGCGCCCACGACCAATTCCCAGTGTCATGTTAGACAAATTTTTGCAAATCCAAAACTCAGGTGTTACAAACTAAAAATGGTTTGTTATTCGCCATTTAATAAATTTTAGTTCTTCTAATGAAAACAAATGATTTTTTACCTAGGCAATGCTGACGAGCAAGAATACACAACTATGATGTTATAAGTGCAAAATTTAAATTTGTAGGAACTGCAATCAAAATTAGCTTAGTAAATCAGGATTTTCAAGTCAATATTATGGAGCAAAGTCAGCCACAACAGCGCCGTGTCGCCGATCAAGTATTTCAAGAATCCCTCGATCAGTTGGAGGATATCTTACAAGAAAATTTAACTGAGGATGAAGAAATCCCCCAAGCACAGCTGCATACTAGTAGTCTCAGTGGAGTCGAACTCGATCAAGAGTTGATAGATATTGATTTAGCGGCTCTTGAGGACGCAGTTGCTGATATTGAACAATATCTCGAAGAAATAACAAAAACTAAAGAAAAGTTATGAGTTCTAACTCCTAACTCCTAACTCTTGACTTATTTGCCGCCGAGCTTCGTACAACATTAAAGCGGCTGCGATCGCTACATTCAAAGATTCTACCCCAGGACTCAAAGGAATTCTTACTTGTTTGTCTGCGATCGCAGCTAATTCTGCCGACAATCCAGCACCCTCATTTCCCAGTAAAATCAGACTGGGTTTGCGCCAGTCCACCTCCCAATAAGTTAAAGTCGCACTAGGTAAGGTTGCCACTACTTGCATTCCTGCCTGCTGACTTTGTTGAACTGTAGCTTTTAAATCTTCTGTTACGGCTGTTGGGAGGCGAAACCATTGTCCTGCTGAAGCCCGGAGAACTTTAGGACTGTCTAAATCTACACTGTCTCCACTTACCCACAACCCGGATGCTCCAGCAGCAGCAGCAGCGCGGATCATCGTGCCCAGGTTGCCGGGATCTTGCACGGTTTCTAAAGCCAGAATTATACCAGTAAATGGTAGTTGAGTTTGGACTCCGCTTCGTTTTGCGGTTGCAACTACACCATCTGGTTGGACTGTAGTAGCGATCGCATCCAAAATTTCTTTACTGACAATTTCGGTGCGATCGCATCGGCTACAAGCTTCTTCCCAGAGTAAGGCGTGGGCTGCTTGCCAATCTGGAGTACAACACACTGTTTCTAGTGGGTAATTCACCGCACAAGCTTCTTCTAACAGGTGTGTCCCTTCTAGTAAAAATAACTGCTGTTTGTGCCGCTCCTTGGTGGAGTGGAGTTTGCGGATTTGCTTGACTAGGGAATTTTGTAAACTGGTCAACACGATTTTAAATTTTGGATTTTGGATTTTAGATTAATCGAAAAGACGCTCGCGGACTCGCTCTAAGCATACCCCTACGGGTAAGCAAGCTGCGCGCAGCGTGTCACAGACAAGCTATGCCGTACCACTTCCCTACGGGACGCTACGCGAACGTGGAAGCAAGCTACGCACAGCGTCTCGTAGAGAAGGCTTTACGCTGCCCTATCGGCAATCTAAAATCTAAAATTCATATGCGGAACCCGGGACTTGAACCCGGAAGCCTTGCGGCACTAGAACCTGAATCTAGCGCGTCTGCCAATTCCGCCAGTTCCGCTGGCATTTATCTTTATCGACAATTTCCTATTATTGCGTTATGTTTTACCTTTGTCAAGTTAAAACATAACGCCTCGTTTAAGAGGTTCAGACTGGAAACAAGTTTTTTAGGGCATTAGTCCGAATCAAAATATTAACTGAACAATACAGCATTGATTTTTAGAGAACACTTAAGTTATTTTACTGAGTATTTAATTTAGCTTAAAACTACTACTCATTCGTCCAGTTTTGTTAAATTTTTTAAATTCTCAAAATGCTTGCTGTTGCTGCATTTTAGCCTGTATTTTCCCCAAAAAAACATTTTTTTTATGCAATATGCTGCTCTAAAATGTGGACAATTTGAATCTTTACTGTAGAATCAAAACCAACTTCAAACATATAAAATACGTATTACTTTTGGAGGTAGGCTTATCAATCCTTCTACCAGCTTACCAGATGTCAAAATTGCCCCAGAACCAGACTCCTCAGTCTTGCAAATTTGGGGTGGGCATCCTTTGCGAGGTCATGTGAAAATTAGCGGCGCAAAAAATGCAGCGCTGGTAATCATGGCTGGAGCCTTGCTGTGTCCGGGCGATTGTCGTATCCGCAATGTTCCCTTATTGGCGGATGTAGAGCGGATGGGTCAGGTATTATCGGCTTTGGGTGTAACCTTAACGCGGCAAGGCGATATTTTAGACATCAACGCCAGCGAAATTAAAACATCAAAAGCTCCCTATGAACTAGTTACCCAACTGAGGGCGAGTTTCTTCGCCATTGGTGCCATTCTGGCAAGATTGGGAGTAGCGCAGATGCCCTTACCAGGCGGTTGTGCTATTGGGGCAAGACCAGTTGACTTGCATGTTCGAGGACTGCAAGCAATGGGAGCGGAAGTACAAATTGAGCATGGCATTTGTAATGCCTACGTCCCTGGCAGCAGCCGGAGATTACAAGGTGCGAAGATTTACTTAGACATCGCCAGTGTCGGAGCTACGGAAAACTTGATGATGGCGGCTACCCTAGCAGAGGGCGAAACGATCATCGAAAATGCTGCCAGAGAACCAGAAGTAGTTGATTTAGCTAACTTCTGTAACGCAATGGGAGCGAAGATTAAGGGCGCGGGGACTAGCAGGATTATTATCGAAGGAGTCCCCAAGTTGCATTCTGTTGACTACAGTATCATTCCCGATCGCATTGAGGCCGGAACGTTTTTGCTGGCAGCAGCAATTACCCGTTCCGAACTTCTTCTCTCGCCAGTCGCTCCAGAACATCTCATACCAGTGATTGCCAAACTGCGGGATATTGGGGTAACTATAATTGAGGAAAAGCCTGAACACTTACATATTCTGCCGGCGGAAACTCTCAAGGCAACGGATATTGAAACTCAATACCATCCTGGTTTTCCCACAGATATGCAAGCGCCATTCATGGCTTTGCTGACATTGGCCGAAGGCGACAGCGTGATTAACGAATCTGTCTTTGAAAATCGCTTGCGTCATGCCTCAGAGTTAAATCGCTTGGGGGCAGACATTCGTGTTAAAGGCAACGCTGCTTTCGTTCGGGGAGTACCGAAATTGTCTGGCGCACCAGTATTAGGTACAGACTTGCGAGCATCGGCAGCGCTAGTCATAGCAGGACTGGCGGCAGAAGGAAAAACCACAATTCAAGGATTACAGCACCTTGATCGCGGCTATGATCGACTTGATATGAAATTGCAGCAATTGGGAGCTAAAATCCTGCGTGTGGGCGAAACATCAGCAGATGCCGAAATCGCTTCCACTATCAGTAGCCTGTCGAGTTGAAGAAGAGGCAAGGGAGCAGGAAGCAGGGGGAAGAGGAATTCAGGACAAGGAGAATTGGGGACAAGGAGAATTGGGGACAAAGGGAAAGACTTGTTGCAAATTCTCACCTCTTGTCACCTTGTCTCCCCTGCCCCCTGCCCTCTGCCTCTTCGTTGAGACTGAGGCGGGAACTAGGGGAATGAGGGAGACAAGGTAAAATTTTCTCCCCCAATTCCCCCTGTCGAGCCTAGTTAAATCGTTATACTAACTGTGGGTGGCTGTCTAACCAGCCAGATTCTATAGTTGTGTTTTTTATAGCTTGCTGCACTATGTCCTTCTTTAAAACCCCGCTAATTGGTTTAAAAGCTGACTCATTTCGTCATCCATTAGACCTGGAAGCTACCAAAACGCTCAAGCAAATACCAGGCATAGATATGTTGGTGCGAAATTGGCTTGGGCCAATGGCAGAGCAGGTTTTCTATGTGGAAAATATTGCCTCCAGCATTCTGGTGGGTGAAAAGCAACTGCCCGATTTATACAAGCTGTTGTTAGATGCCTGTAAAATCCTGGATATAGAGCCTCCTCAGTTGTACGTCCGGCAACATCCGGCTCCCAACGCCTATACTTTTGCTGTGCGGGGTAAGCAGCCGTTTGTTGTGTTACACACATCCCTGATTGATATCCTCACACCAGAGGAAATACAGGCAGTAATTGCCCACGAGTTGGGGCATCTCAAGTGTGACCATAGCGTTTATTTGACTCCTGTAAATTTATTAATATTAGCTGCGGCGATTGTGCCCAATGTTGGAACCTTAGTTGCTCAAGCAATACAGGCACAACTTTTAGAATGGGTACGCTGTGCTGAGTTTACCTGCGATCGCGCCGCATTACTAGCAACCCAAGACCCCAAAGTTGTCATGTCAGTATTGATGAAGCTGGCGGGTGGTTCCCCCACCTTAGCGCCACAACTGAATCTTGATGCCTTTGTTGCCCAAGCCCGCGCTTACGATGATATTAGCAAGACCGAATTAGGTGAAATGGTCAAAGCTGCCCGCACAGCCCAATTAACCCATCCAGTGCCAGTGCTGCGGGCGCGAGAAATCGACCGTTGGGCAAGCAGTACAGAATATCAATCTTTAATCCAAAGTCATGGACTGAAGTCTACAAGTAATGAAGTTGCACCCAAAGGCGGATGGCGCAACTGGTAAAAGGACTAACGGAATTTGGTTATCTAAATTAGATGTGCTTTAACTTACAATACTTCAGATGATTCGCTCATGCGTTGGCGGAGCCCGTAGTAGACATCGCACTTGCTAAAGTTCTTCAGGCAAGCTGTGGGCGATTCGCTGTAATGTAAAATGCTGGTACAGCCCACAAATCAGCTAATGATCAGGTTTCCTTACGACCAGTTTGCCAAAGATTATCTCAAAGAATTGTTACAACCATTGGGAGAAGTGGAAACAAGTCGGAAAGTTCCGGCTCAAATCCGAGAAATTGATGTTTATTTTGTACCTTCGCCCCAATGGACAAATACAATATAGCAATCCGATTTGATTTCTGAATCACTCGTAGAGGTAAGGGACTGGGGGCTGGGGACTGGGGACTGGGAAGAAGGGATAAAGGTGTACTGAGTTTTGTTCAAAATCAAATATGAGTCCTATAGAATTAGGGCTGTTAGGAAGATTTGCGGCTGAACCTGCATTATTTGAACCATTTAGAAATGCAGCTACAATTGCGGAGATCCGCAGTTGCATAAATAACTTGTTTGATATCTTTGCTGAATTCAAACGCCAAGCTAAAGGTGATAAAACTCGGCTTACAGAATCAGAATTACCACGTTTGTGGATTTTATCACCCACGGCTTCTGAATCTATATTGGATGGTTTTAGAACTAACTTAGATGAAGAAAATTGGGGAATAGGAGTACATTTTTTAGGCGATTTTTTTAAAACAGCAATTGTGGTAATTCACCAATTACCCTGTACAAAAGAAACACTATGGTTGAGAATTTTAGGTAAGGGAAGAGTCCAGCAACAAGCGATAGACGAACTAGAAGCACTACCCCAAAATAATCCCTTACGTTCCAAAGCAATTGATTTATTATTGAATTTAAAGATAAGCTAAACCAGATCTAGTTTGCATAATCTGAAATTGTACATTTCTTGTGGGGTAGGCCTCTCGCCCGCCCAATATATGCAAGTAAAATGTGGAACAGCTTACCTTAGAATTCAATCAAAATATAGACGAGGAAGACAGAGATTTAATTATGCGTTTATCAGCTATTTACGAGCAAAAATTAGCAGAAGTTAAACAAGAAGGAATTCAAGAAGGAATTCTAGCAGAACGTCGTAATGTTATAGAAAATCTGTTGCAAGTTCGCTTTGGCTCTTTTGATGCAGAACTAAGAGGAATTACTGAAGCTTTATTGGCATTATCTCCAGAGGAATTTACTTTTTTATTACTGCAACTATCTAAAGAAGAATTATTAAATAGATTCCTTTAGAAGAACTCAGTCGGAGATACTGGGTTTTATAGCTTTACTAATCGGATTAAAAAACATCCCATTGCTTAACCCATAACCTCTACCATGACAGTTGTATCCAACGACCATCGCTTTCAACCCATAAATCTGTTTGAGTATGAAAAGCTAGCAAAAGAGCATCTCTCTCAAATGACGCTTGATTACTATAGCAGTGGTGCTTGGGATGAAGTTACATTACGGGATAATTGTGCTGCCTTTGAGCGAGTCAAACTACGACCTCGTGTATTAGTCAATGTTAGCGATCGCAATCTTACTACCTCCATTTTAGGACAACCCCTGCAACTACCTTTATTAATTGCGCCGATGGCTTTTCAATGTCTAGCTCATCCAGATGGAGAAATTGCCACGGCTCTAGCTGCGGCATCAGCTGGTGTGGGCATGGTGTTAAGTACAATGGCCACAAAGAGCATTGAAGAAGTGGCAAGTGCATGTGATAATTTTCCAGATTCTCTGCGATGGTTCCAGCTTTACATCCATAAAGATCGGGGATTAACTCGTGCTTTAGTAGAAAAAGCTTATAAAGCAGGCTACAAAGCACTTTGTCTAACTGTAGATGCACCTGTTCTCGGACAGCGAGAAAGAGATAGACGTAACGAGTTTGCCTTACCCTCAGACTTACATCTAGCTAATCTCGCCACAATATCAGGGCTAGATATTTCCCATGAAAAAGGCGAATCTGGATTATTTACCTATTTTGCCCAACAGCTAAACCCAGCAGTAACTTGGGACGATTTAGAATGGTTACAATCTTTATCTCCACTACCTTTAGTCATCAAAGGAATTTTACGGGGAGATGATGCTGTTCGGGCTGTGGAATATGGAGCCAAAGCAATTATCGTTTCCAATCATGGTGGCAGACAACTCGACGGTGCGATCGCTTCTTTAGACGCTCTAGCTGAAATAGTAGCAGCAGTGGATGGTAAAGTAGAAGTACTATTGGATGGAGGCATCCGTAGGGGCACAGACATTCTGAAAGCTCTGGCATTAGGAGCAAAAGCCGTACTAATCGGACGGCCCATTTTATGGGGACTAGCAGTAGCAGGGCAAATTGGTGTATCTCATGTCATCTCACTGCTACAAGATGAGTTAAATCTGGGAATGGCACTTAGCGGCTGCGCCAAACTAGAGGATATTGACCCCAGCTTATTGACCTTGCCACGCCTGTAAGCTCAAAAACTCTTAGACCTACATTATTCCAGCAAAACTTTGAAAATAAATTTTCAAAGTTGTTACAAAATCACTTAATTATAGTATAATAGTTTAAAGTTAGATATATGGGCGGGTGGCGGAATTGGTAGACGCACCACACTCAAAATGTGGCGGCCTTGCGGTCATAGGAGTTCGATTCTCCTCCTGCCCACTACCAAACAAGTACAAGAGAGATAAAAAAGTTATGCGACTGAAAAGATGGGAGTCTCCCCGTAAAGAAGGCAGGAATGACAAAGGTAGAGGCGGTTCTGCAAGGAAGAGACAACTCAAAAAACAAAGGCAAATGTTACGACAAAGACTCAAAGAAGCTAACAAGCCAGAAAATAACAAAAATAATAGAGCAGGGGAAGATAAGTTTATCTTCCCCTTATTTTTTGGGCTTTTATTTGAGAAAAAAATAAAATTTAGGGATTTTTCAATATATAGACTAAGGGAACTCTAAGAAATAAATTATCCAATTTTGTGGGGTGAACCGAAAAGCCCGCCTAGCTTATATGACGAGTGTCGTCCACCCCACAATAAATAATTGAATATTTATATTGAATATTTATTATCTGTCAGTCCCTAAATTAAATTTGTAATAAATTTGGAAAGTCATAATAAAAAACTATTAGCGATTCTTTAAAATATACTAATTAGAATTAGACCTTTTAAGCGCATATGTACGTATCAAAATCGGTAAGCTGAGTGTCTGGTATTTCATCTTATCTAGTTAAAGCAAGTATAAAGTACTACGAATGTTTGTAGCAATTTATCGCAATTGTAATGCTTGCATGAACAAACCAAAAATTAATTATGAAGGAAGTATGAATTTTGTCAAACAGCGTCTGAAATCCTTAGCTTAAAACAGTAAACTAGGACACAGTAGCAAAATAATTCTAATATTAACGGTTAAGTCAAAAGTATACTAAGAAAGCAATTGCATCTCCATGTGTTAACTTCCAACGATCACACAAGGCTACAAAAAGTCAGGAGTCATTTCATCTGAATTATTGAATATTCGGAATGGTCTACGTAATCTATGGATTTTTTTCTTGGACACAGGAGTTATTGATGGTGGCAAGAGTGCTTCTACCTACTAAAAAAGTACTGGATTTTCCCATTACTGCTTTACGCTTTGACGATCAAGTACAAACAATGCTGAAGTGGGCGAGGAGACGTGAAAGTAAAACTGTATATGTAGCCAATGTACACATGCTCATTGAAGCTCATTGGAATCCAGAGTTTGCCAGCGTATTACGAAATGCAGACATAGTTACTCCTGATGGTATGCCTCTGGTATGGATGATGCGAAAGATGGGAGCGCTTCGTCAAGACCGTGTGGCAGGAATGGATATTTTCTTAGCATTGTGTCACTTAACTCAAACACAAAATCTTAGTATTTTCTTTGTAGGTTCCCAAACAGAAGTTCTTTCTCGGATGCGAAAAAGGTTAGAACAGGAATTTCCGCAGATGAATATTGCGGCTATGGAACCTCTACCCTTTCGCCCTCTGACTGAAACTGAAGACGAAGCTTTGGTTCAAAAGATTAACTCTAGTGGTGCTAGCGCCGTATTAGTATCTCTGGGATGTCCTAAGCAAGAAAATTGGATAGCTCAACATAAGGGTAAGATACAAGCTGTAATGATTGGACTGGGTGGAGTTTTCCCAGTTTATGCAGGAATTCACAAGCGGGCACCCCGCATAGTTCGAGACTTAGGGCTTGAATGGCTGTATCGATGGATTCAAGAACCACGCCGACTTTGCGGCCGCTATGCTAAAACTATTCCACTATTTATATGGCTAGCTACGAAGCAACTACTATCATCAAGTCGTATTGCAGCAGTCTTCCTTCACGAGACTGGGGATTAAGAAAAAGCAAAGGGAATATGTATTCTGTGGAACACAACCTTATTGAGACACACATCAACTCAGTAACCAAAAAATCAAAAACTTTATGTTGTCTTAACCACTGATTAGCAAACTTAGCTACCGCTCAAAACCAGAAATTATAAGTAACAGAGCGTTTTATATAAAATTTCAATAGGCTGGCTCATCAGTAAATTTTATGCTAATAGTTTCTTGAATTGCTGCAAATTTACAAGAAGATTGTGGTAGACTCTTCTATGAAGAATTACTTAAGCTCAAAAATATTTTCTTTCCGATAATCATTGCCTTACATAGTTTTTATGTTATTTTTCGAGTAAAAATTTTTGATTATAACTAAAATCTAAATAAAATAAGGTGTATCTGATTGGCGTGAAAAAAAATAATCCAAATGCTCATAGCTAGCAATATCAAAGCTATATACTCTAGGTTCTTTCATCGGTAAACTATGTAATGGAATCACCTAAAGATTCATCAAATTTACGACAAAAAGCTGTTAGAAGTGTAATTTGGACTGTTATAGAAAGTTGGGGGCGCCAAGTAGTCTCTTTAGTTGTTTTCTTTATTTTAGCTCGTTTACTTAATCCAGAAACTTTTGGTTTAATTGCTTTAGCATCTATATTTATTGAATTTGTACAAATTTTTGTCGATCAAGGGTTCTCTGTAGCAATTA
Organism: Nostoc sp. XA010; assembly: GCF_020829625.1. Lineage (GTDB taxonomy): Bacteria > Cyanobacteriota > Cyanobacteriia > Cyanobacteriales > Nostocaceae > Nostoc. The sequence goes on along the minus strand of NZ_JAIVFX010000001.1, from coordinate 12,999 downwards.
TCCAACGTCAAGAGATAAATTCAGAACACTTAGACACTGCATTCTGGACAACTTTAGGAATCAGTATACTTTTAACTGTATTAAGTGTTGCTGGCGCTGGATTAGCAGCTAATTTCTTTAAACAGCCGCATTTAGTACCAATCATTCAATGCTTATCTATAAGCTTTATATTTAATGGATTGAGCAGCGTGCAGCAAGCGATTCTTGAACGTAAGTTTGCCTTCAAAAGTTTAGCAATTCGCTCACTATTGGCAGTGATAATAGGTGGAATAGTTGGCGTTTGGATGGCTTTTTTAGGTTATGGCGTTTGGAGCCTAGTAGGTCAACAACTATCAGGTAGTTTTATACAGGTTGTAGTCTTGTGGCGAGTTAGCGATTGGCGACCAGGATTCCAATTTTCTAGGATACATGTTAAAGAACTTTTTAGCTTTGGCATTAATATATCTGCGTTTAACATAATTAACTTTTTCAATCGCCGAGCCGATGACTTACTAATTGGCTACTATCTAGGACTAGTTGCATTAGGTTATTACTCGGTTGCCTATAAATTGCTGCTAGTAATGATGCAGGTTTTAATCAGTACTACAACTAAAGTTGCACTACCCATATTTTCTAGGTTACAGGCAGAGCCAGAACGATTACTAAACGCTTTCTATACTGCTACTCAGTTCACAAGTCTCATTGCCTTTCCAATATTTCTTTGTGTACCAGTATTAGCAACTGAATTTATAAAAGTATTTTTTGGTGAGCAGTGGATTCAGAGCATTCCAGTATTGCAAATACTATCTCTTATTGGCCCTGTTCATCTAATTTTCTTTTATAACAATTCTGTAATTCTGGCGCTTGGCAAACCTTCGTGGAGGCTATGGATACAAGTGATAAATACAGTTACTAATGTCATTGGTTTTGCTCTAGTAGTAAGATTAGGTATTGTAGCGGTTGCTTCTGCTTATGTAGTTCGTGGTTACCTCATATTACCTATTTCCTTATTAGCTATTAATAAACTTGTTAAAATAAATTTATATAACTATTTGCGTTTATACATAGTACCTTTAGTAGCTTCTGGAGCAATGGTTGTAACTATATTAATTACTAAATATTTCTTAGGAAAATTCCTTGAAGCATGGATGTTACTAGCTATTGCCGGGATATTTGGAATCTCTATTTATATTCTTACTCTCTCAGTAATATCGCCCAAGCTTTTCAGACAGGTACTTGAGTTAGGAGAAAGTTTGAATATCAAAATCAAAAGAAAAGTATAACTTTATTATGTAGAAATAATAGCGAATTTCAATATAAATATATCTTTATAAATTAATTTAATATACATTAAGCTATGTTAGTTTAACGAAGAAATTAAATCTATCTAATCTCATAAAACTAATTATTTAAGACAAGATTTATAGTTTATCAAAGGGAGCAAAGATGAAAATCGGAATTCTAACTTTTCACCATGTAGACAATTATGGAGCAACACTCCAGGCTTGTGCTCTTTGGACTTTTCTTAACAGTCAAGGCTATGATGTTGAAATAATAGACTATCGACCTCTTAAAATAGCGTGGATGTATTTCAGACCTTTACTTCCGATTAAAAGGGTAAATAGCATTAATGAAAGTAAGAAAATTCGTATTAATCAAAAATCCTTAATTAATATTTCAAAATATTGGAAAATGAGAAGATTTCTCCATTCTCATGTTAAGTTAAGCCATAAAAGATTTTATGATAAAAAAGGCTTGAAATACTATCATGATAAGTATGATGTAGTGATATGTGGCAGTGACCAAATATGGTGTATAGATTCCTTTAGAGGGTATAATTCTTCTTTCTTTTTAGACTTTGTTAGCAATAAAACTACTCGTAAGATAAGTTATGCAGCCAGTTTTGGTAATACGACAAAATTAGGGCCTTATCAAAAAGAAATATATACATTGATTAATCAGTTTCAAACCATTTTAGTGCGTGATTCTAATACTTTAGAAATTATTGCTAATGAATGCAATAAAAAAGCGATAAAAGTTCTAGATCCCACTTTTTTAATTAAGTATGATACGCTTAAGAATTCGCCAAAAATAACAAATAAATATCTTCTATTGTATGTTCAAGCTGACATACAACCAGAGGAAGAAGAGTTTATTAAATTCCTGGCAGAAGAACAAAATTTAACTATAGTTTCAGTCGGTAGAGATGAACCGTTAGCAGAAATAAATTTAGAAACTGCTAGTCCAAAAGAGTGGATTGGATTACATAGTGAAGCATCTTATATTGTGACTAATACTTTTCACGGCACTGTATTTTCTATTATTTTTCAAAAACCTTTTACAGTATTTCTTCCTAGCGATAAATCGAATAAGGTAAGAGATTTGCTTAATGATTTTGGCTTAACAAACCGTATATTTTCGGAGAAATCAAAATCTGAATTATTCAGCGAGGAAATCTTTGATATTAACTATGAATCGGTATCTATTTCTCTAGAATCAAAAATTATGGAATCAAAAAAACATTTAATTGAAGCGATTTTACAAGGAGAAACTGATACTAAAATTAATGTTAAATCAAAGCAGGAATAAAGAATAACTAATGTTTTAAAATAGGGTATTTTATGGCTGTACTGTGTTTGCTAAATAGCAAGCCAACTTTTTATCTTTATCAAAAATCTAAAAGGATTGGAAAGAATTAAGATGTCTAATTTAAAGATTGAGTCTTTAACATCAAACAGTCTTTCGCACTATAGAACGCAACATTACTTTGAGCGAGTGGGAGAGATCAATAGTGTAGATGACCTTCAGGAATACTGTAATTGGGCCAAAGAAAACAAAGTAAAGATTTATATAATTGGAAATGGCTCTAACACGCTGTTTGTTAAAAAAAATATCCAATCATTGATACTGAAAAATAAACTACCTAAGTACACAAATCCATTACCTAATAACAGACTTGAAGTATCTTCTTCTGCTTCAGTGATGGAAGTATTAAAGTATTGTTATCAAAAGTCCATGAATTCTTTCTATTATCTTGCATCTGTACCAGCAACTATTGGTGGTGCATTAGCAATGAACGCTGGCAGAGGAAGACAACATGGATGTACAATATATGACTTTGTTGAAAGTGTAACCTTCTTTGAGGATGGATGTATAAAAACACTTGAAAATAGTCAAATTGTACGAGATTATCGAGAAACTATGTTTACTGGTATACACTCAAAACTGATATTGAGTGCAATTTTCAAGTTTGAACCAACAGAATTTACCGAAAATCCTCTAACTTCAAGGCAAATTTGGGCAAAAGAACATCAAGATAACACAGCACCTAACTGCGGCTCGGTATTCAAAGCTGCTAACTATGCAATACTTGAAAAGCTCAAAGGTCTATCTATAGGGAAATCTATGTTTTCAGCTAAAACTAGTAACTGGATACTCGCTAAATCACAAAGTAGCTATTCAATAATTATGCTAATTAAAATAGCTAAAGTTTTGCATTTTATAACTGGACAAAAAATTGCTCTTGAACTAATTACCATTGATTAATTAGTTGCTGCCAAAATACTACATAATGCCTAAAGTTTGACTTTTTTGCGAAAATAAGTCACAGATATAACTTTAAGTATCGCTGAAGCTTTTACCTGTGGTCTAGCTGTACTGATGTCCAGATTAGGTAACATAGTAGAAATTGTAGAGGATGGAGCAACTTGTTTACCCTTCGAAGTAAGGCTAAATATGTTCCTGAAGCGAGTTTATTAGCAGATGATGGCACTTTAGCAACAAGCCCTGGATAAGATAAGAGAAATCAAAAAATTAAATTACTCAATTCGCCTATCTAAGATGATTATCAATACTGTTCGGTTAAGGAATTTTTTGGTTGAGGCAGGTAGAGAAGCAGGGGAAGAAAAGAATTTCTGAACAATAACCCTCTTTCTTTCCTCAATAACCTTCCCTGCCTCCCCAATTAATTATCCTTAGTATAAGGATATACTATGATTACCTTCCCAAAGCCATTCATACTTAAACAGAGCAGAAGCAAATGTAGATGCGAAGGCATTACAGGTATCATACTCATTAAACTTTCTGCCTTTGCCTGTTTGCGTAAACTTAACTTGAACTATAGGAATTTAAATCAATCAATTTTCTGCTGTAAAAATCCTTTGTCTGAAATTAACTATAAAAGTACTTGACAATAACCTAGGTCTAACTGCTATATTAACTAGAGTAAAGTCGTTGGGGCGTAGCCAAGTGGTAAGGCAGCGGGTTTTGGTCCCGCCATCCCTAGGTTCGAATCCTAGCGCCCCAGTAAACCAAAAGACAGGTATAAGAGCCTGTCTTTTGAAGTGTTTAATTATTTTTTTAAGACGCATCTCAATGCATCTAAGTCTGTAAGTGTTACTTGTCAGGCGATTTGAGAGCTTGATCTAGAGTCTGCCGAGCCTGTTCTGCTTTAGATCGCGCTTCTTGATAACGCACATTAGCTTGGGCAAAATTTTTGAGAACTTTAAAACCTTCCTTGAGTCGAGTAATTTCCTCTTCTGTCACCGATTCGTCGGTGAACAGAACATCAACCGCTTTGCGAATTTCCAAAGCTTCGGCTCGTGATTCCTGAACTTTCAGCTTGAGTGTGGCCAGGTTACTTAGAACCTGGACAGCTTGTGTAATGGTATCCTCACCGCTAGCAGTATCAATAGTTGACTCTTTAACCTCAATTAATTGTTGAGGGCCAAATCCTTCTTCTAGTTCCGTAGGTAGCTTTCCTGAATCCATCAGTTCCATCAGCTGATCCATTGCTTTATCACGGGCTTTTGCCGAATCTTTTCCAGAAACAGTAAGGATAATTTCTGGGCTTTGAGCGAGAGTATACTGAACCATATTTGAGCAGAAAATTTGCTGGTTAACCAAGCTGAGGCAAACAATTATAACATACTACGTGTCCGTTTATTTATTGGTAAACATACTTGTCGGTTTGCCTAATTTATGTATTTTCTATATTTAATAATTCCTGCTTCATCCCTGCTCCTGCCAAGTCACTTCAAATAAAACTTTATACTTAAGAAAGGCAATTAAGTTTCAACAGGAGGGGAGAGCAATGGCTCCTAGTCCCACCATCATGCAAGCTGTAGAAAAACTGGGCTACCGTGTCACTGTTGGTGATGTGGCAACCCAGGCAGGATTGAATATCGCTGAAGCTAATCAAAGCTTGTTAACCTTGGCATCTGATGCTGGGGGACATTTGCAAGTAGCAGATTCAGGTGATATTGTTTACCTTTTTCCACAAAATTTTCGAGCAATTTTGCGTAATAAATACTTCCGATTACGATTGCAGGAATGGTGGAAAAAAGTCTGGAGTGTTCTGTTTTACCTGATTCGCATTTCTTTTCTAATTTTCTTAATTGTTTCTATCACCCTGATAACTATAGCCATCTACATTATCATTAGCTCTATTAATTCAGACCGGAACGGGGACAATCGGGGCAGTAATTACGGCGGTGGGGGTTTCTTCTATTTTCCAAATTTATTTTGGTATTTTAGCCCAAATTATGATGCCCACTATCAGGAACGGCAACGTGAAAGGCGAGAAGAAAGCAATCTGAATTTCTTTGAAGCTGTCTTTTCATTTTTGTTTGGCGATGGTAATCCTAACACCAACTTAGAAGAACGTCGGTGGCAAGAAATTGCTACGGTGATTCGGAATAACCGTGGTGCAGTGGTAGCGGAACAAATTGCCCCATATTTGGATGACATTGGCGAGGGATATACAAGAGAGTACGAAGATTATATACTGCCTGTTCTGACGCGATTTAATGGGCAACCATCGGTAAGTCCAGAAGGGCAAATTGTTTATTACTTCCCAGAGTTGCAGGTGAGTGCAGTTAAAAAGCCCCGTTATGCAATATCAGATCACTTGGAGGAATTTCCCTGGCGTTTTAGTGCTGCAAGTTCCGGGCAAATTATGCTGAGTGCTGGGTTGGGTGTACTAAATTTTGTTCTTGCGTTAGTACTGGGAAGTTTGTTGGGAGATGGCACTATTGCCGTGCAATTAGGTGGACTGGTAGCTTTTGTGCAAGGAATTTATTGGCTACTATTGGCTTACGGAGCAGGTTTCTTAGGCATCCCGTTATTGCGTTATTTCTGGATTCAGTGGCGTAATCGCAAAATAGGCGATCGCAATCGCGATCGCCTTTCCAGAGCAAGGATATTGGCAAGTCCTGATGCAGCTTTGCAACAAAAAATCGACTATGCCCAACAATTTGCAGGAGAAAAAGTCATTGGCAACGAAGATTTAGTGTATTCTAGCGAAACTGACTTACTCGACCAAGAAGTTGAGCGTTCCGCAAAAATTGACGCTGAATGGAAAAAACGCTTGGAACGCGGGAGTGGGGAATAGAGTGAAGAGTTGAGAGTGAGGAGTGAATAATTAAGATTTATTTAAACTCCTAACTCCTGACTTCTAACTCCTAACTTTCTCTTTACTTCGCCTGAATTGGTGTTAAAGCTACACCTTGATAATAATGTCCCAAAATTTGCAGGTGGTTCACTCCTTGCCGAGCCAGATTGTACGCCCCCCACTGGCTCATGCCCAAAGCATGACCGAAGCCAAGCCCTTGAAGTACAAAACTACCATCGGCTCCCTTGGTGACGCTAAAGCGGGTACTTTTTAACTTGAGGGCTGTCCGCACTTCCTCGCCCTGTAACACCTTCGTCCCTTTGTTGCCGACAATTTTCAAAACTTTAACACTGCGAAAAGGTGAGAATGTTTCTGGAATCATCGCCGTCACACTGCCCACTTCAGGGAATTTAGCGCTCATCTCACTGGGGGAGAAAGTTTTTATCCAATTACACTCGCGGATATTTTGATCGTAGTCTTGAACAGCACGCAGGTACGGCAGGGTGTTTCCCCAAACGTCTTCAACATTTTCGGTATGCCCCCCAGAACAAGCGTGGAAAACTGAGAGAATAATCCGGTTTTTGTAAGTTAATACCTGTCCTGCTGTTTCATCAACTGCTTTGTAAGTTGCAGGAGCTTCACTGATGACGCCTTTGTAAATTTGCCAACGATCCGGGCTATTACCTAAATCGTAAACGGGATTATTCCGTTGTTTTTCTCGCTCGTAGAGGGCGTAAGTGCGAGCTGCGATCGCCTGGGCTTTTAAAGCTTCTTGGGGCCAGCTAGCATCCATTTCACCACCAAGAACGCTGTAGAGATATTCTTGGTCATCAACCCAGTTAACAGCCGTTAAGCCTTTGTCTGTGGGGACAACCAGAGTTCTACCGCGATACCAGCGATCGCCAATATAAACGAATCCTTTACCTGTTGGCTCAATCCAAAATAAACCAGATTGCCACTTATCTAAAGCAACTCCGCCAGGAATGGCTTGGGCATAATATGCACTCATCGCTGGCAACTGTCCGAGAGTCCGGCCAGTACTATCCTTGATGATCCCAGTGGTGGAACTACCCACTTTTACCTGATTAACGCCCCTTTCAATTGCCACGCGCAGAATTACAGACGCTTGAGCTGGGGCAACCAAAGCAATCCACAAGAGGATACTTACCCACCAATAACGTACTTTAACCTGGGAAAATAAAAAGCCTAAGTAAAGTTGGAATTTCATGCTGATCATCTAATCACATTAGTATCTAATTGACGCTCCGAACTATGGCGTCTACTACTTTAAGATGAGACAGTTCTCCAACGTAGGAGGTTGCCACCTCCTACTAATTATGCATTTTGCTTTAGCTATAGGGTAATTTTGTTCCACAAATAAATTTCCTTGCCCTTAGACCTGATTTAAATTTTGAATCTTCAATCCAAAACTTAAAATTCGCTAAAGGAGTCAGTGATTTTACCCTTGAGCAAATGTTGTCGGCAGTAAGGTAACTGACAATATTTAACCTTTTTTCCTCAAACTTACACCTGTCAATGTGTCAATGTTTGCTTAGTGGACTACTAGTTTATCCCTAATTTTCTAAACTTTCAACAAAAAAGTACACAGGAATTTATAAAGTAAATGTGTAATTAGTTATTTTTTCAGTAAAACTATTGAGCCATTAAGCAAGCTACTAGTCGGATTTTTTGGGATGGGGGTAATCAGAATGGGTATGATCGCATTGAAAAACCAGTGCAAATTACTGATTACAATGTCTGGACTCATTGGGCTTTTGTCAGAGATGCAAATCCAAGGCAATTTCTCTCGCCGTTTAGAAAATATTGAACCAGGATTGGTTGGCTATTGGTTACTGGAAAAGAGTTCAGGGGAAAAAGCCTACGATTCTTGTTTTTTTGATAACTTTGGCATTATTGCTGGCGCGACTTGGAGCAAATCTAAGTTGCCGATCACTATGCTTACTTCTAAAGAAAAATTTAGCAAGGATAAGGATGGCAAAGATGTAGATGGTGCGATTACCTTTCTCTTCTGTTTGGATATTGACTGTTTCTAAGCAAAGAAAAGCAAATCAAGAAAAATTTATTTACGCGTCCGACATACCCACCTTTGATGTCACCAAACCTTTTCCCCCAACTGTCCAACTAAGCATCAAATGTCAGTACAACTTTTCCACGAATAAATTCGGGGCTTGTGACCAGATTGCAGGGATACAGGGGACAACAAATTTTCTCAATCTTTTTTTCCCCCTTGCCCCCTACACCCCTGTTTGATTCGGTCATCGTCCAAAAGAGGACGCGGGTAAATCAGCCCCCCGTGTCTTCTTCAGCCTACGATGCCAATAAATTTTTAGAATTGCTCACTTCATTAGCGATAATTCCAATTAAATTCAATTTACTCAAAATTTCTGTTGCTTGAATCAGTTCAGTTTGGGTCACTTTCCCCATGCGCTCTACCATTACGATCCCATTGCAAAAAGCTGCCACAATTCTGGCATCAACTGTACCTAAAATAGGTGGAGCATCTATCAGTACTAGATCATAACTTTGCTCAAACAACTCAATTAGTTCTTTCATTCGTTGAGAACTGAGCAACTTCACCGTGTCTTCTGCTTCAGGCCCAGCAGTCAAAATATCAATGCAGGGGTGAATAGGCTGGATGTAATCTTGAAAATGAGTTGTCGTCTCATCAAGTAATAACAGAGATAGTCCCCAGTCATTGGATAGTTCCAGGATTTTGTGCAGGCTAGGATTATGTAAATTAGCATCAATAACTAATACCCGTCGATGCATTCGGGTAGCGCTAGCTACAAGCCCTAATACTAAAGTTGTCTTCCCTTCCCCTGGTAGTGCTGAAGTCAACATCAATGACTTAAAGGGTAAGGGATATTTTAATATTTGAATATTTTGGTAGATCATGTCCAGGGTTTCATGGACAGGTAATCTAGTAGTGGCTTCTACTATAGAGTAATCTAAGCTTCGTCGCCCATTCCAAGGCAAGACCAGCCGCCGCTTTTTGACATTACATGACGGTAGTTTTGGTACTGACCCCAATACACGTAGATTCGTCAGTTTCTTTAAATCTCCGACACAATAAATAGCGTCATTAAACTTTTCCAAAATCAGGGCTGCTAAGATACCTAGAATCGGCCCAATTACCGCCCCTCCAACCAAAAATAATAATCTGTTGCTCCCCATATAAGTACCCAGAGCAGGTTCTGCCAAAACTTGCCAGTTATATCCTTCCTGAGCTATTTTCAAACCCAAAGACTGTTGCACTTGGAGTAATTGTTCAAGGGTTTTACGACTAGTTTCCACCTTTGGCAACAGACGGTTATACTCTGCTATTAAGCTTGGGTATTTGTTTAACTCAGAGCGAAGTCGCTGTTCTGACTCGGCTAAATTCTTTTCATTAGCAGTTAGTCCTAAGACAGTTGTCTGTAGCAAAATTAACTCATCTACTAGCTTTGGCTCAACCCCTAGCATTTGCTCTTTTAAAAGCGGTTCTCCCTTACTGCTAGTAGTAATAGTTTTCACCTCTTGTCGTAATAGCGACAGTTGACTTTGACGTTGCTGCTTTAGTTTCTGTACCGATGGGTAATCGTCTGTATAGCGCAGCCGTTCCTTAGCTAAGGCTAGTTCAGTTTTTTGAATTTCACTTAATAGCATTTGGTAACGACTTGACTGATTTAAACGAGAAGAAATTAGTGCATTCTGCTGAGATGAGGAGGCTATTTGTTGCTCTAGATTCTCGTAGCGAACGTTTACATCTTGAAGGTGGGCACGAGTGCTTTGTAGCTGTTTTTGAATATCAGCTAGAGATTCTAGCAGGATTTTACTTTGGACTTCAGGATCGAGTAATTTATGTTTCTTGCGAAACTGTTCCAAATTTTTCTCAGCTTTACTCACCTCTTTTTTGATTTCAGGTAAGCGAGCATTTGTAAAAGCCAGTCCTTGATTGACACGTTCTTTTTGTTGCTCTTTATTGTAGTTTTGATAGACTTTTTGTAGAGCTTGAAGTACTCTTTGTGTTTTGACTGGATCGTCATCATTGAAGGAAACTTTAAATAATTGACTAAAAACTTTATTAGATCCTAAACCTCCCTCTTCTGGAGTCACTTCTAGAGGTGCTTTTTTGTTCTGTTCTATTTGATCATTGATATCCTTTAAGGTAATATCAGGATAATTAGGATGAAGTAAATTTACGGCTTTTTGAAGCAACTTAGAACTCAGCATGAGTTTCATCTGAGTAGTGGAATCAACAACTTGAGAATTTGGTTCAGTAACCTTGGTGTCTGCGCTTTCTGGGATATTATTTGACTGTGTGCCTTCAGATAAATTGGAATTCACCAATATCCGCATATTGCTCTGGTAAGTAGGTTTGGCAATAAAAGCTAAAAGGCTAGCAGCTGACATAACTACACAGGAAACCCCCAAAATCAGCAAACGTCGGCGAAGCAAAATAGTAGATATTTGTCTGATGTCAACTGCGCCTTGTGCTGAAGTAGTAACCTGTTGCTCTTGATTCAGACTAGTCTTAGCCACTATCAAACTCCTCTAATATCGAAACACTATATTTATTTGGAAGATTTATGAAAAATGTGAAATGTTTTTTTACACCTATAGCTGCAATAGCATACTTAATTATTCTTCCAATAATGACAAGCTCACTTGGCACAATATTATGCCAATTGGCGCTTTCATGTTCATCAATTCATGCATATAAATTCTTAATCAGTGTTGGAAGAATAAATTTTTAATAAATATTTTATTTAAGCAAGAAAAATCTTGATGGAAAATTAATTATTTTTCTTAACTATTTAAGTATAAAGTTCTCTGATTTCCAATAGTACTATCCTATTAAAGTTATTAAAATAACTTTTAATAGAAGAAATACATTGATAAAAATATCTAACTCATAGTAGTTGTAGATTATTGATACACTTAGGGAAACGTAAATTCTTAGGTAACTATTTGACTTCCTCCTCAAGTTAAACTGTTGTCTATTTGCTAGACGTTATGAATTAGACTACTAAACTCCAAGATAGAGCCTGGTTAATTTTAGATTAGAAGCGTTCAATAAGAAATCTAAAATCCAAAATTTAAACGCTTACCTTGGTTAACTCTACTTCCCGCCGCCTCGGTACTTCATAAATCATGAAATCATAAGCGATGTCAGTACGGGGAAAAATAGCACGGGCTTCCTGAAGAAGATCCTTCAATTCCAAGATATTTCCAGGAGCATAGCGGGGACTGAAATGACTCATAATTAGCCGATGTGCCCCAGCAGCTAAAGCTGTTTGCGCTGCCATTGTGGTTGTGGAATGCAACCGCTGAAAAGCCATATCTGCATCTTGATGAGCAAAGGTTGCTTCGTGAATTAATACATCTGCATCTTTTGCCAACTTCACTGCACCATCACAATAAATTGTGTCTGTACAATAGGCAATTTTTCGACCAATTTCTGTAGGACCGCATAATTGAGTGCCATCAATCACTCGTCCGTCCGCAAGGGTCACTGTTTCACCGCGCTTAAGTTGACCATAAACCCGACCGGGAGGAATTTGCAACGCCTTGGCTTTTTCAATATCAAAGCGTCCTGATCGGTCTTTTTCGGCTACGCGGTAGCCGAAAGCTGTAATGCGATGATGTAAATTATCGCAGCTTACGGTGAAGTCATCGTCTTCATAAATTACCCCTGGACGGATGGCATGGACTTTAATGGGATAGGAAAAGTGTGTGTAGGAGTAACGGGAGGCGGCTTGAATGTAATCATTTAATCCAGGTGGGCCATATATATCAATTCGTTCCACATTGCCAGCCAAGCCGCAAGTAGCAAGAAGTCCCATTAAGCCAAAGATGTGGTCGCCGTGCATGTGAGTAATAAAAATTCGCGAGAGTTGGCTAATTTTCAGTTCACTCCGGATAATTTGATGCTGGGTGCCTTCGCCACAGTCGAATAACCACAGTTCTGCCCTTTGAGGTAATCTCAGGGCGACACTGGAAACATTGCGCGATCGCGTGGGTACACCGGAACTTGTGCCTAAGAATGTTATCTGCACAGTGTTCTTTAGCCTTCCTTTTGCTCAATTTGCTGCTCTATTTTCTATAGTGACATGCTTAATGAGTAAAATACTTTTGAGAGGAAATCGCTTTTTTAAACCCAACACCCAATAAAGATTATAGGACTTACCCAAAAATCTCTAAAAAGCTCAATTTATCGAACCGCGAAGGCACTGTTGCTAGATAATTATCCATACAAGTAATCCCAATTTGTTAATAGTATTTCTTTCTAGCCCAATGATTTTCAGCAAAAACAAAAGCCTTCTCAAATGACTTCGAGAAGGCTTTTATTGAATTATGAATCCTGGCATCGAGCTATTTTTGCGTAGGGCTACCCCTAAACTATCGTGGCCGCAGCAGCGTTTCACCTCTGAGTTCGGGAAGGGTTCAGTGTGGTTCCACCGCGCAATAGACACCAGGAAAAGTTGTAATTGCTAATTCGTAATTCGTAATTCGTAATTCGTAATTAAAGAATTAGAAATCAGAATTTAACAGCAACCCTGAAGACTGCACAGTAACGCGAAACCAAATGTTTTCATAACTTGTAATTGGTAATTACGAATTACGAA
>NZ_JAIVFX010000019.1 GCF_020829625.1 Nostoc sp. XA010 | reverse complement strand
GTATCTCCGGAACCTTCAACTTCATGATCGTGTTCCAAGCAGAACACAACATCTTGATGCACCCCTTCCACCAATTAGGTGTAGCAGGTGTATTCGGCGGAAGCTTGTTCTCTGCAATGCACGGTTCTCTTGTAACAAGTTCACTAGTTCGTGAAACCACCGAAACCGAGTCACAAAACTACGGTTACAAATTCGGTCAAGAAGAAGAAACCTACAACATCGTTGCGGCTCACGGCTACTTCGGTCGTCTAATCTTCCAATACGCTTCTTTCAACAACAGCCGTTCACTGCACTTCTTCTTAGCAGCATGGCCTGTAATCGGCATCTGGTTCACCGCCTTGGGTGTAAGCACAATGGCGTTCAACTTGAACGGTTTCAACTTCAACCAATCAATTATTGATTCAAGCGGTCGCGTCATCAGCACTTGGGCTGATGTAATCAACCGGGCTAACCTGGGTATGGAAGTAATGCACGAGCGTAACGCTCACAACTTCCCCTTAGATTTAGCTGCTGGTGATGTTGCTCCTGTGGCGATGACCGCTCCTGCTATCAACGGTTAATTCTTAAGTTTAGCTAAATCAAAAAGCGCCCTCCCAATTTGGGAGAGCGCTTTTTAGTGTTAACAACAATATTACTAACAATCAAATGGTGATGATAACGGCTTTAAATCATCACTGCTCATGTCATGGCATAGGATGAAAAAGAAGATCAGGTAAAAAATAATTAAAAATCGCCCAGGTAGAGAAGGCAACTGATACAGAAACAACGGCAAGAACAGGAGCAAGGGAAAGGTACTTAACGAAATAGTCTTTCTGGTCGTTTGGTTTTTGCATATAGCACTCTCTAAAGAATTAATTAAAGAATTAAGTTGAACTAGCACGGCTAAACGATAACTTATTTGTATGTAGTATACAAATTGCCACAAAAACAGCTTTGTTAGCGTTGCCTTTGGGAACTCGTAGATAGAATTCTAAGTTCAAGTTATTCTTTCAATTTCAATAATAATCAGTGAGATTTCACTATACCTCTAACCAAAGACTGGATAAATATTAAATTAATTAGTAATATGAAATACAAAAAATATTTGTTGTTATTTCAATAATTTTTACTACATCAATTTACTATAAATAATTCATACACGCAAATATAGAAGCAATATTCTTATTACAAGGCTTATTACAGAAAAGCGATCGCCTTAGAAATTAAGCGGACAAATATAGGACTTACCCATGAGTTACGGAATAACGTAGACGCTTCGGCTTGCCGCAGGCTACCGCAAAGGCACAGAGGGCACGGAGAAATCAGAGTTTGAGGCATATTTTGCGTAAGTCCTAAAATATTTTTAGCAATCAATATCAATCTTCTGCCTGCAATAACCAAAAGCCGCTATAAGTCATCCCGGAATCATCGGGTTGAACTAATAAAAAATGCAATCCTCGGCAATGCTTTTTTCGTTGTTCAAATGCTTGGGCTGCTGTTGTAACTTCTGGATCTTCAAATGTGGCAACAATCCATCTGTCCACCAAGCCAGCTTCTAATATTAAGCCGTCTGGTGCGCCAGATATGTAATTCAAGCCTACCGGACGGGCTTGCTGTAACCACCGCGCTAGCCGCATCGATTGCCGTCCACCATAAATTACTACACCAGGGACGGGTACTGTTGATGCCAAACCCAAATTGATGGGTTTGAGATGTTCTGGGATGTGCAAAATGGGAATGGGGCGATCGCTAAATATCGTTTCCACATCACTAGCAGCTAAACTTGCAAAACGCCATTGTTCGCCCCAGAGGTTTTCTGGTAATGGTGCTGGAGGTGGTTTATCTAGCGTTGAGGGATACTGCTTTTCTTGTAACCACTGCTTCAGTGCCAAAGTGTGGCGGGTAGGTTCGACATTTATACTTAAATTGCGTCCCGCCGCCTCAATTAAACTTAGTGACTGAGGACGAAATACCTGGATCACATCTGGCAATTTTTCACCTGCGGCTAGCTCAAGTTGAGTAGTAACCCAACTCGAATTTGCTGCTGACTGGAGACAGCTAGCTTCATACTCAAAGCTACGAGTTGCGTCACAAATCAACAATTCCCATAAAATTTGTCCAGATGCATCTGGTAATGGACGACGATAAAAATCAACTTGCCAAGTTTTCATTATGTGGGGAGTGGGGATGAGGGAGCAGGGGAGGCAGGGGAGGCAGAGGAGGCAGGAGAGTGGAGTTCAAAGACTTGTTCACGAGTATCAAAGACTCATTCCTTATTCCCCATGCTCCATACTTAATTTAAAAAGCCTGAATCCATTCTTTAACAGAATACTCAGTCCAGATGCCATTTTTCCAATAGGGGTCATTTTCAATTAACTGGCGTACAGTGGCTTCGTCTTCGGCTTCGTAAATTCCAAAAACTTTTGTCACATCCTTGGTAGGGCCAATAGTAATTAGCACACCGGATTCTTTCTGTTTTGCTAATCCGTCTAAATGAGCTTGACGGTGGGGGGCGCGTTTTTCAAGAACGTCTTCGCAGTAAGTTCCCCAGAGTACATATTTAGGCATAGCTAATTAATTCCAAATAAAAAATGAATGGGGAGTGGGGAGATGAGGGAGAGGAATAAACAATGCCCTATACCCTATGCCCCATGCCCAATAACTAACTTCTTAGGTTTACGCCGAATTTTTCCACCAAAGCTTCACGCACTTTATTGTGTACTGGTTCGACTTCTGCCTCAGTAAGAGTACGATCGCTAGCGCGATAAATTAAGCGGAATGCTAAACTCCGTTGTCCTTCGGGGACATTTTCGCCGCGATATTCATCAAATAATTCCACAGATTCGAGCAAATCTTTACCCGCTTTGGTAATTACTTTTTCAATTTCGGAAACTGAGATTTTCACGGGTGCGAAAAAGGCGATGTCGCGATCGCTAGCTGGATAGGTAGAATAAGGACGGAATGTTGGAACCACAACTTCATCTTCTCCCAGAGAATCTAAAAGCACATCTAGATCCAATTGGAAAACATAAACGGAGTCTGGTAAACCTTTTTCTCGCCGCAATTGGGGATGGAGTTGTCCAAAAATACCCAGTCTGTTACCCCGAATCCACAGGGAAGCGGTGCGTCCTGGATGTAAGCGATTATCTCGGCAATCGGGTTGAAATTCTACCTGCAAGGCAAGTTGCCGAAATACACTTTCTAAAATGCCTTTGGCTTCAAACCAGGAGATGGGTTCTTCGCGTCCACTTTTTGACCATTTGCCAACAGAAATATCCCCTCCCACAATTCCAGCTAGGGTTTCTGTTTCTTGCAAACCGTCTTCTTCTTGCCAAAAAATTTGCCCGATTTCAAAGCCGTTCAAGGCACCATTACCCTGCTCTAAATTGTATTGAAAGGCATCAATTAACCCAGATATCAAATCGGTTCGCAGCGCTGAATATTCGACAAATAAGGGGTTTGACAGTACTATATTTCTGTCTTCTCCTGGTTTGACTAAAGAATAATGAATTAATTCTGTCAACCCTTCAGCCCGGAGGAAAGCTCGTAATTTGCGAATCAATTCCTCATCTAAAGGCAGATAGCCAGCTTCCGCTTTTTCTGGTAAGGTATCACAGAATTTGTTGTAGCCATAGAGCCGCGCGATTTCTTCAATTAAGTCAATTTCTCGCTCTAAGTCGCGGTAACGATAGGGTGGAACAGAAACTGACCATGTAGGTTGATGATTAGTATCTTTTTCTGAAGGAGTTAATCGACATCCCAATGCAGTCAGGATACGCTCAACATCTTGTTCTTGGAGTTCACCTGTATCCTCTCCCAAATCTATCGGCCCCAATATTTGATTAACGCGGTCTAAACGCAAGGCGATAGAGCGACTCCAGGTAGACGGGTCGGGGCGGGTGTCGGCAATTTCCTGCTGGACAAGAACTCCGCTAGCTAATTCGCTAATTAAGGATAAGGCGCGGCGATTAGCTATTTCCAACTCAGCTCGGTTAACTCCCCGTTCATATCTGCCAGAAGCCTCACTTCTTAACCCAACACTGCGGGAAGAACGGCGAATTGCTACGGAATCAAATAAAGCTGCTTCTAAAACTAGGCTTTGAGTCCCTTGATGGACTTCTGTTTCTTCCCCACCCATGACTCCCGCCAGTGCAACGGGTCTGTCGTTTGCGGTAATTAACAAATTTTGGGTTGATAGGGTACGAGTTTGACCATCGAGGGTTTTGAAGGATTCTCCAGTATTGGCGAAGCGAACGCCGATGGTTAAATTTCCGCTACTTGCAACTGATTGTAGGCGATCGCAATCAAAGGCATGTAGAGGTTGTCCCCATTCCAACAAAACGTAGTTAGTAATATCCACTACATTACTTATGGGACGTACCCCAGCAGCCCGCAAACGCTGTTGTAACCATTCGGGAGATGGAGCAATTGTTACCTGTTCAATTACCGTACCAATGTATGCAGGACAAGCTTGGGTATCGGCAATTTTTAAAGCTAAATTTCCGGCACTTTTGGTAATAGAGACTTCACCGGGTTCAGGAATGCTCAACTTTCCACCAGTTAAAGCTGCTACTTCCCGTGCTACGCCTACCATGCTCAGAGCATCAGCGCGATTGGCAGTTGCAGTTAAGTCTAAAATTACATCATCTAGACCCAACAAAGGACGCACATCGCTACCCAATGGTAAATTTTCCTGGGTAAAAATATGAATTCCGTCTACATCGGTGGGTAAACCGAGTTCCTTTAAAGAACAAATCATGCCCTGAGATGGGACACCACGCAATTTTGCAGGTTTAATTTTTAAATCAATGTTGGGTAAGTAAGTACCCGTAGTTGCTACAGGCACATAGATATCTGCCTTCACATTTGCAGCGCCACAGACAATATTTAAAGTCTCACCTGCACCAATATCCACTTGGCAAACACTTAATTTATCGGCGTTGGGATGGGGTTGACGCTCAAGCACTTTCCCTATAACCACGCCATTTGCCCAAGTGCGGCGGTCTTCAATCTCTTCAACCTCAAACCCCGCCATTGTCAGGGTTTCGGCTAACTCTTCTGGACTAAGTTTTATCTCTACTAGTTCGCGCAGCCAATTTAGAGAAATACGCATGGAGTGTGCTTGTTTTAGGAATCGTCTTTTGCTCTTATTTTAGGGTGCCTACTAGCGATCGATGGCTATTCGTCCCGCAAGGCGTACCCTTTCACTTGAACAATCCTACTACGTTAGACTGACAGAACAATCTTTGATGCTAATCTTTTCTTGGCGTTTTGGCTTGTGTAAATCTGAGAGATATGTTTGAGATTCGCTCTGTACCCAGCAATTAATTAAGGCGACATCATGACCAAAAGGCGATCGCCTTAATGATTTAGGCAATGATTCAGGCTGGACGATATGCAACCATTACATAAGCCTTGGTTGGCTCAGGCTAGCCGCATTATGTCAACCAAGGCTTTTATTCTCAATAAGCTTAAAAATAGCCACATTAACTAATAGCTGCTTATTGATATAGATTTAGCGTAGGCGTAGCCATCGCATTGAGAGTTGGAAAATAAATCAAACGAGAAATGCTGATTTTTTCGTTGGTTTTTAACACTGGTTGCGAACAAGAGTAATTTAGATGCCTTTGGACTAGCGATCGCAGAACTTGAATCTTTCAAACTCGATAAAACCTCACAATAATATTTTCTCACTCAATAGACTACAAAAATCAAACTTTGTTCTTTTTTTTAGTGTAATTGCATTGCATTTTATTGTAGAACTCCAAAAAGGTAAATTTGCCCTGTTTGAGCCGAAAAATAACTGCAAATACTTCTTACAAAGCCTTCACAGTAAGGATTACCGGGCAATTTTCTGAAATCTACCTGAACAATATCGAAAGAATAGACAATCGAATCTAAAGAATCGGCAATCTAATCTAAATTTTATTCATTTGAAATCTAAATCTGATTTTGTATAGTTTTGCTAAAGGTAGTAATTGCTGTTTTTATTAGTATTTCTTTATTGAAGATGAAAGTCAAAAAATACTTTCATTCACGTCGTTGATATTCCTTTTGATAGAGGAATTTCAGTTTAAGTAATAGGAGCTTAATTCTAATGGCAACTTCTGACAATAGCAATCAAACTGTTGGGTCACAAGGTACTAGCAACATATCTGGTAACGGAAATTTTTCTTTCAGTGATGGCAAATGGCAGTCCACCGATGGCAGCGGTGGTTCCGGTGGCAGTGGCTTCGGTGGCGGTGGCTTCGGTGGCGGTGGCTCCGGTGGCAGTGGCTTCGGTGGCGGTGGCTCCGGTGGCGCTGCTAGTGGTAGTAATACTTTCGCTTCCTTCATCGGTGGTGGCAACTCATCCACAACCAGTGAAGATGGAAAGTACAAGTATAATTACGAGCGACCACTTGACGAGCGGGCTTTAACTGATACCAATAATCCGTTCAATCAACTCGTCGGAGTCCTTGGCGGTGATCTTAGTGCATTAGGTGGTGGTAGCAACCCCTTTGCTGGTGGCGCATCTAGCGGTAACGCATCTGGCGGCGGTAGCAACCCCTATGCTGGTGGCGCATCTAGCGGTAACGCATCTGGCGGCGGTAGCAACCCCTATGCTGGTGGCGCATCTGGTGGTAACGCATCTGGCGGCGGTAACAACCCCTTTGCTGGTGGCGCATCTGGTGGTAACGCATCTGGCGGCGGTAGCAACCCCTTTGCTGGTGGCGCATCTAGCGGTAACGCATCTGGTGGCGGTAGCAACCCCTTTGCTGGTGGCGCATCTAGCGGTAACGCATCTGGTGGCGGTAGCAACCCCTTTGCTGGTGGCGCATCTGGTGGTAACGCATCTGGTGGTGGCGGTAACCTCCCTGGTAACTTACCATTTGGCAGCACTCCCCCCTCCAAGGAAAGTGGTAGCAACCTACCTGAAACTGGCAACGGTCAACCTGTACCTTATAAGAGTGACAACTGGATATCTGATATTCAAAAATTAGATGGTGCAAATGCTACCGGCAACAGTGGCCAAGGTAACGGTAACTGGCTATATGGTAGTAACAACACAAGCGACGGTAATGGTAACTGGAATTTTGGTAGTGATAACACAACCAAGGGTAACGGTAACTGGAACTACGGTGACGGCGGCAAAACCGAAGGTAATGGCAACTGGGGCTTTGGCAGCGATAACGCAACCAACGGTAACGGTAACTGGAACTTAGGCAATAACAACGACATCCTTGGTAATGCCAATACACTCCCTGGTAGTAACAATGACATCCTTGGTACTGGCAACACTGGCAGTGTAAATAACAGCAATCTCCTTGGAAACCGGATTGAAGCCAGTGGTGATAACAAAACACTCGTTGGTAATGAAGGCTGGAATTTCTCTGTTGGTGGCGAACTGATGTCGCTAGGTAGCACTACACCCAGCCAAGGTATAGGAACTGATGTCAGGAGTTTACTCAGCAGTTCTGACCTTGTAACATCCGCCATGTCAAATCCAGGCTACAACAACCCAAATTATGAGTTCTCTTCTACCACACCCTAAAACTTTGTAATAGACAGGAGCCATTTTTTGCATCGGTAAGCCTGTCTATTGTGGTATTGGCTTTTTTGCCAACTTAAGTTGATTACATTTTGAATACGATACTTCTTGGTTAAGCTTTGCAGTTGACATTGCTCTCATTGAGCGGCGCAAGAATCAACCTTCTAGCACTCCAAAAATTTCAATCTGTAATTAACCCACAAGTATTACTCTTTGAAATGTAGCACGTAAGGAAAAAATAATTAGCCGGAGATGAACACAGATACTCGTAGGGACACGGCAATGCCGTGTCTTTAATAATAGTTGGATGACTAGCAAGTTCAAGTAGCTCTTTTTAATTAAGTTTTCGTCAATTTTCAGATTAGTATTAATTTCCTCACTAGTTCAAAATTTTTAGGTTTTTTGGCTAATTTAAGTCAAATGCATAAAAATTATTTTCAGTAATTCGGCGCGAGTAAACGGTTTAATCAGATAGCCAGATGCCCCAACTAGTTTGGCTTTTACTTTGTCTACAATCCCTTTATTCCCAGTGACAAAGATGATAGGAGTCTTTTGAAATATGGAATTATTTCGTATAATCCGGCACAACTCATAACCGTCGATTCCTAGCATGTTTAAATCCAACAAAATTAAATCAGGTTTGTGTCTTATAATTGACAAAACGGCTTTTACTGGATCGTTAATAGTCACTACAGAAAAATTTTCATTTTCTAAAAAACGGCTAATTTCTTTGAGAATTGTGGGGCTATCATCTACAGAAACGATTTTATAAGCTTTTTGTGCCGTTACAGTAGCAGCCGCTACTATTTGGGAAGAAGGAATTATGCTATTTGATATTGTTGGTTCCTGAAAGTTTTCTTTTGGAGAAGGAGAAATCTGAGGTAATCGTTGGACAGGAACTATATTCTCTTCAGAAATATCTAGGTAAGGGTTGACGGTGGTATTTAGTTCTTTTTTGGTATCAACTAACTTGGGAATGAATTTAGAGATAAGCGATTGCTCTTCAAATATCTTTGGTAATTTATCATAAGGTGGATCAGCTTCATGCAAGATAATCGCACCCTTAAGTATGTAAGAGTATAAAGTGTGAGCCAGTTGTATTTCATCTTGATTCAAAATTACGGCTAGATGACACAGGCTAAAACCTTTCATCCAATTAGTTAAATCTGGCTGGAGTTTTGGTAAATCTTTTTCCTCAATTTTGCTGTTAATAAACAGATATGGACGTTGATATGGAGAAGAAATTTGAGGAACAAAAGCTTGCCATTTTTTTAATCTTACTTGGCAATGTTCTAGAATTTTTTCTACATCTAACCAGCAAAATATTGGCATTATATCAAGTGGTTCTGCTAATTCATAAGTACCTTCTTTGATTAGTAAAAATGATTCAATCACCTCTTGAACCAATTCTTGAATCAGCACTGCTGCTTGTGTAGAATGTAAATGTTGTTGACTAACAAGCCAGGATATAGCCTGATACTCAGGAGGGTGGCTTCTTAAATTACTGTCATCTTCAATTAACTGAGTGTGTGAATCAGGTTCAAACATTAGACGTAATTGAACACGAATCTCACTGGTAAGCAGTGGAATTTGGTGGCTGAGGCGACGCAAATGACGTTCTAGCCGGTCAAAGGGTTCCACTGAATGGGTAGCGTAGGTTATTCTTCCCTGTTCTAGGTAAATCGACCAACAAACTGAGTTACTCAATGCTTGTAAACAAGTACTGTCAGAGCAATTGGATAACTGTCTTAACAAACTTATTGGACGTAGTTTGGTGAATGCACCAGAATTATTCATATTTTTCAAGTTTTTTGCGGAATCAACAACCGAACATTTGTAAATTGAAAATATCAGCTATGAAATACTTTCTTCTTTGTAATATTTCTCTCCGTACAAAATATTCCTTTTAAAATATGTATATATGTTAAAACTAGTAAATTTTAGACATTTTTTGTTATATTTAGCACACTCTACTTCTTTTATCTATCTCAAAAAAAAGTAGGTGGGTATGAATAAACGTAAATATCTATCCTAGCTAGACTATCAGTAGATGTTAGTTACTTCTGGATTTTACTTACTACCAACAACTCTTGACTGAAGATCTTAATAATGATGTTTATTTATGCCCACTTACTGAAAGAGTTAAATTTAATTCCATGTTTCCGCAGCTACACTGCTATACTTCTAGAGCTAATGAGCTTAATTATGGTTAATTATCTTTATGTAAAAGAACGATTCTTCTACATAAAATCTTTAAAAAGTTATATAGGAAAGTTTACGTATTTATTGTACTGTAGGGTTAATGGATATAATTTTTGGGTAGATACATTACAACAGGGAATGCTGCGTTTTGATAAACTCTTTTTTGCTAAACTAAGCTGTTCTCAAGTTCTTCTTAAATATGTAGAGAACTTCATGAAAAAAATTTGTTTAATAAAAATTAGAGCATCTACCACTAGCTACTATATTCTGTAAGTCGCTTCGGCGATGGTAATTATATACTCTGAGAAAAGGGAAATAAAGCTTTGAACTTTAACATAACACAAAAAGTTATGGATGATACATTAAGACTTGATGAAGTAGTAGAATTTGCTGAGAACCCAGAACCACGTTGTCCTTGTGTACTGTTACTAGACACATCTGGCTCGATGCAAGGAGACCCGATTGAGGCTTTAAATCAGGGTTTACTAAGTTTAAAGGATGAATTAGTCAAAAATTCCTTAGCCGCAAGACGGGTGGAAGTGGCGATCGTAACATTTGATAGTAATATCAATGTAGTACAAGACTTTGTGACTGCGGATCAATTCAATCCACCGATTTTGACAGCTCAGGGATTGACTACGATGGGTGCAGGAATTCATAAAGCTTTAGACATAATTCAAGAGCGAAAATCTCAGTATCGTGCCAATGGGATTGCTTACTATCGTCCTTGGGTATTCATGATTACCGATGGAGAACCACAAGGCGAGTTAGAAAATGTCGTAGAGCAAGCATCCCAGCGCCTACAGGGAGATGAGGCTAATAAGCGGGTAGCATTTTTTACAGTAGGTGTAGAAAATGCGAATATGACTCGTTTAAATCAAATAGCTGTGCGTACCCCCCTGAAGCTTAAAGGATTAAATTTTATCGAGATGTTTGTTTGGCTGTCAACTAGTATGTCAGCTGTTTCTCATTCGCAGGTGGACGAACAGGTAGCATTACCGCCGATTGGTTGGGGGACTGTTTAATAAAAAAAATCGCAGCTTGATGTTTACACAGCTAGCTGCTGGAAAAAAAATCTATGAACATATCAAAACAGATTGCTCAATGGCGGATTGTGGCTGCGTCTGTATGTGGTACAAGTCACTTAAAAAACAATCAGTTATGCCAAGATGCTCATCACTGGCAGGTATTATCAGATAACGTTTTAGTGGCGGCCGCAGCAGATGGGGCGGGTTCTGCTAGCCTTGGGAAAGTGGGAGCGATGATTGCTGTAGAGACAGCAATAGAAAACATTTCAACCATTGGACTCACTCGGAAAAGTTTGACTGATGATGCATTGGTACGATCGCTCTTAAATGATGCCATATTAGCCGCCAAAAAAGCTGTGGATGATGAGGCAGCTAGTTGTGACAAACAGCCTCAAGATTTAGCCACTACCTTAATTGTGATGCTTGCCACACCAGAAGTTGTGGCTGTAATGCAAATAGGTGATGGTTTGGCAGTGGCAAAAGATAGCATGGGCAACCTCCTGGCACTTACCATACCTGATAGCGGCGAATACATCAACGAAACAACTTTTTTAACTTCTCCTACTGCCTTAGATACAGCGCAGATAAAAGTCTGGCGCACAGACATAGTAAATGTTGGCATCATCACCGACGGACTACAAATGCTGGCTTTGAATATGGTTGTTGGCGAACCTCACAAACCCTTCTTTTTTCCCCTGTTTGAATTTGTAGCTAATGCGGAGGATAAGACAGAAGCGAAGGAGCAGTTGGTAAAGTTTTTACGCTCAGAACGGATTACGCAACGCACTGATGATGATTTGACACTCATTATAGCTGCATTCAACAACTCATAAGCAAAAAATTTACAGGTTTCACATCTTACAATAACTCCGTTAGCGGTAATTTCATTATGCAGGTACTACGTTGTTCCCCTAGAAAAGAAATCCTCAGTCTCAATGTCAGTTTGGGACGTGGCGGTGAAGCTTGTGTTTATGCAGTGCCATCCGATAACAACTTGGTGGCAAAGATTTACCACAAGCCAACGACTGCTCATGCTGATAAACTCCAGGCGATGCTTGCTAACCCGCCAGAAAACCCTACGGCGAGTTTAGGGCATATCTCTATCGCTTGGCCAGAGGATTTATTACGGGCGGCAGATGGCAAAAATATCATCCTTGGCTTTTTGATGCCACGCATTCAGGGGATGCGTCCAATCATCGACTTTTACAACCCCAGAACCCGTCGCCAACACTGCCCCCTATTCAACTATCAGTACCTGCTCCGCACGGCTCGTAACTTGGCGGCAGCTTTTGCCGCTTTACACGCTAGTGGATATTGTATTGGTGATGTGAATGAGTCAAATATCCTCGTCAGTGACACAGCACTGGTGACTTTGATAGATACAGACTCCTTCCAAGTACTTGACCCAAGCAGCAATCTTCTTTATCGCTGCCCAGTTGGGAAACCAGAGTTTACCCCACCAGAACTACAGAATAAAACTTTTGCCCAGCACGATCGCGAAATTTCTCACGATTTATTTGGGTTAGCGGTGCTGGTATTTCAACTCTTAATGGAAGGCACGCACCCATTTTCGGGGATTTTTCAAGGCGCTATTGAGCCACCGCCTTACGAAGCCCGCATTGCATCGGGTCATTTTACTTACAGCCAAAAGCGCTACGTACCCTACCTTCCTACACCCATTGCACCCGCTTGGGAAATTCTTCATCCCAGCCTACAAGAACTATTTGTCCGTTGTTTTGAAGACGGTCACAACAACCCACAGCTGCGCCCCAGTGCCCAGGCTTGGCTATCGGCTATTGCTGAAGCCGAAGATTCCCTGATTACCTGCACGACAAATCCTCAGCATCGCTACAACAACCACATGCGTAGCTGTCCCTGGTGTGAACGTACTGTGCGATTAGGCGGACGCGACCCCTTCCCATCACATCGGGCTATAGAAGCTAGAGAACATCTCCAACCGCGAATCAAACGGAAAAAGCACTACACCCAGACACCGCATTTTCCACAGCGAACCATGTCACCGCACTCAGCTAATTATTGGCAACCAGTAATTACCCCAAGCGGTGCATCTTATAAACCTTCCAAGAAGTCAAAGTTGTACCCGATTATTTGTTGCTTGCTGGGTTTTGGTTTATTGGGATATGCGGATGTAATGATTAAATTTACTCAGCCGTTAGTTACCCAAAATGCTTACACTCAACAAACACTGAAGTCTCGCCAGACAAATAACAAACTCAGCTTCGCTGATTACTATCAGCAAGGTTATACTGCTTACAAAGACCGGGATTATGAAAAAGCAATTGCCAGCTTTACCGGAGCAATTGAACAAGAACCGACACATGCCAGAGCTATTGTAAATCGTGGCAATGCTCGCTATAACATGAAAGACTACGAAGGAGCAGTTGTAGATTATAGCCAAGCTCTCAAAATCAATCCCAATCAAACCAAAGCTCTTGTGAATCGGGGTAATGCCCGCTATATGCTCGCCGAATATAGCAACGATCCCGATCTAGAGTATAACCTAGCGATCGCAGACTATAATCGCGCCATTGGTCTCGATAGTAATGAAATTGAAGCTTATATCAGACGCGGGATTGTCCGCACCCAAATGGCTAAATATAGCGGTGAATCTCAACAAGCTTACAAAAGAGCGATCACAGATTTTACTCATGCCATAAAACTTAATGTATCCAAAGCAGAAGCTTACTTTCAACGCGGTGTTGTCTATTATCAAATTGCTCAATATAGCAGCAATTATGAGCAAGAATATAATCAAGCGATCGCTGACTTTAACCAAGCATTAGCTATCAGCCCCAAACTAGCAAAAGTGTATCTCAAACGAGGCATGGTTCGCTATGAACTAGCACAGTATGGCGGTAGTGAATCTAACAAAAATCAGGCGAAAGCTGTCGAGGATATACAGGCATCTGCCAAATTCTTCCTTGAGCAAGATGATATGGATAATTATCAGCAAGCACTCAGTAACATGTGTGTAGTCATAGAAAACAAATGTGACCCTTTATTCAACACTTCAAGTAATGTGGAAAAAACTAACTAAAAACAAGTAAGTTTTTTTACTGGCATATTATTGGTTTGAATTTCAGAAATCAAGCCTGATTAGGGTTAGCGTCCGCTAACCCTAGTTATTTATTGGGTAACATTTTTATTTAAAAGAGTAATTTATTTTCCTATTTCTAGATATTCATAGAGCTTTTATATAGAAAAGATTTTAATTTATATTTCCTTCATGATTTCACCGAAAATAACAGTTAGATTATTGACGTAGAAAAAGAAAAAAGAAAACAATTTTTCTCTATCTAAGTGCATCCTCTTCATGTCGATAAAGTCAAACAATTTTGGATTTTAGATTTTGGATTTTCGATTAAAAGAGTTTCTTGATACATGCCCCGCTATGAAAATAGGCAGAGCAAATCTACTCATAGGCTCGTGACATTCGAGCATTAATCCCAAATTGCAAATCCAGAATCTAAAATTGGCACGGTCAAATAATTATATCCCTACAAATCTCCGAGGTAATTGCATGAAAGCGGTGATTTTGGCTGGAGGACTTGGTACACGCCTCAGTGAAGAAACTAGTATCAGACCCAAGCCGATGGTTGAAATTGGTGGTAAGCCAATTCTCTGGCACATAATGAAAACTTACTCTGCTCACGGCATTAATGACTTCATTATTTGTTGCGGTTACAAAGGTTACATAATTAAGGAGTATTTTGCTAACTACTTCTTACACATGTCAGATGTTACCTTTGACATGCGATTTAACCAGATGAACGTGCATTCTGGTTATGCTGAACCCTGGCGTGTCACCTTAGTAAATACGGGTGATAATACAATGACAGGCGGACGCTTAAAGCGAATCAGTGAACATCTTGGTAATGAGACTTTTTGCTTTACTTATGGTGATGGTGTAAGTAATATTAATATCACTGAGCTAGTTAAATTTCATAAAGAACAAAAGACATTAGGAACACTTACAGCCGTTCAACCAGCCGGACGTTTCGGGGCTATTTCTTTAGGATATGAGCAAACTAAAATCACCAGCTTTCGAGAGAAACCTGAAGGTGATGGAGCTTGGATTAATGGCGGTTATTTTGTGTTAGAACCAGAAGTAATCAATTTGATTGCTGATGACTCTACCGTGTGGGAGCAAGAGCCATTAGAAAAGCTAGCTGATATGGAACAACTATCGGCTTTCAAACATGATGGTTTTTGGCAACCTATGGATACTTTACGCGATAAAAACTACCTAGAGGGGCTATGGAAAAGCACTCAAGCCCCTTGGAAGGTATGGTAGAAAGAGAGTTAGGAGTTAGGAGTTAGGAGTTATAAATTTTAACTCCCCATTCCCCACTCCCCACTCCCAATTTTATAAATTTACTGTAATTTGAAGTACAATAATCCAAATGTATGATTTTGCAATTATAGGTGGGGGAATAGTTGGGCTTTCTACAGCGCTGGCTTTAGGAGAACGCTATCCCAATGCTCGTATTTTAGTAGTAGAAAAAGAGAGTCAATGGGCATTTCACCAAACCGGCAATAATAGCGGTGTAATTCATTCTGGTATTTACTACAAGCCAGGGAGTTTCAAAGCTAAATTTTGTCGTGACGGTTCTCGCTCTATGGTAGAGTTTTGTCAAGAGCATGGAATTGAGCATGAAGTTTGTGGTAAGGTCATTGTTGCAACTGAAGAACAAGAGCTACCACGCTTAGAAAATCTCTACAAACGCGGCTTAGACAATGGCATAGAAGTTAAGAGAATTAGTCCCGAAGAAGTCAGGGAAGTTGAACCTCATGTAAAATGTGTAGGTGGACTTCGGGTATTCTCAACTGGTATTGTTAATTACAAGCAAGTTTGTTTGAAATATGCCCAGCTAATTCAACAGCAGGGCGGGGATTTACACCTGAATACAAAAGTTTTGAAAATCTCCCCAAGTGGAAAAAATCAGGTATTACAAACAAACAAGGGTAGCTTTGAAACCCGCTTTGTAATTAATTGTACTGGATTGCATAGCGATCGCACCGCCAAATTAGGTCAAGTTGAACCCCAAGCAAAAATTGTTCCATTCCGGGGAGAATATTACGAACTCACTCCAGAAAAACGTTATCTGGTCAAAACACTAATTTACCCAGTTCCCAATCCAGATTTTCCCTTCTTGGGTGTTCACTTTACCCGGATGATTGATGGTAGCGTCCATGCAGGGCCAAACGCGGTGCTGTCACTCAAGCGCGAAGGTTACAAAAAAACCGACTTTGACTTACGGGATTTTCTTGAAGTCATTACCTATCCTGGTTTTTGGAAATTGGCAGCAAAACACGCTGATGAAGGGATTCAAGAAATTATTCGTTCCTTTAGTAAAGCAGCCTTCACCAGAAGTTTGCAAAAACTAATTCCCGAAGTCCAAGCAGAAGATTTAGTTCCCACCCATGCAGGAGTTCGCGCTCAAGCCTTAATGAACGATGGCAAGCTTGTAGACGACTTTTTGATTGTTTCCGGTCAAAACTCCATTCATGTTTGCAATGCTCCTTCTCCTGCGGCCACATCTTCTCTAGAAATCGGTAAAGCGCTTGTGGCAGAAATTCCCCAACTTTCGCATCTAGATATTGCACTAACTGCATAGATAACATAGTTATTACTTCCGGGCTGCTGAATAAAAGGATGAATCTTGTATAGTGGGCATCTTTTCCAGCCTGGAAATACAAGAGACGGGTAAGATACCCATCCCACAAGAAAAAAGTGTAGTGCATCAATTAAGAACCGCTATAGAGTGCTGCTACCCAATGGGTTAGTCGGCAAACTATGTAATGACTGTTAGCCGATATATATAGCACTTCTGGGTTGAGTCCAATGACCTAACCCCCAACCCCTTCCCTACTGGCGTTGGGGAGCAAGATTCAAAGCCTCTCTCTTCTTATGAGAGGAGGTTTGGAGAGAGGTCAAATTGCATACAAACGAAAAATATAGCGGTTCTCTCTTGAATGCAACACCCTTTAGGGCAAATATTTGTGCGCCCCTAATTTAACTCATCAATACAAAGGCATTAACCACAATGAAAATATTAGTAACTGGAACAGAAGGCTATCTTGGTTCGTTATTACCCCCTCTGTTAATTGAACGAGGACATGAAGTTATCGGTCTAGATACCGGTTTCTATAAAGTTGGTTGGTTGTACAACGCTAATGGGGTGACACCCAAAACCCTCAACAAAGATATTCGCAACATCACCCCTGATGATTTGGAAGGTGTTGAAGCCATAGTCCACATGGCAGAACTATCCAACGACCCAGCCGGACAATTAGCACCTAATATTACCTACGAAATTAATCATATAGGTTCAGTTCGTCTAGCTAGCCTAGCTAAAGCTATGGGTGTGCGCCGTTTTGTATACATGTCTTCATGCAGCGTCTACGGTGTTGCTACCGCAGGTGATGTTACAGAAGAATCCTCAGTTAATCCCCAAACAGCCTACGCAGAATGCAAAACTCTCGTAGAAAGAGATGTCACACCACTGGCTGACGATGACTTCTCTCCCACCTTTATGCGGAATGCAACTGCCTTTGGTGCTTCTCCCAGAATGCGCTTTGATATTGTTTTAAACAACCTAGCAGGGTTGGCATGGACTAGCAAACAAATCAAAATGACCAGTGATGGCACACCCTGGCGACCATTAGTCCATGCACTGGATATTTGCAAAGCAATAGTCTGCGCTTTGGAAGCACCACGAGACATTGTACATAACCAAATCTTCAACGTGGGAGATACAGCAAATAATTATCGCGTCAAAGAAATCGCAGAAATTGTTGCTGATATTTTCCCAGATTGTAAATTGTCCTTTGGTAACAACGGTTCAGATAACCGCAGCTATCGAGTATCCTTCGAGAAAATCAACACAATCCTACCTGGATTTAAGTGTGATTGGAATGCTCGACTTGGCGCCCAGCAGTTATTTGATTTATTCAGTCAAATACACATGGCTGAAGATACTTTCTTGTTTAGAGGATTTACCCGCTTAAGGCAACTAGAGTATCTGATTCGTACTGAGCAAATTGACAAAGATTTTTTCTGGAATAAAAAGTAGTTAGATTAGCCTAGCAGTAGCGAACAAATAAACTAAGTTTCCGAATCAAATAGCATTGATTCGGACTTATCCCATCTATCAAATTATTTGCAATTAGTGAGTTAAATTTATGGCGATCGCAAAATGTCGTTTTAGTGGTCAACCCCTGTACCAAACCTTTATTGATCTGGGAATGTCACCTTTAGCCAATGCTTATTTGACAACAGAACAGCTAAATAATGCAGAGAAGTTTTATCCTCTCCACGCTTATGTTTCTGAAGACACTCTCTTAGTTCAATTAGAACAGTTTGAAACACCAGATCACATTTTCAGCGATTATGCTTATTTTTCTTCTTACTCTGTAAGTTGGCTAAAACATGCCAAGGCTTACACGGAGATGATGGTAGAAAAGTTTGGCTTTAATCGTCATAATCAAGTTATTGAAATTGCCAGTAACGACGGCTACCTCCTGCAATATTTTCGAGAAAAGGGAATCCCTGTTTTAGGAATAGAACCAGCAGCAAATATAGCTAAAGTTGCTGAAGACAAAGGCATTCCTAGTCTTAACAAGTTTTTTGGAGTTGAAACTGCCAAAGAACTAGTGATACAAGGAAAACTGGCTGACCTTTTGATAGGTAATAATGTTTTAGCTCATGTACCAGATTTAAATGATTTCATAGCTGGAATGAAACTCATCCTCAAACCCAATGGCATTTTGACGATGGAGTTTCCTCACATTTTGCAGCTTATTGAACAAAATCAGTTTGATACTATTTATCACGAGCATTTTTCTTATTTTTCATTCCTGACTATCGAAAAAATTTTTGCAGCGCACAACTTGCAACTTTTTGATGTAGAGGAATTACCAACTCATGGCGGTTCACTAAGAATTTATGCCAAACAGGACTACGCTGTTCATCTCAGCATTAGTCAACGAGTTAAAGATTTGAAAGCTAAAGAAATTGCCGCCGGGCTGCATCGCATGGAGACTTACATTACATTTGGAGAAAAAGTTAAAGAAACAAAGCACAAACTATTAAATTTTCTCTTGACAGCTAAAGCAGAAGGTAAATCAATCGCTGGTTATGGCGCACCAGCCAAAGGCAATACATTGTTCAATTACTGTGGGATTGGAAAAGATTTTATCGATTACACAGTAGATTGCAATCCTTACAAGCAGGGCTTATTTTTACCTGGAACTCATATTTCCATCTTTGCACCAGATAAAATCCGCGAAACCAAACCAGATTATCTCCTAATATTGCCTTGGAATCTCAAGGAAGAAATTATGGAACAAATGGCATTTATTGGCGAGTGGGGTGGACAGTTTGTAGTGCCAATTCCTGAAGTTAAAATTTATCAATCTCCTATTCGGGATAGGGTTTTAATAGGGTCTTAATGCCTGTTATTACTATATTTATCTGGCATCGCGATCATGGGCAATATTTAAGTGATTTCCAAGAGATAAATGCTTTGATGTATTTTGGAAATCGCTAAAGAGTAATTACAAGGTGTATCTACTATAAATTTTGCCGCCGAACCACAAAAAATTAGATTGGGAAGCAGCTTAATACCTTCTTAACTACAGATTAAACCTTAATATGAATAAACTGCTGACTATTGCCATTCCTACATTTAATCGTGCCCAGCTTCTAGATAAGCAACTTACTTGGTTAGCTCAAGCTATTAAAGGTTTTGAAGACGACTGTGAAATTTTAGTTTCTGATAATTGTTCAACAGACAATACTCAGGAAGTGATCGAAAAATGGCAAACAACACTTAGTAATATTACATTTAAATCGAATAAAAATTTCAAGAATTTAGGCGTAGTCAAAAATATTATGTATTGCCTAAATTCTACAACAACTAAATATGTTTGGACAATTGGTGATGATGACCCAATTCAAGATAGAGCTATTGTTTATGTGATTAGCAAACTCAAACAGCATGAAGATTTATCATTATTGTTTCTCAATTTTTCTGGACGGAACCAAATTACTGGTGAACCAGTTCACCCACCAACAATTGTTGGTAATCGCTGGTTTGATATAGATAGTGAAGATGGTGATGGTGATGGTAAAGCTATATTTGAACATTGTTTCTCAAAAAGTGTTGGCGCAGTAATTTTTCTGACTGCTACAGTCTACCGCACTGACCTAGTAAAACGCGCTCTCCAAAAATGGCAAGATGCTGAGAATAACTGGATATCTTTAGCATATCTAGCCGGATATTGTGCTGCTAATGGCAGAGTAATCGTCACTCAAGATACTTATTTAGAATGTATTGTTGGTGTGAGTTATTGGCAAAAGGAACCAAAATCTGCACTGCTAATGCAATACAAACACATACCCGAAGTGATTTTGAAATTAGAGAAAAGTGGATATTCTAAGCAGTTTTGTAGGCGGATGCTTTTGCAGAACGGTAAAGAAGTCAATTTGAAAGTTTTCTTGGGTGCTTTAAGAAGATGGCCGATGTCCGCTATCAAAATAGTAATTCCATTTTTGGCTTTAGTCAGCTTGTGTGCTTTTGATGTGATGGTTTCTAAAGAACTCGGTTTAGCAGAATCAAGTGAAATACCTACTCAACAAGTGCGGACTTATAAGCCGTAAGCTATTAAATTTCTAAGAAATATGTATCAAAAAAAGGAGAATTTACGCAATGTTTAGTGCTATAAAATGCAAAATAGCTACACTATCTTCTGACTTTGAATATTATCTAGCCCGTTGGAAGCATAGCAGAAATTTGCCAGCCTTAGAAGGAAGCGATCGCAATATTCTTAATGCTCTCAAAAAAGATGGCGTTTACGTCACAACACTGGCAGATTTAGGGCTAAACTCTAGCTCAGAACTGCTCAAAGCTGCTTACCATCAATTGTCTCAGATGGAAAATGCCAACAATGACCATCTAGAGCAAAAGTTACCACAAATTTCCACAGTTACAGGTTTACCAGAATTTTATGCTTGGGGAATCGAGAAAAGACTTCTCAATATTATCGAAAATTATATTGGTCTTCCTGTTGCTTTTCATGGTGTACATTTACGCAAAGATTTCCCTAGCAAACATCAGTTTGGGACACTGCTATGGCATAGCGATGCCGAAGACCGTCGCATTATCAAAATATTCATTTACTTAAATAATGTAGAAGAAAAAACTGGGCCTTTTGAATACATCCCCCGCTCTTTAACTTCTTTATTTAGTTGGAGTTATGTTCAACTTTACTACAAACTTTGGAAGTCAGGCTATATGGGTATCGATGATGAAGAAGTAAAATCAGTCATCCCGAAATCAGCTTGGAAATCCTGCCCAGGCCCAGCAGGTACTGTGATTATTGTAGATACGAAAAATGCTTTGCATCACGGCACAGTCCGCACAGAAGAACGGTCAGCGCTATTCTTTTGTTACACGGCCAACCCTCCTGAAAAGCCAGACCTCTGCACTCAATACTGGGATGATACTTATCCTAGAGCAGAATTACCTTCTGCATCTGATCTAGTTAAAGTATCAACTTAAAAACGTTCTCGCCAGAAGAATATCTAATTTAATTAACCAACATTCATCTCAAAGCAATCAAATGATTTTTACCGAAACTGCACTCAAAGACGCATTCATTATTGACTTAGAAGAAAAACCAGACCACCGTGGTTTTTTTGCTCGGTCTTTCTGCGCTCAAGAATTTGAAGCACACGGATTAAAGCCAACAGTTGCCCAATGTAACCTGTCTTTTAACTATAAAAAAGGCACTATCCGGGGAATGCATTATCAAATTCTGCCAGCAGCAGAAACGAAATTAATTCGCTGTACTAAAGGCGCTATCTATGACGTAATTATTGATATGCGTCCAGAATCTCCTAGCTTTTTATCACACATTGGTGTAGAGCTAACTCCAGAAAACCGCCGTGCTTTGTATGTTCCAGAAATGTTTGCTCATGGCTATCAAGCACTCACAAATGAGACTGAAGTTATATATCAAGTGGGCGAATTTTACACGCCAGGGTATGAAAGAGGTTTACGCTATGACGACCCATTCTTTGCCATTGATTGGCCTCTAGATGTGACTGAAATATCTGAGAAAGATTTAAATTGGCCTTTGTTGAGAATGATGACTGTTGGCGGTACAGCTTCCAGATAACTATAGATTTC
The DNA here is from genome assembly GCF_020829625.1 of Nostoc sp. XA010. Classification (GTDB taxonomy): domain Bacteria; phylum Cyanobacteriota; class Cyanobacteriia; order Cyanobacteriales; family Nostocaceae; genus Nostoc. The sequence goes on along the minus strand of NZ_JAIVFX010000019.1, from coordinate 86,836 downwards.
TCTACGCCAGATGTTTTTTGTAGAACATACTGGCTGCTTTCTATAAGGTAATACAATAATTAATTAGGGTAGAAATAAATGCCAAATAATCTTCTATCTCGTGTCGGTAATACTATTTCTTTTGTGTCTAAAAAAGTCCAAGCTCGCATCAATTACGCTAAGACTTTACAGGTTGTTTCTCTAAACCCTAAACAGCCTTCCAAAGGAAATGTACTACTTTCTTATCGGATTGAACCATTTCTCTTAAAAGCTGGTCAGCCAATGCCTAATGACCATACTTGGTACTGGGAAGTTTGGCAAATAGCCCAAACTTTTCTAACTTTAGGCTATAACGTTGATGTTATCCAATTCCACAATGATAAATTCGTTCCTCAAAAAGACTACGCGTTTTTCATTGATATCCGTCATCGAATGGAAGCGCTTGCACCAAAACTCAATAAAGATTGCATCAAGATTTTCCACGTTGACATTGCGAATATGGTGTTTCGCAATGCAGCAGAATGCAACAGGCTTCTAGAACTACAACGGCGCAAAGGTATCACCTTAAAACCACAGCGATTTGAAGTTCCTAATTTAGGAATTGAATATGCTGATTGCGCGATTGTGTTGGGTAATGATTTCACAACTGATACATTCAAGTATGCCAACAAACCGATGTATCGTATCCCAATTTCTTCGCCTAGCGTTTATCCTTATCCCGACAAGAAAGATTTTGAAGCGGTAAGAAAACGTTTTCTGTGGTTTGGTGGTAGTGCTTTAGTCCTCAAAGGATTAGATTTAGTTTTAGATGCCTTTGCCCAAATGCCGGAATACCATTTAACAGTTTGTGGCCCGGTAAGTAATGACAAAGAATTTGAGCAAGCTTTCTATAAAGAACTGTACGAAACGCCTAACATCCATACTTATGGGTGGATTGATGTTAGTAGCTCTGAGTTTATAGAGGTGACAAATAACTGTTTAGGGCTTGTTTATCCTTCCGTTTCTGAAGGGCAGTCAGGAGCCGTAATCAGTTGCTTGCAAGCCGGGTTGATTCCGATTTTGAGCTACGAATCTGGTGTAGATGTTCACGATTTTGGCGTGATTTTTGATAATCTTTCCGTTGACGAAATTAAGGCGAAAGTTAGAAGTATTTCCAATTTGCCTGTAGAAGACCTAAAGCTGATGTCTCGTCAGGCTTGGGAATATGCAAGAGCAAATCATACCAAAGAAAAGTTTGCCCAAGTTTACAGAAATGTCGTGGAGCAAATTATCGAAAATCACAGCCAGAAAAAACAGACTGCTTCTATAGCATCTAGCAAAGAACCAGTTATTAGCCATAGCTAATCTTAATCCCCATGAAAGTGTACTTAATATTTAGCTTTAAAAAATTATTAAGTGCAAGTTTATAGAGAATTTGTATCACAACCAACAGTTCCAAAAAGGAGTTTAGTTCATGATTATTATCGATCGCGCCTTACAAACCCGTGCAGCAGCAGGAAATCCTATCAAGGTGGGAATGATTGGTGCTGGTTTTATGGGTCGAGGAATTGCCAACCAAATTGTCAATTCAGTGCCAGGAATGGAGTTAGTTGCTATCTCCAATCGCCAGATTGATGCAGCTAAACAAGCTTATTCGGAAGCAGGAATTGAAGATATTCAAGTTGTTGCAACTGTCAGCGAATTAGAAGATGCGATCGCAAACGGTAAATATGCAGTCACAGAAGACGCTAAGTTACTGTGTCGGGCCGAGGGCATCGATGCATTAATCGAAGTCACAGGTGCAGTGGAATTTGGCGCTCACATCGTTATGGAAGCGATCGCCTATTGCAAGCATGTGATTATGATGAATGCCGAACTCGACGGCACCATTGGCCCCATCCTCAAAGTCTATGCTGACAAAGCAGGTGTGATTCTCAGCGCCTGTGATGGCGATCAGCCAGGGGTGCAAATGAACCTCTACCGCTTTGTAAAAAGCATTGGTCTAACTCCGTTATTGTGCGGTAACATTAAAGGACTCCAAGACCCCTATCGCAATCCCACCACCCAGGAAGGATTTGCTAAACGTTGGGGTCAAAAGCCCCACATGGTGGCTAGCTTTGCCGATGGAACCAAAATTTCCTTTGAGCAAGCGATCGTTGCCAATGCCACAGGTATGAAAGTCGCCAAACGGGGAATGCTAGGATATGACTTCAACGGTTATGTCGATGAAATGGCCCATATATATGATGTTGAACAACTCAAAGAACTGGGCGGCATTGTCGATTATGTAGTTGGAGCAAAACCTGGCCCAGGCGTATATGTATTTGCCACTCACGACGACCCCAAGCAACAGCACTATCTCAACTTATATAAATTAGGCGAAGGCCCACTTTACAGCTTCTATACTCCTTACCACCTCTGTCATTTTGAAGTTCCCTTGTCTGTAGCGCGTGCTGTCCTATTTGGTGATGCGGTTATGTCTCCACTAGCAGGCCCGCTAGTAGATGTTGTCACCACTGCCAAAATCGACCTGAAAGCAGGAGAAACCTTAGATGGCATTGGTTACTACATGACCTACGGACAATGTGAAAATTCCCCCATCGTCCAACAGCAAAATCTCCTACCAATTGGTTTAGCTGAAGGATGTCGCCTCAAACGAGATATTTCTAAGGATCAAGTCCTCACTTATGAGGATGTAGAATTACCTGAAGGCAGACTCTGCGACCAACTAAGAACTGAGCAAAACACTTATTTCGCCTCAGAAAAAATCTTAGTAGCAGTTGGGTAATAGCTACAAATGAATCGGCTGTAGGGGCGTACAGCTAGTTGTACGCCCCTATATATTTATCGCCAGAATTTCGTGAAGAGGATAGGAGCTATACTGCGGGACACTAAAGTTGTTGATAATAACTTGCTAGGGAGCGTTGAAATAAACCTGATCGAAACTTTAGGTCAAATTCATGAAAATTGCTCTAGTCCATGATTATTTAACCCAGCGAGGTGGGGCAGAGCGTGTGTTTGAACTGCTTTGTAAGCGCTATCCCGAAGCAGATATTTTCACATCTCTGTACGATCCAGAAAAAACTATTGATCTAGGCGATCGCATAGTCAACACAACCTTTTTGCAAAAGATTCCTGGTGCAGTAAAATATTTTAGGTCAATGGCTCCTCTATATTTTCCTGCCTTTCGTGCCTTGGATCTGCAAGATTATGATTTAATTATTAGCAGTAGCACCAGCTTCGCCAAAGCAGTGCGAAAAAATCCCAATGCTCGCCACATTTGTTTTTGCCATAATGTCACCCGTTTCTTATGGGATACAGCAACCTATTTAAGAGAGTACGGAGACTATAGATATTTTGCTCCTTTAATCGAACAAATATTTCAAGTAATGAGAAAGGTAGACCTGAAATATGCACAGGAACCTGATCTTTACATTGCTAATTCTAGTGTTGTTGCCCGCCGTATTGAAAGTATTTATGGCAAAAAGGCAATGATGGTAAACTATCCAATTGATACTAGTAAATTTCTTTTTTCCGATATAAAAGAAGAATATTATCTGGCCTCAGCCCGGATGATCAGCTATAAGCGCCTTGATATAATAGTTGAAGCTTTTAATTGGCTGGGATGGCGCTTATTAATCTCAGGTGATGGGCCAGAACAAGCACGGTTAAAATCCAAAGCATTAAAAAATATTGAATTCTTGGGACACGTAAGCGATAAAACCCGCAAAGACTTGTTTTCCAAAGCCAAGTCTATTATTGTCGCAGCCTTAGAAGACTACGGATTAGTTCCAGTAGAGGCTAATGCTAGCGGCACACCAGTCATCGCTTATGGTGCAGGTGGAGTATTAGATACTCAAATACCAGGTGAAACAGGAGTCTTTTTCAAAAGGCAAACACCCGAATCTCTACAAATTGCATTGCTAGAAGCCAATGGCATTTCTTGGGATTACGATCGCATCCGTAATCATGCCGTTGCAAACTTTTCAGAGAATGCCTTCTTTGGGAAAGTTGAGCAAATTATTAACCAAGCTTGTGGCGTGGATCAAATATTCATTGGTCATTAGTTATTGTTTTTTGGTACATACCTGACTTTAAGAGTGGGCAAAAAAACTTTCTGATATCAGACTAATAATTCAAACCATGTTCTTTGTAGGCGTGGTATCTCAAGGAATAATGGCTCTAGCGTTGCGGTTTTATTTCGTAATCCTTTCCCACTATAAGATTACCTATTTATTTTTCTATCTGCTCCTGGGTAGTTTGTTAAACAAATAGGTATTCTTCGGAGAATCTCTTAGCGTAAGTCTTGAAGACAAGGATAATAAAAGTGGTTCAAACTAGTCTAAATCCTCATATAGCTCCAGCTTCGGAAACTGAACCAAGCTACGGACAATTGTTTGCCGTATTTGTGCGAAGATTTCCTTGGTTCCTAGCAGTATTAATTACTTCTATTGCTATTGCAGGCATGGTAACTTTTAAAACCAAGCCAACTTATAAAAGTTCTATGCAACTGCTAGTAGAACCTAACTATCAAGGTAAAAAAGAAGGTGCGGGGATAGACAATCAGTTTACTGACTCTGATGTTGTGATAGATACTGCGACTCAGCTTAACTTGATGCAGAGTTCGGGACTTATCCAAAAAGCAGTTGATAAACTTCAGTCTGATTATCCAGATATAAGTGCAGGTGAAATTAAAACTTCTTTGGTCTTAACTCAATTAAGGAGCAAAGAAGATAATGTCGCTACTAAAATATTTCAAGTTGAATACACTGCTGGAGATCCAGAAAAAACACAAAAAGTTCTGGATGCAATTCGACAAGTTTATGTGGAATATAACAAACAACAACAGAATTCGCGGTTACAAAAAGGTCTGCAAATTATCAGGGAACAGTTAAGTAAAGCCAGTGAAGAAGTAAACGCGGCTGAGACAAATTTACAAAGGTTCCGCAGAAATCAGAACTTAATTGATCCAGAGTCACAGGCTAAAGCGATTGAGACAGCTTTAAATAATATTGCCCAAGAAAGACAGACAACTCGTGCCCAGTATGGCGAAGCATTAGCACGCCAAAAATCTTTAGAAGAACAACTTAACCGTTCTCCTCAAAATGCTCTAGTTGCTTCTCGTCTGAGTCAATCTACTCGCTATCAAGGCTTACTAAACGAAATCCAAAAAAGCGAACTGGCACTAGCACAAGAACGCTTACGTTTTACAGATAAAACTCCGAGTGTGCAGAAGCTCAAAGAACAGCTTCAGAGTCAGAAGGAATTATTGCAACAAGAAGTAGGAAGAACTTTAGGCGGAAAATCTGCTGGTGCATTCACGAATGGAGACTCTCTTCTCGAAAAAGGGCAACTCGGTCAAATTGATCTCAGCCTTGCTGGTCAGCTAGTGGAAACACAGACAAATATAGTTGCTTTAACTGCTCGCGATCAAACTTTGGCCCAGAAAGAAAACGAGCTACGTTTTGAAATCAAACGCTTCCCGCCTCTTTTAGCTTATTACAATCGGATGCTACCGCAGTTGCAATTTAGCCGTGAAAGGTTAGAGCAGCTTTTAAGAGCAGAACAGCAATTGCGGCAAGAACTTTCCAAGGGTGGATTTAATTGGGAAGTTGTGGAAGAACCTCAAAAAGGCGGACAATTAGGCCCCAATCTTCAACAGAACTTGCTGTTAGGTGCTGTGGTTGGGTTTATGTTAGGTGGCATTACTGCCTTTATTCGAGAATCGGCTGATGATGCAGTTCACACCACTGCTGAGTTAGAGAAGCAAATGGCCATGCCGTTGTTGGGAACAACTCCCAAATTACCGCCAGCCAAACCCAGAGAATCAATGATCAAGTTACCCTTTGGTAAGCCAGAAGTTCTCGCCCCCTGGACAATTCAGGTACTGCAATCTCCACCGCGTTGGGAATCGCTGGATCTGATTTACAAAAACATTGAACTTTTAAATACTGTTGCTAACTTAAAATCTTTGATGATTACCTCAGCTTTACCTGATGAGGGTAAATCAGCTTTGGCGTTAGGTTTGGCGATGAGTGCTGCCCGTTTACACAAAAGGGTACTGCTGATTGATGCCAATTTACGCGATCCCAGTCTGCATGAACAGTTGAATCTTCCTAATGAACAGGGGCTTTCAACTCTATTGGCTAGTGATGCAACCCTACCCAACCAGATTAGTCTTCAATACTCAGGTTCCGCCTACATCGATATTTTGACAGCTGGCCCCAGACCTGCTGACCCAGCTAATCTGTTGAGTTCCCCTCGGATGATGGAATTAATGGCAGCATTTGAGGAAAACTATGACTTGGTACTCATAGATGCTTCCCCAGTTCTCGGTTTAGTGGATGCTATGCTCACCGCATCATCTTGTCGTAGCGTGGTCATGGTGGCAAGTATTGGGATTGTGACGCGAAGTCAGCTTAATCAAGCTACAGCGATGCTGAGTAAGTTAAATCTGATTGGGGTTGTAGCTAATGGGGTATCAAACTCTAGTAGTAATTACGTACCTTATATCAAACAACAGCAATTAGCTCTGCGTCAAGCTGTAGAAAAATAGCTAGTACGGCGACGAAAGATCCCCGACTTTTCTAAGAGGTTGTTTGGAAAGTCGTTAAGTATACTAAAAACCCCGCTTCCATTCCTCTCCCCGAAAGGTCGAGAGGCTTTGAATTCCCCCTTCCCGCATCGGGAAGGGGGTCAGGGGGTTAGGTCTTTAATGATTTTGATGTTTCGCATAATACTTTTCAAGCATCCTCTAAGAAGTTAGGGATCTATTCATATTAAATGCAACACGTAGGATAGCACAGCTGTGCTATCCTACATTTTTTTGAACAAAATTTAATTTTATTGCAATCAGGAAAAAATCAGTATATTTATGCTAACTTTATGGGTTATCAAAGAAATCACTGGCTCTTTAAAGAGTAAATAAAGAATTTATTTAAGCGATCGCTATTTCTACATACTCTTATATTCTAGAGATTAAAGCACCTTCATAAAGGCTAGAAGACAACAGGGGACTGGTTTTGTTAAATATATCGATACAATCAACACCTCAGTGCAATTAAACGTCGATATAGATTCATGGGTAATTTACCTCTACACTTTTCTACTGTCAGTAGTTACCGGAAAATACTGATTCCTCATGAATATTGATAGTAACGTTGATTTGTTCACCTCTACACCAGCAGAATTCTGCACAATGTGTGCTTGGCTGAGTGGCAAATAGCGATAACATATTTTGCCCTCAATTATCTCCAACTTTTTGGAGTGACAACAATTCGGATTTGGGTCTTTGGCATTGATAGCCTTTGATAACGCCTCAGCAATTCACTCCTGTATAAACCCAAAGACATTATGACAACTTCAATAATTCCAACTCTAGAGAATTTATATGATGTAACCCAGGAACACCAAGATAATCGTGGGTACTGCACACTCCAGTGGCGACGGGGTAAGCTGTTGGTGAAGCCGCTTGGACAAGTGAAACAACCATATCTGCCTTCATTAAATAGTAAGCGATCGCTAGTAGAATGCTTACAACATTCTCCTGTAAGTTTGGTAAGCATAGATCCCAAACTGGGTGAGGCTTTGCTCAGGTTTTGGGCAGATGCATGTGAAGAAGCTCAAAAGCCAATATTCGTAGGCATATCTGCTAGCAATAAACTGCCTAAGCAACCCTTGAGACAAGTACAGCGACTAATTGATTGGATTGCTGCTTTGGTGTTGCTGCTATTAGTAAGTCCAGTCATGTTGGGATTGCTTGTGTTAATGCAGGTTTACTCGCCAGGGTCACTTTTTTGCCGTGAGTGGCGGGTTGGAGAACGGGGTAAGCTGTTTCGGGCAATGAGGTTTCGCACGCAAAACACCACAGCGCTAGGGCGTTGGATGGGTAAATACAGCCTTGATAATCTGCCCCAGTTATTTAACGTGCTACGGGGTGACATGAGTTTGACCGGATCTCGTTGTTGGACTTTAGAAGATGCAGTACAGCTAAATAAATTACCAGAAATTAAAGCTTCGTGGGAAGTAGAAGCACAGTCTCACCTGTTACATCTAGATAGCCAAACACTGTAATTTATCTGTGCGGTAACTGATGGTTTCATCTACCGCACTGAGGCTAAAGCACTATAGCGGTCTATCTACCTTGCCAAACTATTATTATAAAATCCATGCATTCCCAACTTCCTCAAAAACTTCGTAGTTTGCTTAAAGCTTCTAGCTTTTGGCAAGACAACTATTTGCTATTGCGAGAATTTAAACACTTTCGCAAGATTGTAATTTTAGCTTTGATATTCTCAATTCTGGCGGCAACTTTTGAAGGTGTAAGTATTGGTTTTTTACTTTCCTTTTTACAAAGCTTAACTAGTCCCAACGCTCAACCTGTCCAAACAGGAATAGAATGGTTTGATAATTTAGTATTGGGAGCTAATTCATCGGCAATTAATCGTCTGTACCGAGTATCTTTGCTGATTTTATTCAGTACTTGGTTACGTGTTGCCTTCAATTACTTTGGACAAGTTTATACTGAATTATCTCAACTGCATTTTGGCGATCGCTTACGTAAGCAAATTTTTGAACAGTTACAATCCTTATCGTTAAGTTACTTTGCCAAAACTCGTTCTGGTGAACTAATTAACACAATAACCACAGAAATTGAAAGGATAAGACAGGGTTTCAGTGGCGCAGCCTTTTTAATAACTAGGGGAATCACAACTCTTGTCTACTTAATATCAATGTTTTTGATATCATGGCAACTGACTGTGATTTCAGCATTACTATTTACACTTTTAGGTGTAGGTTTATCTAATCTGAATGCCAGAGTCAGAGAATCAAGTTTTGGCATGACAACTGCTAATGCTAATTTTACATCAACAGCCATAGAATTTATTAATGGCATTCGCACGGTTCATTCCTGTGGTACTCAAGAATTTGAGCGCCAACGTTATTACAAAGCTAGCGACAAGGTAGTAAGTACTACAACTAAAGTTGTATTCACTTGGACACTTGTAAAACCAATTGCCGAAGGGGTAGCTACTACGGTGTTGGTGGGAATGATTATTTTGGCATTCACTAGCCTGGTTAGTAATGGAACGCTACAAGTTGCTTCTTTGCTAACATTTTTCTTTGTGCTATTTCGCTTCATCCCCTTTGTTCAAGATATTAATGGCACGAGAGCATTTCTCAGTACTTTACATGGCTCGGCAGACAACATTAAAAATCTGCTAAAAAGTGATGATAAAAATTATTTTCAGGATGGAACACTTAAGTTTAAGGCTTTAGAAAGGGCAATAAATTTAGTATCTGTGGATTTTGGCTACGATGACAAAAATATAGTGTTGCATAATGTTACCCTAACCATTGAAAAGGGGAAAATGACTGCATTAGTTGGAGCCTCTGGCGCTGGTAAAACAACTCTTGCTGATTTAATTCCTCGCTTTTACACTGCTACCGAGGGAAATATCTATATCGATGAAATTGATATTCGGCTGTTTGAAATTAACTCTCTACGTCGTCAAATAGCTGTTGTCAGTCAAGATACTTTTATCTTCAATACTGATGTTTGGCAAAATATTGCTTACGGTACTCCCCAAGCCACTAATGAGCAAATTCAAGAAGCCGCTAAACTAGCGAATGCGCTGGAATTTATTTTAGAAATGCCCGAAGGTTTTAATACCCAATTGGGAGATCGGGGTGTTAGATTATCTGGAGGACAAAGACAGCGAATTGCTATCGCACGGGCGCTACTAAGGAACCCAGAAATTTTGATTTTGGATGAAGCAACTAGTGCTTTAGATTCTGTATCAGAGCGTTTGATTCAAGATTCATTAGAAAAGCTATCTGTGGGTAGAACAGTAATTGCGATCGCTCACCGTCTTTCTACTATTGCTAAAGCCGATAAAGTCGTAGTCTTGGAAGCAGGGCGGATAGTAGAACAGGGCAAATATCAAGAATTACTCGGACGTAAAGGCAAGCTTTGGGAATATCACCAGATGCAATACTATAACTCGTAATTCGTAATACTCGCCTCTGGGGAGAAGCAAGCTACGCAATTCGTAATTTGTAATTCACAAGCAAATTACGAATTCATTCTCCTAGCCAATTATTTATAATTTTAACCAGGAAAAATAAATGGTAAATCTAGGCTACCACACTGCTAAGATGCAGGGTAAATTTAATCGCTCCCTATATAAAGCAGCCCTTTCTCAGATTGTCAGCATTCCGATAAAACAAACTCGACAAGTTCCGGTAAGTGTCTATGCTTTTTCATGTGAACGTGATTTACCAGAACAAGTAGCAAGTATTCGCTCATTCATTCGTCATGTCGGCATTCCAGATATATTCGCTGTAGTTTCTGATGGCAGTTACACTGAGTCTAGTTGTAATTTACTCCACCGTGTCCATCCCTGCGTTAAGGTAATACCTTTACAAAACTTCCTGAGAACCGATTTACCTCAATGTGTTCATGATTATGCCCAACTGCATCCACTTGGCAAAAAGTTGTCGGCGTTAATGTCAATTCCGGTTAATGGAGCTACGATTTACACTGATTCAGATATTTTATTTTTCCCCGGCGGGATTGACTTAATTAATTTGAGTAAATCGGACGATAAATATTCTCTCTATCTACCTGATTGTTCTATATCGCTAGATGAGCGAATTATTTATAATGATTCTGAAAAGTCAAATCCAGTAAATGGTGGATTTATGTTCTTTAGGCATGAATTTGACTGGAGTTTTGCTATCGAACGTTTAGCAAATCTCCAAGAACCTCCTACTTATTTTACGGAACAAACAATTGTTCATTTGACAATGCATCACAATCATGGTAAGCCTATATGCTCAAAAAAATATGTTCTTAATGTAGAAGATCAGTTCATTTATCCAGATAAATCTGCAAGTAAAAAAATTGTTCTTAGACATTATGTGAGTGATATCAGACACAAGTTTTGGTTTAACGCTGGCATATAAGTTGATGAATTTAAGCCTCTATTTAGATGAGGAATACAAATTAGTAATAACGTAAAAAATGGTGGTTAATGCTTAACTCAATCAATAATGCCAAGCAAAATGATCAACTATTACACAGGGATATTTTTGAAGAAGACTTGATTTATCAATGCTCCAATTTTGATGTAGGTGAGGGTGGAGGTGTTGAAACTTATTTAGCTTCTCTGTTTGAACATCGACCACCTGAAGTTAGCGATCGCGTGATAAGATCGCTTAAGAATGTTGACCAAAGAAAGTTTAAGCTGCTGCACCTCCACAGCCCAGATTTGCTTTTGCAGCTTACAGGCGAGTGTCCTACGGTTTTTAGCGTTCATAATCACTCATTGTACTGTCCTAGCGGTACAAAGTATTTAGCTGGGCAGCGAACAATCTGCGATCGCAACTTCTCTTACTTAGGTTGTACCTGGGGTAAATTAGCAGATAAATGTGGTAGCCGTAGACCGTTAAAAAGTCTTAAAGAACTTCAAATTACTCATCAGTTATTAGAAGTCTTAAAAAAAGTAAAAATTACTTTTGTTGCTAATAGCGAATACGTGCGTCAAGAGTTGATTAAAAACGGTGTAAACTCTGAGCAAATTGTAACGATACATTGTGGTATCTCTATACCACAAATAACAATTGCACCCCTGAGTTTAGATATCCACCAAAATCATAGAATTTTGTTTGTTGGACGGATTGTTTCTGATAAAGGTCTGGAATGGTTGCTCAAAACCTTAATACATACAAATCCGCAAATTAAACTTGATATTGCAGGTGAAGGCTGGGAACGACCACGCTTAGAAAGGTTAGCAAATACACTCGGATTAAGTAATCGAATTACTTGGCATGGTTGGTGCGATCGCAACACATTAAATAATCTTTACGAACAGTGTTTTGCAGTCATCTTTCCTAGCGTTTGGCCTGAACCTGCCGGTCTTGTAACTCTAGAATCATATTCTCGTTATCGACCTGTAATTGGTAGTGCAGTCGGAGGAATTCCAGAATATTTGCGAGATGGAGAAACGGGTATTCTTGTTCCAGGTAATGATATCAAAAAACTGGCTGATGCTATTCATAATTTGTATGGAGATTATGAAAAAAGCCGATATATGGGCGAACAAGGTCATGCTTTATTAATGAAAGAATTTACAATGAATGCTCATGTAAATAATCTCCGAACAATTTATGCAAAAACAATAGCTGAATTTCCTTCTAGAGCGGAAAAAATATATAGCGTTTCTCAAGCGAAATAAGCTTAGTTTGGTATAAACATCAAATTGTCCATTTTTTACCTATTAAATATAAAGGAAAAAATATGTCATTGTCTCAAGAATCTCAACAGCCTTTAGTTAGCGTTATTATCCCCACCTATAATAGACCAAAGTATCTCAAGCAAGCGATCGCTAGCGCTGTTAAACAAACTTATCAAAATATCGAAATTATTGTTTCTGATAATTGTAGTCCAGAAAATCCTCAAGCACTTGTCGCATCTTTTGGTGATTCACGCATTAAATTTTGGCGACATCAGCAAAATGTGGGGATGATTGCTAATCAGCAGCATGGCTTCAAGATGGCGCGAGGTAAATATGTTGCTAGTCTTCATGATGATGATATGTGGAATGAAGATTTTTTAGCAAACCTAGTACCACCTCTAGAAGCAAATTCTGAGTTAATTCTCGCTTTTTGTGACCAATATATTATAGATGCAGATAGCATAATTAATGATGCTGGTACTGAAGAAAATACACGCGGTTACAAGCGAGACAAACTAGCAAAAGGAATTCATCAACCTTTTTACAAAATTGGATTGGTAGATAAAAGCATACCCACTGCTGCATCTTGTGTGATTCGTAATAATATTATCGATTGGGATAGTATGCCCTCAGAAGTTGGCGGAATGTGGGATTTATATTTAACTTATCTCTGTTGTATATCTGGTTACGGTGCTTACTATTATCCAGAAAGATTGACGCGATATCGTGCCCATGAGCAAACTGACACTATGCTCAGTGGTAGTCGAGATGTGCAAGCAAAAATCCGCAAAGCTAAAAGCGAAATGTTTTGTTATCAAGTCTTTATGCAAGACGCTCGTTTACAGCAATTTAAAACTTACTTTCAACAGAAATGGTTAGAAGCTAATACAACTTTGGGAATTGGTTTGCTACGAAGTGAACAGATAGCCGCAGCACGTCCTTATTTTTGGCAAACGTTGAATAAACAAAAATTTGATGTGCGAACTATAGCGGCACTAGGCCTCAGTTTTACTCCGCGTTTTTTCGGAGAAAAATTAATAGAAATTTCTAAATGATAGAGGAATAGTGTCTAAATTGTAGATTAAACTTCTTGCAAAAATCCTTGAATCACCCCTCCCCAACCCTCCCCTTCACAACGGGAGGGGGGAAGATTTCAAGTTTCCCCCCTTTATAAGGGGGGATTAAGGGGGGTCTATTCGATTTATGCAAGAGGTCTATTCTTTTAACGAACCGCAGAGACGCAGAGGACACAAAGGTAATAAAAATAAGTTTTTTACTTTGCGTCTTTGTTTTCGCTTATTTTACCAAGCAAGGTAGTATATGAAACTTTGTATTGTTACTCATAAAATCAAAAAAGGTGATGGTCAGGGGCGGGTAAATTACGAAGTAGCTCAAGAAGCAATTCGTCGTGGTCATGAATTGACATTATTGGCTAGTGAAGTCGCACCAGAACTAGAAGATAATAGTCAAGTTAATTGGATTAAAATTCCAGTCAAAGGCTATCCGACAGAATTTGTGCGGAATTTCATATTTGCCCAAAAAAGCGCAGATTGGTTACGTCAACATCGCTCTGAGATTGATTTAGTTAAAGTCAATGGAGCAATTAATCTGGCTGCGGCTGATGTGAATGCTGTACATTTTGTCCACAGTTCATGGTTGCGATCGCCTGTTCATATTTCCCGTAACCGCCGAGATTTGTATGGTTTCTATCAATGGCTATTTACAGCTTTTAATGCGCGTTGGGAAAAACAGGCTTTCCAAAAAGCGCAGGTTGTGGTGGCTGTATCCGAAAAGGTCGCCCAGGAATTAGTTAATATTGGTGTGCCGCGTTCTCGGATTCGCGTAATTATCAATGGCGTTGACTTAGAAGAGTTTGCTCCTGCTGAAAGCGTAGGCGTAGCCCAACCTAGGCATCGCCAAAAATTAGGTTTACCGGAGAATGTCACCCTAGCACTGTTCGCTGGAGATATCCGCACACCCAGAAAGAACTTAGATACAGTGCTGCACGCCTTGGCGAAAGTTCCCGATTTACATTTGGCAGTGGTGGGACACACTCAAGGTAGCCCTTTCCCAGAATTAGCAGCATCTTTAGGGTTAAGCGATCGCGTGCATTTTGTCGGATTTCGCCGTGATATCCCCCAAATTATGCAAGCAGTAGATTTATTTGTTTTTCCTTCCCGATACGAAGCTTGTAGCCTCGTATTGTTAGAAGCACTTTCTTCAGGACTGCCTGTAATTACTGCCACAGCCACCGGGGGCGGAGAGTTGGTGACACCAGAATGTGGCATCGTCTTATCCGACTCAGATGATATTGATGCTTTGGCTGTGGCGCTGATGTCTTTGGTGAGCAATCGCCCCTTGATGAAGCAAATGGGCAAAGCAGCTCGCTTTGTGGCAGAAAAACATAGCTGGACTACTATGGCACAAACTTATGTGGATCTATTCGAGGAGTTAAGCAAGAATGCGGAACACCGTTCTGATACCGACTTATCGCCGTCCACAAGACCTATCACGCTGCCTTTTGGCGCTACAGGAGCAAACTAAACCCGTCGATCAGGTGATAGTAGTTGTCCGTGACACGGATGCAGAAACTTGGCAATTTCTAGCGCAATTAAACACGCCCAATCTGCCATTGCATACTGTGAAAGTCACACAACCGGGTGTAGTAGCAGCCCTCAACGCCGGACTAGCAGCAGTGGAGGGTGATATTGTTTCCATTACTGATGATGATGCCGCACCCCACCCAGATTGGTTAGAGCGCATCGCCGCTTACTTTACCTGTGATAGTCGCCTCGGCGGACTGGGAGGGCGTGATTGGATATACCACGGCAGCAAATTAGAAGACGAATCCCGCCCAGTAGTGGGACAGTTGCAATGGTTTGGGCGAGTGATTGGCAACCATCACCTGGGAGTGGGAGAACCGCGTGAAGTCGATATTCTCAAGGGTGTAAACATGAGTTTTCGTACCCAAGCAATCGGACAATTACGCTTTGACGAGCGGATGCGCGGCACAGGAGCGCAGGTACATTTTGAAATGGCATTCACTCTGACATTAAAACGGGCTGGTTGGAAAATAATTTACGATCCTAATGTTGCTGTAGATCACTATCCGGCACAACGTTTTGATGAAGATCAGCGAAATAATTTTAATGAAATTGCCTTTATTAATTTAGTCCATAATGAAACCTTAGTTTTATTAGAGCATTTGCCATTTATCCGCCGGATTGTATTTTTATTCTGGGCAGTATTCGTGGGTACATGCGATAGCTTAGGTTTCGTCCAATGGCTGAGATTTTTACCTACACAAGGGCAGTTGGCAGGGAAAAAACTGCTGGCATCCTGGCGTGGACGTTGGCAGGGATATAAACAATTCAAAATGACGCTCTCTACGAGACGCTGCGCGTAGCTTGCTTCCACGAAGTGGTACGCTGACTCGCTAACGCTGCGTTAACAAAATTCAAAATGAATTTAATTTCTTCTTAGTTTTAGTTCGCAGTTAGAACCTGGGAATTAAGACGGGTGGACTGCTGTCTCCAGAAAGCCAGTAATCCAAAATCTAAAATCCAAAATCTAAAATTGAATGAATTCTAGACAGATACTTTTCAATAGTTTTTTGCAAGAAACCTATTCTCCCGAAGAGCGATCGCAACAGGGTTGGATGGCGATCGCAGGCTTTATATTACTGACTGTAGCTTGCTATTTTGCTGGTGCTACTGCCGCATTGCGCCTAATTTACCCAGTAACAGCTTTAGTAGTAGCCATATTTTTATACTTGCGGCATCCCATTCTCTACATCAGCTTTACCTGGTGGATCTGGTTTCTCACGCCTTTAGCTACCCGCCTGGTTGACTATCGGGTGGGCTGGGACGCTACCCGTCAGATGCTCATAGCACCATATTTGGTGGTGTTTGTCACCATCGCAACATTCTTACGACACTTTCCCCGCGCCTCGCGTCAAGGGGGCTTGCCGTTTGTTTTGGCTTTTATCGGAGTCTTCTATGGCTTTCTAATCGGTCTTATTTATAACCCACCGATCCCAGTAGCACGCGGGCTGTTAGATTGGCTCAGTCCGATTATCTTCGCTTTTCACTTATTTATAAACTGGCGAGATTATCCCAGTTATCGCCAGAACTTTCAGCGAACATTCCTTTGGTGTGTGTTGATTTTAGGAGCTTATGGCGTATATCAATTCGTCGTGGCTCCTGAATGGGATAGGTACTGGCTCATCCAATCAAAACTATTCATGAGTTCTGGAAACCCTGTACCTTTCGGAATGCGCGTCTGGAGTACATTGCACTCAGTCGGCCCTTTTGGTTCCGTTATGCAAGCTGGGTTGCTGTTGTTATTTACCAGTTCAGGAAACTTAATTTTTCCTGCTTCAGCCGTTGGTTACTTGTCCTTCCTGTTGACACAAGCACGTACTAATTGGGGAGGCTGGTTATTAGGAATAATTATGATTGTGGGTTCAGTCAAAACCCGGATTCAAATGCGCTTAATCATCATAATTGTGGTAATGGCAATTTGTGTTGTGCCATTGACAACCATCGAGCCAATTGCTGGGGTTGTAGCAGCCCGTTTACAAACTTTTTCTAATCTTGAAGAAGATAACAGTTTTAAAGATAGATCGGGAAGTTATGACAAAAATCTTGGTTTAGCCCTTTCTAATGGTCTAGGTAATGGATTAGGAAATATTTGGAAAGTTAATGAAAAAACTGGCCAAATCGAAGTGGTGGTAATTGATAGTGGCATTTTAGATATGTTTTTCACCCTTGGTTGGTTTGGAGCCATCTTTTATATGGGTGGATTAATTTTTTTAATTATTAGTGTCAGCACCTATGGTGAAGGTCGTTTCGATAGTTTTATCAGTGCTGCCCGCGCTATTGGTATCAGTTCTTCTGCACAGCTAATTATCGGTAGCGGCATGTTAAGTGTGGCAGGGATGATTCTTTGGGGATTTTTAGCTATGGCTATGGCAGGGCATAAGTATTATCAACATCAAAAAATTATGAATAAATACGAAAATATTTGACTGGATGTAAATTATTTTTTGTCGTTAGTTAAAAAACAAAATCTTACAACTTAAATAGGACTGATATATTATGAAAGCAATTATTGTAATGCCACTGGCCGAGCAACGAGGTGGCGGTGAAATGATGCTTTGGGATTTAGTGCAGCAGGGACGTAACGCTGGTGTCGAGTGGCTGGTGATCTTTTTAGAAGACGGCCCGATGGTTGAACAAGTAAAGTCCCTTGGCATTGATGCACGAGTTGTGGAAAGTGGACGTTTGCGCCAAATCCACCGTTTTATTGCTGCCGTTTTTCGGATAGCTGCGATCGCCCGCCGCGAACGTGCAGATATAATTGTCAATTGGATGTGGATTACGCATATATCTGGAGGTTTGGCGGCGATGCTGGCAGGGTTACCTGCTGTATGGTATCAGCTAGAAGTGCCTAGCGATAAAACTTGGTTGGTGCGAATCGCAACTTTAATCCCAGCCCGTGCAATTATCACTCTCTCCCAAGATGGTAAGCAAGCACAGGCAGAGATTTGGCCTCACAGACCAACACCCTTAGTTTATCCTGGTGTCGCATTAGACCGATTTGAGCCTAATGCTTTGCCGTCTCCAGAAGAAGCACGGCGAAAACTGGGCTTACCTTTACACGGGCCATTGATTGGAATCGTTGGGCGATTGCAACGATGGAAGGGAATGCACGTATTGGTGCAAGCAATGCCAAAAATTTTACAGAAGTATCCCGATGCTCATTGTGTAGTGGTTGGCGGTAAGCACGATTTAGAACCAGATTATGAGGACTTCTTAAAAGCAGAAATCGCTGCATTAGGCTTGAAAGAGCAAGTAATTATGGCTGGGCTACAGCGTAATATCCCGGAGTGGGTGCAGGCGATGGATGTATTTGTTCATGCATCAGATAAAGAGCCGTTTGGGATTGTGATTATTGAGGCGATGGCGTTGGGTAAACCTGTGATTGCTGGCGATGCAGGCGGCCCGACGGAGATTATTACCGATGGCATGAATGGATTATTAACACCTTACGGTGATGCAGAGAAATTAGCGATCGCAATTCTCCGTTATCTTGACGAGCAAGTATTTGCCCAGAGTGCCGGAGTCGCTGCCAGACAACGCGCCCTCGATTTCTCAACGCAGAATTATGCTCAAAATTTTATTAGTGTACTTCGTTCTGCTAAAGCTTGATCCTCAATACTGGCAAGGGGAGAAGAGAAGCTGTTCTTGAGAGAAGAATTAATTACTGAACAATAACCCTCTTGGCTCCCCCTGCCCCCTGCTCCCTGCTCCCCTGCCATCAAAGCGATAGGATCTTTTTTTAATTGGAAGCCCTTTTATCCTTGCTCTTTGATTACTTGAGCTACTAGCAACGCTAATGCTGCTGTACCAGCGATCGCACCCCACTGAAGAACCGGATTTTTTTCTAGCCAGTCGGAAACACTAGGTATAACTAAGTGACCATAATCACCGTTAACTCTGTCGTCTTCAGCAACAGGTTCGTAAAAATTATTTGATGCATCTTCAGATTTCGGCTCGGAACTATGCTGTAACTTGAAGCCAATAAGCAGTAACAGTGAATCTACTAATGGTGGTGAGATGCGCTGTACCAAATCTAAAACTTTAGCTACATCCCCAACTAAGTAGTCACGAGTTGGATGTTCGGCTACATAGAGGATAGCATCAGCTACAAGTTTAGGTTCGTAGTAAGGTGGTACCCCGGCAGGCTTTACGCCTAATTTTGTCCGGCCATTGTTCCAGAAGGGACTGTTGATCACTGCTGGCTTTACACTTGTGACGCTGATAGGCCATTTTTCATGTTGCAACTCAACGCGCATCGCTTCAATAAAACCTTCGACCCCATGCTTGGCTGCCGAGTAAGCACTTTGGTAGGGGAGCGATCGCGTACCTTCAACTGAAGAGACATGGATCAATGCCCCCCGTCCCTCACGCTTCAGATGGGGTAGGGCCGCCATTGCACCATACACCTGTCCCATCAGATCGACATCAATAACATGCTTAAACTCTTCTGGTGTTGTATTGTCGAAAGTGGCAAAGATGCCGATGGCGGGGACATGTACCCATGTATCGAGTCGCCCGTAGACTTCCACAGTTTTATCTGCGATCGCCTTAACTTGGTCAAATACTTGTACATCGGCCACAATATAAGTTGCCTCGCCGCCAAAGCTGCGAATCTCTTCCACTAAAGACTTTAGCTTCGACTCACCACGAGCGGAGACTACCACTTTTGCCCCGCGTCTAGCAAACTCAAGGGCTGTGATCCGTCCGATACCACTGGAGGCTCCAACTACGGAAACGACCTGTTGATTGATTGGCTTTAATTGCATTAGTGTTACTCCTTAAAAGGGATTGGGGATTGGGGATTGGGGATTGGGTACTGGGGATTGGGAATTAAAATTCATTCCTAGAGTCCCTAGTTCCCAGTCCCCATTCACAAATGACAAGCAAGAAACTGGTTCAACGCGTCGCTAAATAATTCGGGACGCTCGACTTGGGGTAAGTGGCCAGAATTGGGTATCAAAGCTAGGTGTCCTTGCTTTAAACGGCTGACTGCATCTTGAGCTTGGTAATTTGGCAAAACTAAGTCATTAATACCCCATACAACCAGGGTCGGCATCTCTACCTTTGGTAGGTAGTCGAGTACTATTTGCTTCTGTCCTAATACATATACTTGAGAACGCAGTATGGATAAATTGGCTTCTAAAAAGCCAGGAAGCAGCCCCATTCGCTCTTGTTCTGCTAGCCATGCGTTGGGAACTTGCAAGGGATTAGCAAAAAGTAACGCCGCCCGTGACCAAGCCCTTTGCTTTGCGCCCAAAGGTGTTTTGCTCCAGGCGATCGCTAATTCTCCGTACAAGGGTAAAGTCAAATTTGCTAGAAATGGGTTGACCACTTGGCTAAATCCCATACTGTCTACCAGTACTAATGCTGGTACCCGTTCGGGATTTGACAGCGCAAACCGCAGAGCAATCAAACCACCTAAAGAATTGCCTACTAATACTGCTCGTTGAATTTCTAAAGCGTTGAGAAAATCGGCTAAGAATTCTGTCAAAAATTCCAGCGAATATTCACGCTTGGGTTTAGCACTATCCCCGGAACCTGGGAAATCTACGGCTATAACACGATGTTTAGTTCCTAGAGCAGGTATTACCCAAGACCAATCAACAGCGCTATCACCCACTCCATGTAGCAGCACTAACGGTGGATCATCATTACCCCCTGCCAAGTAGCGAATATTAAGTCCACTTACATCTATTTGCCGCTTTTCAAACCCCATGTTCACAGTTACTCCTACTATTTTAAATTTGTCATTTATTAAGGACTGAGATTTTAATTCCTAATCCAATACCCCATGCCCTACTCATGTATAATGAGCGCCGTTGACTCGGACAACTGTACCAGTGACGTAGCTGCTAGCTATTGGCGAGAGCAGAAATGCTACTGCCCAAGCAACCTCCTCTGGTTTCCCAAAGCGAGACAGGGGAATCTCAGACAAAATCCGTTGCTTGACTTTATCTGAAATCGGGGTGAGCATATCAGTCTCAATAAATCCCGGTGACACAGTATTAGCCCGCACTCCGTAACGCGCTGCTTCTAGAGCCAGAGATTTTATCAAGCCAATGGTTCCTGCCTTGGATGCTGCATAGTTTGTCTGACCGATATTTCCGCGATCGCCAGAAATTGAAGTGATACAGACAACAGAGCCAGAACGCCGTTCGTACATCTTGGGAATAACGGGTTTTAAGGTGTTGTAGACTCCTTTCAAGTTAGTGTCGATTACTGCATCCCAGTCTGCCGTTGTCAGTTTTGGGAAAAAATTGTCTCGCGTAATTCCAGCATTAGCCACAACCCCGTAAATTGGGCCAAGTTTCTCTTCAACCTTTTCTGTCACTGCCTCCATAGCTGCTTTATCGGTGACATCAGCTGAGATTGCCAAACTCCCAATCTGCGGATTGTAATCGCTGCGGTAGGTGTAAGCTACTTTAGCTCCCAACTCCAAAAGCAGATTGACGATCGCAGCTCCGATTCCCCGATTACCGCCAGTTACCAAAACCACTTGATCTTCCAATCCCAAAGATGTCATGAGTCAAACCAATTCAAAATTTCACAACGCGGACGCTATCTCAGCCTCTCCAGTGCGATCGCAGTACCCCCACCAGTGCCGTGACAAACTGCTGCTAATCCAAACTGCCCATTTTGCTGCTGCAAAGCGTTGAGCAGTGTTACTAAGATTCGCGCTCCTGAAGCCCCAATGGGATGTCCTAAAGCGATCGCCCCGCCATAGACATTTAATTTTTCATAAGGAACGCCCAACTCCCGATTGAACAAGACATTGCTTATAGCAAATGCTTCGTTGTTTTCAAACAAATCAAAATCGTAAATTTTCATTTTGAGTTTGTCTAAAAGCTTGTTCACTGCCAAGATGGGAACTTCAGGGAACCGCCAAGATTCTCCTCCTGTCCATACTCCACCAATCAACCGTGCTATAGGATTGAGTTGGTAGCGTTCTACTGCTGTTTTACTTGCCAAAACTAGAGCTGCCGCTCCATCGGATATTTGACTGCTGTTACCAGCCGTGAACACGCCATCTGATCTGAAAGTAGGCTTCAGTCCAGCAAGAGTTTTTAAAGTAGTTTCGGGGCGAATTCCTTCATCTTGATCTACAACTTGTAAACCTTTCTTACCTGCAATCTCAATTGGTACAATCTCTTGTTTAAATAAGCCTTGCTCAGTCGCTTGGGCTGCTCTAGCTTGCGAAAAGAAAGCTACTTCGTCCAACTCCTCCCGCGTAATTTGGTAAGCAGTTGCCAGTTGTTCTGCTTGCTCTCCCATCGTTTCGCCACTGATGGGATCGGTGAGTCCGTCTTGGAGTAAAACATCGGTGAGTTGTTCTGGTGAACCTAATAAGGATTTGTATCCCCATCTAGCTCGTTGCGATAACAAAAACCCGGTTTGGGACATAGATTCCATGCCTCCAGCAAGTACCATTTGGGCATCACCAGAACGAATCGCACTAACACCGTTAATAGCACTCATCATTCCCGATGAACACACCATATTTACTGCATATCCGTTCACCTTCTGCGGAATTCCAGTTTTGAAAGCTGCTTGACGAGGTAATGACTGTCCATGTCCGGCGCTAAGTACATTACCAAAAATATACAAGTCTAAAGCTTCTCCTGATACTCCCGCTCGTTCTAAGGCTGCACGCATGGCGATCGCACCTAAGTCTACTGGAGACAAATCTGCTAAGACACCTCCAAACCTACCAAGCGGTGTGCGTACTGCTGAGACAATATAAGCTTCTTCCATACTTATCATCACGTTGGTGAATTCAAAATGAAAATAATGAAATAAATATGATATGAATTTTTAAGCAAATTCCTATTTACGGATTTTTTGAAAAATTGCTTTTAATTGAATTAGTTATTTTGCAAAAATTAGTGCATTTAGAAAACAAAATTAATTTACTTAACAATAATTTACAATAACTTTTTTACTAAAAAATCAATCTTTAGAAGTAAATACTAGTATAGTCGTCTACCTAAAGAAAGGACATTATATTGAATAATTTTGTGTTCTAGAGTACAGAATTTTTGAAAAAATCAATATTTTATTCTCGCGTCTTTAGCCAATCGGCAATCGTTGGCGGTAGGTCTTTTTGAACTTTGCTGCTCACATACATACCAATATGTCCAACTGGAAACGATCGCACTGTATAGTCAACACTGCCAACATATTTCTCAAGAGCTAAGGATGATGCTGGTAAAACTAGATGATCCTGTTCGGCATAAATGTTTAAAATTGGGATGCGGATATTTTTCAAATCCACTCGCTTGTTGCCAATCTCAATCTGACCTTTAATTAACTTGTTTTCTTGATAGAAGTCCTTAATGAACTGTCGAAAAGTCTCTCCAGCTTGATCTGGACTGTCAAAAATCCACTTTTCCATGCGGAGAAAGTTGATCAGCTTGTCCTCATACTCAACAATCTCTAGAATATCAATATACTTTTTGACACCCAACTGAAAAGGCTTCAGCATTACGAAGACAAAGTTGAGAAAGTTGCCAGGAATGTTACCTAAAGTGTCAACCAGGAGATCGACATCTAATCCTTGTGTCCCTAAACTGCTTCCACTCCAAACATTGAGAAGTCCTTCATTGATGTGAAAATCAACTGGCGTAACCATAGTAATTAGGTTTTTTACCTTTTCTGGGTAAAGGGAACTGTAGCAAAGACTGAAGGTTCCCCCCTGACAAATTCCCAATAAGTTAATCTGCTCTAAGTTGTGGCGGGAGCGGATGACATCTACACAGTTATTGATATACCCATTGATGTATTTATCAATAGTGAGCCAGCGATCGTCTTGATCAGGATATCCCCAGTCAATCAAGTAAACGTCTAGACCAAGTTTGAGTAAATTGGCAACAAGCGATCGCCCCTCCTGTAAATCTACAATGTAGGGACGGTTAACTAACGCATAAACAATTAGGATCGGAATATTAAACAAGTTTTCCGCCTGTGATTGGAAGTGATACAGTACTACCTTGTCTTCCCGGTAGACTTCTTGCTTAGGCGTCACTCCAATGTCAATCTCTTGTTCGCGCAGGCGGTTGAAGGTATCTATGCCATTAACTAGCTTTTCGATTAGTTCGATAGACTCGTGCATCGTTTTTTGATAACATTTTGGATGAGAAAAAGGAAAGTTCAAACCTCAGAAAAATATGGCAGTACTTTTACCCAAATAAGGGTTTTTCAGAAACTAAAAGCACTACCATATATTTTGCTGAGGATCGTGTTATATGTGAAATTCTTCAATGTCATCAAAAAAACAAAAATTTCCTGTTTAAATAAATAGGGTTAGAACCGAATAAGCCCGTAATAAGCACTTGCAGCCGCTATGATAATTGTTATAACTCCCAGTGATATGCTAAGTAGAAATTGGGCAGAGGTTTTTTTGTTGAGAGCTTCTTTGCTTCCACCTTCGAGTGTTGTCCGTTCGGTATTGTTAGAATTGGTTACGTTATCAGTGTTCATGTTCTTATCTTATTTAATTACTTATTACAATTTCGCCTCTAATCCCAAAAACCACATCTAGCTTTAGGACTAACAAAAAAGGTAGAAATAACTAAATGAAATTAAACCTTGGTTTCATCCACTTGATTACAAATCGGCACCTCAAGCTTCTTACGAACTCCTTCTAGCATCTGTTGTTGTTCAAGCCAATAGCTCATGCCTACCTTCAAGAATTTCCCTTGAATTGCCTGGGCATCTTCTGAACGGAATTTCTGTGCAAATTCTCGGTCAAATATATTACTCCAGACTTCCAGAAACTGTCGCCAATCCTCAATTGTTTCACCCTTGGTTTCGTAAGAGGCTAACTCCTGCGTCAGTTCCGAAAATGCCTTTATCCAAATATCTGCCAGCACTAACTGATAGTCAAAGCTAGCTTGGGATAGCTGAATTAAGGCATCAAATGTTTTCAGCAGTTGGTTAATTTCACAGGTTTGCTGCTGTGTACCCATTAGGTTTACTCCGTTATTTTTCCTAAGATAATCCGCACAATAACCGCTATAAGAATTCGTTAAAAATTCTGGATTAAATGCACAGATATAGCAACACCTGTGAAAAACATTTTTGTTATGAACAAAATGCTAATTTCCCTCACCATTTGAAGCCTGCGCGGAATCATAAACGCCCCAATATTCAATACCCCGATCGAGTAATATTGGTTCAAGGCGATGAATTTCTTCTTTTGAGCCTTCTAGTATGAGCAAATAATAACTCTGCTGGAGGCGATCGCTATAAACTCTGGCTCTCTCTTCAGGTATGCCTAAATCGCCTAATGCCTTCAGTAAATTCTGATTTGCTGCGGCTCCCACAGCAACGCCTCCCACGCTGCTCACTAATGCTACACCTACAGAACCGGCTGCTAGCACGGCTCCTAAACCGGGAAGTGCCAGACTGCTCAAACCAACTAACACGCTACCCCAAGTACTTGCTGTCAGCGCCTCTCTTACTGCTCCGGTTGTATTGACATCTTGATCGCCAATGCGATCGCTTATCTGGGTTTCACCTACGCGATCGCCCTGATCCGCATCTTTAGCAATGACAGAAACTTTCTCCATAGGAAAGTTTGCAGTTTTCAATTCATTAATTGCTTGCTCTATTCCTTGAGAATTAGCAAATACTCCTAATGCACGTATTGTATCTTTAGTTATCATATTTTCTCCTTCCCAATTGTATTAGTGCGTCCATTTATAACCTTGGTATTAGACTTTACATTACCAGTAGGTTAAGTACTAAGAGGCTACTAAGTTGTTCTTTATTGATTTCCCCCAAGGGGGGATAAATATAAGCGAAGATTTAGCGAACCAAGTGGAGTACGTCACGTACTAAGCTATAGCCAGCTAAATCCCAAAGTACGTAAGAAATAAAGCCAATCATCGCTAAACGCCCATTCCACAATTCTTGTTGGGGATTCCACCCAATAATCCATGCATTGCGATCAACGCCATTATAGGCTTTAGCTTCAGTAGATAATTCAATTGTTTTATTAGTTTCAGTTGCCATTGCAAATATTCTTTAATAACTCTCCTACACCCACATCTTAGTTACTATTACGGTTGCAGTTCTCTGTCTATTGGGGAATCTGAAAGCGCCACAGGAAGTATCTGTAAGCATTTTATTGACTTTTGATAGTTTCGACTAAGGAGCATCAAGAACTTGCCTAAAAACCTTACAAAATCTCATCTGTAGCCGTTTAGCGACTTCAGACTCAACTTTCAAATGAAGCAATATCCTGATGCTATTTACTTTTTTTTACAAACAGCTTCTTAGTCTGATTCACTCCTCAAGACAGATGCGAAAGCAGATTTAATTGAACCTCCCGCTTCCTTGATTTTCTGGGCGATAGGTTGTTCATTATGCAAAAACACACGCGCACAGTTGCGTCCTGGTAAACCGGAAATTGAACCACCCGGATGAGTTCCAGCACCAGTAAGATACAAGTTATCAATTGGTGTTTTGTAGTTAGCTAATTCCGGCAACGGACGGAAGCAAAGCATCTGTTCTAAGGTCATATCAATATGGTAATAATTACCTTTGTAAGTCCCTAGCCGTTCTCCCAACTCAGCCGGACTTTCTACATGACGGGCGATGATTGAATGTTGCAGATTAGGTGAATACTGCGCGAGTTTATTAATCACCTTGTCTGCAACTTTGTTTTTCAGTTCATCCGTCCAACCCGTACCTTTTAAACCTGTACCGTCTGCACCAGCAATTTGATAAGGTGCAAAAAACTCTATCCATAATGTGTGTTTACCCTCCGGTGCCATCGATGGGTCAAGTCCGGTAGGCATCACCACATACATCGAGGGATCTTCATCAGGAATTTTGCCCAGAGTAATCAGACTATGAGCTTGTTCTACATGATTCACGGAATCAGCAATCAGAATAGAACCCATCAGATAATTATCTTGGTGGTTGTGGTGTACGAAACGCAACGGTTCAGATAAAGCACAATCGATTTTGAGGATGGTTTCATTGTTGTTGATGATGCGGCGGTCTAACCTTTCGCGCAAGTTGCCATCGGCATTATCGACATCGTTACTATCCATTAATTGCAAGAATAAGCGTTTGGCATCAATACTTGAAATTACACCTTTATTCGCACGATATTCTTTGCCACCAGCAACCCGCACACCCACAGCTTTACCATTATCTACCAATACTTTCTCTACCCTTTGGTCGGTGAGAATCGTACCACCTTGACTTTTTACCAGCTTCACCAAAGCTTCTACAAGTCCACCACTACCACCACGCGGTCTTGCCATACCGGGATTATGACGCAACATCATCATCATCGCCCCAAAGGACATAGCTTTTTGTGAGGGAGGGGAACTCAGTTCGGCTGAGAGTCTAGCCAGAGGTGCTTTGACAAACTCAGAATCGAAATACTCGTTAATATTATCTGTGGCACTGCTGAGTAGGGTACGGAGTAAATCAAGGGTTGTGTTAGAGCCACCTAGAAGGGAAAATAGGTCTTGCAGACTATTGAGATTGTAATTACCAGCAATATCAACAATTGATTTAGGGGGTGCATTGAAGAAAGGAGCAATCCCTGTGATAAAGCGCTGCCAAAAATCGGCATATTCAGCGTATTTTTCAGCATCCCGCTGACTGTAACGGGCAATTTCCGCACAAGTCTTTTCCACTGATTTGTGAGCTAAGAAATACTTTCCATCTGGATGGGGGCAAAAGGCAACTGGATCGCAGCTAAGATATTCCAAGCCGTACTTATGCAGTTCTAACTCTTGGATAACTGGCCCTAAGAAAATAAACAGATGGTTAATCGCGCAAGGACTAAATTTAAAACCAGGTGCTTCATCAGGGATAAGTTCTTCAGTTGTAGAACCGCCGCCGGGGAGCGATCGCCCTTCTAATAACAGGACGCTGTAACCAGCTTTTAGCAGGTAGCCAGCACAAACTAAACCATTATGACCAGCGCCAATAATTACAACGTCATACGATTCCATGAGTGCAACGTGTGGAGTAAAGTATATTCCCTGATATTAGAAAGTGCTGAAAATATCTAAATCTTTCGTGGGTTATAGAATATTTATATATCTAGTGGTAGTGTTTTTATCACCAATAAGTAAATTTATTTTTAACCCACTTTGTTGTAAGCAACCAAGAAACACTATAAATAAATAAATCCAGATTTTATATTATTTATAGCTAGTATCACTTTTTACCTACATTTTGGTAGTCATTTCTTCTAGTTCTTTGAGGTGCTGTGCGTTCACAAGCCATTTAGCTTCATAGTTAGATTTATCTGAACCATATTGACTCTGTTGCTCTTTTAGTGTTGCAATTTCATGATTAATTATTGGTAATGCTTTCCCTTGGGTAATTACTTTTTTTAGCAACTCAAATCGTGATATTTCATTAATTTGATGCAAGAGTTGCGAGATACAACGACTAATAATAACTTCATTGCCAAAAGCAAGAATGCTATGAGATTCATCATGTTGAGATAATAATTCCTCGCTTATATCCAACAAAGCTTCTACAACTGAAGGGATGTAATTCACAGGAATTTCTTCAGGGGAATTTTCTAGCTGTTCTATAAACACCCTGGCTTGCGTTGTGCCGTTTGGAAGTTTTTGTTTAGCAAGTTCTATCAAATAATTTCTAAATTTCTCTGTATTTTCAGCCAAACCAAGGATAATTTTTATCTGAATATTAGATAATTCACCTACTGATAACGACAGACGAAAGTAAATAGGAAATATTTCTAAACTACACACACGTAGCTGTTCGCGCCATTCCAACTCTTGCTTTTCATCTAGATAAGTATTACCCAAAATGAATTTTAACTTAGGAAAAAGGTGCATTAGCAGGTTTTTAACAGGCTGCTTGTCCTCATCTCGTAGTTGAGCAATCCAGGTACTCAGAAGATTTTTGAGTTCGTCTATTGAAAGGTTTACGTCTCCTAGAAAAATATGAGGATTTTGATGGATTATACTATATATCTTTGGGCAAAAGACTCGCAAAGACTCAATAGCAATAAAATCAACAGCGTTTACTTCATCCTTTACTACTGGATACGTGACTGTTAAAGCGTTAATCAGACGAGTAATATCGCGGATGTTAGTAATAAAGTGTTCTATTCCTTGAAAGTAAATATCACCCCAGCGAGTTTGGCTGATTTGGTGTTTTGGTGTTTGATAAAATATGTTATCAAGTTTTTCAAAAAGCAGCCTGCGAAGTGAGGTTTTATCAGGAATAGGTAGCTCAAAACTAACTTGAATAATTTTTTCTAAGTATGCTTCTTCAGATATTTCTTTAGTATCTGCAACTGTTCTCATTACAACTTCTTTATCAAAAACCAGAAGATAGACAACATTAGTAAAATTTCGCATTGCTTTAAAAATACGAAATAACTGCTTGATATCTTCCGCAGCCAACCGATCAATATCGTCAATTGTTACAACTATTCGCCGTTGCTGCTGTACTAAGGTATCTTCTACTTCTTCTTTTAATTCGGCAGCGTCCTTGTTCTTCTCGTCCAATAATGCTGCTAATGCCTTGCCAGTTTGAGCATAAGGTAGAGGAATGTCTGAAATAATGGCGGCAAAATCAGCTAATCTCTCCTTCAAACCTTTTGATACGGATGACTCTTTGCTTAAAACGTTTTGTAATTGCTCAAAAAAGCGCCTTGTGATATTTTCGTGTCCAGAGAATAACCAGGGATTAAAAGGAACGATAATTGGTTTCTCTTCCTCTGGCTTTTGCTGAAGATAGTGAACTACAAAGTTTAATAATGTAGATTTGCCAGAGTTCCAAGAACCGTAAACTGCAATAACGAAACCTTCAGGAAAGGTCATTTTACAAATACTGTCCGCTAGATACTTGGCAAAGTTCGCATGTCCTAGTATGTCTTTTTCTGGATCAACTAAGGAGCTATCTGCCGATATATCGTTAATTTCCGTCTGTGCCATAAAAAAGTTTTTTACTGAAGTTGCGATCGCCTGCGGCGGGGCATAGCCCATCGTTGCACATTCCGTAAGATGAGCAATCATACCTCACGATAGAAATTTCCAGCGAATAATTTCCTCATGGCTTATGCAATTGGTTACATATTAGGTATTTAGCATCGGTGGAATTAGCAGTTTGAGTAGACAAACAGCGTCGGAGTGGTAATCCTATCTCCATGTCATCTAGTAAAATTACTTAAAGAAGTTCAACTTAAACCCCAATCCTAACTATTGGTATATAAATTCAGTTTTATTTATGTCTATGTGTACTAGTGCCAGCTAAATTTTAAGACTCTTCTGCAAAAGTATTAATTCTTAAGAGTGAATTTGGCAAATATAGATTATTTTCTTGTCACAAAATACTAATTACCTGCTAAAAATATTTATATAAGGAAGTTTTAAGCGAAATCTGTATACATACAATTAAACTTATGTCAACCAATTGGCTTTTTTGATTAGAAGCCCAAGAGGTTGTTTGAAACGCCCTCTTGTCGGTATCAAAAGTTATAGATCCCCCTAAATCTCCCTTAAAAAGGGGGGCTTTGATTCCGGTTTCCCCGTTTTTTAGGGGGGTTAGGGGGGATCAAAAGTGCCTAAAATCACAGTGAAAAACTTTTCAAACATCCTCTAAGCGTAGCTATATGATGCCTGTTTTTTCTGCAAAAGCAACCTATAATCAATACTTACTATGAACTAGGGCATGTTTTTAAACCCTTAGATCCCCCCAACCCGGGATAAATTGGGGGCTTTAATAGACTCTGATGAAGCCTTTTTAAGGAGAGTGCGTGTTACCTTGCGGTTTCCCCAGCAAGTGGCGTAGATTTACGGGCATCTAAAAATTTAGGAGGCAAAGAAGTAATTTGAAAACACACTCTAGTCTTTTGCCCAGGCAAGGGATTGCAATGCGTTAAAGCTTATTTGATGAAATATTATATAAGTTTTGCTACTTATGGCTAATAGTAGCTATAAGAATTTAAATGTTTAAATATTGATTAGATAATATGGTTCAGTCCCAAGAAGATGACATTTCAGCAGAGGCTAGTTCTCTTCCCCCTGTCCCCATTCAAGAAATCTCTGAGGATAGGGCATTAACGGAGACGGTACTTTTTCCAACTCCGAAACTGTTTTTGAAAATTTCTAAGCTAGAAATTCGCAAAAGCCTTATAGCATTAACTTATGAGAGTGTCTTTGCTACGATTTTTTATAGTGTCATCGGCGGTGCCTTGCTCAGTAATTTCTTGCTAGAGTTGGGTGCTGGGCCAGTACAAATTGGTCTGCTGGCCGCTATACCTCAGATGGTGAATCTGCTGCAACCACTGGGAGCGTATTTGGTGAACCGAACTACCAGCTTTCGCTGGTATTTCTTGTGTATTTTCATCCCATCGCGGTTGGTGTGGTTCATTCTTTTGCCAGCGATTGTGTTAGTTACTTCATCTCATTTGGCTGGATACCAAGTAGTGCAGTTGACTTTGGCAATTCTCTTGGTAGGTAATATCATTGAAGCTTTCGGTCGTGCGCCTTGGCTTGGGTGGTCTGCTGTGTTAGTACCTCAACGGTTGCGGGGGCGATATTTCGGTTTTCGCAATAGTCTTGTCGGCTTGACTAACCTTGTTGGTGTGCCGTTGCTAGGTTTAGCAGTATCGGTTTGGCCTGGTGGAACACTTGAAGGCTATGGTGCAGTCTTGATTTTAGGAATTTTGCTGGGATTGATCAGTCAAATGTGTCAGTTCTGGATGACCGATGTCAACCCGCAGCTTTTACTAGCCACGGGTTCAGACACATCCCAACCGCAGTCTGAAGGAATAGATTTTAGCTTTCTCAAAGATGCTAATTTTTGCAAGTTTGTACTTTACTTGAGTATTTGGTGCTTTGCTGTTAACATCAGCGCTCCCTTCTTTAACCTCTATATGCTAGATAACCTGGATATAGATATTAGTGTGGTAACGATTTATCACGGTTTAGGAACTGGTGCGAACATGCTTATGCTGCTTTTGTGGGGGAAACTGGCCGACCGAATTGGGAATCGTCCACTACTGCTATTAGTGGGAGTCTTGGTAGCGGTGACACCTCTGTTGTGGCTAGGAGTTGGAAGCGATCAAATTTCTTTTTGGATCTGGTTACCCTTGTTGCATATACTAGCTGGCGCGACGTGGGCGGCAATTGATTTGTGTACCAACAATATGATGATGGGAATATCACCCGTGCGTCATCAATCTACTTACTTTGCGATCGTAGGTGCAGTTGCTGGTATAACTGGAGCAATGGGTATCAGTGTTGGTAGCTTTCTAGCAACTCTGCCTGGTGCTGCGGGTTTGCTAGGGCTGTTTGTTCTCTCAGGCTTATTACGAATGGCTGCACTTGTGTTTTTGGCTTTTGTTCAAGAGCAGCGCTCAGTACCAGTGAGTCAGCTAATGCGAGTCCTGTTTCCCATCAGGCCGTCGCCTAATCTGATTGAAGTTAAGGAATAAGTTTTTAACTATTAATAGGGGCAGGGTTTGCCTTTTCTTGCCTGCCTCTAATATTAAGTTCAGACCAATACTTATTTCAACAACATCCCAGCAAAATATACAATTTCTGAGCATCACGAATAGCATGTCCATTGGGGTCGTTATTGAAGTACACATAAACGTTAATTCCCTGTCTAAGAAATGAACGGATACGCTCGGCCCATGTAGATAACTCTTCATCGCTGTAGCCAACATTCCATTGCCCACTGTGCATACGGATATATGTCCAAGGAGTAGTTAAACACACATCAAGAGGAACCGTTGGGCTTACAGGTAGGCAAAGGGCTACACCTGCACTTTCTAGTAGTTTGTAAACTTGGGGAACTAACCAGCTTGTGTGGCGGAATTCAACCGTAAATCTTTGTTTTGGGTAAGTTTGAAGTAATTCCAAAAATGGCTGAAGACGCTCAAGATTAATGTGCCAGGTATGAGGAAATTGGAATAAAATAGGGCCAAGCTTTTCTTGCAATCCAGATGCACGTTCCATCAGACGAGATAGCGGTTCTATCGGGTCTTTTAACTTCTTCATGTGGGTAAGATAGCGGCTACCTTTGACGGCAAAAACAAAATTAGATGGTGTTTGTTCGTGCCAATTTTCAAACACAGACCGTTCTGGCAAACGATAAAAAGAAAAATTAATTTCTACAGTGGCAAAATGTTGAGCATAAAATGAGAGTTGCTGCTCACTAGGTAAATGTGGCGGATAGAAAATATCCATCCAATGTTTATAAACCCAACCACTAGTACCGATTTGCAACTCACTCATTTAGCTGCTTTTTCTCCTTATTACATTATTAAATATTAAATGAAGTCAAAAAATAATATTTTATACCAATTTTCTGTGAAGCTGGACATTATTTTGACCCCTCCCAACCTCCCCTTGGGGAGGTGCCGCAGGCGGTGGGGTTCTTTCTATGCCTCTTCATAATGGCACTATACTTAATTACTATAAAATTTACACCTATAAAATGAATTTATATTTCATCAACTTAGCTTAACGCCTTTGCCAATGTAGCAGACAGAAGTATCATTATTAATTTTAATTTCAAATAATTCTGTTTTCTCACCTTTGCTTTGATTATTTAAGCCCTTAAGCAGAACATTTTTTAATGTTTTAAAGTTAGTACCACCCGTCAAGTCAAATCCTTTAATTTCAAAATCTCCAAAGCCAGCCATTTCCATTACTTCTTCGATTTCCTGGGGTTTGATAAACTTCTTCCAGTCGTGAAGTCCAGATGGTAGATGCTTTAAAGTATCTTCTAAAAGCCAGAGCATTATAAATTTAGATTTAAAACTTCTATTAATTGTGTCGAACAAAAAGAATCCATCTTTTTTTAAAACCCTATAAGCTTCAAAAATAACTTTTTCCCAATCGTCAACATGCTCTAAAACGTCAAAGCACAAAACAACATTAAAGCTATTTTCTTGATAAGGAAGATTTTCAGCTATGCCACGTTGATAATCAATCTTTAAATTATTTATTTTAGCATGTTCTTGGGCGGTTTTAATTGAATTCCAGGATAAATCTATTCCAGAGACATCAGCGTTTAGATTGGCTACATATTCACAAGCTAATCCTCCTCCACAGCCAATATCTAAAACTCTCAGTCCTTTCCAATCGGGCACATAATTGGAAAAAAACTCGAATCTTGACTTGTTAAGATGGTTAGACAAATATAAAGTTTCGTCTTCCTTCCACCATTTGTCTGCATTCAAATCGTAGTATTCTAAGTTATTTCTCTTCATTTTTTTTATCAACTGTATAAATACGAAGTTAATTACTTTAAAGGATATGTGATATCCAATATTTCCTGAACTCCCTAACCCCCTTAAAAAAAAGGAGAATAAGAGTCTCAAAATTTCCCTTAAAAAGGGAAATTTTAAGCGTGATGTATATAAAAAATTTTGGCATTCTTTTAAGACTTAGGCAAAAAACACCAGATTTTATGATAAATAGGGCTGTCTAACGTCAGATATCAACAGTGGTGCTGTTTAAGAGAGCCATTGTAATCCCTTATCCTGTAATTTCTGCTCGATATGCTGCATTTCCTGGATAGTTTCTCCAGTAACGATCGCATAAAGTTCGGTGTATATTTTTCCGTATTTGACTTTCTCTAAAGCCGACAGGATGATCAAGTCCTTGCGATCTAGTTCTGGTTTTAAGCTGACTAAAATTGAATCCAACGTTCCTTCCATACGGTAGTCACTGGAATATTTAGCTACTTCCTTTCCCAGTCCTAGTAGAGTATTACGTTGCAAGCACAACGGAGTCGAACCGTTGACTCGAAAATTAGCGTCGATCGTATAAAACTGTCCGTCTTGATCTTCCAGCACGTCGAAGCCAATTACGCCAAAATAACCCTGTTTGTGAGCATACTGGCCAAGGTTGGCAATCATCTCAAAGAACTTGCTCATGTCAGTATTGCGGTAGTCAATCAGTCCTCCTAAATAGTTGCCTTCTGGAGTAACGAGTTGGCCAGTAGTGCCGATGAGGGTTATCTCTCCTGCCTTGTTGATATAGAACTGTACGCAGTAATTCTGCACCTCATTCTTGACGAACTCCGAGACAATAATCTGATCGAGCAACTTAATATTGAGATATTTCTTAATTTCTTCAAGGCAGTAGTTCAAATCGCTGGGACTTTTGATGATGTAAGTGCCTTCTCCTGAGAGTCCGTGGGAGGTTTTAATTAAATATGGAAATTGTGGTAATTGAATGTCTTCGAGATTGACTTGGTGCAGATTATAGCTCTCGTATTTTGGACATTGCACCCCCAATTCGGCTAGGGTTACTTTGCTGAGTAAGCGGTAATGAGTGTCTGGATCAACAGCGTGTTTTTCAGGTTTGAGGTGATCAAAGGGGAATAAACTAGTGAGTTTGTCAAAGCGTTCGCTGTGGCTGAGATCATCCAGATAAGTCGAGCAATCCATCATTTCAATATTGGAGTGGCTGAAGCCTAAATGCTCTTGCCAGTAGCCAATTAGCGGCTTTGGCGGCTGAATAATCACAATTCCAGGAATGCGATCGCCTAATACAGCCAGATTTTTCCAAGGTTCTTTCTGACAAATCTTGTCAAAGGAGGTTTTGGTGGCTTCACTACTGCCATCTTGAAGAAAATATTTGTTCCGGTTGGGGTAAGCAGCCCAACTGCCAGTTGCAGGGTAATTTAAAATAAACCCATAAGATGCATCTGTGATATCTTGAGCAAACAGATCAGAAAGAGTACTCCCTTGAAAATAATGAAAGTCGTATTTTGACATTTACTCCTCCGAGAAACCGCATCCCTTAGTGGATGCGGTTGTTTATATTAAATAAGTTTCCTGGATTTCTAAGTAACACCAACTTGAAAAAACAAAGCTGTAATTTAGCTTTATTAATTACCCATTACCTTAGAGGATGTTTGAAAAGTCTAATTTATTACTCACCGGGCGACTAGAAGTCGCGGCTATACAGACAAAACCCACCTCCGTGGGTTAAAAACCCTTGATTTTGCATTAGTCCACGGAGGTGGACTTTGCTTGTATAGTAGCGAACTCTATTCGCCCAATACTTTTCAAACATCCTCTTGCGTAGCCCATTAGGAATTGGTATGAGTTATTTCTTGGTGAAGACAGCCACCTTGTCTTGTCCTTCGGTCATATAAGCACAAGCCATGTGTGATGAGTTATACGCCCAGCCAACGCGTCCTTGACGGTCTATGAGGATGCACCCAGCTTCACCTTTAACCTTAGAAATCAAAGCGTCAATTGCCATCTGTGCTGCTTCGTCTGGGTGTCTGTCTCCACTCAAGAAATCAATCGCAGTTTTAGCCAAAACCACGGGAATAATCGACTCGCCATCACCTGTTGTTGAGCAACCGCCGATTTTATTATCAGCGTACAAGCCACAGCCAACAAGGGCAGTGTCACCGACGCGACCTTGTTGCTGCTTCGTAGTACCACCAGTTGAAGTGCCAGCAGCTAGGATGCCGCTAGCATCCAAAGCCACACAACCTACAGTGTTGGGGCGATCAATAACTTTTTGATCCTCCTTCCACTCCTGCCACTGTTCATCAGCTATCAAGTCATCTTTTTTACACATTTCGGCTCCGGAGTCTATGGCAAAGCGTTCTGCGCCTCGCGCCACTAGTAGCCTGGGTTTGTCATCCATAACCTTCCGTGCTACTGAGATAGGATGGCGTATACCCTGAACTGCTGCAACTCCTCCCCAACTTAATGAGCCTTCCATGATCGCCGCGTCTAACTCCACCTCTCCATCGCTGTTGAGAGTTGCCCCAAGACCGGCGTTAAATGTCTGGTCAGTTTCCAGAACTCGAATAGCTGCTTCAACAGCTTCTGCGGCGCTACCTCCACTGATTAGCACAGCCCAACCAGCTTCTACTGCTGCTGTACAGCCTGCATTGTTGGCTGCAACTTTATCGTCTGTGATCGTTTTTGCTCCACCGTGAACAATGATGGTCGGTATCATATAATTTCCTTCAGTTAGTATGAATTTTGTGGGACTGCGTTCTGCGCTTCGGGCATCGCTTTAACTCTTTCGTCGATTAGTTGCAGCGATCGCATTTTTAAAGTCTCTAAACCCAAGCGCTGGCTTGCTGATATAAACACAGCTTCGGGATAATCTTGTTGAACTCTAGCCAAGGTTTCGCTATCTACTTGGTCAACTTTATTAAAAGCAATCAAAGTTTTTTCTGGAATCTCAGGCATTTCTTCGAGTATTTCCAGCACACTTGCAATATGACTTTCCCAAGCTGGATGGGACAAATCCACAACATGAATCATGGCCGAAGCCTCAACTACTTCTTCCAATGTGGCGCGAAACGCATCCACGAGTGCTGGCGGGAGTTCGTGAATAAACCCTACAGTATCTGTGAGCAGAATCGACCTGTGTTGTTGTGTTTCTGGTTCTGTAATTACTACCTTGCGGGTTGTTGGATCGAGGGTAGCAAATAGTTGATCTGCGGTGTAAACTTCTGCATTAGTTAACATATTTAACAAAGTAGATTTACCAGCATTGGTATACCCAACTAATGCCAGAACTGGAATTTCTTGCTGTTGTCGTTGTTGTCTAATGCGGGCGCGATGTGCTTGTAATTGATTTACTTCTTCCTGTAGTTGACCAATTCGCCGTTTAATTGTGCGCCGTTCCGTCTCTAGTTTTGTTTCACCAGGGCCTCGCGTACCAATCCCCGCACCTAATCGAGACATCTCCTGACCGCGACCGCGCAGCCGAGGTAACATATATTCGAGTTGCGCCAGTTCTACTTGTAACTTACCTTCTTGAGTGCGAGCGCGTTGAGCGAAAATATCTAGAATTACTTCTGTGCGGTCTACAACTCGGATGCCAATTTCCTGTTCTAAGTTGCGGGCTTGAGATGCAGAAATATCTCGGTCAAAAACGATTAGATTTGCTCTTAGTTTTTGAGCCAAAAGGGTGATTTCTTCAATTTTTCCCTTACCGACGACTGTTTGGGGATGGATGCGATCGCGCTTTTGCCGCATTGTATCCAGTACAATACCCTTAGCGCTTTCCACCAAACGCACTAGTTCTGCCAGCCCATCTTCAAACCGTTGAACAGATACATCTTCTGTCTGCACTCCCACTAGCAGCACCCTGTCTTGGTCAGAGACAACTTCTTGAGATAGGAATATTCCATCCCCAGCATCAGCAATTTCTTTCTCCCATTCGTGGACTAGATCATCAAATTCTTGTTCGGTTAAGTCATTCAAACTTAGAGGAGGTGAAATTACCCAAGGACTCTCCGGATCGGGGAAAAGGTAAGTTAGAAAAGCTTCTTTTACTTCGCTATCAGTTGCGATTAATATTACAAGAGCATCTAAGCGCTGACGCGTCATTGCAATTAACGATGCTTCATCAGGTGGTTGTGATTTCAATTGAGTAGCAACACAACGAATTCCGCTCAAGCGTTCGGCACTACGGCGGGGTAATTCTTCAGCCGGGATTTGAGTTTGATTTGGTGTTCCTACAGCAATTCGGATAATTTGCCCACGCCGATTGATATAACAACAAATCGGGTGATGAATTTCTTTACTAATTGTGACTAAGGCTTGGGCAAATTCCGGCGTAATTAATCTATCTGCTGGTTGATTTTCCTCGTAAAGCCGTTGTAATTGTTTTATTTGGCTAGCTTTTATCCCTTGACTATTGCCATAAATTTTTTGCATAAATTAACAGTTAATAATTTGCTTTTTAGCTATCTATCTTATATTTTGCCTTCTGAAATTTTAATTAACTCTATCAAACGAAATAAGCAAATTAGTTTATTTTTAATCTTAAAATAACGTTACTAATTCTTGTTCATATTTCATATATAGAAGTGATCAAGCAATGATCATGAAGGTGTAGATGTGTAAATACCACTTTGGTTTAAATATTTAACCTATTTTTTCTGCCTGCTAGTGCGATCGCACTTCTAAAATATTCTCGTAAATAGCTATAATTTGTTAAAATTGCCTTTACTCTTGCTGTATATCTACCTCAGGCGCGATTCGATTGAAAACAAGGAGTTCTGGTATCATTTTTCTGAGCTTTTGCGTAAGAGACTCAATCGTAGAAGCTTCTGTTACCAATCCTGGCACGTTTTCACTAGTTGCTACCCAAACTTCTGCATCTGTATCCCAAAATGCATAAACCTTCAATCTGTTTTGTGTCATGATCGAGCCCTAGGGACTAATTTCCGAGGGTAATTCAAGTTTAAAACAATTAAATAGCTTCTTGGGTGAAGTATAGCGGTTCGCATTCATATGTAGTACAATATTACATCACCAGGTGTAGAGGGCAGCGCCCATACGTGTCAACAAAAGCCTA
Source organism: Nostoc sp. XA010 (assembly GCF_020829625.1). GTDB lineage: Bacteria > Cyanobacteriota > Cyanobacteriia > Cyanobacteriales > Nostocaceae > Nostoc. Next base: position 47,719 of record NZ_JAIVFX010000019.1, on the reverse strand, counting down.
GAAATAGCTTAACTTTTAGCTTCCTCACCCGCCTCGAACTAAAGTTCTTTGGCTTTTAGCTAAAGTCTACTCAAGTAGACTAAAGATTTTTGGTTATATTTAGTCATCTTCAGATGACTTTCGCTATTAGCAAGGAACTTCAGTTCCTTGCGAGACATGACTTTTACGTTAAGTTGACACCAATGGGCAGTGGCGTGCCCCTACGGGTGTACCTCACGTAAACAATAACCGCTATATCATATCATCCCAATATTAAGTGAAACGTTGTCAATTATCGAATAATTCTTTTGGAATAATTACTGGATTTTTAGACTTTAAGATTCTCTCAGAACCTCCAAGACTAAGATTACGTTCAGTTTTTATTATTCTCAGATCAGCCATTTTATGGTGATAGCGTTTGAATTTATCTTTAATTTAAATATCTAAAAAGGTAGTTTGAAATTGAGCATCTTGGGACAGAGAAAGCATTTCGGACTTAATCTCGATTTCATTGGCAGCAAGAAAGGTATTTACAATAACTTGGAATGTTAAAGGCTTTTTGTGATCGAGATGGCTTTCGTAGATAACAACTTTTTCGCCTGTAATATCACATTTGACTTTGCCAGTCTCATCAGCAAATTTATCAAAAAATTGTTCTTTAGTCTTTTTGAGGTCGCCCTGAACTGCATTTCGACAAGCCTCAAAGAATTCTTGATATACTGACTTTCCTCTTGCAGCTATAGCTGTTAGGTAGGAGAACTCAGTCTTACTGCCATCTTCACGCTCTATCCAGAAACAACTTGTAGACATATCGGTTCTATCTTTATAAAAGCGCTTTACACCACATCCAATCTTTTTGTCAGCTTCAGGATGACGTTCAATGAGGGCGAGAAGCATTTCATAATCATCAGTATCAACCGTCTGAGCATTACGATACCTTTCAAGCATTTGCTTAAAGTATTCTTTGGCGTTCTTCTGAAATTTGAACTCTTTGCCATTTAGAACAATGGGCTGTCTTGCCATTAGCTTTTCCTATAGATGTTACCCAATACGTAACTGATAATTGCGCTTATATTCCACAAGTTATGTTATATATGTCATTACACAATTTTTAGAATATATCTTGATAATACCCGCAAGGTTTCAGAATGACATCTTGAATCAGCTACTCACAATAAATTTCTGAATATTAATCTTCACAACTTAACAATAAAACTATCCCGCAAATGAAAGTCAGCCTCCGCGCCTTGATGAGTTAACGCCCAGTAAGTCACCTCACCATTTCTATATTTAATAACAGTAGTAATGCTAACTTCAATAGCTTGTTCTGCCGAGATGATTTTACCCAAATCGACATCCAACACAAGTGCTAAAGCGTCGGCTTGATTGTGAACATTAAACGATAGGTTTTCAAACGCTGTTTCCTCTTGCATTCCTTGACGGTATCCATCAAAGCGATAGACATTCCAATGTCCGGCGGGGGAGAGGTTAAATTCCCAATACCGTTGAGAATCTTTGACACCAAGAAAGAACTCGAAGCAGGTGTCTTGCCAAAGTTCATGCTTGCGTGATGGTGTATTTGATGGTGGGACGATTGCAATTTCTTTTAAATCGCCCTCAAGCATATAGCGGATGGCAAGTTTATTACCATTTCTGGCAATATTACCTGCAATTTTAAAATTAGGCAGGGATGTTGTAGAAGGAAAGGGTTGCAAGGAAAATGTCTGGTCGTTCATTTCATGTCTTTAATAATATTGCAAATCTGCGTTTCTTGTGATTCAATACTTTCGGTAAGCTTAAACTGGACGATCGCTCTGGCAAGATTATGTTCTGGGTGCTTAACTCTAAAATAGACATTCCCTACTAAATAATCAGCAAAAAATCTCAATCCTAGTTCAAAGGCGATGAGGCGAATTGCATCGTATATATATGCATAGTCATCCTCACTAAGAAATGCCTTTGCTACCGAGAGATAACCTTGTAAGATTCCCTGACACAGGTCGGTATCGAAATAAACACTGTCCCAATTCTCAGTTTCTTCTCCGGCCGGATTGCAACCCGATCGCAGGCAATCACCAATATCGTAATGTACCAGACCGGGTTTAACAGTGTCGAGGTCTATGACGCTGACGGCTTGCTGGGTAGCAGTGTCAAACATCACGTTATTGATTTTTGGATCGCCGTGCATCAGGCGCAAGGGTAGCTTGCCTTCAACTTTGGCATTTTCTAGGATATGTGCAAAGGTTTGGCGATCGCTAACAAACTGTAAGCAATAATTAACTTCCGAAGATTGACGCACACTAGTTTTCGCCAACACTTCCTCGTAATGCTGGAGATAAAGTGGTGTAATATGGAATCCTTGAAGGGTATCGGCGAGTTTTTCTGGTGGCAAATCGCTAATCAAATTGTGGAACATCCCCAAGGCATAACCGATTTCTTTCGCTTGTGAGCGATCGCGCATCGTATCGAAAGACTGGGAGGCTTCAATAAAGCTAATCGCCCGCCAAAAAGAGCCGTCTGCATCCCTCCAGTGGTCTTGAGCATCCTTAGTTAATAGTACGCGTGGTACTTCCCAGCGACGATTCAGAGGTGTATACTGTAACCGTTTACGAACATGCTCAGTGAAGGTACGCATATTTTGCATAATCAGTTGTGGCTGCCGAAATACCTGCGTGTTGATGCGTTGCAGGACGAAATATTGTTCTTCTGAAGAATCTAGATTTACTAAGAAGGTGTCATTGATATTACCACTTCCAAAAGCTTTAAGGCCTTTAACCTTCCCTAGCCCAGCGAATTGATCTGCGATCGCAACCAGATTCTCTGCGGCTTGTGTATTGAATTCTTTTGTCATGTTTTTGACCTGTACTACTCCTCATATACATTGCATAAAGGCAATAGGGGATATCGTAGCGCAAGTGTCAAAATAATTTGTAATTAAAAAGGGTTTGTTTCCTGATGCTGCAAAAACCTCTACCTAACCCACTGCTCGGTCTTTTCGTTTTGGGATTGGTTCTGCAACCGATGCCTATTCATTCCCAAACTGTAACATATTCATTGAATGCACATTTATTCAAGCTGTCCTTGGTAATAAGTCAAGTTAGACCAGGTGGCAGTTGTGAAGCAAACGACAACTTAAGTTTATTTGCTGATACTTTCATTAGTACGTGCTGCAAAGCATCAATTAGACGGGAGTTTCCCAGCCAGTATTTAAACTCCTATTTAGAAGACATCAAAAATGATAAATCAGCCCCCGCTAAAAGGGCTTGGAAGTTATTGAATGATGGTAGATTCAAGAAGTAGTCTTGAAGGAAATTGTATGAAACCCGAAAGTGCAGATAAAACGGAATCTTTCTACATTGCGGTAATTCTTTATGAATCATCCTCTGATGCACCGAATTATCAACCATTGTACCAAGAATGCTTTGTTTTGCTCAAATCTAATTCTTTAGAAAAAGCCAAAGAAAAGGCTATAAGTTATGCAAAAAGAGAAGAAGGAAGCTATAAAAATGAGGATGGAGAAACTATTATCTGGTCTTTAAAAAAAGTAATAGATGTGAATTCAGTATTAGATGATGGCTTTGAATCGGCTAGTGATGGTGTTGACTTATACGCTAGACATTTTCGTAATTATGAGGCTTATCACTCATTTGAACCATTTTTATCTCAACAGGAATTATGACTAGGAGAATTATTCTTGAATTATGAATTTTGAAAAATGCTGTATGCTAGCACAGGGAGCGACACCGAATAGCCCATCGGAGATATTGCTCTCGTCGGCCCTGTGCTAATTCAACAGTTAGGAAATTTCGTCACTATCAACCCACTCATCATAGGATGAGTCATAACCAATGTAATGAACAAAGTATTGCTGATTTTGGATTTGCTCAATTGTTGCAGAATACCAAGCCTCTTGGTCATCATCCCAACATTTTACCTTTTGACCCACTGCATATCCATTGTCATCAGAGGAGCGAAGATCGCGAGTCCGAATGTCATCTTCGCCCACCCACTCGTTATGAGATGAACCGTAACCAAGGTAATAAATAAAGAATTGGTCATCTTGGATTTTCTCAATTGTTCCCTGATACCAATCTTCTTCCTCATTATCCCAGACTTCTACTGTTTTGCTAAGTTCATACTGATTTTTATCTGACTTAACAACAGATGAAACATCTTGGATAGGCTTTTGTTCCTCTTGTTTAATTTCCTCTTTTACTAAAGTATAGGCTTGCAAAATCAAGCTGCGAGCGACAGTTTGAATTCCCGTATGTTCGTAGTAATTGGTAGTTTGATCTAGGAATGCTGCTACCAAATCTAAATTATCATCAGCAATTTGAATAAAATTACCCAAATGACTAGAAATTGATTGCGGGGTTATGCCTGTTTTGGATACTAAGTTATTCATCCAACCTTGCACAGAGTTGAAACCTTGACTGATAAAACCAACTTTATCAGAGGGGTTACTACCTGGTAGAAAGTTATTGATAGCTAAGAAAACCGGATTTTGAGTTATTGCGCTAGTATCAGTACCACTAATAACTCCGTGAATTTTGTCCAAAAAATCGGGGCCTAGTGGTAGAATTCCATCTAGACAAACTAGAGCTACCATCCGCATTAGGGATGCATTTTGATAATTATTAGCGAGAGAATTAGCAAACTCTTGGGGATTAGGTTGAGGAATGCCATTTAGTTTGCAAAAGGCGATGATTTCAACGGTGATTTTCAGTAGTAAGTCAATGGATTGAGTTACGTCAGCTTTCGGAGTAATTTTGCCTAAAAAAGAGAGAAAGCCGATTTTTTCACTAACTTTATTCGCTAAAGCCGCCGTTGCCATAGCTGTGTCTGCCTTATCAATTGTTTGATAAAGGTTGATTGCGAACTGGTAGCCTTGTTGAGGATCTTCGTATAAAACAACAGCGCGATCGCGGATTTTTTGAATTACCTTAGCATCGCTAACTCCAGTAATGCTGCGAATATTATTCTCAAATCCCGTCAAATTGCTCCACTCACCTGGTACTACATAATCAAGAGCTTTTAAAACTTTGACAGTGATATTGTCAGTTGGTAATTCGTCAACCAACTGAATAATTGATTTATCCATCAGCCGATCCTCAAAACTCAAAATATTTTTACAACACAGTTCAAATAAACCTACAACAAGCAATACCAGTTGCTACCCTATGGAAAGTCTTTCTCTGGCCAATGCTGTACGAATTACTGAATCGTATTAATAGAATTCCCTGATCTGACTAAAAAATAACAACAGGCGATCGCGCAGATCATGCGCCGATGGTTTGAGGAACTCATGGCTCTGAAACGTCAAAAAGTCCTGAACGAGCCAGAGGTGTTTGCAACCTATTCTGCGATCGCTCAAGAGGCGCGAGGAGTAGTTCAAGCTCACATTGCTGAACTGATAAGCCAAGTCGCTGCGATCGTCGAGAGCGGTATTTCCAGTAACGAGTTTAGGGTATCTATTTATCCAAAATTTAAAATCTAAAATTCGGTCAAGCTGTATTGCTTATTTTCCCGTCTCCAGTTGCTCCCGTTGCTTACCATACTCCCGCAGCTGCTTCAACAGGTCTTCTTGGGATGAGTTAGAGAGAGACGGACTGGGGGTTGGGGTTGGTTCAGGGTTGATGTTAGTACTTCCAAAATTAGCAGGTGGGGGATTAATTACGTAGACGGGTAGGGACTTATCATTAGACATCGCCTCTTGAGTTGGTGCTGGGGTAGGAATTAGATTATTTGGTTTGCTCACAACAGTTTTTACCGAATCTAGAGTAGTAGCAACTTGCACCTGTTGCTGCATCTGTTGTGTAGAAGATACCAAACTACTTAGACCATTCACCAATTGCCGCAAATTTTGTCGGAAAGTAGGATCACCTGTCAACTCATCCAAATCAGATGTAATTTTTTGGCTATTTTCAAAGGTTACTCGTGCTGAATCTAAAGTTTGTTGTAGCAGCACCGCATTCTTTGGATCATTTAAAGTTTTTGAAGCATCACGTAAATTAGCTGAGGCTTGCGCTGCATTTGCTGAAAGAGTTTCTAAATTGTTGATTAATTGTCCTTGAGTGAATCGATTTACAGTTGGTGATAGGCTACTGACTGTAACACGCAGTTGGTTGCTGGTTTCGGTGATATTGTTCAAAGCGCCAAGCAGCGAAGAACGATTTGTTGTCAATAAATTATCCAGATTGTTCAGCAAACGATTTGCTTGAGTTGCAGTTGCACCGAATTTATTTATTGTTTGACTCGATGATGCACTAAGTTGGTTTGTCGCTCGTTGCACTGAATTAGCAGTGGCTGAAAAGGTATTAAGTTGTTGTCGCAAGCTTTTGGTCAAACCTTGTAAATCTTGACTTAGCCCAGTAAAACTGGTTGCTGCGCCTGTGGTAGTTTCTAGAACCCTATTGACATTTCTATAAAATTTTGGGTCAGTGTATGCAGAGGCTAGCTCACTTGAACTGCGAATTAGTTCATCAACACTGATGCCAATCTGACCTTTTAACCGAGAGCCATTACAAATTATCAGGGTGGGATCACAATTTTTATCTAGGGGTTTAGCAATCACAACCCCAGTAGGTAAGGTTGCTTTTGGTGTGATGTCGATGATACTTTCGCTAATTAATCCGCTTTGATTAGCTTCTACGACTACATTCCGGGGGAGAGTTAGGTTAGTTTGGGCAATTTCAATTTCTACATCAACGGCATTTGGCCCTGGCCGAACCTGGGAAATAGTTCCTACTTTAACGCCTCGATAGCGAACTGTTGCTCCCTTTTGCATTCCGCCAGCGTTAGCAAATTCCACAATAACTTTGTATGACTGCCCAGCAGGAGTGAATCTATTTAACCACAGAAAGAGTAACCCAAATACCCCTAATCCTAGCAGGAGTAACAATCCCACAGAGCCTTCTCTAAATGTTCGCCCAGACGCGTTGGCAAAGCTTCTCGAAGAGAAGAGGCTTGTCATAAGACCTCGCATTTTTTTTCTCCACCCAATAATTAGTTATGAGTTAGCAGTTGAGAGTTAGGAGTTGAATTTAGTCGCTCCTGATTCTTAACTCCTCACTTTCTAACCGACGACTTGAATCGGCCCTTGCACACTTCCACTAAGAAATTGTTTGATTAAAGGATTTTCTGTGTTGTATGTTTCACTAACTGTACCCTGCCACTGCACTCTACCTTCATAGAGAAATATAAGTCTATCAGCTGTACGGCGCATAGTACTGTCTTGGTGGGTAACAACAGCATAAGTACTACAAACTCCATTTAAACATTGCAAATAGCGGATTAAATCTTCGATTACTGTTGAGGCAATGGGATCAAGTCCGGCTGTTGGTTCATCGTATAGTAGAACATCTGGCCCTTCTGTGGGATCATCAGGATTAGACATAATCGCACGGGCAAAACTTACCCGTTTTCGCATTCCCCCCGAAAGTTCGGCTGGGTAGAGATTTCTTATTTCTGGCAAACCTACCATGTCTAATTTTTCTTTTACCAAATCTTGGATGCGCGATCGCGGTAGCTTTGAATTTTGATAAAGTAAAAATCCCACATTCTCCTCCACCGTCAGCGAATCAAATAGCGCCGCCTGCTGAAACACCATGCCAATGCCAACCTGCTGGCTACCATCCTCAATCAAACCGTCTCGCCGCACTCCTTGCACATAAATTTCTCCTTCATCAGGACTAAGTAACCCCGCTATTACCCGTAAAATTGTTGATTTACCAGTCCCTGATGGGCCAATAATCCCTAGTGCTTCTCCCCGGTAAATGGTCAAGTCTACATTATCTAGAACTTTATGGCTACCAAAGGACTTAGAAACACCTTTCAGTTCAATCAATGGTTCAGTCATTAGTTATTAGTCATTAGTCATTGGTCATTGGTCATTTGTCATTGGTCATTAGCAAAGGACAAAGGACAAATAGCCCAATAGTGATGTCATAGTAATTAGTCGGGCATTGTATGGTACATTATAAGTATATGATTAGCATTTTAATTAGCAAAATTTATTTTTTAGCATAATACTTAGTTAATTGCAATTTTTAACGTCTCACAATCCCCTCAACGCAAGCCTCACAAAGACACCATAGTAATTTAACGTATCAGTAACGGAGAACTAAGACTCCGGTTTTTTATGGACATTAGCAAAGTTATACAATAATATAAACCACTTAGTATAAATATGCTGATTGTTGTTATAAATACTCAGATTAAAGCTACAACAACAAAAAATAATTAACAGGTAGACGCAAGAGATAGCAATTATATTTAAGTTGTGAAAATCAAAAGATTCACATTCACAAATTTTTAAATAAGTAAGTTGGAAATTTTTGTTCACGAATGATTCAGTAGGGTTATTTCATTTTAGATATAGACCGTTCAAAACTAAAGTTACTCTCTTTTAGCTAGCTAAAGTCAGTTTTAACAGACTTTAACCTTTTCACATTCGTTTTTAGACAACTTTCACTATTAGACTCAGAATTCATTCTGAGGCGGGATAGATACGAATTAAATAGCCCTACCATTTTAAGTTCTTGTAATTGGCAGAATTATTAGATATAGCAGTTACCGCATAGGTAAAGTACAGAAAAAATAATTAACCACAGATGAACACACATACTCGTAGGGAGAGGACAATGCCGTGTATCTAACCAATACCTATTCAAATAAAAATTGTTATAATTTGAGAGGTTAATAGCATTCCTGTGAATTTTGGAGTTGCCAAATATCAAAATTATTTACTAACATTATAAGAATTACTGATAAAAATTTAATTAGACATTATGAGTAGCCAATTAGAACAGTTTGCAAGTGATAATTCCTCAGGGATTTGTCCAGAAGCCCTGGAATATATGATTAGGGCAAATCAAGGTAGTGTTCCAGCCTATGGAAATGATGAATGGACTCAAAAAGCCACAGATTATTTTCGGGAACTCTTTGAAATTGATTGTGAAGTATTTTTTACCTTTAATGGTACAGCTGCAAATTCTTTATCTTTAGCAGCCCTTTGTCAGTCATATCATAGCGTCATTTGTCATGAAACATCTCACATAGAAACAGATGAATGTGGCGCACCTGAATTTGCATCTAATGGCTCGAAATTGTTACTTGCTCAAGGTAAAAACGGCAAGTTAACATCAGAGGCTATAGAGGCAGTTGTCACTAAACGTACTGACATTCATTATCCCAAGCCTAAAGTTATTAGCATCACCCAATCAACTGAATTAGGGACTTTATATCCTATTGAAGAACTTCTGAAAATTAAAGAAGTTGCGAAAAAGTATAACTTAAAAATCCACATGGATGGCGCTCGTTTTGCAAATGCAGTTGCCGCTATGAATAAAAGCCCTGCTGAAATTACTTGGAAAAGTGGAGTGGATGTGTTGTGCTTTTGTGGTACAAAGAATGGAATGGCATTAGGTGAAGCCATTCTGTTCTTTAACAAAGAGTTAGCAGAAGATTTTGATTACCGATGCAAGCAAGCAGGTCAGCTAGCCTCGAAAATGCGCTTTATCTCTGCTCCCTGGTTGGGTTTATTAGAAACTGGTGCTTGGCTAAAAAATGCCAGACATGCTAATCAATGTGCTGAATACTTAGAAAATCAACTATTAAATATAGAAAATGTTGACTTGATGTTTCCTAGAGAAGCCAACGCCGTCTTTGTTAAACTACCTGAGCACGTTATTCATGCCTTAAAAGCAAAGAACTGGGAGTTTTATACATTTATTGGTGTGGGAGGAATACGTTTTATGTGTTCTTGGAATACGACTCAAGCAAGGATTGATGAATTGATAGATGATATTAAGAACGCAACAATTTCCACAACTAAATATTAAAAATTTAAATCAATGAAATAAGTACAACATTTAGGTTGCTATAGGACTAATGTTTGATTTCTGAAAAAGCTCAGTACAGATCGAAAAGCCTTATTCCCTACTCCCTACTCCCCACTCCCCGCCCACGTAGATAATTTCAAAAATCGAATACGATTCCTATAGTGTATTTAACTTACAGAAGACTATCGACTTGATAAACGCTTTGTAATCTTCAATTAAGTTTGCCAAGCGTGAAGCAAGAAATGGACTTGGGAAGTAGGAGTGCTAGTCTGTGAGAGAACGCAAGTACTAGCGTTAGTCCCGCAGACATGGAAAAAGCGCTGGCTGCTGCTTCAAAATATGGTCTTGAGATTATCCCGCCACCTGCTACATCTTCGCAGGTATAGGCTAAGATAACTACAAGCGATCGCAGTCTGACACTAAACAAAAGTTTGACTTATTAGAATATTTTCTCTCACATCTGCCTCAAGTGTCTACTAGAAACCAAAATAAGAGATAAAGTTTGAGGTTATGTTTTCATAGGTGATTCTAATGATTTTGACGTTTATATTGGTTATCTGCGACTAAAATTGAAAGACAATAAGGAAAAGCGTGTATTCATACACTCTGTGGTGTAGGTTATGCACTAGGGGAGTAATAGTGATGACTTGGTGATTTCGGCAAAAAGGAACATATTAAAGACAAAAGAGGATCATGAATAAAAAATGGGCTGTTAAACGACTGACAGTAAATCTCACAACCGAGGAAATGAATAAACTTCAATCCTACTGTGCTTCGACAGGAAGACCAGCAACAGATGTAATTAGAGAATTGCTCCGAACTCTTGAGGTTGACAATGCTGAAAACTCTAAGATGGAAACAGCAGACTCAACAAAAACAGTTGGCAGTGGGTCAAAATCACAGTAACTATTGACTCAATATCCCGCTAAATCTCACAAACCTGTTATCCTCATTTCCTGACAGATAGGACTAAAGGATGAGCATATTTTGGTATAATTTTTGCTGTTCCATCTAGATGTCAGTAAAAGTACTCCCACCAACCATTCTGGTGTGGAGGTGATTCTTAATTGCAAAACAAGTCAGGGGGTTAAATGCCCCCTCTTGTCATACTCATTTAAAGACTTAGAGACTTTGACATAAACAATATCCTACAAGGTTGTTGGAAATCCTTTAGAGGTTATTAAAATAGCGATCGCCTTGCACTGGTGAGCGCTATCATTGAGTCTTTGCAAGACACGCCAATTTCTGAGCCGGAGCGCTTTAGCGCGATTAGACGGATGCGAGGCTTGCTAAAAACAGACCAGCAACTTTTAAAATTGAACTAGGTCTATCACAAGAATGTGAACAGTTCTGCTATGAAAACCCTGGCTAAATGGTCTGTAGACGACTATCACCGCATGGTTGAGGCGGGCATTCTGCGTGGTCGTCATCTGGAATTGCTAGCAGGCGAAATTGTTGAGATGAGTCCAGAAACCCCAATTCACTACACCACAGCAAAACGAAGTGTAAAATACTTAGAAGAATTGCTATCAGGTAAAGCTGATGTCCGCTTCAATGGGCCCGTTACACTATCCGACTCGGAACCCGAACCTGATATTGCAATTGTTCGACTTCCAGAATCATCCTACAACGATGGCCATCCTGCTCCTAAAGATATCTTCTGGATTGTAGAAGTTGCCAACACAAGTTTAAACAAGGACTTGGAGATCAAGGCTGCGATTTATGCGACGGCTGAAATTCAAGAATATTGGGTTTTAAGTTTATCTGCTAAACAGATGATTGTGTTCAGAAACCCTCAAAATGGTAAGTATATTGAAGAATATATTATTAAGCAAGGAACAGTTACACCATTAGCGTTTGCGGATGTTTCAATATCCGTTCAAAGATTTTTGCCATAGGGTAGCGTTGCTGAATCGAGTGATGAATAAATTTATATAGGTATAGTTCTTCCGATATGGAACGCCTGTTTTTTTACTATCTGAGAATCTTAGCTGTAACTTGCGGTGTTCTGATAGCCCTTTTGGTTGACTTCTGGCTCCTGACTCCTGCCCAAACTGTGAGCGGTTTTCCTACCTTTTTATACAGCAAGCTTTCTAAAATCACGCCATTATTATTGGCGGTGAGAGTTTTATTTGGCTGACGCAGAGACTCATAAAAACCGTTATACCAGCCATCTTTAGATTTAAGGTTAGCTTGGACGAAATCAAATAGCTGGCTAGTATAAGTAGTATTGTAAAGGACATGCCAGCCGATCGCAGCTTTGGCACTGAGAAACCGCAAATCGTTGTGTTTTTCTCTGGTATCTGCGATGGTTGCCCAAGGTTCTCCGTTGACAAACAAGCTGCTGTAAACAAAGTATGGGGGGCGATCTAAGTTATCTTCGGTGACAGCAGTTAATTGTTTTGTCGCTTCATAACGCGCTGCTTGAGCAGCTAAAATGCGATCAGCGTATACTTTAGGCAAAGCTTGAAATCCAGTTTCGATGCCATCTAAAATATAGGGTTCGCTAAGAACGTAGTTATTGGCTCCAGAGTTTTTAAAGTCACGGCGATCGTAAGGAACTCCCTGTCCGTAAAGATCAACAAAGGCAGTATGGGATTGATAATCCAATGCTTGTGTAACATCCAAGCCCCAAAGCTTTAAACCGTAGGCAGCATAATTCTCATAGCCCAAGCGACCTTCTTGGTTGTACTGTTCTTTGCCTTTGATAACGGCAGTACCGTACATTTGTCCATTTTTGGTCAGACGCTTGACTTGCCAACTTTGCCAAATTGCTTCTGTTTCTAGGCGCATTTCTGGATACTTTGCCCCAACAATCTTCAGCCAGATTGCCATCCGCCCTAAATCTATGGCTGACCAACCAATTTCTTCGCGTTTTTCTAGTTGACCATAATTAACGGGTACGAGGGTTTTTGCATTGTAGACTTTGTTGGGTAGCTCCCCTTTGTATAAAGGTATAGATGCCAGTGTTTTCAACATTTTGCTCATTTTGGCATCAAATTCAGCCGCAGGCACGATATTGAGTTCTCTAGCACTTACTAAAGCTGCGATCGCTGCTGTCTGATCCCACATACTGACAGAGGCAAAGCCATCAACGGAATTGACTAAGCCAGTTTCATCGTTCCAGTTGCGCTGGAAGTATGACCAAGCCTGACGGGCAGTTGTCGTTTCCTCTAGGGTCAGTTTTCCAACGCTAGGAGCAATGTATGGAATTATTGATACAGTTAGTTGGTTCTTAGGAATGGGCTGACCTGGTAAAACTACGGATTTCGCATCAAGACTAGCAACTATTTCAGGTTCTTTAGCACCAGCAACAGGGCGTTGGGATTTCTCCAGTTGTACCGATTGTCGTGCAGCAGTTTGGGATGTTGATATTTCAGGTTTTTCTATAGAAGTTTTGGGAACTTGCTTAGACCAAAGATTTAAAATTGCGATCGCTATTAGCCCGGTAACTATTCCTCCGACAGAAGCTAGTATGGACAAACTCTTAGATGGCGGTTGAAAATCAGAACTCATACTGATTAAAGCCTTATCTTGTAGGTTAGCGTTGCTTGCGTATTACCAAATACATTCTTCCCAATTTTTAAATCTAACTAACACTCAGAAGTTCACCTGACTACTACAATAAAATAGTCACGCACCCAATCTCTGGAGTTCTAGCAGTGGGATTATTTGATGATTTGAGTCGGTTTCTAGAAAACCGTTTAGAAGAATTCTTACGTAACAATCCACATTTGGAGTTAGAGGCGCTGCTAGAACAGCTGCGTGAGCAAGAAGAAGGCACATTAAAGCTGATCGCAGATTTACAAGTACAAGAGAAGCGATCGCAAGAAGAAATTCTGTCCACTGCTCAAGAAATTCAGCGTTGGCATATCCGTATTCAAAAAGCCAAAAACGCCGACAGAGAAGATTTGGCAAGTGCGGCTGGTGAACGAGAAGCAGCCCTGTTGCGCGAAGGAAATCAGCGCTGGGGACACATGCAAGGGCTGAAAGAACGCATTAACCAATCTCAGGAACTACTGCGAAAAATTCAGCAACGGCGACAGGAAGTGCAAGCTAAAGCAGCCGAAGCACAGACAGCCCGTGCTAAAGCGCAAACCCAGCAGCGTTTTGAAACTAGCGGCTGGTCGAATAAAACTAGTAGTTATTCTAGTGGCTTTGATGACTTAGAAGAGAAGTTCCGTAGCTGGGAGACTCAGGATGAGTTAGAACAAATGAAGCGGAATTTAGGAAAATAATCGTAAATATACAGTCATTAGTCATTAGTCCAAGAGATATCATGCCCACCCAACAGCTTGCTCACAGCATTATTTGGGGTAAGGTATGTACCAAAAACTCTTTATCAAACGAGAAATGCTGATTTTGCCGTTAATTCTTAACTTTAGGGACTTCCAGTAAAACCTGCGGCGCATTCCCCGAACGTAGGGGCGCACAGTGCGCTCCTACAAACGTATAAATTAATTTGGGATAATTTATTTTTTGGGCGTTGCTGAATCATGGGACTTCCAAAGATTGAAAAAGCCAGAAGGCAGTGACAAGATTAGTAATGCTATGACAACTAACTTAAACTTGCCTGAACTTATCAGAGTAAAGTTCATCAGAGACTTCTTTGAGTTTTGGTTCAACTACTGTTAAGTGTTGCTCCAAAATAGCCAAATTGCGAATATTAGACTTATAGAAAGCATCAAATAAATCACCCACTAAAGGCACAGTACCAACGACTGCTTCTAAACCAACATTAAAAATCATTTTGGCTAAATCTTGACGTGGGATGCCAAAACGGGTAGCTAAAAATATGATGTAAGCTGAAAATGCTGTACTGATTAAATCACCAGCACCTGGAACCAAACCAATAATTGGGTCTATTCCAATGCGAAAACCTGTTAGAGGGATGCGTATAGATGTATCCATCAGACGACTGAGTTTGCGGATGCGATTGAGAGTAGCAAGGCGTTTAGCAGCGTCCATAATTTCTGATATTTACATTACTCTTAATTTGCACCATTTCTAATTATTTGTCCTGTACCGTCAGAAAGAAAAGGTAGTGGACTACCCACACTGATGCTGATTGCTCCCGAACAATTTGCTCAAGCCCCAAGTCTGACCAAGCTTGATTTTGTGCAGCTTCATTAATAATTTGTATTAGTACAATTATCAAGCAAGTAAATTCTGGAAATTGTATTTAATTTACTAATCAGGATTTATTTTTCTGATAAGGTTTAGTAAAGCCAAGTTTTACATCTTCTTTGTAGTACTACTAGCACATCGTAAGAATACTTAAGTTTTTGATTAGCCATCAAGGAGGAAAAAATATCAAGAATTTTACGGTATTCAAAGATGACGTGTAATAAAATACACTTTTTTATGCCTATTTTGTGTTGTTGCCACAGTATTTCCCAAATCTTTTCTATGAGAACTGAGGCAGAGAGAATAATATGTTTTTAGACATTTTAGCTAGCCTACAACGGTTATTTGTCGGTTACATTCCAGCCGTTGTCTTGGGTAGCTTTATTGGATATTTCATAGGTCTAAATAGCATGATTTATCAGCTATTTAGGCTAATATTCCAAATACCACATAGTATCCCGCCTATAGCTTTGCTACCTCTTAGCCTAATAGCGTTTCAAGAGAGTGAATCGGCTGCTATTATAGTAGTTTTTTTGGGAACTCTCTGGACGATGATTATTAATACGGCAATAGGAATGCGGCATTTTCATAGGCAGAATAATAACTTTCGAGTAGCTATATTTCATCTATTTCACGCCTTGAAAGTTAGTATTTGGGTAGCCTGGTTTATAGTTATTGCTACAGAAATGCTAATCGGCCCAAGAGGACTTGGCTTTACCCTCTGGGATGCTTATAAAGCTGGCAATGCTGATTACATAATCCAGGAGATCCTCTACATCGGTATCATTGGCTTTTTGCTGGATCAATTACTAGATTTCGCAGCCTATATTCTCTCGCAAATGGTTTCAGATGGGAAAAAATCTTCCTAAATTTTATCTAGGCTTGCGGATTGCACCCTGCCAGCTAATAGTTTGCTTCGCAGAACGTATTCCCAAAGAACGAGTTGCTACGACTTCAATATCAACGTTGACACCAGGACGTAAAGCTTCATCAGGAATTTTGAGTTTACCCAAAGCTAGAGTAAAACGGTTGTAGTCACGAGTCACAAGTTCGTTAGGAATATCCCCTTCATATTCCAATACGGTTCAGTTAAGGATAATTGTAGGTTGGGTTTCACTTCGTTCAACCCAACAAATGCCCGAAAATGTTGGGTTTCGTTCCTCAACCCAACCTACGCAAATTTATTTTTCTGGCTTAACTGAACCGTATTGCTTCATATTCAGTTTTGTAGCCAGAAAAACTGTGCACGCAGGGTAAGAGAAAGAAATAAGTGTATTTAGAGCTATAACGGTCGTAAAAAATACTAAAGTTTTCTCTTCACTCCCCCTGCTCCCTCTGCTCCCCCTGCCTCCCCTGCTCTTTTCACCATGATCTCACTTTTTCGCGTTGCTCCCAAGCGTAGCTTTGGCGGGCTGGGGTTCTTCGGGTTAGCAATCAAGCTGACATGATATGATTTACGTCAACGTAGCACACACCTAGCTTAATAGCCGATCAACCTGCTGTTGGATCGTCATTAACCTTAATAATCAGCTTGCCAAAATTATCACCTCGAAGTAAACCGATGAATGCACGAGGAGCGTTCTCTAAACCAACAACTACATCTTCTTTATACTTAAGTTGACCAGACTGTAACCATCCAGAAACATCACGCAAAAAATCATTAAATCGATGTTGATAATCGCTAACTAAGAAACCTTTGATTAAAGCCCGTTTGATTAGTAGCGGCATTAAATTAGGCCCTGATGGAGTAGATGTAGCGTTATACTCCGAAATCAAACCTACTAATGGAATTCTCGCTCCAAGGTTGATCTGCTGCAACACAGCTTCTAGAATTACACCTGCTGTATTGTCATAGTAAACATCAATGCCATTAGGAGCAGCTTCTTTGAGCGCTGAATCAAGTTCTTGAGTTTTGCGGTTAATGCCAACATTAAAACCTAATTCCTTAACTATATAATCTCGCTTATCGTCACTCCCGACAATTCCCACGACTCGCGCACCTTTAATTTTGGCAATTTGACCTACTACTGCACCGACTGCACCAGAAGCGGCTGAAACCACAACAGTTTCACCTTCTTTTGGTTGACCAATATCAAGTAGAGCAGCATAAGCAGTGAGACCTGGCATACCCAATACACCTAGACTATACGATAAAGGTGCTTGAGTAGGATCAAGTTTACGCAGTGTCTCACCCTTAGATACAGCATAAGTTTGCCAACCGTTATTGCTAAGAACAAAATCCCCAACTTGAAATTGAGGATGATTTGATTTAATTACTTGGCTGACTGTACCACCCACAATAACTGAATCCAACTCTACTGATGCAGCATAAGACTCGCCTGCACTAATTCGACCACGCATGTAAGGGTCGAGAGATAGATAAATGGTGCAGCTAAGAATTTCGCCTTCACCCGGTTCGGGAATTGGTGTTTCTACTAAAGCAAAATCACTCTCCTTTGGTTCGCCAACTGGACGACTTTTAAGGATAATTTGTTTGTTAATTAAATCAGACATAAGTTATTTTCCTCTGAATTAATCTGACTATTTATTTATATATAGATGTGTGTACCCACTCCAAAAATACTTCTACCTTTGGTGTGAGATTTACAAAGAAGTATAGGATTGCTATTTTATTTTTCAAAAAAAATATATACAACTCGAAAATGCTGATTTATTATTTCCCAGTACGCGATTAATCACGTTTCTACCTGCATACACACAATCAGTTAAAAAACTAACTTTAATTGCTATAGTATCACTTTATCAGATTAATTGAACAGTTAATTATTGAAAAAAAAGTTTGCTAATTTTCCACTAACTCCGTAAGATGCTGTAAATATAATCATCCCATAGTTTACCGTCTAACTCGTGATGTTCTCTTAAAATTCCATCTCTATGAAAACTGAGCTTTTCAAGTAGTTTAACTGAGCCAATATTGAAAGCAGTAGTCTGACAATATAATTTATTGAGTTCTGTTGTTGTAAACAGGTAATCGATAGCATTAATCAACATTTTCGTTCCTAAACCCTGTTTTCGCCATTTTGGATTGATGGTATATCCAAATTCTGCCGAACGATTTCGTGGGTTAATATCAAAATATCTGAATCTTCCTACAGGTTCTTCTAATCCATCTATGAGGAAAGCAAAAACTGTTGCTTTATCACTTATGGTAATTCTTTGTCCATCAATAATAGGACGGCATGTTTTTGTCTCTAAGCGGTCAAATTTACCCCAATTATTAAAGGTTCTTTGGTGTTCAGCAGTTGCACGTTCAATCCACATAATTAATTCGCCTACGTAGACTAGTACCGCAAAGCGGAAGTCAAAAGTCAAAATGAATATAACGTAAGAGTTTCGTTTTTCGTTGATTTGGAATGGGTGGTTTATTTACGCCGTGCTGTACTACCAGAAAATCAAGCTTTTTTAGAGGCACGCCAGAAACTTTAAAGCAGGGTAATAACTGGCGTACAACTTCTAATTATCTTGGTATTTAAGACAACGTTACTGAATGTCTTTCTAATAGCAACTCCTCTGTTTGTAGCTGGACAAAAGTACTCTTGACGAATTCTGCGATTTCTATACGATTCCCACCGGGATCGCGCAGGAAAAACCTTATACATCCTGGAATTGGTCGTTGATCGGGAATAATTTCTACCCCATGTCCTTTTAGGTGTTGCTCAAAGGCGTTCAAGTTATCGACTTGAAAACAATAATGTCGTCTAGATGCTTGGTTATTGGTGTTTTTCTCTGTACTAATGTGCAACTCAATATCTCCCAACTTGTACCAGGCTCCTGAATCGTTTTTGATTACCTCTGGTCTGGAAATTTCAGTCAATCCCAAAACTTTACTATAGAAAAACAGCATTGCATCCTCAACTTCTAAAGGATAGGTTACTTGAATATGATGAACTGCTGTGAGCTTCATAAATTTTCTCCTAGTTTGGGTTAAATTTGGCAATGCTACAATTATTTATGTGACAAGCTTTCCCATACTGATGCGTTCTTCGACGAGATAGCCAAGGTTTCTATAAAACTCAACTACTTCTGCGTTAGAGACACGAACTTGGAGATTGATTTTGAGGCATCCCATCCCTATCAATACCCTCTCTGCGTGCCGCACTAGCTTGCTACCAATACCCTGGCGTTGATAGTCAGGACTGATCGCAACTGTGTATAGCCAACCGCGATGCCCGTCATATCCAGCAATGATAGTGCCTACAATTGCAGAGTTAATCTCCGTAACGAAAAACAACTCAGGCTGTACAGCAAGCTTCTGACTGATGACCAATTTTGGGCTGCTGTGCGATGGGTTATTAGGAAACACCTCATCCCACAGAGCGCTGACTGATTCAGCATCAGATTCTTGATATGGTCTTATATTCATCTACATCTCTAAATCAAAGGACTTGCCTTTGCCCATTGTTTATGAAATACTACTTTTAAACTACGGTAAATCGGTAAAGTTTAAGTAATATTGTACAAAACTTACCATAAAACATTTCGTCCTGAAAGCAATTACAGGCTAATCCCTAAGATGACAAACACAGAAATTCGTACCGCTCAAGTTAAAGTCCCTAACGGTGATTTGCAAATTGATGCTTACTTAGCGGAACCAGCACAAAAAGGAACATTCCCAGCTGTTATCGTGATTCAGGAAATCTTTGGCGTCAATATTCACATTCGGGAAGTTGCTGAGAAATTTGCCATCATAGGTTATGTTGCGATCGCACCGACTTTATTTCAACGCACCGCTCCCGGTTTCGAGGGTGGATACACCCCTGAAGATGTCCAGCAAGGAAGAGGGTATAAGGAGCAGACAACAGCAGATGAAATATTGAGTGATATTAAAGCTGCGATCGCCTATCTAAGAACCTTACCAAATGTGCAAGGAGATGCGATTGGCTCTATTGGTTTCTGTTTTGGTGGTCACGTCGTTTACCTAGCTGCCACGTTACCAGATATTAAAGTTACAGCTTCCTTCTATGGTGGCGGTATTCCTAATTCAACTCCCGGCGGTGGAGAACCAACGATCACCCGTACTGCTGATATTAAAGGCCCCATTTACGCATTCTTTGGTCTTGAAGATAAAGGAATCCCCTTGGAGCAAACAGAGCAGATCGAGGCGGAACTGAAGAAACATCATATTCCTCATGCTATCTTCCGCTATCCTGGTGCAGAACACGGCTTTTTCTGCAACCATCGCGCTAGTTACAATCCCGAAGCTGCTGCTGATGCTTGGAAAAACGTTCAAGAACTTTTCCAAAAGAACCTTCAGTTTCAAAAAGTTTAAGTCTTTGGATTAGGAGCAATACGCTCGCTGTAGGGGCATACAACTGTACGCTCCCATGACTGAATATCTGCACATATTAGTCAAATAGTCAATCAAAAGCAAATAAAAATAACGTATCACGTTCATGATTACCATCTTCAAACAGCCACGAGTTAACATTTTCCAACGTTTTTCACTATTTCTATTACCTGGATTATTAACAATCTCAACAACCTTAATTAGTTGCTCAGTTCAAACCGCAAACTCAGAAAATCAAACTACTGGGTTCAAAACTAAAGTTGTCCGAATGGGATATCAAAGTTCTGGGGATATTTTCAGACTTAAAGGATTGATAGAAAAACGTTTACAGCCTTTAGGTGTTTCCGTCGAATGGGCGCAATTTGCCGCAGGGCCACAATTGATGGAAGCAATGAATGTAGGTAGGGTTGATATTGGTTCTGTAGGTGAAACTCCCCCGATATTTGCCCAAGCGGCTGGGACATCTTTAGTTTATGTTGCTAGTAATAAACCCAGCACTGGTAAAGGAAGTGGGATTATAGTCCAAAATAATTCACCAATTCGCACCTTAGCCGACCTCAAAGGTAAAAAAGTAGTTTTTCAAAAGGGTTCTGCTTCCCATTACTTACTAATAAAAGCTTTGGAAGAGGTTGGTTTGAAATATAGTGATGTTCAAGCCATCAGTCTCCCACCTTCAGAAGCCCGTGATGCTTTTATTCAAGGAAAAATTGATGCCTGGGTAACTTGGGACCCTTATTTAGCTGTGGCCCAAAAAAAGGCAAATGCTCGTGTTTTAAGAGATGCTAGTGGCATTTCTACTCAGGGTGGATATTACATGGCGGCACGAAAGTTTGCCACAGAAAATCCGAAATTAGTGCGATTAGTTCTTGAAGAGATAGATCACACAGGCCAATGGGCTGATAAAAACCGATCAGAAGTTGTAAAACTTACTATTCCTCACCTCAAAATTGATGAAAATATTTTAACAACAATGGTTGAAAGGCGAACTTATGGCTTAAGACCAATTACGCCAGAAATCATGGAAAATCAACAGAAGATAGCTGATTTGTTTGCCAAAGAAAAAGTTATTCCTAAACCAATTAGTATCAAGGAAGCGATGCTGACTAGCGAGCAATATGCAGCCATTACACCAGAAACTATCAGTCAGAAATAGTGCCAGGAGATAGGAACATGGAACTTTTTTGGTATTTGCCTACACAGGGAGATGAGCGCTATTTAGGTACTACAATTGGGAGGCGACCAGCCACTTATCCCTATATGCAGCAAATAGCTCAAGCTGTTGATAAATTGGGCTATGGCGGGATGTTGATTGGTACTGGACAAAAACAGGATACCTGGATTGTAGCTACTTCGTTAATTTCAGTTACGGAACGCTTGCGGTTTCTCGTAGCTTTCCGTCCAGCAATTATGTCGCCTTCCTTGGCAGTTAGAATGGCTGCTACTTTTGACCAGATTTCTAATGGTAGAATTATTCTAAATGTTGTCACTGGTGGCGATACAAAAGAACTTGCTAAAGATGGGATTTTCTTAGATCACGATCAGCGTTATGAACTCACAGATGAGTTTTTGACAATTTGGCGATCGCTCATGCAAGGTGAAGAAGTAAACTATAGTGGTCGTCATCTGAAAGTTCAAGGGGCAAAACTCCAATTTCCTCCCGTACAAAAACCTTATCCTACCTTATATTTTGGTGGTTCTTCAGATGCTGCACTCCAAGTTGCTGCCAAACATATTGATGTGTATTTAACTTGGGGTGAACCACCAGATCAAGTTGCTCAAAAGATTGCAAAGGTACGCCGATTAGCAGCAGAACAAGGCAGAACAGTCCGCTTTGGAATTCGGATGCACGTTATAGTACGTGAAACTACGCAAAAAGCTTGGGATGCAGCGAATGAACTGATTCAGTATGTGGATGATGAAACCATAGCAGCTACACATCGGCGGTTTGCTCAATCTGAATCAGAAGGACAACGCCGCATGGCCCAACTGCATAAGGGTAATCGCCAAAACTTAGAAATTAGCCCCAATTTATGGGCAGGTGTTGGTTTAGTGCGTGGGGGTGCTGGTACTGCCTTAGTTGGAGATCCACAGACAGTTGCAGCGCGAATGCTGGAATATACCGATTTAGGAATTGATACCTTCGTTTTCTCAGGGTATCCCCATCTCGAAGAAGCCTATCGAGTCGCTGAATTGCTGTTTCCTCGCTTACCACTGCAAACTCCTGCGTTGGCTACGCCCGCCGCAGGCATTGCATTACCGCAGCAGGTTGCAAGTACATTCAGTGAATTTGTTACCAAAACAGATCTACTCAAACCACAGCCTGTGTAAGTAATTCGTAACAAGAAGTAGTTGAGTATTTTTTTATATGGTCAAATTTTGAACCCTGCGCGAAAATCTCGGTTTACCTCGTCCGGTAAATCAGTTTAGCAAAGTTGCTACTCGTGAAGCTGCGATCGCCTAACTTTTTATCAAGCAAGTTTTGCTGCAAAAAGGCTCAAGCATTCCTGCCTGAGCCACAACTAAATTTAACTTATAGATTAGCTTTAAGAGCTATATCTCTAAATCTTAGTAACGATTGCCGAAACTATTGTTTCCGCGATTACCACCAAAGGAACCTCTGTCTTCTCTGGGTTTAGCCTTGTTCACTTTGAGGTCACGTCCCATCCACTCAGCACCATCAAGAGCATCAATGGCAGCTGTTTCTTCAGCATCTGTGCCCATTTCCACAAAACCAAAGCCCCGCATACGACCTGTCTCACGGTCGGTCGGTAGCTGAACCCGCTTTACAGAACCATATTCTGCAAACACTCCATTCAAACCTTCTTCTGTAACTTCGTAAGAAAGATTGCCTACATAAACTGACATAAATTGTCTCCCAAATCATAGATGTGTAGAGTTTTAGATTTCGGAGAAAAGTCTGTGAATACCAAAAGGAAAAAGCCTGTCAATAATAAAAACAAACGCGGTCGCCGAATTAATTCTCACCTTTAATTATTACATAGCAGATAAATATTTAGTTAGAATTGATAAAATTGTTACAAAAAGTAATGTAAAATTCATTATTAAGTAAGCATACATAATTAAATGTAAAAAATAGCCCCATATTTTTCGTTTCTTCGTCACAGGTTACCAATCAACCTGCTTCTACATCTGCCAGCTTGAGAATTAGCGTATCGTTCAAATTGAAAATGATATTTTCTTGATCTTCTAATTTGCTCATGTCTGCAAATATGTTAAAGTGCCTGTGGATATGGTGGTAAAACCTTGTGATAAAGAATGTAGAGACGTAGCACTGCTACTTCTCTACAAGGGTTCTGGGTAAAGCATATTTAATTTCTAGAGATGTCTAATGTCAATATCTTTTTTGGGCAGAAAATTAATCAAGCAAACTCAACATACTCAATAATGGTTCCATCAGGATGCATCGCTCGCATATTGACTCCAGTGGGAACTTTGTTAGGTTCCGCCAGAATTACTGCACCCTGCTGAATAAGTGCTTCTCGAAAATCATTGAGTGAGTCAACGAGAAATGTTGCATGTGTACTCTTGAATGAAGAGAGTGCTTCTGCCGAACCAGCAATTAAAAGAATAGAACCCACACCGGCGAGTTCCAACTCAGCTTCGGAATATTGAAACCACAACCAACATTTTTCTGTAAAAAGGCTTTCATAGAAAGCGATCGCCTCATCCAAGTCTATCGGACTAAGGTAGACTCTGGTTAGTACTTTAAGAATTTGCATTGCAAACGGTCTGTTAGGCAGCTAGTGGATTTTATTTTTTTACTTCGGCAACCATAGTTAACTAAGATTGATCAATAATTTATGTTCAATTTTAAAAAGGTCTTCAACTCTCTGTTCACCTAGCTCTAGATAACGTTGTTTGCTGTCAATCAAAATACATTTCATTTCTACTCCTTTAGTCCGATAAAAGTCATCTGTATAGCTATCACTAATATAGATACATGATGAAGCATCAGTACTTGGTACAACTTTGCGTAAAACCGTGGCGAATTGAGCATTAAAACTGAAAGGCAAAGCTTGGCACACAGAGAAGTCGGAGTTAAGCAAAAACCAGAGCGGAGGTTTCCTCCAATCTGGATTTTTCAAGACAGGCTTCATTAGGGACTTCCAAATAAAGGTAAGTTTTCTCTGGGGTTAGGGAGGATCAAACTTTAAGCCAAGCGTATTAAGATATGAACTTCTCCTGTGGTTGCCACTACGCAAACAGTAAAAACGCAGAGTCTTTATCATAAAATCGTGATGATACTGAACCAGTAGCGTATAATATGTATTTAAAATCAATACGAATTACTGTCTTCTCTACAAGACGCACCACAAACGTAGCGTGGCGTAGCCCATTAGAAATTACCAATTATTTAAACCTTTGCTCCATGTGCATAGATAAAATAGTTATCTGTCACGTTCGCCTCAGCATGAAAACCTACTTGCTTTAGCTTATCTTGAAGTTCATCAGGCTGATAAAAAACTTTGACAATCTGAAATTCTTGACCATCATTTAACTTTCGGCTTTTATATATGTTTCCGTCGTCTTTAAGAATATGATTCTTAGCCGTTGATGTCGGTTCAAAGCGAGAGTCAATTATAAATACTTGTCCACCAAGGCAAACAGATTGATAGACTTTTGTCAAAAATGAATTGAGTAATTTTGGCGGCACATGAGAGAGCCAAAAGGCAAAGAAAACTAAATTATATTCAGTGTCAGGTTCCCATGTAAATAAATCTATGAGGTGATATTCAACACTCAGTGAATTTAACTTCGAGCGATTAATTGTAATCACTTCTTCAGAGGCATCGATCGCAGTAATTTTTTTCCCGATATTTAAAAGCTCCTGCGTCCAGATACCTGTTCCACATGCTAACTCTAAAATATCATCTACCACGCCAATTTGGTGTAATGTATTTTTGATAACAGCTACTTCATTAAACCAGCGTTGGTTGTTTTGGGCACCGCGATCGTAGCGTCCTTTCCTATAGAACCACTCATCATATTCGTTGGCTCTAGCGCGATAGTACTCAATCTGTTGTTCAAGAATATTATCTGTCATCGCGTGCTTTCTAATTTCGTTGAGTTTAGATTTGACGTTGCTATGACTTTTAAGGGAAATTTTGTATTCAGCGAATAAACTTGCATTTCAGCTTTTATTATGTGATATTTTTTATCATTCTATATTAGTACGGTAAATCTATAAAGTTGCCGTTGTTTTACCGGAGTTTTGCTGTAGTCTGATATTAATTTCCCCTTTCAAGCAGAGTAATGATGTTGACTAAGTTCTTTCCAACCCGACTGTTGAGTATGGCTTTTGCCTTCCTCCAAATGTTCCAACAACGAAGAATCCGCACTTTTTCCCTATTGTTTGCAGTGGGACTTAGCTTAACTCTGGCTATCTCTGCTTGTTCTTCAAGCGCAAGCAACAACTCTGGCACACCGCAGGCAACCCAAGCCCCCAGTCCAGCAGCTAGCAGTATCACAGTTCGCATAGGCTACCAGAAAGCGTCAACTGTTCTCTACGCGCTGAAGGCAAGGGGGGAATTAGAGAAAGCTTTCGCAGCTTCAGGAACTTCCGTTACTTGGTCAGAATTTCCAGCTGGCCCCCCACTCTTAGAAGCATTGAATGCAGGCAGTATTGATTTTGGCTATACCGGAGAATCACCACCTATATTTGCTCAAGCTGGGGGTATTCCTTTGGTTTATGTTGCCTACGATCCTTGGAGTCCCAAAGCTGAAGCTATTCTGGTGCCCAAGGATTCACCTATTAAAAGTGTGGCTGAACTCAAGGGTAAAAAAGTGGCTTTTGCCAAAGGTTCTAATGCTAACTACCTATTAGTGAAAGCGTTGGAAAAGGCAGGGGTACAGTACAGTGACATTCAACGAATAACTCTCACTCCCGCCGATGCTCGTGCTGTATTTGAGCAAAAAAACGTTGATGCTTGGGCAATTTGGGACCCGTACTTAGCCGCAGCAGAAGCAGCAACAGGCGCACGTACCTTAGTAGACGCGACGGGATTAGCTCCCAATCGTGGTTATTATCTAGCTGCAAAATCTTTTGTTGATGCCAAGCCAGATGCCTTGAAAATAGTTCTCGATCAGGTGAAGAAAGTTAGTGACTGGGCAAAAAATAATCCTACTGAAATTGCTAAATTTCTTTCTCCAGCTTTGGGTATAGATGCTCCTGTGTTGGAAATCGCAGAAAAGCGGCGTGAGTATGATGTACTTCCGCTCACAGATGAAGTGATTACGAAACAACAAGAGGTTGCAGATACCTTCTACAAGATTAAATTGATTCCGAAAGAAATCAAAATTAAGGAAATTGTTTGGCAAGGCAAAGTGAATAATTCGTAATTGGTAATTTTTGAATTACGGATTAGCCCATTTATTATTTGCCAATAACACAGTTTTTGGTGGACAGGTAATATGACGAATCTCAGCGTTAACCTTAACAAAGTCGCTTTACTCAGGAATGCTCGAAATTTTGGTAGACCGAGTGTGATTGAAGCGGCTTTGACCTGTATTAAAGCTGGCGCACACGGAATCACAGTTCATCCACGCCCAGACCAGCGACATATTAAGCCCGAAGATGTCGATGCCTTGGGGTAAGTTTGCCCCAGCTTGGGAGAATGAGCAAATAGTATTTGGTGCTGCGCGACCTGGATACACTAACAATAAGGTTCAGGATTGGATAGAATTCATGAAGCGTCAAGATATCAAGCGAGTTTGCTGCCTTCTTCCTAATCAACAGCTAGCTTCTTACTCTAATCTTCTGGACACCTACAAACAGGAATTTGGTAATCAACTAGTGTGTTGGGCACCAATTGCAGATTTCCATCTATGTGATTTAGAAACCCTCACACAGCAAATACTTCCTTTCTTAATAGAAGCAGATAAAGAAAATGAGAAAGTCGTTGTCCATTGCTCTGGTGGAATTGGACGTACTGGACATGTGTTAGCTGCATGGCTAGTTAGTGGTCGAGGATTATCAAATCAAGCTGCAATAAATGCTGTAAAAAGAACAGGTAGAAATCCTTATGAAGCTGCGATCGCTGCTGTGTTTAGAGGTAGAAATCCCTTGGCAGTTGTAAAAGAACTTGACATGCTTCTGAATGATTGCCGTATCGCAGTGAATACAACATTTTGATGCTATCATCCTGTTTAATCAGTCTATTGACGAGGTAAATTCTATGGCAATGGTTCTAGATAAAGTAGTTCCTTTTGGCAGGTCAATGGATGAATATATAAAAATATTCAATTTAACAAATGCAGATTTAAATAAAAGAATCATTGGGATTGGGGATGGCCCGGCAAGCTTTAATGCAGAACTGACACGTCAGGGTAAAAATGTAGTCTCTGTTGATCCACTATACCAATTTTCTAGTGATGAAATATTGAAAAGATTTAATGAAGTAGTAGATAATATCATTAACCAAGTTAAGGCTACATCGAATGATTGGGTATGGAGCTATCATAAATCTCCAGATGATTTGCGACACAATCGAGTGAAAGTTATTCAAGAATTTCTGTCTGATTATGAAACTGGCAAAAAGACCAACAGGTATGCAGTCGGTGAATTACCAAAATTGGTTTATGATAATCAAGAGTTTGATATAGCTCTTTGTTCACATTTATTATTTTTATATTCAGATCATCTCGATTACGATTTTCACTTAAATTCAGTAGGTGAGATGCTGCGTATTGCTAAAGAAGTCAGAATATTTCCCCTCGTAACTTTAATGTGGAAACATTCACAACATTTAGATGAAATAGTAAAATATTACACTTCAAAAGGTTACAAGGTAGATATTGAAAAGGTTGAGTATGAACTACAACCTGGTGGAAATAAAATGTTGAAGATAACCAAGGATATTATATAATTCGTATTCATAGACAATTAATACAACCATTACCGTGGAATCTGATAACCATCCGGTGTATAGATTATTAGGTATATCATTCTGCAAACATTTCAGCTAAGGTATCTAAAACTGCTTTTTGTTCATCAGAGTCAATCTGACCTAGCTTTTTGACTAATCGAGTTTTGTCAACTGTACGAATTTGATCTAGAACGATTTGCCCATTCTTACCCTGAAACTGACAAGCAACACGAGTTGGGTAAGACTGTCCTTTAGTTGTCATTGGAGCAACAATAACCGTGGCAATATATTTATTCATCTCATCTGGTGAAATTACTACACAAGGTCTTGTCTTCTGAATCTCACTGCCAATCGTTGGGTCGAGGTTAACCAAAAACACATCAAATCGATTGACTACCACTCCCACTCTTGATGCTCCCACTCTGTAGTTACGCCATCATCAAGCAGTGCATCGTCGTGTTGCTTCGCCATTCTTGCAAATGCTTCATCCCACCCCTTACGCGATTTAGAGGCTGCACGGATAATTAGGTGACAATCTTGAATTTCGATTTCCACCTCTTCACCAATACCACTTTGTTCCAGCAGAAGTTTAGGAATGCGGATACCTTGAGAATTCCCGATTTTAACAATACGGGTTCTAATTGCTGTCCCCATGAGGATACTTGTCCTTGATTGTAATTACATTGTGATTACTAATCAGGCTTTTGTCAAGAAGCGCTCAATTTTTCAATAATTTTTGATGTGATCGCTCACTACAACAATATACAATAAGCGATCACTAGATTCTATATATTGTCTAGTACGCGATCTTGCTGCCTCAAGTCATAAATTTGACGTATTGATTTCTTTATATGTTTTAAAGATACGATCAGCAAGTTGTTTAAATTGTTCTTCAGTACCTATATTAAGAGGAAACAACTTTAGACGTTCTATAATATCAAGCGCATTCCCTATAAAAGCTAATTTGATATAACAAAGATATATGAATACCAGGGTGTATTTGCGCTGTCAGTAAACATTCCTCTCCCTGTGCAAGTATCGGAGTCCTGGGTTTTGGCGGACTAGGACAAGCAGCCGCCAAGGTACTTACCCTGCTAATGATTTAAATAGTGACTGCAAATTTACCTGATTATCACTTGGCGATGCCCAAGCTGCTTAGAATAGTAGTGATAGAAAGGATTATAATTATGAGCATCGTCATTCCTAATGAAATATTAACTGCAACTCGGATGACTGAAGCCGAAATGAAGCAGGAAATTGCGGTGATGCTTTTTCAAAAAGAAAAGTTAACCCTTGCTCAAGCCAGTAGGTTTGCAGGGATAAACCGTATAGCATTTCAGCATCTACTCGCAAGTCGTCAAATTTCAGTGCATTATGGGGTCGAGGATTTTGACCAAGATATAGAAAACTTGCGGGCGATGGGTAGACTGTGATCATTGTCAGTGATACTTCACCCATTAATAACCTCGCCGCCATTAACCATCTTCATTTACTACAACAGCTTTATGGAACAGTCCTAATTCCTGAAGCTGTCTACCGAGAACTGACTGATCCCAACTTTCCAGTTGCAGGTGCAATTGAAGTCCAAACTTTTATCTGGATTCAAACTCGTCCAGTTCAAGATCGAACATTGGTTGAAGCACTCAGCAATGAACTGGATATTGGTGAAGCTGAAGCGATTGCTCTAGCGCTGGAAATGAAAGCAGATCAAGTTTTGATTGATGAACGTCGTGGTCGCATGGTTGCAGCTAGGCTAAATCTTGGTTACACAGGGATTTTAGGGATTTTGGTTGAAGCTAAAAGTCAAAAGCTGATTTCTGCTGTGAAACCTTTGTTAGATGCACTGATTAACCAAGCAGGATTTTGGGTGGCGGAACCTTTATACAAGAGGGTTTTGCAGCTTGTTGATGAAAATTAAATGCAGCATAGACTTTCTAACTCAGCAGCAGTAGGCATTCTGAAAATTTTTCACCTATTAACCATCCTAGCAAGTGTTTGCGGTTAATTTGTCAGTGATACTTTGCCCATCAATAACCTCGCCGCCACTCTACTGAGTTTCTTTTTACTCTGATTCAAATTTCCGTCAGAAGTCTATTGACTTCTAGTAAATCTATTGAGAAGCTAATAGTTAGATTTGCTAATTAATAGAAGTGCATCAAACTTGTGACAATACTGACGGGAAAAATAAATCGATCGCAACCTCAAGAAGAACCAAAACCGTTGATTTTGGAAACTCAGGGACTAACACGCCGTTTTGGTAAGTTCACGGCAGTTAATAACCTGAGCATATCTGTGCAACAGGGCGAAGTTTTTGGACTGCTTGGCCCCAATGGCGCAGGGAAAAGTACAGTTCTTAAGATGTTGACAACCTTACTGCCTATCAGTGCAGGGAAAGCAACCTTAGCTGGCTATGATGTGACTCGTGAATCTAATTCTGTAAGACGGGCTATCGGCTATGTACCCCAGGCACTCTCTGCTGATGGTAGTCTCACGGGTTACGAAAATCTCTTAATCTTCGCCAAGCTGTATGGAATACCTGCCAAAGGACGCGATCGCCGCATCTATGAAATTCTAGAATACATGAGTTTGCAAGATGCGGCGAAACGCTTGGTACGAAACTACTCTGGTGGGATGATCCGCAAGCTGGAAATCGGCATATCAGTTCTACATCAACCCCAAATTCTGTTTCTTGATGAGCCGACTGTTGGATTAGATCCCATCGCTCGAACTCAAGTATGGCAGCTTGTACTACAACTCTGTGCTGATTACGGCACAACTATATTTTTAACAACCCACTTTTTAGAAGAAGCGGATAGCTTATGTAACCGAGTAGCGATTATGCAGCAAGGTGAAGTTGTTACAACAGGTACACCAAGCGACTTAAAAGCTTCTTTAGATAACCCGAATGCAAGTTTGGATGATGTCTTTATTCACTATACAGGCGACCAGTTAACATCAGGAGTCAACTACCGTGACACAGCAAGAACCAGACGTACTGCTCAACGGTTGGGTTAAATCACCACCCACTGTCCGAGTAAATTTGATCTCTGCAATTAAAGAGCTAGTTACGAAAACCCTGGCGATCGCAGAATTGGAAATACGGAAACTCCGCCACGATCCCACTGATTTAATAGTTCGAGCTGTACAACCAGCTTTATGGCTCCTAATCTTTGGGCAAGTTTTCTCCCGCACTCGCGCGATTCCAACAGGAAACTTACCCTATTTGGACTTCATTTCTGCTGGCATCTTGGCTCAGAGTATTTTGTTTGTGGCAATTTTTAGTGGTGGGATGACGCTAATCTGGGAGCGAGATTTAGGCATCGTACATAAATTTCTAGCTAGTCCTACACCCCGTGTAGCGATGGTGTTGGGCAAAGGTTTAGCATGTGGGGTACGGTGCTTATCTCAGGTAATATTCATTTACGGATTGTCATTTTTATTAGGTGTCAAACTAAATCTTCATCCCTTAGCTATTCTCCAAGTACTACTGCTGGTCATGCTGGGGGCAGGTTCCTTTTGTATTTTCTCATTAATTATTGGCTGTTTGGTGAAAAGCCGAGAAAGGATGACGGGTATTGGACAATTGTTAACCATGCCGTTATTTTTTGCTAGCAATGCCATATATCCCATCTCGTTGATGCCCAACTGGTTAAAGTTCATTTCCCATTTAAATCCCTTGACTTATGAGGTTGACGGCTTACGTAGCACCATGCTGTTAAACGGCACTAGCATCTATGGCTTTGGTCTGGATTGTACAATTCTCTTATTCACATTAATCATTTTGGCCATTCTTGGTGGAAAACTTTATCCACGGGTGGCCATGTAACTAGGAGAACAACAAGCCCATGACCTTGGATAAACCTAATCAAGGTGCAACTTCCGAAGAATGTGCCGCTAGAGTAATGGAGACAGTTCCATTAGTGATGCAGTTTATCCGAGCGGATATGCGTGCCCATAGTGCCGCTTTTTTATCTATACCTCAGTTGCGATCGCTAGCATTTATCAACCGTAATCCTGGTGCTTCATTATCTGACTTAGCAGAGCATTTAGGTGTCACCTCTGCCACGGCATCAGCAACCATAGAACGCTTGGTACAACGCGACTTCGTGAAACGGATTGCTCATCCTCAAGAGCGGCGGCGGGTGCTGCTCAATTTAACTGAAGATGGAAAACACCATCTCAAGCAATCCCAAGATCAAACTCGCGCTCATATTACTGACTTGCTGAAAGATCTTTCAGAAGACCAAATTTCCAACATTGAAGAAGGCTTAACTCTACTAAAAAATGTCTTCGAGAAAACAGAACTCAAAGCCCCATAACTTTGAGGTTGCACAACACGATCCCTTTGCAGCCTTTAAGTTTCGAGACTATCGGCTATTTACCATTGGACGCGTGGTGCTGTTCGTGGGGTCGCAAATGCAAACTGTAGCAATTGGCTGGGAACTCTATGAGCGGACTAACTCAGCGATCGCTTTAGGTGGTGTAGGACTGGCGCAAGTCCTACCAATGATTATTCTCACCTTAATTGCCGGAGATGTAGCCGATCGTCGCGATCGCAAAGTGACCATGTTACTCTCGGTAATGCTGCTAGCTCTCTGCTCCCTAGCTTTAGCAGTACTTTCCTATACTCAGGGTGCAATCTTTCTAATTTACGCCTGCTTAGTATTTACAGGTGTCGCTAGAGCATTCCTCAAACCTGCCAGTGATGCTCTAATGTGGCAGTTGATACCTGTTAGTGCTTTTACGAATGCAGCCACCTGGAATAGTAGTAGCTTTCAGTTAGCCGCAGTTATCGGCCCAGCCTTCGGAGGATTTGGGATTGCGCTATTAGGAAGTGCTACAGGAGTTTATGTATTAGCAGCGATCGCTGCTTTACTGTGTTTTATTTTAACGCTGTCGATCAAAGAGCAAAAAAGTATTCGCTCAACCGAGCCAATCTCATTCAAAGCACTTGCAGCCGGTGCTAAGTTTGTTTGGCAGAATCAGTTGATTTTAGCAGCGATTACATTGGATATGTTTGCTGTATTGTTGGGTGGTGCGATCGCGCTCCTCCCGATCTTTGCCAAAGATATTTTACATGTGGGGCCAGTGGAATTGGGATATCTACAAGCAGCCCATTCCATCGGTGCTTTGACTATGGCTATCACCCTGGCGTATTTACCACCGTTACGCAAAGCAGGCCCAGCCTTATTGTGGTCAGTGGTTGGCTTTGGGGTTGTCACAATTATCTTTGGGCTTTCTCGTTCCTTTTGGCTGTCTATGTTGATGCTGATCCTTGGTGGCGCATTAGATAGTATTAGTGTTGTGATTCGCCATACATTAGTTCAAATCAGAACACCAGATCATTTGCGTGGTCGGGTTGCTGCTATTAATAGCGTGTTTATTAGTGCCTCGAATGAATTAGGGGGCTTTGAGTCCGGCTTGACTGCTGCTTTATTTGGCCCAGTGATTTCCGTTGTGGGTGGTGGAATTGGCACTATTGTAGTAGTGATTGCTACAGCAATGATTTGGCCGGGAATTCGGAAGTTAGGGGCTTTGCAGGAGTATTAAACCAATTCGCAATTCGCAATTACGTTTTGTGAGGGGGATTTAGACCCCGACTCAAAACGTTCTGCCTGTCTTGCTGGGGACTTAAACGACGATGGTTAGCAGCTTGTAATAACAGAGATTCGGCAAAAGCGATCGCGTCACTTGCAGATTTACCACCAGCTAACTGTGCTAGTTCTTCCCGGCGAGTATTTAAATTCTCCAAGGTAGTAACTCTGACAACGGTACGCTGTTCGGCGTTGTCATTGTTGGCTTTTTTACCTTTGCCTTGATTGATAGTTTGCTTATCTACCCGGAAATGGCGATCGGCCATTGCTGCAACTAAAGGCTGGTGGGTAACACATAATACTTGGTTGCGTTGACTTAGCTGGTGCAATTTTTCAGCGATCGCTTGGGCGACTCTTCCCGAAACCCCGACATCAATTTCATCAAAAACCATTGTCCCAGTCACATCAACCTGAGAAAAACAAGCTTTCAGCGCCAGTAAAAAGCGGCTCATTTCCCCGCCAGAGGCAACTTCTGTTAAAGGTTGCAGTGGTTCTCCAGGGTTGGAACTAAACATAAAGGTAATTTTATCTGCTCCCATAGCAGTTGGAGGAGCAGGCACTATCTCAACCAAAAATTTCACCTTTTCCATCGCTAGGGGCTTGAGTTCAGCTATCAAACGTGACTCTAAATTAGCAGCGGCCTTACTCCGTAGTTGAGTTAACTGATTACTTGCTTGGGTGAGTTTCTCAAAACACACCTTTTCTTGCTGTTCCAACTTTTCGATAGATTGTTCGCTGTCATTAAGTTGGGCTAATTCCCCTTGGATACGTTCGTAATAAGCGATCGCTTCTGTAAGTGTCGGCCCATACTTGCGGCAAATTTGCTTTAATTCCTGAACTCTTTCTTCTACCTCTTCCAATCGGTGCGGATCTGCTTCCAAGCCATCGCCATAAGCATTAATCTGCCTTCCCACTTCCATTACCGCAGCTTGCGCGTCCCGCACCAATTCTAATAGGGGTTGCAGTTGCGTATCATATTCCACCATGTCATTTAATATCGCCTCACTGTCTCCCAATAAATCACCTGCGGCGGGAGTTTCATTATCGTTTTGATACAAAGCCTGATAGACTTTGTAACTCATTTGTTGCAAATCGACGACATGATTTAGGCGTTCCCGTTCTTGTCCCAAATGTTCCAATTCATCAGGTTCGCTGAGGTTGGCTGTTCCCAATTCTTGCACTTGATAAGTGAGCAAGTCGAGTTGTTGCAACCGTTCTCGTTCTGATGTCCGGCGTTTTTCTAGTGCTAAATGCGCCTGTTGGTAAACACTGAAACTCGTGGCGACTTTATGACGCTGCTGCATCAGAGAGTCACCCCCATATAAATCCAACCAGTCGCGGACTTGGGCAGATTGTCCCACTTGTACAGTTTGACCTTGGGCTGTGATTTCCACCAAGCGATCGCGCATTCCTCCCATAATCTGCCGATTCACCAACACGCCATTCACCCGCGATCGACTGCGGATATTACTAGCAGTGGCTGTGATTTCTCGGCTAATGACTACGGAATTTTCATCAAGCAAATCTATTTCTTGTTCGGTTAACCAAGCGGCTAGGGGGGCGTTTGAGGTGAAAGTCGCTTCTACCATTGCCCGACTTGTCCCCGTGCGAATGACTCGACTAGAGACTTTACCGCCCAAAGCGGCATCAATGGCATCCAAGATAATCGATTTTCCAGCGCCGGTTTCACCTGTTAACACATTTAGTCCCGCGCCAAATTCCAATTCCAGTTGGTCAATTAGGGCAAAGTTTTCAATTCGCAGGCAAAGCAACATCAAGCCAAATTCTCCATGAGGGCAGATGCCGGATACTTCCAACTTACAGGATAATAAGTCTCATCTTTGAGCAACTAGCAATACCTAATACTATTGAACTAGTATGCCCGTTTAAGTGTAACAGACTACTGGGGATTGGGGATTGGGGATTGGGGATTGGGTACTGGGTACTAGAAAAAATTAGTTGAGCCTTAATCCTCTATATATAATCTAATCCCCAGTCCCTAATCCCCAGTACCCAATTTCTAAACGTATTGTTACAATACTTAATGTGATCGTTCTGACTGGTGGCCATTCTTCATGATTGTTAAGACACTTCCCCCTAGTTCCCGACCGATTCAGGAGGACAGTAGCAACGGCACAAATAGCCGAGGCGAACTGGACGTTATTGATATAGTGCCAGAAGATGGTACACCTAGCTTAGTTGTGCGCTCGCCAAGACTCTTAGCAGCCCAACAGTTGAGGACAACAGCCCAACCTGAGACGCTTTACGATCCTGTGGTCATAGCGGCGCATTACCAAAAGAGAAAAGTGCAAGTTATACGGCGGATTTTCGCCGTGTTGGGGCCGGCTCTATCGTTTGCTTTTGGGTTGTGGTCGGATAGTAAACGGGGAATTGTCGTCAAAAATGATCGCCGCCGAGCCACTCAGCTACGAGTATTGCTGACCAAATTAGGGCCTGCTTACATCAAAATTGGACAAGCTTTATCTACTAGACCGGATCTGGTTCCTCCCGCATATTTAGAAGAATTAACTAAACTACAAGACCAATTACCGCCTTTTCCTAACGAAATTGCTTACCAGTTTATTAAAGAAGAATTAGGCGCACCTCCAGAAGAGGTTTACGCCGAACTCTCGGCCCATCCAATTGCTGCGGCTTCATTGGGGCAAGTGTATAAAGGTAAGCTAAAAACTGGTGAAGAAGTTGCTGTTAAAGTTCAACGCCCCGACTTAAGAGAGGGGATTACTATTGACTTGTATATTTTGCGTAACCTCGCCACTTGGGTGCAGAAAAGGGTCAAACGGGTAAGAAGTGATTTAGTTGGGATTCTCGATGAATTAGGCGATCGCATTTTTGAAGAGATGGATTACATCCACGAAGGCGAAAATGCGGAGCGATTTTTCGAGTTATACGGTCACATGAAAGACGTATATGTACCGAAAATTTACTGGGAATATACCAATCGTCGCGTCTTGACGATGGAGTGGATTAACGGTACTAAATTAACCCAGACAGAAGAAATTAGCGCCCAAGGTATAGATGCTCGTTATCTAATTGAAGTGGGTGTGCAGTGTTCCCTGCGCCAGCTGCTAGAACATGGATTTTTCCATGCAGATCCCCACCCTGGTAATTTGTTAGCAACAACCGATGGCAAGTTAGCTTACCTCGACTTTGGGATGATGAGCGAGATTAAGCCACCACAGCGTTATGGTTTAATTGAAGCGATCGTCCACGTCGTCAACCGCGATTTTGAAGGATTAGCAAAAGATTACGTTAAATTAGATTTCTTATCACCAGAAACCGATTTAACACCAATTATCCCAGCTTTTGCGAGAGTCTTTGCTGATGCCGAAGGAGCCAGTGTTGCCGATCTTAATATTAAAAGCATCACTGATGAACTATCGGCTTTGATGTATGAGTATCCTTTCCGTGTACCGCCCTACTACGCCTTAATTATTCGCTCCCTGGTTACTCTAGAAGGTATTGCAATATATATAGATCCCAACTTTAAAGTCCTCAGCGAAGCTTATCCCTACGTTTCTAAACGCCTGTTAACCGATCCAGCACCGCAATTAAGAGCATCATTGCAAGATTTGCTCTTTAAAGATGGCAGATTTCGTTGGAACCGCTTAGAAAACTTGTTAAAAAATGCGCGTAATAGTCAAGACTACGACTTTAATTTAGTGCTGAATCAAGGGATAGAATTTCTGGCATCTGAACGCGGTGCTTTTATTCGTGACAAGCTAGTAGATGAATCTGTTAACGGACTCGATGCTTTAGGTAAAAATGTTTTGCATAACTTCACCTA
This sequence comes from Nostoc sp. XA010, assembly GCF_020829625.1. Taxonomy (GTDB): domain Bacteria; phylum Cyanobacteriota; class Cyanobacteriia; order Cyanobacteriales; family Nostocaceae; genus Nostoc. The sequence continues at coordinate 10,178 of NZ_JAIVFX010000019.1, read as the reverse complement.
TTTGCTGCGGGAACGCGTTGGGTTGACAGCAGTTAATGAAACTCCGGCGGCGACAATTGAGCAACAACAAACCTTGGAGCATATCAAACGTATATTAGGTATTCTCCGAGAAACACGAGGCTTTGATCCAATGGAACTTGCGCCCAAAATTGCCCAGTTATTGGTAAATTCAGATGTACAGCGTTTGGGTCAACAAATTGCCAACCGCTTTACGCAAAAGGCTGTAGCCAGATTAATTCGGCAATTATTGGCATCTTAGTAAAAGTTATGAGTTGAAGAAGAATGCAGAATTTAGAATTCAGAATTCAGAAATATAGAATTAAATTCTGAATTCTGATTCCTGACTTCTGAATTCTTTTTTATTAAAAACTTTCTTTAACTTATAAATAATTCATTACTAGCAACTATGTAACCCAAGTCTTCCAGCTTTTTTAAGACCTTAGTTGCACTTTGGGTAACACTTTCTTGGTTAGTTTTGCATTCAACTTCCGGACGGAGTGGTATTTCATAAGGATCATCAATACCAGTGAAGTGCTTAATCTCCCCGGATCTTGCTTTTTTATATAACCCTTTTACGTCTCGCTGTTCACAAACTTCTAATGATGCATTGACGTAAACTTCAATGAAAGATGGAATACTTTGGCGCACTTGTTCCCGAATTTCACGGTATGGGGAAATGGCCGAAACCAATACAATTACATTATTTCTGCTAAGAAGATGAGCCACAAAACCAATGCGCCGAATATTCTCTTCTCGATCCTCTTTACTGAAACTCAATCCTTTGCATAGGTTTTGACGTACCGCATCGCCATCTAGAACTTCAACTCTGTATCCCTGTATCCGCAGTTCATTCTCCACGAATTTGCAGATAGTAGTTTTACCTGCACCACTTAGACCAGTGAACCATACTGTCACGCCATACCCTTGTTGTCTCATCTTACCTCCACCGTACACTTCAAATGGCAGACCAAAAAAATACTTTTTTGGGTAATTTTAGGTCAATAAATACACATTGGAGGGTGTTGTGGTTTTATGGACAATACAATTGCAAACTTTTAACTTTCCTCCTGGGGATGACCATTTTTCTCGCGTTTGAGGCTTTCTTCCAAGGCTTGAATTTGTTCACGACGAGCTTCCAATTCTAAAGAACGCCGCGCCAAGTCTTGGTTTTGCAACGTCAGGGATTGTCGCCAATGTTCTGCTCGTTCGGCTTCGTGCTGCAAAAATTCGGGGGTAATGCCTATAGTGAGATAGCTTTGTACCAGATGGAGTACCCAGTTGGTGGCATCTTCTAGTCTTTCAATGTCGCCTGTAGAGGAAAGTTCTACTAAAACAAGCAAGTTTTCACTCATAACTTTTCCCTTCCCTAGGAGAATGAAAGCCTCTTCTGGAATTATCGCCCACAAGTTATCAGCTTCTTGACGCGCCAACAAGCGTAACTGGTGCTGGTCTAAAAAATCGTTTTTACGCACCTGGGCTAGATATAGCATGAGGGTCGCTTCGCTCCAATTAAAAATTAAAAATTAAAAATTAAAAAAATTTAATAAAATAATAAGTCCCAGAATTGATATTTGGATCTTGTTAATTGGTAATGGGTAATTGGAATTATTAACACTCCCATTACCCATTACAGTTATCCTAGGCCACGCAGGCGATCGCTACGACAACCCCTTCAGACGCTCGCGCAAAATTTCAGCTTGCTTCTGTGCTTCTGCTAAGGCATCCCGCGCTCCCTGTACCACATCAGCTCTAGCTCTATCTACGAAACTAGGATTGTTTAATCTGGTACTCAGGGATTGAACTTCTGCTTCAGCTTTACTCAAGCTTTTTTCTAGCTTGGCACGTACAGCTTCAATATCTACCACACCGCTTAGAGGAATTAGCACTTGTATTGTACCAATTACACCTGCGATCGCATTTTCTGGTTCTTGTGATTGTTCTAATTCTCTCTGTGGGAAAAATCGGCTCCATAACCTAAGTCTTGCTTGAGCAGTGAGTAAATTTTGGCTAACAAACCAGGCTGTGTAAGCAAAACCAACTATTTCAAAGAAAGTTCCGACGATGGGAATGTCATTAATGGCATTTCCCGCAGCTAAACCCAATCTACCAAAGACAATAGCCACAATAATTAAGCCAATCGTCTTCAAACCCCTTTGAGGTTTTTTAACTGCAACAGTTTGCTTTTCTTGCTTGTCGGTAATAGTTAAAGTCTCAACCTTCGCCAAATCTTTAATGTAATCTTGTCCAGCAGTGAGAACTTCCCGCTCTTTCTGGCTTTCAGTTTGCAAATTTGCTGTCACTTTTACCCCAGGCTTAATATCCGCCTCAGCCCGCAAATTCCGAATTGTGCGGATAGTAGCAATCAGTAATTCAAACTGTTCTTCTAAAGCTGAATCAATCAAGTTCGCATCTATCTGGGGATAGATTTGTAATGGTAAAGTTTGCGGTGAATCTGTTGATTGTTGGGTGAGAGTTTGCCAAATTTCTTCGGTAATATGAGGCATGAAGGGATGAAGCAGTTTCATAATCCCTTCCAATATGTAGCCGAGGGTTTGCTGTGCTACCCGCCGCGATACTGGATCGGCATCTGCTTGCAATCTGGATTTCACCAGTTCAATATATTGATCGCAGAAATCACCCCAGATGAATTCGTAGAGTCCTTTTGCTGCTTCCCCTAAACCGTAATTATCGATGTAATTGATGGTTTGTTTGATAACTTGATGATACCGCGAGATAATCCAGCGATCGCTCAATTCTGTGGCTACTGGATTCCCCAATTGTTGCGGTGTTTGTCCATCCAAATTCATCATCACAAACCGGGCAGCATTCCACAACTTATTTGCAAAGTTGCGGGATGCCTCCACCGATGCCGATTCATCCTTTTTGCGATCGTATTCCAATCTGATATCTTGACCAGCGCCAGCTACTTCTCTAATTAAGGTATACCGCAGGGCATCAGTACCATATTTGTCAATTAACAACAATGGGTCAATGCCATTACCTTTGGTCTTTGACATCTTCTGACCTTTTTCATCCAGCACCAAACCATGAATGTAAACCGTTTGGAAAGGCATTTGCTGCGTAAAATGCCCAGCCATCATGGTCATTCTGGCTACCCAGAAAAAGATGATGTCAAAGCCTGTCACCAAAGTAGTAGTTGGGTAATAAGTTGCTAAATCTTGAGTTTGTTCCGGCCAGCCCAAAGTCGAAAACGGCCAGAGTCCAGAAGAAAACCAAGTATCTAGCACATCTGGGTCTTGTTCTAACTTGACATTTTCTCCAAATTGTGATTTAGCTTTTTCCCAAGCTTCAGTTTCCGATTTTGCCACGACAAAAGGCGTGTTATCGGTAATTTGTCCATCCGTTTCACTGATAGCGTACCAAGCCGGAATTTGGTGTCCCCACCATAATTGACGAGAGATACACCAATCTTTGAGTTTGACTAGCCAATCACGATAGACCTTTGTCCAGCGTTGGGGGACAAACTCTGGAGAAGTTTGCTGGTCGAGGAATTCGAGAGTGTTGTCAGCTAGAGGGCGAATTTTGACGAACCACTGAGTCGAGAGGAGTGGTTCAATAGGTACTTTACCGCGATCGCTGTAGGGAACGGTATGTTTATAATCTTCGATCTTCACCAAAAAGCCATCTGCTTCTAGGCGAGAAACCACATTTTTTCTAGCAACAAAGCGGTCTTGTCCTTGAAACTCCCCAGCGTTGACGTTGAGAGTGCCGTCTTTATTCATAATGTTAATCAACGGCAGATTGTGACGCTTACCCATGTCAAAATCGTTCGGGTCATGGGCAGGAGTTATCTTTACGCAACCTGTGCCGAAAGTCGGGTCAACGAATTCATCGCCAATAATGGGAATTTCTCGTTGTAGAATTGGCAGAGTTACAGTTTTACCAATGAGATGTTTGTAGCGATCGTCATTGGGATTAACTGCTACTGCTGTATCACCCAGCATAGTTTCTGGTCGAGTTGTCGCCACCTCTACAAAACCGGAACCATCGGTGAGGGGATAGCGGAAGTGCCAGAGATTTCCATTCACCTCTTGATTTTCAACTTCTACATCAGACACCGCCGACTGAGAAGCGGGACACCAGTTAACTAAATATTCACCACGATAAATTAAGCCTTCCTCGTAAAGGCGAGTAAATGCCTCCACAACAGCCTTAGATAAACCCTCATCCAGGGTAAACCTCTCCCGTGACCAGTCCACCGAGACACCCAAGCGTCGTAGCTGATTAAGAATCGTTCCCTCAGACTCCGCCTTCCATTGCCAAGCGCGTTCTAGGAATTCCTCGCGCCCCAACTCGTAGCGAGTCTTACCCTCTTTTTTGAGTTGCTTTTCCAGCATACTATGTACAGCGATGCTGGCGTGGTCAGTTCCGGGTAGCCACAGGGTATTACGTCCCTGCATCCGGTGGTAGCGCACGAGGGTATCAATCAACGCACTTTCAAAGGCGTGACCCATGTGCAAACTGCCAGTGACATTCGGCGGTGGAATGACGATGCAGTAGGGTTCGCCGCCTTTGTTGGGGTCAGCTTTGTAAACTTGGTTGTCTTCCCAGAATTGTTGCCACTTGGCTTCAGTGGAAAAGGGGTCGTAGAGACTGGGGAGATTGGGAATGGTTGCGGTCATGCTGGGCAAACTAACTATGGAAGGACTCTAATAAATTTTGCCACAGGGTTGGAGAGGGTTTGTTTAGCAATTCTCTAAATCGTAGATATATTCCTTAAAAAATCTATTTGGAAATGCGAAATCTATTTTTGACTCTTGTAGTTATCTTGCATAAATTCTGTAGCTGACATCTGTATATTCATCCAGAAAGACTCATGAAATTGAAACCAGGTTTATTTCAACTCATAGTGTTCGTTATGACTGTATCGCTACTTGCTTCTTGTGCGACAACCCCAGAAGCAAGACAGTCAGATTGCATCTCCACAACATCGCCGAACCCTAAACAACAACCCAATAACTGTTCACCCTCATCTAATAGTAGCGGCAGATCAAGTGGTTACTCTGGTGGGAGTAGCATTAGAGGATCAGGTTTTAGTAATTCATCGGAGGCCGGGACTTCCAGAGGTTCTGCCAAGGGCCGTAGTGGTTTTGGTAGTTTTGGTCGCGGTGGTCATGCGGGTGGATAAAAGAGTTATGAATATTTTCAACAGTCCTCAACGAAAGCGTCTATTTCAGTCGATGAAAATGGGTTGGTATAACTTTGCTCCTATTGAAGAAGGAACAGGTATACCTCTGACTGACCAAGAAACACCTTACGCTCTTTATTATTGCCATCAAGTTTTACCGCAGACGATACAAGAAATCCAGCAAGCGTCGGAATTAGTTGGTAGTGTTTTAACCCAAGTGTGGGAAATTATCCGCACTCTTGATGAGGATACACTACTTTACTATGGATTTCCGGAAGCTACTATCAAGTTAGTTAAATATGACTTCCTCGCACCATTTTGTATGCGTCTTGACTGGTGCTGGAATCAAGAAACGGGGATAAAAAAGGTAGTAGAAACTAATCCCCAAACTCCTAGTTTTTGGTTTGAGTGTACGGATGGCAATAATAAAGTCGCCAGGCATTTTGGATTGCAAGAACCAGATTTAGATGCTCAAAAAATATTAAAAATAACACTCAATCAGCATGTAAATAGAGCCGCATTAAATTTGGGTAAACCAATTACAGACTGTCGCGTAGCATTTACAGCTTTGAATAATGCCGAAGATTTAGGTACTATGCGCTGGTTAAGAAATTACTTGGAGTCCAAAAGTATCATTTTACCCTTAGAATATCTTGGCATCAAAGATGGCGAGTATCTATTTGACCAAAGAACAAAAAAACCAATAGATATACTTTTTATGTGGTATCCAGTGGAATGGCTAATTCATGATACTGATGAAAAAGGTGAAAGATTATGGCCGGCTCTAGAGCAACTAATTTTTGAGAATAAAATTGTGATTGTGAACTTTGGTTCTGCCTTTGCACTGCAACCAAAAAGTATATTTGCTCTAATTACAGATTTGGGATATGACTTTTTTTCTAGCAAAGATGCTGGGACACTCTGGGAATATTTTCCTAAAACATCACTGAGTGCAACAGCAATAGGTAATTCATACTTCGCCAAACCTATTTTAGGAAGAGAAGGTGAAGGAGGATTTGCAGTTAATTCAGGAAATATCTCTGTGCGTAGTAGTAATAATGACCCTTGGTATACACAACAGAATTATGTCTATCAAGAGTTATTAGAATTTCCTAAATTAGAAATTGATGGCAAGTCAATGACTCAAGTTTGGGGAGCTTGGCTATATAACGATGGTAATGACAAATTTATATCTGGAGGTTTAGGAATCCGCCTTTCTGAAGGGGAAATTACAGATAACTTATCCTATTGGTGTCCTATTGGATGCTAATTTTAATAACACCGATAATTAGAGGCAAATATGAAACCTCAAACTACCACCCCTTCGCCCTGGACATACATACCCACTCTCTACTTTGCCTCTGGTATACCTTACATTATCATCAATACAGTTTCCGTAATCTTTTACAAAAAGCTCGGAATAGATAATACTCAAATTGCCTTATGGACAAGTTTTCTCTATCTACCTTGGGTCATCAAAATGTTTTGGGGTCCAATTGTCGATATTTATTCTACCAAACGTCAATGGATACTTTATACCCAATTTGCGATGTTCGCTTGTTTGGGTTTGATAGCCTTCTCTTTGCAACTGCCAAATTTCTTTTTGATCTCCCTTGCGACATTAACAATAGGAGCATTTATCTCTGCGACTTATGACATCGCCACAGATGGCTTCTATCTGCTGGCTTTATCTCCAGAACAACAAGCCTTATTTGTTGGCATTCGCTCACTGTTTTATCGAATGGCTGTCATTTTTGGCTCTGGAATATTAGTAGTCTTAGCAGGCCAGCTTGAAGTGTCTCTGAACAATATTCCTTTAAGCTGGACTATAACTATTGGTTTCTCAGCTTTGATTTTATCAATTCTGTTTATTTTCCATCGCCTAATTTTACCTTTACCTGAATCAGATAAGCAACGAGAAATAGAAGCTAGGGAAAATATACCTTTTTGGTCAATCATTAGCTCATATTTTGCTCAAGATAAAATTATAAATATTTTAGCATTTATATTGCTTTACAGACTTGGGGAAGCAATGCTTGTGAAGATAGCCTCTTTATTTTTATTGGACAAACCAGAAGTAGGAGGTTTAGGTTTATCAACATCAGATGTCGGGCTAGTCTACGGGACATTTGGGGTAATATCCTTAATCTGTGGAGGCATTTTAGGAGGCTTGCTAATTTCTAGATATGGATTAAAAAAATGTTTATTCCCTATGGCTTTAGCTTTGAATTTACCTGATGTATTCTATGTGTATATGGCTTACACGAAGCCTTCACTAACATTAGTGTATCCCTTGGTTTCCTTGGAGCAATTTGGCTATGGTTTTGGATTTACAGCTTTTAGTGTTTATTTAATGTATATTTGCCAAGGCGAATATAAAACTTCTCATTTTGCCATATCTACTGGCATTATGGCTTTAGGAATGATGTTACCCGGATTAGTTAGTGGTTATCTGCAAAAAGCACTTGGCTATCCATTATTTTTTGTCTTGGTTTGTTTGTTAACCATTCCTGGGATGATTGCTCTATTTTTTATTCCTTTAAAAGAAGAACCGAAGCATCAAAATAATTAAGATTATTGCAATCCATGAGTTATGTTTTAGGAATAGATGGCGGCGGTAGCAAGACTGTTTGTGTCTTGATGGATGATTTGTATCTAGTGCTAGGTCGTGCTGAAGCAGGCCCATCTAATTATCAAAGTATAGGTATCGAAGCCACTTTACAATCTATTCAATCTGCAATTCACAATGCGGTTGAGGCCGCAATAATTACAAATACTCTAAAGATTGACGCGATATGTTTGGGTTTAGCAGGTGTAGGTCGTGCAACAGATATTGAAGTAGTAAAAGGTTTAGTTAAAGAGTTACAGCATAAAAAATTGCCTATTACTTGGGCATTACAACCCGCGAATATTGTAATTTGTAACGATGCTTTAATTGCTTTAGTTGGTGGAATTGGTCAGCCTGTAGGAATTGTGGTTGCAGCCGGTACTGGTTCGATAGTTTTCGGTCGAAATCATGAAGGACATACTAAGCGAGTCGGCGGCTGGGGGTATATTTTAGGAGATGAAGGTAGCGCTTATAAAATTGCGATCGCAGGCATGAATGCAGCATTAAAATCTTATGATGGGCGAGAGATTTCAACGAGTTTGCTAGAGAGTTTAAAACAGCATCTTGATTTAACAAATATAGAAGATTTAATAGAAGTAGTATATCGGCGACAATGGGGAGTTAAACAGATAGCTGCTTTAGCACCAGTTGTAGATTTTGCAGCCGCATCAGGTGATATAGTAGCGAATATTATAATTGACGATGCTGTAAAAGAGTTAGTAAAAGCTACATCTACAGTAATTGATGCGATTTTTAGTACTGACTCAGTTTTGGAAGTAGTCACAACAGGAAGTGTATGGCGCGGTAGATGCAATATCCATGAAAGATTTGCAGCATCAATCGTTAAGAAGTTTCCTAATGTAAACGTGATTTTTCCGAGGTATGAACCTGCTTATGGTGCTGGTTTATTAGCGTTGCAGACAACTCAAATTTGACGGGCTACTAAATAATAGAAGCTTTCAGTCTGCAAATATGCGCCCCAAGAAAGTTACTATTTCAGACCAAGCTGCGGTGGTAGCACTAGAATCATAACGATAACCATCGTCACGCATGAATGTATGTTCTGCTTCATACGAGAAAACTTGGTGAGGTATGTTAGCATTTTCAATTGCTTTTATTATGGTTTGGCGATCGCTATCTAGTATATGAGGGTCAAGAGTACCAAATACCATTAGCATCTCGCCTTTGATTTCACTTATTCTCTGGATTGTATCGGCTACCTCTTTACCCAGTTTACCACTGGGAATCCCAGTAGGGTAACAGCAGACACAAGCCCGAATTTCGTTTTGAAATGCTGCGCGGAAAGCTAAATGTCCACCAATACAAAAGCCGAGAGTGCCTATTTGATTTGGAGAAACCGCACTCTCTGTTTTCAGAAATTCAATCACAGCAAGGCAATCGGCATCATAATCAGCTACCGAGGTTCGACGCGCATCGTCATTACCCCGCATCCTTCCCAGATCATCTGGCTCAATTACTAAACCAACTGGCTCAATTCGGTGAAAAATTTCTGGGGCTGCTACTACATAGCCGTATCCTGCTAAATAGTTAGCTAGACGAATCATTGCATCACCTAACTGATAAATATCACTGTAGAAGACAATACCAGGGTATTTTCCTGCTGCTTTGGGAGCCGCTACATAAACACGCATTAAGCTGCCATCTACTCTTAATTCAACATTGCGCTTAGTGATTTGCACTTTTTTGTCTCCGTGTTACGCTTGCTGTCATTAGCTTCTACACTGTAGCGCCGCAGCATCCGGTTACTTTCAACCCACAATTTGCCGTTCTTTTCCCAGTGAAAGTTTGTTGCGATCGCCTTAATACACCCGTTACCTTAGCGACGGTAGGCTAGTTAGAACTCACACCAATAATTAATAAAGGGGACAGATGACATTCGCTTGTGGCGAATCACCTATCCCCGAATAGCTGCCCAGATCATGAACCTGGAATCTATAGTCCGGTATCTAATAATCACAGTATCGGCCGAGATATGTTGATTGTCACTGGGATAGATACTGATTTACGAAATACCTACGAAAAGATTGTTACGAGTCGTGATGCGTAAAACCCCCGAATAGAATTCGGGGGATATAAGCGAACAGGATAAATTTATTTATCCGTGATGCGGATCATTGATGTACTCCAGAACTTTCTGAGTGCTAACTTTTCCAGTGGTGTCAAACATATATGAATGTGTCCACAGACTAGGAAGCTTCATTAACTCTGGAAATTCTTGTCGCAAATATCTTGATGACCGACCTTTAAATGCTTTCACCACTTGAGATATTGAATGATGCGGGTCATATTCAATTAATAAATGAATATGGTCTGGTGCGATTTCTAGTGCTTTAATGAACCATTTATTGTCATTAGCAACAGATTGAAATATTTGAATACATCGGAGTTTAAGAGGCTCAT
>NZ_JAIVFX010000018.1 GCF_020829625.1 Nostoc sp. XA010 | reverse complement strand
AAGCTAATTCACAGATTGCGAAAATAATTGATTTACTTTGTTTATTATTTACTTAATTTCTACAATTATTTATGTCATTTTGAAATCTTTCTTAGTTTTTATTAGTAAATAAGATGCGTTTGCCCTGGCACCCGTGCTGACCAGTCCCGATCAAATTCAGCACTACACTGGGGGCATCTACCAGTAAACATCGGATGCCAGTCAATCAGTTCTAGCTGCTGTTCCCGTGTCCAGTGTTGCCGGGGCTGTGAAATCAATTCGCCGTTATAATAAGTTGCGCCTTCTGGTTGCCATAACTCCTCCGGTTCAAGGTTAGCGTCTTCTCGAAAGTCCAAGCAGCTGTCGCCGTCTACCCCATCAAGATGGACAGCACAGACGAGGTAAGGGTTATGAGCATACAGGAGACAGCGATCGCACTCTGGAAGTTTCGGCATAGTACCAGTGTACTGCTTTGTCACAAGCGATCGCTTCCTCAATCGCTTTAATCTCTCCAACAAGAGTGCTTTGGCAATGGATGCTAATGTATATCAAAATGCAAAAGAATGTTTTTTAAGAAACGATAAAAACTTACTTGACCAGAGTACCTATTTTGTGTGAGAGTATTTTATCCTTTCTTGATAATGTCTTAATAATTATTGGTTTTAATGAGCTAGAACTTCATTCTCTAAAATAGACTTTACGTCCTCACTATTATTTCCAAAAACATATTAGTTTGCTTCATCATCTCTTAAATTAAAAGCCAGTAGTAGCCCCATGTTAAATAACATATTAAGTGATTGATATTAGAGAAGTAGTTGCTAAATCAAACTTTTCTAATATCTATTATGAATAAAAAATGGGCTGCTAAACGACTTACAATCAATCTCACCTCAAGTGAAGCAGAGAAGCTGGAAAAATACTGCTCAATGACTGGCAGACCAGCAACCGATGTAATCCGGGAATTAATTCGTTCTCTGGCTACTGAAGATAAAGAGTAAAAACCTAGAATTAAAGAAAAGTAGACTGGATAATATTTTCTACTTTAAAACATAAAATTAATTTGTGGATTAATTAGCGATCGCTTGGCTTGAATTGGGAATCCTAAAAGAAGTTAATAGTGATTTTTAGTACAAATGGTTTTTAAAGCTCGCTTGATTGGTGTTGGCGCTTTGCTTGTAGCTCAAATGTCGTTACCCGTATTTGCCAACAATCTTACCGCTACAGTTGTAAGCGTAGGTGACGGTGACACCATACGGGTAAAAACTGGTAACAAAACTGTAACAGTCCGCCTTGCTTGCATTGATGCACCAGAGATGAAACAGAATCCTTGGGGTCAACAATCATCTGCAAGACTTAAACAATTGCTGCCAGTAGGACAAGCCATTACTCTACGCCCCGTTGAGACTGATAAGTATAAACGATTGGTAGCAGAGATTTATGTAGAGAATCGCAGTATCAATGTGAATATGGTGCAAGAAGGGCAAGCTGTAGTTTATCGTCAGTATCTCAAAGGTTGTCGGGAGTCTAAAGATAGCTTGTTGCAAGGTGAAAATTACGCTAAACAACAGCGTTTAGCATTTTGGAGTCAGTCCAATCCTGTGATGCCTTGGGACTTCCGCCACAAAACTGCTCAACGGGCAACTTCAGTACCAACTCAAGGACAGCAACAGAATAACTGCGACCCTGCTTACCCAGATTTTTGCATTCCAAAGAATTCACCCGATTTGGATTGCCGAGATATTACGCAAAGAAGGTTTAGAGTCTTGCCACCTGACCCTCATAGTTTTGACCGAGATGGAGATGGGATTGGGTGCGAAAAATAACTACAACGAAACACAGCTTTTAATTAGGCAGTAAAAATGTTTCATCAAAATCAAGATTGTGAAATTGACTCCGAACCTTTAAAGACCGTTGGAATGGCCATCACCATCAACATTATTAAGTTAGCAACCCAAAACAATACGACTACACCAAAACCCACTAATGTCAAATAGGAAAATGTTAATTGTGTGAATCCATCTAGCAGTTGCCACAACCGAAAAGCTGTGTAAAAAAAGCCAATGGGTACGACAATACTTGGCACTAGGAAGCGACTAAAAACACGTTCAGAGATGAGTTGTACGGCGACTATCAACAGGTAACTTCCCCAAAATACCCATGAAGATGGTTGTTTCCAAGCCAGAGCTAACAAGCACATCGGTAACAAAACTCCAGCAAAGGAGGCTAATTTGACCCACCATCGCAGAAATTGCCATTGCTGCTGGTTATACCCAATTTCTGCCGTAAAGGGTAAACGTCGAGCTTTGACACCAAAACCATAGCCAAGAGCTAGCAGGCTTATAATCAGAATAAAAAGCGTTAGAATCCATCCATTATTAACTGTCATCTGCCCGAAAATACCAATTCTCATACTCTTAGTTTAATCTGGCTTTAACATCCTCCCCGCACCTTGGCTGCCAATAACAATATTTCGCCTTTTACTTTTATATACTCAGTGTGCAATGTGTTGATTTAAGCTAGTCGAAGGTTGAAGTCGAACTCCTCTCTCTTTTGCTCTAGCAGTCCTAGTTCATCGCTTCCCAAATTGATTTTCTCTTTTATTGCCGAAAGCGATGCTGATATAGGCGATTGGAGTGATGAGTGATGTATTGGGAGACTGTCTTCCTTTACAGACATACTGTAAGTAAGAAATTTACAAGTTCGTAGTCTTATCGAGTCTCTTAAAGCCTAACCAGTAGGTTGCTCAATTAGTCACAAATTTATTAAATATTGTACTAAGAAGCTCATCCATCATTGAACTAGTACTCAAAATAGTCACTCATTTTCAGAATTATTAATACTGCTTATACTTAGTTTTTAATCGAAAACATTGATAAATAATTTTTGTAGCAGCAAATGTCAAATGCTAAGAATTCCTTAACGCTGCGTCAGCCCAAAAGCGCCCAAATTAATATTAGTAATGTGCAAGAGAATGCATTTATTTTGTAGTACAAAAAATTGAGATAACCTTTGATGAACAAGCCATTACCGAAAAATGATACGAACATTTTAGTAATTGGAGCAGGAGTCAGTGGTCTAACAACTGCTATATGTCTGAGAGAGGCAGATTTTAATGTTGTGATTGTTGCAGATCGTTTTGCCCCAGATTTAACCTCTATTGTGGCAGGTGCATTATGGGAATGGCCTCCAGCAGTCTGTGGTCGTCATGGATCTCCTAGATCGCTGGAACGCTCTAAAGACTGGTGTATGACTACCTATAATAAATTCAAGAAAATACACACAGAGTTTGGTTCAGAAAAAACAGGGATTTATTTGAGGGATGGGTATTTCTATTTTAAGGATGTTTTGGAAAATCGACCTGCTGATCTAAGCAAAATGAATGAGTTGAAGGATAAAGTTGATGGATTTGAAAGAGGTTTACATATTGTCAAAAAAACGATTGATTTGAATTTTCAAGGAGGTATAAAAGATGCTTATAAACACATGGCTCCGATGACAAATACCGATGTTTACATGAATTGGCTACTTCAATATGTAAAGGATATTGGATGTGAGATTATCCAGGAGAAAATCACTGTCAATGTAGTTCAAAACGAACAGGAACTACTTAGCCGGTTTAATGCAAGGGCAATTGTTAATTGTGCTGGGCTAGGTTCAATAGCAACTACAGGGGATAGTTCCATGTATCCCGTGAGGGGCGCACTTGTCAGGGTTAAAAATCTAGGGAAAGTTGTGAAGGATGCTCATTGCATTTCCCATGAAGAATCTTCTTTAAATGAGCAAGACATCATTTTTATAGTTCCTAGAGGGGATGATTTGGTGGTCTTAGGAGGATTAACGCAGCAAGACCAATGGGGTACAGACTTATCTCTTGAGGTTCCAATTATTCGACAGATGTATGATGGTTGTTTAGAGTTTCTACCAGAATTAAAAGAACTCCCCCTAGATGAGAAGGAGCCTGTTAGGACTGGTTTACGACCATTAACATCGGAAAATGTTTGTGTGGAAAGAGTTTTAAACACACACATATTTTATAATTATGGACATGGAGGGTCAGGCGTAACGTTGTCATGGGGATGTTCACAAGAAATTGTCCACTTAGTACAACAAATGCTCTGCGAAGAGGCAAATCCAGTTGCTTTACATAGTAGTAAGATAGATAGCAATAAGCAGACTGTGTTTGTGCTACATGATATGCTTTCGAGCAAAACTGATTTTAGGCATATCTGCTCAGATAATAGAAATCTAGTTCTACTCTGTAGTAGGCGAGGACTCAGTGAGGTTGTACCCTCCCAGTATCAGTATTTGGATATTGTGCAGATTGTAGAACCTTATAATTTACAAAATCTGTTCCAAACCTATCAACAGATTAAGACTGAGTATAAACTATTAGATGACAACTGCCGAATTGTCACCAACGATGAGTATTCAGTGCTGTTAACTGCACAGTTGCGTGAAGCTCTAAATCTGCCGGGCGATCACCCAACGATGATCCAGCAATTTACTGATAAGAGTTACCTCAAATCTGCCCTCAAAAATTCCCTGATTCGGGTGCCTAAGTATCTGATTTTTGCTCAAGACCAATACCGTAAAGAGCCGGTTTCATACTTAAAGTTGGTTCTAGAAGAACTAGGTAATCACATTTTGATCAAACCAGTTATCAGAGTCGGAAGTGAAAAAAGCAGAATAATCTATACTGTTGATGATTTGAAAGCTTGGTGTGAAAGCAATGTAGATTCAGATTCAGAATTTGAGATGAATGAATTCATTAGAGGTCAGTTATACAATACAAGTGTTGTTATAAAAAACGGTCAGCCTTGTTATTTCGCTGCTTGCAAGCAGTATCGACCTAATGATGAGTTCATTTATGGTCATCAAATCGGCAATATTATTGTTAGAGAAGAAGAACCAGAATTTCAGAAACTCTGGCAATTTTCAAGTGATGTGTTAGAAAGTTTAGAACACAATTACCCTAAAAATGGTGTACTCAATATTGATTTATTACTACCTTCTCTTAGCGAAGAAGCAATCCTAATGGAAGTAGCTGTACGCCCCCCGGAAGCGCTTGTATCAAGAATGTTTTACATATATCAGGGGCTACGTCTAAACGAGTTACATCTCCAATTACAGATAGGTGATTCGCCTGATATCATTCTCAAAGATAGAAATGAGTGGAAGTACAGCGCTTCCTCGATTCATCCAAAGCAGAATGGTGTTGTTACAGAAATTCAGAAACCAGTTCTTGAAAGTGATGTGGAAATTTATTGGCAGATTTATTTGGGAGAAAGACTGGAAAAATCACAAAGTATGAGGGATATTGCCATTGCTATTGTTTTGAGCCATCATGACTTTTCAACCCTTCAAGAGGAATATCAGGTAGCCAATTCTACCAATTTCTACAATACTAAGAAAGATTTTTTCTAGCAGCCCGAAAGAAACTGTTTTACAGCAGTGTTTGACTTAAAAACCGAAAAACAACCGCCTAAATGAGTAAATTTTAGTGTATTCTGCGCTTTTTTAGCAGACAGAAGTGAGCAAGGGAACAAACAACTCTCTTTTGTTTGACACTCTTCGGGAAGCGACGGAATCTCTAAAGCTAGAGAAAGCAATATAAATGCCGCACTTTTCTGGAGTTTTGTGCTAACAGTTGCAGGTAGATTCATTTGTTTTTTCCTTGCGTTACTGTTGGTTGTACCTACCTTAAACCTCTTGTCCTTTGTATAAATCTTTCTGTCGGTAGAGATTAGGGTAGCAATATCAACTTTCAAGCCCTTCCACGATTACTGCTGGTGAGAGCCATTCTTAAACCTTGCCTGGATTCTCAAAGCTAGTTAAGTAGTTTTAGATTTCGGTTTCTTATCTCTACGGCAATGAATTCTTTGTGACTTTCACTTGGCTTTGAGCAAATTAACCGTAAGAGTCTTTGAACAGGTGTTGTGTTTCTCCAGTTGACGCAGGCTGAAATAATCGCATTGCTAATGGGCAAGCGATCGCTTTCACCTTTGCTTGGTGTAGCCTTATGGTTGACACCAGTATATTAATAATATTATCATGTCAACTGGCGAGCGCAGTGAAAATAAAATTAAAGTAAAAATGAATATCACAGTAGATGTAACACCCATCGCTGCGTTTAGGTGGAATGAAGAAAATGCCCAAAAACTTAGGGAGCTTAGAGAAAAAGCTGGATATAGTAGACAAAAGCTATCTGATGCTGTGGGAGTTTCTGTGGCTTATATTCAACAGCTAGAGACTCCTCACGTCTTTATTAACAAACCAAAAAAACCAACTCAGATGACTGTTAGTACAGAAATTCTAGAGAAACTTTGTGCTGCTTTAGATGGCGATATCACTTCACTTATTTGGAACATAGATTACAACGGTTAAGAGAACATCTACTACGCCTACCAGTAAAAACTACTTGACAACCACTGGTGAGCGTAGTAATATAGTAATCATAAGAGAGGAGACGAGCGCGATGCCTCTTTTGAAAAACAAAGAAGCGCTCAAAATTCAACCCTTACAAATCGAGTTAACGATACGAAACCACAATAACCAGCCGCCACCGGGACTAGCAGCCGGAAGCTTTAAACTTGTATTGCTCAAGCCACCGGAGATGATTCCGATGACCAACCAAGTCTAAAAACTGGTTGTAAAAAACTTCAATCTTTGCAGAACAAAGGCGATTGTGAACTCTTCAATCGCCTTTTGAATTGTTACCACGCGGCTGTACAGAGGACACGGTAACATCCCAATATCTTCTCTACAGCTTAGTGCTGTCTGGTGTTTTGACACGATCTAATACGCTTTGCCTTGGAATTACTTTATGAGGCTTCGCCAATTCTAGATTGAGCGTTGTGCAAGCACAACGTTGTTCATGTAAATCAAAAGGCGATCGCTTGCCTGAGAAACACTGCGATCGCCTTTATTCCTATTACGGAGATAACTATTATGCCACAAACAACAACTGTAACCTCTTGCGTTAAACCAGTTGAAGAATTGAGATCAGTAGAGATTTCGTTTGAAGATCACGAATTCTATGCAGGTCAAAAGCTCGTAGCTAGCATTACCCACGACGATGACCTAACGCAACCTTGGATAGTGATGGTCAATGGTGAGGAGATCCATCGCGCGAACACTTTTAAAAGATGCCACAGCTATATCACATGGCATTACCAGCGCGGAACACTGCCCATACAAGAAGAAGAAACCCCAGTCGCTACAACGGGGAAC
The DNA here is from genome assembly GCF_020829625.1 of Nostoc sp. XA010. GTDB lineage: Bacteria > Cyanobacteriota > Cyanobacteriia > Cyanobacteriales > Nostocaceae > Nostoc. The sequence goes on along the minus strand of NZ_JAIVFX010000018.1, from coordinate 115,368 downwards.
GAAATCATGGTACAGATTGCTGATGAATGCGAAAAGTACGGGTTTGAAATCCTAGACGATGGTATCTACGACCACGAGCAAAAGCTTGGTGAAGTAGGCTGTACTAATGGTCGTTGGTGGGTTATTCGGGCAACTTCAGTGCATCAGCAGAAAATCCCGTGTGATTCTGCCCTTGATGCGGTGTGGGTATTGTCGATGATAGAACTGACGCAACCATCTCGTGAGGAACTGCTGGATAAGCCGTTTGATCGACTAACGGCTAATGATAGGAACAGCTACGGGAATATTAGCCATCCTCAGACGAGCCTCTTGATTGCGGTGGGTTCACAGACTCCGATTTGGCACAGATAGAGGGAATAGCGGCGTAAATGAAATAGTAGGCGTGACCGAAATCTACATCGGTCGCGCCTGCTGCTTTAAGAAGTCTATGGCTTCGCCAATGCGAAAGTGAAATGCTTTTGGTAAAAATACATGACCCCTGAACAAACATCAGAATTATTTGCTCTCTTGATGCGCCAAGAGGAACTACTCAAGCAGTTAGTTGCAGCAATCAATAAACCGAAACTGGGATTGCATTCTGATGCAGGCAGTTGCAAAATCTACTGCAATCGTCACAATGGTTCACTGTGGTATACCCTAAACAACAGTGAAGCAAGTGCGATTACCCAAACTGCCTTAACTGGATATCTAAAAGAACTGAAATTCGAGAAGTGTGAGCGCAGAGGAAAAGAAGTTTACAAGTTGCTGATTACAATTCAAGCAGACAGACCCTATATATTAGAAAGTGGGCATGATACTCACTTTGCTAAATCTGTATTAGCCGCGATCGCAACTCTTACTCCACAACAATTATATTCTCCCATCACACTACAGCCGCAGCCAGGGACGACAGATGAAAATGTATTGTTCTGTCGCGTATGGGTAGAGTCGGAATTAGTTATAGCATCCTACAGCGAGGAAACGAACTGGCGCGAGGTCAGTAAACAGGCTTTAGCTGTGACAAAGGCTGCGAATGAGATGGCGTTTTAACTCGTTGTAAACAGGGCTTGAGAGATTGTAGTTATAAGTGACTCAAGCTTTGTCTACAGCTTGCTGTGCTGTGTACTCACTACTACCAATCACAATAAATGACTACAACAATCGTTCACCCTAGTATCGAAAACTTACAGCAGTTTTCTGACTCGTTCGACATTGAGAAACTATTGCAATCTGAGGGAGTTCTACCGTGGCTTTTAGCAAATGGCTGGAAGTACGACGATGACTCGAGTTTGATTGCAAATATTATCGATGAGTCTACAAGCCTTGATGAAGTTTGGGACTCCGAAGAGTTTGACTTTAAGGCTCTGCCTGATGAATTAAAGGAAAAACTCAATCAAATCTTTGAGCATTTCTATCTGTAAGATTTGTCACTCTCAATCACTAATTAACGCAGAGTTAACGAAAACGTTGACGAAAGAAGAATCAGATTATGCGTGAAAAACTCTACAGTCAGACTAATTAAATCTGACTGTAGAGAAAAACCGACCTCGAAGACTATTTGCAAGTTGTTATTGGTCGTCCGGTGATTATACCCGCTTTGTCGGAACAACTCAATCAGCAGCAAGCCGAATGTCTAGACCAGATTACCCAGTTCATACAACAGTATGACCAAAATCTGGAGCAAAGGCTACGGGAATCAGCGATCGCTGGCGGTGAACAACTGGCGGCGCAACTCCTTGAAGAATTGAGCGACTGGGAGCCAGGACGTAAGCCGGTGCAGTTCAAAAAAAAGATGGAAAAACACCTGATGAAAGTGCGGGTGTTACTGGCAAATGCATCCCCGGAAGCTGGCAGTAGTTTACAGCAGATGATGGAGCATTTGGATTCTATCGTTAACGAGCCAGCGATTGAAGCTAAGAATCTGGGCAGTGATGGGCGCAGTCAATTACAGCAAAAGATGGAAGAAATTCGGATCAAGTTGTTAGACGAACAGCGCAATCTCCAAGAGCTAGCGACTGGCGACGTAGGCTTATCGAAAGCTACCGTGATGTCGTTTAAGTTCCGGTAAAAAACAGTCTTGGGTGGGTGCATTCGCCCAAGACTAAGTACCTTAACGAAAAATGCAGTACATCTCAAAAAGAATACCGCACTTCTACTATAGGAACAAAATTCTCATGTCACATTTCTCAACAGTTAAAACTAAACTCACTAACCGTGAATGTCTTATTTTTGCACTCACGGATCTAAACCTATCACCGCAAGTTCACGAAACAGCACAGTCACTAAAAGGATACTACGGTGGCTCTCAAGGACAAAGTGCTGAAATTATCGTGTCTGGTCGCACAATTCAAGCCCGTGCAGACATCGGATTCAAGTGGAATCAGTCAAGCGGCGTGTACGACGTTATACACGACAGTTATGAAACAGTTCCGAAGCTGGGCAAAGACTTTTTCAGCAATAAACTAATGCTGGCTTACGGTAAACGTTTGGTAAGAGCTAAAGCCGCCGAGTTACAAGAAAGGTTTGGTGAATGTGCGATCGCTGAAGAAACTAACGGGAGTGTGCAAACCCTACGCCTAACTTTTGCCGGACATCAGGAAGTTCAACAGTACGTGAGGAGATAAATATGGAACGTTCAGTTTTGATTCATTTCGACAATGCTACAGGTGAAGTTCGAGTGGAAGCGGAGGGGTTCGAGGGGCTAAGTTGTCTATCAGCTACGCAACCATTTGAATCCGCATTGGGAGTTGTGAGCGAGAGCGATCGCGTCTACAAGGACGAAGCCCAAACCCAACAACTTCGGACTACGAACAGCAGTCAAACACGTTTACGTCAGTAAAAGATAGGGGGCGTTAAGTCCCCCCAAAACATCATGAACGAATTAGCTAAAGAATACCCATTTGTTCACATTTACGCACAACAGAAAACACGCCAGCCCGTGATCATCAAAGCGAATACTGAAGGATTGTGTGTGCTGTTGAATGCCATTGTTTCTGCCATTGCCCAACAAGAGCGCAATGGGATGGCTGAGGTTTTTGACGGCAATGCCGAAGTTTATGAAGTAGTCGTGAGACTTGTTAATACTCACGATGAATTAGCTCCACTACCATATCAAAAACAATGAAACTCTCAAATCTGCTCTCCACGCTCGATTCACAAATCCCCATTGCTGCGGTTGATGTCCTGTCTCCTGATGAAGCGACGATTATTCAGTGGCTGACTACTGAAGCTAAAGAAAAACTCAACAGTCCAGTTTTCTTTTGGAACCTGGGAGTATCCAGCCTGGAGCAATGCCTGATTGCACCGGATGGTGGACTGGTCTTTAAGCCAGTGCCAGAGTACAAAAGACCTGCTCATACAGATCCGTTGCTGTTCGTATTCGACTATATCAATAACTTTGATGGCGTTGGCGTGTTTATTCTGGGGGACATACACCCATTTCTTGGGAAGAACTCGCCACAGATGAGTTGGGAAATCTTGACCAGAGTGAAAAACCTTTACCATCGGCTCAAACCGACAGAAAAACGGATCGTGCTGCTGGGTCAAAACATCGAACTGCACGAAACTCTTGTCAGGTTGATCCCTTGGTGTGAAGTGCCACTGCCTAGTATTGACCAAATTCAAGACCACTTCGAGTCATATCTAGTTTTTCTTGAAGAATCTGCTACTGAGCAGGATGTCACATTTCGAGTGTCCCTGAGTTATGAAGAAAAAGAAACCTTTGCACGGGCAGCGCTGGGACTGACGTTAGAGGAAGTCAGCGATTTTTTGCGGCTAACTGTCAAAGAGCGTCTGAGCCGGAATGGTATTTTGATTGATGCCACAGTCACACCTCTGATAGTCGAGTACAAAACCCGTCTGTTGGCTCAGATGGGTATCGAATTGGGAAAACCTGCAACTATCCCCTTTGGCGGACTCGATTTGCTGCGCGAATGGTTGACTCGTCGGCAGCGACTGTTCACTCAAGAAGCGCGTAAGCTGCATCTGCCGCAACCCAAAGGTGTATTGTTAGCGGGGCCTCCCGGAGTTGGTAAAAGTTTACTTGCTAAAAACATCGCAACTATACTGAATTTACCACTCCTACAACTAGACATTGCCTCCCTTTTAGGATCACTCGTTGGCGAGTCCGAGGGCAATGTCCGCCGCGCACTTAAAACGGCTGAAGCTATTGCCCCATGCGTATTATGGGTTGATGAGATAGAAAAAGCACTTTCGGGGATTGGTGACACAAGTGGAGTTTCCCAGCGTATTCTGGGAAATCTGCTCACATTTATGAGTGAGTGTACGGCGGGGGTGTTCGTTGTGGCGACTTGCAACGACCCATCTGCTCTACCAAGTGAACTCAAGAGGAAAGGAAGATTTGACGAAAACTTTTTTGTTGATCTACCAACCGAACCAGAACGCTGTCAAATCCTCAAGATTCACCTGGAGCGATTTGCTATAGCAGTGGAAGAGGAGTATTTGGAAGCGATCGCAGCTAATACCGCGAAATTTTCAGGAGCAGAACTGGAAACCCTTGCTTCGGAAGCTGCTCTGCTGGCATTCGATGAGGGTAGACCGCAGCAGGTAACACTTGCTGACCTCGAAACCTGTCGTCAAACCATTACCCCACTTGCAATTCAGGATGCGGCGGCAGTTGAGCGAATGCAGGCTTGGGCATCTACCGCACGACGAGCTAGCAGTCCTGTAGTTGCAGCGAAAACTCAGTCTTTGCGTGCTGCTAAGTTTCGCAACATGAACTGAGAAACAATCCTGGGAAAAGGGGGAAGGAATGAAAAAAATCCTTTTTTCCTCTTACTCTTCTTGATAGCGATTGTCCCCTGATTCTATGGGGGCAATCACAATCACTAAAATGCAAGAATCCTTACAAAACAAGCAAAATATGAGCCGACTTAACATTCATGAATACTTAGCTAAACATAAGGCAGAATTTCCTGGCAGTAAAATACATCATGAATTGCCAATGCCTACAAATGCAATATCTGTAGTTTCTGATCCTGAAAACTGGCATTGCTACCCACAGGATGTAGTACGGATATATTTAACCAATTACGAGGAAAAACATTTAATCGGGATTGGTGATTTCAAGCATCCTACAATCTGTACAAAATTATTTGATTCTTTAGATGATGCTTGTAGTTTTATCGCTAATCGTCCTGACGAAATTTCCAAACAATGGCTTGAGCAGAGCGGATTTGACTTTCTAGATACCCCTGTGACAAAACCTTATCGCATTTAGTAAAAAATTAATTCGGTGATCACAAAAAGTCGGTGATTTCTACTTAGAGATTCGTAGCGATCACCTTCAGTATATCTATCTCAGTGGGGCAATGCCCAAAAGCTTGCGAGTTAATTGGGTTCAAAAATATGGAAATTTATCTAGTATATGTAGAGACTCTTCAGAACAGCAATAAATTCTGGTCTGCCAAAGTCGAAGATGGTAACTTAACAGTGCAGTGGGGCAGAGTCGGTTATCAAGCGCAAACGAAAATCCACACATTAGCCAATCGTCAAAGAGCCGTTGCTAAATTTCATAATCTGGTAGCCGAGAAGAAGATGAAAGGCTACAGTGAAAGTCAGCCAAAAATGGATGGTGAGCGCAGTATTTCAGATATTAGAAAAGCGATACAATTACTAAACGCTATACGTTCGGCTGTTGCAAACAGGAACTTTGGTGATAACTACATACTTGCCATTAACGAGTATTTGAAAATTGTCCCTACACCCTTGGGAATGCAGATAGATTATCACGGAATTTACCGTACTGTTGCAGATGTCGATTATCAAATGGAATTACTCAATTCTTTGTTAACGACACCTGCACCACAAGTTGCTGCGGTGGCTGTTGGTCATGCCCCTGAAGCGACAGCAGAACCCAAGGTTGTCAGTCTCAAGACTATCAGCAAGAACTTCTGGCGACATTTGTAAATCAGCTTGGCGGAAAATATTGTGACAAAATTCCAGAATTCAATAAGGAATAAAGCTATGGCAAAGATAATTGTTAGCTCTTGGGAGTCGGAGGGGTATGGGCACTCTACCCACAGGGTGCAGGAAATAGATTTTCAATACCAAAAAATAAGAGCAATATCTGACCAGCTAGGAATTGATATCCCAGACTTGGATATACATGTAGGATCACTTAGCACCCGAACACAGATTATCGCTGATGAATCTGTATTGGATTATGTAGATCCTATTTATTATTCTGAGGCAGATTGATAATATTCCCCAGTGCGATAGGCGCTGGGGGATATTTTTAACTGACTTTCAGCTTAATCGCGTGTTTGTCCTCTGGGTTTTTCTCTGAAACTTTTACTGTCTACTTATTTATAAGCCTTAAGAGATTTGTTAGTGTCGCTCCTGAGTAGTATTGAATATCGGGAGAATGAGTAACTTTATCTACAACGAAACCAATTTTCATTCCAGATGTATAGGTGGCTCCGGAACGGGTAGTTTGTTCAATGCGAATTTCATACTCAACAGGTTGCCCTGGTTGAAGCCAAGAATCAAAGCTCGCGCCCAAATTGATTTGATAAGCATCCGCCCAGTGAGGATAGGGTCGATGTGGAACAAGTGGGTAAGATATCTCGCTGACTTTAGAGTTGTTCTGGGACAAAATAATTGTCAATTTAACCGTTTTTAACTCGCCCAGAAGTTTACCTTCATCTAAAAGAGTAAAATTGCGGGGATCGGGGAAGCGATCAAATCCTTTAAATTTAAAACGTCCTAAACGTTTAGGGTGAATACCTCCACTAATCGCAATTTCGGTTTGGTTTTGCGAATTATTGAGAATATAATCCAATGTGCCTGGAATATAAAATTGCAATTTTCCCGATTCAGTAATTTCAGCTTTTAGCAGAGGATCTCCTAAATCTTGTGGGCGTTTAACAGTTTGCCAAGACACTTTAAAAGAACTTTGGACGGTTTCTAATAAACGGTAACTATCTCGGACATCCGTACCAGTACCAAGTAAACTCCGTAGCCCCGTTTTTTTCGACAAATTTTTCTTGATCAGGCCAATGCTTCGATCAATTAACAGGCTAACGTGATTGCTATAACTAATTTGTTCTTGAGGAATTTCTCTACCCTTGACTAACAATACTTGACCGTAACTACCAGGTTCCCCATCTCTACCGTTGCGTCCCGGTTGACCAATAAGGCCATTGTCACAAGTAAAATCTCTCTGCTGTGATAGACCAATATATTTCCAGCCATAGCGGTAGTTTGGATCTAAATTTAGAAGCTGCTGGGGTCGATTTTGTTGTTCGTCATAGAACGCATCACCCGTACAGCGAAATAATTCTCTTCTAATTTCTCTCCACTGGGCGTTAGCTACATTGATTTGTTGCGCCATCAATGCCCAAGTGCAATAGTTTACAGTCCAGCGCGGTTGAGTACAGTTACATCCACTACCTGCTTGTCCCCCCTTTCCTCCAACACCTGCCCTCCCGCCCCGATTACGTAACACCACATTCTTGAGTTGAGATAATGACTCAAAGTAAACAGTAGCCTTACCACCATGACCCCCATGACCCCCATGACCACCATTACCGCCATTGCCGCCTTCAGCACCGCATACATTCACTGTCACATTCTGAGGCTGTTGGCACCCAGAAGCTTGTTCACCAGAGGTAGCAGATTCTCCCGCTTCGCCATCTGTACCGGAGAGGTCAATCGTTTGTAGTTGTTCGCTAGCGCGAATTATTTGATCTGATGCAGAGTTCCCATCTCGTCCAGACCGACCATCTACCCCATGTCTACCAGCTTGGCCAAAAGTTTGTACTTCAGCAGCAACAACATTGACAGGTAGACTGTTAATGATTGTTGCCAGAAGGCATAGTTTGAGAATGTACTGAAGCGGCTGATTAATATTCATACAAGTCAAATAAATTAAATAAAACTTTTGATATAGCAATCCTAAATGAGTTACGAACTGGGGTTTAAGTTGGGTAAAACCAGTCATCATTGCTTTGTTGGGTACTTTATCTAAATGGTTTATTCAAGACAGTGGTTGCTGCAAACGAACCGCCGACATTTAAACTGCTATAAGAACCAAAAACAATATCATTGGGATTTACATAAAACAGATTAGTTGTGCCATTAGTACGAACTAAGCCATCAATATTAAAAATATTGTTACCAGTCATACAAGTAAAAATACTTATCGGCACGTCATCGTTTTTAAGAGTGTTTATTTTTTTCAGCAGTTCTGATTCCAGTTTACCTAATTGATGACACGCCCTAATGATGAATGGTGAGATGAGATACGTCATGTAATTAAAATGCCACTAACTTTGTCCCTATTCATAGTCATACGTGCCGCAAATTCATCTTTGCCATCCACAAAGCTTAGTTTCCACAGATAGGTTTGATAACCTTGTTGTATAAGATGACCGAAGTAAGTAATTTTATAACCCTCAGACATCCGTGGAGCTAGCTGGGAGCTAACTGCATCAAACATTTCTTTGGTAATGCCTGCTTTGTAGTCCGAATCACCCACAGTAAGAAAAAGTTCGTAATTTCCCACAGCAATCGCATCCAAAATAGTCTGCAAACAATTAATCACGTTTTCAGGGGGATTTGTTAAATTCACAATCGTGCTCCTATGTTGGGTGTGGCTAGGTGTACTAAGCTTTCACCCCAAAATTCAAATTTTTTGCATCAAGTCAAAATAATTATTACAAAACTTTGCATTCTTTGTTTTCAACGCATCACACTGTTTCAAACTACATAAGAAATTCTCTTGGCTGATGGTGGGCTAAATTTAACCGGGTAATAGCATTCAACGTAAAGCTTTAAGAAAATTTTCTGTTGATTACGGAATTGAGATGACATCCCTTGAAGTCATAATCGTCATCACACAAATTTTCTACCTCCTGACTGAACTTCTTCCTTTATCAAATGATTAAAACTACAAAGGAGATAAATTAATATGAGCGAGAATCATAACTCACAACCTACAAAAAATAGACCACAACCTCCTAAAACAATAGGAAAACCACCTAAGACCGAATTCATTAACTCCGAACAACAGCCAACAGCATCAGAATTATCAGATATTAATTGATCAAAAAGTTATGATACTAAACTTCAAAAAACTAGCCATTGAAGATATCTATCTTCAAGAAATTCAACTTACAGACACTGAAGCTCAATCTATTAATGGTGGTTCACCGACTTTACCACTGCCACCACCTAGTAGTAGATTTTCGTTATTTTCCCTTGACTGGGTAGCAATCCAGCCCCAACCTCTCCCTCCTGGAGTTTTTTGGGATCAACGCCAAAAAGTTAGATCATCGCGAAATGAGCTTTCTTAGGCAGAGGGGAGCAGGGGGAGTAAAGAGAAATTTTTAGTAGATTTTACTACCGCAACCCCCCTGAATACACTGTTTTATTTCTTTCTTCTGCCTCAAGACCTTATCCACCTCACCTAACGCTTTTCCATCACTCTCTCCGGAGGAAAAACAATAATCTTTGCTACATAAGACTTTCAGACAAAACTGATGATTCTAGCCATAATGTTAGAAAATAAAGCTCGAAACCCAGTTTCTGTCTCTTGTTTAAAAGTTGGATGAGATTTTTCTTTAACCAGAGTGATGGGAATACGGTTCGGATTAGTAGGATCTAGTGAGCTGGAGTTTAGACTAAATAGCCGTACAGACTATCAAGCATAAATTACTTGTATCTCGGCTCAACCCTAATAGGTGTACATTCGTCAACAGTCCCAGTATCTTCTTTCAACAAGTAGTAATGGAATAATATAGGTCTTCCTGCAAACAAATCTCATAACTTCTTCAAATTCTTTTTCTATATTTAGAGCATATTTTTTAGAGAAGTCAAATATGATTACTCCGCAGCTACCATCTGGCAGTCTTATCCAAGTTGAACGAACTACAAATGGTTTGAAGTTGAACTGGAAGAACCCAGATAATCCTTTTCTCCGTGTCTCAATTAGTGGTTTTTTACTCTTTTGGTTAGGGGGTTGGACCGTAGGCGGAATTTTGGCAATGCAAATGTTGTGGAAGTCTTATCAGGAGTCTATTCCTTTTTCATTGTTTTTGCTCTTTTGGTTAGGGGGTTGGGCTTTTGGCGAAATCTCCGTCATTGTTAGTCTATCCCAAATATTAAGAGGGCCAAGCCGTTCATTGTTATCCCTCGGCTATCGAGACATCCAATATATACCTGGAAGAGTTCCACTTAGCTTTTTTGATTTTAATTTGGTTCAAAGAAGCCAAATGAGTAATTGGAACTTGTGGTCGAACCAAAAGCCCTTCTCTGCTCAAAAGCAAGAAGTTCAGAATTTACAACTCACAACTGTGGTTCAGTATTTACGTCTTAGTTTTGATGTTGGAACACGGCGGATTGAAATCGGAACATATCTCAGTGAACCAGAAAAGGAGTGGTTATATCAAGTCATGAAAAAATGGTTGCATACTTAACGGGACTTAGACAAAAATTAAGCCCAAATGTAACCCAAACTAGCTTTGTAAGCAGCAAACACGTCACGATTTAAGTTCAACCAATCAATAAATCGACTCATACATGGCTGTTCTGAACGCATTTATTGCTTCAGTAAAAGTGTTTAAATTGCTTCCAGTCCCATCCAATGGCATTTGAACGACAATTATGAGTAACCCTCTTTCCCATCCCGAAGATCCAGACTTCCATTCATCTATTCAGGAGAATCTAAAACAGCTTTCTGCTCAGTTGGGATCTCCTTTGTCCGAATTATCAATCATGGAAATATACCAGAATGCGTGCGATCTACTGAGCCACGTTTCTCCATCACCTCTTAACTCTTGCCCGCGTTGCAGGAACATTACTCGTCTACCGAGTCCAGGACACGGAACTGGAAGAATCCCAGTGGTTCAGCACCCAAGTGAAACAATGTCTGGACGAAGAAGAAGTTGAGGAGTTGATTGAATCCATACATCGCACGGATGCTTTGTAATCGCTGAAAAAGCGGGAGTCTCGCGCACATCGGATACCGTCGCATCATCTCTTGCAATTCCACTGCCTCACCTTGGGGCGTGTACACAGTTTCCCCTGACATCGCAATTATAATCCTTTGCCGCCTTGCCCACTCAAACCCCTAACTTGGTCTGTTGTGCTTCTGGCTTACTCCCGGATTTCCAAGCCGTGATGGATGAGACAATACAACGAGAAGAAATAGCTCTCATCATTAGAACAAAGATGTTTAAAAGTTAGTATTTGAATAAAAAACTCTCAGGGGTTGTATGAAAACAAATGAACTAGAAGCAGATTCACTCAAGCGAGTCTTTGGATTACCAACTCTAGTGATTTACGGAGTGGGTGACATTTTGGGTGCGGGAATTTATGCGGTAATTGGAAAAATTGCCGGACTTTCCGGCACTTTGGTTTGGGCTTCGTTCTTGAGTGCTATGATTGTGGCGGCATTCACAGCTTTAAGTTACGCAGAACTTGGCAGCCGATTTCCACAAAGCGGTGGAGTAGCTTACTTTGTCCATAAGGCATTTCGCACCGACTGGCTCTCAATATTAGTCGGCTGGTTAATGTTTTGTACATGCTTGGTTTCGATGGCGACGCTCTCGAAAGCATTTGCTGGCTATTTCAACGCTTTTGTACCAGCGATTCCAGCTTGGCTAATTATCTTGGTGCTTTTTTCAGTACTGGCTTTTGTCAATTTTAGAGGTATGAAGGAGTCCTCGGCTCTCAATATTTTTTGCACATCTATTGAGGTTTGCGGCCTTTTGATTGTGATTTTGGTTTCAACCTTATTTTTGAGCGGTGGTGGTGCGGCTAATCCTGCTGCTGTCGCTAACGAGCCAGCCATAGGTTGGAGCGCGGTTGTTCAGGGAGCGGCACTGGCTTTCTATGCCTTTATTGGATTTGAAGATATTGTCAATGTTGCGGAGGAAGTTAAAAATCCCGAACGTAACGTGCCAAGGGCAATTTTACTGTCCTTGGCGATCGCTGGCGCAGTCTATATACTCGTCTCCTGGCTTGCTGTTGAGGTACTCAATCCCTCCGAGCTTGCTGCTTCAGGTGCTCCATTACTCGATGTAGTTCGTCGAGCGCAGCCCAATTTTCCCCAGGTCATTTTTACGATTATTGCTTTATTTGCCGTACTCAATACAGCACTGTTAAATTTTGTCACGGCATCACGGCTGTTGTATGGGATGTCGCGTGAAGGACTGCTAAGTGCTTGGTTAGGGAAATTACATCAACGCAGAGCCACGCCTTATCGAACGCTGCTGGTCATTTTACCAATTGCCATTTTTTTGGCGCTTTCTGGAACACTGCAAGTTTTAGCAGGAACCACCGCCACCTTGATTCTGGCAATGTTTTGTCTTGTCAACCTTTCGTTGCTACTCATCAAACGCCGAGAAGTTGAAACTAACGGGTTTCAGGTTCCCTATATAGTTCCGGCGATCGCCTTACTGCTCAATCTCGTTTTGTTTGCTTTTGCTTCTGGGGCAAGTCACATTTTAGCATTTGTGTTTGTAGGAATTGGAATGCTTCTAATTCTGATCCAAAAGGCTTTTAGAAGAGGGTGATGTTGGGTAGGGTCTGCTTTCCTTCGATGGTCAGACGATGTTTGTCAACATACAGATTTTGATAGGTGCTGTGCGCGATCAATGAAAACTAAAAGCATGGCGTGATGAGTAGCTAACTTCCAGCGAGAGTTTGTGGGCAGTAAGCAAATCCTTTAATGAACTGTTGCCGGAATGCTTCTATCTCCTCAATTTTTGGCTGACCATGAGAAACTACAGCAACCTGATAGCGACGCATGACTTCAACCGGGGACTTTCCACCAGCCAAACTCCAAAGTGCCAATTGTAACTGCTTTGGTGGTGAGTACAAGATTCCTAATTCACTTAAGATTGACCTGAAGTTACTATCTTCTTGCGGCGAGGGTTGATGCTTTAGCCTGACTCTCATCACCCAGCCGTCAATAGTATTAATTACAGTGACGTAACTGACTTTAAGTTGAGGTCTATCATGTAGGTATTCAATCAACTGTAGTATCAGGCTGGCATTCTCCAGATAGTAAAGATATTCCATCTTCTAAGAGTGAATTGGGCTGAGTTTAGTTTGAAGATAGAGAAACAATGTGAGGAACTTGTGAGCAAGAGATTAATCAGTTTTTTTGGCACAAGTGTGAGCGTGGTCATTCTCAAGGAGATAACTAGAAAAATCAGTGCCAGATTGGGCTATAGATTGGGAACCTCAAGAAAAGGGTGTTTATTTAGTGGCTTTGCTCCAAATAATTCTTAATGGAAACAAATAGAAATACAAGGTAACGGGCGTGAATCTATTTATGTACTCCTTAAAATTTGATTTACTTATCCTAAATAGCTGAGATAAATTTCTCTGTTTTTATTTTTAGAAACATAATATGAAAAACATAAGCCGCCTTATTAAAACTATCTCAATTTTTTTAATAATAATCTTAATTGCTTTTTGGATTGCTGAACCTGTTGATGCTCGTGGAGGTTGCTTTGCACAGGGGACTCCGGTTTTGACATCTCAGGGACATAAACCTATCGAAAAATTGAATAAAGCTGACAGTATTATTACTTATAACTTCACAACTCACCAACTTGAAATGGGAAAAATAGAAGAAATTAAAATCTTAACATCACATGAATATTTATTAATTAATAACAAAATTGAAGTAACAGAAACTCATCCTTTCTATATAAAGACTGACACAGGAGTTAAGTTAAAGCAAGCACAAAAACTTGAAATTGGCGACCAGTTTATTGGGGAAGGGGATTCCAGGGTTTTCATTTTCAATATTGATCATATTAAGGAAAATATCACAGTTTATAATCTTATATCTGTGAATCCCAATCATAATTTTTATGCTAATGGCATCTTAGTACATAACAAAGGTGGTGGTGGAGGCACTGGCAGCGCTGGAGGTGGCTATTATCGAGGAGGTAATGGAAATAGCTCATTCACTCCAATCAACTCAAAGACACTTCCTAAGTATATACTGATACTAGTGGTCTTATTTGCTGTATTGCTACCCGTTATTTTTTATCGTGAAATTATAAATTTCACCCATTTATTTAACAAAGAATTTACAAATGACTCTGGCTTAATCGAATTTGCAACAAACATTAATCCAAAATTTACTAATCGTTATTCTCTAAAATATTCCAAAAATAAGGAACAGTGGAACAAAACTACAATCCAACTTGAAATAAATGAACAAGAGTATCAACAAATAATTAGTAAAAATCAATTAATTGAAAAAACCACTTCTTTATTTATCCAGTACCAAATGGACTGGACTATGAAAGACTTCGAGCAGATGCTTGATTATATTTCTAACCCATTTTATTACTTGCAGTACTATGTATTTCAACGAGATTTTAATGCTTCCTTTGATATTGTTTATCAACCTGAACTTATTGAAGCTGCACCCATTAGTTACAAAAAGGAAGATAATCAGCACATTTTTCGGGTTCAAGTTAACGGTAAAATGACCAATTTCGTCATTTCTTCTGAAGGGTATGTGCTTAGTGGTGAGCCTTTTCCTCGTTTGTTTTCTGAGTATTGGGATATCAGTGTAAACTCATCAGGAAAATGGTACTTAGTAAATATAACTTCCTCGTAATAGTGACGGGCGCATTTGCTACTTCTCCCACTTCACCAACACCCCATCAACAATCGCAATCCCCCACTGCGGAAACTTCGCCAGTAGTTTTTTGATCACAATCTGCAAAGCCGGATTATTATTCCAACACTCTTGCAAAAAGTCAAACCCCGGATTCTGCCCCGAATTCCCCGCAACTATCAGTTTTTGCATACGCTCCGGTCACATATTTGACCGCGCAACAATCGCCTCATGCGACCATTTTTCAGTGACAGGCGTGGCGGAACTTTCACCCTCATGAGCCGCTTTCACTTCTCTACCCGAAACTGAATTTTCAACCAACAACGTAGCAGAATAACCCTGTTCTACTTGCCCCTAAGTTTGATTAGTGATCGCTACTCGTCCCCACATCAACACTTCCCACGCTAAATGCTAAATTTTATTTAGCCACCCAGCAGGAGTTTTCTTTTACTTATGTGGTTCTGGTCTGCCGATTCAGTAGAACAAGAATTATTTGATTTGTATGCCCCAGCCCTGCGAACGCTCGGCGTAAATTTTAATGACGAGCAACTCCAAGAGACTTTAGAAGCATCCAGCTATTGTTTAGAAGATGCTTTCAGGAGCGCAATCGTTTATATACTCTGGCTTGAAGAAAACCTAAAGCCGATCTACCCGACTGCCATACTAATCGAGGCACTGGCAAATCAATGGCGCACCAAATACTGGAAACCAGAGTATTTAGAACTTGAACAATTGCTCTCCCCTGGAAAGCGCTGGTGGAAGGCAGCAGTGGATAAGTGGGGTTACGACGAGCGTAATCAACTGGTTGCAGATATATTTTACGACCACGGGCAGGAATTTATTAAGTTCCGAAACGGTAAAGAAATTCTAGTTGATACTGCTTATAAGTGGGGATGGGAGAGAGTCACAGATTATGCGTCCCCGTTTTCAGTAAGTAATTCGTCGCTTGGCAGTATCAATGTAAGGGAATCTTGATCTAGCACTATAACTTATTCAAGAAAGCCAAAACTTTTTCCTGCCAAAAATTAATACGATTTGCTCTTGTTGCTGGCTTGCCCATGAGGTTAGACCATGTTTTATGATTTGCAGGGCTAGGATGAGGGAACTCAAAAGGATTTCCGCTTAACCCTATGCTGTTTACTGTTGTAGTTGCTACTTGTCCCCAAGTGATAACAGCAAGGGGTTCAAAAATTTCTAACTCTGCCTTCAAAATTTTAATGAAGCGCTTTTGGTCTTGTTCAATTAGAGGGATATTATGGTTTCCATTATTAGACTCGCTAACCCAAATTTTAAACACATCTGTCAAATAAACTCGATATCCCTCATTTAGTAAAACTCTGATCAGGTCAAAGTAAAGCCTCGTACTGCGATGTTTTTCACGGCAATAGTTTAGGTGTAAAGCGTATGGCGTTCCAATAGTAATTTCTTCTACTCTTTCTTTACTTTGCCGTCGAGGGTCTTGTCCAAGTATAACGACTGTTCTTTTTTCCAAAAAATTATCATTTTGTTCAAGTATACTGGGTATATCCACTCCGATTAGCCAAGCGTCATCATAGGATTTTTGAAAACTTTCAGTAGATGAATGAAAGATATCTCTAGAAAGAGTATGTTCAGGAAAGCCTTCCATCTCAAACTCTTTTCGCATTATTTCATATAGTAGAGATAAATGATTTTGTGAAATAGTAAAAACTTCAGATAACTGCTGGTACAAATCCTCAAACTCATTGCCTCTAAACTGTGAAAATAAATACTCAGACATATATATATTAATATTGTAGATAAACTATTCAGATAGATTACCCACTTTCACCAACAAATAATCAAAAAGTATAATTATTTAGTTTTTTGACTACAAATACCAGAGATAATTGAACTATGACATTTTATTAATAAGTCTTAAGTTAATTGCTTCCAGTCCCAATTTAATGGCATTTGAACGACAATTATGAGTAACCCTCTTTCCTATCCCGAAGATCCAGACTTCCATTCATCTATTCAGGAGAATCTAAAACAGCTTTCTGCTCAGTTGGGATCTCCTTTGTCCGAATTATCAGTCATGGAAATATACCAAAATGCGTGTGATCTACTGAGCCACGTTTCCCCATCACCTCTTACTCTTGCCCGCGTTGCAGGAACATTACTGGTCTACCAAGTCCAGGGCACAGAACTGGAAGAATCCCAGTGGTTCAGCACCCAAGTGAAACAATGTCTGGACGAAGAAGAAGTTGAGGAGTTAATTGAATCCATACATCGCACGGATGCTTTGTAATCGCTGAAAAAGCGGGAGTCTTCCGCACATCGGATACCGCCGCATCATCTCGGCTAACGCCACCGCCTCACCTTTTGGTGTATACACATCTGCCGCCGACATAGCAATCACAATTCTCTGTCGTCTTGCCCACTCAAACTAATCTTCCACAGCAAAATTGGCCTGTGCTGACTCAGGTTTCTTGCCCTCTTTACAAGCAGCAACAAACACCGCTCCTAGTGATTTAATGCCTTTCCAAGTTCGTAACGCCTCCTTTAAGCAAGTACACGATCGCTCCTGGCACATTCTCTCAACACCGCCTGACCATGCGCTGAATCTCTGCGTTTAACCGAAATTGCAGAGTACAGTAGATTTCTCTCAGTTGTTGCAGCACTTCCTGTACTTCCTGCTGGCTGGGCTGAACTGATTTTTCTATAGGCTTGGTAAATAATCGCTTCTGCAAGGATCAGGAGTTATCACTTGTTTGTGAACTCAAGAATATAAGATAGCTTGAATTTAAAAACAAGCGACATTCTCTAGGAATATCTACAGCTACACTGTGAATGTCTGGCCAATTAAAGTAGTCAAGCTGAAAGCACCAGCAGGATCATTGGCACTACCAATCCACTCGAAGTTATTGACGAACATATCTATTGTCCCATTACTAACAGTATAGTAGCCATTGTTATTTGTAATATTTGAGACGCTGTAGGTTCCATTGCCAAACAGCAGCCTATCTATGCCATTACCACCATCAAAGTTTCCACTTCCAAATCCTTTTACAGTGTCATTATTATCTCCAAGAATGATTATACCAACCCCACGAAAGCCACCAATGAGAGCATCAAGTATATCGTTGCCACCACCAGTATTAATAGTGCCAGAATTATTAATGCCTATACCATTAATAGCAGTATTAATACCAGTAATTTTGTCGTCACCTGTGCCAGTATTAATAGTGCCAGAATTATCAATGCCTATACCATTAATAGCAGCATTAATGCCAGTAATTTTGTCGTCACCTGTGCCAGTATTAATAGTGCCAGTAATTTCTATAAGCTCAGGGAAACGACCAGAAGGATCTGAACCAATAGGAATTGAGGTAGAGCCATTCAAGATACCATATCCGGCTCCTTCAGTGGCAGTGCTAATGCCAGTAATTGTATCATTCCCATCACCAGTATTAATAGTACCAAAGTTAGAAATGCCGGAGTGAATGAAGCCGCCGTCGCTACTGCCAAAGATAATGTCATTCCCAGCACTAGTATCAATCGAGCCTTCGTTGCAAATGCCTACGCCCTCACGATTAACGGCATTCCCAGTAATTGTATCGTTACCATCACCAGTAGTGATATTCCTCTGGTATAAGTTATAGATGCCGTAGCTATTGCCATTACCAGTAATTGTGTCGTTACCGTATCCAGTATCAATAGTACCAAAGTTAACAATGCCTATACCACTAGGGGCACTGCTACTACCACAAATTCTGTCATTCCCATCACCAGTATTGATGGTGCCACTGTTGGCGATGGCACTGTAGGCGACGATGCCGTAAAAGTTAAAGATGTCTAGATCGCTAATACCAGTATTAATGCCAACAATGCTGTCGTTACCGCAACCAGTATTAATGGTACCCACGTTCAAAATGCCAAAATTATTGCCAAGAGCAAAAATTTTATCATTACCACCCCAGGTATTAACGGTGATACCAGAGAGAACTTGAATTCCGTAAGCATTAGTAGTATTGACGGTAACTATATCTGCATACTTAGTCCATCTACCTAATAATGTTGAAGGGTTTATGTCTAGATACCAACCCTGACTATTTAATTTAACTGTTTTTGAATAAACCATAACTTGCTCCTCATATCTTCAAGATAAATTATGAATATACCACTGGTCAGAAAATTGAACCAAAACACGCCATGCTCTACAACGCTGGAAATGTTACCAGAATTGGCGTGTCATTTTTAACAGGAATGCTCGATTCAGTTTTTCCCTTCTTACAGGTCGCATATTTGACCTTGCTAAAATCGCATCATGCGACCATTTTTCAGGATTTGGAACGGGCACGGCGGAACTTTCACCTTCATGAACTGTTTTGACTCCTACACCCGAAACTTGGTTTTCTCCTGACAAGCAAGCAGATTGACCCTGTTCTACTTGCCCCGGTGTTTGATTAGCGATCGCTACTCATCCCCATATCAACACTTCCCACGCTAAATGCTAAATTTTATTTAGCCACCTAGCAGGAGTTTTCTTTTTCTTATGTGGTTCTGGTCTGGCGATTCAGTAGAACAAGAATTATTTGATTTGTATGCTCCAGCTCTGCGATCGCTCGGCGTAAATTTTAATGACGAGCAACTTCAAGACACTTTAGAAGCATCAAGCTATGGTTTAGAAGATGCTTTCAGGAGCGCAATTATTTATATACTCTGGCTCGAAGAAAACCTGAAGCCGATCTACCCGACTGCGATACTAATCGACGCACTGGCAAATCAATGGCGCACCAAGTACTGGAAACCGGAGTATTTAGAACTTGAACAGTTGCTCTCCCCCGGACAGCGCTGGTGGAGGGCAGCAGTGGATAAGTGGGGTTACGACGAGCGTAATCAACTGGTTGCAGATATATTTTACGACCACGGGCAGGAATTTATTAAGTTCCGCAATGGTAAAGAAATTCTGGTTGATACTGCCTATAAGTGGGGATGGGAGCGAGTCGCAGATTATGCCATCAACACAAGCGATACCCCACTGCGGGAACTTCGCCAGTAGTTTCTTGATCACAATTTGCAAAGCTGGATCATCCCAACACTCATACAAGAAATCAAACCCCAGATTCTGCCCGGAATTCGCCGCAATGTAAGAGTTTTTACATACGCTTTGGTCGCATATTTGACAAAAGCAACTATACTGCACGGTTTCGGAATTTGAATTAAGGAACGGGTACTCGCTTCTCTTCAAGAGGAGCAATCGCCATATTTTCAGTTAGCTATTGTGGATCAAGTATCGCCAAACTTAGTTTAAGAGACTACTGATTTTATGAGTTTGTTAATTCTAAGTATTGCAAAATCTCGTCTTTAATTTGAGAAGGAGTTTTCAGATGTGTATATATGACCAGGGTTGCTAGTTGATGGTTGCTTTGGTGGGTGAGAAAAAATCGGTTTTCTTCCATTCCATTGATCGTGAGTGTGAGACGTTGGTTGAGAATCATAACTGATTCATCCGGATCGGGTGACGGCATCAACAATACTACATTGGCATAATCAGCCAGCAGTTCACTAACATGGTGAAAGTCGGCATCATCTTCATAAATTGAATGTCCAGCCCCAAAATCAATGACGCAGTTTTGATGTTCCTGGAGAAGGCGTTCTACCGCATAAGCCTCAAATTGTTTCCAATAACGATAAACTCCGGCAAACCCTTCATTTTCTGCAATGTTCTGTTGCTGTTGTTTATCCCACCCTCGAGGTTGATAATAGTTCCAGCGTAAGATATCCATAGATATCTGTGGCAGTTGCAGTTTTTTAGCTAAAATTCTGCCAATGGTACTTTTGCCTGCCCGTACTGGCCCAATGAGAATAATGTCGGAGGCATTTGGCTTGATTGTAGCCAGAATTTCTTCACTAGTTTGCTGTGGCGTTTTATCTTTAGTGTAGATAATATACTTTGCTAAATCGTAGTTAGAGTGATGCTTGACAAAATACTCGTTGATTTCCATGCCGTTAATCATTGCACGAGTACGCTGTTGCAGTATTTGTAGCGATTCTTCCACGTCTTCGGATGGCAAGAGCAAAATCACATGACCACAAGACTGGAAAACAGAACTAACTTGTTGAAACAGTTCGGCATCATCGTAAACTGATTGGGGTGCAGCAAGCTCGATTATATAGTTGCAATATTCAACTACAGCGTGCTTGAGTGCATGAACATCAAATGGCATCATGTAGCGATAAACCCAATCGCTTTGACCATCTTCCCAAGCTTGCTCAACTAATGTTTTGTCGCAGCCTATCTCCTGCCAGTAATTCTCTGAGATTTTCTCTAGGTGGACAAACGGTAAATTTAGCTGCTCACTTAGCAACTTTCCGATAGTACTTTTACCTGCACCCTGAGGCCCAATTAAAAGTATTGGTAGCTTGATTGATAAGTCGTGATTAGTTGACATTGCACCATCCTTAAGAATTACAAACAGCAACAGCTCAACTTAACCAAATTCAATGTTTCAGAAATTATGGAAACCTATTTAGTTTATGTTGACACTGCTAACAACAATAACAAATTCTGGTATAGGTCTAATTGGGTCAATTTCGTTAAAGAAACAAGCAAGTTAGTCGCCTAATTATTGAGATTACAGCAATTTTCAGGTAATTGAACCACAAAAAACGGTAAGCTAAATAGATAGTGATTGTCAAATTCAATGCCAGTATCTTACTCCAAAGATTTGCGTGGTCGTGTGATTGCCGCTTGGTTAGAGAAGGAAGGTTCGCAACGCCAACTGGCTCAAAGGTTTAAGGTCAGCTTGTCATTTGTACGCAACGTGGTACGTCATTATCGTGAAAGTGGACAAATTGAAGCAAAACAACGTGGAGGGTACCAAAAGCCGATAATTCAGGATGAACATCTCAGCATGATCAAGTCTTTGGTGGAAGGTAAGAATGATTTGTTGCTAAGAGAATTATGCGTTGGGCTTTGCCCCGCCGCAGGCATCGCTATGCAGAACGCACAGGGACTAGTGTAAGTATCACGACAATGCATCGTGCGGTAGAAAAATTAGGTTTACGGTGTAAAAAAAAAGTCTCTATGCCAGTGAGCAAGATACCCCAAGAGTACAAGAGTTAAGACATGACTATCGCCGTTGGTTAGATAAAATTGATGTCAGAAACCTGATATTTGGAGATGTTGCGGGATTGAACTTATCAATCGCTGCGCGGCTTGTTTGCCAGAGCAGTCAATGGCGAAAGAGCAGTTGGTAATATACCTGGCACTAAGGGTGGGAACGTGTCTTTGATTGGAGCTTTAAACCTTGATGGGCTAGTTGCGGCTATGACTGTACCAGGTAGTACAAATACTGATGTATTCCTCACTTATGTCACTGAAATTTTAATGCCTCAGTTATGGAAAGGAGCGATCGTGGTCATGGATAACCTCCCGGTTCATCACGCCGAACGTGTAAGAGTTGCAATTGAATCCGTTGGTGCAAAAGTTAAGTTTTTGCCTCCCTACTCTCCAGATTTATCTCCTATAGAACTGTGTTGGTCAAAACTAAAGCAATTTCTCCGTTCCTGTGAGGCACGCACCACCGAATCACGATGGCCTTGCAATGGCTCTGGCTGTCAATTACATCACCGAAGATGATGCCTTCGGTTGGTTCAATCACTGTGGTCTATTTACCTGAAAATTGCTGTAAGTCCTAATAAGTGCAAGTACTACCAGCAAGGAGAAAGGGCAATGACAATACTGCTCGGTTAAGGATTTTTAACTCGGAGTTGGGTTTGGGGTAAAGGTTAAAGGTTTTTTCTTTCCCCTTTTCCCTTCCCCTTTTCCCCAAAACCCGACAAGTGTTGAGGGCAATGAGGCTTATTTTATATGTATCCTAGCCCAAGTTGTAGCTCCGTAAGCCACAGAAGATGATAGCGACCATAGTGAGCGCCACAATTATTATCGCTTTATAAAATCTAACTGGAGTTTAGTCCAACAATGTTTAAATTTAGTTTTTTTCTGTAACAACTTCATGAAATAACTTTATCTATACACATGACTCATAGTCTGCAAATTCTCTTAAATAATCAAGAGAGGATGAAGAATATCAATTGTCAAGTTCTTGTGGTCAAGGATCTAAAGATATTTATCGAAAAGAAACTACAGTTGTAGGAAGTTTTGGGATAGCAAATGCCTTTGGGTTATACGATATGCACGGTAATGTATTTGAATGGTGTGCAGACCATTGGCATGAAAATTATGAAGGAGCGCCTACAGATGGTAGTGCGTGGATAGAGCCTGTTAGTGACAATCATAACGGTGACAGGCTGATGCGTGGAGGTACGTGGATCGGCAGCAAGGACATCTGCCGTTGTGCTTATCGCCTCGGCAACTGGAGCCGCCACCTCGGCTTCCATATCGGTTTTCGGGTGGTAAGCTAAAAAACATTTAACTTGCATAATTGAATTAAACATACCTCTTGTGGGGTGGGCATCTTGCCCGCCCAGGATATGCAATTTAAATGTGGCACAGCTTATGTGCAGGTGCGGTATGATAAGCTATCGCTACTCATCGCACTTCACCAGTACCCTATCTACACACGCAATACCCCACTGCGGAAACTTCACCAGCAACTTCTTGATCACAATCTGCAACACCGGATCATCGTCCCAGTACTCTTGCAAGAATTCAAGCCCCGGATTCTGCCCCGAATTCGCCGCAAGTTTGAGTCTCTGTATCCGCTCCAGTCGCACATTCGACCGCGCAACAATCGCCTCATGTGACCACTTTTCAGGATTTGGCACAGGTGCGGCGGAACAATCACCATCATGATTTGCTTTGTCCTCATCACCAGATACTTGGTTTTCTCCCGGCAACGAAGCAGATTGACCCTGTTCTACAAGCTCTGGTGTTTGATTAGCGATCACAGAACTTGAAGAAAATTCATTTTGTGCAACGGGCGCGGCGGAACAAGTACCTCCATGACAATCTTTTAGTTCAAAACCACTATCCTGCTTTTCTCCTTCCAACAAAGTAGATTCATCTTGTGCAGCATCCACAAGCGCCAGCGATGTGCAGTCCATTGCCATAGGCAAGTCTTCCACGCTTTCGACAAACTGAGGCGACGCGCCCCTCAAGGGCGCATGAGCCGTCTCCTCCTCACGCGAATTTTCTGTAAGCGTGTCAGAGACACTCCTCACAATCTCTTTTGAAGAGTTTGTGAGGAGTTTCTGACCAGTTCGTGAGGGTTCACAGAACCCTTGCTCTGAATGGCTTTGACCTAAAATAGACGCTTCATACAAAGCACCCATTTCTTCAAAGCCAGCATCTTTCTCTGAATCCCTAGCATTTAATTCTCGTTTTTCAGCATCTAGTTCTCTTTTCGTAGAATCCCCTTTTTCCCAAAACTCCTTAATTCTGCTTCCATGTAGATTTTTGACAGTCCACTTCACTGTCTCCCGGCCATCCTGAATCGACTTGTCAGGCTTGAAAATGAACAACCCGCTTTCGGAGAGAATTTTCTTTGCAGAGATAAAAGTACTGTACCCCAAAGCTGAGGCCAAAGGCATCCACCGGGAACCATAAGGGTCAGCAGTCCAGCACTCTTGCCACAATTGCGTAACTGAAGGCTTTTGCTGGGAAGCCCATAACATATCTTCGATGGGAATAATCACATGAAGCCGCTTATACGGTGATTGTGGTTTGCTAGCAGCAGACTTTTTGAGCTTGGGTCTTGTAATAGTTGCAGTCATTTCATAATCTCCTATTATTTTGACGCACGGAAATTTCCCTACAGTGTTGTTTATCGCCTTCGGCATCGCAGGGTTTAGTTCGATATTTGTTTGTCTAAAAAGTTACCGATACACTGAAAGCCTATTGAGGTTGCCAGAACCGCAACTCATCTCGGAAATACCTGTCAGTCTTTTTCGATTGTTCCTTCCAGTGATCCCATGCCACCACTACTTCCTCGCCCAAATCCTCTACAACTTCACCCCTCTCGACATACAAAGTACGGTAGGGGTCGGCATGGGCAACAATAGAGCTGATGCCAATAGTGTCTGGTTGAGAGGATGCTTTCTGGAGTGTGGTAATTAAATCTGTTTCCTCTGTGCTTAATTCCATCCAGTAGTCTGGTTTAATTACTTCGTACTCTTGGGCAACATTCCAAAACTCCTGCCAACTACACCCAGGTTTAGCTAGCACCGCCCTAATCTCACTAACCGCTTGAGGCAACATTTCTAATTGCTCGGCTCGGTAAGCGATCGCCTGTGGTGTCGGCTCACTCCCCAGAATTAGCGCCGCAGCTTCCAATGCCTGGGTATTGTTCATGGCTTCGCTTAGGTTTTTCAAAGCCATACCCATAAGCCGCAGACATTCTTGGGCATTTTCCTTGGGTGGTTCTACAGCTAGCGATCGCAAATCAATAGTTTTCTCTAGTGCAAGTTTTACCTGCTTGTTCAAAGCTTTGGTCGCTTGCTGGCTCATGGTATTTCCCCATTCTTGAGAAGGGCGCTGTTCAACCGAGTTTTCCAAATCTTGAATACGCTGCTTGAGTTGTTGATTTTCAATTTCCAGTTTCCGTAACCCCTCCATTTCAGAGAGCCGTTCCTGCAACTGGATGTTTTGCTCTTTCTGCTGCCTGTACAGGTTTTGCAGAGATTGGATTTGCTCTTGTACTTGTTCTTCGGCTCTGGCTGCGGCCTCTGTTTGCAAACCAATCCTCAAATCCTGCTCCAGTCGCTCTAACTCCTGTTTATGGCGTTCTTCAATAGCAGCAATCGCTTCAGAATATTCTTTTGGGTAAGTCCGCCCACTCGATTCGGACACAATTGCGTCATTTAAACCAGTCAAATCAGCATTATTGATCAGCAACCTCTCACCATCGCTGAAGGTGACAATCTCCTGATAGTTATTCGGCGCGTCTGCCTCAATCACTCCCGATTCGCCATATCTGGGATGTGAAAGGGGAGAAACAGTGACAGAATTACACAATTGCGTTTTGACTTTTTCTTGTTTTGTGCTACTGGTTGTCGTGGGTGACGTATTTTTTGGAATAACCTTCTGAACTGCAAGAGCAAAATCGGCGGCAGTGGGGAAGGGTTTTTCTTTCGCTGCGATCGCTACGACTTCGTTCAGCTTGTCGGGAGTTTTGACCAAACGAAGTAGGGGGCGAGTTTGAGAAGGTTTAGTAATATGTGCCTTCAAATCGTTAGGCAAGGTATCAACTACTTTCTTCGCAGATAGCAAATCTCTGACCCGGCGATATCCCCCGTGTTTGGTCAACTCGCTTTCACAATAGGCTTCAAAACTTATGTGTCCACCATCTTTGTAATAGTGGTTGTCTCGCATAAGGCGCAGTTCATCAGATGCTTGCCACTCAAAACGGTCAATGGCAGTGAAGGTTTCCTGGATACTATGACAACAGTGTAATCGAGTGCTGTTGTTTGTTCTCTGTCTAGTGTCAGCATATTTATTGCTCACTATGGTAGATGCCTAAAAGTTGAGGTGGTGCAGCTTAACCAAAGTGAACCTTGCAGATGATTTGGAGGGTTTTTCCAAAATGTGTCAGCATTATAGTTAGTTCACTTTGTGGTGAATGAATTGAACGGGCGATCGCATTGCTTTGGTCGGCGGCGATCGCTTTTACTAAGCAGCAGAGATAATAATTACTCAGGTTGATCCTTTCCTGCTGATTATCGGACTGCCTCATAAGGTAATCGAACACTGGACTAATACGGTCAAGCGCAGCAATACAATAATTGTTCGCTGAAATTTTGTGATCGAGTAACATCCGTTTTTAAGTTTCTCATTTCATTTTTTGCCTAACTTTTAAATATAGTTTCATTTTAGCCTATACAAAGGAAATCATTAAACCCATAATCAGTATATAATTTTTATAGGCTAGTTGCTAGGCTAGCCTATAGTGATAAATCCTGCCTTTGTTTGGCAGGGATCTCATTAACTGCAAAACCCCCGAAGCTATGTTTCAGGGGGTTTTTCTTCATCTTCAAATTCTAAAAACTGGCGAATCCGTTCGCGTGATAGCCTGAGTTGCTCCGAGGCGCTTCTCAGGCTGCTAATTCCCCCAGGATTTTCTCAGCACGTTCCTTAAACTCCTCAAGCTCTGCAACTTTCTTCTTGATGTTGTCAATTTCGTCGTCGCTTCTTGGCGATATTCCTAAATAACTGTCGATGAACTCTAGTAGAAGTCTACTAGCAGAAGTCCCACTCGCTTTGGCCTTTTTTAAGAAAGCAATTTTCTTTTCTTCTGGAATGCGAAAGTTCATTTGGGTTTCCCCTTCCGCAAGATTTCTTGGCATAGTATGTCCTTTTCTGCTCAATCATCGCTTTTAGCCTATACCTAATTCTACTCGCCAGCCTAGTTTTTGCCTATAAAATAGGACTTTTAGCGTTTTTGCCTATACATAAACCTATATTTATGCTTGACTTAGGAAATCTTTTAGCCTATACTAAAGATAGCAAAACAAAAGACGATCGCTCCAGCCTGAGAAACTTACGCGATCGCCCTTTGTGAAAAACCTAACCCCATGTAGAGGCAGGAAATCCTCATTATGACGCATTTAACCTATATACAGCAAGCACCCTCAAGCTTCAAGTTAAATCAAACACTAATTGCTGATCCCCCTCGCAGAGATGAACAAGCCCTAGCCCAACCAGAACTGTACAGCCACCTCGAATCCCAAGCCGAAGCTGTAGCCCCAACCCAAGACCCCCTGACTGCTCGTGACCGTCGCATCATTGGCGAGATTATTCAGGTCGAACCCGAATCAGTGCGTACAATCTGGATCGAAGGCGGAATCACAGTATGGGTGCAGTTAGTCGGTGGTGGACGGCTACCCTTTCACAGGAACTGGTTCGCTACAAGAGTTGCAGAGGTAAAAGCGACTCTGCCAGAAACACCGAGAGAACGCAACGAGCGATTGAGCGATGAACTGGAAACAGCTTGCATTATTTTCGGTCTATACCACGGTGAGATAGATTGGCTCTCGTTTAGCACCAAACTCTACCGAGACGGGCATTTTGTTGGCTTCGTCGGGTGCAATCAAGAAGGTTGGTACTCAAGACCCAGACAGTACGGGGTAAATCGGGTTGCTGGCAGTGCCAAAGATGTGATCGCGTCGTTAGGAGTCCGAGCGACAGTAGCCGCGTAAGTTGCTGAAGGTAGAAAGGGCGATTGCACACCAAAAGAATTGCAATCGCCAACGAGGTTAATCTCGAATAGACACAATCATGACACAAAATACAGCAAGTAACACTGCACTTCTTGATCCGGGTTTAGGTGACTGCCTAGAGAAAATTCTCTTACCTCCAACCGACCCCAACGCAGAGGTTATCGAAATCCCTGGCTACAAACTGGTTTATGTTAATGGAGCTTGCCCCAGAAATTATCGAGTGTACAAAGGTCATTCAATGCTGGGAGTGATATTTCAACATATTACTCACTGGTCTAACGGAGTGGATTCTCTTCGATACGCCGAGCCGATTGATGCAGCAGTTGGACTAGACGAATTTATGAATGTGGCAAGGGTATCAAAAGCGACCACAGAACAACCAGCCACGGAAGAAGAGTTGCTAGATAAAGAATTCGATTCGCTGACGAATGAGGAGTGGGAAAGGCTAAAGAGATACGTGCCACAAGCGAAACATTTGGTTACAGCGTAAGGAAACGGGTGGGCAGGAAAACCCACCTCTAAAGTAAAGAGCAAAATCAAATTCTCAGTTTATCTGAATACAACAACGCAACTCATCGGAGAAACCAATGGAACCGATAGAAATACTGAAGCAATTCAACTCGTGCTACGTAAATATTCAGGCTATTGCACAAAATAAAACTTGGCTTTTGTTGATTGCTGAAAAGAAGATTGATCCAGAGGCAGCAACACACTTGGGTGATGTTCTGCACTATTTGGCTGAGGCAATGGGTTGTCTGGAAGAAGTCGTTGAAGTCAAGTTTAATCAGGATATAGAAGTATGAAACTCTACGCAACCAGTATTCCTCAAGCTTTGCCAAGGTGGGCAACTGTTATATCGAATAATGCAGGTTTGATTGAGGTGGAAATTAATGATGAAGGCCCTGGCTTTCATTCAATTATTGAGGAATTATCTACTGAGATTCAACCAGGAGTTGTTGGTGTAAAAGCTAGCGATTTATGCCAAAGACTTAGCATTGAGATGGTTGATACTAGCGAAGAAAATTAACAACCAACATATACCAAAACTGAAATTACATGAAATTTACAACTGTCTCTGTTAGCTACTCTAGGAAATTTAATCTCGGCAATTTTGAATCACTCGATTTAGGTTGCTCTCTATGGGCGCAAGTAGAAGATGGGGAAGACGCGGATGGAATAACCCAATTCCTCTATCAACAAGCTAAAACTTCTGTAAAACAAGCGGCAATGCCTGTGCTAAAAGCCTCAGAGTTCCAGATTACTAAGGCTAAGTCTAGCAAAAAAGTGTCTGGTGATGTCAATGAAAGCGATTGGTAAAATGCGAGGAGCCGGGCAATGCAAGAACTAATCAAAGCTTTAATCAAGGCAAAGTCAGAGTTTAACCCCATTCAGAAAGACGGTACTAATCCTCACTACAAGCGTAAGTATGCAACACTAGATGCTGTGTTAGATGCTGTCACTCCCGGACTCAGTAAACATGGATTAGTAATAATTCAAACTACTGAAATCTTTGAAAGTAAAACCGTACTGCGGACTCATATTTTTCATGAATCTGGAGAGAGTATCACCAGCACTTATCCTTTACCTGAGATTAGTGATTCCCAGAAATTGGGTGCAGCCTTAACCTACGCGCGTCGTTATGCTGTGTGTGCAATTTTATCGGTAACAGCAGATGAAGACGATGATGCCGAAGGTGTAACTACTCCTCAAAAGACAGAACAAGCACAAAATAATATTAGACCTCGCAAAGACAATCAACAGTCTAGAGTTCAGCCACCAAAACAAGCTGTAACTGCACCATCAATCAGCCCAAAAGATTTGCGAGTCAAAGAAGTTCGCACACTTTTAAATTATCCACTCGATTTAGTCAAAGAGTGGCTGCATTCTCGGAATGTGACTAGTCCAAGTGAACTTGACTCTCTTCAAATTGATGAATTAGTCAAGACTATGTGTTTGGCTTGGGCTGGGAACAAGTTTGGACATCCTAATCATGCTGTTAATTCTTATCAGAAACACGTAATCGATGCTGTATTGCGAGGTGTTTCTGAGATGGAAGCAATTCAGGCATGGATGGAAGGAGCGCTTGCACAATTACCAGAACTCAATTGAATAACACCAATAGGAAAAATATCATGCCGAGAAAATCCACTCATCCCGCTCCTACTGACAATTCCTCATTATGCATACAATATCTTCGTCGTTGTGGGGGTAGCGCTCGATTGTGTAGTATCAGCTTTAGTCTTAGTGTAATTCAAACGTTGGTCAATCAAAGAAAGGTAAAGATTACGAATACTGGTGCAGGGTTTTTTATTGAATTGGAAGATGCCAAATGACTAATCACAAACAAGTTGTTTACCAATCAGGGTTAGACCACAAGAGTAAAATGGTTCTTCGCCGCCGTACTAGGAGAGGATTCAACCCCAGGATTTTCATTGATCGCACCATAGAAACAACTGCAATCGTCTCTCTACTCTTGACTAGCTTTTCAGGAGTTGGAGCAATGGCTTGCTGGGGGCTGGAGATTATCGAGACAAATGCTAACCCCAACATCATCATCTCTAGTTGGCAGCAGCAAAAAAGTATTTGCTTAGGTGCAATGCTAGTAAGTTTTTCTGCCTTCTTAGGCAGTTCTCTAATCGGAGCAAGTTTCAGTATTCAACGAGATAAATTTTAGGGAGATAAACAATAATGGAAATCAAATTAACTACATCAGAGATTCGGACTATTTTGCAAGGCTGTCAACATACATTGCGGCTTGTGGGGAGTAGTAAAGATTATCGCAGGCTTCAGTCGTCCGAGTACTTTTCTACATCAAATGATGTGGTGCTAAATGATGCGTTCAATGTTTTGGGAGAAATAGCGGATGCAATTGATGAGGTTGAACAAGCCACTCAACAGCTTTAAAGTATTTAGACACATTTTCTGTTACATACGAGCATTTAGGTTTAGTCGTTTAAGTTTGAGAGATGATTAGTTAGGGCTGAATAATGCCGTTATCCGCCAATACGGTTCTATCAAAAGAGAGTTTTAATATGTTTTGGAGAAATTTTATCGCTATCTGCACTTTGAGTTGTGCCTTTTCCAATCTCGCCTCCGCAAATTCGATTGACAGTATTTATACTGGTCTTTCATCTAATCGTTGCAAAACCATCGAAGTTGATAAGGAAACCAGCAGTTCTGTGCGGAAATGTGCAGGAGTGGCGGATTATAGTCTGCTAGTTCAAGATGTAGATGCTCGAGAGTCCGTAACCGTGCTGACACCAGATGGGCAGCAGCATTCGCTCAAATATTCGCAGGTTATCACTCCAGCTTTCTCTACCTTGGGGGAGAAAGCTGAATGGCGAGTAGAGAACAGAGGAGGAAAGGTGCTGCCCATCGCCTTAATCGTGCGGGTGTATGCCAATGAAAATCCCAATTTACCAAATCAAAGAACGTCTTATCTGGCGGTAGCGAAAATCACACCAGAGAATATCTGTGTAACGAAAAAAGTCAAAGGTGGAGAAAAAGCGAATCAAGAAGCACGGCGAGCAGCAGATGCCTCTGCAAAGAAACCTTGCCTTAAATAAGGGACTTTAATCTGTAGTGTTCACCCCTCTAGCTGGCAACGTGATAAATGCTCCGATTGGGAAGCTCATCAACCATCTAAACTATTTTTAATCTGCAACCCCACACCCTATACCCTGCCCCAACGGGCCTTACCCCGTTGTACAGAATTTCATCTCGATAATAGAGAGAAAAACCAATGTCAAAGCTTAAATATTTGAATGTTTTCGTCGCAGCATCAGGAGCAACGGCAATGGTAATCGGCACCATTATCAGTGTTAAAGGAGCAATTGTTGGAGAGGGTGCGAAAAGTTGGATTTCTGGCTTGTCCCTGATGTTAGGAGGAGTTGGATTGCAAACAATAGCTGTAGATCGTCTGTTAAAAACTCAAATTGAAGAACAAATCGACAGAACTTTAGATGAAAGACTCAAAGCGATACCAAAGGCTTGCAAAGGATGCCGAAATTTTCATGGTATTGAATATGGGAGAGTTAGGCTGGTTTGTGCGATTCATCCGCATGGGGTAGAGGGTGATACTTGCTCGGATCACGAGAAGTTCCCCAGCACCAAGAAACTAATTGAGTAAATTAAGCACTCAGTGATTCTGGTTCTGTACGTGATATTTCCAAAACCCGACGTAACCAATATGAAGTTTCAAGAGATGCAGATTGCTTTTGTTGGGCATCCGACCAAATGTTCTCCCAATCAAACAGCCAATTAGTCAGCAAACGAACTAAGTCAACTAGCTCACAGGCTCGGTCAATGTCGTCTGCTTTTACCATGTCGGGTACAGTCCACTCAATAAAGTACCGACTTTCTTTTACCAAAGGCAGCATCAAATCCCTTGATGAGTCTCCAACCCACATAGACTGAATTTGCGATAGATGATTTGCCAAGTGATGCAACCGAGTAGTCACATCATCTTGTGTAAAATTTTTCTGCTCTGGTGTCATTTGGATCATAAGTTTCCTAAGAACTCGATAACAAGTTGAGCAACCCTTTCTCTAATATTAGGGTCTAAAATCTCCATTGATCTATTTTGCCGGGGACGAAGATTAACCATTGATTCAAAAATCATTTTCCCAGTCAAAGGCATAAAACTGGCAGCCCAAATATCTTGTTGTCTACTACCGTCTTTCAATAGCTCTTTTTCGCAATCAGCGTGCAGATCGCCACCACCAACCAACACAAGACGCTCGATATCAACTGCTGTTTTGATGTAGAACTTGTGTTCAGTAAGCATTTGTTCAAGTTGTTCCGGGGTAGCGCGTTCGCGTAACAGCGAAATCATTTAAATCATAACCTCTATCAGGGAAAGGCATTCTAATTATGGAACGGAATCAAGCACAAGTAATTGCTGTAAGTCTTACTACCACATTAGCCGCCATATCTATCGGGTATTTAGGGGTGTAAATATCAAGGCAGAAATACAATGTGCACGATCGCTACAGCTATGTTTGGGCTGGATACTGGAGGAGCTATCGGTCAAATTTTGGTAGAGAAAAGGCAGCAGCGAGTAGTACAAACACAGTCAAAACAAAGATAGGAGCAATCGTATGGAAACTTCAAAAGTTGTCACCATCCCGAATCACTGGACATCACCAAAATACTCGTTAGGGCAAAGAACCAAGCAGGGGATGATTGTAGGGGTTCAGTATTGTCTATTTGAAAACTTGGTGGTTCCTGAACGAGACGGTTCATGGCGATATGCGATATTAGTTAGCACCGAAGATGAACAGGTCGAATATATTTCGGAATCTGGGATTCAATTACCACCTGCTCAAGAATTGCGTTTGGAGATAGAAGGCGAGATTGACTTTTGCCAGCGCAAGATTGAGAACCTGACACAGTATTTAGAGGCGGTGTGAAAAATCGGGCTTTAATAAAAAAAGCCCCAAAAGCCCGCTTTTCTCAAAAATTGACCAAGTGTGCCGCTTTGAGTTGTGACATCTCTACTCTTTACCCCGACAGCATTTGAGGCATTTTTAACCACTCAAAAATGAAGTTGAAAAAGGAAAGCGGCACGGAAAGCGGCCAAAAAAGGGATAAAAATCGCTCTAATGATTGCAGGGAGGGAATTTTAGAAAATGGTGGCTGTGACATTAGAAATATAAGGGTTTCAGGAAAAGCGGCCCGATGTCACAACGAAAGAATAGGGGTTCTGGGCATTTTAAAATGTCACGGCACACTTGATTTGTGACATCTGAAAAAGACTTCTTGACATTTGTCGGGTAAAGGGAAAGGGTTAAAGGGGAAAGGTGAAAGTGGGGCCCTCTGGGAATAAGGGAGGAGGGATGGAATTTTCCTTTACCCTTTTCCCTGCAAGAAGTCTAAAGAAAATAAAAAAGAGGGGCAATTCTGCCCCCCAATTAAGAGGGAAAAAGAGAAGGGGCGAGGGAGAAAACCTTAAATTCTCCTTTCCCCATTCCCCTTTACCCCTTTCCCTTTATTAAGCCGCAGCCCATCGTATCCATTGCTCAACTTCTGGGCGACTTAAACATTTAGAAGCTTTGAAAGTTACTTGCTGCTTTCGTGCCCAACGGTAAAGTGTTCGTACTGTTACCTGTTTACCTGTGACTCTTAAAATGATTTCTGGTAAATCTTTTCCAACTGCGTTGGTGTAACAAGCGTTATAAATTGCTTCAGCTAGATGCAATTCGGCAAATGGATTTCCTGAGAGTTTAAACTTAATTTGAAACAGGGTGAATTTTTTATTCGGCTCTAACTTCTTCATATAAGCTAAAGTCAATAGCCACATAGCTTGTTCCTTTACCACTTCCCTAGCGTACTGTGGAACTTGGCACAATCTTAACCATTTGCGCCAAGTACGCTCTGCTATGGTACGGCAGTAGACTTGCTCACACGAGGTTTTGAGCCAGTCTAAAGGGTATTTTTCCATAGCCATTTGTATTATTCCTCCGTAGGTATTGCTGATTCGTCTACTAAAAATGTTTCCCAATCTACGGTTTCAATATCGAACACGTCTTTCAAGCCGTTGTTTTTGAGTATGTCTGCAACTAATTCACTAACCGTAGAGTTATTGATAGCCGCTTCTTGTTTCAAGTCCTGACAAACTTCTCGCCAATTTCCATCGCTGGAAACCCGATCAATCAAAATTGCTTCTGCCATACGAGTTTTGCTTACTCCTCTGGTATGTCCCCATAGAATCAGGCGTATCTCTTTAACTAAGGGAAGGTTAACGGAAAATCTTCGGTCGCGTTTATCTGCCATGTTTATGATGCCAATTAGATTCCATAATTATACTTTTTAGCGTCCTATTTTCTAATTTTAATGCTATATCAAATAAATGGATGCTAAAATAACACCATTACTCGCATAATTGGAAGCATATTGTGGAAAAGATTCAACAATTCCTTCAACCCTATAATATAGAAGCCACTGATGATGAAGTCGCTAACCTCTGCGCCCAAGTTGACGCTGACATCGACCAATTGACCGATCAACAAGCCCAAGCGATCGCTATTCAGATTCTTGAGCAAAGGCAAGCAACCGGGAAATTAGCCGCTAATGGCAAGTCCAAGAATACGGGAGGTAAACTCGGTAAAAACTCACCCCGCCGTAAATCCACTCCTCCATTGCAAGGAGCGATCGCTCATGCATCCCAGGTTTCAAACCAAGAAATTCAATCCTTAGAAGATGTCCTTAGCGTCGGGATTGATGCTTACACAACTGATAAAGCAGACCAGTTATTATCGACGATTCGCAATGCCCCCAAGGACGTGGTGAGTAAGTTTGTCTCTAAGGCGATGGAGGAAGAAGCTGACGTGGAATCCTTTCGTGCAATCGGTAACGAACTCGTTGCGGGTATTTTCGGCGCTAACTTTGCGGATGCAGCCGAGTAAATTCATCTTGATAGCAGCAGTACTGAATCTGCTGCTATTAATTCTTGTATTAGGCGTGGCATTCTATGGAGCAACAACAAGAAACTTACAAGAAACCATTAAATATTCACCTGAAGAAGGACGGCGAGTTAAATTTGTCGGGGCTGACATTAAAAAACCTGACACCAGAGGAATTCCTAATCGTCCAACAACTTATTGATGAGTCAAGAGTGCGATCAAACAACGCCAATAGAGTTGAGGAGCTAATGCAGCGAGGTTTAATGGCTCAAGGGGTGATTGCAGCTTTTGCTATTTTGATGTTTTCGTTCATTGGCATATACGGTATTTATCGTTACGTCGGTCAACAAGTTCAACAAATTCAGGAGACGTATAGCAATGTTAGGTAAATGGCTTCCTGGTCTATTCGGTAGCAAAAATGACGGTGTAGTTTCAACGGATTTAAGGGTTGGTGATGCAACCG
This sequence comes from Nostoc sp. XA010, assembly GCF_020829625.1. Taxonomy (GTDB): domain Bacteria; phylum Cyanobacteriota; class Cyanobacteriia; order Cyanobacteriales; family Nostocaceae; genus Nostoc. The sequence goes on along the minus strand of NZ_JAIVFX010000018.1, from coordinate 79,769 downwards.
CTATTGAAGGAAATTTACCTTCATCAATCCGCGATCGCTACACATTGCCAGCTTACACGACTGCACAACAAGTATTGGATGAAGCGGAAGTGGCTGGCACTTTAAAAGCACAGAAGTGGTTGCACACTAAATTTTCCCGGCACAAGCTCAAACAGTTGCAATCTCTAGCAGAGATGTATAAAAACCAATTGGCATATTCCCAAGAAGCCATGAAGATTGAGGAGGATTTGCAGCGAACCAAGGCGTTACATGGGGAGGCGGTGATCCGTCATGCCTTTGGTTCTCAGGAACAACAACGTCAGTTGGGGGGATACGAGAAAGCATTTGATGAAGTGGGAGATTCATTCAGGTTCTAAGTTATGCAAAGTATCAAGCTCTTTCATATAGGATATGCAGTGTGTGGGGTTGGCTTTTCGATGTTTATGGGTTATTTATCGGTTGCCAGCCCCGTTAGTAAGTACATTCTTTGGTTTATCGGCATAATCTCTATCTGTTGCATATTTCTAGGGTTATTCAACTTTGGCGGTTTAGTCGTTAAAGGATTCGGTTTCAACCGCAAAACTTTCACTATTGGATTAATGCCTGGGGTAATATTTCTGTTTGTTTTTCTGACTTTAGTTGCAGCCGGTGTTGCGTTGGGGGTGGGATAAGTTTATGCCATTTGAATTACAACGTCTAACTGCCAGTAGCGTCATTCATGCAGAACGGAGTATTTTATGTTCTTTAGGAGCGAGTGCAGTTATGTGTCTGTCTGCTCCTTTTTTCTTAAATACTGACCGAATAACAACCGGGATGCTACTTGGTGCTGGAACAGTGAGTGCTGGATTGTTTGGGGTTTCTGCCCAAATCAGCGAAGGCAAACAGAAAGTATACCGCTCTTTAGAAGAAGCTGACCTGAAATCACTTAAGCAGCATTTACAAAGTGAGGCTGTTTATGATTATGTTACGACTGCGATCGCTGCCAAACGCCGAGTTGCTGATTATGTGAATCGGCTACCAATGCAAGAGCGCCCCCGGTGGATAGCTGAATATCAGTTGCAAGGTTTGGTTACACTCCCTGAACCACCAGCACAACAATCACCCTCACCGGCTGGTATTCCCAATCCCGATATTGCTGATATTGATGAAGAATTTGTGCAGTCCGTGACTAATCCGGGTGCGATGAAAATTCTGCAAGCCCTAGCAGCAAATTATCCTGGTTACATCAGAATTGATGGTGCTTGGATTGATGAACTATGTGATGCTGCATCTAATCAAAATATGACTCTTCGCAGTAATCACCATTTTTACCTATCTGGTGGAACACAATCTGGGAAGTCTACCCTGGCTGGGGTGATTATCAACAAAATTGGTGCAAAATCTCAAACACCAGCAATTGTGATTGGCAGTGATCCAAAGGATGATGTCACCAGATGGTTGTGCAAGTTCAGCCGTAAGTTTGACGGCATGAAAGAATTGAAAAATTGGATTACCTTTGCCACTGGCATGATTGATCAACAAAAAGCCAGAGTATCAATTGTTGGTGGCGAATGTCACGGTGTCCCAGAATTATTATTTGCCCAGGATGAAGTTGATAGTGTTTATGGTGGTGGTAAAGGACTTCCGGGAATGGTGGATGCTGATACCGCCAAAGATTTGCAAGGTTTTTGGAACTATATCATCAAATTCACTGCTGGGTTAAAGGGTCATGGTCTATTTATGGGACAGTCCCCGCTCTCTGGGGAAACCGGATTTAGCCGCCCATCTCTGAAAAACGTTTGCTTTATTGCTGTAGGGCAGACATCGAGTTATATCCTTGACCATCCCCAGGATTTCGTAAACGTTAAAAAGGAGATTTTAGAGGTCTTGCGACAGGCTTGCGAACTGTTAGATAAAGCCGGGGTTCGATATGCCCTGGTAATTCCCACTCGGTCTAATCCCTTTGTTGCCCTAATCCCGGAATTTGATATCAAAGGTCTGGAACAAAAACAAGATTCCAAACCGAATGATGACACTGTTGATAGTTCTAAAAATAATCAGCAATCCTCAGAACAGCAGATTGACTGGTATAAAGAAATTAGAAAATGGGCAAACGAATTAGGGAGAAGACCACATTTTCAGGAAATCAAACAGAAGTGGCACGAATTAACAGGGCAAGAGTTAAACGAAAAAGGCGTTACCCTACTGCTGGAAAATCTCGGTTTTCCCGATTTGGAGAATTAGACTGGAATGCTCGGTATGGCGATTTGAAAAAGTACAGAAAACAAGTAGCGATCGCTCACCGAAAAACTCACAATTATTGTGTAGTCTGTCTGACTAAGAAAAGTGAAGAGATCCATCACGCTTACTACGGCAATGATGTTATTGGAGTCTCAACATTTCCTACGTGCTACCGTTGTCATAATGAGATTTGTCATAGTCCAATCAACTGGATAAAAAGCCGTAGTAATCCTGTTTGGGGCAATCGTAATACTGACGAATTTATTACGAGATTGAGGCTGGGATATCAATTACTTTATGGAGGGATTAAACGTGTTTAATTAGTTGAGCAGTGTCGTTAATTTCCCTATCAATCAAGTTTTAAGTTAATCGGAGAAGAATTCTCATGTATAATGGCGAATGCGATGATTTGAGTTTTGAAGAACAATTACATCTGACTGAATCCCTTATCAGACAGCGACACAATCAGCAGATGTTATTGCGCCGAAATGCCCAACTGTTGCAGCAGGAATTGGAGCTTGAAGCCGAACTGTTAGAAGACAATCCAGAGTTAGCCCAGACGATTCATTCTCTTAATATGCAGGAGCTTCAGAGTAATCAGCGAGGGGTACAGAATGTTTTAGGCTCACAAGAATCAGCGTCAAAAGGGCAAAGTGTTTGGAGTAAGTTTTTTCCTGGGTTAGGAGGATGAATGAAGATTTTTGATATCAGAGATCGCCTCAGTTCATTAGTTAAACAAACAACTCAAGTCGGCATTGGGTTTTTAGTAATGCTATTGCTAACTGATGGTCATGCGCCTGCATTCGTAGTCAATTTCACCGCTTGTTCAAGTATTGTATTTGTTGCCTAGAGTTAAGCACGGAGACTAGCGAAAGAAAAGAATTAATCTTCAAAACATATCAGTGTTTGCCGCATCAGCTATGTTTGACAAATGAAAAATTACAATTTATTTATATGGATACTGAACAGGATTTCTTATTTTTCAACCCTCGAATTGCTACCAAATGCAATCCCTTTTATGAAGGAGAGTATCTGGTAATCCAGACCTATCCCCGTGAACATAAGTTAATAGTTGAGCATCGCAATTTTGATTACAAAAATGCCAAAAGTCATTGCGAACTAGAAAATCTTGCTCATGACTATACATCATTTTCTCTTAGGATTTTTCACGATGATCAACTGTGGGAGGTAAACTATGAAGGCGAGCCACAAAGTATTTCTAAGCAACAGAACTGGAGAGTTGCCCAAGAATATCTAGAAGATCATTACGCGACGCATACTGATGCTGAGGTGGTCGTATGCCAATGCAGTTACCCCTATTTTTCGTCACTCACTAGTCATATTAGCAACAGTGGTCAGCCCATTACTTCGTGGCAATCGCTCACTTGTCTAGTTGAAGGTAAAGGGCAAGATATTCAAACCTGCCCCAACTGTAATGCATCCTTAGTTCGAGTTAATGAATCGGAGGATGATGATTTTGATTTTGATTTTGATGACCAAGTTAGCCGACCAATAGCTTGTATCGGTTGCGCTAACTATCATGGAATTGAGTATGACGGGAATATGTTAGTCTGTGGAATTCACGCGCATGGATGGGATAATGAGAATTGCCCAGATTATCATCCATTAGATTGCTCCTGATCTAGGACTCATGTGATACTTAAGATTGTAAAAAATTGACCCGCTCTCCAGTATGCCCTTCTCGAAAAGCCACTACTTAGATAGGCATTAGGCATTGTCATTGCCGCTATTAACTGCTATGTCGAAATGCAACACGTCTTCGCGCTCACCCAGCTTTGTATAAAGTTTAATGGCTGGATCGTCACCGATATCCGCTTGGACGAAAATGACATAAGCTCCACATGCTGCTGCTACTTCCTTCAGCTTCTGAATTAATGCCGTTGCGATCCCCTGCCGTCGGTGTGCGGCAGCAACAGCTAGATCGTAGATGTAAATCTCGCTGCGCTCCTGCTCGAACTTTTTAAGCTCGTAAGCAGTAAGACCGTTTGCTGTTATGGCTGCCTTTGGGGCGCAGTTATCGGAATTGCGACGTTATTTGTCAAGCCCAGCGTGACTATGGCTGAGGCAGGGCTTTATCGCCTGATCTTTAAATCTCGTAAACCAGTTGCCAAACGGTTTCAGCGCCCTTGTGTTTCACGAAGTCCTTCCATCCCTGTGGCGCACTGGCAAATATGAGATACCCAAGCCAAACCAGCAACAAAACACTAAACCCACACTTGATGAACTCGTTAACTTTGGACAAAAGATTCTGTCTGGCACAAGGCTTAGTGCAGAACTTCAAACCAATTTGAATTTTTAACTCTGCCTAGTGCTACTAATCTATTAATTTTAGATTTCACTATTTTTTCCAATTCTTAGATAAGATTCAGCTTTATATAATAGTCATCTCAGGATAGTGTGTAATTCTAATAATTAAAATAAATCAGGCAGTATTTAGAAAATATTTCCTTATAAAGGAGCTGTCTGATTTGATGAGTTTCATTTAAAATAATCGCAAAAGAGTTGTCAAAAATATGCAAAACGCTAATGTACAAAAAGCGACATTTGGAGCAGGCTGTTTCTGGGGAGTTGAAGCAGCATTTCGTCAAGTAAAGGGAGTAACTTCTACAGCAGTTGGTTACAGTGGCGGACACTTTGAGAATCCAACCTATGAAGATGTCTGTAGAGGCAAAACTGGACATGCTGAAGCAGTGGAAGTGGAATACGATCCAGCAATAGTATCTTTTGATGAACTGCTAAATGTGTTTTGGAATAAGCACAATCCCACAGAATCAAACCACCAGAGGCCAGATGTTGGTTATCAATATCGGTCAGTGATATTTTTCCACACTCCAGAGCAAGAATTATTAGCAAGAGCCTCCAAGGAGCAGCTTGAAAGTACTTCTCGTTATCACAAAAATCCAATTGTGACGGAGATTGTACCTGCATCGCAATTCTACAGAGCAGAAGAGTATCATCAGCAATATCTGGAGAAGCAGGGACGAGCGTCTTACAGGATAGGCTAATCTTTCGCTGGATTGAGGGGATGTTAAAAGTCCAATGCTGCAAATCCCCTTACTTGCTATACATATCAGGGAACTTTGCTTGAAGTTTAGCCCAGGGCGGCAAGTCATTCATTATTTATTACTACATAGTGATCGGTCATGCACGGATGTGCTATGAACTGAAGCGCTTTTAAATTTATCTAATTCGCTGCCATAAAACACTGATAAATAATACTGCAAAGACTGAATGTACAATGATTACAAGTGTATTAATCATGCTACCAACAAAACTGTAAATTTGGGCGCTCGCTACCAGACTATGAAAAATAGACAAAGCGATTAATCCCGGTTTTAGTTCTTTTTTATCAGTCAAATCCAGCATTAAAAAACTCAAAGTCCCCAAAGACAAAGCACCGCATCCAATTACCCGCAGTAAAGAAATAGACAGTTGGCTGTCCAGGGTAAGCAAAGTTGGAAACAAGAGAAATACGCAACCAATTCCTATTTCAAAAACAGTATTGGCTATTAATAGCATTCGCATTTAGGAAAACGCACTTCAGACTCGCACACACTTTAACATAACTTTATACACAAGACTCACATACATAGTGATGTCTTCTGGTGCGTCGGTAAGCCTTGTACATGCTCCCGAGCATCGCCCACAGCCCAATGTCCAGCACTTCATCAAAGTTTACGCCCATAACCTGGATGTTCACTTACCACCTGTCAAGCTTTCAGAATAAAAGTGAGTTTGGGGAACTTGTGGAAGAGATGGAGTTGTCAGAGATACAGTTAATTTCCAGTGGTTGCGTTGAGTTGACCCCTTTTCCCTTTGCCAAGATTGTTTGCACCTTGTGTCACCTTCGGTTCTTCTGACTTACTGGAGTTAACCATTTTCACCAAGGAAGAATTGAGATAACTTTGTGCAGAGATATACAAACTTTCCCAAATCTCTTGATTGCGGCTGATTTTTGTACCGACTGTATTTCCTGCTGTTTTCTCCGACACCAAATATTTGCGGAAATAGTTAGCCCACAGGTGTTGGAGGAAATCTTCAGCGAATTCGTCAAATGGCAGAATCCATTTATAGTCCTTATCCAAAAATACCCGATAGGACGCAATTATCGGTAGCACGAGGTCAGTTGGCGCACCAAACCCAAAGGAGTATTTGCTGTCAGGCAACAATGTAGTTTTACGTATATCAATTGATGCTAAATCGTTGGAACCTTTTCTTCTGGGGCTGCTGATATGTTCTTGGATTATTTCGTAGAGTCTTTGCTCTATCCACAAAGCATGAGTTAGCAGAGGCAGTAAAGCAGTTAATCTTTCCCTTTCTGCGTCTGTGATGTTACTTGGAAGACTCATCCCTGCGGGGTGTTTGGTTCGTTTATTGCCGTCGGGGTTGTATTTATTTCTGTCGAGGCAGTAAAGGAGCTTGAGCAAATGGGTGACATTGCACTGAGCGTTTCTGGGTGCGCCGCTTTGGTTTTGGTAATAGGCAATGCGGAATTTTCTATCTTCTGCTCTCTCTAACTGGACTAAATACTGCTTGATAAATTTGTAATCACCTCTGGCGTTGACTTTAGAGCGAGAATCTACTGGCGTTGTGGTATTTGAAGCCAGGGCTATATCTTTGGCTGATTCTTCAGTCAGTCCAATGTGAATCGTAACTTTTACCCTAGCTTGGGTTAAATCATATTTGTAATTTTTCGCTTGCTCAAATGCTAAAACTGTGTGACCACCGTTGATAATCCCATCGCTACCGCCCTCGTTAACTTCCAAAATCTCTAGTTCGAGTTCAGTTTTATTTCTGTTGGGCTTAACTTTATTGGCTGACAGAACGATTCCACTGTGGCGAGAGAAGAATTTTACAGGTTCGGTCGTCAGAGAGTCGAAGATTTGTCTGTAGGTCGCGCTTTTACGGTTCGGTTCGCGGATGTTCGGTTCTAGGGGCAGGTCTATAGGGAAGCTGTCTACATGGGCTGTGGCGATAATGCAATTGAGATTGGCTTGAAAATAGTTATCTATTTTAATATTCCAAGTCTTGGGCATAGTTTATTTGATTTCTTGGTCAGTGGAATTTCTATGTTAACCAAAACCCTGACCCTGATATTGCTTTCTTGACACGCCAAGTACCCTTGGAGATTGGACTACAACATATCTCAGCATCTGGGTAGTCAAATTATTTGAACCTGCGGTAGAGCTGACATGCCTGAAAAGCCGAAATGAAAAGCAACATTATGGCTAATTTGTACAATGTCTAAATCCTAGTTTAGATAAAGAGTACTTAAAACCTTTGATTTTTAGGTACTCTTTTTACGGAAAGCTCTTTGTAACTATCAAATAACAATCTAATTGCTGCATATAGCTGACAAAAACTTACTTAAGATAGACTATTATTCATACTTAAGTTAGTTGCGAAAAGTGCTAATGTTAAAAAGTTTTCTAGAACATCTATAACTAGGCTTGATCTGTTAGTTTCACTTGAAACGTATTTATACCTATTCTCGTTATGAGAATGGCTGCTTTACTAGTATTCAGCAAGCGCACAGTACTATGACTACCACCAAAATTCATTCAGTTGTCTGTATTCACTCTCGTGTTTTAGTCGTATTTTACACTTTGGATAAATGCTGGCAGTTTCGGATTGTTAGCCCAGATGGTACGATATTCGGCGACTATCCGATTTACTATAGTGCTGAAGCAGCAGCAAAAGCTGGGCGTGGTTCGATTTATCAAAACCATTGAAGTGGTTAATTCATTCGGTGGAAACCTCAGTGGCAAAAGTACTCTCATCGCGCCAGCAGGAGAGTTATCACCCGTAGCCTTTAGAGAGAATTAATTTGTTCAAAGAACCTATCCCACTATTCTAAAAATCCCTACTCCTTTTCGTAAAATGTGCTTGAAAACCTTAATTTTTCGTTTTCAGTTCTCAATAAGCTTAAGCTTTGTAGCACAAATATTATTAGTGGGATAGGTTCAAGTAATGGTAGTTAACAAACCAATAACACTGCAAATACTCTGTTGCGTTTTCAGCCCCTGGCAATAGCAGAACTTACCCATCTTCACTTTTTGCAATTCTTATCATTAGTTCTACTTTTTCTGGCAGATTCCACAGGGTTTCCACAGGTACTTCTGCTGTTTTCCACAGCTGTTTTACAAGAGAATCGGCTTCTGTTCACCCACTGGGGATTTTGTCATGAGTGTAGCCATCAGTCTGCTTTACTGAGTTATTATTACGTAAGGTAAACAAAACCTGCTTCTAACCCTCGTTTTCACGTAACTATTTATTTTTTCTATATTTCTCATTAACATTTTGCAACATTGACAAACTGAGCCAATCAGCACACAATAAATCGACTAGCCTTTGTCGTCCGTTCCATTTTGAACATCAACTGTATAAAACTTTCAGTTGTTAGTGCAGGTGGTTTGGCAAGCGAGGAACGGGGTGAAACAGTCCAAACGCTGCATCACCTCTAGCTTATTGTCTCTATAATTTGCTCTTTCGGAAGCTTTGATCGGATGAACTCTACCCAAAACATCTTTACTACCCTTCCTGAAACCCTACATCAATCTCTCAACATCTACTTAGAAAAACATCCTGATTGGGATGAACGTCGCCTTATTACCGCAGCTATTTCTCTCTTTCTGCTGCAAAATGCTGATGGTGACCGCAGTGTTTCCCAAATTTATCTCGAAACTCTGTTTCGTCGCGGCTAATGCTATTCCCTAGAAGTCATGCTAAAGAAAAGGCCAATCAAACGATACACTCAAAAAGATTCCTTCACTCAGGGTTAATGGGAAGTAAAAACGAGGTAAAATCGGAAACATCAACTGTTATAGTATCGCCACTCTCAGATGTAGCAAAACCCAACCTCGTAGACGATGTTGAAGATGTGGCTCAACCAGTGGGAAATGTCTTGGATAGTGATGATATTTTAAACTCACTCAAGACCTTACTCAATACTATAGAAAAGCTACAAAAAGTCCGCCTTGAAGCAGGTGATATTAAGCCTTTAATTGAACAGATGCTTGATGGAAAACCAGTCAGGAGTGAAGAACTTGAAAAAGCCAAGATTGGTGCCAGCACTCTTAATCGCCTCGTTCGTGCTTATAGTGATCACCAAGCAGCACTATTAAAAGCGCAATCTGCTCGTACCTTGCTCTCTCAAGTACTCAGCTTCAATCCAGCTAACTAAAACTGGCTTTCATCTGTTTCAAAAATAGAGAATTATCCCATCAACTTTTATACACTTATTTAGCTCTGTATATTTTTGATTGAAAATTGAGTTTTCAATTTAAAAAGCCCTGGTAAAATCTAGGGCTTTGTTTTATATACGGTTTACTAAATGCCAGCCCTCTCTACACACATAATCATCGCCCATCACTTCGAGTTACTGCTGCTATTGAAATTTTGTCGATTCAGGAGCTTTTTTAATAATGCGCTGGTAAGTGTAGTATCAATACTTGTTGGATTTTGGGGGAAAGGAAAGAAAAACCTCTTACGCTTCCCCTAGATGAATTGCTAATTGGCATTTTGTACTTCTTCAATTGGCACAGACCGAATTAATTCCCGGATTACATCGGTTGCTGGTCTGCCAGTAATTGAACAGTATTTTTCCAGCTTCTCTGTTTCACTTGATGTGAGATTGATTGTAAGTCGTTTAGCAACCCATTTTTTATTCATAATATTGCTCCAAAAGTTAACAAGGTATGGCAGTTAACCACCCCAATAACCTGCCAATTTCAAGACTACTTGCAAGGTAGATGGTGAAAGGGAGTTCAAAAGTGGAACTGTAACTCTCGTTGTTGCTCCGCACTCAAGCTGTGATTGTTGGCGTTAAACGAGGGATTGTCAATTTGTAAGTAAGTCGTACTAAAGTTTGAATTTTGATTCCAACTTTAGTTGGAGCCAACCTTCCATTAATATATGGACTGATTCATCAATCATTGTATCGTACAAAAGTTTCAACTCTGAGTGGACGACAAGTTAGAGTTAATTGCATATATTTAATTCAGGCAAACATTGAAAATATGTGTCACTGTTGGAAACAATTATTGAAGCTAGCTCTAAAACTCCAAACCAATCAAGGTTTGAAGCTTTATTTTCTAATAGAAACTAAACTTTCTGGTGAAAGATCAAATAAAAACTCACCAAGGACAAAAGCATAGTGTAAATTACTGGTTTCAGTATATGCTTATTTAGAATTGGTAAAAAAAAGGCGGAATACAATTATGAATGTTTGGAATTTGGCTAAAGGTTTAGGAGTCGTAATCGGTGGCACAATAGCTTTCTCTGGAAACTCTGCTAGTGCCAAAATCAATCAGGGTGTGACTCTAGAGAATAATCTGAATGTACCTACCTTAAACACAGCGATTAAAAAGCAAAATACATTAGAAGACGAGGGGCTGAAAATTAATTACAGCATCAAACAAACTCAATTTCAAAATAGAAATGCTGTAGATAAGAAAAAACCTTTGCTAGTAGGTTGCTTCCCGTATTGTACTTAAGCCTTAGCGTTTTTTATTTCATTATAATAAAAAAGCTGCCTAAATTAAAACCAGCTTTTTTATTAGGTTGGATTCGGTGCAATCGTACTTATTCACTCATTAAATTTAATAGCTTGCCATTGAAGTGACCGTAGATAATTTCCAGTCTGAGCCACCCAGGTAAACTAACTTTATGTTTTTCCAATTCGTTGCCATTATTATCCACTAATCCCTCAAGTATTCTCTTGAGCAATGGCTTGCCTTCTGGCGTAGTCTTCTAGTTTAGTCTGTATGTTTACAAAGTCAAATCCGTTGACTAGTTGACACAAAATAGCGTTATTAATATAACTGGGAATTGTAAGCCTTGTAATAGGTGATTAAACCTCCTAGTTACAAATTACAAGACTTACAAGCGCTCTAATTCTTCGTATAGATTTAAGAATAATTAGTTAAGTCAAGCAGTTCCAAGATGAAGAAAAAATGATACATGATGACCGTTATACACTAGCCACTGGAGAAGTAGGCGCAAATCGATTGCAAATTCTTCACCAAATCCATAAGCCATATACAGAGTTTTTACTTGGGCGAGTTGGACTCAGTGAAGGGATGCATATAGCTGACATTGGTTGCGGTATTGGAAGTGTTTCCACTTGGTTAGGCGAGCAAGTTGGATTCAACGGTTCAGTTATTGGTGTAGATGTGAGTACAGAGCAGGTAGAACAGGCACGAGGAAATGCAGACGCACTTGGCTTAAGCAATGTAAAATTTGTCTTGGGCAGCGCTTACAATACAGGATTACCTCATAACTCCTTTGACCTAGTTTACTGCCGCTTTTTGCTAATCCATCTGACTCGCCCTAAAGATGCACTAGAACAAATGCTGGCACTACTCAAGCCTAATGGGTTGTTAGTGTGTGAGGAAGCCGACTTTAGCACTGCTTTTTGTCAACCTGCTAACCCTAGCTACGACCGTTGTTTTGAGCTTTTCCTTAGACTAGGTAACACTCGTAGCCAGCACTTTTGTATGGGAAGCAAGCTTTACGAAATATTTCAAAATGCTGGCTTGCTGACGCGAGAAATTTTTGTAGTGCAGCCTGTCGCAGTTCACAAAGAAACTAAGCGTTTAATAGATTTGTCACTCAAAGAGGCAACTGATGCTTTAATTGAAACTGGAATAACAACACCAGAAGAGATTAAGCAAACTATAGAGCAAATAAGAGAGTTGGCAGAGGACGAAACAACACTGTTTGGCATCCCTCGTGTGACACAAATCTGGGCGCGAAAATAACTATGCAGTTTATTGAGGCTTTACAGAGTTATTGGATTGTGAAGAGAAAATCAATTCTCTAATGAACAACTGAAAGCGGATCATAGTTGATTAACCTCTGAAATACGAAAGATAAGCTGTTTACCATTCTCAGACAGGATAATTAATACCAATTGGTAATTCGTAATTCAGAAATTAGGATTTAATCTGTAGGCGCGATCATAATGAACTTGGCATTAGTAACTACAAATGCAGTGGGAGCCAACTTATGCTTACTCAATCAGAATCTCAAGGAAGAAAAGAGCCTTTTTGGCATAAAATTGTCCGACTTCTAAGATGGGAAAAGCCCACTGGACGGTTAATTTTAATAATTCCAGCCCTTTGGAGTATTGTTTTATCAGCGAAGGGAATGCCATCAATACCACTTGTTAACCTGATCATTTTTTTTGCTTTAGCTACTAGTGCTACAACTTGCGTGATCAACGACTTGTGCGATCGAGATATTGATGCACAAGTGGAAAGAACGCGTGAGCGTCCCTTAGCTTCTGGTGCGCTTTCAGTCTCTGTCGGGATCATGGTTGCTGTGATCTCTGTGGGCTTGAATGCAATGCTGGCTTTTGCTTTAAAACCACTCTCGTTCTGGTTATGGGTTGGAACACTTCCGGTAATTATTTTATACCCATTATCTAAACGGGTATTTCCAGTTCCCCAGTTATTACTGGCAATAATTTGGGGTCTTGTAGTTTTGACTAGCTGGACTGCGGTGAATGAGCAGATAGAATTTACTACTTGGTTGCTGTGTAGCTCAACTGCCCTGTGGGCTGTGGGATTCGACACTATTTACGCTATGTCTGACCGCAAGGATGACCAACGGATTGGCGTTAAGTCCAGCGCTCTGTTTTTTGGTAAATATGCTCCTGTTGCTGTTATGGTTTGCTATGCAACTGCTGCCTTACTATTGGGTTTGCTAGGCTTTTATATGCAATTGCAACTGAGTTTCTGGATTAGTTTGATAATTGCAACTAGTGCTTGGATTTGGCAGTTTATACAATTGCTTGACTCAGAACTTCCAAATACTGCCTACAATCAAATGTTCACTCAAAATGTCTGGATTAGCTCTGTATTGCTTTTTGGGATGATTTTCAGTTTTTTAAAATTATAAATTGAGGAACTTAACAAGGACGCTGCACTCGCTTGGGCTTTGTACTGGATTCATCAACAACCAAAAGTCTATGAGAAAGTGTTGTATGAGTTACAAGGTTTAAATACTCCCGATCCGATCAAAATTGCTCAACTTCTTTATCTAACAGCAATTTGTCAAGAAACTTTGCGGATTTATCCTGTAATTCTTTTCACTTTTCCTAGAATTACTTTACGCTCTGTTAATTTAAGAGGATATCACGTTCCTCCTGGGACATATGTGCTACCTTGTATTTACCTAACTCATCGCCGAGAAGATTTATATCCCCAACCCGAAAATTTTCAACCGGAAAGGTTTATTAATCGGAAATATTCATCTTATGAATTTTGTCCTTTTGGAGGAGGTTCTCGTCAATGTCTAGGTCAAGTATTTGCTCTATTTGAAATGGAATTAATTCTGGCGACGATTCTTTTAAATTATCAATTGAAATTAGAGGAAAAAACGCCTGTTACTCTATCTCGTCGAGGTTTTTTATTGGCTCCTCAAGGTGGAGTAAAAATGAATCTTGCCGCCGATACTGGTTGTTAAACTTGCCGCGTCTCGTTGCAACCCCTGCTGTTGAACTCTCCCCAACCGAACTGAAGAAACTGCAAGATAAACGTGCCAAAACGAAAACCGAGCGATATCAACAGCGCAAGGCGGAATTGTCCCGTCGTTATGAAGTTGATGTTACCCCTGAGCTTGTGGAGAAAGATGACGACGGCTGGTATCCTCAACTGCGGATGCACTACTATTTGACGCTGGGGCGAGAGTTTTTGACGAACCGTGATGCCAAACGAGCAAAAACGCAGTTGGAAGCAGGGGAAAATTCGATTTGGAAACCAGATTTTAACAAGGGGCAGATGTTGCCTGCTGTGTTGTTACTGGAAAATCTAAATCTGTTGCAGTTTCTTACGCCAGACGTTCAGTTGCGGGGGTCTGATGAAAAGATGGTGGAGTTTAAAGCGCTGGCTGTAGCACATCGGCACGTTATCAAGAATTACCTGAATGTCAGTATCTCAGAAAAACTTACCCCTGTGGCGATCGCTCAGAAGTTACTTGCCAAGATTGATTTGAAATTGGATTACGTCGGTCGGTTGGGTAAGCGTGAAAATCGGGAGTGCGTCTATCGCTTTGTTGCTCCTGATGATCAGCGTGATTCAATTTTTGGGCAGTGGTTCAATCGAGATGAAGCGTTTTCTTGTGAGTTGGTGTCAGTCACGAATAATATAGTTTTGTCGACACCAGTGATTGACACAACCTCCCAAATATTAGAAGAGGTAGTGTCCAGCCCCCAAGAACAAGCCTGGAAAGGGCTGAAACTGAAAATGCAGCAAGGCTTGGATAGCGCTGGCTCCTTCTACAGTGAATTAGTCTCAAAAGTTGGCAAAGCTATCGGCGTTGCTGATAGTGAACCTTACTGGAATGGATATCTGGGGCAGTGGCAAGTTTGGGTTAACTTTGGGAGCGACTGTAGGTCTGTGGTGTGCGATTGGTTGGCGGTGGTGTAGAAGATCGATAAAGCTTTGGTAAAGAGTTGAGTAATTTATGCTTCAGATTTCGTCTTACCAGCTTTTTTAGAGACAGCAATTGCACCAACTCCAAACAATAGACCTAGTAGGGAAGTGGGTTCAGCTACTGATGTATATGAAGAACTCAGGGTAATATTGACAGCAGAATCTTGATAGATGTATGTTCCTGCCCGTCCCACTGCACCCGTCAAGGTAATTTCAGAGCTTGAAGTTCTTTCTAGGATATATCTTGGAGCATCAAAAGCAATGCCAAAATCAACTACTAAATTCCAATTCGACCCAGAATCAAGCCTTATGGCAACCGAGCAAGAGCTTCAATCTCTTTTTAATAAATTAGATACCGATCAAGACGGCAAAATCTCCATTAATGATCTTTTTTTAAGTCCTGGCTTAAGTACAATCATTTCATCAGAAACGAATATCAGTACTCCCCAGGAATTGCTAGTAAATTATGATTCAGACTCTGACGGTAGTATTACCTTTGAAGAATTAAAGTCAGCCGTTAAGAAAGCAGATAATTTAACCTAGCTGTCAAAAAACCCAATACCAAATATCAATACCCAAAATCCCTCTAAGCGCCCACGTTTTGAGGGATTTGCAATTTTCATGGTCATTGGTGACTCGCTAGCCCCGATGGATGACCTTGGAGGTGAAAGGCTGGCTTTTTGCGATTGAAAGTTTGCTCAACTGCTTTTCGATGCCCCACAGTAGCTTGAGTCTCAAGCCTTTAAATACTTTAAATACTGATTAGACATTAGACAGCCAGGGGTCTGTCTGCAAAGGCGATTTTATAAAGAATTTTTAAGAAATTAACATTCTTCAGAAAAGGAAAGACCTAATGCTGAAGTAATCATGTCGAAACCTAATTATTAGTTTTTCAATTTGTTGGAGTCGAGAATAATGTTGAAGTTCACCTGTTTGATGATTGTTGGGGCAGTATTGTCGATTAGTGCGCCAGCTGTGGCTGAAAGTCGTGCGGTTAATATCAGTATTGGCAGCATTGGTGGTGCCTTAGATAATGGAGCTTTGAGAACAGTTCGTCAGATTATTGGGTTTGGGGTTGGCACTGGCACTGTTGATAAATTCATTGTATATAGTCCCAGTACCGGATCTATTCCCATCGAAGGAGGTTTATCTGCTTGTGCTGAAGCTGGCTTCGGCACAAGCAATACAACATTTAATGCTTTTATCCAGCAGTTGCCTTCAATTAATCCCAAACCTGGGACTTTCTACAATGTAGAACTTACCACAACCTGCAAACAGAAATAAGAATGTCGTTTGCACTCAAGCGCGGTAGGATGGGCTTTGTACCTCAGCCCATCCATCGAGTTACACATAAGCTCGTAAGCTTAATAGGAATATTTTGCATAATAAGTAAATGTAGGATAATTCTACTCACCAAAATGTAGCCATTTCTGAGTCAATATGAGTGTTCAAGCCGCATACGATAATTGGTCAACCACCTATGATGCTGATCAAAACCTGACGCGCGATTTGGATCAAATCGTTACTAAAGAAATCTTAATGCGTAAGAGATGTAAATCAGTCTTTGAAATTGGCTGTGGCACAGGCAAAAATACTTTGCTTTTATCACAAATTGCCCAAACAGTCTATGCAGTTGATTTTTCAACAGCCATGATCGAGAAGGCGAAAGAGAAAGTAAATTCAGTCAACGTGACGTTCATTACCGCAGACATTACAAAGCAATGGATTTGCAGCAACAAGTCTATTGATTTGATCACCTGTAATCTCGTTTTAGAACACATCAAAGATTTGTCAAAAATTTTTTCAGAAGCCTCCCGTGTACTCGTTCCAGGAGGATACTTTTTCATTTGTGAACTTCATCCATTCAGACAGTATCGAGGCACAAAAGCTAATTTTCAAAGAAATCAAGAAGTGATTGAAATCCCAGCATTTATACATCACCTATCAGATTTTTTTCAGGCAGCCAAAAATTATGGTTTCCAGCTTGAGGATTTCAACGAGTGGTGGCATGAGCAAGATCAAAATAAACCACCCAGACTTGTATCATTCTTGTTCAAAAAGTGAATCTTAATAATGAAATTACTCATGCGTGAATTTTGAATTGTTTTGACGGCTGGTATATTTTTTCAAGGCTTGTGCTTAAACTGTAAACTCTGCCAATCCCCAGGCTGTCTTATTGGTATATAGCAATGAATTTCAAAGCTTGAATCGGGAGCAAAATCCTTAATAATTGGCTTAAATATACTGATAAGACAGTTAAGGTGCCAATCCCTGCATGAATACCTTACTTGCCTCTTAGCGAATGTTGCACTAGCCAGCAATGTAAGCCCACCATTACGAGCGCCAATGGCAGCATCAACATTGGAATAATTTCTAAACTTGCCCAACTTGCAACCCAGCCTGCTCCAGTGGGTATGATCGCTGCTCCAAAACTGGCGATGCTGGTAGCAAAGCTAACAGCCGCAGGAACCAAGTCATTTGGTAATCGTTGAGGTATCAACCAGATGGTGGCGGGAAAGATTGCTGCCAATGCAAAGCCAATTAGGGGTAAGCTAATCCATTGATCCCGAAGTTGCCACCAAGCAAGCAATCCAATCATTAAAAGACTCAGCGACATACTGATTGTGCCGACTGCCCCAAGCCATTGCAAGAAATAACCTAAGATGAAACGTCCCAATGTTAATCCTAGCCAGTAGGCACTAACGCTGTAACCAGCAATCAATTCGGGAGTTTGGCGAGCGACGGATTGCACAGTGTATGCCCAGTTGCCGATGCAAGCTTCTATACCAACATAAACCAACAAGAGTAACCCCGTTAGCACTACTACTGGATTTTGCAGCGAGCGCCCCAAATTTTCTAAGGCAGTTGTATTTGATGTCGATACCCGTAGCGTCATTGGTGTGTAGCGAGAAATTATCGCACCCAAGACACTTACAATCAATAGGCTGACGATGCCAGCTAACACCCAATAAACCTGTCGCCAGTTCATGCCAAGTGATAGCAAAGTAGTGGCGATTGTGGGCCCCGATAATGCGCCAATGCCATAGAAAGCATGGAGTAAACCAATCATATTTGCACTACGCGAATCTTGCACAATGTAAGTATTGATCCCTGCATCAATCAGCCCAATACCCAATCCCAACACTGATCTAGCAGCAACCATAAACAACCAGTAAGGTGAGGTGGCGTAAATTATCAGCGCCATTGTCAGCACAACCGCAGCAATCAATAACATTCGCGCTAACCCCAGACGGCTACTCACCAGACTGCTGGTGAATGCTGCTAGAATGTAGCCGCTAATTTGACTTACAAACAGCAGGGTAACAGTGGCTGGAGTCAAGTTATATGTAGACACTATAGAGGGCAGAAGAACGCCTAATCCGCCTTCAGCAACACCAATGGCAATAAAGGCATATAAGGCGATCGCTACCCCAATCCACAAAGGTGGTAAGCTACGTTGATCGTATCCCATCGGATAAAAATGCTTTTGCTCCAGACGATTTGATTGCTTAGATTTACTCAGTTGATAATCCTCAAAAATAACTTCATACCCATCTCCCTGTATTGGGTGGAATAGATAGCTTTATTTTTGGGGTTATTAGTGTTTATTGAGTTAATTATTTTCTATCTCTTCAGCAGTTTTACAAATTAATTGCCAAGCCTGCTTTACGTGTATTTTATCTGTGGTTGCTTGTCCAATTGACATTCTTAAAGTTAATTTTTGCTCCAGTTTGGTGGAAGTAAGATAGATTTTACCTGAAGAGTTGATATTGTTAATAATTTTTTCGTTAATTGCATCACCCAATTTATGGCGAAAACATACTAAATTTAATGGGGGATTCACAACTAGCTCAAAACGAGGATGAGATTTTACACATTCAGCAAATTCTTGTGCTAAGGCAATATGCTTACGAATATAATACTGTAAGCCTTCTATACCATAGTGCCGAATTACAAACCACAGTTTGAGACTTCTAAATCTACGTCCTAAAGAAATCTGCCAATCTCGATAGTCAATAACTTTACCAGACGTACTAGCTTGATTTTTGAGAAATTCAGGCATGATAGATAGTGCATGAATTAGTTTAGCTCGATCTTTGACATAAAAACAGGTACAATCAAAATTAGTTAGCATCCATTTATGAGGATTAAAACAATAGCTGTCTGCTAGTTCTAATCCTTGATGAATCCACTGATACTCAGGACATATAGCTGCTGTACCACTCATTGCGCCATCAACATGGAGCCAAATGTTATATACTTGAGCGAACGCACCTATTTCTCTTAATGGATCTATGGCATGAGATGAGGTTGTCCCCACAGTAGCAGCAATATAAAAAGGGATTAACCCAGATTTAATATCTGTAATAATTTGCTGTTGTAGTAATTCTGGGCACATTCTATAATCAGCATCAACCTCAATTAAATGTAAATTTTCTTGCTTAATTCCCGCTACTCTGGCAGCTTTCTCAATTGAAGAGTGTGCTTGAGTAGAAGTGTACACAACCAGTTGATTAATATCTGCTTTTAACTGTTCTCTAGCTGCTATCAAAGCTACTAAAGAAGCACTACTGGCTGAGTCTTGAATTACTCCTCCTCCTGTAGTCGAAGATTTAAACTGAGAGGGAAGTTTCAACATATCTATTAACCAGTCTAGAACATGAGTTTCTAACTCAGTACAAGCTGGAGAAGTTGCCCATAACATTCCTTGAACTCCAAGTCCTGCACTGACTAATTCTCCTAAAATTGATGGTGCAGAAATACCTGTAGGAAAGAAAGCAAAAAAGTTTGGAGATTGCCAATTAGTCAATCCTGGTACAATGATTTTATCTAAATCTTGTAAAATATCTGCAAAGGACTCTCCTTTTACTGGGGCTGTTTCTGGTAGTTTAGCTCTAATGTCTCCAGGTTCTAATTGAGATAAAACAGGCAGTTGCTCTACTGTTTCTAAATAATTAGCTATCCAATCAATAGTTTGATATCCCCAATGACGAAATTCATCTGAAGACATGTGGTATTCTTTATTGTTTTCCATATTGTTATACCGTTTAAAACTTGTTATTTGACACAATATATTTTATATCTTATCTGAAGCTTTAATATGTACCAAAGCTAATGTCTCATATCGTGTAATGCTGTCTTAATGTCCGAAATTAATGCTAGTCAAAGCAATTCGCAATTGTGAATTCGCTTTTTCGCCCATTAAATCAATGGGGGCTTGTACCCACTTTTAGGCAATTAATCAATTAATTCGCTTTTTCGCCCTAATCAAATTGCGAATTGCAAATTGCGTTAGCGGAGCGGGGCGTTAGCCCATTGCGAATTGTTTGGTCATACCTATTACAAAAGAAAAATTTTTAGAAGAATCCAGAAGCCAAAATGGGCTAAACGTCCTGCTATCCATGTACAGGAATCAGAACAAGAAAATGGGGGATTCAGACCCGCCACTCATTATAGACCGCTAAATTTTCAATGTTTAGGGGATATTAAACCCATTTATTCAAACGCCAGTCATACAGAATTCAGGATGAATTCTGACCATGCGAGTTTTCAAACATCCTTTTGGAGTAATGTAATCCACAACCTCAGAGTGATGTTTATCTCATTGAATTAAGCCATCTTTACTTTGGGAGTTATTAGCAAACATTTAGTGCATCTAGTTGTTAAAAGAGTTCGCCCCTACTCGACCGATTAATCGTACTGTTGCCGCTCGTGGCAATAAGATTCCTTAACAAGTAAAGGAAACACCAGGTATGTCATCTCAAGCTGAAGAATTTACTATTGGTGTCGAAGAGGAATATCAAATTATCAATCCGACGACGCGGGAACTGACTTCGCGTGTGGAACACGTTCTCCCAAAAGCCCAGAAAGCCCTTGGCTTGGAGGTACAGCCAGAAGCCCAGCGTTCGCAGATAGAAATTGGTACGCCCATCTGTAGAACACTTGCAGATGTGCGCTTGGAGCTTGTTCGTTTGCGTCGTGAAGTGATAACGGCGGCGGCTAAGGATGGTAACCAAATTGCCGCCGCTGGTACACACCCGTTTTCACACTGGGATCAACAGCAGCTCACACCCAAAGAACGTTATCAAACGCTGATGGAAGATTATCAGCAACTCACCCGTGAGCTAGTCATCTTTGGCTGTCACGTACATGTGGGAATTAGCGATCGCCAAGCGGCAATCAGCGTCATGAACCGTTCCCGTGTGTGGCTATCCCCGCTTTTAGCATTGGCAGCATCCTCACCTTTCTGGCTAGGTACAGATACAGGTTATGCAAGCTATCGTACCGAGATTTGGGGACGATGGCCCCTATCTGGAGTACCACTGATTTTCGAGTCTTTAGCCGACTACGAAGCACTTGTACAAGTTTTAGTGGAGACAAAAAGTCTAGCGGAGGCAACAAAGATTTATTGGGATGTGCGTTTGTCTGAACGCTTTCCGACAATCGAGTTTCGAGTCACAGATGTCTGCCAGACGGTAGACGAAGCGGTAATGGTAGCAGGACTTGTACGGGCATTGGCGCGGACTTGTTATGAACAAGCCATGAGTAATAAACCGTTTCCCGCAGTTCGCCACGAACTTGTACGTGTTGCTCACTGGCGTGCCGCACGTTATGGATTAGATGAGGATTTAATCGACTTTACCACTATGAGAGCCGTCCCAGCACGGGAGTTGGTTGAGAACTTTCTTACCTTCGTGCGTCCATCGCTTGAGGACTATGGAGAATGGGATGAAGTTTCCTCTCTTGTACAGCAAACAATGCAGTTCGGGAATGGCGCAACACGGCAGCGTGACGTTTACAAGCGAACCGGAAGCTTAGAGAATGTCGTTGATTTAATTGTCCAAGACACAGCAAAAGGGATAGTGTCAGTATAGGAGACAGGACTTTATGCTAGTTCACATTATTGCTGATTACGGCTTTGGCGATCTTGCTTTCGCAGAAGTGGTGCAGCGCATCAAGCTTCATCTACCGGATGCCCAAGCAATACTTACACCCGTGCCAGCTTTTGCCACACTGGCAGCAGGATTCTGTATCGCGCAGTTGGGTTTGAATCAAGCTCCACCTGGGACAATCATCTATCACAATGTTGCGCCTCGTGAAGATGATGAGCAAGCACGTTCCGGGAATGCTGGCGAACGTCTTGCTTTTGCACGCTTGCCAACAGGTGTACGTGTAATTGGTGTTAATGCGGGTTATGCCTTTTCATTTGTGCGCGATTTAGCAGTAGAGTTGCGTTGGGCTGCTGTAGCGGCTTCTGGTTCGCAGTTTCGTTCTCGTGATTTGTTTCCAGAAGCGGCTGGGGCGATCGCTCTAGGTCAACCTGATGCTTTAGGTGAGGAGATTCCCCCCTCTGATATACCTGATGTGCCGTCTAACTGTATAGCTTATATTGATGGCTACGGTAACTTGAAAACCACTATTAAGCATGAGGATGAGGATACCAAGACACACCAAAGTGATACTGTAGGGGTGCAAATTGGTGAGAGCAAACACAAAGCAACCAAGAGCGATGGTAGTTTTGCCGTGGAAACTGGACAGTTAGCTTTTGCGCCTGGTAGCAGTGGTTGGACTAATGCACAAGCTGAACAGATACGTTGGATGGAAGTTTTCCTCAGAGGTGGTAATGCCTGGGAATCTTTTAATCGCCCAGCGATCGGCACGCATATAAATATCAGTTAAAAGCCGTGCAGAGTCACTTAGATCAAAATTTAATTTTTAGAAAGTACAGCTTACCTCAGTTTTTGATTCACCATTATTGTTTATTGCTTTTCCCATGTCCGATCCATTAATCGTTGTTGATGTTCAATCCGGTTTTATCAATGAATTCACTCATCACATCCCGCAGCGAGTTGCTCATTTAATTGAGCGAGGTGAGTATGCACCAGTTTTGTTTACTAGATTTATCAACGCACCTGATGGCCCCTATCAAAAATTCCTTGATTGGCATAGCTGTACGCATGAGCCAGAAACTAATATTGCTTCAGAATTAGAACCTTGGGTTAAACCAGAAGTAGTTTTTTCTAAGTTGGGGCTATGCGGTATACCAAATGAACTGGCAGACTACTTTAGAGGGCACTGTTTTGAAAGAGTTTTCATCTTAGGGATTGACACTGATATGTGTGTGTTGAAGATAGCGATGGATTTTTTCGATATTGGCATTGAACCCATCGTATTAACTGATTGCTGCGCTAGTACAGCAGGCTTACAAGCACACTTAGCAGGTTTGGCGGTACTCAGTCGGAATATTGGTGCTTTTCGTCTGCGTGAGGCGGGTCTTTCTGAGGGTTTTCTAGCTGCACCACTAGACAAAAACAGAGAATAAAAATTCTTAAGAAATTGTGCGTTTTTAATTTAATGTTCGGTATAAAACAGGATCGTCTTTTTTGCTGCTTGCAAAACGCGTTCGCGTAATTCTAATGGCTCAATCACCTCCATCTGTGCGCCAAACCCCAGCGCATAAGCACAAGCCGCTTCCTCTATATCAAACCTCAGCCAGATGCGAGTCCAGCCATCGGCATCGGGCGAGTCAATCTGTTCTATTTGGGCAAAGTATCCGGCATAGCGTAACCAAGACATAGCCTCTGGAGCAACACGTACCGTCACGCCATAGTAAGGCAGATTGGCTTTAAACTCAACCATCGATTGTTGCCAATAGTCAGCTAAGTTGAATTCAACCGGACGAACACAGGGGTAATCCGTAAGCATAGCATCCCGCACTCGTGAAATCCGGTAGGAGCGTACCTCTGAATCTACCGAGGCAACGAAATACCAGACACTGCCTTTGGCAACCAGTCCAAGTGGATTAACCAACCGTTCCACACACTTACGATCACTGCGTTCATAGCTCAGATGTACTTGCCGCTCTTGCCAAACTGCTGTTTGCAAGATTGGAAATGCTGACATTTCCTCGTCCCACCGATGCCAGCCTGTTGGATCAACATGAATCCGCTGGCTAACCATTTCTGCTTGCTGACGATTGGCGGCAGGTATTGCTGCCAGAAGTTTGAGCAGAGCCGCTTCAAATGCTTGACTCCAGCCTAAATCGGCTAGCAGGTGTGTGGGCTTTGGCAAAAACAGCGCCTGAATCTCTGCCAAGTTAAGTCCTGTCAGCGTAGTTTGATAGCTGTCGAGTAAACTCCAACCACCTCCTTTACCGCGTTCTGCCATCACCGGAACTCCGGCACTGCTGAGGGCATCCATGTCACGATGAATGGTGCGCTCAGACACCTCCAATCGTTCTGCTAAATCTCGCGCCGTTAGCTGACGATGAACCTGTAACAACATCAGGATGGAGAGGAGGCGATCGGCACGCATAACTATCCCAAGACCAATCGGAACTACTTTTTACTTTACTGCCTAAATATGACAAGGGATGTCATGAAGTTTAGCTTATCCTGCATAAAGATGGTTTGGAGTCATTGATTTCTTTAAGCCACCTCGCAGGATTTAAGGAGGTCAATTATGCAGTTATTGAAAAATAAAATTGCGCTCGTAGTTGGGGCAACACGCGGTGCAGGTCGTGGCATTGCTGTGGAACTTGGTGCAGCAGGGGCAACCGTTTATGTCACCGGACGCACCACTGCTACTGTGCGATCGGAATACAACCGCCCTGAAACAATTCAAGAAACGGCGGAATTGATAAACCAGGCTGGTGGGAAAGGAATCGCTGTTCTAGTCGATCATTTAGACCCAAAACAAGTACAGGCGCTTGTTGCTCGTGTTGAACAGGAGCAGGGTCGTCTGGATGTTCTGGTCAATGATATTGGTGCAGAATATCTGGCGGAGTTCAACAAGCCTGTGTGGGAGCTTTCTTTAGAGCGAGGATTACGGATGCTAAGACTGGCAATCGACACCCACCTGATCGCTAGCCACTTTGCATTGCCGCTGTTGATCCAGAAACCCGGTGGATTGGTAGTCGAAATTACTGATGGTACTGCCGAATATAACGATAAAAACTATCGGCTGTCGCTGTTCTATGACCTTGCTAAAACCTCGATAATCCGCATGGCATGGGGATTGGCGCAAGAACTGAAACCGCATCAATGTACTGCCGTAGCGCTGACTCCGGGCTGGTTGCGCTCGGAACTTATGCTCGATCATTTTGGAGTGAGTGAAGCCAACTGGCAGGACGCAACAGCAAAGGAACCGCACTTCATCATTTCTGAAACGCCACATTATGTTGGGCGTGCAGTTGCCCATCTAGCTGGCGATCCACAAATGGTGCGCTGGAATGGACAATCGCTTTCCAGTGGGCAATTAGCACAGGTTTATGGCTTTACCGATCTTGATGGCTCTCAACCCGATGCGTGGCGCTACATTTGTGAAGTACAGGAGATGGGTAAACCTGCTGATGCGACCGGATATAGGTAATATTCGAGTCACAAAATTTCGTATTCTTTGGCAAGCTTTAGATTGCAATTAGTGTTTGTTCTAATTTCGCGCACTTACTGTCTTCTCGCTTGCTCTTCCAAATAACTCATTAGAACCACCAAAATAGCGATCGCGGTTGCCTTCTATGCTAAATACCTTGAGAGGATACAAAATCCCCTGAAATGCCAACAGGTTAAAGAATGTTGTAATTTATATCTTCTTAAAACCTTTCCCCCCGCCCTTATCCCTAGAGGAAACCCCACCTTCTCCCTTACCCAAAAAATAGCCAAGTCACGAAAGCGAACTACTTGATATTCTTGGCATTCCCAGTATGAAATAGGGGAAAATGTGAGTAATTGGAGCGCCTGCGTGGAATCGGAGAAAAGAATATGTCTAATGTGACCACTGTAAAAGGTAGCTGCCTATGTGGAGCAGTAAGCCTGTCCACAACCAGTATGAGTAATCAGATGGGAGCGTGTCATTGTAGTATGTGTCGCAAGTGGGGTGGAGGGCCTTTATTAGCTATTGACTGTAAAGGTGATGTTAGCTTCTCTGGTGAAGAAAATATCAGGATTTATCAGTCTTCAGAATGGGCAGAGCGTGCGTTCTGTAATCAGTGTGGTAGCCATCTATTTTATAAATTAAAACAAAATAACCAGTATTTCATGCCTGTTGGACTATTCGAGAACTGTGAAGGTCTTGTTTTCGATCATCAGGTATTCATTGATGAAAAGCCCAAATATTACTGTTTCGCCAATGAAACTAATGACCTGACAGGGGCAGAGTTATTTGCACAGTTTGCAACTCCTAAATGACTCCTAAACAGTAACGCCAGCTCGAAATTCAGGAAGCGTCGAACATTCAGCTTGGGTAGGCTCATAACTATACATGGCTTGCCTTACCTACCCAAATCTTGCTACCTAATTGATATTCTATCCCCCAATGCCTTTACCACTCTTATAGTTCATCGCTCTAGGTTTCCTCTTGCCAATAGGGACTACTTTCGATTGCTTGGGTGCTTGTGGCGGACGGCATTTCTCACAATATAGAGGTCTAACCCCAAAGGTTTCTCGTTGTGTGGGCTGTTCACACTGCTTACATACGAAGTTGAAAACGCGAGTATGAATTTCCCGCTTGTGCGCTCTAACGGTGTACTCTCGGACTTCAATAGTTTTGCTGGGCATCGGTTCTGTAATCGCTGTTCTATTTATAAGGATAGTTTCTGGTATCAATATATTCATGCATCATTTGAGTGAAACAGTAACAAAAACAAGTACCAAGTCGGAAGTCGCAAGTCGCAAGTAAGATAAAAAACTTAGTTGTGGAATACAAGCCCACTTCAAAAAAAGAATTATGTCAATACATGTAGTGCCAGACATAAATAAAGTGTCCTTGTTTCAAGCCCACGACAACAGTTGTCGGTACACTTGCGACTTGCGACTTGTAACTTGCTACTTGGTCTGACAATCTGATGGTTTTTCGCCAGAATTTAAGCAGAGGCAATGCCACCGGTTCATGGCAGGTACGCGATCGCACTCCTGAGAGCCGCAATTGGAGGCATTTTTAACAGCAGTGGCTACTTGTTTGCAGCCTTTGGAGTAGCGAGTTCGACTTATATAAATGAAACTAGAGTCCAATAACCCTTAGTTAGTCCTAATTAAGAAGATAGTCTTTAATCTTGTTTTGATGAGAGCGCAAAATTTTTAAACCTTGATGTTCAGTTTTACGAATTGTTTCTCGACTAAGATTTAGGCGTTTTGCAACTTGACTCAAAGTCAATTCCTGATTATCTGACAATCCAAAACGTAGAGTCAATACTTCTCGTTGCCTTGGATTGAGCAATGCCAGCAACTTGGCCAAGTCCTGGTGTAGAAGCTCAAGACTTATTTGCTCATCTAGGGAAATATTATCCATCGGTAAAATATCAGCTAGTTCAGTTTCACGCTCATCCCCAACTCGCATTTCTAGCGAGACTGGAGTGCGGGAAACCTGAAGATATTCCCGTATTTGATTGGGCAATACATTTAAGGATTCGGCAATTTCTGCTACAACTGGAGGACGACCCAAAGATTGAGATAGTTGCTGCTGTACTCTCCTGATTTTATTTAATTTCTCGTTGATATGGATTGGCAGACGGATAGTGCGGGACTTTTCTCCAATCGCCCGTGTAATTGACTGCTTAATCCACCAATAAACGTAGGTTGATAGTTTATAGCCTCGGTTGGGATCAAACTTTTCGATCCCCTTTTGTAAACCTAGTGCCCCTTCTTGGATCAAATCTAAGAATTCCAAATTGTGATTCTGGTATTTTTTCGCAACAGAAACCACTAGCCGTAGGTTAGCAGTCACCATTTTCTGCTTTGCTCGTTCCCCTTGATGAAGAATTGACACCACTTCAGCTTCGCTTTGCTCAAGCGAGGTAGCTAATTCTCTTGCAGTTGGTTGTCGGTTTAATTGAAGTGCGAGGCTTGCACGCTGTTCTTCAATCGCCATCATCTGCTGCACAAGCCTAGCATTTGTAATTTCTTGCTCAGGAGTTAGCAGAGGGTAGCGTCCGATTTCTTTGAGGTAGGAGCGAACTAAGTCGGTAGTTGGGCTGGTCATACTTTCAATTAA
This sequence comes from Nostoc sp. XA010, assembly GCF_020829625.1. GTDB lineage: Bacteria > Cyanobacteriota > Cyanobacteriia > Cyanobacteriales > Nostocaceae > Nostoc. Next base: position 52,125 of record NZ_JAIVFX010000018.1, on the reverse strand, counting down.
TTGTGAGGACTACTTTTATTTTTCGTTTGGGTAAAATTTTTTATTTCAAGAATTAGCTAACAAATCAAATCTTAATCATAGACTTAACTCTAACGTTTATCTTTAAGCAAATCTATAAATATAATACTTGAAATCTTTAAATAGATAAACAATAAAATTTGCTTTATTTTGTAAATAAATTTTAAAATGATGGAGAGATTTGGTTGGATCATTTACCTGCATTTCTCACAAGCTCCTTTGCATTTGATGATGAGTAATAAGTAAAAAGTCATGAGTAATAAGTAAATATTTTACTACTCCTTACTCACTACTCATTACTCCTCCATTCGAGGTGTGGTGAGAAATCCGGGATTTAGAGGTACGCTACGCTAAATTTAGAGTGAAGTCCTCTCTTGAAGAGAGGAGATGTTCAAATTCGCTTCATATTTGGACAAGGATCAAATCCGCTTTGCGTAAATCAATTGAAAATTACAAATACTTAGTTGAGAAAAAATCATGGATATGCAATCTCTGCTCACTTTCGCAATCGTAGCTATCTTTTGGGCATTTGTTACTCTCGTCATCTTCCAGTTCATTAACGGACTATTTGTATCGACTGCTTACGCTAGTAATGTGGTTTCAGTTAGCAATGGAAATATAGCGGCTTCTACAATCCCATCAGTATCAGAAATAATCACACCACAAGTTCAGACTTTTGAGAAATTGCCAGATCCTTGGATGTTAGATGATGAAGTTGTTCATCATACAAATAATGAAGCAGTTGTTCTCTCATTCCCTACATTAAGATTACTGCCTCCAGTTAAAGAAATTTCATCACAACCAAAACGTACTAATCGTTCAAACAAAGCTAACAATCCTGCCAACAAGTCGCCAAAAACTAAAAAGACTGATGTAAATTCTTCAGGCAAGCGCAAGCCAGGCAGACCGCGTAAAGCTGGCTAATTCGTTTTTTAACCCTCGGCTGATCACCGAAGAATAAATGTTTGAAAGTTTAAAAGTTCAAATGAGGCAATTACTTGCCTCATTTATTAATAAGAGAAAGGCTTCGCCATAGCAAAAGTGAAAAAATAATATTGTGAGTGATGCAATGATACAGCAACTTTTCACTCAAGGTTCTTTATTCGATTTGCAAACAGTAATCGATTATGGGCAGTCAGTTATTAATGTTGCCCAAGAGCTTGCAAAAGTTTTAACAGATAATCGCCCTCTCTCTACAAAAACTGTTTCTTCCCAGATGAATCGCTACTTTCTAGGCACTGCTGCGTCCGGTGCGTGGCAGTGGAAAGACGCTTACGAAGCTATTGAAGTGGCGCAAATATTATATCTGCGTCATCTGGGAATTAAGATTTTATCACAACAACCTCAAGTGGTTGTGCAACAATTAGAAGAATTAACAGCCCTCTGCCCGACGCATACTCGCCGTAGTCAAGAGTCAGTAAAGCTTCAGCAATTTTCCACCCCTCTGCCGCTTGCTTATCTGGTAGCCAAAGCAGGATTTATAAAGGCTGATGATTTAATGCTGGAACCATCAGCCGGGACTGGTTTGTTAGCACAAATGGCTAAACTGCACAGTGCAAGTCTGATGCTCAACGAGCTTGCACCCGATAGAACGAAGATTCTGCGTCGGTTGTTTCCAGGTACACCGCTATTCTCTGTAAACGCGGAACAGATTAACGACTATCTGGTTGGCAAGACTCAGCCCTCAGTTGTTCTGATGAATCCGCCTTTCTCCGCATCTCCCAAAATTAACAGTCGTAATCCCGACGCAACTCCTCGCCACATCAACTCGGCATTGCAAAGACTGGCTGACGGTGGACGGCTGGTAACAATCACAGCCAACTGGTTTTCTCCCAATAATCCCACTTGGCGCGAGACTTTTGTTAGGTGGCACTCAGAAGCGCGAGTTTTAATGTCAGTTGGGGTTAACGGCAAGGTGTACTCAAAGCATGGTACACAAATCGACACTCGGATTACAGTGATCGACAAAGTTCCGGCTGACTCCAGCGAAATCCCTTGTATTACTGAAACTTTGGATCTGCCTGAAATACTGGCATTAATTGAACAGTTGCCACAGAGGTCTTCGTGGGAACGCTCAGATATCAAAACTGCTGCGTTCGCTAAAGTTGTTCAATTGCCAAAACGCTCTGTAGTAGCTCAAGCAGAAACAGTTTCCTTTCTTCCAGACGACGTAATAGTGCTGGAATATGAGGTTATCGAGTGGACGGCTAGTGAAGGTTTGAAAGATACCCTATACGAAACCTATCGCCCACAAAGAATCCGAATCAAGGACGCTTTACCTCATCCCTCATTGCTTTGCGAAAGTGCAGCCTTAGCACTTGTCTCACCACCGGCTCCAACTTACAAACCACATCTCCCACGCAACATCATCACACAAGGCAATTTGTCAGAGGCACAAATTGAAAGCGTTATTTACGCAGGTCAGGCGCACTGTGAATTTCTGTCTGGGTCTTATATTGTGGATGATTCATGGGATAATGTGACTTTAGCAGCAAATAGCTCAGAAAATGCTGTAAAATTTCGTCGTGGCTGGTTCTTAGGCGATGGGACGGGTGCGGGGAAAGGAAGACAGTGTGCAGGAATTATCCTCGACAACTGGTGTCAGGGGCGCTCTAAAGCCATTTGGGTATCCAAAAGTTCTGCTTTAATTGAAGATGCCCGTAGAGACTGGTGTGCGCTCGGAGGTAGTGAGAAAGATATCATTGACCTGAGCAACATTAAGCTTGGCGATCCAATTCCCTTCACCCAAGGCATCCTATTCTGCACCTACTCAACCCTACGATCCCAAAAGAATGGTAAAAGTCGGCTCAAGCAAATTGTTGAATGGGCAGGTAAGGAGTTTGATGGTGCAATCGCTTATGACGAGTGCCACAGTATGGGCAATGCGATGGCCCAGGAGGGTAAACTCGGTATGGTTGCAGCATCCCAGCAAGGTATTGTTGGGCTGAGGTTGCAAAACGCACTGCCCTCAGCACGGGTTATCTACGTTTCTGCTACTGGTGCAACTAAAGTCTCAAATCTCTCATACGCCAATCGTCTGGGGCTTTGGCAGACTGGAGATTTTCCGTTTACCTCCCGTGAGGATTTTGTAGAATCCATTGAGGGTGGTGGTATCGCTGCGATGGAAGTGGTCGCCAGGGATCTCAAGGCTTTGGGACTGTATCTGGCGCGGAGCCTTTCATTCGAGGGAGTTGAGTATCAAACTCTCTACATTGATTTAACGCCCACGCAGGAACGGATTTACAATAGCTATTCTGATGCTTTTGGTGTTATTCATAATAATTTAGATAAAGCCCTAGAAGCTTGTAATATCTCTGGTGACAAAACTTACAACCGTGCTGCAAAGATGAGCGCGGTGTCTCAGTTCGAGTCGCACAAGCAAAGATTCTTCAACCATCTGTTGACCGGGATGAAATGTCCGCAGTTAATTAAAGCGATTGAAGAGGATTTAGCTGCTCAAAATGCAGTTGTTGTTCAGATCGTCTCAACTAATGAAGAATTGCTTAAGCGCCGACTCAATGAAGTTGCACCCGAAGAATGGCAGGATCTCAATCTTGACCTGACTCCACGGGAATATGTCATGGATTATTTGATGAGTGCATTTCCCATTCATTTGCATTCCATCCATTCAGGCGTTGATGGAGAAGAAATATCCGAGCCAGTCTTTGATTCCGATGGCTCTCCAGTTATCTCTATTGAAGCTGTAGCCTTGAGGGATGCGTTAGTCGATAAGTTAGCAAGTCTTGATCCAATCCCTGGTGCATTAGAACAATTGCTGTGGCATTTTGGTCACAAGCAAGTGGCTGAAGTAACTGGTCGTAGCAAACGAGTTCTCAAAGATGAATCTGGACGTTTGTTTGTGGATTCACGCGGTGCTGGAGCAAATATTGCTGAAACTGCTGCGTTTATGCAAGGAGATAAACAAATCCTCATCTTCAGTGACGCTGGCGGGACAGGCAGAAGTTATCATGCCGATTTAAACGCTGTTAATCGGCGGCGGCGATCGCATTATTTGTTGGAAGCCGGCTGGAGGGCAGACAATGCCATCCAAGGTTTAGGGCGATCGCACCGCACCAACCAAGCATCAGCACCCGTGTTCAGACCTGTTACCACTAACGTTATAGGTGAACGCCGCTTTATCTCAACCATTGCTCGACGCCTGGATAGCTTGGGCGCTCTTACTCGTGGTCAACGGCAGACGGGTGGCAATGGGATATTTGAAGCTAAGGATAATCTGGAGTCAAATTATGCAGAACACGCCCTGTATGAGTTATTCAAGCAGATTTATCAGGGTCGATTTTTTGAAGTGCCTTTAGGAAAGTTCGAGCAAATGACGGGACTTAGCTTAACCTCTCATGAAGGCGGCATGAAAATCGATCTCCCACCCCTGCGTCAATTCCTCAATCGACTGCTGGCTTTACGCATCGATATGCAAAATATCATTTTCGAGCGTTTTGAGTTGTTGCTAAGTCAGCAGATTGAAGCAGCGATCGCGGCTGGTGTCTATGAGATGGGTGTAGAGACTTTACGGGCTGAACGGTTTACTGTTGAGAGCCAGGAAGCTGTGTACACTCACCCTGCCACAGGTAGCGTCACCAATTACTTGAAAGTACAACGCACCCAGAAGAACAACATTAAAACTGCTGAAGAGATGTTAGAGTTCGCCACTCAATATCAAGGAAGGTTCATGATCAACTCCAAGTCTGGTAATGCTGCTGTGTCAATTCCGACGCATAGTATCTACGACGCTGATGGTGGAGTTGTACCAAGAGTTTTGCTGATTCGTCCACAGAAGGAAACTCGCCTACCAGTCCAAGACTTGGAATCTTCCACTTGGCAGCAAGTTTCTATTGATGCGTTTACTGCTGCTTGGTCTACTGAAGTAAACGAATTACCCAAGTTCACAACCGATTACCTGCATTTGGTAACTGGTATTCTATTGCCTATCTGGAAAATCCTGCCACAGCAAAATAGTCGAGTCTTCCGACTACAAACCAGCGATGGACAAAAGATTCTCGGTCGGGTGGTGAATGCTCACGACATCCAAACTGTGCGAGAGCAACTCGGTCTGAAGAACCAGTTGTTAAGCCCAGAAGAACTTGTTTCACTGGTACTAAACGAGAGATATACACAGCAGTTGCCGGGTGGTGTAACCTTGCGACGTTCTTTCATTGCTGGTGAACCTCGCATAGAACTGGTTAATGCTATCTCACTGGCAGAGCGACTGGTAGCTATTGGATGTTTCACCGAGATCATCAACTGGCAAAAGCGTGTGTTCATTCCGGTTTCAGACAAAGCGCCAGCTATTCTCGCGGCTGTGATTGAAATCTTGGGGTAATTCCTAATCTTAAATAGTAAACTCAACGAGGTTGTCACCAACCCCGTTGGTCTTCAAAACCGTGCTTAATAGTTTCCCATTACACGGCTCCTCAATGATTCGGCACATTGTCATGTGTACTTCACAACTGAACCATCTTCAATTGTCTTTTCATCGTGGCAGTGTTTGTGTAATATCTGGAGATTTTTGTAATCGTCTTTGCCTCCCAAACTTTTGGGGGTTATGTGGTCAATCTCTAGTACATCTGACTCTCGAAAGTACATTTTGCAGTGGGTACATTTACCTTTTTGTGACTTTAAGAGCGTAGACATTCTTTTAGTCGCTTCCGGGTGTTTACCCATCCTTGAACTCCAATAAATTAGGTTGCCATCATAAGGACTAGCCTCGCCTTTAACTTTCACATACCGAACTATTGGCGTTTCTGTGTGTGACCGTAACCGCATCCGGTTTTTACCCTCATGCCTGGTTGCGAATACCCAATTATTACCACCAATGGTTTGCCAATATTTCTTTGACACCCATCCCCCAGATTTCTTGGGGTGGCGGTGTTTTGCCCAAGCCTTTAGCTTTAGATACATAAGACAATCAAGGTGAGAGTAAGTGACCTTACTTACCACTGTTGAGTAGTAGTTTGACCATCCTGTGATTACCGGGTTTAATCGGCTGATTAACGCCGTTTGGGGCGCTGCCTTGTGGTCATCGATGATACTTGCTACTCGGTCATAATGTATCTTTTGCTTCTCTTTACTTGGGGTGATGATTGTTTTGAAACCTTGTTTGGAGTGGTATTTACCCACTTTCCACTGCCTTATGTTAAAACCGAGAAAGTTAAATCCAGGCTTTTCTGACTTATACTCATTAAGAGTGTGAGTTAAACGTGTTTTGGCAGGTTTCAATTCAAGACTCATGTCTTTTAACCATTCAGAGATTATCTCTCTGCATCTTTGGACAACGGCTATGTCTTCATGGAGAATCACGAAGTCATCGGCGTATCGAATAAATTGAGGGCTTCTAAACTTTGTACCTTTTCTGTGATACCAAGTTTCCCTCATGGTTTTAGACATTTCTGGAAATGCCTTATTTATCCGGTTCTCCATACCGTGGAGGGCGATATTTGCCAGTAGTGGAGAAATTACCCCGCCCTGTGGCGTACCCTCAGATGTTGGAAACAACTGCTTACCATCCATCACCCCCGCTTTTAACCATGCTCGAATTTGTCGGCGGATGGTGGGGGATGTATTTAATTTTTTTAGCAGTGCTTCATGGTCGATGCGGTCGAAACATTTTGCAATGTCGGCATCAAGCACATATTTGCTTTTCTGTACGATTGCGATGAATATGGCTTGAATCGCATCATGGCATGAGCGTCCGGCTCTGAACCCGTATGAGTTAGGTTCAAATCGCGCTTCCCATTCTGGCTCTAATGCCATTTTTAACAGCGCTTGCAAGGCTCGATCGTTCATTACGGGAATACCCAAAGGTCGTTTCTCATCCGTTCCTGGCTTGGGAATCCATACCCGACGTGTCGGTTTTACCTTTGAGTTAGGTTTTAATTTGGCAACCAGCTTAAGACGTGCTTCTGGGGATAGTGATTTAATACCGTCCACTCCTGCCGTCTTTTTACCTTGGTTGTCTTGTGTTACCCGACGAACCGATAAACACTTTGCTGCCCAGGACTTCATCAACGTCTTCTGGAGTCTGCGAAATGCTTTGACATCACCACGACGAGATGCTTTGTAAATTCGTTTTTGCAACTTAAAAACACGTCGTTCTAACTTACGCCAGTTGATATGTTTCCATTCCACCATCGATTCATTCCTCAAAACCTTTCTAATTGGGTTAATCTTCATGGGAAGAAAACCGTTTTTATTGGGTTTAGGAGCAATTTGTCGTGTATTAGACTTTTGCATTGCTACTCATAACTTTACATTCCAAATCACCGTAAGTCCGTCAGCATATCCCTGTCATTAAAACAAGGCGTTCGCTTCTGACTTAATCTTTCCTCTCGTTGCATACGGTTAGCACCTACTCAGTTATCGACCTTGCTGAGAGCAGACGAAAGGTTACTTCGTTCCGAATAACCATTGTTTGAACCTTTAGAATGATGCTCTCCACCGGGTTTATTGGGAGTGCAACTGGTCAACTGGGTAATTGCCAGCCCCATATCCTTTGCCTTTTGGCTCCAACGCATTAAGCCTTATTTCGCTGGTTATTTATCACGATGGTTCGGCGCATCTTTGCTTTCGCTATTCATAGGTTCATGCTTGGAGGGGAACCGGCTTAGGCTGCCAGTTGTTCCTCCTTTTCATCCCGCTTTACGGATTGATGGCTAGTCGCTACCGTAGGGATGATGCTGTTACCGTTGCACCTACGGAGAGGGACTTTTCTTTAGTTTCCTTTGGATTCACCCTCATGGTTATTCAGTTATCATCTGAGAGAGATTAAAGTGCGAACTCCACCCATTAAGGGTTATCTCTCAAATGTCACTCATCCCTGAGCATTTTCTACTCATTTCGAGTGAACGAATCGCACACCCAGATTAAATGTCTGGGTCTTTTTTACCCTCAAAAAATGACTAAAACATCCTCTTAACTAATTCGGCGGAATTCCCCACCCTCCTACGATGGCAGGGTGGGGTAGTTCACTCAAATAAATACTCTTGCATGTCGTTTTGTCGATGGCGGAGAATACTTATAGCTTTTACCTGGATTTGACGAATCCGTTCTCGGCTAAGGTTTAGCTGTTGACCAATCTGAGCGAGATTGAAATGCTGATCATTCTCTAGCCCAAAGCTTAAAGTCAACACTTGACGTTGAATCGGTGTCAATGGTTCTAAGAATTTAGCTACGTCTTGCGATAAAAGTTCTTGCGTGAGCAGTTTTTCTGGTGAAGTGCCAACGTCTGCTAAAATTTCGCCCAATTCTGTCTCTTTCTCATCTCCGACTTGTTTATTTAAAGAAATGGCTGTGCGAGAAGCAGTGAGATATTCTCGAAGCTTATCTGTGCTTATGTTTAAGAGTGTTGCAATTTCTTCAGCAGTGGCATGACGACCGAGTTTTTGAAAGCTTTCTCGCTGTACTTTCTTAATTTTGGTAAGTATTTCAGTGAGGTGAACAGGTAATCTAATAGTGCGGGATTGTTCTGCAATAGCTCTGGTTATAGCTTGACTAATCCACCAGTAAGCGTAGGTTGATAGCCTATAACCTCGGTTGGGATCAAACTTTTCTATACCCCTTTGTAAACCGATCGCTCCTTCTTGGATCAAATCTAGAAATTCCAAATTGCGGTTCTGGTATTTCTTGGCAACAGATACTACCAGCCGCAGGTTAGCTGTTACCATTTTTTGTTTGGCTTTTTGACCAAGGTGTAGTGCTGCTCGGACTTGTGCTTCGGTTTTTTCAACAGCATTGGCTAATTCTGTCATTGTTGGTTCCCGGTCTAGCTGTTGGGTGAGTTCATTTTTAGATCGCTCAATGGCAATCATTTCTTGTACCTGTCTACCATAAGCAATTTCTTCCTCTGGCTTCAATAAAGGATACTGACCAATTTCCTGCAAATAGATGCGAACCATGTCGGAACTGAGGCTGGACATACAAACTTTTCGGCTTTTTTTTACCTGGGGATTTAAAAGTATAAATCAAATAATTCAATAAACTTTTTTATTTTTAACAATGCAGCCCTGCCTGAAGTAACCTCTGCTTTAACCTTGTGTACCTCTGTTGGTCATCAGTAGAACGCACCGCTAGAGATATCGCTTTTTTTGCTCCTACAATGAGCGCTAACTTCTTGGCACGAGTTATACCAGTGTAAAACAGGTTCCGGGTCAACATCATATAGTGCTGCATATAGATTGGCAGAATCACCACCGGATATTCTGACCCCTGACTTTTATGAATAGTCACGCTCCACGCTAGCGCAATTTCATTGAGGTCAGCGTAATCGTAAACCACAGTCCGCTCACCATATTGCACTGCAACTTCCTGCTCGACAGTATCAATACTCTTGATAATTCCTAAGTCGCCGTTGAAGACTTCTCGGTTGTAGTCGTTGGTTAGCTGGATGATGCGATCGCCCTCACGCAATAAATTGCCACCCCTGTTAATCTCTACCTTGTCAGGGCTGGGCGGATTAATCAACTGCTGCAATACTGTGTTCAGGTTTCGAGTCCCAACGACTCCGCGTGTCATCGGGCAAAGGACTTGGACATCAGTGGCAGGATTAAAACCTAACCGTGGAATCAAATCGGTAATCAACTCGCAGATTGCCTGTACACCATGTTCGGGCTGATGTCCGCCGCCGTGCCAAATACAGTCAGATTGAGGTGTGTCAGAAATCGGTTCAATCGTGGGATACTGTCCCCGGTTGATTTGGTGAGCAGCAGTGATAATAGCACTTGTTTGAGCTTGGCGGAATACCTGAGTTAACCGCACTACTGGCACACAACCAGAATTAATCAAATCAGCGAGTATTTGACCTGGGCCCACAGATGGTAGCTGGTCAATGTCACCCACCAACAACAGTAGAGCGCCAGCTAATACTGCTTTAACCAAGGAGTAAGCTAGAAACAAATCAAGCATCGATGCTTCATCAACAATAATTGCTGTATGGGGCAAAGGATTGTCACTGTCACATTTAAATCCTCTTGTCTTGGGGTCAAATTCCAACAAGCGATGAATAGTTTTTGCTTCAAGTCCAGTCATCTCACCCAAGCGTTGAGCAGCCCGTCCAGTTGGTGCTGCCATTGCAATAGATTTCCCCATCGCTTTCCATAAACTAACTATGGTATGGGTGGTGAAAGTTTTTCCAACCCCTGGCCCACCAGTTAAAATCATCATCCTGGAGTAAGCTGCTATCTCGACCGCTTGCTGTTGTTGCTCTGAAAGCTGAATTTTATGACTAGCCGTGAAGCGCTCAATCCAGGCACGGACACGGGGAATATCTTGTGCAATGGGCTGGCTCAAGCGCCCAGATATCAGTTGTGCTAGGTTTTGTTCAGTATGAAAGTAAGTTGGTTTGTAGCACAGCAGGGTTTGGTCTGGGATTTTCTCTCTGATTAACTCATCCCTTAATGCCATATCTTTGATAGTCAGAGTGATCGCATCTTCTGTTGGCTGGTGATCCTCAGTAGTCAGCAGTTTAATCACTGACTCAATTAGTTCTGCCTGTGGTAAGTAACAATGACCATCTTCGGCAGCTTCACTTAGGCAATGGATAATCCCCGCACGGTAACGAAATTCTGAGTCAGGCGCAATTCCGATATTCCGTGCAATTTTATCAGCAGTCAGAAAACCGATCCCGTAGATATCGGCTGCTAGCTGGTAAGGGTTATGGGTTACTCTAGCGATCGCTTCATCCTTATATTGCTTGTAAATCTTCACAGCATAAGTGGTAGAAACGCCATGCCCCTGGAGAAACACCATCACTTCTTTGATCGCTTTCTGAGTTGACCAAGCGTTTTTGATTAAAGTAATCCGCTTTTTAGCGATGCCCTGAACTTCAATTAATCGCTCGATTTGGTTTTCGATGATGTCCAGGGTTTCTAGCCCGAAGTGGGCAACAATCCGTCTTGCTGTGACTGGGCCAACACCTTTAATCAGCCCACTACCCAAGTATTTTTCAATTCCAGTGAGAGTAGCTGGTTTGGTTTCTTTGTAGTTGACTACTTGGAACTGGGGGCCAAATTGTGGATGGTCACGCCAGAAACCAGTTAGTTGTAAAGTCTGCCCTGGCTGAATATTGGCGAAGCTGCCGACAATTGTTGTGAGTTCGGTACTACGTGGGCGAGTCAATCTTGCCACAGTGTAGCCTGACTCAGCAGAGTAAAAAGTTAAACGTTCTACGACTCCGGTGATTGTTTCGTTTTGAGGAAAGGCGCTTACTTGTTGAGGGGCAAGATTAGGAGGAGTGGACATTGCTTATGATCCGATGCCGCAGACTATTATAGTACTGGGATTCAGTTCAATCATAGTACATAAATACTATACTCTTTTGAGATTACAATAATAGTAGATGATAAAGTCGAAAATGCTGCTTCGCTTCACCATACGATGACTACGAGCGCAAGCGGGAGCAAGCTACGCCTCAAAGGTTGGTGAGGAGAGTGAAATATGTTGTAAAAAACCATAGATTTTACTCTAATAAAGCTTCAATTTGCCCTAACAACTTATCTAAAACTTTTGCTTTATTAGGATCTTCCCAGATTTTAGCTTGCTTAACTCGCTGATAGGCTTCCTTCATCCGATTAGGAAGGATATTCGGCTGAGAAGACTTAAGAGGTTGAACTGATTGAATGTAACTTTTGATATCTCTAACTGAAAGATTTTCTTCAATAGTTTTCACTAGAAGTTGATGTCGCTGATCTTTGTCTTTCAATTGAGCGATGATCCGAGCTTTGGTATATTCTAGTTGTCCTTGGCGCAAAGTTTCTAGAACATCTTTAGGTAAATTTAGTAAAGGTAGGCGATGACTACGAAAACTGTCTGGAGTCAACCTACCTATTACTGAAAATATCTTTTCTACCATTTCCCATTGGTTACGAACAACGTTGTTCGTAGTTTCTGTTTTTTGCTTTTGTCGGTTAGCAATATGATTGAGTAGGGAAATAACTTCTCCTTGAGAGCATTCCAAGCGGATAGATAGCAGTTGCAAAATAGCTTCAGTTTCCTCAACCGGATTTAAATCTTCCCGTTGCAAATTTTCGAGGAGGGCGACTTGGAAAGCATCTTGGTCATTGAGATGGCGGATAATAACCGGAACTTGCTCCATTCCAAGAGTTTGAGCCGCACGGTAGCGACGTTCACCAGCAATCAATTCATAATTACCGGATTCTAACGGTCGGACAAGCAGTGGCTGCAAGATGCCATGTTCACGAATAGAAGCAACTAGGCTTTCCATTCCTTGAATTGAAAAATAACGCCGAGGCTGATGAGCAGCTAGGTGAATTTGAGTTATTAATAAAGATTGTTCAATAGATTCGTTTTCCGAGAGTTGAGGATTATTGGTAACTCCTACTAAGTCAAGGAATTGTCTGGTTTTATTCGGAAATTCCATTTCATCTGCCATTGACAAGCGCCGCTTCGCCATATTACTCCTGTTCTGCCATTGACCTGGCGATTTCTTGATAAGGTTCAATCAATTTTCTTTCTGTGGTATATCGATGAATTGGTTGACGCGCCAAGTTGGACTCTGGAAACTGAACAGACTTAGGAACTGGTTCAAAAATTTTGACCCCAGGAAGTTTAGTTTTAAGAGTTTTGAGAGCATCTTGGGTCGTGAGTGTACGGTCTGCCATTGTAGGCAAGACTCCTAAAATTTGCAAATTGGGGTGAGTGTCTTCATCACGAAGACTTTCGATAGTTTCCAATAATTGTCGTAAGCCTTCTAAAGCAAAAAACTGACATTGAACGGGGATCAAGACTGCATCTGCTGCCATTAGTGCATTTAGAGTCAGCATACCTAAGCTAGGTGGGCAATCAATGAGGATATGAGCAAATTCTTGCCGTAAAGGATTCAACTTCTTTCTCAGGATTCGGCTATTATCTGCCGAGGTCAAAATTTGCTTTTCTCCAGATGCAAGAGATATGTCAGCCGGAATCAGCTTGATTCCGTACTCGGTGTCAATAATAGTTTCAGATGCGCTCTGTTTACGATCTGTAAGTACTTCATAAGCAGTCTTCTGCCCTGGCTGAATCTTGATTCCTAGACCCGTGGTTAAATTACCTTGGGGATCAAAGTCAACTACAAGGCAGGAGGAACTTTCTGCCAGCAATCCACTTAGTGCGATAGTAGAGGTTGTCTTGGCTACTCCTCCCTTTTGATTAGTAACTGCGATAATCATATTTTCTTAGTACTATACGATTTTTGATGAAAAAACATATATTAGTTACAGAATGAACTGATTCTATGACAATTTAAGTAGACCGCAAAGATTTTCACAAGTTTTACACCAAAGTAATGAAAAACTAATGCTCCAAATTGCTTGTTACCTAAAAAGCTAACTATACTTTCGTTCTGGTGATGAGGAGCGATTTAGTGAAATAAATTGGCGGTTAAAATACACTCATTTCCCAAAGTTCAGGAAAGAAAGTTCTGATGAAGTCTACCGAGCGATCGCCCAAGCTACCTAAGCAAGAGTTAAAACTCAACGTTCAAAACCCAAAGCTTGACCTTGTTGCTTATAAACCAGTAGAGAAACAGCAACCAACCTCTCAGCCTGACATGACTCCCAGTGATGATCTGCCGTCAGTTGAGCAGCCAGCCCAAGCACAGGCAATACCTCCTTTAAGGTCAAAGACAAACGCTGCTGAAAAACCGCAACCCTTAGAGAAAAGTAAAGCCAAACGTACCTCTGCTGACAAGAGAAAATCCAAATTACCGCAACAGCCCAAGCAACAGGGTCAATTGACAAAGAGCGATGATGATGATGAAGAGTTAGCGCCAGAACGCTGTCAACATATCCAGTTTTTGGACTGCGATAAACAAGTTGGGCGCGTGGTATTCGAGTGCTGGCACTGTCAGCAGGGAATAATTAGCGAGTTTACTGGGGAACCTGTAATGGGAGAATACAAAGGCCATCCTTCACTAATCCAGGTGAAAGTCCAATGTCCTAATTGTGAGCAGACGGCGATCAGATTAACAACGGGTCAGGTGCTTTCAACAACAGCGATTCCTTCACCTTGGCAGGAATGATGGCACACTCCCTCTTCAACAGTGATTGGTGAAAGATATTTACGATTGATAATGCAAATGAGATTTTTACCCTCAATAATAACTGCATTAACGGCACTGACATTAACTAGTTGCAGTACTACTACTGCTGAACAGTATGAAGCTACAGCACTCACCAGTTACACCTGGCAAGTCAAGTATGCGAATAACCTAACAAGTCAACCACAGCCACGTATTGAAATCTTTGCGAATACTTCAGTGTTGAATCGGAATGGATTGAAACCGCCAGGAGCAGTTGTTGGCCCAGATGATAGAGGGCTATGTTGGCCTACTTTACCGCCGCGACCAAGCGTTGAGCAAGTTGAACAACGCATAAAAATTCAAGAAGAGGCAGGCAAGCCTGAATTGGTGAAAAATGTAAAGTACAAATTGACCTATGGAGTGGGTAATGCACAGAATACCCTACCTACTAATTATGATGTTTATCGGCAAGTAGTAAAAGCTTACGCCCAAAAAACTCCTTTGGAATTAACTTTGGGTGTGAATGATAATTCAGTTGAGAAAGCTGAACCTGTCAGCAAGTAGTGACCCTAAATTACGTATTCAGCAAGAAATTAGAGATCAAGACTGAATTGCTTTTCAACAATCTTATTGACAGTAAATTATAAATCAAAGAGTCAACCATCTAAATTAATTTCTGCTGCGTTGATAGAAAAGATTTCAAAAATTCCTGTTGGGGGCTACATGGGAGCTACATATACCCCAACTAGAGATTAAGACTTTGGGAACATTTTGACCCCTATATAGGGTATATATAGGTGCTAAGTAGGGTATATTTGACTGATTGACATTTTGTACCCCATTTAGCCCCCAAGGGGTTATGATAAGCTCTTGAGTTGGGAAAATAAGCGGGAAGTTATTTTATTCTTCTTTCTCTTGCTCTTGCAGATCACTTCAACAGATAATTTTCACAAATTAAAGTGTATTACTTGGAGCCTATGTCAAACATTCACACCTTACAAAAAATTTTTCCTGCGGGTTTCGATAACGGTTACGGAAGTCTCAAACTTTTAGTCGAAGGGTTTGAAGTAATTCGTGTACCCAGTTATATAACTAATGCCGAGATGGAAGATGTTCCAGGACGTGTAGTTTTTAACGGTAGTGCTTACACCGTTGGAGAATCAGCTTATCGGACAGGAAATTATTTTGACCGCAACACAGACAATAATGAAAATAAAGTAAATAATGCGTTGTTGACTTTGTTGGGCGCATTGGCACATCTACCATACCGTAAGGCTTGGCACTTAAAATTAGTTGTCAGCTTACATGACGTTGGTATGGCTGAAGAACTTCAAAAAGTACTCAATGGAGAATATCAGCCAATACTTGCTGGCAAACAATCAGACGTGAAAGTAGAAGTGCTGAAAGTCGTACTAGAGGGTATGGGTGCATTGTTTGGGCATCCACTACCCAAAAAATTAACCATTTTAGACTTTGGCAATGGAACAACCCTGTATTCTCGTTACAACCAAGGGAAACGAGAAGTTCACACTGCTTACCCTATCGGTGTAGAAGTTCTCATCGATGATATCACCCAAAAAATGAAACATTTAAATGGCGGAAAAATCGGAGACCCATCCAAAATCCGATTTTGTTTGGAAATGGGGCATACCCGATACAGCCGTGACATCGATATCAAAGATGTATACAGTACTTGTTTGAAAGATTGGTATGAAAAATACTTGAAGAAAGTAGTGAATCTGACGCTTGATGCCAAGCACCAGGGCGATGAAATCTGGGCGATTGGTGGAGGTTGCCTCTTACCAGGATTTAAGAAGCTATTGGAGAAAAACGGCTTCAAAATCCTGGACAATCCAGTAGAAGCCAATGTCTCTGGGCTTTTAGAGATGGCAAAAACCATCACCAGCAAGAATCCAACTACTACATCTCTTAAGTAAAGTTATAACAATGGCAGATAAAAAAGACTTAGCACCGGAAAAAGTTCGCCTCAAAGATAATTACCGAGAGCGCATATTTGCAGAATCCCAAAAACTAGATAAAAGTTACCTGGACACGATTTACTTTATAGTTGATTGCTATTTTGTTTTCATCAAGGCTGGATTACCTGCACAACTTTTAGCTTCCCCACCGATTAATACTGAGTCAAATCAACTCACCTCTCGGACTTCAACTCCATTTGCAGAGGAGAAAGAAGAAGATTCTGAACCGGAAACATTCAGCCTTGATTTTGATTTGTAACCGTCAAAGGAAGTTGGCAACGTAGCGGTCACGGTATCAATTTGATACATTTTAAGCGATATCCGTTCCTCAGCTCCCTTTGAAAAACCACCACTCAACGCTGGCGATCGCTGCCCTTGACATATCTACCTTGCCTTTATCTGTAGGTTTCTATCATAAAGATAGCTATTTGACAAGATATTTGTTATACTTATTTACATGAACAATGATTTAGACTTCAAATCTCCTGAGCTATTTGGTTCTGTTGTTTTCAGACCTAATTTTAATAGCTTTAAGACTATCAATGCTTCCCAAGCTTGGTCTTTATTCTTTACAGGTGGTAGAGAAGACAAAAAACTAGATTCTAACCCTCGAATAGGTCTTTTGTTTACTAGTGTTTTGCTAGGTCTTAGTCTTTCTGGGTTCGCCAGCGCACTGATTACCCGGACAATATTTCCTGCTTAAGTGCTTGACTAGTAGCTAATACGAAATATAACTCTGAACCACCAACTTCTTGGTGGTTCAAATTTTTAGTATGTCTTCACTAATATCTGAGTAACGCCATAGTTTCGGCTAACCTACAAATCTTTTAAAGTCTGACTAACCTTGAGGATATCAGACAAATATTCATCTAAAATTTGGCAATTTAATCTAGGAAAATTCATGTTAGACTTTAACACCTTGACGGTATTCTCAAGCACTTACTGCATTGATATTTGTGCTTTTCTAATCCCAGCCAACCTAATTGCTACCTCGCTAACAATAGGTTTGACATTATTGTGTCGTCCAGCTATTGAGATTTGGCGAAGTGCTGCAATTGCCAGTACCTTTGCTTTATTAATTATACTGCACGTATTTGCTTGGTTCATGATTGGAGTTGTCATGGCTCCCACATACATTTTATTGGGACTAGGAAGCATCTGTCTGGGAGCAAATTTAGGAGCAATTCTCCTATACAAACGCTTTGCAAATGCGTATGTAGCGATGAAAGTTGAATTTTCCTAAGCTCCATATTCCAAGCTCCTGAATTTATTCATGGGGTTATTAATTACGGATTACGTAAAGCCTGCGGCATAGCTTTGCTTAGAGCGTAGCGGGGGCAGCCCATTAGTAATTACGAATTGGAAGCAACTTGGCTCCTGGCTGAATGGCACGCTTGTTAATCGCAAAGCCCTGATATAACAAGATTTTGAGTGTGGGGAAAGAGGGAAGTGTGGGGAGAAATGATTCTTCCCCGTCCTCCCACACCTCCCACACCCTTCCAGTAATGAGGTTTCAGCTTTTCAAGCGTGCCATTCGCTCCTGGCTGCTGAATTCTTCAAATCTATCTTTGTAAGTCTACTTGCTGTGTTTGAGATTTAGTTAATATTTTATCAATTTGAGTATTAACATCCTCAAAAGTTTGCAATATCTGTGGAGTTACTTTATTAGTCTGCACTTTGCCAGATTGCAAGTTTAAAATTACCTCTCCATCTTTCTGCGAAATAGTTAAATCTCTCTGCTGGGTATTAAAAGCCAAATCATAAATCTTTCCTTGGACTTGAGTACCATTTTCATCAGACTTACCCCAAACCATGCCAATCTTTTGAGCAATTTGAGTGAGCCGACTGATGGCTTCAAGTTCAAATTTATCTTTATTCATTACTGTCAACGCTTGGGCTGATAATTGCTCACCAGCTTTAAACCCATAAGCCACTTCTACAATGCGTTTTTTGTAATTCTCCGACTTCCCTAACTTATCTGCGGCATTATACCAATTTCTCAAATCATCAATAGTAACTGTCGGGGACTTCTTTACACCTAGAAGTTCGGTTTTTGTACTATTAGTAATATCTGGTGTAGAAGGAGTAGTGGAGAGTGATGGAGTTATAGATTGGTTAGGTGGGGATTGTGCTGTTTGTTCTGGTGGTTTCAAAAACTGCGGTCGTGTAGCGAGGGAATTAACTCTTTGTTGATAGTCACTATCCGTTTCAATAATTCCCCCGAATTTCTTGGTCATGCTCGACAAAGTTTTGGCAGGAATGGAGCTATCAACCAAGTTAAATACCGCTAGACCTTTCTTAGTTTCCCTAATGACATCTTCGGGTGGGACTTGGGAATATACAACATTTTGCTTCTTTAGCCATAAGGTTACAGATTCAACTTTGTGATTGTCAACAGCCAAGCCCGTGACTCCCAGCTTTTTGTTTGATTCTGTAGAAAATAAGAAAGTAGAACGCTCTTTAATATGATGTAGAATTGGCTCACTACTATCAATCATCTGCTGTTGTTGAGGGTTAACTGATTGAGTCCCAAAAGCCTGAAATTCCTTCGTCCATTTCTGGGGATATTCAACGGTCTTAGGGTCAATTTGAGCGCAAATCACAGAGAAATTACTTTGAAGGATCGCAGGCGCAGGTGTCAGTTGTTTAGTTTTGAGTAGTCCAAGCTGTCTGAGCGCGTCTTTGTCCTTTTTAAAATGCAATACCCCCAAGGGTTCACCATTCAAAAACACAGCATCTCTAGTTTTAGAAGCTGAGGTTTCGATAGTCAGTTTTCGGTAATCTTGATCATTGAATGTCTGACCAGAAAAATCATAAAAGTTAATTTTATTAATTTTGAGGAGATTCCCATTGGGAGACTCACCCAGCACAAAAGCTTGATCTCCTGTCTCAGAGATTGACGTGAGCTTTAATTTTAGGGGATTACCATTTTTGAGATAATTAATTTCTTTTAACTGTTGGGTAGAATCACTGTCTAACTCACCCAAAGTTTTGCCATCAAGTTTAATTTTTACTGTTTTGTCAGTCACCGACACAGTGCCAAATTCTAAGTTGACCGATTCGGCGTTAAAAACAAGTCCTGTATAAGAGAAGTTCTTGAGTTCGCGGATAGTAATTTCAATCGGCTCGTTTCCAGGCAGTCCAATAGTTACTTTGGCGGTAGCAGGTTCTACTCCAACCATACAAGAGAGTGCTTTCGTACCAATGGGAAGCTGTGCAGTTCTGGTTTCAAGCATGGCGAATTCCTTGTATTCGCCGTCACTATCCTGGACAAACATTATCCTGGAAACGTGGCGTTCATGCCCGATTGGGTGGTGGCTAGCCCTAATTTCTATCGGGTGTTTTTCGGTTGGATTCCAGTCTCGACCCAAAAATTGATTCGCTTCATTATTTAATGTGACTAACTTCGGCTCAGTAAATTGCAATTTATCTAAGCGAGAGATAATCTCATTGGGGAAAGCAGCGAAGGCGAAATTAGAGACTTTTTTAGCGTAAGCCTGGGGGTTTGCGTTTTCTTTTCTTGCAACTTCGAGTTCATCCTGGCGGGATGCACAGATGTTCCAAGCGGCGGCGGATAGAGCAAGTTTTTCTGACTCTGGGATAGAAGCGTAAAATGCGAGAGCCGTCTCCTGTGCCTTGTTGAAAAGTAATTTAGTTTGGCTTCTAGTAAGTTCTGGTTTTAGTTCTAGGAGTTTAGCTCCCTGCATGGTCATCCCCGATTTGAGGTTGTGGTCAGTCACAGATTGTTGGCTAACTGTCCCCAGGTTGCAGTAAGCGGGTTTTCCATCTTTCCCAACCTCGTCATCTATCTGTGCAACTGCTAATAATTTATGGGGGCGTTCACTGTTTGTGAATTTAATCTCATCTAGGCGAATGTTCAACATCTGGGCTTTCCAGATTAAGGGGTGTCCGTAACGGGTGAGATTGGTAATTTCAAGTTGCGTTCCTGAATCCGTTTGAACAATTGCGCTAGGGCCAGACTCTGTTTCTCGCCGCCTTGAGGCACGAACCGCAGCGTTGAACTTCAGATCAAACTCGTACTTGGCGGCGATCGCTGCAAATTTTTGCTGTGGTGTAAATTCTACTCCTTTGAACAAGTCTTTAAACTGGACTATGGGACGCGATTCTAACTTTGATTCTTGGAAATATTTATTGGTTTGGCTAATTAATAATTCTACTGGTGAGTCGCCCTTTGGTGTTATCCCCGTGTTTAAATAAACTGAAGGCGACTTTTTATCTTTAATATAATTAACATCACGATACAAGTAGCGGCTGTTTTCCCGGATTTTATCCATCTCAGGTTTTTTAGCACTTTTGAATAAATCAACCGCTATTTGGTTTTGATAACATCCCTCACCAATCATTTCTCGGTACATTAGGCGATTAACATCCATCGCCTGTTGAATAATTTCTGGCGTTCTCTTAGGATTCTCTGCTAGAGCTACAACAGATTGCATGAAAGGTTTGTACTCTGCTCTAATTGGTTTGGGCTTATCGTCATGTTCCTGTTCAAATAAACTTTGATAGTGTTTAAATACTTGGTCTAAATAAGTTGACTGTTGTTCTAAGTTACCATAAGTTTTAAGTACCTCAATTTCCGATTCTAATGCCTCTAGTGCTGTCACTTGATTGTTGATTATGCCCACGCTGATGCTATCGCTCATGTGGATAGCTATTTCTTCAAATGGCGGCTGGGTTCCATTTTCCAAATAAAATGATTGTTTCTTTTCTTTAACAGTAGGCCGATAAGCATTTTCAGGCTGGTTTCTGTACTCGGCTTCGGCTGTGAAGTTTGGATATTGAAGTGCAAGTGCTACGCCAATACAGTCACCGTCGAAATCACGCGCTTGACGTTGTGATTCGGTTTCGAGGGGATTAACTTCGTTGTGTTGAATACCTTGAGCTTCTAGCGCTTCAATCCGACCAAGTATGCGTTTATGATCTTCATCATTGACTACAATAATTCCTTGTAAGTCTGTACCATCTGGAGCTAGGCGGTCTTCAACATATTTGTTATTAGAAACACATAGACCGTTAGAATTAAGAAAGGGAGAACGGAAATTTAATACTTTTTCATTTTCATCTATCCAAGTCACGCAAATTTCGCCATTCTTGAGTTCTTTGGAAGGGATAATCATTCCTCGGTCAAAAGTTAATGTCTTGCCAACCGCAATATCACGCCACTGACCTTGCACAAATCGACTTAGCTCTTGTTTTACTTTTTCGGTTTCTAGTAATTGTTGATGGCCAAGTAAATCAGCTTTGATGAGTTTGTACATGAACATATCATCTTTCTGAGATTCATCTGATTCATCGTTTAGCTCTAAGTCTTCACCAGAATTATTCTCTACTTGTTTACCTAAAGTATCAGCTTTAACTGATTCAATAATTTCTTGTTCTAAAGATTTTTTTTGCTCTTCTGAAAATTCTTTTCGATTTTCGTAGTTTTCACAGTACAGTTGTGCAACAATTCTAGGGTCATCTTGAACTTCTGCTAGCTTTTGAGCTTGTACCTCTAGTTCTTCAGCAAAATCCTTAATACCTTGAGGAAATGATGCTAATAATTGAGATATGGCAGTTTTACCTCGCTCTGATTGGGACTTTTCGCCTAACCAAATTTTTTGTTTGTATAATCCCGGTTGAATTTGGGGTTTAGTCGGTTTATTGGGATGATCTTTGTCTGTACCTTTGAAGCTAGATAGGGGAAGAATTAAGTCAATTTTGGGTTCATCATTCGTGTCAGCATATTTTATTTTATCAAAACTGCAAGGTCTTAATGTCCCTTTACCAAATCGATATTTAGTATCTTCTCCATCAGTTTCTGTCCACCCAAATCGATGCTGAATTACGCGATAACTTTTATCCTGCTGTTCTTCCCTTTTAGTTAATTTATCATATAGCTGGGTAGAGATTTGACCGTAGCAGTCACCTACCAATTTAAAAGCATTTTCTTTGTTAATAATTCCTCCATTTTCACCTTGTGCTTCAGTAGAGTCATCTACAATCAAAATGTTTAGTTCTTCATGTATCGAATTTTTACACCCCCCTAGAAAGATTGAACCGTAAGCACCTCTATCTTTTCTATCAGGGCATAACTTTTCAATTACTTTCAAGCATTCTGGCGACCCGTACAATAATCGGGTTTTAGAAGATAATAACAGCGTATGCCCATTTGGGTGATTTCTTAAATCTTCTGGCGTACTATATTCATCTATATGTCCGAAAGAAAACTGTTGATCTGGAAAGTAAAATTCTAATAGATTATTATCTAATTTTTCAGTTAAAATTGATTGGGTATTCTGATTATCTCCATCAGTGTGAATCCATTGATTTAGTCTGGGGTCAAAGTGTTGGAATTCCAAAGACATAATCTTTTTTAATCATTGAAAATTTTTAGGAGTCCAATATGTCAAGAATTAAACGCTGGTTAAATATGCATGGGAAAGAATTTAACGCAGACGGAACTTTAAAGAATGAAGCTAGACAACAAATGTTATCTGAAGGTATGAATGACGCAGCAATCAATAGTTATGCCCTTCGACTTAAAAATAACTACGATGAATGGAAACGACTAGACGAAACAGATCCAGAACCTTGGCCTGTTTATACTGCCTACGATTTCTTCACCCCTACAGAGCAGCAGCAGTTCAACAGTGATGGTACTCTCAAGCCAGAATATATCGAATCTGAACTGAAAAAAGGTATTAGCTCCCAATGGCTAGGAGAAATGGAACGGCGCAAGATACTGGATGTAGAAAACTATAATCGAGTGTCGGCTCGGAAAGCAGAAATGGGGATTAATTTTGGTGAGCAAGAAATGAATAGACTACGTGCTTCAAGCCGAACATATACACAACGCATAAAGCAGATGGAGGTAGACTTAAGGAACAACGAAGAACCCAGTACACTTCCGTTCGATAAAGATACTTCCTGGTTTTAAGCTAGATGTTTAAGATTTTTGGAAAGCTGAAAGTTTTGTCATCGTGCTACTTTCAGCTTTTTATGCTCATGCCTTGTCAATTGACTTGCCGTTCTATAGCTGGAGGGATTCCCCCAGACGAGCGCACAACTGACTTGTTGGAAGCGGCGGCAAGGAACGCAAACATCCCTAGAATAGCAAAAGACGTAATAATCACTTGCTGTAGGGAGGCAAATACTGACTTTTCTTTCTCCTTTTGGACAGCGATGCGATTGAGCTTCTGTTGATATATGGAGAAGTACAGATAATTCAAAACTTGTTCGCACAAGGTAGGATCTTCACCTATCTGTACTTTCTGGCACAGAAGAATTTCTAGATGCTCCCGGCGGCGATCGCTTGTAGACAAATCGCGCTCGTCCCACAGTTTTGCCTGGGTTGTATCTAAAGGTCTATTAATACCTAATATAGTCATACTATGGCCTCACTTGATTTAGGAGTTAGTTGAGAAAACAGGTGTAATCGATAATTCAATTACACCCTACGTGCTTTTTGAAAAATGGAACTCGTATCTAACTTAAGAAGTTTAAATATGCTTTCAAAAAAGAACTAGCTACCTTAGTACTGAAAAAATCGGTACTAGAGTAACTAGTAAAGTTAGCGAGTTTATGCTATATTTCCCATTCCAAATCTGGTTGTAGAGATGGGGATAGAACCTGTGCTTTCGGTGGTGGTTGGAGTGTATCCGGCTCCAACGGGTTCGTCTGATCCTGAAATAAAACAGTCGCCAGAGTCCGTCCATCGCCGTCAATGTCGCTTGCTAGAAAATATTCTAAAACCTGCGGTGACCCTCCATCAATTGCTGCTTGTGCTAGTAGAGATTTGATGAATTGGGGAGATGCTTCACTATCAGCTAGTACCTTCAAGGTTTGCTCGGCATCTTGGATGGTCATTTTGGAGATATCTTTAACTCCAACTTCGTCCCAGACATCCCCGAAATACTGTCGATATTGCTGATTGAAGTCTTGCTCTTGGGCAAATCGTGATAATTCTTGTACCTGCAAATGTGTCGTTTCAGCCATCTTAATTTGCCAATGTTAATTGTTCACGCTTGTTAGTGTTAGAGCGATCGCACTTTCAGATGAGGAAAGGTGCAAGTTGAAGCATATCTCTTACCAAGAGAGGCTTTTACGATGTTAGACAGATATTCTGTCTAACATCAAGTGCAAGATATGAGCTACACTCTATTGATAGAAGTGAGATGATTAACTGCTGGGGAATAAGAATCTGGTATTAATTTCTGTTTGCGCTCATAGCAAAAATTTTCATCCAGCATTCTCACATAACTAATATGAGTTGCCCAAACATCAGCCAGTCGTTCACCCAAGCCAACGGTATCTAACGATTTGGGAATAACTACTCCACCATTCCAAACGATAGGGATGCTTTCTGTTTGAAAATATTGTGTCAATTCTCGACGCACAAACTCACCAGTACCACCACAGATCAGAACTTCGTCTAACCCTGCATGGTTTTTCACCCACCGCAGCAATGCTCGACAGTATTCATCCCGAATCACTTCTAAAACTGATTTAAACAACTCTAAATCCGAGTTAATTCCTGATGGCGTATTCCTACGTGACAAATTTCGTAATGCAGTGAAATTACCTTTACTTGCTTCCACTAAAGCCGCAGCTATACACGGATCATCTTTCGATAGTCCTACGCTAGTACGTTCGACAAACTTTTGTAACACCCAATTCATCCCCAAGTCTGTCGATTCTTTCTTCGCTACTTTCCCTTTTTCTGAAAGGGTAAAACTGGCATTACGATGACCCAGCATTAACAATCCTATATTTTTTTGAGAAAATACATTACCTAGAGCGCGACTCCTGTAAGAAATAATACCTGTTCCCTCAGGAAGATTTTTGAAGCTGTTGACCTTAATTTTCATTCTTCCCGTTGGCGTTATTACTCCTTGCCTATAGTTTAAGACAAACTTTTTAGCCAAATCTTGTACATTCTTCTCTTCTCCAGGTGGTAGCAAAATCTGGAGAAACATTTCGTGAATATCTACATTTATTTGACGTTTAGCTAACCACAACAAACCAGCAACCTTTGATAAGGCATATTCAGACTTCAAATCTTGCAGTGCCGCAGTTCCAGCAAACTCTCTTTTTGCAATACTCCCTAATACAGAATATTCCTGACCAATTCTCACCCAAGCGCTATCATCAGGCAGCGCATCTACAGTTAAATGTTTGGTTGAACCCTCTCCCACATCGGCAACTTCTGGACTCATCCACAATGCAAATGGCACTCCCGCCGGATAAATCTGGGCGATCGCTTTGGTTGAACTACCCCCCAAGTCTGCCGTCAGTATAAACTGTACGACTTGGCTTGATTTGTCCTGATTAGTATTTGTAGTTGTCATAAATTTTTATTACCGCTTGTTTCGTCAAATCCCAACAATTGAGTAGCCATTAATAAGTCTGGTGTCATTTTCAAGTCCATTAATCCCAAGTCATCATCAGATAGCAAGGATTCTTCCTGCTGACTTGTTTGCTCTAGTTCCTCTTGTTCTTCTTTCTCTTTGCAAATCGCATTTGTTGAGATTGGCAAGCTTTTTTCTAAAATCGATGATTTGTTCTGCTCTATTTGTTGTGGTGGCAAAATCGCACTACTATCTACTTCAAAAGAATTAGAAACCTTTTGCATTAAAATTCTAATCTTTACTAGCTTTCCTTCCAATTCCCCAATACTCGACAAGCAAGCTTCAATAAATTCCTCTTTACTTACCTTTGCCACTAATGCTTCTATTAGCCAGTAACTTGTCACTGCTTCCATTGTCAGTTCACCTGCCGACTTTTTTGATCGATGATTCACCAAGTATTCAATAGTTCTTCCATCCCAAGAATCATGTCTCCGTTTTACTCTTGGCAGTTCAACGTCTTTGCTTCCCTGTTTGTCCATTTTTAAAAATCAGTACAGTTGTCTTATTGTTTACATTTACAATACTTGATACAAAAATGAGTATTGCGGGTAGTCTAAATGAGTATTTAGGCGGAGAAATCCCCCTTTTCCTCTCAATTGCGTTTCCACTGTGTTTTCACTGCGTTCCGCTTTTTCCCTCATTTATGAGTATCCGTGCGTAATTCGTACCCAAATTATTCAACGCTTAGAATCAGGCGACTAAATGCCTGGAGTCTTTGCTATGTAAGCACTTGAGCTAGTTAGGTATTAGAGTTCCTTCAAAAAGTCTTTCAAGCCGCTAAAATAATCGTACTTACTACGACTATCTTCACTTTTTCGCATTTGAGCAATTTAGCTATTTTGGCGACTAGTCGCAATTGCTCCGATTTTGGGAAAATCAGCGTGATAACAAAATCATACCAAGTTTATCCAAGATATGAAGTCATGAGCTACGCGATCGCGCGATTAAAAAAATTAAAGCGGGGTAATATATCAGGGAGTGCATCTCACACTGCAAGAGAAAGAGAAACCCCAAACGCTGACCCCACTCAAAAAAATATTCGCTTCATCGGTAGCCTCGACCCGCATGAACGATTAGAGGATTTAGTGTTAGCCAAAATTGCCGAGCATGAACAAAAGCGAAAGATTCGCACTGATGCGGTCTACTGTGTAGAGTTACTGTTGAGTGCATCGCCTAGTTATTTCCGTCCCGACTGCCCAACTAATGCTGGGTACTATGAACAACAAAAGTTGGATGACTGGGTAGAAGCGACTCACCAGTGGTTGGCTGATGAATATGGCTCACGCATTGTCAGGGCAGAATTACACCTAGATGAAGCCACCCCGCACATTCACGCTTACTTTGTGCCGGTTGATGATCAGGGGCAATTGCGCTGTAATCATTTCTTCGACGGGCGGCAGAAAATTCATGAGTTTCAGGATTCGTACTACCAGACAATGCGGCTAATTGAACTAGAGCGCGGTATCAAGGGAAGCAGAGCAAAGCACCAGGACATCAAAGACTTTTACCGCATTGTGGAGGAGGGGCGTGACTTAGAAGTTGATGAGCTAAGTGCAGCGCAATTGAAGGCCAAAGCTGCCGACCGAGACAGGGCGAATCAACGTAAGCAAGAGATGGAAGCTACAGCCAAAGCTCTCTCACTTGAAAATGAACAGTTACAGCGACGAATTGCACAATTAGAACAAGATAATCAACAATTACGAAAACTTACCGAATGGTCAACTGATTTAGCTTTGGATGATGTTGCTTGGGAGTTGGGACTGTGGCGTAAAGGGAATAAATGGGTAGGAGGAAACCACATCATTAATATAGATGGCTCTAAATTTAGCGACCTTGCTCCTGCTTCTCATTTTGAAGGTAATGATGCAATTGATTTGGTGAAACACGTTAATCAATGCAACCAAGTCCAAGCGATCACATGGTTAGGGGAGCGATTTGGTGAAGTCGGCGCAAAACGTGCAGCTCAGGCTCATGCTCAAAAAGTTGCGGCTGACATTATCCAAACTCAACCAGCATCCCAATTCACCCCACCCGTTGAGGATAAAGCTAACTGGTCAGGCGTTGAACATTACCTAACCCAGAAACGAGGCATACCTTCTGATTGCGTACAAATGTTACATAACCAGGGTCTAGTTTATGCCGACTCAAAAGCAAATGTAGTGTTTGTGATGCGGGACTTGGAAGGGAATACCAAAGGGGCTTTCTTAGAAGGTACAACCAATAAATTCTCTGGTTATGAGTTAGGTACTGTTCGCCGTGATAGCTGGTTTTACTTTACTTTGGGGAAAAAGCCTAGTGATAAAACTAGCACTGCTGTACTGTCTGACTCTCCCATCGATGCCATTTCAGTAGCCATGCTGGAATATCAGGTTAAAGGAATACCAGAAAACAGAACAGTTTACATGGCAGTAGATGACACTTCAAGTTTACCTGTTGAAAGATTACGTAATGTTGCTCATGTACAGGTAGCTTTTAGTCAATCAACAGTGGCACGGGCTGTTAAAGAACTACTGCCACACTCGACTCAACTCAAGTGCGAAAGTCGGGATTGGAATACGCAGTTAATCAATTTCTCCCATCAATTGCAACAGCGTTATTCACAACAAAAACACGAGGAATTAGAGCTATAGTTGCAAAAAAGTCAAGCTACTCTAGTACCGATTTTTTCAGTACCAAAGTAGCTAGTAAAGAGTTTTAGCTATCAATAATATTGGGGTGAAATTTAGTTAAAATCCTGATGAGTAATGAGTTAACAAAGCAAATATTCTCTCTAATCAAACTTAACAATAAGCTGATAGCTGTCGAGTCTCCATTACAAGAAAGACTCAAACTTTTGACAAATCTCGCCAGTGAATGCCAGCAATACAACATTAACTGTTACCTGTGGACGCTGGAGGATGATGCGTTACACCAGTTATCTACTAATGAGGAGGGGTTAACTTTACAAAGTGTTGACCAGTATCAGGCGATCGCTAAAAGCAGGCGCGAACATTACTTTGAAATTCTGCGGTTTTGGAAAACCACTGATTTACAGGGCATTCTCATACTGGAGGGCATATTCCCCTGGCTGGGCGAAGCTACCACTGACCCCGATTTCTTTCTGACTTCCGAGTGGATTAAGTCTGCCCTCATTAACCTGAAGCTGTACAATCACAATGCCAACAAAACAGCGATTCTCTTAGGGCCAAACGCCACTGTGTCATCTGACATTGCCCCCGAAGTTCCGACAGTCATTCAACAACTGCCAGCTATAGAGGAAATAAGCAGTTACTTAGCTCAA
This sequence comes from Nostoc sp. XA010, assembly GCF_020829625.1. Lineage (GTDB taxonomy): Bacteria > Cyanobacteriota > Cyanobacteriia > Cyanobacteriales > Nostocaceae > Nostoc. The sequence continues at coordinate 23,412 of NZ_JAIVFX010000018.1, read as the reverse complement.
GTATTACCGGATTACAGTCATAGCGATATTCATGCGACGGCGAACGCCGGCTTAGGCATGTACTTGGCAGACATTGACTATGGAATCAAACAGGCGATTGCAAATCATGGAATTAAACCGGATGAGTTAGTAGAAAAACTGTCCGCTTACAAAATTGACCTATTTAAACGGATTTATAACATTCAGTTCCTTCAACCTCCAAGCACACCCATTGGTGGTTTAGAACTGATCCAGCAAGCATTTAAAACTTATAAGCGGTTATTAACAACACTGGCGAAAGCGTATAATCTGCGCTTACCCAAGGGGATTTTATTAATCGGCCCACCGGGAACAGGAAAATCTTACTCGGCTAAAGCAAGTTCTGCACAATTGGGGCTACCTCTGATTATTTTGGAGTGGGGTAGTTTCCGCAGTTACGGTAATTTGGCTGAGTACAAGTTAAAGAACTTACTCGCACTGGTAGACCGAATTAACCGTGTAATCTTATACCTCGATGATTTTGATAAGGGATTTGCCGGGGATGATGATTTATCCAAACGCCTAGCTGGTATGCTTTTGACCTGGATGCAAGAACGTACTAGTGAGGTTTTAATTATCGCTTCGGCTAACAATATTCAATGGCTACCACCAGAGCTAACCAGAAGTGGACGCTTCGATGAGATTTTTAAGGTGGATCTCCCAAATTACGGCGAACGGCACGAAATATTCAAGATTCACTTAGCCCGTTTTGATCCTCGTTTCCGTGATCGGGGCGATGGGTACAGTGAAGAAGAATGGAAAAGGTTACTCAAAGCTACACAGCGATGTGTGGGGGCGGAGATTCAAGCCATTGTTGAACGCGCCGCCGTCTTTAGTTTCTGTGAAATGTTTGGTGATGATGTTTCTCCCCTTCAAGAACTACCACCACTAGGAATTACATTGTCGGCATTGCTGGCAGCAAGGCAGAGTATGAATCCTCTGGCAATCCGCGAAGCTGACCGAGTTGAAAGTATGCGTAACATTGCGGCTTTGCATGGCCTTCCCTCTAGTCCAATTGATTCATCTATATATAGTCTCGGCAATGTTGATATTTTTGGTGAAACATGAAAACTTTAAAAATTAATTCTGAAAAGGATTTATACGTTGCTGCTTTCAAGTTACTGAACATACTAGGCCCTGTCGCTGGAGTATCAATTATCATCGGCACTGTGGCGCTCGGTTACGTCCAAACTCGTCCCCAGGATTTACCAGTTACGTACATTCTCACCAAAGGCGGTCGCACATTTAACTTGGAAGCCGCTTCTACACCAGAGCAATTAGAGAAAGGGCTGAAATTTCGAGCATCCTTAAACAGCTCGCGCGGAATGTTATTCAATTTGGGAGGAGAAATTTATAATGTGCCTTTCTGCATGTACAAGGTGAATTTTCCTTTAGACATCTTTTATCTTAAGGACAATGTGGTGACAACTGCGGTTTACAATGCCAAACCGTGTCACAAAAACCCTTGCCCCATCTACAAGGGGAAAGTTGCCAATCAAGTGCTAGAGCTAGCAACAGGCGCTGCCAATATCAAGATTGGCGATCGGCTTAACATCCAACCGTTATCAAAGAAGGCAGGAGGCAGAGGGCAGGAGGCAGGAGGAGAACTGCCCGAAGCTGACGGACTCGCTACCACTACGCTATCTCTCAAGTACCGCGACCAGACGGGTCTTAGGTTTAAGACAAGAACTCTAAATTGAAAATTTCGAGGCTCTTTTTCAGGAGGGGTTTGAATCCCCAACTGAGGTAAAACCTCCTGCCTCCAGCAAGAACTGCCTCCTTCATCAGTTTTGCCTAAGAATAATATTGGTGTTGATAGCGGCAATTTTTTAAGAAACAAAAATGAGCGCTAGTAATTGTATAACGTATTTTTTAAAAATCAAGAAACCATAGTACTGAAAAAAACAGTACCTAAATAGCTTCGTGTGTTGAATCAAATATGGCAATCTATTTATGGGAAGAGTATGGACATATTGGGAATTTGATCACCCTTTGGGTAACACGGTTCGAGTAATATCAACCCCATTAGGGCTAGAGATATTTGCTGAAGATGTATTTCAGATTATTGCACCGGAATTAAATAATGAAAAAATAGTGCCTCTGCATATCCAAAGTCGAGAACGTCATGTGGTTATTGGGGAGCAAATAACAATAGTAAAAACTTTAAATTCGGGAGCTATCTATAATTTAAAAGGCATGGTTAAAAAACAAATGATTAATAATTTTACGCAATGGATAAGGAGTAATGTCTTACCGATATTTCAAAAAGATCCTTTTTAGAAAATTGAGAACAAATCTGAATTATGAGGAAAAGAAAAATGATACAAACTATCAATAACAATCAAAATGGAAATATTAATGGCAAAGCTGATATATCGGCGATTGAAGCAGCAGAAGAAATAAAGCTAAATGATTTAACACCAGAGCAGCAGTTAGAGTTAGAGAAACTAAAATTAGACCGGGATATAGCCTCAGATGCAGATAAAGAGGCAGAAGAGGTAACTAAAACTCCCCCAAGAAGATTAGTAATAGTAGACGGTGGGAAAGGTGGAGTTGGTAAATCGATGTGGACAAGAGGATTTTTACAAACTTGTATAGATGAGAAAAGAAGAATTGTGGCAGTAGATGCAGATAATTCTAATCCAGATTTGTTGAGATATTATGGTGAGAATGGTGAGCATTGTCAAATACAGCAGTTAAATATTTTTAAAGATGGAAGTATAGATAGATTTTTTGATCAGGTAAAGAGAATGATGGAGCCAGAGCTAGATACATATAATCAACTGCCACCACCAGAATCGCTGTTTTTATTAGAATTGCCACCGCAATCAAGACAAATATTTAAAAAGTTCATAGAACAAGAGTTCTTGGAAACAGCCGCCAATGATTATGACATTAGAGTAACAATGGTTGTGGTAATTAGTCGAGTATCAGATTCGGTAAAGCAATTAATAGATTTATACAGCTTTTGCGAAAATAAAGTAGATTACATAGTCGTTAGAAATTTATTTTATGGTGAGGAGTCAGAATTTTCTAGATATAGCAACTCATCAATAGTTCAAGAGATAAAGCAAGAGCTATTAAAAGCAGGAATCCCTTTATTTGATATTACAATGCCGGATTTGCTTGAATATGCCTATGATTATTTAGATGAAAAATCACTAAGCTTTTCTGAAGGAATAAAGCAAAAAGAACTACCAGGAGTGAAAATGCGGGTGAAGAGTTGGCTAAAAATTTTTAAACAGCAAATTTGTCCAGTTAAGCATCTCTTAGGGCTGGAGAGTATAAATGTTGAAATCTTCTAAAAGAATGATAATGACTGTAGGTGACTCTCGTGTAGGCAAGTCTACAGTTATGAAACTATTGCTGGAAATTTATCAACTTCAAGGTAAAAGATTGAAAGTTTATGATCATGATAATCGGGACAGACTTTTGGCTTACAAAGATTTAGTGTGTATTGAAAAGATAGATTTTTTCAATAAACAAACGGACAGGATGTTTATTGATCTGGTAGCTGATGATATAGATATCATTTTAGTGGATATGCCGGGGCAGCACATAGACAAAATTTGCCAGTATATTGTTGAGTCTGAACTATTAGAAGCTTTAGCTGAATATGGATGGAAGCTAACGTTTCTGCAACCGATATCACATAGAACGGACTGCATAGACTACTTAACTCAAATCATCCAAACTGCTACTAACAATGCCAACTATGTGATAGTGAAGAATTATCATTTTGCGCCAGAGTTTAGGGAATATGACGAAAAAATGCAGAAAACTCTGTTAACAATAGGAGGAACAGAAATAAATTTGATGGCTTTACATCGAAATCACTATCAAGCGATGGAGAAAGCTGTCAAGCCATATTCACAAGTATGCCAGGATTTCTCAATAATTTTGTTCTGGAGAAGTTTCATTTTTCAGTGGATTAAAAATTTCCGCAATTCAGTGATAAATAACAATTTGGCTATTAAATATTTAGGGCTTGATTGATGACACTACAAGACACATTACAAGGTTATTCTCAATCAGAACAAAGGCGCATAGTTGAAGGGGCGTACCAATTAGGAATCACACCAGATGACCCAACATTTAGGATGATGGCAACGCTGGGTCGATATGAAGAAACGATGATAGACCTCCAGGCAAGAATGGAGGCAATGATAGAAGCATGGGCGGCACTGATAGACCAAAAACTGGAGAAGACAAGCAAACAAGCCGAGTCAATGCATTATACAGTTGTCTCTAGTGCCGTGCGTGATGAGATCAAAAAAAGCAAGCCCACCGGCACAGGCATGAAAGTGCAGGCAGGCTGGGGATTAGGGACAGTATCTCTTGTGTGTGGATTAGTAGCGGCTGGCAGTACCTTGCTGGGTTCGCTGACCACATGGAATCTGGTGCAAAATATAGGAACGAATCAGTCAGTAGTAGTCTCACGTAACGAGATAAAGATTCTCCAATGGGCAAAATCCCAAGAGGGTAAACAGATGTATCAAATAATCTTGAAGAATCAAGCAGCAATTGAAGCCTGTCAAACACAGCAGAGTAAAACCCAGGGCTATTGTTTAATTCAAGTAGGTAAGTAAGTAGCTAACCTACTTTCAAGTAATCTTGTTCGATGTATCCAAGTTTACTAGCTTCAATCAGAGCATTGACGCGATCCTTGACATCTAACTTCGCAAAAATCTTGTTAATATGACCTTTAACGGTACTTTCAGTAATAAATAACCGCTCGGCAATCAGCTTATTAGAAGAACCATCTGCCATCAAAGAGATAATTTGCATTTCAGTGGCACTAAGATGATCTTGGTAACTCTTCCCCTTAATTTTCTGCTGGAAGAAGAAATTATTTCGGCTAATATCAGGGTCAAAAAAAGACTTGTTATCGTAGAATGTGGTTTTAATTGCTTCTAAAATCAGAGGAACATTATTCTTTTTCAGAATGTAAGAATCAGCGCCGGCATTTAAAGCTGATTGAACAGTGCCTTGAGAAGAATGGGAAGAAAGAACAACAATTTTAGTCTTGCTATCGACTTTGACCTCTTTGATCACTTCTAGCCCCGATATGTCAGGTAAACCAATATCCACCAAAATCACATCGGGATTTAATTCCTTAACTAAATTAATCCCTTCAATACCAGTACGAGCAACGCCGACCATTTCCATATCTGGTTGTTGATTGATCGCAGTAGTGATCCCCAACCTAATGAGTTCTTCATCCTCAATGAGCGTTAATCGAATCATAGATCACTTCGATTATAAGATGACTCAATATTTATAGCATAGTTGTTGGTGTTAAGCCTTTTACTTTTTATATCTGTAATATAAAATATAAGTAGGAAAAAATTTTTCCAGATAAATGAAAAAAACTTTAGTACTAAAGTTGGATTGGATAATTTTTTTAGAACTAAAATAAAAGTATTCTCAAATCTTGTAGACATAATTAGCACTTATTCATAAAAGTAGCCAAAATCACCATCTGTCATTGGAAACATAGTTATGCAACAGGAAGTTTTAAGCATATTAGGTTTGTTACACGATGTTTCAAACAACTATCAAGGAGCATCGTTAGTTTTGAATCAGATAATTGATGGTGTTTATGGACAGTCTTTAGAAGAGATCAAACCGTTGCTGATAGCTTTACAACAAACGAATGACCGAGGGGTGAGTTTGATTCAATCTAAAAGAACTGCTTTTTTTGAACTAAATCCAGTGACAGAGGAGCAGTTTGATATGTTAAGTTTTTTACAAACAACTTATTCTCGATTCAAACCAATAGCGCAGTATCATTCCTTGAATCTCCACTATGAAACTCAATCATCGTACAAGCATGGAACGCAAGTACGGGGTGACAGCATAAGTATTGACAGAATGTTGTGTAATCTTGTGACAAATGCTATTAAGTACACTCTTGCCGGAGATATCTTTTTAAGGTTGCTCAATCAAGAAGATGATTTAATTATTGAGATTGAAGATACCGGCTGTGGGATTGCCGCCGAACAGCTATCAAATATATTTATTCCGTTTTGGAGAGCGCCCCAGAGTAGGTTATCTGATAAGGCGGGCAGAGGAATAGGATTGTATATTGCCTGGATGGTGGCTTATGCTCACGGACTCAGTATGAGGGTAGATTCAGTAGCCAAACAAGGAACCAAATTCACCATTATATTTCCTTACAAAGATGACGGTATCTATGGGGTTGATGGTAGGATGTTGCCCAAATCGCAGAGGTTACAAGATGCGTTACCTATATGATGTGAAACTTTGGGACAGGATTGAAACAGGGGTGGAATTTCTAATTTTTGTGGCTTTGATGATAGCGGCAATTATCAAACTGGGGCACAACGATTTTTTACAAGCATTGTTTTACATAGTATTAGCTGTCATCATCTCACCCTGGTCACAATTCGAGCGGGTGACTAAGCGATATATTTTAGTTAGTGCGTACATTCTTGGGTTGTTTGTCGGGTATTTTAGTTAGTCTAACTCTGGGCCGTCAGAAGATCGCTGGTTCTGTTGTTGCTGTGGCGGTGGCTGTTGCTGTTGCTGTTGCACTCTTATATCAAAGTTGATCAGCTTTTGTGTTTCTTGTGGTGAAAGGTGATTGTGTATTACTTTGTATTCTTCCTCTTCATCTACTTTATAAGCACTAAAAGCCGATTGATTATCACTTTTGCGCCAAACAGTCAGGCGCTGCATACCTTCTCTCATCAACAAATTTAATTGATAAGCCATGCCTTCATAGACCCGACCGCCAATAGTATCTTGTCCCTTTGTAACGATAATATTCATTAGTGCAGGAATAAGAGACTTTTTAACAACCTGATTATTTTCAGTCTCCTTTGGAGATGGTTCTTGATGCTCAACTAAAGGTAACTTGCGCTCTTTAGTTTCTAATATCTGCTGCAAGAATGTCTTTTTCTTTTCATTGATCAAATCTTCAACTCTTGTTGAGTTATCTATATCAGGTGTTCCCTCGGATTTATTTAAACCAAATTTTTGGGCGTACTCTTGGTAGTATTTTTCCTTAAGGGATTGCCTGTAATCTTCAGTACTTTGAGCATTTTGGGACACAGATAAAGTATTTCTCACCTCACCAATAATATTTTCGCGCTCTGTAGTGTCTAGTGCGGGGGTTGAGTGTATTGATTGTGAAAGTGGGTATTTCTCCATCATCAGCGCCAGTCTGTAGGCCATTTGGTTGTCAGAAAAGCCACTGTCGCGGTTGATGGTAGTGATGGTTTGGGCCACTGAGCTAGATTGCATAAGTGTAATTGACAACTGTTGATTACAATTCTAATTCTTGTGAATTATTGGTAGTAGGTTGTTGTGGAGTGCGAGATTTTTGGGAATGCACTTCAACCTTGGGCGTATAGGTATTGTTAATAACCTGGCTACGAGTCTTGAGCAAATCCTGAATCACATCATTCAAAGGAGGAAGTGAGATATTCGTTTGCCCTTTGTTGTGTTGCTCGAATTGACTTTGAAGGAGAATTTTTTGGTAAAGTTCACGTTGCTCCCCAATAGTCAGCTTGCCAGTTTTTGAAAGTTTTTCCCGCAAAGGGTTGTTGTACTGATTAGCAACACTAGACCAAGTTTTATTAGCTTCTAAACCTTGCCAATAAGAGGCAATCTCAGGGTGAAGAGGCACGGGTGTATCACGATTCTCTTCAGAAGAAAACTGTGGCTGTGGTTCTTGAAAAGCCTGCGTTCGCAAATCATTAACAATGTGAGCTAATGGTGGAAGCACAATATCAGTACACCCATTGTGATTAATTTCACTCCAGGCAAGATTTTGAATCTGCTGGTAAAGTTCACGCTGTTCACCAACAGTTAATTTTCCAGTTTGCTGAATTTTAGATTGAAATTCTAAATGTCCTTGCGCTACAGTCTCATGACTTGAACCATCTTTTTCTAACTGCTCCCAATATTGTTTCAAAACTGGATGCAGTGGTAGCAAAACTTTATCTAAGTTAGAAGAAAAATTGGGTCGTTTTGCTGGTTGTGACGGTATTGTACTGTTAGGTGTTGGTGTAGTTGAGTGTGATACAGCGTTCTGTTGTTTTGGAGAATTAAAGCTTGCTTCTTGTGGGTGTGATTGTGTCTTGCGATCTGGTACGTTGGGCGTAGATTGAGTAGATTGGTGTGACTGCTCCTCGTCTAAATTACGGGTAATTTCGGGATGAACGGGCAAGTCGATGTCACGGATGTCTGTCGGGTTGCCAAATAATGCTTTGTAATTAATATGCAGTTTTTGAGCCAACAGTCTTAACTTCTCCAAATCAGCTTCAGTGATAGCCATCGCTTGGACTTGATGAGTCATACCAGTGTCAGTTTTCTCAAACTGAAAGCGAACAGCTTCCCGATTTGTACCATTGTGTTCAGTTTTGAGTAATTGCAGAGTAGATGTATTGTCACTGGTTTGCCGAAAAAGAATCCGGTAATTGCCCAAGGTTAAATCGTCTTTCTCGAAGCTAGTAATACTTTGTGTAAGTATTTTTAATACCTCGTTTTCTTTGAAACTTTCTAAAATATTGTGTGTTCCTTTAGGAGAGACTGAACCAACGACAGAGGCTATTTTGCGAGGGTCTTCATCAACAGAGGGCAATTCTTTACCAGCTTTCAGGTAGTCAGCCACTAACAAAAACTCCTGCCTTTCAATAGGCAGAATGTTAATTTGTTTTTCTATCCAAGTTTTTTGCTCAGACTCTAGTTCTGTGTAAGAAAGTTTAATATTGCCTACGTGTCCCCATTTATCAGCTTGAAAAGTCATTAACTCTACATCATCATGACGACGATAGATACTGTATTTATCAGCACCATAATTCTTAATTACAAAAGCATCAGCATGGTAAACTTTGCCACTGGTCTGCTGTTGTTCATCTTTAACCTCAACACCATATTTTTTTAACAAAGTATAAGCAGCAAAAGCTATTTGTTTATTCTCGCTAGCTTCTAGGCGCTTTCTAAAAAAATTAGGCTCGTAAAGTGTAACATTTTCTTTTTTAGCCCAAGAAGAACTAGTTACAGGAGTTTCAGTTGGCTGGGCTGGCTCCGAGGCAACATCTATATGAATAATGTCTAAATCAATAACTTTTATATCTATAATCTGTGAACCAGGGTTAATAGGTGATTTAGCACGACTTTTTTGAAATACACCAATGTTTGCTTCTAATTCGGGATCATCTGTCACAGTAGAGTCTCCTTTTTGTTGAGCAATTGTTTTGACTGTGCCATCTTTGAGCTTGATAGTAAAACGTTTTCTATCAAGTTGATTTTGATGCCATGACTCTAGAGCTATAGCCCCAGCAGATAACTTTTCAAAACTTTCTCCTCCCTGTGCCACTATAAAATCATCTACACCCTTATCCGGCCCTGGCAGCGTTACTACTTTAACGACAGCACCAAATTCTTGTAATAAGCTTCCTGTTTTCCAAGTATCTCTTTGGATATTGAGCTTAGGTTCAGGCTTAGTTTCATAATCAAAGCAGATTTTAATTTCTCTACTCTTAGTAGCGAAAACAGCTAACTCATCAGCCAGATAGGAATCACCAATTTTCTTGCCCCAATCGTTTTTAGGTGAGCGATAGCCGGAGGAAATTCCCGGTAGTCCGATGGCTGCGTGACCATGTGATAGTAGACTAGCCGCCTTCTTCGCGCCCTCTGTAATGACGAGTGGGATATTGTGTTTATACACACAATACCAAAAACCACTCAAGCGATCGCTATCGGTGGGGTTTACTCCAGCTTTTGAGTAAATATTTTGGGCAATTTCCCCTGGAACATCTAGTAAGAAAATACTCAAATCAACTGATGGTGGATGCTCATATTTGATGAACTTGCCTTCAACCACAACAGTGAACCCATCTTTTTTTACGGTTTTGGGTCTGGGGCGGTTTGGCTTATAGCATCCCCATTCTTTAATTTGAGGTTGCTCACCAGGGGTAAGATTAGCAAATGTGCGCGGATCTACTCCTGAATTACACCACCAGCCACCTGCATCTAAGTGGGAATAGAGTTCTAAAAGCCTAGTAGAGAGGCTACCTGTATTTGTACGTGAAAGTTTGTCGCTGATCATGAGCCGTTCCCAAGCTTCATGTTCGCCACCGACATAGCTAAAATGAAGACTAGAGAAGTTGAGATGTGCAATAAGAGGTGCGATCGCACTGCCTACTACTAGCTCGTGCCAATGTTGCGGATCAATGTGTTCTGGGTGATAAGGGATATGTTGATTATTTTGTGGCTCAAGTTTTTCACTAGTTATAGGAATTGTGTGGTCGATGACAATCTTTGTTGTTAAATTATCATCTGCAATGTCATAAGAACTAATCACTTCATTCTGGTGACTCTGGTTATCAACTTCATTGTTGGCGCTAGTTTGGTTAATCAAATCCTCATCTACAAACTCAGAGGAATTATCAACACTCCCTTGATGTGATTGTGATAATGTATCTTTAAGTTCATCTTCACCTGTTAAAAAAACATTTCTATGGATAGAAGGGTTTAAATCTAGATTTTGTTGGTCTTCAATAGGTACATATTCCTGGGGATTTTGAGAATTGAATGGTATAGTTAAAAACTCAACAGATGTGGCAGAAGGCGGAAGAATTAAGGGGGAATTGGGATTAGGTAAAACTGGAGGTAAATCAGGATCAGGAGGAAAAATTGACGGTGTTATATCATTACTACCGGGGAGAAGTTTAGGCAATAAATATGCCATCATCTCTTCTACTTGTTCTATTTCCTCATCTGTTACACCTTCAAAGTTACCTTTAGACCATTTCCAACCACCATCCTCATCAGGAGTAAGAAAATAAGTTTCTTCTCCTATTTCAATTCGACATTTTAAATCAATAGCTGATTCGATTGATTTATAAATAAACTCTCCTAAAGGATAAATAAAAGTTCTAATAAAATGCTGACTAGCTCTAGCGTAAGCGGAAGTGAGTTGCAAATGTCGTTCATCAAACATATTTATTTGGGTGTAGCAGAGTAAAGGGTAAAGGGTAAAAGGTAAAGGGTAAACGGATTAAAATTCATTCTTTTTCGCTTTTTCTTTCCTTTCTACATTCTTGTCTAAGCATCCTCGCTGGAATAAATTGAACAAACCTTCGATACCCCAAAAAAGGTTTGTTCAATTTATTTTTGCTTACCCCCTAACCGCAACAGTTGCAGAATCGCCGCAAATATTTGTTATGAACAGGGTTGTCGATGATGAGAGAACAAGATTGGCGCAGAACCTCATATTGTTGCCAGTTAGCCCCCAAGCATTTGATATCGATGAGCTTACCTTGGGGTGTAATGCGATTAAAAATAATATGAATATAAATATTGCTAGGTTGAACATCTAAAAAACAGATATACTGCAAATCATGCCAGCCGATACCGTGAATATATTGGTTAACAATTTTCAGACAAGATTCTTGGTTTAGTTGGATGTAAGTGTTTTTTAAGCTGATGATAGTATATATGCCCAAATTCCTCAGCTTTCGTCTAGTTTTAGATAAAGTCTTAAACTCCTGAATAATTTGGAGGGGAGGCAGACTAATATCAATAAAACTACCATTCGCTAAAATCTTTTCTTGAGATAGTGTTTGAATTAGTTCAAAATTGCTAATTTTTAATTCTTCAATAGTCATTTTCATAATAATCAAATTCCACTGTCAGATTTGTTTTGATTAATCATGCTGCCGACTTCTTTGAATGTTAGTCCAGAATTATTAGAAATAGCTTGAGGATTTTCGGGAAGCGGAAAGCGTGAATCAACTTGCTTAACTCGCAAAGCTAAATCTTGCCCAGAGGGAAATTTCTGTGTACTCTTTCTAGCTAATAAACTGACAATCCTTGCCCATTTAAGTTGATTGTATTTATCAATATTTTTGAGCAACTCATTAATTTTGATAGTTTTGAGTAAAGGAACAGACCCCTCCTTTTTATTGGCATAAGCCGGATTAATAAAAACACATTTGCCAGCAATTAGTTTGAGAAATTGAGCCGATTCAAAAAGCTTTCTAGTTTTCTCTTGGTCGCTGATGCTCGTGCTATTATTTTTACCCCCAGTAGAACGGCTTTTTTGCTTGTACTTAATCTCTTCATCACCTAAGAAGCTGGAAAACAATTGCGCCGACTCGTTCTCACCAGGATTAAAGATGAATTTAGTGCTGCAAGCCCCCAGGATCGCCTTAGCGATATCTTTACCGTAGTTCTTCTCAAGCTGCCCCATATTTTGGAAGCCGATAATACCGCAGAAGCCCTCAGAACGAGATTCATTCAGCCATCTATATAAATCAGGTAAGTAAATTGAAGGTAATTCATCCAGTGCAACGATCAGTGGATCTTTCCGTTTAGAAGCAATATTTCGGGCGATGGTCATGTGTAAAATGCTGGTCATGAGAGGCCCTACTGCATCTCGGCGTTCCCTATCCAACCCAAAGATAATCATCTGCTTACCTTTAATTTCCAAAGGTAAAGTTGTCTTACCGATGAAACAGCCCAAGGTGTTTTTCGCCATAAAGCGAGTAAACATAATACTGGCGGTAGCAACAATGCCTGCAACAGTTTTTTCAGATGCAGCAGAACTGAACAGTTGCCCAAAAGCAATTTTTACCCAAGGATTGAGAGAAGCAGCCATGAGGCGTTTGACCATTTGTTCGCTAGAAAGTATCGCGGCGCAAGTCATAACATCTGCGAATTGACCGAACTCTTTAGCTAACATCAGAATTGCCTGAGTCAGCTGATCCCCTGAAGGGCCAAAGAACCCATCTTCAGTTGAATTGCCCAAAAGTCGAAAATTCTTATTGATAACAGTGGAAATTTGTCGGGATGATTCGGCATCACTACTATCCCGGAGAAAATCTAAAGGATTGCAAACTTCAGATTCAGGAAATCCCGGTGCAAAGATGTGAACATCATAGCCCTTGTATTTGGCGTAGGCAGCAACTTTCGCTTGAGATGGGTATTTGAAGTCATAAACTATACATGGAAATTCCTGATCAATTGCCGAGTAAATCATCGGGTTAATGGCACTGAATGTTTTACCACTACCGGGAGCGCCGATTACCGCCGTACCCCGTTGCACATCAGGAATATAAAAAGTAGTATTAGCACCTTTTCCCTGATGCTTACCAATGTAAAGTGCAGCACTATCACATTGGGGATTGACGATTTGCAAGATGGCTTTTTTCTGAGCAGTAGCAGTTTCTTTAGCTCCACCCCAATAAGAGGTAGCAATTTTCTTCTTGTTACCATCGCCAAAAAATACCCTCATCAAAATATAAGCACCAAGTAAGGACAAAACTGTTAGTCCATTGGGGGTGAAAAGAGAGTGAGTGTACTTGCCAATTGCGTCTGAAGGATTTTGTAATTGCTCAAATCGAAATCTTTGACTAGTAGTTGTGTTAGTTGTCGCTAAAAACTTGCTCATAAAGGTATTGAAAATCGAAGGTCTACAAGTTTTGCTCTAGCCGAAAACCCTTGAAGTAAAAATACTAAAGCATTAACAAAGTCGCAAGTCGCAAGTCGCAAGTCGCAAGTAAGTTTTGTAACGGGGATTTAGAAAGAGCCACAAAACTTGCGGCTTGATAGAAGCCGGGGACTTAAACTGAACCGTATGAAAGTTCTTCACTTGCGACTTGCGACTTGTCACTTGCGACTTGATGGTTAATCTGGAAGTGTTGAGGGTTGACCGAAAATAATCGGGTCTTTTTCTTTGTATTCGATAAACGGGACAGGCCCGATAAAGTATGGCGAACAGGTGCGACCAACAAAGGGAATAGTTTTGCAAATACGGAAGAACATAACAGTTTCCATAGAACCGTTTGCTTCATCAATATCCCAAATCACTTGTTTAAATGCCGAACCAAAAGGATTTCTACCAGTTGGTTCTTGCCCATCGTTAAGTGCTTTCAAGATGCCATTCCCACCTGTTACCTTCTGTACTTTGCCAGAAATCCATTGAGTACCTGTAGTCCTGCCGATACCTGCCACCTCTGCATGAGCGCAATTATTCTGTAGGCAAGCGACATTAAACCCTTGTTGATAACTACCGGAAATTGAGCGAGTTCGGTTCGCTTCTATGTCTCGTAGTACAATGTCAACTTTACCCATGAATGAAAGGTCGAGTGTTTCCAGCCCTGGCAAATTATCCCAGGTGAGAGTGGACAATCCAGGTACTCCATTAATTTTGGAGTCTTGCCAATTCTCAAATCTATTAATAGATGTGTTTTCAATGTCGGAAATAGATGTTAGTGAGTAATTTTTTAAATTTATTACTCTTCCTAATGGAACGTCACGTAAACGAGAATTTCGGCTGGCGTTACCTATTGTGCCCCCAGTAATTCCAAATCTTCTCAAGAAATCTCTGACAGGTTCAACACTTCTGACATTTCTATTACCTAAACCAGGGATCGCTTCGGTTAAAGATGGTAAAGTCTGCCATTGAATTAATTGAAAATCATCTAATGTTAACCCACTTAAATTGATTCCTTGTACTGAAGCTATGGTTGAGAGATTTAAATTTTCTATTGCTAATTGAGGTGTTTCAAAATCCCCTAGTTCCATGAACTTGCTAATGCTTTGTCCTGCCGTCCAGGTTCTAGTTTCTGTACCACCTCTTGAACCCGGATAGGTAACACTGCCACTAAGAGAAATAATCATGTCGCTAAATTTCAAACGTGACCAATCAGGAGTAAACCCATTAGGGGAATTGATAACGGGTACTTGTGCTGAAGCCTTGGGCAGCAAAAAGCCTACAAAAGAGTTCAATAGCCCATATTTTATAAAACTATGAATCAATAAGCTACCTACTAAACCCAAAAAAATGAAGTAACGTAAGGCGTTATCATTGGGTCGTAAAGATGATTTCATAAACCATTACCTTGTGTTAAATTATCAGAGCTATTACTCAAAGCGATTAATTTATTAACTAACTCTTGAGAGACAGAAGCCTTATTAGCAGCAGTAGAAATGTCATCACCTGCTTGTAAAAAACTGGTTAACTTTTGCAATCGTTGATGTAGTTCATCTTGCTGATTCATCCATCCACTTTTAATAGCTACAACAATACCGCCTCGAATTTGGTTAATTGTTTGCTGTGTTTTAACTAATGATTGCAATTGAGGTTTCGGCGCTGTTTGTTCTCGTGCCACATCAGCCTTGATCGCCACTTGACTATATTTAGGAGTGCCATTACTTGTTGCTAACCGAAAGCTGTAAACTTTACGCTCACCAGAGGATGACTGCGTAATTACTGTTAATAGAGTTGCCGATGTTTGCGGGATTCCGGGAATGTTTACTTTCTTGATCCGCCGCAGATGAATCAGCCCTGCACCGGGGCTAGAGCAATTCTGATCCAGTCCCTCTAAGCAACCGTCTGTGTCAAGCAGAATTTGCGACGGATCATCTAACCAGACTTTTTTGATAGTTTCGCCAATTTCATAGAAAGAAATTGCTACACCGTGACCATTCCAGACGTTGATAGTTTGTAGTTTGGCCTGCGTCCCACTAGCCATTGATTGAAAGATGGTACGGACAACTGGGGCGGCAATTGTGGATATTGGAGTCAGCGCAATCGCCAACGCTAGAGTGCCGCTTGTAACTGTATTAATTACGCTTTTCATGGCAACTCCAAAGAGCGATTTACATTAAAGGTAACTTTGGTTCCCTGTGGAATAAACCAAGTATTAGGGCGAGAAGTAATTTCTTTAGTAGCACGTTGATTGCGTTGACTAAGATTTTGGCTAACTTGACCAAAAAAACCTGACATTAACGCACCAGTAAGATTGCGCTGATTGCCACTACTACGTGTGCGAATCCTGCCTGTGGATTCATCTAGAATTTCTTCTTCACTATCCGGTTGGTTCATAATCTCTCCAACCTTCCCCAATGCAGACACAGCACCGCCAAACAAGTCATTTCGTGCAATCTCGCCACCCCTGTCTTGAAATCTCCGAGCTATTAGGGGTTTACCACCAACTCCTGTCACGGAAATCGCACCCGCAGAAATCGGATATTCTGTATTATCTTTGATGATCGCTCTGACATAAGCGACAGCGTAACTGCCGCCATCAACCGAAGCTAACTCGACTGTCAATAAAGTACCCGAAGGGATTGCCACTTGACCATAGTTATCGCGTAAATCCTCTTGCAGCCTAGCAATAGACTTAGTGTTATTAGAGGTTGGTGTTTGTGTCTTTCCTTGTCCTGAACTATTAACTGTGGTTTGAACTAATGGGGTAACAATCACACCACTAGCAAATGAGCCAACTGTCAAATAACGAGTTTGTTTCCCTTGGAGAATTTGGCTTTCTTGAGGTAAATAATTGTTAGCTAAAGTAATCTTGTTAACTTTAGAAGTTGCTTGCCACCTGGGGCGGATCTTTTCAATCGAGTCGCTTGAGTTTTGCGGCGTGGTCTGGTCAAAATTATTTGTATCGGTTTGTTCATTCGGTTGATTTTGAATTGCTTGAGCTTGAGCTTGAGCAAGATATGGATCTAATGAAGATTGTTTACTGGTGCTAGTTTCGGTGTAGGCGATTTTGCCATAAGAACCGATGGTACGAAGTTTGTTCAATTGCTCAAGGGGATCTTGGGGCGTTACTGCCCGTGCTGCTATAGATGGTCTTGGAGAAAAACTCGTGCGTGTTGGTGGCGGAGTGTAGGTTCTAATCGGTTGTGGTGCAGTCTGAGTTACGCGATGTGGTTGTGTATTTTGAACAAGACGTGGCGCAAGTCGTGGAGATGGTGGGCTAGACGGCACAACCTTTTGGTCTACTGAAACTGGTACTGGCGCTGGTTGGTCAAATTTATTTTTGTTAATGCGACCTAACTCATCTTCTTGATCCGACAGAGCTAGTTTTGCACGCGCATCACCGTCTCCCTCATCGCTTTCTTGGGCTTGTTCAGTGGTGGGTATTTCCTGCGTTTTCAGAGTAATCTTTGGTGCTGGTGCGGGATTGAAAACACCATTGAGCATCAAAAATATCGCTAAAAATCCAACTCCAAAAGGGATAGCAATTATTGCTAGTCTTGACCAAGGAGAAGTGACAAATGTGTGCTTAGTCGGTACTAATAAACTTTCCGGTTCTGGTGTTTTATTACCATTAGTTTTATTAGCATCATCTATTTTAAGCAAATCCTCTAAAGTCGATACAGACCCATTTTTATTATTCTCTTCACTCATTTTCTTTTGCCCAAATCTAAATCGACAATTTCCGTAATTTCTAATCCGGCTCTCCGGGCGGCATAGATTTTTTTAGCTAATCCGCTAGTATTAGCTGGGATATACTCTGGATTAGAAATTGATGAAAGTGTAATGGTTTTATTAAAAGTAATTCCTTTGCCGGAATTATCACTACGTTCAAAAGTTACCAGCGTCCCAATAAAATCTATTTCCCATTGACCATCTCTAAGTTGCCGTGGCTGTGAAATAAATCTAGGGATTAAAGATACTTGCGTATCACCATTAAATATGCTCGTCGGAGTAATTGAGGCTAATTTTTTCAGAAATGCGGCTCTAAATCCTCCATTTTCACTCAACGCAAAGGCAGCATCATAAGCTTTACTTGTGACTCGGCTATTAGATTTATTATTAATCTTGCCTACTTCTACCCCAGTATCTTGCTTAGTTATCGGCTCACCTTTATCATTGAAAGCTTGTACTATTCCATCCCAATTAAACATCTTAATGAAGGTATCAGAAATAAACTTTCTAATTACTTCATCAGAGCGTTTTTGAGGGTCTACTGCTCTAGCGGAAATCGTCTCACCTGATGATAATTGTACCAGGGCTAATTGCTTTTGATTTAGGATGCTGATTGCCCCATAATTGAGGAATTGCAATAAGAGGGAAAATCCCGCCATTGAAAACCCAACTAAAGAGATTATTCCTACTCTAGTTGTCACATATTTGTTGTATCTGAGTAATTGTAATGGCTCTTTCTTAGCAGGAGAGGCTTTTTTATGATTCAGCATAGGTTTTATTTAGCTAATTTTCCGACTAAACTACCACCTTTAGTAGCAACACCTTTAGCAACCTCAATGGCAATTGAACTATAAGTTTCAGCAGCTTTATTAATTTGAAGTAAAACAGAAATGCCACCACCAGCTGCTAAACCTGTAGCTAAGAATGGCGCAATTATACCAATTGTAAATAGAAAGAACATTGGCTGATAAGATTTAGAATCAGCGACTAATTGCCCGGCGAAACCAACAATGATATTGAAGCAAAGCTTGCCAAAACCTATACTGAAATATCCGACTAACCAACTGTAGATTGATTTAGCTCCGTAAGGTAGTAGAGAACCACCAACAGCTATAGGCCCCAGCAGTGCTGTTACGAGCATAGTCAGTTCAATTCCCCATTGGTAAGCCCCATTCATTCCGACTAAAATTATCGTAACTATGTCAGTAACAGCAGACCCAACAAAAGCATTAATGGGAGACATAATTACATCTGTAACTGTAGCTTTTCCTTGAGCTACGTCCTTGTAAGAATCGATAGCGCCATCAATCGCATCGATAAACCAAGAAAATACCCCATTATTTTTATTAAATTTATCGGGATATGTCTTCGTTAAATCTTCCTTCGCTTTTGTTAAACAGTTAATCTGCTCTTGTTGACTTAAGGATGAATTTTTGCACTTACTAACAGCTAGTCCGATAGCGCTACGTGCAGCTTCAGTGCCTAATGCACTTTCGTATGCTTTCTTAAGATCAGTTCCTGCCGCCGCTTTACTAATAACTATATTGTTTACATTATTAATATAGTTTCTAATTCCTAATGTTGAATTACCTAAAGCTTTTCCGTTATTAGATAGTAAAACAATTACTATTAACGGCCAAACAAAATCAGTATAAGCTCTTTGTTCTTCCCCCGCCATCATTTTTTTTGTCCATTCAACGACAAAGAAAGTTAGTGTTGCTATAGCGAATAAAGCACCAACGTCACAAACTGCCCAGTATACGCCTCCATCAAGAGTATTAACCCACAATTCGTCAAATCCTTTCGCTACTGAAGCTGAATTTTCTTTTGCTAAATCAGCTAAATCGCCACCATCTAGTTTGGCTAATAAATAGTACATAGTTAATATCCTTTTTTGACCAATATTTATCAACCACTCGTACAGAATTAATGCTGAATTCTGACGCCTTGGCGGAGCAACTCCTGCTCCGCTCCTGAGTTCTGAATTCTTCTTCATAAACCTTTAGTCGTCAGCAGATGTCGCATTTAACCGTGCATTAAGTACGACTTCATGTACTAGAGACAATCTGCCATCTTCTTGGGAGTTCTCCTTTTGCCTTTGGGAATCAAGATGCTCCGCTACTTGCGTTAGCATCAAGTTAGAGTAAGCATTGTCCTGTCGGGCTAATAAAGAATCAGTACGCTGCTGTGCCAACATTGACACAATTAAGCCGTTCTGAGACGCGATCGCTTTGAGAACATTCTGAGAAGCGTCCATATTCTGCGCCTCATCAGCAATACCTTTTGCAAGTTGAGCGATTTGTGCAGTAGTATCAATTTTTTCTTGAGTTTGCTGCTGTCCTTTTTTTCCAATCACGCTGGCAATCGAACCAAGCGTCAGTTCACGCTCTAGCTTCTGTGCTTTTTCTTGGGCGACAGGATAAGAATAATCATCCTTGAGCGTATTTTTCAATTGTTCAGCCGAAGCAATTGGGTCAGGCGCACCCAATTGTCCAATAGAACTATCAATTGCCGCATTAGCATTTTCTTTGATGTCACCCCAAGCACTGTTAATCTCACCCTTAGCCCATGCTTGAATTTCCGAAACTTCTCCTTGAAGATCCGATACGATAGAACTAAAAAAATCTTTGATGCTGATGCCATAGCTAGGTGCAGCAATAAAGAAACTGCCAACTGTAGCAGAAAGTATTACCCCAATTGTCCGCTTTTTCATTTAAGCTACCTGTCTTGTATGTGATTTTGAAAGTAAATTCTTCGCTAATTCTGATAACTCTTCCCCCCGAATCATTCTGATATAATCCTCACTAAATTTGACTAACCCAAGTAGAGGATTATCTTGATAGTGCTTGAGAAACAAACTGCGTAATTCTTGTTCGTTTGGATTATTAGCAACTGAGGCTAATAAACAGTAGGCAGGATAATAGCGACAGAATGTGAGTTTGCCGTTATCATCAAGCAACCATTGTGAGTAAATCCCCGACTTTTTGGGATAAAAAGCTTCTGTACTGTTGACCCTGATGATTTCAATAGGATATTTAAAGCGAACAATAAACGGGTCAACGGCTGATGATTGAATCCTGCCTACTAAACGTGTAGTGATATTGGCAAATATCTTCTGTGCAGATGCGCTCTGATATATAGTCTCTGGTTCTTGGGCAGAGATGATGACGCGGATACCAGACTTAGCTCCATTGGCACACAATCGCCCAATTAACGAGGCGATAGCATCAAATTGGAATAAGATTGGCGCTTCATCAAGGAAGAAGATCGAAGCTTTTGATGATAATGCACGACGTAATGCCGCAGCATAGGCACTAAGAGCGAGTATGGCAGCATCAGCTTCACTCGATAAATTACGTAAAGCGAATACTAACAATTTGGCATTAGTTCTAAAACTGGATGGGCGTGAGATTGATTGTCCTACCCTGGTACTCAACCAATAATTTATTCTCAGCCTGATTTGCTGTAAGGCTTCGGAAATCTCTTGACTCTTACTAGCAATAGAATCTAATTGTATGAAAGCTGGAGAACAAAAATTATAAAAATCTTTGAGTGTCGGAGTCTCGTTCCAATATTGAGTCCCAAATCCAAAATGTATTGCTGACTTGTAGCGTGATTTAATTTCATCATCATTAAAAAATGTTTTTAAAGCTAAAGCAATGATTGACTCAATATTGGTGGTAATCGTTGGGCTGACACCAATCATGCTCGTCCCCATCACCATTGTCATCAGCACTGATTTGAGAAATTCCTTAAAATCGTTCAATCGCTCATTTCTCAGTTCTGCATCCAGAGAGCGTAAATCAGGAAGTTCAAAAAGATTGTTTGATTCTTTGGAGATGTCAAAGTATGCCCCATCTTCACCCAGCAGATTGGTGTAGTCGGTGAAAGTGGATGTCCCGTCTGGCTTGGGATAGTCTAGTGCCACTACCGGAATATCTTGTGCAAGTGCCGGGGTAAGAATACCTGCCACCAGCACAGATTTACCTGAACGAGTTGCGCCGAAGACTGCCAAATTCTTGTGGTTTTGGTACAAGTCTAAATGTACTGGTGTGCCGCCTTCTTCTGCAATTAACTCAAACCCACTGCGATCGCCTGTAGCAGTCCTGATCAATGGCATCAGCCCTGGTGCTTCCGAACTAAAATATGGCAGTCGGCGGTTAAAAGGCTTGGTTAACAACGGCTCCCAAACAAATGGGCAACACTGCAACCATGTCTTCCAGGCGTATTCAATCTCCCGGTCAACTACCGCCGGACGCAAGAAATAGCTGGCAAGATATCGGCAAGCTTCGTCTAATTCCCGTGGGGTTGGGCGGTGGACGAGAAAAGCAACTGCGGTATGCACTACTACACTACCTTTATATATTGTCTTCTGCGCCTCTACCGCTTCTTCAATATTCATCCCCGATTTGACATCAATATTGCCTTTCTCTGTAGATAAAGAAGTGCTGGTAATTGATTGCTTGGTAATGCGTTGAAGATTTGTTTTAGAGATAGTTTGATTTGCCTTTGTTACCTGACAAATAATTTCTGTATCATAAATACTATCTCTAGAGATTAATTCCCATAGATATCGCAGTTGGGCTTGTTCGTCATACCACCCCCCTGGCTTTTGGCTGAAGTTGAGCGCCCCAATATATTTATTTTGTAGTTTTACCCATTTTCTATCAAAGAATGGCACAGACTCCTCATTCTCTAACATCTGGTGGCGGATGTGAAAATCGCTCGTCTGAGTTTCTACTATTCCATCTATTGGGTCAATTTTTAATGGATTAGGGATTGCCGGAGGAGTAGAGCAATTAAGCTGTTGCCAAATTGTTGACCAAATTTCTTCAGCACTTAAAACCCTAATCCCCAACTTCATCTTGTTGTCCAGGATAGCTGACCACTGTAAAAATCCATCGTTAAATGAATTTTGCAGAATATTTTCAATTCTAGTATTGTTATGGGCGTGAATTTCACCTGTAAAGCGAAACCAGCCCTTTTCTAATTTTCTAATCAGAGATTCTATAAAATCCTTAGACCGTTCATCGTCATCAATAACAGTGTAAGTACACCAGAGTCTCAAAAACTTATTCTTCCTCGCTCCACTTTGGGTTAGTTTTTTAGTCCTTAATCTTTCACTACGTATTAACAATTTTAATTGGTCAATCTGACAATTACTCTCTAGCTTGGACAGTTCTTCTTGTCGGTGATAATCAGACGTAAAAGAACCTAAATGTATTGTTAAGTTTTCCCCTTCGGGAATTTCTTTTAACCCCGCTTCTATGCCCTCAAAGATAGGCAGCATTTGCGATGATTCTAAATTCGGATGAATTCCTAAACAATCAAAGCAGAATTTGATTTGAATATTTTCACCTTTTTTGAGAATTAATGCGCCTACGCCCTGTCTACCTCCTAAGTTGAGGTCACAAATGCCCGCTAAATGGATAATATCTTCAAAGGGAGTGAGCATTTTTACAACACTAATCTGCTCCTTTTCTAATGCGACTTTACCTAATTTATCTTTAACCTGATTAGAAGATTTTGGCATAATATTAATAACTGAAATCTCACTAAAACTCAGAACTTAGAACTTATTTCTCTTCTGACTTCCGACTTCCGGACTTCCGACTTCCGACTTCTGTTGTATTGACTGAAATCTCATATATCCCCTACTAATCCGAGGGACGCTGACGAACTTACCGAAAAAGTCTTTATTTGTAGAAATTGTCCACCATGTTGCCCATCCCCAAGCAATACTTAATCCTGTACCCAACCAACTTGTTTTCAGTAGATAATTGAACAGAAAAACATTGACTACTGCTATTAATGTCCAGGCAAATATTTGATCGGCAGGGAATGGCCCTAGTCTTGGTCTTTCTCCTAAAATCCGATTTACTGTCCGAAAATCATGTTTATTTGACATATTTATTGATTTAACAGAGAGTTATCAATGAAGGCAGGAGTTAGGGGGCAGTTCTTGCTGGAGGAAGAAAATTCTATAAGTCTTTTCTCTTTCCCTTTTGTTCTTATTTTTTTCTTTACCTCCTGCCCTCAGCAAGAACTGCCTCCTGCCTTCTTCATCAATAACTGATAACCCAAAAAGCTTTTTTACTGAACAATCAAACCAGTAATTAAATCTCCAACGAAAACTGCCATAACTATGATTAATGGAGTTCTTGCTAGTGTCTGCCAATCTTCATCGTTCC
>NZ_JAIVFX010000017.1 GCF_020829625.1 Nostoc sp. XA010 | reverse complement strand
CGTAATTGATGGTGTTCAAGCTAGAGGGAAAAAAGGAAACTACAGTACACACCGTGTTAAATTTAACTCCCATGACTCTGGTTAAGCTTTTGTTACATAGTTATAAATTTTCCCGCCGACTTACTTAAGGCTCAGATTCCCAACTTCTTTAAGAAGTTGGGAATCTTGTTGTAGAATATTTGTCTGTATTGAGTAGTAATTTTCCCTTTTTTAACATTGAGGTTTGGGGTTGATCTTTGCAAATTTCGGGACTGTGGTTGAATTGGAACAGGAGAACGAGTGGGGACTTGATCACGACTTAAGAGCAAAGGAATACTGAAAAGTCCCAAAATCATTACTACTCCGGTCATTATCCAAACCATTAACCTATTTGGTTTATAATCTGCTCGTTCAATTTGCCAGAAAACTTGATTGTATCGCCACGCGGCTAACGCAACAGCCAAAATTCCAAAAATTACCAAAGCCAAACCCAAATTTTCCGAATTGGATAATGGATTTACCGGAGGTTCTTGTTGAGTAATAGCAATATTCAACTGGCGCAGAAATATACCAAATCGGGCAATAGCAAAACCAAAGCTAATCAATGCAATAGAAGTGCGTAGCCAAGCTAGAAAAGTACGTTCGTTTGCTTGATGCTCCCTTTGACGATCAATTTTTGGTATTTTATCCATGAGTATCTTCTGACGCCAATTTACCCTTGAAAAGTATTCATAACATTGATAAATAACATGGACTAGCACCACAAGGTTAACAAAGCCCATTGAAGTAAAAGTCTGTACTTAGGACTCTGAGAAAACCCCAAGCGATCGCGAGAATCTTTACAATAGTAAATAAGGTAAAGATATATATCAGAGTCAAAATCAAATGGCACTATTCGGATTTGGCAAAAAGGCAGTTATGCCCACACCTGAGGAAGCTTTGCCAGGAAGGGCACAATCTATCTCAGTACCTGCGGCTCATTATGTCAACAAAAATCCCTTACAACCCCCTTATCCCGATGGATTAGAGAAGGTAATTTTTGGCTTGGGCTGTTTTTGGGGTGCAGAACGCAAATTCTGGCAACTTAAAGGAGTTTACACCACCGCAGTGGGTTACGCTGCTGGGTTCACACCCAACCCCACTTATGAAGAGGTATGTAGTGGGCGAACCGGTCACAATGAGGTGGTGTTAGTTGTATTTGATCCCAAAGTGATTAGTTTTGCGGAACTGCTCAAAGTCTTTTGGGAAAGCCACAATCCCACCCAAGGAATGCGCCAAGGTAATGATGCTGGCACTCAATACCGTTCGGGAATTTATGTATATTCCGAAAGTCAAAAGCAACTAGCAGAATCATCGCGCGAAGCTTATCAGCAAGCCCTTAGCAGCGCAGGTTATGGCAAGATTACTACAGAAATCTTGGATGCGCCGGAATTCTATTATGCGGAAGCTTACCATCAGCAATACCTGGCTAAAAATCCTAACGGGTATTGTGGTTTAGGAGGGACAAACGTATCTTGTCCTGTGGGTGTAGTTGAATCGCAACTTAGTAGTTAGAAGGAGCTAGGGGGAGTGGGGAGTAGACGAGAGTGAGGACATAAGGCGGCTTTGGGCATAAGTCAATAATCAGTTCTTCTTCCCCCACTCCCCATTCCCCACTAAAATGCAGCTTGGAGTAAAGCGATCGCTCGAACCCACATCATAATACTAATCGGCCCTCCAATTAGAATACCAGCGATCGCCCAGCCTCTTTGATGCGCTTTAAATTGTTCAATACTGTTCCACCGTCTACTTTTCCAAGCCCATTCATTGCCTTTTGCACCGAATGCGATCGCCAGAAACCAAGAAAATCTTGGTATAAAACAGAACACACCACACCACACTTGATTTGGCCACATCCACAACCAAGGCATGAGAAATGCGCCCCAATTCCAACCGAGAATTTCCTCTGGGACTGTTTCATTGTGATTATTTATCCCACATCCAGAATTGTTGATTATTTCTTTTAGCGGCAAAAGCTGACTCTTGTTTGCAGATTTGATAGCCAAACGAGATTTGAGAACATTCAGCGCTTCGCGGGCATTAGTAAATCGTTGTTCTGGAGCAGGTTCTATCAACTTTTGTAGCCAACTGACAAAACTGGGAGTCAAGTTAACTCGGTCTGCAAATTGCAACCGCAAATCTTGCTGGGGTAAATCACAAGGGGAAGTTCCTGTTAACAAATGAATCAGAGTCGCACCCAGTGCATAGAGGTCTGAAGCCGCAACTGCTCGACCACCAAATTGTTCCATTGGGGCATAACCATAAGTACCGACAACGGTAAAAGTAACGCCCTCTCTTGCCGCTTTATCCTGAACTGCACCAAAATCAACTAAATAAATCCGATTATCTTCGCCCCAGATTAAATTACTTGGTTTAATATCTCTATGCAATACCCCTGGATTTAACTCATGTAGATAGATGAGAATATTTAAAACCTCAACAGCAATTTTTCTAGCTCGCTTTTCACTAAACCTTTCGCCAATAGCAAGTTTTTCCTTGAGCGACTCACCAGGAATATATTCTTGTATTAAGGCAAACCAGAGTGTGCGATCGTCGATACAAAAATAATCTATATATCGAGGGATGCGGGGATGATTTAGCTGTTTAAGTATTTGTGCTTCCCTCTCAAAAAGTTTCAAGTCATCCCACTGCACAGTACCACCAAAGGCCAAAAGTTTGACCACAACGGTCGAATTTTCGCCATCAGAGGCTTGTAAATCTTTCGCTAGCCAAGTTTGACGAATTCCATTATTGCCGAGTTGGCGTTGGATTTGATAACGATCTTGTAATATCTGTTCTGCTTGCAGCATTTGACACCTGCTGGCAATTTACTCTGATTCCCTTATATTCAAGGATAGTCATTATCTAGAGAAATTGTGGAAGCCTAATAATTTATTGAAAGTAGTTGAAGATTCCAACTTTGGGGTTCTCTAGAAAAATAGTGCGAATTATTGTTCGCATATGCTATAAATAGAAGTAGAGATTGAAAGTGGGCAAAGAAGCACAACCAAAAGAAATTATCATCTATGCCAATCAAGACGGTTACGAGCCGTTTGCAGAGTGGATGGATAATTTACGCGATCAACAAGGAAAACGACGCATCCTGCAACGCCTACGCCGCCTTGAACAAGGCAATTACGGTGATGTTGCGCCGATAGGAGATGGTTTGAGCGAGTTGCGAATGTTCTTTGGTTCTGGTTATCGCGTCTATTTCGGTGAAGATGCTGAAAATATTGTTGTAGTGCTGTGTGGAGGCGACAAAAGTACACAGAATCAGGACATCGAAGACGCAAAAGCTTACTGGAAGGAGTACCTAAGCGGTGAGAAAATTTAGAACACTTGATGAATTTGAAGAAGAGTACTTCCGTAAGCACCCGGAAGAAATCGACAATTATTTGACGGAGATATTTCAGGAATATGCAGAAGAGAACGATTCTGGTGCGTTATTGGCATCCTTGCGCGTCGTTGCTCGTGTACGAGGAATTAGTGAGATAGCCGAGCAAATAGGCATGACACGCCGGGGATTGCAAAAAGCCTTATCCAGTAATGGCAACCCGCGCCTTGAAAACGTGAATTCAATCATGAAGGCGCTCGGATATTGTCTCACCCCGACTACCACTAGCCAAGGCAGCAGGGGGGACAGCAATATGAGCCAGAAGCTAGCACCAGCAAAAGTACCAACACCAGGAAAAATTTTAAGTCGAGAATTAGAAGCCCGTGGCTGGACACAGAAAGATTTAGCAGAAGTTATGGGACGTCCAGTTCAAAGTATCGATGAAATTATTCAGGGAAGCAAGCAAATTACACCTGAAATAGCTATCGAACTCTCCCAAGCCTTGGGTACTTCTCCAGAGTTTTGGACAAATCTTGAAGTAAAGTATCAACTTCATCTAGTAGGAAAAGAAAAAAAGGAGCAAGATATAGCTCGTAAAAGCCGATTATATACAATTGCCCCCATCTCTGAACTGATCAAAAATAAGTGGATTCAAGCAACAGATTCGATTGATGATTTAGAACGGCAAATCTGTAATTTTTTTGGCATATCTTCCTTAGATGAAACACTCCAGTTAGCCGTTAATTTCCGTTGTTCCGAGCATCGAGAGCCAGAGGAAACTTCTCGTATAACTTGGGTAAAACGGGTTGAGAACCTAGCAAAGCAACAAACCGTTGCTAGTTTTGAACGCGAGAAAATAGAGATTGCTATCCCTGAAATTCTTGCTTGTGCTAAACAAGTAGAAAGTATCGTGCGGATTCCTAGATTGCTAGCAGATTTAGGTGTACATTTTCTAATTGTGCCGCATTTAAGCAAAACCTACTTGGATGGTGCAGCCTTATATTTAAACAGCAATCCCGTTATCGCGTTGACATTGAGATATGACCGGATAGATTCATTCTGGTTCACCCTCATGCATGAGTTAGCACATATTGTTTTAGGACATCAAGGAGCTTATTTAGACAATTTGGATGCGTTAGAAGAGAATGAGGAAGAAAAAGAAGCTAATAAAAAAGCCGCTAACTGGTTAATAAATTCTCAGAAATTAAATGAATTTATTATCAGCAGTAAAAAAGCCTTTTCTTGTGAAACGATTGAAGAATTTGCTCAAAATCAAAATAGACATCCAGGCATAATTCTTGGTCGCTTACATTATGACAAATTAGTTCCCTATAAGAATTTCAGATCATTACTTGTGAAAGTTAGCCCCATCTTAGGTAATTCTACAGATAATTTTTGCGATAGTAAGCTTGATACTCCTCAGACAGCAGAGGTTCCCACCAATCACGATGATTGAGATACCATTCAACTGTTAAACGTAAACCCTCAGCAATTGTTACTGAAGGTGTCCAACCAAGCTGAGTTTTAATCTTGTTCGCATTAATTGCATATCTCCTGTCATGTCCAGGTCTATCCTTGACAAAAGTAATCAACTGCTTTGCCGGACGCATCGGTAAATCAGGTGCTAATTCATCCATCATCTGACACAAAAGTTGCACCAGGTTGAGATTTTCTACCTCATTGTTGCCACCAATATTGTATGTTTCTCCTGGTTTACCGTGATTAATTACCACATCTAAAGCACGACAATGATCGCCCACATAAAGCCAATCGCGCACATTTTTACCATCACCATAAACAGGTAATGGTTTGCCTATCAAAGTGTTGATACACATCAGGGGAATTAGCTTTTCGGGAAACTGATAAGAGCCGTAATTATTAGAGCAATTTGTGATAACTGTCGGGAGATTGTAAGTATGATAATAAGCACGCACTAAGTGATCGCTACTAGCTTTCGAGGCTGAATAGGGGCTATTGGGAGCGTAAGGTGTAGTTTCACAAAAAGCTGCGTCATCTGCGCCCAGACTACCGTAGACTTCATCAGTAGAAACGTGTAGAAAACGATAATCAGATGGCTGTGCTTTTGCTTCCCAATGTTTCCGAAAAGCTTCTAACAGCGTGAAAGTTCCTACGACATTAGTTTGCACAAAAGCAGCCGGCCCAAGAATTGAACGATCAACATGAGATTCAGCAGCAAAATGGGCGATGGAATCTATATTTTCGGTTGATAATAACTCATCTATGATGGTGCGATCGCAAATATCCCCCTCTACAAACCGAAAATTCTCTCTTCCCTCAACCAGCGCCAAATTCAGACGATTTCCCGCGTAGGTAAGCGCATCCAACACCACCACCCGGTCATCTGGATAAACCTGACACCAATGATGGACAAAATTTGCCCCAATAAACCCCGCACCCCCAGTAACTAATAACCGCCGACTCATTCCATTTCCTCTCTTGTCTCTGTGATCTTTGTACGCCTCTGCGGTTCTTTTATATTACGTAAAATATTTCTTCTTCAGCTTCCCATATATTTTCTGAGCAAGTAATTTTGCCACACGTATTCTCGTCAAACTCTTAATATTAGATGGCTGCTGTAATTTGTGGTCAAAAAATTCATTTAACTCATTCAGAATAACTTGGAAACGCTTAATAATATTTTCAGTTCGATATTCAGCCAAAAACTCCTCAGATAAACTAAAAGCTACTGAAGAATCAATGACCTTCAGAATACGTTGGACATCATATTCTTGTGAATATCCAGCAATTTTATAGCAATTAAATCCAGGGTCTAAGTAATCAGCCAGTCCACCGTTGACACTAGAAAATACTTGACAACCACAGGCAAGAGCTTCCATTGGTTGTAGACCAAATCCTTCGCTGACACGCTGTTGCGCCCAGTACTCAGCCGAATCATATAAGTAAACCTTAGCTCGGTTGAATAGTCCAGGTAAATCCTCTATGTATGAATCAACAACCAATACTTTACAACGTTTTTGTAACGCTGGAATCAATCCTTTAATTAAATACTCAGAAGATTTCCGAGTTTGAACTAAAACATCAATATCCCGTTCCAGCCCTAAATTTTGAAACTCATTAGAAATTTGATTGGGTAAATAATAAATCAGAGAGTTAGGCGATTTTTCTCCCCAATATCCCATTGTATAGCGGCTAACAGTGACGATCGGAATACTTGCGGGTAGCCTAAATGGATAACCTGCACTATGTGCATGGTAAACAACATTGTATTGCTTAAGTTTAGCCACGAGTTGAGCTATATCAAATCCCCAACTGATGACAAAAATTACATCACTTAAATTTTTCTCTTTTAACAAATCATCAATAAAAAGCTTACCTTTTTCTCGTTGGCGGTAAGTTACAACATCAGCACTACAGAACTGCTGAACCAAATTAAGGGCTTTTAACTCAGCCCAAAGACCACCACAGGCAAATTTACCATCTGTACCGGGGAGTAAGAAGTAAAGTTTTCTCATAATTTTTAAAGAAATATTTAACCTTGTGTTCTTACATCCAGGGAGCATTATCCATCAAAGCATGTAACATCTTCTGGAAGTTTTGACGGAATACTACGGCTAATAAACCGCAGAACATTGTAGTTGCTGCCATCACCCACCAAAAGTGAGTGACGTGCCATAAACCGCCGAACAGGGCAAAGATGATTAGTCCAGCGCCAGCGCCCCCTGCAAACAGTAGAGTTGTTTCTTTAGCGGTTTCTTTGAAGGTGCGTGGTTTTGATTCCATAAGATTACTCTTGCCAGCCCACTTTAACAAAATGTGCCTCACGCCCCCAAACATCGCGTGTACGGATAATATTGTCAATTGTTAGGTTAAAAGGAATGGCAGTTGTTAAGTAACGCTGTGCTATAGAACCTAAATCAGGTGCAAGTTCGGCGGCTGTCGTTGCTGCTAACCCCAAACCTATTATTTGCTCGATTGGTCGAAATGGTAGTAACAAATGCACACCGACAGCTAGTCCAGCTGTTAAGAGCATTGCTACTGATAAATTTGTGCCGCAACGGGGATGTACAGCCAAATCCCATTCTCCACTGGTGAGGCGATGTCGAGCAAGTATGACCGCACGCCGCAAATCACTAATATTCACCTCACCATAGAGATAGAATCCCTGCTCAGTAGACAAACCGCCTAATAGTTCGTTATCTAATTGAACGTTAGTAGGTTCACCTTTGGCAGGATAGGCACTTTTTGATTCGCTAAGAACCCAAACAGTAGCGTGTTCTAAAGCGTGAACCTGCCGTATCATCAGGATTTCTTTCAACCCTGGAATAAACGATAGCTGTTTGAGTAGGTCGGCATCTTGTGTGGGTTGCGGAAACTCTGAAAATCGGTCTTCAAGACTCGGAATTTTCTCAGATACAGGTGTCGTAAAATCAAAGTTCAAAAATTTAAAGGGAGACGAGCTACCCTCAAAAGAAGCGGAAGTATTCATTGGAACACTGCTCCCAAAGGCGATGGGGCAACATAGATTTCTTTCAAATGTAACGCTTGCACCACTGAATTGTTGCTAATTTTTGTGGATGATTTTTGAGTTTGGGCATTGGCATGGGAAAAGAGGACAAGGGGCAGTTCTTGCTGGGAGTAAAGGGGAAAAAGAACCTGCATTAAGCCTTTCACTTCCCCCTTACACCCTATCGCTTGCTTCCCACTCAGCAGTCATAAGGGGCATTGGTCATAATTTTTCTTCCCCTGCTTCCCCTACTCCCCCTGCTCCCCCTGCTACCTCATCTCCCCATTCCTACATCTGTTCTGCTTAATAAGAAATTCTGATCTTTTATAGTTTCCGAGTCCGAGGGTCAGCTGGCTCCACTAACATCAACTCCGGCTGAGTGAAGGACTCGGAACTTTTGGTAGAGTGTTCACACTGAAAACTTAGGCGTGAAGAGGGAAATAATCAGTAAACTTCAAGATTGGCTTGCAATTATACCAGACCAGAGCAATTACCTTGCTACTAAATAAATCGTTTATTCGATCTGCTTAGGCAGAGTACAGCAATTGACATCATTCAAACAGACTTTGCCCCACTGTAAAGCCCAGCGAACAAGAGCTACTCGATTTTCTGTCTCGGTCTTGGTAAGAATATTACTGATATGGTTATCAACTGTACGCTTGCTAATCTCCAGTTTTCCTGCAATCTCTTGGTT
The DNA here is from genome assembly GCF_020829625.1 of Nostoc sp. XA010. Taxonomy (GTDB): domain Bacteria; phylum Cyanobacteriota; class Cyanobacteriia; order Cyanobacteriales; family Nostocaceae; genus Nostoc. The sequence continues at coordinate 122,361 of NZ_JAIVFX010000017.1, read as the reverse complement.
AGTTAAGCCAGCGGCTACTAAGTCGATAATTTGCAGTTCTCTGTCTGACAGACTAACGGGGGTCTCAGACTTGCCACCAGCCATGACTATTTCTATCCTCCCTTGGTATATGTACTTAATCACTCTTTCTAATTCTAGAAGATTCTTTTGTTGGGAGGGGTTTCAAGTTTTAGCAGTAATCCAATTGTCAATATTTTCTTTGGATTTAAAATTGGCAAAAATATAAACTATCTTATTGGCAAAGTATTTTATTATACTAAAAATTGTATATAAATTTAGTGTTAATACTTATAGTATTTAGACGATATTCATAAGCATATAGATGTTCTGGAGTAGTAAAAATTGCCATTTAATTCTATGAAGGGCTGGCGACAGATTAGCAAAAATTGTTGTAGATTTTATACTGTAAATTACTAATCCAAAATCGAAATCTAAAATCTAAAATAAAATGAGCAATCCCCGTGTTTTGTGCCTCGGTGAAGTTTTGTTTGATTGTTTAGCCGATCAATTGGGGCTAAAGCTGGAAGAAGTAAAATCCTGGACTCCGTATCCCGGAGGAGCACCAGCTAACGTAGCCTGTGCTTTAGTCAAGCTGGGGACGCCAGCAGGATTTATCGGAGCCGTTGGTGAAGATGAACCAGGGAATGCACTGGTCAAGGTATTACAAGATGTAGGTGTAGAAACGACGGGGGTACAACGCCATCCTACAGCACCAACGCGGCAAGTTTATGTTACACGGGATCTAGCAGGCGATCGCACTTTCGCCGGATTTGGTCAGTATGACACCGCAGAATTTGCTGATACTCGCCTACAAGCTAAACAATTGCCAAATTCGCTGTTTGAAGACGCAGATTTTCTGGTTTTGGGTACTTTAGAATTAGCCTATCCTGAAAGTGAAGTGGCAATTCACCGCGCCCTAGAGTTAGCAGAACATTACGATTTGAAGATTGTGATGGATGTGAACTGGCGTCCTGTATTTTGGGACGAGCCAAATATAGCTCATCAAAAAATTCCAGAATTATTTAAGCGAGTCGATTTCCTGAAACTCTCCAAAGAAGAAGCTGAATGGCTATTTGAAACCGCAGATCCTGGAGCCATCACTTACCGTCTAGCTTCAATTGAAGGGGTGCTAGTAACAGATGGGGAAAACGGTTGCGCCTACTGTCTGGGTGAGAACGAAGGCAAATTACCTTCCTTTTCCATTCCCGTAGTTGACACGACTGGGGCAGGGGATAGCTTTTTAGCAGGATTCATCCACCAATTGAGTCAGCATGGCATCCACAGCTTGCGGGATGCTGAAACCGCAAAACGCATCGTCACTTATGCCAGTGCTGTTGGGGCACTCACTACCATTAAACCAGGTGCGATCGCTTCTCAACCAACAGATGCTGAAGTCCAAGCTTTTCTAGCCTCTCATCAACTTTAGGAATTAGCATAAGCCATTGGGATATCAGCCTTTAGTGGCTGATACTCCCGTAATTTATAAAAAAGCCTGATTTAGAGCTAATTATTAACTTTATCTATCCTTAAACGTGTAACAATCAATGATTAGTCTTAGCTTGCTGCCATAGAGTATCAACAGTCACAAACTCATAGCCTTGTTGTAGCAGTTTCGGAATGAGAATTTGGATTGTGGCAGCAACATCTTGTCCACCGCAAGCACCATCATGTAAAACAATCAGCGAACCATTTTTGACCTGCTGCATAATTCGCTCTACCACAGTAGTTACACCTGGTCGTACCCAGTCTTCTGGTACAACAGTCCACATAACTGGACGGTAATTCCACTGAGAGAACAGTTTTAAAGTAGCAGGCGTAAATAAACCATTGGGGGGGCGGACATCTCGCACTTGTTCAGGTTGCAGGTTGCAGGCATTGTAGATGGCAACTTGGGTTTTTTCTAAACTGTCCTTCAGGTCATTTGGAGAAAGCATGGCAAAAGAGCGATGATCGTAGCCATGCAATCCGATCCAGTGTCCGCGATCGCTAACGGCTTTGGCAATGGCTGGTGAACGGTTGACGCAAACACCCAACCAAAAAAAACTCGCTGTAATCTTATAACGGTCTAACACTGCCAATACTTCCGGTGTGTATTGAGGATGAGGCCCATCATCAAAAGTTAGGGCGATCGCTTTAGTATGGGGATTTCCAGCCCAAAGGCAGTTGGGAAAACTCGGCTGGAGAATGCGGTAGAAAATTGGGAACAGGGGAGCTAGTTGCATAAAGTTTTTTCTTTTTTGCGTAATCTTGCATAAATACACTGATTACTTAATGTTGATAACTGTTAAACGTGGGAACCATAGCTTAATTCGCTTATATCTAGAACTTACTGTACAAACACAGAGTTCCAGGTATAAGCCCTCCTTATAGTTTCAACCATCAGAGCGATCGCTTGGGTATGGCAATCACCACTCCAAAATCATATTTTGTAAAAAATCTCTAAGAGCAATACTTTTTGACCTGGTACTCGTCTAAATTCAGGAAAAATCTACGAATAAACACTGCATGAAAAGTTAATGTTGTTCAAAGATATACGAGATTATCAAATTTCATTTCTGGGCTTGTTCCTAGTCTTGGGAATCAGTACACGAGACTGGACATTGCGACCAGAGTTGATTGGGGTATTAATCGCTACTTGTTTACTAACCCAATCGATATTGTCATTTGTCATTAGTCATTGGTCATTGGCAAACAACAAGGGACAAATTACGAATCTTCGCAGTGCTTTAATTACCTCACTGGGACTCAGTTTACTGTTGCGGGCTGATCACTGGACGACAATGGCTTTAGCGGCAGTAACTGCGATCGCTAGTAAATTTCTCTTCAAATTCGGTGATAAGCATTTCTTCAACCCTGCTAATTTTGGCATTATTTCTGCCTTGGTTCTCACCTCCGATGCTTGGGTTTCGCCGGGACAGTGGGGTGAAGAGTGGTGGTATGCGCTCTTATTTGCCGGGACTGGCGGCATGGTTTTGCAGCGCATTGGTCGCTGGGACACCACAGCCGCTTTTTTGGGTAGCTATTCCTTACTAGAAGCGATTCGCAATCTCTGGCTGGGTTGGACTTGGGATGTTTACTGGCATCGGTTGATGAGCGGCTCGTTATTGTTGTTCGCTTTATTTATGATTACAGATCCGCGATCAATTCCCAATTCTCGAATTGGGCGGGTAGTTTGGGCAGCTTGCATTGCTGGATTAACTTTCATCCTGCGGAATTATTTCTTTATTCCCACCGCAGTTTTCTGGGCACTATTTATCCTTGCCCCGTTGAGCATTCTGCTAGATGTTCTCTGGTTAGCCCCACGATTTTCTTGGCAAAGGGGAAATGAGGGAGATAAGGAAGCAGAGGGAGCAGGGGGAGAACTTTTACTCAGCACTCCCAACTCCTAGCTGCTAGCTCCTAAATCAGCATTTAATATAGAGGTATAAAAAATGAAGATTTTTCGACTTTTAACGCCATTACTGTTGACAATTGTCGCTGTATTTTGCTTCGCACCCGCAGCTTGGGCATTTTGTGGATTTTATGTAGCTAAAGCTGATACGAAGCTGTATAACAAAGCTTCTCAGGTGGTGATAGCACGGAATGGCGATCGCACCGTCTTGACGATGGCAAATGACTACCAAGGCGAAGTCAAAGATTTTGCGATCGTAGTACCAGTGCCAACAGTGCTGCAAAAAGAGCAAGTTCGCGTTGCCCTACCCAATGTTATCGAGCGCCTAGATGCTTTTAGTGCGCCGCGATTGGTGGAATATTTTGACCCAGATCCTTGTGCCCCACTACCACTATTTAACAGAGGCATAATAAATTTCTCAGCAGCAGCAGTAGATAATATTGCAGAAGTTCAGAGAAGCGATGGCAGTTTGGGTGTGACGGTAGAAGCGCGTTTCAACGTGGGTGAATACGACATCGTGATCCTTAGTGCTAAAGAATCTGGCGGACTGGAAACTTGGCTGACAAATAATGGCTACAAAATCCCTCAAGGGGCGAAACAGTTACTTCAGCCCTATATCCGTTCCTCAATGAAATTCTTTGTTGCTAAAGTCAACTTGGATAAATTTGAGGAATCTGGCTATCAGTTCCTCCGTCCGCTACAAATTTCTTATCAATCACCCAAGTTCATGCTGCCAATTCGTTTAGGCATGATTAATGCTACGACAGAGCAGGATTTAATTGTCTATATCCTCTCACCTCAAGGAGAAGCACAACTCACTAACTATCGGACGGTGAAAATCCCCTCCAACGTCAATCTTCCCGTGTTTATCAAAGATGAATTTGGTGAATTCTACAAATCCCTGTTCCAAACCGCTTACACCAAAGAAGGCAAGAGAGTCGGCTTTTTGGAATACGCTTGGGACATGGGTAGTTGCGATCCTTGTTCTGCCGATCCCCTTACCCAAGAGGAACTCAAGGAAGCAGGCGTATTTTGGCTAAATGATAATTCTCTAAGTAAGCAAACTAAGGTTACACCAATCCGCAAGTTTGTTCCTCCCCCTTTTAACAGTAACGTCTTCATCTCCCGTCTGCATGTCCGCTACACCCGCGACACATTCCCTGAAGACTTGATGTTCCTATCAACTGCCAACCGTGAATCATTCCAAGGGCGTTATGTTTTGCAATATCCATTTGAAGGGGAACTCAAGTGTGAGGCAGGTAAGAAGTACAAACAGTCTTTGCCCAAACGTTTTGAAGAAGAAGCGCAGACTCTAGCTAAATTAACCAACGGAAATATCCAAGATATTCGCAAAAAAATGAAGCTGAGTGTCGGAAATCTCACATATTCTTGGTTGGAAAATGTCCAATCCTGGTTTGGATTAGATTGAGGAGAATAGGGAGCAAAGGGAAGTGAAAGGCTTGATGCAGGTTCTTTTTCCCCTTTTCTCCCTGCAAGAACTGCCCCTTGTCCTCTTTTCCAATGCCCAATGCCCAATGCCCAATGAATAAATCTTGACGAAAATTATTTAGACTGTTGTTATACGCAATACTAAGATATTCTTGCTTTCTTCGCCAAGATTCTCATGGTTCAATTTGATGAACAGCTACGCTACTTAGTTAGCGAAGCCTGTGAACACCCATCTGGAAGTCCTCAGCGTCAAAAGCTGCTAACGCAAATTATTCGCTTGACAGCAAGTAAACTCTGGAGAGAAAGTACCCCTTATTATCAAGATGCACTACAACAAACTTGGTTGTATTTTTGCCGCAATGTTTGTGAAGGTTTGACAGGTCAAACCTATGACCCCACCTATGGCAGTGTCATCACCTGGCTAAATGCTTACTTAAAACGGAGACTACAAGACTTTTACATTAACCAGAACCGGGAACAAGCCATAACAATCCCTCTTTGGGTTCGTCAGTCTACATCGGGTGGAACATGTGAAACCATTGATCCTGTAGATAACCTCCCTGCTACCCCCCAACCACCTCCCATTCTGGAAGACTTGGAGATATGGGCTAAGACTGATTCTGAAGGAGAACTGTGCAGTAGTTACATTAAAGGGCGTCCAGATGTGAATTGTCAGGTATTAATTCTCAAACGCCTACCCCCAGAAGTTAGCTGGAAAGAATTATCTGAAGAATTTGGGCTGTCAATTCCGACATTAAGCAGTTTTTATCAGCGCCAGTGTTTACCACGTTTGCGTAAATTCGCCGAATTACAGGGATTGTTATAAAAATACCTTGTTTCAGGCTTTTCTTAATTCTCCTGCGATGCCTACGGCGGTAAACTACGCAAATAGACCATGCTGTAAGGGCACAGCATTGCTGCACCCTTACAAAGGATGTGGTCACTTAGTAATAGACAAAACCCAATCGCCTAAAAGTTGGTTTACTTTATCAGGTATTTCATCATGGGGACAATGACCGGCTGTTAGGAAGTGTTCTCTAAGTTCAGGATAATATTGACGAAACTTCTGGGAACGTTCTCTAGCATTCATCCAAGGATCAGCTTCTCCCCACAACATTAACAATGGACAAGTTAATTGCTTTAGTAGCAGATCAACTTTTTCCCCTTGAGGAGTGCTAAAGACTGACACAAATACTTCCATTGCACCAGGATCGTAAGCAGGGCGAGCAATTTCTTCTACTAACTGATCTGTAATTGCACTTTTGTCAAGATAAACTTTTTCTAAAGTTTGGCGAATTACCCAACCTTGTCGCACGTATTGAAATAACAAAGACTGGGCTAAAGGTTGTTGAAAAATCCACTTAGTGCCGTCACCAAGAAGTTTCTGCAAAGTAGCGGGTTGTTTGGGAGGCTGAACTTCTGACTGTAAAGCTTCCGGCTCAGATGTCGGCTGACTTTCGCTAAAAGGCCCTGCACTATTGAGCAAAACTAAACCAGCCGCACTGTCGGGACGTTGTGCTGCGACACACAAGCAAGCATAGCCACCAAGGGAATTACCTGCTAATACTGCTTTTTGACCAATTACTTCACTGATAAAATCATGGAGTTGGTCACGCCACAAGTCGGCGCTATACTGCAATTTCGGTTTTGCCGATCGCCCGAATCCCAAAAGATCGATCGCAAATACTTCAAAATCTTGACACAATCCTGTGATATTCTTGCGCCAGTGGTCTGTGGAAGCACCAAATCCATGTACCAAAAGCAAGGGCGGACGTTGCACTTGCTTCTCTCCCGCACGCACATAGTAAACGTTGTGCCCGCGCCACTGCCAATATTTACCAGGAATTGGGGTTGTAGAGGCGGCTGTAGTTGCCTGCATGATTCAAAGAATTGTTAAGTAGCTTTTAATAATTGTAGGCTAGTCCAAGGAGTGGGGGAGCAGGGAAGGTTGGGGGGGAATCACTAATAACTAATAACTAATAACTAATGACTAAAGAAAGATTAATTACAGGCAAAACTAAGCTATTAGGGGTAATTGGACATCCGGTGGAGCATTCGCTCTCGCCAGCGATGCATAATGCTGCGATCGCTCATTTGGGATTAGATTATGTTTATCTTCCCTTTCCTATAGCACCACAGAATTTAGAAATAGCGATCGCAGGTTTGGCAGCTATTGGGGTTGTCGGTTTTAGTGTGACAATACCTCATAAACAGGCAATCATGCCTCTGCTTTCAGAAATTACCCCTCTTGCTCAAGCTATAGGCGCAGTGAATACTGTTAGTCGCCAAAATAATCAATGGGTGGGGACAAACACAGATATAGAAGGATTTATCGCTCCTTTGCAGACGACATATAAGCAAGATTGGAGTCAGAAGGTAGCAGTAATTTTAGGCAATGGTGGCGCAGCGAGAGCAGTTGTAGCAGGTTGTCACCAACTAGGTTTTGCGAAAATTCATGTTGTCGGGCGTAATGTGCAGAGATTACAGGAATTTGGCAATAGTTGGAACAATTCACCCATAAGTGAAAATCTACAGGTTCATCAATGGGAAGAATTACCAAAGCTAATTCCCCAAGCTAATCTGCTGGTAAACACAACCCCCATAGGTATGTATCCCAAGGTTAATGAGTCGCCTTTGAGTGTAGAGGAAATAGCAAATTTACCAAAGGGTGCGATCGCTTACGATTTAATATATATACCTAAACCGACGCAATTTCTAGAGCAGGCAGAAAAACAAGGCGCAATTGCGATCGATGGATTAGAAATGCTAGTTCAACAAGGAGTAGCAGCATTAAAAATTTGGTTGCAGCAGGAAACTGTACCTGTAGAAGTGATGCGCCAAGCGTTGCAAAAGCATTTGGGTTTGGGTTGATGGAGAAATCTCTTACGCAGCTTAATACTATACTAATTATTGAAAACTGACGAATTATTTTTTAATGGACAAAAGAACATTTGCTTTTTCAAGCAGTATTATCGTCTTAGTAAGAATGAAAAATATCTTCATCAAATGAGTATAGTATCTAAAACTAAAGTCAGTATTGCTGGAACCATAAAGTTTCTTGGGCTTGCTCTTCTAATCTACTGGCTGATTGTAACACCAGGTTGGGCAGAAATTAAGTCAATTTTCACCACTGATTTTGAAACAGAAATGTTTGCGGCAGGCTGGACTAATGTTGGAGCGGGCGAGTATGGCAAAAATCTTATTTGGTCTGATACAGGATCATATTCTGGCAAACATCACCTGTCTATAGTTAAACATCAGGATATAGCTGTAGATGGTGGCTGGGAATCCCCTCCATTCCTTGTAAAACCGAACCAGTATTATAAAGTAAGTTTTTTTGCCAAATCACCTCAACCAAATTACTGGACAATATTGTTCTATAACCAATATGGAGCATTGATTGGGGGTGATCACTCTTCATTAATTAATGCAGCACAAGAATGGACAAAACAAGAATTTTACTTTCAAACAAAATTCCCTGGCGTGACAGGCTCTATTGTCTTTAAACCATTAACGGAGCAGTCATTACCATTAGATATTGATAATCTTAGCATCACACCAGTTACTCGTGAAGATGTTGGTAAATGGGTAGAACTTGTTTATGGCAAAGTACGAACCATAGATTATAAGCCGCTAGAGGCTCGTGAAAAGCAACTGTTACCTAATACTATTAAAAAGCTGAAATATGGTGGAAATCTTAATATAGTGCTGCTGGGGGATAGCATTGCCAATGACCTAAGTAATTCCTTTTTAGATATATTATTAGAGCGTAGATTTCCTAAAACTCATATCAATATGCAATTCACTGGTAAGGGTGGTATAAGCTGGCTAAAATTACAATCTCAAGTACAACAGCGCATTATTAACCATCAACCAGACTTAGTTATATGTATGGCTATCAGTAATAATCCAAAATACTTATCTTCTCCCCTTTTGCGTATCATTGACATTACAAAGAAATTTTCTCAAAAAACTGATTTTTTACTACTCAGCCCACATTTGCGAAGCTGGTATGAGAAAAAAAATGATGGGCTGGTACATCGCAATGCTTTGTTGCAGGTAGCAAATAATAGACAAGTTGCTATTATTGATTTGATGACAGCTTGGGAAAATTATCTGATACAAAACAATAAGCAGGTGGATTCGCTACTACGTGATTCAGTACACATGAATGAGCTTGGTCGTCAATTGTCTGCCCAAATAATAGTTGACTACCTTTCTCGAATTATGCAAGGTGTATAGCAAAGTCCTTACTGGAGTCAGGTACGTTGGTCACTGTTGATCAAGCTCAATCTAGGGTACGTATTTTACCGATTAGACGTGGATAGCTGGGTGCTTTGATTTGGGAATCTATATAAGTTTTTCTCAATTCACTTTGAGTGATGATGAGGAATTTATTTATGCATTAGGTCAATTCATATATGTTTCTTAAAGCCAAAATAGTTTTATCATGGCTTGCATTCTTACTGAGTTTTGCAAGCCTATTTCTTAGTTCTTGGATTATTCTTCCGGCTCCAAATATGTTTTTACTCAACCTAGCAGTAGGAGCGCCAGAAGTGAGTCCTTGGTTATTGTTATTAAATTTGCTCTCTTTATCACTTGCTTTTTTCTACATACGTCGCCGTAAATTACAACGTTTAGCTTGTATTTTTAGTTTAATAGGATTGCTAATTTGTGCATGGGTGCTAGTGAATATTCCACCAACTCAAATGCAGATGACTAAAGCGATGAAACAAGGACTCGGAGCAAATTATCTAGAGCAAATTCCAGCCCAAGTAAAGGCAAAGATGCAAACGCATCCCTTTGATTTAGTTAATTTTTTCGGGGGTATTGCACCAGCTAAAACCCGTCATCAAAAAGATATTCTCTTTGCTTCTCCTGGAGGAGTGCCTTTAAAAATGGAAGTTTACCAACCCTCAGAGGTTGGGAAATATCCAGCAGTGGTAGTAATTTATGGTGGAGCTTGGCAATATGGCAACCCTCATGCAAACTCCGAGTTTAATCAATATATCGCTCATCAGGGATATACAGTATTTGCGATCGCTTATCGACATGCACCTAAACATCGTTTTCCAGCTCAGTTAGATGATGTGCGTACAGCCCTAAATTTTATTCGCAAACATGCAGCAGAATATGAAGCTGATCGAGAACGGATGGTACTTTTAGGCCGTTCTGCGGGAGCGCACCTAGCAATGTTAGCGGCTTATCAACCAGATGCACCACCGATTCGTGGTGTAGTGAACTATTACGGGCCTGTTAATTTAACGGAGGGATACAAAACACCACCAAATCCCGATCCTATTAACACCCGCGCTGTTTTAAAAGCATTTCTCGGTGGTTCTTTAGAAGAATTGCCTAATCAGTATGAAATTGCTTCACCAATAAATTATTTGACGCACCCTTTACCGCCAACTTTATTAATTTACGGCAGTCGCGATCATTTAGTAGAAGCGCGATTTGGCAGACAAATGTATGAACGTTTACATGATTCTGGTAATACTGCAGTTTTTCTAGAGATTCCTTGGGCAGAACACGCTTTTGATGCCGTCTTCAACGGTGTGAGCAATCAATTAGCGTTATATTATACCGAGAGGTTTTTGGCTTGGGCGTTGTTTAAGCAATAATTTTAATTAAAGTACAGTACACTCATACCGTTTCTTTGTGAAGCTGCATATATTTACCCCCGGCTACGCCGTCCCCCCTTGTAAAGGGGGGACTGATTATGTGCATCTTCATACAGAATTGGTATCAGAGCTTAAAGACTCATTAACGGAGTTCAAAGGCCATTAATGGAGTTCAAAGGCTCATTAACGGAGTTCAAAGGCTCATTAAGTTTTACTCAGCAATTCTAACTTCTGACTCCTTCTGTGGCCAGCGCCAGTTATAGCGATTCCATTCGTAAATGCCTTGAATTTCATACTCAGCGCCGTTGAAGAAGCGGACGACACAGTTAGTAGAGGTATCATCAGCGTTGCTAATTTCCTCGACCTTGATCACCATACAGGGAAACCATTCGCGCTTACAAGGGCCATCTTCTTGCACCCATTCCCATAGTGCATTGGAAACTTCAATGCGATCGCCTACTCTTAGCTTTAGTGCATCCTCAAAATAAGAATACTTATCAAAATGATATGACTCTACACGATTCAACCACTGTAAACCATAGCGTTGCCGAATAAATTGTACTGTTCCAGAGTCATTTTGCAGTAGCCAGTCGTTGAGTAATTGCACTTTCCAAGTGCGGTTGCGTTGTTCTTCATCCTTAACAAATTGTAAAAATGCTTCTAACTCCTCTGAGGTAAGTTCGTCTAAGGGATTAGCAATAGCTGATGCTCTAGAGGTAGAATTTCCCTGAATTTGCTCCACGACTTGCAGTAATATCTCTTTCTGTGTGTCAGTGAGAGGACAGCTTGCTGCATCACAATCATTAAAGGCTGCGAGCATAGATGCTTCAATCTCATCTGGAGTCATAAGTTAATAGCAATTAAGGGTTTATTTCCCTAATTATTACAAAGGTTAAATTAAAGTCTTCAATTCCTTGTAGTTAAATTCAGTTAAGCTGAAATTATAAGTTACATATTGCTAGATTAAGTCACGGAGTCTTTTATGCGCTTGCGCTCACTCACGGTCGTTTTTATTTCCTGTCTCATCACCTTTCTATCGTGGGTGAGCATTCCCCCTGCTGTAGCACTGACACAGATTAGATTATTTGATGTTTCCTATAAAGAGTGCCCACCAGAACTAGCACAAGGGGCTGTTACCAGTAGTGGTAGCGCGGCTGCTAATTGTTTTCTTGTCATTGGCAAAGCAGAAAATGGCACTTATAAAACAGTCTACGACGCAGATATTTTTGGACGCATCTATGATGCCAATAATGACTCAGTAATGCAAAACCGCACTCGCTTAGGTTCTATTGCTGAAGTGCCACCAGGCATTAGCGATTTTGAATTGAGAATTTCTGTACCTGCGAATCAGCCTACTCCGTTGAAGCTGAAGCAGTTTAAAGCAGCTGGATTTAGCGGCCAAGTGCGTAGGTAATACCAATTTTGGATTTGAGATTTTAAAGCCAGTACATTGGTATTAATGTTACCAATGTTTGAACAAGTAGTCATAAGCTTAAAAGACTATCTAAGTAAACAGTTCTACAAAAACAATTCATATTGCTACGAAGCCGTATTTAACATTATCTGGCATTGTGCCCAAAATCTAACTTACCCAGATTTCCACAAAGCCATGAACTAAACAATAAGCGCAGAATTCTTTCTCTTCCTCCGCCTTCCTCTGCGCTTCCCTCCGCGTCCCTCTGCGTTAAAAAAGAATCTCCTCCCTCATCCTCTCTTCCAGCACATCCAATAACCCATCCACATCCTTCCCAACTTCCTCAAAACAAATTGGTGGTGGTGGTTCCGGTGCAAACTGAATTAATTTAATTTCCCCTTTCCCAATCCCAATCATCACAACCTCCACTTCCGGCTTGTGATTCTCGACAATTCCTAAAATTTCTTGCAGCCGATTTTCAACTCTAATATTTAAATTCTCTATCTGCTCTTTCGGACAATAAACAAAATGCGGCGTTGGTTGCAAATCAATACCAACAGTACCTTGACTGTCACCATTTGCTAACCACAATCCCCAAAACAGCGCCGCCAATTCTTGCTGATTTGCTTTGACAAACTTATCCAACTGGCGACGCCACTTAGTATCACCTGATTCTGGTTGACTATTACCAAAAAACATAAATAATTCGTAATGAAGACACAAAACTTTGCGCGAAAGTTATCTCAAACCTGACTGTACACGCCAGAGGCCGGAATAAATTCCATCTTTCTCCAGCAATTGCTCATGGGTTCCCGACTCTACTAATTTCCCATGTTCCATGACATAAATGCAATCGGCATTGCGGATAGTGGAAAGACGATGAGCGATCGCAATTGTAGTTCTATCTACTGTAATCCGTTCGAGCGATCGCTGGATTGCTGCTTCTGTCTCATTATCCACTGCTGAGGTCGCTTCATCTAAAATCAAAATGGGGGGATTCTTCAAGACTGCACGGGCGATCGCAATCCGTTGTCTTTGTCCACCAGATAACTTTTGTCCTCTTTCCCCCACAATTGTCTCATAACCTTGGGGCAGATCAATAATAAATTCGTGCGCCTCGGCTATCTTCGCCGCCGTGATAATTTCTTGCTCTGTATTCTCAAAGCTACCATAAGCAATATTCTCTGCTACAGTGCCATGAAATAGAAAAACATCTTGGCTCACTAAACCAATACAACGGCGTAAATCTTGTAAATTCAAACTTTGCAAATCAATGCCATCGAGAGTAATGCTTCCCGTTTGCACTTCGTATAACCGCAACAAAAGTTTGACTAAAGTGCTTTTACCAGAACCAGTTGAACCGACAATTGCAATGGTTTTTCCCGCCGGAATATCCAAAGACAAATTTTTAATTACTGGAAATCTGTCTTTATAGGCAAAATAAACATTTTTAAATTGGACTTCACCGCGCACTTCATTCACAGGTAACGCCACATCACCTGTATGAATAGCGATAGGAGTATCCAACAAATTCATGACTCGATTAGTAGAAGCCATTGCCCGTTGATATTGGTCAAATGTTTCGCCTAATCTTGTTAAAGGCCACAGCAATCGCTGGATTAAAAATACTAATACGCTGTAAGTACCTACAGACATTTTTCCAGAAACTGCTGCCATCCCGCCATATAAGAGTAATGCTGTAAAACCGACTAAAATCAGCATCCGAATTAACGGTACAAAAGCAGCAGAAAGAGTAATTGCTTTAGAGTTACTCCGGCGATAAGCTTCACTATCTAATTCCAAACGAGAGGCTTCATAAGCTTCGGCGGTGAAACTTTTAATAGTAGTAATTCCGCTAATATTGTTTGACAAACGCGAATTCAGGAAACCTACCTTTTCGCGCACATCAGCGTAACGAGGTGCAAGTAGTCGTTGATAAGCAAAGGAACCCCAGAGGATAAATGGCATCGGTGACAAAGCCATCCACGCTACACTTGGAGCCAAAATAAAGAAAGCAGCCCCAATAATTAGAACAGTTGCGGAAACTTGGATAATATCATTCGCTCCACTATCTAAAAACCGCTCTAATTGGTTAATATCATCACTCAAGATAGACATTAAACCGCCAGTGCTGCGTTCTTCAAAATAAGCCAATTCCAACTCTTGCAAATGTTTGTATGCATCCAAACGCAAATCATGCTGAATATTTTGAGCCAAATTTCGCCAAAGTCGAGCGTAGGCGTACTCAAAAACAGATTCTAGTATCCAAATGATGACGGTGAGGAAGGAAATAATCAAAAATTGTTGAAAGACATCGCGTACCCCTAACTGGGCAATTATGGAATCTTGCTGCTTGACTACCACATCCACCGCGACGCCAATTAAGCCGGGTGGTGCTAAGTCGAAAAATTTATTGAGGGTAGAATAAGTAGTCGCTAGCCAAATTTGTTTACGATACTGGTGTCCATACTCAAGGAAGCGCTGGAGAGGATGCGTTGAATGTTTACGCTTTCTTGATGCCCGGTGAGATTTTAATACAGTAGCCACAGGTTTTTGCGGTTTATTTTAATATAGCGAGAATTACTTTCACTATTAGGACTTTCCAACAAATTAGAAGGAATTGCTCTACTATTACCAGCGAATCTACTGTAATTTATTAGTGCGATCGCTCTATTGCCGCTTCTATTTTATCTATCTTCAAGGTCTTTACCAATGCCCCAAATATTCCCAAGCGTATTAATCCTACTCGCCCAAAGGTTGATGTTTATTTTATAGGATTATGAAAAAAATATGAGGATATTTAACGGCAAAGTAAATGACTCCACCAGAAAACAAACCTAGTTTACCAGAGGTTCACCGCAGTATTAGAATCCCTAACAGCAGCAGCTTTTGGCGCAAGATGATGGCTTATACAGGGCCAGGGTATCTGGTTTCTGTAGGATACATTGATCCTGGAAATTGGGCAACAGACATCGCTGGGGGGTCAAAGTTTGGGTATGCTCTATTAACAGTGATCCTGCTGTCGAATCTGATGGCGATATTACTCCAATGATTATGTGTACGTTTAGAAGTTGCTACAGGACGAGATTTGGCGCAGGCTTGTCGGGATTATTTCAGCCGAAGGGTAAGCTTTTGTTTATGGGTACTGTGTGAAATTGCGATCGCAGCTTGTGACTTAGCAGAACTACTAGGAAGTGCGATCGCACTACAACTTTTATTTGGTATTCCCTTAGTATGGGGTGTTTGCATCACAGCATTGGACGTTCTGGTATTGCTATTCCTACAAAATAAAGGCTTTCGCTATACAGAAGCCCTAGTAATAATGCTAGTAGCAACAGTAGGCATCTGTTTTACAACAGAAATTCTGTTTTCCCGCCCTGATATGGGGGGGATTTTGTTAGGATATCTGCCCAAGAAAGAGATTTTACAGAATTCAGATATGCTCTACATCGCTATCGGCATTTTAGGTGCAACAGTGATGCCTCACAATTTATATTTACACTCTTCAATTGTGCAAACTCGTGATTGGCAACCTAATACTAAAAAAAGATGGGAAGCAATTAAGTTTGGCACAATTGATTCAACTTTTGCTTTGTCATTAGCACTATTTATCAACTCAGCAATTTTAATTGTATCTGCTGCAACGTTTCATTTTTCTGGTAATCAGAATGTGGCAGAAATTCAAGATGCTTATAAATTACTTTCACCTTTGTTAGGAGCGAGTGCTGCTAGTGCTATTTTTGGTATTGCCTTACTTGCTTCTGGACAAAGTTCAACACTGACTGCAACTCTAGCAGGACAAATTGTTATGGAAGGCTTTTTGCAATTTCGCTTTCCATCTTGGTTACGCCGTTTGATAACCCGTTTACTTGCCATTATTCCAGCGTTAATTACAATCATTATTTTTGGTGAAAATAGCACAAGCAAACTCATAGTTTTCAGTCAAGTTATCCTCAGTTTACAGCTACCCTTTGCAGTGATTCCATTGGTAATGTTTACGAGTAATCGCCGTTTGATGGGTGAATTTATAAATCCCTTGTGGTTGAAATCTTTAGCCTGGTTAGTTGCTATTATTATCGTTGGCTTAAATATTTGGTTGCTATTACAAAGTATCTTGGGATAATTAGTACCGGAGGGCGGAAGTGAAAAGTCTAAAAGCTTTAATTTTGGGCTTTATGGCTGGTTTGAACGGTAGATAGTTTCATGCCAAATAATATTCGCGTCAAATTAAATGGTTTTATTAGAAAATGGTAAGCGAGAATTTTTTTTGAGAACAGACACTAATTTTCTCCTTGTGTAGCTTCATATAAAGCTTTTAAGTCTCGATGATATTGAGTTTGACTAAATCGCAGCTATACGGAATCACAAATGTTTGATCTCTACCATTGGTGGAACAACGGTTGCGATCGCTTGCTGTAGTATTAGCCTAAATGACTCTAAAGATCAACAAAAATGAGCATTATCGTCTTCGGCAGCATAAATATAGACTTGGTAGCAACAGCACCCCGTTTGCCAGTCGCCGGAGAAACGTTATTAGGAGAAGAATTTTTTAAAGTTTCAGGAGGTAAAGGAGCTAATCAAGCGGTAGCATTAGCAAAATTGGGAATTCCTACCCAAATGGTGGGGCGTGTAGGTGCAGACGATTTTGGTGGGGAACTTATTAACAATTTACAAGCATCTGGTGTGCAGATTGGCAATATTTTCGTGGATGAGACTGTTAGTTCTGGAGTCGCGATCATTGCCGTAAATCATGCTGGTGAAAATCAAATTATTGTAATTCCTGGTGCAAATGGGTGTGTGAATCAAGAAGATGTAGAACGATTGTCCCATTTATTACCAGAAGCGACAGCACTGCTTTTACAATTAGAAATTCCGATTGCTGCTGTGGTTGCAGCAGCTAAAGCAGCAAGAAACACTAAAATAACGGTAATTCTCGATCCTGCACCCGCACAATCTGATTTGCCAGATGAACTTTACCCGTTAGTGGATATTATTACACCGAATGAAGTTGAAGCAGGGCAGTTAGTGGGTTTTGCTGTGGATGGAGAAGAACTTGCAGCCAAAGCAGCTGGAGTTTTATTAGAACGGGGTGTGAAATGTGCGATCGTTAAACTGGGTGCTAAAGGTGTTTTTTGTGCCACTGCTGAGGAAAAGTTTTTTGTACCCGCTTTTCCAGTTCATGCAGTTGACACAGTAGCTGCTGGCGATGCTTTTAATGGCGGCTTGACGGCGGCGCTTTTTGAAGGACTTTCTTTACATCAAGCAGTTGTTTGGGGTGCAGCAGCCGGTGCTTTGGCGACGACAAAACCAGGCGCACAAACTTCGTTACCGGATAGGTTTACGTTTGATGCGTTTCTTCAAGAAAGGTAAATAAAAAGCCCCCATCTTACCTTGAGGGCTTGGGATTTTGGAAGCATCCACTTTTGGTAGAGCGACTTTTTTAGACTAAGCATATAGTAGGGTTTTTGGCATCAAGCAATTATGTTTCTGCCAAAAGTGGATGCTCCCGGCATTCTTTTGCTATGGGACTCCGATTTGATTTTTGAAATCCGCGTAGGGTGTGTTAGCGCAGAAAGTATAAAACTATTTCGGGCTTTTGGTGCGTTACGCTTCGTTAACACATCCTACAAGAATACTTAAATTTTTTCAAAACAATTTACGATTTCCATAGATATCGGCTCAATCCCTTCTAGCTACGAGCAAGGGTAATCTGGGCAGCGTCAAAGTCTTGTAGCCGAGTCATGTTTCCACTCTCTTTATTTATGTTATACACAGCATTGGGTGTCTCATACCTCTGCGCTCCAAATGCTAAAAGTTGACCTGTTCCAGAGCAAACCAAGCTTTGTAAGCCATTATTCCATGCTTTACCATTAAGTTTCAATTGTGCCAGTCTGATCGGTGTTTTTTGATTTGAGTCTAGTTGCACCAAAGTTGTATCACCATTTAATCCCACTAAAGAGGTATAGAGTTTTCCATCTGGGCACTGTGCTAGATTGCTGGCTCGCTCATCGCTTGGGAATTTAACCTTACTAATAGTAGTGATCTCTCCTGTTTGAAGGTCAATATCTACCAATGCGATCGGTGGTGTACCGTTCTTCTTATTTACTAAACCGATGAGTCGCCCATCATTAGTCCCTAGCAAACTCCCAAGCTGTTGATTCTGTTTTAGTCCTGAGATTATCAAAGTTTTTACAGGCGTACCCAAAAATGTAATGCGAGTAGGTGTTGCCTGTTTCCTACCAGTGGTAACAGGAGTAGCGGCTACAACAAGTGTGCCATCGCTTAAAGAAGTAAAGCCACTCAATGTCTCATTAGTCTCTACTAAAGGTCTAACCTGATTGGGAGCCTCATTGAGAACTACGCCATTCGTTAAAGAACCGAGGTTACTCAATATATCATCGACCTTTCCTAAAGCTGTACCGAGCTGGGCAATTGTGCCATCGCTTAAAACAGCGAAGCTACTCAATGTCTCATTAGACTGTACTAAAGCTGTACCGCGCTCGGCAAGTATTTGAGTAACTACTGGACTTAGAAGTTGAACCCTTCCTGTATTTAAGGATTGCAAAATAAAGGAGTCCAAAACAAGTCCTAGCCCTACAGGCTTAATATTTGTAGGTACAACGTTTGCGGTAATGCTATTTAATTCAGTGGTATCTACCTCTGGACTAACCGTTTGGTCTGTGCTGATGATAGAGCCAGAACCTATCCCTACAATTTTGAAACTTGGTGTTTGCGCTAAAGTTTTGTTGCTTAAATAACTAAGCCCAGATACTATAGTTCCACCAAGTACCAACTGACCAAACTGCCGACGTGATAGCTTGAAGCTCATATTTCCACTCCTAGAATTAATGACTTTTATTAAGTAGCAATGTATTGAACGTAAACGGGTAAAGTTATGATATTCGCGTCCAGGTTGCTACTGAGGGTGTTCCATTGTTGTCACTAATAAAAAGCATGTACCAGCCTGGTACTGCTATGTTTCGATTGGTTGCTAGCGTGACATTGAGAGAAGTAGCGTTTCTAGAATTAATCCGCACATCCACTAACCTTTGTTCTGTATCGTAGGAATGAGTGGTTGCCATTGGCTTAATCAAACTAACCCATTTGATATTTCCAGCCTGGGGTGTCTGAATTGTAAATTGCTGTCCGTAAGTCAATACGTCAGGAGCGCTTTGAATAATTGGGCGCGATCGCGACATATACGCAGGACTGTAGATTTCTAATCGCAGTTCATTAATAGTCCGGTTAGGGTTACCCCCAGCTGTGACTACCCTACCATCTGGTAAAAGCAAGGCGACTGAGTGATATACACGGGGGACATTTTGTTTAGCTACTACTGTCCAGGTATTTGTAGCTGGATTGTAGATTTCTGCTGGCAGCATTGATTGTTTTGTGTCTTCATTCATTTTGCTACCATTGCAGACAAACACTGTGCGATCGGGCAACAAAACTGCACTGTGATGCATCCGAGCATAGTTTAGAGGCTTTGCTGCTACATAAGTTGGGTTAGTAGCTTTTAAATCTACAATATTGACCCTGTTTGTTGCCGTGTTACCACTACCCCCACCGAGAATCATCACTTTTTGGTCTTGTGCAGGTGGTAAAAGCACGCTGGTAGCTTGATTTCCGAAGGCTGGGTCTTGCAGCCCTGGCACCACTTTTTCGGTAATGGATTCTGTAAATGTCTCTGGCAGGGTTAGTATAGTTGGCGCTACTCCATTGTTACCGCCCATTTGGGCACCTGAATAAAAAAGCTTTCCACTATTGAGTAGAAACAGATTTGCGTATGCCGGGAAGGAACTAGTTGTTGGAAAAGCGTTCCAACCATTTGGAAAGAAATATGAATAAATTTCTGGTTGTTTGTTGAGCTTGCCATCTTTATCCGGCCCAGATATTGCAAAGACCCGACCGCTACCTAGTGTTAACAAAGTAGGATACCAGCGACCATTATTCATTGGTAGTATCTTGAACCATTTCTCGCCAATAGGATCAAATATCAGGG
This sequence comes from Nostoc sp. XA010, assembly GCF_020829625.1. Lineage (GTDB taxonomy): Bacteria > Cyanobacteriota > Cyanobacteriia > Cyanobacteriales > Nostocaceae > Nostoc. Next base: position 102,481 of record NZ_JAIVFX010000017.1, on the reverse strand, counting down.
CAGAGGGTGAACCATAAAATGGGTCATAGCGCAAAGTTCCACCCGCAACTAATAACCCACCATCAGGACGGAAGGAGTGACCGGCGCAAAAAATATCAATAGGCTGATTATTACTATCTAATGGAGCCTTTTGACGGGTAAAGGTTCCTTTGCCCACATCCCAAACCACACTGTCATAGGGAGTATTTAACCGACTGGGATCATTACCTGAACCGCAGAAAAAGAATACTTTACCAGTACGAAGTAAAGCGGCATGTATAGGCAGGATTGGAGCACTATACGGCAATACTTGCCATTTGTCTGTGGTACTAGCCTGAGCGATGAAAGTCCCTAAATCCGTTTCTTCTAAAAGGTTAGGGTTGTTATGAGATTGAGTCACTTTATTTACAATTCTTCCTACGTAGGTTTGATCTTTTTGTTCTTTGTTTGAGTAGCTTATTTCTAAAATTATATTTATACTTTGTAAGCTTTTCTAATGTTAAGATGTGATGTTTTTTATAACAAGATTAGATAAATACCGTTTTTTTATTAGTAATTACGCTGTCAATTTTGCCTGTTATCGAGTATCTAATTAAGCCTTGCACTGTGTTTTTTCGGAAAGGATGAATCACGCTTTGAAATTTGATGTGGATACCTTTCAGGGCTTGGCATTGAGCATTACTGGCTAAAAACTTGTGTTTTTGACCTTTGATTTGTAACTAGTTTTGCACGCTCAGGTGTCGCATATTTAATTTGCCCAACTAAGACGCGCAGAATGCCTACCCCACAGGAGATTGGTTTATTGGAGGATGCAAATTGAAATATTTTTAATTTATTTTGTATTAAAAGAAAAATAATTATCTAAAATCTGAATTACAAGTATAATACAATACTTAATACATAGTTAATAGAATTAAAAGGATGACAACCGATCACACCCCATAGCGATCGCAAATTTGAGACAATTAGCTGAGAGATTCTAGCCATAAGCATGATACAAAGTACAGCCAAAGCGTAGTAAAGTAAAGTAGTAAAGCTCAGAGTGGGTTGTAAAAATCGAAACCTACTTAGTAGAAACAGTGGTAACGTCAATCGCTCTCAAAGCAAGATTGTCGCCATGAGCAACTCAACTCCAATGAATGACGAGAAAAATCTTTCCAAGAAAAAGGGCAGGACACTCCCTCCCAAGCTGATCATCTGGCTGGGAAAGTTTGTCTGGACGACTATGTGGCGGATCATGATGTCAAAGCTGGCTCCTAGCAATCAGTCGGGAGCTTATGTTCGTCCTAATAGCCAGTTTCGGAAGTTCATTGGCACAGAAGAAGGAAATCCACACCCACCAGCAGTAGGGCGCTACAAACTATATGTTGGGCTGGGGTGCCCTTGGGCGCATCGAACCCTAGTTGTGCGATCGCTCAAAAAACTCGAAGCGGTAATATCAGTATGTATCGTCTCTCCTTCTCCCATTGAAGGCGGTTGGATATTCAACGAAGAAGAAGAAGGTTGCCGCACACTGGCTGAATTTTATCAGTTGGCAGAACCTGGTTACAGTGGACGCTCTACAGTTCCAATACTATGGGATAACCAAACAAAAACCATCGTCAATAATGAAAGTTCAGAGATTATCGTCATGCTGAACTCTGAGTTTAACGAGTTTGCCAACAATCCCACGCTGGATCTTTATCCAGAAACACTCAAAGAAAAGATTGACTGGTGGAATGAAAAGATTTATCACGCGGTAAATAATGGTGTGTATCGCTGCGGCTTTGCCCAAAGCCAAGAAGCATACAATCAAGCCTGTAATGAACTGTTCGCAACTCTCGATGAGATTGACATTGCATTACAAACTAGTCGATATCTGTGTGGGGATAATCTCACCCTAGCAGATGTCCGTTTATTCACGACGTTATTTCGGTTTGATAGTGCCTACTATGGGTTGTTTAAGTGCAATAGGCAGCGAATTCGAGACTATGAGAACTTGGGAGCTTATTTACGTGATTTATATCAGCTTCCAGGTGTAGCTGACACCTGCGATGTAGAGAGTGTGAAGCGGGACTACTACGGGAATCTATTCCCACTCAATCCGGGCGGGATTATTCCCAATGGGCCTGATATGTCTTATCTTTATCAACCACATGGGCGCGATCGCATCGGCACAGTGAACGCTTCATGAGGTACAGTAATCTACTTACAAATAGTTAAAAAACTGCTTATAGCGCTTCTGGTTTACGTGAGATACACCCGTAGGGGCACGGCACTGCCGTGCCCCTACATTCAGCGATTGTTGTACCGCATCTGAATCGGAACCGCTATATGACATTCTTTTACCACAAAATATACTATTTTGGAGATGTCTAATAATTAGTCCGATCTAGTTGATTCTGGAGGCGATCGCTCACGATTAGAGAACTAATAGCCGATAGTTCTAAAATCATGTAGGGTGCATTAGGCGCTTTTTTTAGCTTTTTGCGCCGTAACGCACCCGATAAGAAAAGGCGATCGCTTGGTTCTTTACACAGTCAACGGTTGCCCTTTTTCAATTGCTGGTTGCTCATTGGTTGATTGCTTGAATCTATTGAGCCATTTCTCAGCCTTTGAGTAGTTATCTTTTTGTACCTGTTTACTTGCTTGTTTAAAGTGTAATTGTATACCCCAAACATCTGAGTGGAAACGCTTCTCTTTCTTCATCCGCTCAAAGAATTCTCCAGCTTCGATATGGGAGAGTTCGCCAACCGTTTTAGCGATCGCTAAGAACACCTCAAACACATCATCTGCCATTTTGGCATCACCACATACGTAGTAATTACATTGCGGATGATTCAATAAATGCCAGAGTTCAATATCTTTTTCTTGCATCAAGCCTTGAACATAGACTTTTCTATCTGTTAAGCGCGAAAAGGCAACTTCCAACCCAGTCAGCACGCCTCTATGCTGCCAATTTACAAGTTGTTCACTATAGAGAAAGTCATCATGATTCCGGCAGCCGAAGTATAAGCAGGCATCTCCAAGCTGTGTTCCTTGGTTCTGTAAGGCTTCACGATATTGGAGGAAAGCAATTAGCGGTGATACTCCTGTGCCGGGCCCAACCATCAGCATTGGCGCTTGCGGATCGGCAGGAGGACGGAAGCCAGAGGTGCGAATGCCAACCCGCACCTTTGAGGCAGGTTTCAGCCCCGCTAAGTAGTTAGAGCAAAGTCCTTGACGCACTTTACCTGCGTCAGTTTGCACTTGCAGCACCCCAACTGTAATTTGAATCTGTTGGGGATGCAGAAGTGGACAGGAGGAAATTGAGTAAAGACGTGGCTTTTGCTTCGGTAGCAGTTCCAGCAAGGCTTCTAAAGTAATTGGGGCGGAGGGGAATTCATCGAACAGATCGACAACACTCATGAAGTTGTCCGTAATCGTTTTCTTGAGCGTGATGCTGTCGGGATGATCCTCTCCTTGGCGCAGAATTTCTAGCCAAGTTTCCAAACGTTGTTTGTCTTGGGGATTTTGTGCTGCTGTGTACAAGTAAGCTAGTAAATCGTTCAACGGTTCCCGCAAGGCTAGATCAAGTTCTTCCAACAGAAGCTGACCAACAGTTGTAGGAATTGCAATAGGCGGCTGGTCTTCAGTTACTATCCCATCAGGTGTAGTGTATTGAGCAGTGAAATAGACATCAGGAATAACACCGATTCGTTCGCATAAACGATTCACGAGTTCTGGCGGATTGCCAGGATGTACAGCAATGTGGTCGCCTGTTTCGTAGTGTAAATCTGTACCAGAAATATCGAAGACGAGATAGCGAGTGGAACGGCTGCCAGGAATCACTTCTTGCAGCAGTTCATCATTGGCAATTAACGGAACTTCGATGCCTCTATCACCGCTTACGGCTATGGGGGTAACGGTTGCAGCTTCTGCTGCACTCAAGAATTTCACCGTCAGTTTTGGTGTAGCGGCGTTTGTGGCATTACCAGACGTTTCATCTGCACCCAACATGCGGGAAATCAGTCCCAACCACTGTTTGAAAGTATTAGCTTGTCCCTTGATTTCATCGCCTTTGTGTAGTGGCAGAACACAATTTGCCCCTGCCTTGGTAAGTGCCTTATCGACAGCAATCCCTGCCGCACAAAACTGTTCATACACGGTGCTGCCAATCCCTAAAATAGAATACTTTAAGCCATTAAGGGAACCCGCAGGCTGTTGCTTTAGCCGTTGGAGAAATTGCTTACCGTTACTTGGCATTTCACCGTTGCCGAAGGTAGATGTGACAATTAATAGCAGCTTTTCAGAAGCAAGAGTATCAATACTCATCTCATCCAATGCCATGACTTGGGGACGAAATTGTTGCAATTGTCGTGCTGCTTTGCGAGCGAACCCTTCGGCAGTGCCTGTTTCTGAGGCATACAGGATGAGAATCCGGTCTTTCTTATCTCCATCCTCATCGGGTACGGCAATGAATTCCTCTAGATTGATGCTCTGTTCCACTGCCCAGCGATCAGCAGCATGATGATAAGCAGGTTCTAGATAGAAGTCGCGCATCTGATGATGCCATACCGGACATGCACTACCACCGGCGGCGGGGACAACCCAGCCCCAGTCACCCGGACACTCACGCCCGGCTTTCTTCTCGCGCAAGTCGTGAGTTAAGAACTGACGCGAGGCTGTTTGGTGATCTACCATCGTTACCTTCGCTTTCTGGAAGGAGTAGAGGATGGCAATGTTGAGTTCGAGGGCGACGCGATCGCGCCACAGGGTTTGTTCAGAACTGGTATCTAACTTTAGGGCTTTGGCAATGTCCTCCATCATGTTATAGCGGTACTCGTCAAGGAAATTCCGCATGATTTCTGTACCCATGTACCAGCCATTGAAGGGAATACAACCATAGTTGATGCCGCCAATGTGAACGGAGAAGTTACTAATAGCCGGAATGCCGTACCACCGCATACCGAGTGACTTCAACTCTGGAATGCTGGGATGCTCGATTTCCACTTCCAGCACTTCGTCTTTGTTCCAGTGATACATCTTCGGTTGCTGATTGGCAGCTTCAATCACCAGTGGCAGAATGTCGTAAGCTGTGCGTAGTTCTGGTGGTTGCCAGCCAAATTTGATGATGGCGTTGGTCAATTCCAGGTTGGCTGGGTCGCCCAAGGTGCTGCCATCGGGTTGCTGATATGCGGCATAGCGATACAATTGGGAATTCCAGATCCGATGTCCCCAGCGTTCCTTGGGTTGCTTAGGACGGAAGACAGTCATGGTAATTTGCAGATTGCCGCCGTTAGTGGCAAAGCGGACGTGTTCTCCCAGTTCGCGGAACATTTCATCTGGGTCGGTGACGTGACGGCGATCGCGCACTACCATATTATTCCAGGCAATCCGCCCGACACATTTGGAAGCATTACGCCAAGCTAACTGTGCCCCGTATGCTAATTCTTCGTAAGTATGAGTATAGGTGGCTGTTGCTTTGACTTCTTCCTTAATTTCTTTCCATCGCCGTTCCTTATCCTCCAGTTCCCAAGCTTGCTCAGATGCAATTAACTCTAAAAATTGTTTTGCCTTTTTGAGCAATCGTTCTTCATTCAGCTTTGGTAACTTAATGACGTTGATCACTCGCTCGATCACCGTCACCCATCCCTGGGACATCTCTGGCGTAAAATTTGGGATGTGCCGTTCCATTAAGGCAATCATGCAGTCTGTAATTGCCGGATAGGCACAGGTGGGTACATCCGCACTACCATGCACCTGCCCCAAAAAGCGTAGTTCGCGCAACATCTCATCGCTGCTGCCAGCTTTGAGGCAGTTGACCAAAAATTCTAGTGCCTGGAATAAGTGAAGCGAAAGATAATCCATGTCTGCCCGTCCAAAAATGGGCAGCACAAACGGATATTTTTCAAACAGCATTTGATAAAACTCAATCCCCATCTGCTGCTTGTTTTGGCTCATGACTTGCCAGGAAGCTGCCATTTTTCGTAACAGTTCTGCTGGTAAGGTTTCTTCATAATTACGAATTGCATCTACCATCGGTAGAATCACATGGGTATTGAAGAACTTATATAATGCAGAGTTTAGTCCTTTTGTCAACTCCTCGCGATCATATTCTTCCAGGTAGGGAATCGACGGCAGCATCCACATCCATACCTGCCGTGCTTTTATCCAGTGGTGAGGACGCATTCCTATATCCGCAAAAAACTTGCCGTACTCTTCAACGCTCTTGAACCCATCCTCTCGCTCTGGTGGCACACCCATTAGCGGTTCGCCAACGATATTTTGAGTCTCAGGTTGAAGTTGGTGGACACAGCAGTCAAACAATTCATATAAAAAGTCTGCCATGCTGTCGATCGCTTCCCCAAACAGATATTCCAAGTCTGGTTCTTCCAGCAACAAACGCTTGAAAAACTTTTCCATCTGGAGTTCTTTCCAAGCTCGCAGTTTGTTCCATGCGTCTTTGACAAGCACTTCCTCCTGTGACGTTAGAGGAATGGGTTGGGGTAGTTCAACCTCAGCCTTGGCATTATCATTATCTTGACGGCGCAGCGAACGAACACCATTTTGTCTGCCAAATATAGTAACAGTACTGCTGTCACCTTCATTTATGCTTTGCGTTAGACGTGCTTTTAACTTTAGCTGTGGTGCCTGACTCCAGGTTAGAATGGGAAACTCTAAATCCGCATTTGAGTCACCCTGGAAATATTCTTGTGTTGCAAACGTAACCGTTCCAGCATCTTGCCAAGGATTAGTAATATCTCCTTCTCGGTAGCAGAGTGTGATGGAAATCGTGCAGTCACCCTTATTCTTCAACTCTACCAACCAATTAGGCTGCATTCGTGCAAACAAGTCCTTCTGCAACAAAGCCTTACCATCGTTCGATGCGAGATACACACGGCATTTGTACTTATAAGCATTGGAAGGAGGAAAGTCAATGGCAGAGACTTCAGTTAAATGAAAAATTCGTTGATTATTATCAGACTGATTATTGTGCATGTTATAGAGATTGGAGAAGCATTGAACTAGGCGTTTACAAATCTGAAGTGAGACTGAATGTCAATTCTAAGCTCAAAGTAACATATGAGTATTGTTGACGCTTAGAGATGATTGGTTGATATCGCTTATTGCCGCACTCAATTAATGGTAAGTTGAGAATTATATCTCTTAATCCTAGTTGACGGTAATAGTTTTCTTGACTTGTAATGCCCGGTGTAAGTAATGCTTCTAGTTGCGAAGCAATTACTTCATCTTCCACCATCGGTCTTTGGATCTTTTTAGCATGGTTTCTGCTGGTTTTTCGACTGACGCTCATGGTTCCCCACAAATACTCAAATACCTATTCTGGCTGAATTAAACATGATTTTTTCTAAATGCCAATATTCCTCACATAATGACTGAGAATGATAATCAAATAGACTTAGTGGGCAAGCATTGCTAGCCTCGTACACGCACTATTCTCATTATTATGCAAATTTATTTATACTCAAAAACGCAGAAATGTTGAATGCTGATACAAAACTTTACATAAATAGTTACACTAACTCTAAAAAGCCTAAATTAGTCAACATAACATCATCTCCTCAAACCAATGAACATAACTGATTTTCTGACACATACAAGATTGAAGATAGCGGAATTTATCTAATAGTGTATGTCCCCATTGTGTGGGAATATATAAAAGCTGTAAAATCAGATAAGCTATCAAACTAACGTAAATTTGTATGGTGATACCATTGACGTTTTTGGTAATTAATTTGTCAAGTTTCAAGTGCATCTTTAAGAACTTCCACAAGAGTTCAACTCCCCAACGTAATCGATAAATATCCCTAATTTCATCATCACTAACAGCTGCATCTCCAGATGAAGGTAAATTAGTTACTAAACGGAATTCAGTTTTAGTTTCTAAATCACAAAAATTAATGACTCTATAGGCTTGAGCATCATCAGATGCACCTACTTTGACTAATCCACTTGCATCCTCAAATTCTAGTTTCCAATTGTTTTTAATCCGCAAAACAAAATATTTGTTTTCTTGTACCAATTCTTGAATAAATTTTAATCCCGCAAAGCCTCTATCCATTACTCCAACAGCATTTATTGGTAGATTAGACATCATTTTTGAGCCAAATTTATAATCATGGTCGTGACCAAAATTGATGAAGTTATCTTCTGGGCTTCCTGTGGAGAGATTTAAGGAACTGAACAGCTTGACTTGATGATGACCTAGTACCCATAACAACTTACTTGTCAGACTAATAATTGTTGAATCTATTGGACAAATTGCATATTTATCGTGTAACTTTTTTTGAACTTTCTTCTGTACTAATTCATTTAATTTTTGGTAAATTTCTTGAAAAGGTTTTTGAGTTCGATGTAAGTTTGCTTTAGAGAAAGTAGAAATATCTACCTCAAACCCTGTGTTGTTTAATCTCTTAAACAAATTTCGCATACTTGTTAAGCTGTTATCCATAGCATAAGATAACCAGCACTCAAAGAACAGACGACTGTTCAATACTGGATAATCGTTTTTTGGCAGTCCTCTCAAGATATCTTTGACAATCTTGGGAAATGAATTTATAATCACTATCAAATATATATACTTTAATGTTCCGCCCAAAATTTAACATATTTTGGGCTGTTTTTATCGGATTTTTCTTAACATTCAACACTTTTGTCAAAAACGTATTGACATTCACTCACTTTTAACTTGTTTCAAATGGTGTAATTGTGAACCAAATTAATCGAGTTGCAATTGTCGGTGGAACTCATGGCAATGAGTTTACGGGGGCATACTTAATCCAAAAATTTGCCCAGTTTCCCGACTTGATTACTAGACAAAGTTTTGAGACAGTGACTCTGTTAGCAAATCCTAATGCTTTTGCGGCGGGGAGGCGATATGTAGAGAAAGATTTAAATCGTTGTTTTATCAAGCAAGATTTACAAGATCCGACTCTGAGCAGTTACGAAGAATTGCAAGCTAAATCAATCCAGCAGACTCTAGCATCAAACAAAGATAAACAAACTGATTTTATCTTAGACTTGCACAGCAGTACATCTAATATGGGTTTGACAATTATTTTGGTAAACAGTCATCCCTTAAACTTGAAATTGGCTGCTTATCTGAGCCAGATTAATCCTTTGGTTAGGGTTTATCGTTGCTCTTTTAAATCAATTGAAGAAAACCCATTTGTAAATTCTCTGTGCGAATTAGGCTTTGCGATCGAGGTTGGCCCTATTGCCCAAGGACTCTTAAAAGCGACGCTATTTCAACAAACAGAAGAACTTGTTTATGCGGTTCTAGACTATCTAGAACGGTTTAACCAGGGGGAAATTCCATCAACTAACGAAACGTTGATTCTATATGACCATTTATCAGTTATGGATTATCCAAAACAACAGGATGGTACAATCTTTGGGATGATTCATCCAGAACTTCAAGATAAGGATTATCAAGCCTTAAACCCAGGAGAACCAATATTTCTAACTTTTGATGGTAAAACGATTTATTATGAGGGAGCATCTGCCGTTTGGCCAATTTTTATTAATGAAGCAGCTTACTACGAAAAGGGAATTGCAATGTGTTTTACCCAGAAGCAGCAAATAAATATCTAAGATGTGTATAGAATTTTTTGTCCGTAGTTTACCGCCGTAGGCATCGCTTTTTATTGGAAGTGATGATAAAAATTGAGCATCCTCATCAATTATTTATATATATAAAGCATTGCTAAAACTTACTTATACGTTTACATATTTCTTGGTTATGATATATTGATGACCAGCAATTATTATATATCAGGGTAAAAAGTTGTCCAAAAGGCTGATCAAGTCGAGATTAAAGGAGCGCTGAGTCGAAGTACAAAACTTGATCGATAAAGCCCAAACCTAACATTATATTTACGCTTAAAATAATGAAAATCAAGCGACAAGAAAACAAACCAATAGCCAGTCTTTCTTTAGACTTGGATAATGTTTGGTCTTTTTTAAAAAATCAGGGCGCTCCAGGTTGGGAGACTTTTCCATCTTACTTGGATATTGCAGTCCCTCGTTTCTTAGATATTTTTCAGCAATGGGATTTGACAATCACAGTCTTCATTGTCGGTCAAGATGCAGCGCTGGAAAAGAACACCAAGGCATTACAAGCCATCGCCACTGCCGGCCACGAAATAGGCAATCATTCATTTTACCACGATCCTTGGCTACATCTTTATTCAGAGGATGAGATTGAACAAGAGGTGGCCTTAGCCGAACAACATATCAAACGCGTCACTCATCAACATCCTATTGGCTTCCGGGGGCCTGGATACAGTTTCTCTCCTGCGGTATTGAAAGTCTTAGCACGACGGGGATACGAGTATGATGCTTCGACTTTTCCCACATTTTTGGGGCCTATCGCCCGAGCATATTATTTAATGACTTGTAAACTGAGCAAAGAAGAACGCAAGAAACGAGAAGCCCTTTTTGGTGGTTTTAAAGAGGGTTTGCAGCCTCTAAAACCTTACCAGTGGAAGATGGGTAAGGATAGACTCACAGAAATTCCTGTTACTACCATGCCAATTTTCAAGGTGCCAATTCACTTTAGTTACATAATGTATCTGAGTACATTTTCTTCGGAAGTGGCGTTACTCTACCTGCGAATTGCCCTGTGGCTGTGTAAACTGACGCGTGTACAGCCTTCTTTGCTATTCCATCCCACAGACTTTGTAAGTCAAGAGGATGTGCCAGAGCTATCATTCTTCCCTGGAATGAGCCTTCCCACTTATAAAAAGCTGGCAATAGTGAACAAAAGTTTGGAAATTATATCCAGTCAGTTTAATGTTTTGACTGTTGGACAACACGCCAAATCCGTAGCCAGTGCCCGTCAACTGCCTGTATTAGTGCCTCAAAAAAGGTAAAAATATGAGCTATGCGATTGATAAGTCGAATTTGTATCCTTAATTACAAATAAAATTAACTTTGATCTGTTGTTGAAAAGGAGAAAATAGTGTTTGCAAAAAGATAAATTTATTTTAAAATAGTCCACTATTCCAATGTCTTTATTAAAAACTTCTGGTGATATCCCTTCCCCAGAGGTTATTTTTTTTTAAATTCGATGTCTAATCAGATTTTTTAATCGTTATCTAAGTTTGAATATCAGTAAATTATCTTGAAACCAGCTGGTATTTGCTAGTAAGTATGTGTAAAGTAATTGAGAGTGATAACTATCTCTAATTTCTGACACATCCATCTATGGTAAGACTATGGTAAGAAAAACCCAACGTCTTTTGCTGCTAGTTGTTTCCTGTAGTGTAATTGGTGTAGTTTTAGGAGGTACTGCTGCTTGGGCAGAAAGCAGTCTCTGCTTGGAAGACAGTAAGGTTACAAGTGAGTGTGTAACCCAAGATCCGATCCAAAAAACTATCCAAGGAATGAGTACCGGATTGGTAGCTGGGGCTGGGGCCGCTTGCGGTGCAGCATGGCAGTTACGGCATGAAGATTGAGTGTAAACTACTTACCACTAACCCGGAGTACCGGGTTAGATCAGATTTTTGTACTAATTGACCAGTGCCTTTACTTAAGCTTTCGCTCAACATGAGGTCTTACCTCCCCTTTTACAGCAGAGACGGCAGAATCTTCCCTCAATAGCCATCTGATATCTTCTGCTCTAATATTTATCGCTGCATTTCTATTTCGGCCATCGTGAATACCTGAGTGCCGATCAGTCCTTTCTGAGGGAAGCAATTATAGTGAATTCGCAAGAGGGTTGTATTACAAAAACTGGACACGGAAGAATTTCTGTTAAAGTTGGGCGGTCAATCATCTTGATTTATGTGCCTTTGGAAGAATACCGATCTATTAATGCACAAGCAAATTTCTGATGTTGTTCAGCTAGATGTTGAGGAGAGATGAACTGAGCATTGCCTATGAAGCGGTACACCCAGCGACAAAACTCCTCCAGCGATCGCTCAGGAAGTTTAATATAAATAATCTACGTAAGCAGGTTTGCGATTTTTTACCTTTGACCCTAGTTTTATATCTTGCTTAGGATGTCGCTTCTCGCCCTCTTGGATACATTCCATAACTTCAGGAAAAAATCGAACTTGCACTTCCACAAGCTTTAGTTCTCCACGAATCTCCCGTCGCTGATTATAAAAATATGACTTGGGTTGAACCAAAATCTAGTAAGAAAGTAGTAAGCAGAGCAGGTGATATTTTAATAAGTTCGGATTCATCTGAAGAAGAAAATCTAGAAGCATTAGATATTGTCAGCAATTGGAGGTCATCATATACATTTACCTTACATATTATTGCAAGTTTATTAAGGTCTAAGGTAAAGAATGTTGAAAAAAATGCAATAATTACCCAAAGATTAAAGCGTATTCCATCAATACTAGGAAAACTCAAACGCCTTCCTAATATGAGATTACATACAATGCAGGATATTGGAGGATGTAGAGTAGTTTTATCAGATGTAAAAAAAGTACATGCTTTAAGAGACTTACTATTAAATAGTAAAACAAAAAATGAATTGGTAAAGCAAAATGATTATATCGAAAATCCTAAAGATTCAGGATATAGAGGGATACATTTAATTTATAAATACAAAGGTAAAAAAGATAATATATATAATGGGTATACAATTGAAATACAAGTAAGAACAAAGATACAGCACTCATGGGCTACAGCAGTAGAAGTTGCAGGAACATTCTTAAAACAATCTCTAAAATCAGGAGAAGGCTCTGAAAAATGGTTACACTTTTTCAAGTTAGTAAGCTTGCTTTTGGCATTTCTAGAAAATTGTTTACTAGAGAATATAAGCAATGAAAAGTTAAAAAAAATTAAACAAGAAGTAAATATATTAGTAGCAGAATTAGAAGTATTCAAAAAACTTCAAGCATTTTCAGTATCAACTCATCTAATTACTGATAATGGAAATAATGATGTTTGTGGTTATTTTCTGATTCTGCTTAATATTGACAAACAAGATGTTAAAATATGGTCTTACAAAGAAAAATACCGTTTTCAAGCAACTGAAGACTATAATAATTTTGAAAAAAAATACAAAGATACAAAAGAAGTAGATATCGTATTAGTTAACGCCAAATCAATAAAGACATTAAAAAAAGCATATCCAAATTATTTTGCTGACTCTAAAGAATTTTTAGACAAACTTAACGAAGTTCTAGCAAAAGAAATATAAGTGAATCCCTAGAGTTCCCAGAGAATCAATATCTGTCATCGCAGAGGATATTTTCAAGCGATCGCACAATAATGGACAACAGCAAGGCATTGTTTGACTAATAGGGATGACCGAGTTCGGCTGAAAAACTATGAGTTAATTGCAGCTCCTGGACACGTTAAAACCCAGGATCATTGTCTAACTGTGCTATCCGTTGTAGCGAAGTGTTAGCTGCAACCGACTGAATCGATATCTGGCTTAGGATGCAAAGAAGCAAGCGTGTGGGCGCATTTGCATTGTTGATGCCTTATAGACAATAATCACAAATAAAGCAGCTTTGGCTTCTTTATGCGAGATAATAAATATAAAATATGGCGATCGCAATCGATTTTGGTACTAGCAACACAGTCATTGCTCGTTGGAACCCTGTAACCCAACAGCCAGAAACCCTGAATTTACCAGGTTTATCAATTAAACAAAGTCTCAATCCACCACTGATTCCCAGCTTGGTTTATGTTGAAGACGCAACAAAAAATCAAGTCTTAATAGGGCAACAAGTACGCGATCGCGGTCTTGACCTCAAAGGCGAAACGCGATTTTTCCGCAGCTTCAAGCGGGGTATCGGTGCAGATATCCAAGGTTTCTTACCCGAACTAGATGGACAAATTGTCACCTTTGAGCAAGTAGGGCAATGGTTCCTCACGAAAGTAATTGAAGAACTAGCTCCCCTGGAAGGGGGGTTAGATTCTCTAGTGTTAACCGTACCTGTAGACAGTTTTGAAGCTTATCGTCACTGGTTGGGGACAGTTTGTCAAGCCCTTCCGGTCGAACAAGTGCGGATGTTGGATGAACCCACAGCCGCCGCCTTGGGTTATGGCTTGGCAGATCAAGAAATTCTCTTGGTGATTGACTTTGGCGGCGGCACTTTGGATTTATCCCTTGTCCGGCTGGATCAAGGTGTGCAAGCAACCACAAAGCCGCTCGGATTTCTTCTCAAGTGGGGTAATAAGTCTCTGGCTGAAAATTCAAAACAAAAAGTTAAAACTGCCCGTGTCCTGGCGAAAGCTGGGCAAAATTTGGGCGGTACTGATATTGATAATTGGTTGGTAGATTACTTTGCCAAAACTCAAGAGTTGGCGATAAGTCCATTGACAACAAGATTGGCAGAACGGGTAAAAATTCAGCTATCAACTCAAAACCAAGCTAGTGAAGTTTATTTTGATGATGAGACATTTGAAAGCTATGAACTGGAATTAAACCGCGATACTTTTGAAGATATCCTCAAAGAACATGCATTTTTTGAGTTACTTGATGAGTCGATGACGACACTGTTGCAGCAAGCAAAACGCCAAGGGATAGAACTTCCAGATATTAATGCAGTTTTGTTAGTTGGTGGGACAGTGCAATTGCCAGCAGTGCAGACATGGATCAAACAGTATTTTGAGCCAGAAAAAATCCGTTGCGAACGTCCCTTTGAAGCGATCGCTCAAGGTGCATTACAGTTAGCACAAGGGATACAAATCAAAGACTTTCTGTATCATAGTTATGGTATCCGCTACTGGGATCGTCGCAATCAGCGTCACAAATGGCATTCTCTGATTAAAGCTGGGCAAGCATACCCAATGAGTCAACCAGTGGAATTAGTCTTAGGTGCTTCAGTGGAAAATCAGCCCAGCATTGAACTAATTATGGGAGAGTTAGGAGCAGATACGGGTAGTACTGAAGTTTATTTTGATGGCGATCGCTTGATTACCCGCCGGATGGACAATACTGAAATCAGCGTCAAACCCCTTAACGATCAAGAAGGCGCGAGGACAATTGCCCAACTGACACCAGCCGGATATCCTGGAAGCGATCGTATAAAAATTCTCTTTCAAGTTGATGAGCAACGGTTTTTGCGAATTACCGTTGAAGACTTGTTAACAAATGATACGCTGTTGGAAAATCAACTTGTGGCACAGTTAAGTTAATTAATTAAAAGGATTTAAAAGTGGGATACCGCAGCCGTCAAAATCCCGGATGTTGCGCGTTACTAAAGTCAATTGATGAATTTGAGCAGTAGCAGCAATCATCATATCTGCTTGGGTGTGTGTTTTCCCACTTAATCTTAGTTGACCTCGTAATTCCCCGGAGCGCTTGGCAATTTCAATGGTGATGGGAAATACTTGACAGTTATTTTCCAAAAAGCTTTCAAACCATATTTGAATTCTAGGGTTAGGCTTGGATGTCAGTCCGTAAAATATTTCTTCAACGGTGATTGCACTCAGAACTATTGAGGAAACTTTTTCTGCCCATTTCACTACACCAGAGTCAGGTTGTAGTCTTACTAATTTGCTGATAATGTTAGTGTCACACAGAAAAGTCATCGATGGCATCAGCGAACGCTTACCCACTTTATAAGTTATTTCTAACCGCCCATTTTTAACCATCCAAAAACTTGATTGACGGTTAGTGCAAGTTGAATTTCTGGTAATACAGGCAAAAAATCTTCTCCCTGGAGTAACACTGGTTGTTGCTCTGGTAGAAATACCAAAATACTGAAATTATCAGGGTCAAGAAACCATCGAAGGTGGCTACCATACTTTAGACAGTAGAGAATGTTGCCAATTACTTTGTTGGGTTTTTGTTCTAGCGAAAGAATCTCAATCGTCCAGTCTGGTGGAAGCTCAAAATTATCAGGTATTTCATTATCAACGCTGAACGGTATGCGTCCCCACTAAAATACAGCTACATCAGGTACAATTGAGCGATGTTTACGGCTGGCTACGCCTACGCCAAAACTACACCGTAATCTTGCAGGCTTTGTTTATGGGGGCTTCAGGAACTCCTCCAGGGTAAGTAGTTGAGTAGTTGAGTAGCTCATAGCTCCTAAATCCCTCGAAGATGTAGTTTTTAGTCTAGCAGTATGTATAGACAGGTGCTTAATTCCGTGAACGCACCTGTCCATACATCAAAGACAGAATTGCAACTCTTAATTACGTTAGCGCAGCGTTAGCGAGTCTTCTCCCAAGGGAGACGCCAAGGGCGAACGAGCGTCATTACGAATTATTTCCGCACCACTACTAAAGTTCCCGTTGAAGCCCATCTGTAAAGATTGCGAGCTTGCTTAACAGGTAAATTTACGCAACCGTGGCTAACTGGAGTTCCAAACCGATTATGCCAGTAAGCACCGTGGATAGCATAGCCTCTGTAAAAATACATTGTGTAAGGAACATCAGGAATATTGTAGCCCCTGCCTCGCATCCGGTGAGTACGATACTTAGAATTAATCCGAAATCTACCTATGGGTGTGGGGGTGGATCGCTTGCCTCCAGAAATGCGGTATGAATAAACAAGTCTTTTACCTTCCCATGCACGTAAGCGTTGCTCTGACAAGTCAATTTCAATCCAGCGAGGTTGGGATGTTTGCCTGATATTAGATGCAGTGATGCTGTTTTCATCCACTGACGCGGCTGTTGCTGTAGTAAAGTTAGGTGTACCTGCTAAAGGTGATGACCAAGAAAATAGAGTTGCCACCATCAGCGCCACGCCTGTACAAAAGGTTCCTGAAGAACGAATTCTATCACTGCGAATCCAAGATTGCATTATGCCTCACCTTCTAAACTACGCAAAAATTATGAAGTAAAGTAATTTTCTGGAAAACTACAAATTTCCAGATCAACTACTCGCTTCCTGTTGAGGATTTACGCAATTCATCCGCTAATGCTTTTCAAAACAAGTCCTAAGCTAATCTGCCTGCAATTTGCACATTTGTCATTTGTCCTTAATTAAATGATGAGTTCTAACTAATAACCGATGACTAATGACTAACCACAAAGGACACCTTAAAAAAAAATCTGTCATTTAAATGCCTAAATACAAACTTTCCCCAAATTTATATTTGCATTTTTAATTTCACACAGCAATTGTCAGGATTTACGCTTGTTTTCTTGGGCAAATCGTTAAATGCCCTCTTCTATATTTTATTCCAAATTCGGTAATTCCGACTCCGAAGATTCCCAGCATAAAATATTGCTGGGAATCACTCAATTGTCTTGATTTGTTGTTATTAATTATTTTCTCTAAATTGCCTTTTGCTTGCTTCACCTACTATTTCTGGATAACTACTGGTGTGCCTACCGATGCCCACTCAAATAGCCATTTAGCATGTTTAGGTGCGAGATTTACACAGCCGTGGCTAACTGGAGTGCCAAACCTTTTATGCCAGTATGCTCCGTGAATACCGTAATTACCTTGATAAAACATGGCATGAGGAACGTTGGGAACATTGTAGTTTTCTCCCCGCATCCGTGTAGTTTTGAACTTGGATTGAATATTAAAAGTACCAATAAGAGTGGGAGTAGCTTTTTTGCCAGAGGAAATAGCACTTCCATAAACCACTCTGTCACCTTCCCAAGCTATTAACCGTTGCTTTGAAAGATCAATTTGAATCCAGCGCTTATCTGATTTTTGTAATGTCTGGATTGTTTGTGCAATCACTTGATTTTTGGAATTCGCCCAAACTTCGCTCGTTCCAGTAGTAGTAAAAACACTTAAGGACAGTGCTGTACCAGTGAGGAGTATTTGTAAGTGACGCACCCAGTCAGGGTAAATTAGTTTTTTCATTTTAGATACACTCACACTTAAATCATGAAGCCTTGAGAAACTTATCAGTTTTCACCTTTGTTTCCCTATCTATTACTTTAATAGACGTGAACTTTTGATGATTTGATTCCACGTTAACTTAACTGTTGTATCAGCTTTCTTGCCCCAGATGCGATCGCTTCCCAATTCCCCTCTGTGACAAGCTTTTTCGGAAATAATTCCCCGCTCAAACCGACAGCGATCGCTCCGGCTTGTAAAAATTCTTTGGCATTTTCTAAAGTCACGCCGCCAGTAGGAATTAAGGGAATCTGACCTAGTGGCCCTTGCAAACTTTTAATATAATCTACCCCTCCCACTGCTTGTACGGGAAATACTTTTACACAACTAGCGCCCTGACTCCAGGCGGTAACAATTTCTGTAGGAGTCATAGCTCCTGGGATGATCGGCACATTTTTTTCTTGTGCTGCTTGAATCATTGCGGAGTCAACGTGGGGTGTGAAGAGGAATTGCGCCCCAGATGCGATCGCTTCTTCTAACTGTTGCACATTGAATAGCGTACCAGTGCCAATAGTACAGGCTGGTAATTCTGAACGTAGTTGAGTGATTAATTCCCCAGCTCGCGAACTATTCCAGGTAATCTCAATTAACTGCATTCCCCCAGATGCTACAGCCATCGCCATTTGCTGTCCCACTTCGATTTTAGGGGCGCGGATGACTGCGATCGCCCGATGTTTTTGCAATTGTGATAACCAAATTTGATTAGGCATTTTGACTGGGAATTAGGGATGGGGGATTAAGGATTATGGATTATGGATTGGGCTAATACAAGCAAAATTTCCCATTCCCTAATACAAGCGTGACATAGTAACCGCGATCGGCTCTTAAACTTGCTTCTTGTATCAAGTTATGAGATATTATAAACAACAGTAAATTTATCGAATTACCGTAGTTTAAAATAAATACCTCAGCTTTTGGGGCTAAAGGAGTAATTAAAATGACAATTGCACAACAAAACCCAGCAGAATATTTACCAATTACCATTCATACTTCCAAAAGCATGGAAATAGGGAGCCTGTGGAAGCTTGTCCGGCTAGGTGCAGTACAAATAAATGGATTTTGGTGGCGGACTAAGGCATACGGAACGATTTTAGGGGTTATCTTACTAACCTTGGTGAGCCTGATTTTTTTAAGTATGCATTGGTCTTATCGCAGACTGTTCCCATTTCTCAGCCATCGAGTCATTAACTATACTCGTCCTATACATCGCCTAATTTTGCTTCCTTTACATTACTTTAGAAACACTCTTTAAAAACTCAGCTTAATTCTTCTAGTAGAGGAGAGGGCTAATTAAAAATGCATATACTGCAATTACCAAGCAATAGTTTGATAAGCCCCTAGTTGAAGACCTACTAGGAGCTTTTTTTTAATTGATTATCTAGCTCAATGGTGGTACATACTAATAAAAATAGTTGTGATTAAACTCTTCCTTATGGTTATTAATGATTAATTCTGATGGTAGATGGAACGAAAGATTAGGATTGATAATATGAATTTGTGACTAAAAAACGTTTACCCAATTAATAACAATGAATATTCTTGCTTGGATTGTTTTAGGTCTAATTGCTGGTGCGATCGCTAAAGCTATCTACCCAGGTCATCAAGGTGGCGGTATTCTGGGAACAATCTTACTAGGAATCATCGGTGCTTTTGTTGGCGGTAGCTTAGGCGTATTCTTCAGTACAGGAACGTTAACTTTAGCAGCCCCTACTCTTAGTATTCCTGGTATTGCGCTAGCAGTTCTTGGTGCAATTGTTGCAGTTTTCCTGTGGAACTTAATAACTCGTCGCAGTGCTGTATAAAAGCAAAAATGCAGACAAGGAGTGAGGGGAATTTAGAAAATCCATTTAACTATTTTAAATTAAATCTAAAAAATAGCGCCAGCCTGTGATTCAGGTGGTGCTATTTTTTGGATTATTGATCAATAAAATAATAAGGACATTGCATAGCGATGTTTAGGAGTGGCTACGCCTACGCACTAATTCATATTTCTATTCCAATATGGTTCAGTTAAGAAGAATTGTAGGTTGGGTTGTAGCAAGATCCCCGTAGGGGTACGAAGTGAAACCCAACAAAGCCTTGATAATGTTGGGTTACTCTGCGGGAAGCCCCTTTGGGTCTACGTTCCTCAACCCAACCTACACCAGTTTTATTTTTTAGCCTTAACTGAACTGTATTGATTTATATTCTGGAACGCCTGGCTTTGTGAAAGACCCGAAACGCTGAGATATTCAAGATTACCCCTAGTGCAATTTTGAGTACCGATGCTGAAAAAATGCCGACAAGCATTCCTCCAATAATGGCTCCAATCACCGAACCAACCCCCATAGGCGCTATGGTATTGCTCAAGGCTGTACGATCTACAAATGCACCTCGATTAGCATATTTGATAACCCCTACCAGTACAGTTGGGAAGCTAACTAGAAGACTGGCTGTACCTGCCGTCTTAATATCTGCACCAAAAGCGAAAACAAGTGTTGGGATAATCACTTCACCTCCTGCAACCCCAAGTAGGCTGCTTACCAACCCAATTGCTAATCCAAATAAAATACCTGCCAAAATGCGCCAACTTAAAGCAGGGGGTAGAAGGGCTGGTATTTGTTGAGGTAGAAAACCCTCGATTATCAAGGCAATGCCAATGACTACCAATAGTACTAAAATGATTCTCTCAAGCTGTTCGTTCGAGAGCTTCCCCGCCATTGCCGCCCCAAAAAAAGCAGTGATAACTGCTCCGGCAATCAAGGAGAAGATTACAGGCAGCAATGGAATAACGGGGCTGAAGGAAAGCCTACTACCCCGGATTACTAAGGATGCAGCAATCGTAATCAAGCTAACAGCCAAGTTCAGAGGCACAGCCTGCCGCACTGAATAGCCCAATGTTCCAGCAAGGACTGGCAGCCGAAACTCTGCACCTCCTAAGCCAATCAGTCCTCCTAATAACCCAATTGGCACGGCATAAAGAAAGGATAATCGGAAACGGCGTACTTCCAAGCTAGTAGTTGTAGGCTCCGGCGCAGACGAGGTATTCTTTTTCATCAATTTTCTTAGAATCTGTTAGGGTGCGTTATAGACTAATGTCCTAACGCACCGAAAATCTAAGATGGTGCGTTAGCCTACGGCATAACACACTCTACAGCTTATATTCCGCAGGTTGGCGATCGCTAATTGTGGATTAATTTCATGCGAGTAAGGACGTTGTTTAGTTTACAGCAGCACTAACTAAACCATTGTGCCTGAGCAAAGCGATCGTACTCGGTTCACGACCCCGGAAAGTTTTAAACACCTCCATTGGATGCTGACCACCACCAAGTGCCAGTACTGTATCTCGATAACGCCGACCTGTAGCTTTTATAGCCTCTTCATCTTCTAGCCCAGCTTCTTCAAAAGCGGCAAAAGCATCAGCACTTAGTACCTCAGCCCACTTGTAACTGTAATAGCCTGCTGCATAACCACCCTCAAAAATATGTCCAAAAGCACATAAAATTGAATCTTCTGGAAGTGGCGGTAAAACGCTAGTAGTCTTGGCTATGCGATGACGCACATCTGAGGGAGTTTCATTACTACCAGGGCGATAGCGATAGTGTAGTTCTAAATCAAGACTGCTCAGGTGGATCTGCCGCAACGTGGCAGATCCACTCATATAATTACGCGCCGCTAGCAGCTTTTGATAATAATGCTCCGGTAGGGCTTCACCAGTTTCGTAATGCTTCGCCATTCCAAAGAAAGTGGTTCGCTCATAACACCAGTTTTCCATAAACTGACTAGGTAGTTCCACTGCATCCCATTCCACGTTATTGATGCCTGCGGCTCCCGTATAGTCAACCTTAGTGAGCATGTGGTGCAATCCATGACCAAACTCGTGGAACAAAGTCTCTACTTCATAGAAAGTCATTAAACTAGGTTTACCATCTACAGGAGGACTTTGATTACACACCAAATAAGCTACAGGTAAACGGATGGCAGTCACACCATTTTCAGTGATTTTGGCCCGATTGATGCACACATCCATCCAAGCACCACCGCGTTTCTCGGCTGGACGGCTGTAAGGGTCTAAGTAGAAGTAGGCTATGGGAGAACCAGTTTCGTCAGCAATTTGGAAATAACGGACATCTTCATGCCATACTGGCGCTTGACCATCGGCAGAGGTGACAGTAACGCCAAACAGCCGCTTGACTAGTCCAAATAAGCCGTCTAACACTTGGGGAAGAGGGAAGTAGGGACGCAATTCTTCAGAGGTAAAGGCGAATTTTGCTTCTCGTTGGCGTTCTGCCCAAAAGCTGATATCCCAGTGTTTTAAATCCTCAGCTTCTGCTGCTCCCTGTGCTGCTGCAAAAGCTTTGAGTTCTTCCAAGTCTTTGACAGCAGCATCATAACTAGCACGGCGTAGTTCTTCTAATAGGGCGTTGACTGCTTCAACGTTGGGAGCCATTTTACTAGCGAGGCTCAATTGGGCAAAACTTTTAAAGCCTAGTATATCTGCGAGTTCTTGCCGCAACTTCAAAATGCGCTCAATTAAAGGGTTGTTATCCAAATCGCCAGTAGAAGCGCGGGTGATATGAGCTTTGTAGAGCTTTTCACGCAAATCTCGACGGGTGCTGTGCTGCATGAAAGGGCCATAGCTGGGGAAGTCCAAAGTAATCCGCCAGGGGCCATTTTCTGGTGTGGCATTACTTTCGCCAGCTGCACGAGCAACTTGGGCTGCTAAACTCACTAAACTTGGTGGTAAACCGTCAATTTCCGCTTGTGTTGTTAGGGTTAAGCTGAAGGCTTTAGTGGCATCAAGTACATGGTTAGAGAATTTGGTAGAAAGTTCTGCTAACTCCATTTGTATGGCGTTAAAACGTTCTCTTACCTCTCCTTCTAAGCCAACACCAGAAAGTTCTGCATCTCGAATGGCAGCATCTACAATACGCTGTTGGGCTAATTCTAAAGTTGCCCAACTATCACTGTTATGAAGTGCCTTAAAGGCATTATAAATAGGTTTACTTTGACCAAGCTTGTTGATAAATTGTACAACTAGTGGCTGTACGATTTCATGAGCTTCGCGCAGTTCTGGGCTATTTTTAACACCCATTAAATGATTCACCACCCCCCAACTCCAGGTAAGCCGTTCTGTCAGCTTTTCTAAGGGTTCTACTAAACCACTCCAAGTAGGCTGTACATTAGACTCTAAGGTGGCAAGCTGCTGCTCAAGTTCTGCCAGCAACTCATTGAAGGCTGGTACTACTCGCTCTGGTTTAATCTCTGCAAAGGGAGGTAAACCAGTGCCTTGAAGTAGGGGATTGTCGGAAATAATGGTACTTGCACTCATGGTTTTGTGTGAACTGCGAGGGAATAAAAATCATTGTTGATTTATATATATCTTCTAATGTAGCGATCGCAGTGCTAGTTAGTGTTGCCGTTATGAGAAAAAGGCGAAAAAAGCGAGAATTCCTCACAAAAATATCCCGATACAGCAATTTTGTTTAGTTTGTAAACAATATCTAACGGCGTGACAGTTCCAGAAATATCAAAGCGATCGCCCGCAGAGTGCATTCACCTACCTCAACTTTACCAAAGGCGATGCCTGCGGCGGGCTACGCCAACGCAAAAAACCATAATTAATGTACTATGTCAAACAGGTAGCGCGTCCGCCAGCATGGGCGTTATCCTGAAAGCACAGTTTCAGCCCAAGAATCCCATACTTCCAAGGCGTGGGAGTGTCACATTAACTTAATGCGATCGAGCATCCTTGCCGAACCGAAAAGGTAGGCTGTATATTTATGATTTTATTTGGCAACTCATCTTTTTACTCGTAAAATCGAAAACAAGATCAAGGTAAGTAGAAAAGAGTCCCTAAATTAATGAATACGTTAATCAGTCAGGGTGGAAGAGCTATCACTAAATTTCAGGTGGTAGACCGGATAAATGATATCGTTTGGCAAGCTCACCAAGGTAGCGTTGCTGCGATTATTCAACTATTGAACGAAAAGCTAGCCAAGTCTGGTGTCAGAACTAGAGCCATATTTTCTGATGGTGTCTTACAACTTCTGTGCGAAGCGGCTAGGATAGAGCAACTTGAGCAATCTCCCCTCGTAGAACAAATCCAGCAAATTCTTGATTCCATCGCGCCGCGTCACATTCGGCGAGTTAATATCAACAGTCGAATTGTTCGGGAACAACAATTACTGTGGTTAAAGGAAATAGATAGCGATCGCGACAACCAATTGCTTTGGTCACAGGAAATTACATTAATTCAGCCTAATCTTGTAAAGCAATTAATTACAGATTTCACAGAAGCTCAAGCTGAACTAGGAAAGCCAAATTTTCCTAGAACTCAAGTCTCTCGTCCTTTAGTACTTATTAACAAAGAAAAACACAAAAATAAGCCTAAAGCAAAGATATTAGCTGCGGCTGGTTTATGCTCACTCTTGTTGCTTAGTTGGGTTATTTATGCCCAGTTAGGTAATAATTTGATAAACCTAATGCAATTACAAACTTCTAAATCTATAACTCCAGAAAATACGAGTAATAGGAAAGTTCAAACACCAGTTAGTCCTACTAAAAATAACCTTTCTGACCCGTCTGATGACCAATTTGCCATAGCCGTGCGAATTGCTAACCAAGCTTCTGCATCTGGTAAAACAGCCACAGTCTCAACTCAGTGGTTAGAGATAGCTGCTAAGTGGCAACGGGCTTCAGATTTAATGAGTAAGGTGCCACAAAAACACAGCCGTTATCAGGAAGCGAAGATTCGTACTCAACTTTATAAGAAATACAGTGAGGCGGCGCAGAAAGAAGCAGGTAAGAGTAAATCTTAGTTTTTTTTATTAGAAAACTTCGATTACTGAGCAGGCAAAATTTAGTAGACAATGATTTTTACTTAAAATCTATTATCACATATTGTATACATCATGACTGGTGGCTCAGAATTTCGATTTTTGTACCAAATACTGTTGGGGACAATTAGAAAAAAATCGACCTTATTGTGTTTTCAATAAGGTCGATTTAATCAAGCTGATTGATTCGTGGAGTCAATCTAAAATCCAAAATCCGTATGTCCCCTAACTCAGGAGTTCTCCTGTTTCTTGCAGGGAGTGTAAGCGGCGATAAATCCCCTCGTGACGCAAGAGTTCATCGTGGCTACCCACTTCTACAATCTTTCCTTGCTCCAGAACTACAATTTTATCGGCTTCCCTGACTGTACTTAAACGGTGGGCAATAACAATAGTGGTGCAAGTACCTTGAATCGATCGCATCGCTAGTTGAATCGAACGCTCAGACTCATAATCTAAACTAGAGGTGGCTTCGTCAAAAATCAGCACATCTGGTTCCACTAACAACGCCCTAGCAATTCCCAAGCGTTGTCTTTGTCCTCCAGATAGCCTGACACCTCGTTCTCCCACGACGGTGTAATAACCTTTGGGTAAGTGCTGCACTACTTCATCGACTCTGGCAATTCTACAGGCTTCTTGAACCTGCTCCAAACTAGCGTTCGGTCTGCCGTAGGTGAGATTATCTAATATAGTACCGTTGAAAACGTCTACTTCTTGGTGAACGATCGCTAGCCTTCGTCTATACTTACCCACATCCAAAGTGCGAATATCTTGACCATCAATCAGAATTTGACCTTCTTGAGGCTCAAAATATCGCAACAGCAACTTTACTAAAGTAGACTTACCAGAACCGGAACGCCCCACCAATGCTACTGTTTGGTATGGCTCAATCAACAAGTTAATATCTTGCAAAACTTGACGGTTGGCATCATATCCAAAACTGAGGTGGGACAACTCAACTTTTCCAGTAAATTTATAAGGAGATTCTGTCTGGTTGCTCTCTTCTAAAAGACTAGCCGAATCAGATGCAGTTGGCTCTTGCAGAAATTCGTGAAACCGTAGCATAGGAGAATAACGACGGGCAAAAACTTCTGCCAAGGCACTAATAGGTTCTAATTCGGCATAAGCCATGCTAGAAAGAGTTAAGGTCATGACAAAGTGACCGAGAGAAATTCTCCCATCTACTGTTGCTGCTAAAGTCAAACCCAGAATTGTAAATACACAAAACTGAATTACAGTTCTTTGCCAAGTAGCCAGTATCGTATAACCTTTGTGGATGCGACTCTCAACCACCGTTAGTTCACGATCTAAACGTTGCTTTTGCCGTTTCAGTTCCCTAGCTTCTCTAGCAAATGCTTTCACCGTTTTGATATTAGTGATCAATTCGGAAGTACGGCTTTCGGTGTCCTCACCGTATTTATCCAGAATAGTTTCGTGCCCAATCAACCGTTGTAAATCCTTCAAAGTTAAGCCAAGGATAACTACAAAGGAGATTAGATATATAACTGCAATTCGCCATTCAATCACCAAAATAAACAAGAAAATTCCTAGTACACGAGCTAGTTTAGGAATCAACTGTCCGGCAACTTCAGGGTAACTAAAAGTATGGTTAGAAATACCTCTTGCTATTCTTCCAGCAATACGCCCGGGGTTATTTTCATCATAAAATTCGAGTGGGAGAGTCAGAATTTTTTCTATGGCTGTTTGGGCTTTCTCCCGACGCACCCTTAAAGGTATATCCCAATGAAACCAAGTGCTTAACCACGGTTGTGTTGGCGCTTTCACTACGGTGACAACGAAAATTAAACCCAGTAAGACACCTAAAGATAGAGTTTTATTGACTGGGTAATTGGTGATGTTTGAAAAAGTTGCGATCGCACTTTGAAGTGGTTTATCCAAAGGTTGATTAGACAAAACGTTTAAAATCTGCCCGATCGCGTAAGGTACAGCTAGATCAATAACTTCGTAAATGCTAGATGCTGTAATACTGAAAACACTCAGCTTCCAGTAAGAATGAAAGTAATTGACAATATCTCGAAATTTGGCCATGATGCACACCGTCCAAGAGCGCGATCGTAAACTTGGAATTTACATACTACAGTTGTATTACATAATAGTCAAGGGCTATAGGTTTAAATCACTCCTTTGAAGTAGTGGGCATTTGTGCGGGGATAAATTCTAGGCGATAGCGATAGAGAGCAACTGGTCGAGAACCAGCTTTAAAGTAATCTGGATCTTGGGGCGAAAGATAGACAGCAGTAACTTGATCTGCCTCAATTGCCGGATTAGCTGTTGCAAGTTTATGATAAGCGGTGGTAGATTCTACAGAGTTTAAATAGGGGCGTGAACCACCTTTAAATAGTTGTTGAAACACTTCTGTAGTGATGAACTTGCCATCAGGGGTAGTTTCTGTAGCTCGTGCAGTCACAATGGAAACTAGTTGTCGACTGCTACGCAAGAACGTAATCTGACGATTAGGTGAATCTGGATCTACTTTGACTAATAACACAGCTTCATCCCCTAAATAAGCTCTTGCCAAATTCAAGCTATTAAACGCTCTATCTGCTACTAAAATTGGGGATTTTCTATTTATCTGAGGTAATATTTTTAACCCAGAAAGATATGGTTGTTCTTTGACAAATCTTACTACAAAACTCACAGGCTGATTTAATTGTCGGCGATTACCTTCAAATCCTGGCGTTATGATATCTGGTGCTAAAGGTGCAGCTAAATCTACCAAAGTACTTGTAACTTGCCAAGTACCAGCCATCCATTCAGGGTAAACCAAATCACCCGAAGCCGATTGTACGGAAGTTAATTTTTCCCATTGGGGAAAATTTGCTAACCGTTCAGATAACTCTCCTGCAAGAGCATCGCCACCCCACAGGAGGAATAAAAGCAGCAAACAAAAACTCCAAATCGCCTTTATTGTAAGCATTAGCAGTTTTATATTTAACGTTTATTATTTATCGATTAAAAATTAAGTAAGTTTGTGTAAAAAATTAAAACTTTGTAGTAAAATATTTGACCTTACAATCCCAAACTATGGTTATAGCATGACACTGGCACTAGGCATGATTGAAGTTTATGGCGTTCCCACAGCAGTGGAAGTGGGAGATGCTATGTGTAAAGCTGCCCGTGTAACCCTTGTTGGTTATGAAAATACTGATTTGGGACGAATTACCGTGTTAATTCGGGGGGTTGTGGGCGAGGTAAATGTGGCGCTGACAGTAGGACTAAAGGCAGTATTGCGAGTTAACGGCGGCGAGGTGATTTCTTATCATATTATTCCCCGCCCCCACGAAAATTTAGAATATGTTTTACCGATTCATCGCAGTGTTAATGTGAAGCAGTTTAGTGCAGATATCCGATTTCCTCCACCCCTATCAGTTTAGCTGTATTAAATTTCTGCTGGTAAAGGTTGCCAAATATCACCATACTTCTCTTTTAGAGTCTGCCAAGCTTCCACCTGTCCTGGTTCATATTCACCAGGTTTACCCCATTGCAAAAACAGGCTTAAGGCAGGTTCTTGTTTATCATCTATAAACCGGATAGCATAGGTTGTAAAATTCCCCCTCTTCGCTTCACCTGTTTCAAATTTCACCTGAGTAATTTTGTCCATATTCAAGTGAAACTCAAAGCCTTCAGTATGCATATTCGCGTACTTACCTTTAGGCAATTCTGCATAAAATAACTTTTCTATTTTGCCTCGTGCTTCTAATACAGCAGCACTACTAGTAACAATTAAACGCAAAGTTCCTAAAGTCTCACAAGCTTCTAAAAATTCTTTCAATGTTGTGGTCATTTGTCATCTATCCTTTGTCATTTGTTATTTGTCCTTGGTTAAACAATGAGTCCTAATTAATGCCCCATGCCCAATTCCCAATCGCTATTTTTCGTATTGTTCATAAGCAGCAACAATGCGCTGAACTAGAGGATGGCGCACAACATCTTTTTGGGTAAATTCGCAAAAGGCAATGCCTTCAACGTGTTTTAAAATTTGTAAAGCTACTCCTAAACCCGATTGTTGGTGAAGTGGTAAATCAGTTTGTGTCATGTCGCCTGTAATCACCATCCGAGAACGGAAGCCCAAACGAGTCAAAACCATTTTCATTTGAGCAGGTGTAGTATTTTGCGCTTCATCCACAATTACAAAGGCATTATTGAGGGTGCGTCCCCGCATATAAGCGAGTGGTGCGACTTCAATTACACCGCGTTCCATTAAACTGGGTACTTTTTCGGGGTCGATAAATTCATAAATAGCATCGTAAAGTGGGCGAAGATAGGGATTAACTTTCTGCTGTAAGTCTCCAGGCAAAAAACCAAGTTTTTCACCAGCTTCGACGGCAGGACGAGTTAAAATTAGCTTTTCAAACTCGTTAGCAAGAAGTGCTTGCACAGCGACAACAACAGCGAGATAAGTTTTACCAGTACCAGCAGGCCCAATACCAAAGGTGAGATCGCGTCTACGGAGTGCATCAATATATTGACGCTGGCGGAAGGTTTTGGCACGGACTTCTTCGCCTCGGCGACTTTTGGCGAGGACATTTCGCTGTAAATCTTGCAGTTCCCCTTGCCGATCGCTATCTATGGCTTGACGAGCTGTTAAAATATCGGCACTGGAGATAGTATTGCCTTTAATCCAGAGGTCTTCAAGCGATCGCACTAATCGAGAAGCCAGATCAATTTGCCCTTCGGTACCAGAAATCACTAATTCCTGTCCGCGTAGCACTAAAGTGGCTCCTGTTTGCCGAGATAGCATTTTGAGATTTTCTTCTCTATCTCCCGCAAGAGCGATCGCACTGGGAATATTGGGCAGCTGAATTGTTAAGGCACCTGCCATAGTATTTCTTAATTGGTGAGGATCTGTGTTTGACAAAGGTTAATGTTTTTTCGCCCTTAGCGAAATTACGCTTTTATTATTTACATTTTGGAAAAATCTTTGCAACAAATAAATCGGCAGTAGGGGCATAAAGCTGTACGCCCCTACAGGTCGAAAAGAGGAAAAGGGGCAGGGGGCAGGGAGCAGGGGGGAATCCCCATACATGAATGTAGGGCTGCTGAAAGTTTGGACGTATTATTTCTCGTGTTACACATCTTGAAATAAATACTTTTACTTTTAGGCATAAATAAAATTAGTTGCTTTCTAACCCTTGTGCCAGGGTCATTCCAGTATCTTTCTCCCTGCCCCCTGCCCCCTGCTCCCCTGCTCCCCTGCCTCTTCGGTGAAGAGTTCAAAAAAAGATCCAAAAATCTTTTTGCTACTTTCCATCTTTACAAAAATTCTGAGCGGAGGTAACCACAACCGCTCAGACTTGCTCTCTAGTTTGAAACTAGCGGAGGCGGGGTTTAACAATGGGTTTAGGCCCATCATTTCCACGCGGTTCTCTTCTAGCCGGCGGTGGCGATCGCTCTTCTGTCTCTTCATCAAAAGACATACCCTCGCGGCCCGGCGTAGTGCTGCCGTAGATATCCAGATATACTGATTGCCCAGTAGCGGCGGCGGCGGCGGCAATTACTGTACGAATCGCCTGAATATTGCGTCCCCCTCGACCAAACACTTTCCCTTTATCCGTGCTTTCAAAGGCGATGCGAATCCAAGCCCGGTTGAGGGCTTGAGAAATTTCACAATCGACGCTTAAAGTTTCTGGAGATTCCAAAAACGGCTGCACTAAAAACCTAACCAGCCCAACATAGTTGGGACTAGCTGTTGGGGATATTGTTCCCGAATTATGATGCGGCTGTAGCTGTGGCACTGACCTGTTCAAAAACATTGGCTTTTACTAAAATGCGACGGACGGTGTCAGTGGGTTGAGCGCCTTGTTGTAGTCGCTTGACGATGCCGGGAATGTCTAGTCGCACTTCATCGGTTCTAGGGTTGTAGAATCCCAACTCTTCTAAGGGACGGCCATCGCGGCGAGAGAGGTTGTTAATGGCGATAATGCGGTAACTTGCTTCCCGCTTTTTACCGTATCGCTTCAAGCGCAGTTTGATCATGGTTAAAGAATCATTCTCCTAATTGGTAAGTATGCCGAAATGCTAATTTTAGCACTGGTCTAGCATTTGGTGCTATTAGTCATTGGTCATTAGTCATTAGCAAATTACCAATGCCCAATAACTAAAGATTACCGAAGCCTTTCTTCTTTTTATCTTTGGTTTTTTTCTTTTTCGTGCCTGTGGCATCACCGCCATAACCCCGCCATCCGGGGGCTGGGGGACGATTGCCTGCGCCTGCGAAGGCGTTGCCCATGCCGCCACCGCCGAACATTCCTGGCATTCCAGGGAAGCCGCCTTGACCCATTTGCTGCATGAGCGATCGCATTTTTTGGAAATCACCCACCAGTTTAGTCACATCTGACTCTCTATAGCCGGAGCCAGCAGCAATCCGCCGTCGCCGGCTGGGAGAACTGGCTAATAAATCGGGGTCATGGCGTTCTTGGCGAGTCATGGAGTTAATCATTGCCTCACAGCGTTTCAGCTGGGTTTCTCCCTGCTTAAGCTGATCGTCTGAGAGCTTGTTCATCCCTGGAATCATCTTGATGAAGCCTCCCAGAGAACCCATGTTCTTTAGCATCCGCAACTGCTTGAGAAAGTCAGTAAAGTCAAACTTTGCTGACAAAATTTTCTCCTGCATTTTCTCAGCATCTGCTAAGTCAAACTCTTCCTGGGCTTTTTCTACCAGGGTCAGCACATCGCCCATTCCCAGAATTCGGGATGCCATGCGATCGGGATAAAACGGTTGCAGTGCCTCAACTTTCTCACCCACGCCCACAAACTTAATCGGCGCTCCCGAAATCTTTCGCACCGAAAGCGCTGCACCACCACGGCTATCACCATCCATCTTGGTGAGAATCGCCCCAGTAATTCCGATCTGCTCATGGAAGGTGCGGGTAAGATTGGCTGCCTCTTGACCAGTCATCGCGTCCACCACCAACAGAGTTTCATGGGGTTGGACAGTTGCTTTGATGCGGGCTAATTCCGCCATCATATCTTCGTCAATTTGCAGACGACCAGCAGTATCAATAATTACTGTGTTTACACCTTCTGCCCTAGCGCGTTCTACACCTTGCCTTGCAATTTCTACGGGATCGGCGTCGCTTCCTAGTTCAAATACTGGTACGTCAATTTGCTTACCCAACGTTACCAACTGGTCGATCGCTGCTGGGCGATATACGTCTGTCGCCACCAACAAGCAGCTACGATCTAATTTTCTCAAATGTAAGGCTAACTTAGCGGTAGCTGTGGTTTTACCAGTACCTTGCAACCCAGCCATTAACACAATAGTAGGCTGTTCCTGGGCTTCTGCAATGGGAACATTTTCTTCTCCCATCACCTGCACCAATTCATCGTGAACAATTTTGATGAACTGTTGGTCAGGTCGCACGCCAGTAATCACCTCGGCTCCCTGTGCCTTGGCTTCGACTTCGCTAATAAAATCTTTGACTACCTGGAGATTGACATCTGCTTCCAACAAGGCGCGGCGCACTTCGCGCAATGCATCTTGAATGTTGGATTGAGAAATTTTGTCCTGTCCCCGCAGTTTTTTCCAGGCGGCTTCTAAACGGTCAGATAAAGCATCAAACATAATGTAATTACAGGTAGTTCGCCAATGGGAAATTTTGAACCGCCGATGAATGCGATTCCGAATTTCCGCTAAATTTTAAACGTGCTATTTACCAGCTTAGTAGTTTTCACCGCGACTGTAGCAACCAGATACCTAGCTTTATAGAAGATTGAGCTTAAAGTACAATGAGGCCAAGAACGGCTATTGTACAGCGAGAACATACATCACATATCGCTATGACTAGCAACACACTGTTTGAACCTACAGAAATCATCCACTTATCAGATATCAGTTGGCAAACATATCAAAACTTGTTAACTGAACTTGGTGTTAATCGCCGCCTCCGGCTCACATACAATCGAGGTACTCTAGAAATCATGGTTCCCTCACCTGAACATGAACGATACAAAAGAATTGCGGGTCGATTTGTCGAAACTCTCGCAGAAGAACTAGAAGTTAGAATTGAGTGCCTTGGTTCTACCACTTTTAAACGTCCAGAACTGAGTGGCGCAGAACCAGATGAATGCTTTTACATTGAAAATATTAATTTTATAAGAGGCAAAAAAAGAATTGATTTAACCCAAGATCCGCCGCCAGATTTGGTAGTAGAAATCGATATTACTAGCAGTTCTAAAAATCGCTTTGAAGTCTATGCGGATATGGGTGTGCCTGAAATCTGGCGATATGATGGCAATTCTTTTAGTATTAACGTTTTACAAAATCAGCAATATCTATCTGTTGAACGGAGTTTAGCATTTCCCAATCTGCCATTAACAGAGATTTCTAAGTTTTTAGATCAGGTGGGAGAAAAAGATTATTTAGAATTAGTTAAAGAATTTCGCCAATGGGTTAGAAGCCACATTTAATATTAAAATTGCGAGTTAATTTAGACAGATGTCGCAGCGAATCAAAGTATATTCATACTCGATATACCACTCGGCGAATTCATACATTGGTGTTGCTCTTGCGGAAAAAGCATTGCAAGGTTTACCTGTTGATATTGAACGAAGACCAATCTATACACCGAAAAAGCGCGGGATAAAGGTAGCTGATTTACAAGGGCGAAGTGAAAGCGCTTTGTTATCGTCGTATCACAAAGAAGATTATTTGCGGTGGGCGAAAAAGTACGGAATTGAAATTCGTCTTAAAGAACTTGAAGAATTTGGTCGGTAGGCCAAGCGCTGGGAGCAAATGAAATTTGGTCGGGAAGAACTTCCTGCAAGAGCGTATTATGCTGCTTGTGGAACCGGAAAGGAGCATCTGCTTGATGCAGCTTTTTTTCGAGCGACGTATATCGACCTTCTTGATGTTAATGATGAGTCTGTGATTAAGAAAGTTGCAAATGATGTTGGGTTGAATAGCGATCGCATTCTTGAGTTAATCTACGGGGAAGCAGCCAAAGAAGCAGCAGTGGCAGCTTTGGCAGAATACGAACAGTTTGGCTGCCCCGGAGTCCCGACTTGGGTAGTCGAAGGCGAGAGGTTTTGGGGAAAAGATCGCGTTGATTGGGTTGCCGAAAAGGTAAAGCAATTATCTTAACTCTTTCTCAAGAGTCGCCCTTTGATGATTGAGTTCCTGCTGGTTTTGAGAGCTGTTGTTGATAAAAGCGGACAACTTTTTGCACATACTCAGCAGTGAAGCCTTTGTCACAACCTGTATAGCTACCAGTCATCCACCAACAAGCTGCACCACGCACAGATGCAATTTCATTATTATTAGTAGCGCGGAATTGATTTGTTAACTCACGGCGGGTGATGCAAGAGACAACTTGGCGAGCGATCGCAGGATTATTTTCAAACTGCGTCGGTGTCAGTTCTCGTTTGAGACAAGTTTTTGACCAGCCTTTAAGGGTTTCTGGTTTAACTTGCCATTCACTATAATATCCATCGTTGGGATTTTTTGTCTGCGGTGCAGCTTGTCGCAATGCTTCTACCATCGCCCCAACTTGGGTATCAGAAACCGGCTGCTGTGCTTGAGCTAATAATGGCAATAGTCCGAAGGTAACAATAACTCCGCCCAGTAGTAATCCTATGGGTTTTTTGATCATTAAGATAACATCCTATGTGTTTACGCTATCAATTAGCAAGGCATGATGTACAACAGATTAGGAACCTACTAAATTTTCTATAGTATCGGCATCATTCGGTAATGCGGCTGTTAAAACTTCGCTACCTTCTGTTGTAACTAAAACATCATCTTCGATGCGAATTCCGCGCACATCAGCAAATTCAGATAAACGTTCCCAATTTACTACATTCTGATATTTTGAGCGAACATTAGCATCATTTAAAATTGCTGGTACTTGATAAAAACCAGGTTCAATTGTGACTAACATTCCTGGACGCAAAGGACGATTTAAACGGAGGTAGCCTAAGCCAAAGCGATCGCTCCTACAACGTCCGTCTTCATACCCTGCTAAATCACCTAAATCTTCCATATCATGAACATCTAAACCCAGTAGATGACCGATACCGTGAGGGAAAAACAGCGCGTGGGCATCCATCTCGACTAAATCTTGAGGGTTTCCTTGTAAAATGCCTAATTCCACTAAACCTTCAGCTATAACCGTAGCAGCTAGCAAATGAATCTCCCCATACTCTACACCAGGGTGTATTCTGGCAATGCAAGCATCATGGGCTGACAGCACAACATTATAAATATCTCTTTGGGTAGATGAAAACTTACCAGAAACTGGCCATGTGCGAGTTACATCGCCTGCCCAACCCATCTCAGTTTCAGCGCCGACATCGGCAAGTAATAAGTCACCTGGTTGTAGGGGATGGTGATACTGTTCGTTATGCAAAACTTCACCGTGAACAGTGACAATACTGGTGTAGGAAGTTGTCATATTGTGGGCAATAATTACCCCTTCCATCGCTGCACGAACTTCTGCTTCCAGCTTGGCTTTAGGTGTTGCTGCCATACCAGCTTTGTGGGCTTCAACAGTGACAGCCGCAGCTTTTCGCAACTGGGTTAATGCAGCTTCATCATGAGTGAGGCGGAGAGAAATGATCGCCTTAGCTAACTCCAAGTCAATTCCTTGGGGAGGACTTTGTGGTAAAACCCATCTATTTAATAGCTGCGATTGTTGCGTCCAAGTAGCTGCATCTTGTACAGCAAGTGTAGCGGCATCTTCTACCCAAGACTCTAATTCTGCCATTGGCCCTGCCACATCCGCCCCAATTTTCTGAGCTATTTCCTGCCGCGTTGGCATTTCTCCATGCCAAAGGGCGCTGCTGGGTGATGGATCGTCTATAAATAGTTCTAGTTTGCCGTCTTCTAAACGAATTGCTGCATTTGCTAATGGCAGTCCAGCAAAATAGAGGAAATGACTGCTAGCGCGAAACGGAAAGGGATTTGCAGGAAAGTTGCGCGGACTGTTGCTACCTGACCACAGAATTACCGGAAAATTAATGAGGTTGGCTAGTTGTTGCCGTCGGTGGCGTAAAGTATCGATTAGGGAAGTAGAAGTTTGTTGGATCAGCATAAATAAAAACTCAAAGAAAAGGATAAAGGTTAAAGATTCCCTTTATTTAATCGTTATCGTCTTTATCGTCATCCTGTTTATCATTCTTGCGATCGTCATCTTTATCGTCATCGTCTTGATCATTTTTGCGATCGTCATCTTCGTCGTTCTGGTTTGTCTGGTTAGGCTGTTGGTTAGGTTTTTGTTGCTCAGTTGGAGCAAGTGGCTGAGGTACTTCAACAGCACAACTAAATAATCCTCCAGTAATTAGCGCTAAGTTGACAGCAGCAAAGATGCTTCTAAAGATTTTTATCGTCATGTTTCTGTTTTGCTTTGACATTGACCCTAGTTTTTGGAGATTGTATTCCTAATTTATCAGGTACTGTATATGGCGGTTCTCGTTTGGATGTAACACGCGTGCTAGCACAACTGTGCTACCCTACAAATGATGCACCGCCTCATAATAATGGTAAATAGAGGCATAAATATCTAATGCACTCCTTATAAATATAATGCTGTCTAATTTTCAAGGTGACTCTAATGGGACAAACCATTACTCAGGTTGATGCTTTTACCAATACACCTTTTGGAGGTAATCCTGCTGCTGTCTGTGTTCTGCCTACTCCCCAAAACGAACGCTGGATGCAGAATGTAGCGCAGGAGATGAATTTATCTGAGACAGCTTTTCTAGTTAGACAGGATGATGGCTTCAAGTTGCGTTGGTTTACGCCCAAGGTGGAAGTACCGCTTTGTGGTCACGCAACCTTAGCTAGTGCCCATGTACTTTGGTCAGAGGGGCATTTGTCACCTAATGAAGTTGCGCGTTTCTACACTAAAAGCGGAGTGCTGATTGCTAAGTTGCAAGGTGAGTGGATTGAGTTAGATTTTCCTGTGAATCATTCAGAAGAAACAGTTGCCCTGCAAGAACTCAAGGCTGCTTTGGGTATCCCATACAAATCTGTTTTCTTGAATTCCTTGGGCTATTTAGTAGAATTGGAATCTGAAGATTTGGTACGGCAAATACAGCCAAATTTCCAAATACTGAAAACATTGCCTACTTCTGAGATAATTGTCACCAGCCTCACTAACCCTGATTCTGAATATGATTTTGTCTCTCGCTTCTTTGCACCGGGTTTAGGGATTGATGAAGACCCTGTAACTGGAGCGGCTCATTGCTGTCTCGCTCCTTTCTGGCGCGATCGCTTGCACAAAGATGAGTTATTGGCTTATCAAGCATCAAGTCGCGGTGGCGTAGTGAAGGTATATTATGACGGAGGCGATCGCGTCTTTCTGAGCGGACAAGCGGTAACTGTTATGCGAGGCGAGTTAATTACCGCATAAACCTAATATTACAAATCAATAGCATCTGGTAAAAACTCAGCATCAAGAATTTGGGCAATGGAATAAGGACATTCCACTGGAAACGTATTTATTGGTAAAGCAAAACTCCGTCGTAGCTGTTGTGAACTTGCTACGGCGGAGAAAGGAAAAATTAAAACGCTAAGAGCGAGCAGGCCAAATGCTTGCATCACAAGAATAGAAAGAAAGCAAAAATGAAGAAGTAAATTTACCTTTTACTTTTTACCTTGTACATTTTACCTAGTCTCTCCCTCGGCGTTTCCTACTGTGCTAGATGTGCAAAATATATAGTTTTTACTTCAACAGAAAAGTATTCTAAGGATCATTTTTGATGTATTATCTTAAAGGCTAAATACAAATAATTCACCAAAAAAGGTTGATGGGCGACCATTTAGGCGATCGCTACGGAAATTCAAAGAAAAAATAAATAAAAAATTAAATTTAGTAGAATTACTCTAGTGAATCCCCAGTCGCCATTGGTTTAATCATGATTTGATCAACCAAAAATGGCTAATAACTATAAAATTTGCAGAACAACTAGTGTCATATCATCAGTGTTTTGCCTATCAGCACCAATAAATTGCTCAACTTGGTCGAATAGGTAATCTACAATCTCCTCTGGGCCATTGCAGTATTTGCAAGCCGTATTGAAGCCAGCGACAAAGTTATCTTCATCGAAGCGATCGCCACCAGCAGCAGCAGCATCGGTCAAGCCATCT
The DNA here is from genome assembly GCF_020829625.1 of Nostoc sp. XA010. Lineage (GTDB taxonomy): Bacteria > Cyanobacteriota > Cyanobacteriia > Cyanobacteriales > Nostocaceae > Nostoc. Next base: position 64,818 of record NZ_JAIVFX010000017.1, on the reverse strand, counting down.
GTATAGTAGATAATTGTATCCCCAGGTTCTAACTGTGCCTGAGCATCTTCATATTGGCTGTTAGCATCCAAACCGATTAACATTCCTAGAGTATCTAAACGGCTGACAGTTTTCGTAGCTGCGTGCCACCACAACGGAGGATTGTGTGCCGCATTGCTATAAGACAAAATTCGGTTGTGGGGATTATATTCTGAATAAAATAGCGTTACAAAGCGGTGGGAATTTTCCAAATCCGCATACATAACTCTATTTAAGTTTTGTAGAATTCCGGCTGGAGAATTACCATGTAGCACTTCTCCCCGTAACATTCCCCGCATCATCGTCATAATCAGCCCAGCCGGAACACCTTTGCCCATGACATCTCCAATAACCAAACCCCAGCAACTATTTTCCGTGCTGCCTTTAGTCTTGGGTTGGATTTTATTGTGATTGGTAGCAATAAAGTCATAGTAATCTCCGCCGACGCGATTGGCAGGTTTACAACGTGCCGCCAGGACTGCACCAGGAATTATAGGGCATTGACGTGGCAAAAGTCGCCGTTGAATTTCTGCGCCAATTTCTAGTTCTTGGTCTAGGCGTTCTTTTTTTCTTAGTTCTACAGCTAGTTCATCGTTTTCGATCGCAACGGCTGTTTGATCTGCTACTAACCTAACTAACTTTTGCCTGGTTTCTGTCCAACTATATTCTGGATCGCGGCTCAAGACATAGAGCCATCCCCGTTCTGTATGCTTCACCAGAATCGCCGTACCAAAGATTTGGACATCTGGTCCCAGATAGCGATGCATCTGATCATCCAAAATCCCCGTGGCATTGGCTAGAGGGGCAGCATTGGGCAGAAGCGTGATTTGACTGCTGGCTATTTCCAGCGCTTTGCGAATATTTTTTCGCTGGCGACTATCTTGCCAATGTAACTGCTCTAATCTTACTTGACCATTAGGTTTGTAGAGAAACAGGGCGCTGCCGTCTGCATCCGTCACTCTCGTTGCCATCAGGGGGATCAGTTCCAAAAACTGATTCAAATTATTGAAACTTCTCAGGGCAAATCCTAAAGAACTGAGCAAATCTTGAATTTTATTCTGTTCCCGGTGCAACCTTGCCACGAGTTCTTTGAGTGCTACGACTGGTGTGACATCTGTCGCGGCAGTACTATTGTTGTCAATGGGTTGAGAGGGCAGTTGAGACACAGGCACAGGTATTATTGCACTTTATATTGGCAGATTTTAGATTACTTATAAATCTTTTGGCTTTGGCATTGCTAAACCATATTTAGACAAGACTTGTCACTTTAGCAAGAGTATAAAGACGTAACAGATAACTTTTATCAGTATTTTTTTTGCTTATTGTATTTCTGAGGGAATATTTGTAATTTCAAATCATGTATTTTTAGCCAAAAACCAATCCGTAAAAATTACTAGTTTTAGTGATAGTTAAGAAAGCTTTTCATTTTTTCATAACTTAATTACCAAAGCATATCTCTAAAGTCATAAAAATACTTTATTAAAAGAATAATTTATAACGCTTTCAGAGTAACTGTTTGGGCAGAGGCAACTGGGAGACTGGAAGTTTTTTGAGTGAAAAGCGCGATTTACTAGAGAAAATATTTGTAGATACTTTCGCAAGTAGGAGCTGAGAATACACCTGAGAGTGTTGAACCAGCTTACTTACACCAATTCGCTTTTTGAGTCCACAGTGGACGATTTTGCGAAGTTCTGATGGTCGGAAACTGTCCTTTTTCTAATGTCGGCATTGGGCAAACAGATGATGCTCGTGACTCCTACTCTTAAGTAAGTTGCGTGCAGTGTGCAGTTCTGCCAACTCGCTAACGTAGTTCCTTCGATGTAAGAATACAAGTTGCCACAGCCAACACCAATAACCTGCAAAGGCAAACCCCCACAGTGCTGGACTTTGTGCTGGCTCCCCAACGCACTGCTTACTGCTCTGCTGTCCGTCTTGCAATAGTTTTATTTGCGGGGGTGAGCGTCTCGCTTGCCCTTTAAATACCTTGCTGCAAGATGGAAGCTTCGGAGGTTTTGTGTGTTGCGTTTAAATGCCCATTCACAGCGTGAAAAAAGGCACTAGCTTGAAATTTTAGCAAAAGTTATCCATTTATTGCGGCAAACTTATGATTTATAAGAATTGATCTGTTTCTAATGAGTTCAAGTGATAATACCAGATCAGTAATCCCTAAATTTATCAATTGTCAAGAAAAATATTTAACCCCAAATTTTTCAGTTAGCCGCTCAAGAGAGCTTCGACAAACTCATAGCTAGAAAAGGGGCGCAGGTCTTCAATTCCTTCGCCAGCACCAATAAAGCGAATGGGTAAACCTAGCTGTTGCACAACGGCAAGGGCAACACCGCCTTTGGCTGTACCATCAAGCTTAGTTAAGACAACGCCACTTAATTGGGCAGCTTGGGAGAAAACTTCGGCTTGCCGCAGTCCATTTTGCCCTAAAGTGGCATCTAGAACCAAAAGAGATTCTACTTTGGCATTTGGGGCTTTTTTGTCGATAATTCGCCGGATTTTGCTGAGTTCATCCATTAAATTTTTCTTATTCTGTAGTCGCCCAGCTGTATCTACCAGAAGTAATTCGGTTTGACGCGCTTGGGCAGCTGCGATCGCATCAAACACAACTGCTGCCGGATCTGTATTCTTTCCCGGATTGGAAATTACTTCTACACCACTTCTACTACCCCAAACCTTCACCTGTTCCACGGCGGCGGCGCGAAAGGTGTCTGCTGCCCCAATTAAGCATTTATAACCAGATTTTTGTCCCAGATGGGCAATTTTACCGATGGTGGTAGTTTTACCGGCACCATTTACCCCAGTGATTAACCAAATATTCAAGGTTTCTTTTTCTGGGGTAAAGATAGTTTTGTGGGATGCAATGCTTGGTGCATCCAGCATATCCCGGAGAATTTTTTTCAGGTAAGCGATCGCTTCTTCAGGTGCAGTAACTTCTTCTCGAAGTTTTGTCTGTAGGGCATTGATAATAAAGTCTGTCGCTTCTACACCCACATCAGCTTGCAGTAGCAATGCCTCAATTTCTGTCACAGCAGCTTGGTTTAGCGGCCCTTGACCAACGATCGCCTTTAGTTGGTTAAGAATGCTACGACGAGTTTTATCTAACCCTTGCCGGAGCTTTTTCAGCCAGGTAATTTCTTCAATAGAAACGTCTTCTGGACTTCTACCTTGAGCTGCTAAAACTTTCGCCGACCAGACAAACCCATCATCAAATACCAGTCCAGGAATTTCCTCTCCTGTCTCTGAAGTTGCAGCTACTGGCTGTACTACCTCTGGTTCTGGAACTTCAATGGCGGTGGCCATTAGTTGTTCCAGCTTGGCTTGCCGTTCTGCCGCCGCCCGTTCTAAGAAGGATAATGCTGTTGGCTGTGTTGCCTCTGGCGTAGCTACTGGTTCGGTGGGCGTTGGTTCAGCTTCATTTGCCGTGAGTTCTAGGTTGGAGACATCTTGATCAGCAATTGCTGCTACTGAGGAATCTTCTGTAATTTCTTCATCAGTAGCAGCTTGGATAATTTCTGGCCGTGCTGTTTCTACGGTTGTACTAACAGGTTCCTCAATTGTTTCTGGTTCGGCAATTTCCGCAATTACCGTTTCTGCGGTTTCAGGTTCTGCTGATGCTACTGAGGCATCTCCTGAATCAACCGGGGTTTCTACTACCTCGTCGGCTTGTTGTTTTTGCTGAATATTTTTGTAAGCAGCTTTAGCAAACGCTAACAAGTCTGTCGTTGTGTCTGGAGCAGTTTCAGCAGTTGGTGTTGACGTTTCAGCTGGCTCTGGCTGAGGTTCTTGTGCAGGAAGAGTTTCTTCCTGTTTCTTATCAGAGGGAGTGTCAGAGGAATCGTTATATTTACGACGGAACCAATTAAAAACCATTGCAGCAGTATTAGTTATATTAAGTTATAAGTTATGAGTTTAATTTAACTTGGGGCATTGGGCCTTGGGCAATAATCAATAGTTCTTCTTCGCCTGCTTCCCCTGCTCCCCCTGCTCCCTCACTTTGGCAAGTAATTATAAAAGGCTATGCTGTCTTTTTCTGCTCAGTGACTCGGCGCAAAACACCGTTAATAAACCGATGACCATCGTCTCCACTGTAGCGTTTGGCTAGCTCTACAGCTTCGTTGATGGCAATACTGTCTGGAACTCCTAAGAACTTCATTTCAGCCACAGCGATTTGCAAGATATCGCGGTCAATTTGAGCGAGGCGAGTTACTTGCCAATCTACTAAGGCAGTAGAAAGCAGTTGATCTATAATTTGTCGATTTTCGTTGACGGTAATCACAAGCTCTTTAGCGTAATTACGGACTCCCTTATCCTGATTAGCTAACTGAATCAATACTGGGAAATCAACTGCCGTACCCAACTGATTGATTGCTGTCTGAGTACAGGCGATCGCTTCTTGCAGCATTGTTCTGGCACTATTGAGGTCGGAGGCGCGAGTTTGGCTACTTAAAAGGCGATCGTTACTGCGTTGCAGTTCACCTGCGGCATTATCGAGGGTATCTTGCACTTCTGAGGTCAGAGTACGTACTGCTCCTAGCACCAACTTGGATACTAGTTGATCGTCTTCCAACTTATCTAATTTCTTTGGGTTGACTGGCAATTGGCTAAGGCTTAGAAGCGCCAATTCACGAGCAATTTGCTGGGGTTTACGAGGTTGCATAAAACTGAGGGGTGATTACGTAAGAACTAATTAACTAGACGGGACAAACCTACCATTGTATCAATTTTTTTGCACAGTCAAACAACATTACGCATTTGCTTGTGACTATGCCAGATTAATTTTGCAGAAGAATACAGAATAAGAAAGTCGGGAATTCAGACCCGCCACTAAATTGTAGACCACCAAATTTTCATTTACGCGTGAGTGTTTCACCGTTTATTTAGACGCTCTTGCTAGCTTGCTTCTTTGCAGAAGTACGAGGACTAGCTAATGCTGCGCTATCCGCCAGTAGCCACTAAACTTGTCGTTGGCGCAGCCTCTCGTAGAGAAGTGTCACACAGAATTCAATTCTATTAGCGGTAGCGGGGCGTTTAGCCCATTCTGAATTCTGTTTTGTTAACTTTCTTCAACGGGAACAACCTGCTGCTTGATTTCGTTGTGTTTCACTTCCAGTGTGGACTCTTTGGGGAAAACCAAGGGCGTGTTGGGGGCGACAATGCCACCTGATACAACTATTTTAAAAGCGTCTTCAATCGACATGGAGAGGTTTACCACCTCATCTTCAGGAACTACTGCGTACCATCCGGTAGTCGGATTGGGGGTAGTAGGTATAAAAACACTTAGCACGGGGCGAGGCATCTGGGCTTGGATATCACTGCTGATTGCACCAGTAACAAAGCCGATCGCCCAAATTCCTCGACGGGGATACTCTACCAAAATTACTCGGCGAAATTTGCCATTAGAATCTTTTAGTATTGTTTCTAAAAGCTGCTTAAGGGTTTTGTATACCTGTCCTGCTAAGGGAATTGCCTGTAATAATCGTTCACCAAAATCTAACAACCACCGCCCAGCAATATTGCGAGCCATCAAGCCCATCAATAAAATACTTAATAGGGGTACAGCCAACCCTACTAATAAATTCAGTAAATTTACTAAAATTGGGTTTAGCCCATCAAAGGGATTCAGTTGTTTGGGAATTTGGGTGAGGAAGTTGATTACCCAAGTGGCAATGGTAATCGTTAGCCAGATAGTAGTTGCTAGGGGAATTACTACCAACAAACCAGCGATCAGGTCGTTTTTTAAGTCCTGTTTTAGGCGATCGATTACCAAGCCCCGATTCTCCTGTTTTAAGCTAGAGGAACTTTTGTTATTGGTATTCATACCAGCAGATTCGTCAAATTCCGCAGACTTTAACTTTAGGCAGTTTCTACGGCAAGTAACTGTCCAAAACGCTAGCAGCCTGGCTACTGACGCAAAAATACGTACTTGTTGCTGGAAATCAGCTATTTTCCTACAAGCATACACATAGACATTAACCAATCTGATGCCGACTGGTTATTTTCAAAGGATGTTACTTTTCTTTGGAAGACTTGTAAACGATTGTTGCAAGTTCTTAGGTATTACTAATCTATCGCGCTCAATCAAAAGCTGCTCATGATTGTGAAAGTACGAGCGGATAAACAGAGGAATTATTTTATCTGGTCAGTTGAGCAGGAGAGGCTTTTATGAAAATGTTCTGGTAAAAATATTAATTTATGATTATGGAAGTTTTTGTCTAAATGTAAGACCGACTATGGCAGCACAGATGTGCTACCCTACTTTTAAAATTTTGCAGCCTATCCGTCCGTTGTAAGCGATCGCAGCTTCAAAATTTACGCTACATCAGCCTGTGTTGTTTCAGAATCCGCACACTGTAACTGTTGTGTACTCTCCTGTGCCACAATTACTGTCGTGTCTAAATTAGGTTTTGGTAAATACTTCATTTCCCAGACTTTGAGCAAAATCAGATATTCGTAGAATGCCTGCAATGTACACCAAGCAAATCCGGCGCGTCCATCTAAACATCCGCCTAAGATAAAATACATATATACAAACCGTAGCAACGGTCTGGCGGGTAAACGCAAAGACAAATCTTTCAAGGCACGGCGTTTTTCGACTTCCGATTTGCCAAAGAATAAATCTTGCCAGTTGACCTTTCCCTGTTCTAGTTGATATAGCGTTTCTTGAGCTTCGTCTGTAGAATAACGGTTATGCTTGTCAATCCAGCGACTCAACCCTTTACTGGAAGTGTAGTGTGGGTATGTCTCTTTTAAAAAGCTAGTTGCACCCTCACAAACTTCCCGTTCAGTATGACCATAATCTGTAAACCAGACCTTACCGTGGCAAAAGAGGCGCATTTGGTAACGGGGATACTGTGTGCTGTAGCGAATCCAACGATTCATGAACATGACACGTTCAGCCACGTAGTAACCAATGTAGTCAGGACTCTGACTTGCCTTTTCGCATTCAGCGAACAGTTCTGGTGTCATGCGCTCGTCAGCTTCGAGAATGTAAACCCATTCGTGCTTCGGAGGGATAGACTCTAACATCCAGGTGCGTTGGCGACCGTGGCTTTCAAAAGCGTGTTGAATGACGCGGATGGGATAGCGACTAGCGATTTCCACAGTGCGATCGCTACTGCATGAATCCACAACAATGATGTCATCCGATAGCATCGCCGATTCGATACAAGCAGCAATATCTAACTCTTCGTTATATGTCAGTATGTAAATTGAGAACATTACCCAAGTTTTATAGCGATTTTACTGAGTGATAATTGCCTTTTTATTGTTATTAGCTATTAGGCGTATGGCAGTATCAGCCGTTAAACGTCCTACTGCCATACCGATAATGGATTAGCGTGCAGCCGCTCTAGGTTTACTACCTTGTACAGCACCCCTGCCTCTTAAGCCTGTCCAGCCAATGATAATGTAACCAATGGACAACAGCAAACTGCTAATCCCAATCCGCAGTCCAGACTTCCAAGCAGTATCTTTAGCTTGTTTCTCTGCTTCGTCTCTGCGCTGGCGAACTTGGCTTAATTGTTGAGTTCGCAGGGTCTGAATATCTGTTTGTTGTTCAATAGCTTTATCAAGTACTTGGGGATTTGTTTTAGCCTTCGTTAGCAACTCTTTGATATTTGCGGGAATTTGAGAGCTTTCAATTGTTTGTTTATATCTTTGCTCATCTTTGAGGATTTCACTAAACTGAGCTTTGGTTTGGGTTCGCAGTTGATTTAGTTGAGCTTTTCCTTGCTCAGTATTCAGTTGTGCTTGCAATTGTGAGAACCGATTGTTCAGTTGAGTTTCTGCCTGATCTCCTTCTTGGGCGATACGGTTAAGTGTTTGAGCCTTAGCTTGATTGACGTTATTGAGGTGCAGGGGAAAAATCAGCAAAAACATTAACCCTAAAATACTTGAAAGGATCACGGCAGGAAATCTTAAATCGATCCCTTGGGGGCGATCGCTTGCTGTATCAGCACTATCAATCCAATAGGCAGCAAACAGCAGCCCCAAACCAACTAGAGGCACAATTCCCCGATCAACTAGCGCTGTTGCCAAGTTGATTTGCCATACCCGATCAGTTGGTTGAAAGGGTAACAAGAGAATCAAAAAGTCAACAAAAAACGACAAAATGCAAATTATTCCAACTACCTTAAGTGTGAGGCTAGTACTCACGGAAGTAAAACGGTTAACCATAGTTTTTTGAACTGGCGGTGAATACGAGTGATTTTCATATTTCAAGCTACTTGAATATTGTGCCTATGACCGTGACTATTGTATAGAAACAGAAAGCAGATTCAATATTGGTAAAGGCTATCTGCCTCTTGGTTTTCAACTAGGCCAGAGTAACATTTGTTATGTACAGTGTCTTCAGGAAATTTGTGGTGTTTTAAGATACGAACATGATGCGGGGCTGTAAGAAAAGACTCATTAATTACCCGATTTCCCTTATTAGAGTTCTCAATCGGTCGCATATTGTAGGAGCGCACAAATGTGCGCCCCTAGTGAGTTTTGCATCCATATAAAAATAGCTATATTCCCCTTATTTTTTCATTTCCCTTGCAAGGGTTTGTTCCCAAATTGGCAGATCCTCCGGTCGGTCAACATCACCTAAAGGCGACAAGTTCACATAAGATAAATTAAGTTCCTGAGCAATTTCCACGGTTTTCTGGAATACTTGAGCAGTTCCCCACTCGATGTTAACGAATAACTCCGGGATGGGTTGGCGCAACCCAATTAAGTAATATCCACCGTCGATCGCAGGGCCAAGTACCAGATCAAAGGCGTGTAAGTTCTCAAAGGCTGTTACTAGAATCTGGGCATTGACTCCCGGACAATCTGTACCGATGATAATTGCTTGTTCTGCACCAGATTGAAAGGCATCGAAAAGCGATCGCGCCATCCGCGAACCTAGATTGCCTTCACCTTGAGACTGGTAAACCAAATCCAACCCCAGCCAGTCTTGCATAAGTTGCGAATCCCCACCTGCAAATCTCACTTCTACAGATATGGCAATGGCTTTTTGCAATTCTTGAACCTGAAATATTGTATGTTCAGTCATTTTCCGTTGAAGATTGGCAGCACCAACAGTTCCCAAAGCAGGTATCAATCGGGTTTTTGTCTTACCTGGTTCTGGATAGCGAGTGAAAATAATCAGGTGCTGTTTTGAGATTGCTGGTAAGTTCAGCACACAATACCTTATTTGAATAAACTAAAAATATCTTAATAGCAATACTTATCGTTTTCGGCTGTGGTATGTTCTTTTTCCATTCGCATTGCTCCTAAAATCGTAGAAACAACAACACAACGCTTAACTTTACCACCAGACTTGCTTGATAGTGTTATCCGTCCTAGTGGCGGTTGACTGACATTACCTGTGTAATCAAATTGGATTTGTCTGATGCCATTTGACTCTTGTAAGGTTGTTTCCGCATCTAAGCGCACATTGGAATTTAGATTATTCCAGTTAGCGTTAGATGGGTTTACTGAAGCAGGATGAACAGCCCATTGAATAATGCCGTTTTGTTCACGAAAGCTGGCTTTCCAAGTCAATTTTTGCTTACTAGCTTGGCTTTGGGCTTGGCGCATAGCATAATAAACCTCGCTTTGAGCAGTATTTAGATAGCGAGTCTGCACAAAACCTAGCCAGTTGGGTATTGCCACCGTGGCTAATATACCAATTAATAAAATAACTACTAAAGTTTCTAGTAGGGTAAAACCATGACTAGATTCCTTATTCAAAAGATTTTTTGAATTAACTAGAAACATTAACTGCACTCGGATATCCATTTTTGTCTTCTGGTCGCTTTTCAACTACCCAGCCGTTGAGCAATGTTTCAGTTTCTTGCCTTGTTACTTCGCGCTGCTTAGTAATATTGTCTAGGAAGCTAGGCATCATAAGGATTATGACAATTTTCAGTAATAGTCTTAAGGTGAAATTTATATTCTGAAGTCTTAAAGGATCATGAAGAAAATACTTCCACAAAAATGTAGCAGATGCTAGACCTTTTTTTTTGTTAAACGGCTTTTGTAGCGCTTTACAGGTCAAGTATTTGTATAAATTTGCTAGGCTTGTATTCCAATTATGCTTTAGTGTCGAACGCGCAGGAGCATCTCGTAGATAGGAGCTTTCCTTGTAAGCTCTCTCAAGTATTTGCAGGCAGGATTTTTCCTGTCTGACAAGATTGGAAGAAACTGAATTACCACTTATGCGATATAAGATTTGTACAGATGGCACACATACAAAATCAAAGTTAGAAGCTAATCGCAGCCACATATCCCAATCCTGAGCCGCGCTTAGAGATTCGTCAAAGCTACCTAATTCAATTAAAGATGTTCTACAAATTAAGGGATTGGAACCATTCTCTAGAAAGTTATTTAATAACAAATTTTCATAAACATTTCCATTTACATTAACGCGCTTGCCTGAAAGTATAAATTCACCATTTTCATCAATATAATCAGTCCAACTGTAAGCAACTTTTGCAGTAATGTTTTCTTGCAAAGCCTTTAACTGAGAATGAAGTTTATCAGGCGTCCAAAGATCATCTGCATCTAAGAAACTAACAAATTCCCCAACTGCAAGGTGTAGCCCTCGGTTACGGCTGACGTTCCCACCAGCATTAGGGTAAGAAAATACTTTTATTCGTGAATCTTGAATTTTTGTAATAACTTCTATTGTTGAGTCTTGCGAACCATCATTAATTATAATTAATTCTAGGTCAGAAAAAGTTTGATTTAAAACAGATTGAATTGTATGCTTAATCGTTGTTTCGCTATTGTAAGCAGGGATGATTACAGAAATTTTTGGCAATTTTCTGCTAGTAGATTTAATCATTGCTATAGGGCTATTTTATTTTTTAATACTTTGCCTAAATTACATTGAAAGTAGTAAAAAGGACTCATCATGCTAGCCAAATAAAACTCCATTTCAAAAGTTGGAATTAGATTATTTTTAAATTGCCCTCTATACTTAATGAGATGGTGTAATACTCGGCGTAAATTCCCTAAAACAGTTTTAACAAAGACTATCGGTTTTTGCCACTTTTTAGTATTTATCAAGCGTAGCTGGAAAATACACAATCCACAGCCGCGTGCCAAAGTTAAGAGGTAATCTTGCTCAAGTCGCCAATGTGGTATTTGATGATAAGTATGCATGGTAGGGTTATACCAAATTTGCCAGCCTGCATAATGTATATAAAGTAATGGTTCATAGTCATCACCCTGTACCAAAATACCAGGTAACTTACCACTTAAATTAGGTCGTTTTGGTACATTTTCAAGCCATGCTTTTTTTCTGACAACAAGCGCTGCACCAGGAGGAAGCCTTAAACTGTCTGCATCAAATAAATGTGGATTTGAGCCATGTTCTCTGATAGCTAAAAAAGCTTGAATTCTTTCAAAATTTTCTGGCGGCTTGACTTCAAAATCACCATGAATTTGTCCACTCCAAGCACCTGCTTGAGGATGCTCCAATCCAAAGCTATATGCTTCTGATAACCAATCAGGTGCAGGTAAGTTATCATCATCTAAAAATGCGATTAGCTGTCCTCTGGCTTCACGTACTGCCCGCAATCGGGCAAAAGCTGCTCCCTGCTCGGTTTCTAAAAAATATCTTAAATGACAGTTTCCATCATATATTTTTTGGTAATTCTGAATGATTTCAGATGTGTTATCAGAACTATTGTTATCTACAATAATAATTTCCCAGCTAAGTTGTTCTACTCCTGTCTGGCTTAAGAGTTTATCTAAAATTTTAGGTAAGCGAGTTGCTCCATTATATGCAGGAATGGCTACGCTAATGTCTAAACTTTCAACTGTTAATTCAGTCATAATACTTGATTTTTTGATAATTTATTTTTTTAAATATCCATTTTTCCAAAGATAAAAAGGGCTAATAAAACTACTTAAAAAAAGTTCCATTTCGCAAGCAACTACCAAATCGTGCTTTAGCTTAAATCGATATTTGAGTAAGTGTAAAATTATTTTACGCAGGTCATTTATCATATAAGTTACAAGAGCAACTGGTCTATAAATATGGTTTATATTTACCATTCTAGTTACATAACGGCTAAGTCCAATACCCCGAAAAAATGGAATTAAATAATCTTTTTGTAAGCGAGAGTTTGGTATTTTATGAGAAATTTCCATTTCTGGGTTATACCAAATTTCCCATCCTGATTTTTGGATGTAAGACAACATTTCTAAGTCTTCACTGGTAAGCATATTGCCTTTAACTCTACCAGTTAAAATAGGCTTTTCTGGTACGCTTTCTAACCACGCTTGTCTACGGACAACAAGTCCGGCTGAGGGTGGTAGCAATTTTTTGGCTGCTTCATATAATAGCGGTAAATTACCTCGCTCTGTAATTGCCAAGAATGGAGCAATTCGCTGAAAGTTTTCTGGTGGTTCTACTTCCCAGTCAGGGTGAATTTGGCTGCCATAAGCTCCCGCCATAGGATACTTTTCACCAAAAGTATAAGCTGCGGATACCCAATTTGATACTGGGTAGTTGTCATCATCTAGAAAACCTATGAATTTACCTTTAGCTTCTGCAACTGCCATTTTTCGGGCATAAGCTGCCCCCTGTTGCGCTTCAAAGCAATATTTTAAAGGGTAAGGACACCGCCAATTTTCTTGATAGGCTTGAACAATTTTAGCTGTGTTATCAGTGCTGTTGTTGTCTACAACTATAATTTCCCAAGAGAAATTTTCGGTGTGAAGTTGGTTTTGAAGGCGCTCCAGTAGTTCAGGCAAACGACTTTCACCGTTATAAGTTGGGATAGCTACAGTAAAGTCAAGGTTTTCAGTCATTTGACAAAAGTTACATTTTGATATTTTGATTAGAACGCTTTTTATATGTTCAGCCAATAGCTAATTTGTTGCTAACTATTAAATATATCTATCAAACACTAAAACTGCACATGATGTTTCAATTTTGCTATCAATGTGCAGTTTTATATCCAGTATTATTACGTATTTTTATAAAAAATTACTATAAAAACTACTTAGTCGCAGCTGGGGGAGTCTTTTGCTGTGATCATTGATCCTAAGAGAGTTTTCACAATGACGCATCGCTTTACACTACTAGCCAATGTAGAATTTGTAGAGCTTGGTACAGCTACCACTATTTTTAACCCAGGTGGTTCTGTCGAAGGGGCTATAGGTGTTCCAAAGTTTGCAGTTGGTAAAGTCCCCATATAGTCAAAGGTAATTTTTGTTGATGCACTTAAAGTGTAGGATACAAGAGGAACAACAGTATTGGCAGTGTTTTCGCCACTAAGATTTGCACCCAGCAAAAATCTATCAGAATTGGCTCCCACATCTGCCCCTAAAGGTTTCCATGTGCTGATTTCAGCAAAAGGCAAATTGCTACCATCACTCTTTTTGGTAGAATAAATAGCAACCTCTTGGGTTGTGCTATTTTTCCGAAAGCTGACACTGTAGCTAAGTTTTTTGTTTTTAGCTTCGCGCTGTGCTTCTTGTAATGCAGCTAAAACAGCGTCGTTAGCCTTATTTACCCGTTGCCGATTTACAAAGGCAGCCCAACCAGGAGCTGCGATCGCAGATAGAATTCCTATTATCACCATCACTGCGATTAATTCTAGCAAGCTAAAACCAGCATCCTGTTGGGTGTATCTAGAGGCGTAGTGCAGGTTGTTAACTAAACATGGCTGCTTGCTTTTTGCATTTCTGTGGATTAGTTGCAATAATCTCAAACTTAACTTTCCCATAATTAGCTGCCATTAATTAATCCTTGAATTTTCAGCACTTATTTAGTAAACAAGTATCCGCGCCCCTGTACTCGTATGCTTGCAGTCGGAAAATAAGTTTTTTTGCTATCAGCGTATTTTATTCTATTTGAGTCGTTTTCCATACGAGCAAGTGCATTGCCTCGTATAAATACTTGTGCTGTTGTGTTAACTCGATCAACACAGCCATAAAAACCAGTCATTTTAGCCGTATTACGAGTATTGAAAGTAGCTGTGTCTGGTGATACTGTTAACTGTGCGTTGATAGTAGGGTCAGTAGAACATTCTACTCGTTGTGGTGCGGGATTTGAAGCGTCATCAGTTTTGGTTTGATCAATAAAGTCAACAAGTGCTATGGTATCGGCAGTATAATTTGCTGTAGCTTTTGTCCAAGCATTCATCTTTTCTGTTATTGTGCCTATTCCATCAAGCTTAAATAAAGCAAAACCTGGACTAGGACAATTACCACTAATATATTTGCCAGTATAACCAGTACAATCAACACCAGTACTAGCTGGTACACCATCGCTAATTTGCCATCGGGCGATACGAGCAGCGTTAGACCAAGTAGTACTAGTAGTAGCGTCTTTAATTAAATAGTAGGCAACTAACGAGTAAACAAAAGTATCATCTTTTTGAGCGTCTGTACCTGTACCTGTAATTGTAATTGCTTGACTAACTAATTCTCGTTTCCAAAAGACAAGCACAGGAACTCTATCTATCGCAGTAGAGCTAGGCAATTGAGCTTTAATAGCTTCGATTCCAGTAGCATCATAAATATAGATTGCCTGTTGTAAATCACGGGCAATGTAATCTAGTGCAGCTTGAATTTCTTGCTCAGAATTTGCCTTGGCTTGTTCCTTTCGATCGGTGTCGAGAATATTAACCATGAATCCTAGCAACGGCGTGATGATTACGAAGGCTATAATCATGCCTACCAACAATTCAATTAGGGTAAAACCGCCAACTTGCTGAACTAACCTAGAGCCTTTCAGCTGGCTTTTGAGTAAAAATTTTAGTGTCCTCACCATATTGTGATATTCTCTTTAGTGATAAATGCACAGTGAGCATCGCATAATCTAAAATTGTCTAGTTTTTTATTGGCAAGTTTGATTTGTCGCAGTACCCAGCCGTTGACATAAAGCCTGAAATGTAGTGGTACTGTTGCCAATGTCGGTTGTCATTTCAATTAATGGTGCTTTGCGGCTACCTAATCCGCCAGTAAAAGGTGTTTGTGTGTTTTTAGGACCATTAACAGTGCTGGCTGTTAAGGGAAAGTCAGCACTTGTAACATCTGCTCGATAAACCCTAATTCCCAGACGATAGCTATCTGCTGTCCCAGTAATTTTACCACCCTGAATGTAAAATGAATTATCCGTACTAGTACTACTACAACCGGGCGGATTTAGCTGACCATTTTTGTTAACGCAATACAGACTAGTTAGATCGGTTGCTGATGTAGGAGCAGGCATATTTGTAGTGTTAATTAAATAGTCTTGTGGTCTACCTGTTACGCCTGGTATAAGTGGTGTAGTTGGTGTAGCTGGTATAGCTGCTACATTTGAAAGGCGTCTGGCCGCAGCACCTGAACCAGGAGGAGCAAGTGTTCCGTCAATGACTGTACTTGGCGCTGTAATAGCTCCAGTTCTGATGCCATCAATGAATGTTTTTGCCGCTTGGGTTGCCAGTTCCACCCGTCGAGACTGAACTCGCGTTGCTGTTGCCAGAACTATTACAGGTGCGATCGCTGTTAGTAAAATAGCAACTACAAGTAGTGCTACTAACGACTCAATAATCGTGAAGCCAGACTCACCAGAAGGCTGGCTTTGTTGTTGTTTGTGCTTAATCATTTCTAATCACCAACTTCTGAAATTTTATTAGACCTCTTGCATAAGTCGAATAGACCCCCCTTAATCCCCCCTTATAAAGGGGGGAAACTTGAAATCTTGCGCCCTCCCCTTCACAAGGGGAGGGTTGGGGAGGGGTGATTCAAGAATTTTTGCAAGAGGTCTATTATGGACAGTTAGCAGGACGTTGAGATTCATCGAGAGCATTAGTATCATCGCTGGTAGCAACGGTTCCTTTCGTGTCTTTTGCACACAACAAATTTGCTATCCAGGTATCATCTCTACCAACTTCTCGGAAGTACTCATCTGGCAAATCATCTGGTATGGTCGCCAATTTTTGGGCTAATAAGTCAGGCGACTGAGATAGCAGTGCGACATCATAACCCCATTGCCGTGTAGGAGCCAGATAGAAAGGAGTTCTGCTGGTGTTGCCTTCAATCGGATACTGGTAATTATTGGACTGAGTTGATATGGATGTGTTGAATGGTGCTGTGGCATAGGCACTTCGTTTAATCTGGACGAAAGAGCCACTAATTCTAGCTTTAATGGCATCACCTGTTCCTCCAGTTGGGTTCCAGTTTTCTATGAAGCGCACAAAGTTGTGTAGACCACCATTCTCTTCCGTAGGACGCGCTGGGGTATCTCCAGCCACAGCAATTAAATTAAAGGTAGTTTCAGTAGCTGTTTGCAACCAATTATTGTGCCTTCCAGCGGTAATCAGATCATTGTTATTTGGGCTTTGAGGAGTAGCAAAGGGTTGGTTAATTTGTAGAACCGGTTCAAAGCTACGGACAACGCCACCATCTATAACAGGCTTCAGCCAGGGCATGAACACATTGTTAGGTGGTGGCAATAGCGTTGTCCCTGTAGTGGATGTTGTTGATCCTAGAGGAAATTGTCGTACATCGCCAGGGTTGGTGGTATCAACTCCTAAGACTCTAAGAGGAGTAACTAACCGACCAGTCGCATCACGTACAAAAGCAATTCTTCGAGGAGCGGTTGCAGGAAAGCATCCTCCTGAATAATCCGTCTCTGGATCGTCAAAGATGTATCCTGTTTTTAATCGACTATTGTCTGGGTTTCCATTTTTACCAACAATTTGACCGTTATAAAACGTATTACCTCCTCCACCTCCACAGGCTGTCTGGATTGTCCATGCAGTTGTCGCCTTTGTAGGATCACTACAATCTGCTACGTTAGTTGCAGAACAAACTTCCGTCAAATACGTCCCTGGTGGTATTTGTAGCACAATTGGTGTCACAAAGTTATTGAGGTAGGAACTACCTTGAAACCCTGTTGTAGTTGAGTTCCCATCAACATCTGGAACAAGGTCTTTGGGTATGCCTGTAGTGGTGTTACGCCATTGAGCTAGGGGGACAAAGCTATTGTATTGTGAGAAACCAGATGGTATTGGGAATGGAGCGTTATAACTATTACTCCAGCCATAATCTCCCTCTTCGCGGAAGCCCAATCTAAAGTTATTAGAAAGTAAAGTAACAGAATCTGCCAACACAGATGCAGGACGCCATTCATCCCCAGTTGTACAGTTAGGTAGCCTTGTGTCACTTGGACGACACGCGAAATTCGGATTGCGCTCTGCTTTGGTACGAGTGTAGAAATTGCTCCAATTATCTGCCAATGCCGTTGTGAACTCTTCTTGAGTGTGAGGATTAAAGTCTCCATTAACGTAAGCAGGTAAGTTGGTAGCTAAAATTAACCCTTTTTCGACATCTCGATAGTTATTACTTGTGCCGCGACCGATTTTGATTTGGCGGTTGAGGACAGGCATAATGGCATTGCTGACATCCTTGACTAGCATAATAGCGTTAGGACGGCGAGTTGGATCAACCTTATAATCCACTGGGCTTTCAAGTTTTTTCGCCTCTGTATCTGTCTTCGTTGAACTCAAATCTGGCAGTGCATCATCGCGAGTGGCATAGATAATACCGCTATTTGGCAGTAAGTATTCTTGCGCTGGAGTTTCTCCACCAATTGTTCTTGTGCGAAGGGAGTTAATCTCTAATACGGTGGCGCGAATCTCTAAAGGTTGTCTGTCTTTTTTTTCAAGATCGTAATCAGTACTTGTATCAGTTGTTTGATTTGCCTTAACCTGTCTTGCATCTAAAAAGGCAGTTTCTCGAATTGCACCGTGAGGAATAGGAGGTGTACTGATTACTGGAGAAATACTGCCGTCTAAAATTTGTAGGGCGCAAATTGCAGCATGAATTGTAGATTGTTCCGAAAGAGTACGATTTGCTGCTGTTTTTGCTAAAGCCTTTGCTAGTAGTTCATCATCTATAGAACGTCCAGCTAAATAATCTGGATTAGTAGTTGGAGGAGTTAGTGGACGTTTTGGATCTCCTTTTATATCTCCTTTTGGATATTTTAATTGGGATTGATAAGTTAGTAGTGCCTGGTAATTAGTCTCTGTCCTTGTTGGAGGGCCGTAAACTATGCCGTTGTTGGATAGACCACCTGTAGCTGAACTACTAGCATCTGAAGCCCAAGCTGGAAGTGTTGATAGATTTTTAGCAGTAGTGCTGTTAGTAGGGAGGTAAAAGCTACTAACACAAGCTATGGGTTGTGGATTTTGCTTGTTGTAGCTAGCAGCCTTGTAGTGATAAACAGCTGTAGCCCGCATCCGCAAATATGGCGTCTTAGTTGGATCGGTAATTTCGGGCCATTTATACTCTATCGAGGAGTAATTAGTTACGTCTACAGAAGAGTAATCATACATCCAATATGGCTTAATAGTCTTTTTTAGGGGTGCTGGAGACTGAGGCACCGGCATCAGATCAGACCAAATTTCTCTGGCAGCTGAAGAAAAGTCAGTACTTGCAGGCGTGAAAGTATTAGGCAAATAAATCCCAGCACCAGTTACCACTCGTAAACCACCAACAGGATCTTGTATGTTAGCCGGCACTTGAGCTGCTGCTACTTCCCAATCTTTATCTCGGTCTGTAGAGCCTAAATCAGCTAGTATTTCTACGCGAGAGCGGCGTGTGCGAGTTATAGAAGGTGTTGCTGGTAGATTCCAGTTAACACCACTAATATTTTGAGTATCTTGAAAATCTGGCCCTACAAATCGGTTTTGATTGCTATCCCACCAGATTTGCGGCAGATTATTACCAATTACAACCCTGTCACCCAAGGATTGTTCTTTTCCGTCATAGGTTTTTTGTAGTGTTGTGGGTTCCGTCGCACCAGGTATTAGTTGATTACCGCTTATACTTAGTGTCAAATTACTGTAACCAGTACCCGTTTTCCCATCCGTAGGATTGGTAGGATACATCCAAACATCTACAGGGCGTAGGGTATCACCACTACCTTGAAGCGGAGTAGTTGTGACGTATGCACCTAATGCAACTGATTCAGTGCTTCCAGAAGGAACTTCTCTATAAGGTACGCGGCGGGTGCGCTTTTGAAAATAAAGCTGTAGCTGTTGTTTACGGAGTGTGAGTTCTTCTGCTGTGGATAAGCTTGCTAAACCAAGCTTATCCTTTTGTTGTTGAATACCGCTTGTAACTTCTGCGGGATCAGGGTTTGTGGTAGCTATTTGGGCGTTAACAAGGCGATTGATGCGCTGCGTGTAAGCGAGGCTGTTATAAGCGATCAAGTTTGCTTCGTTTGCTGCTGGAGTAGTTGATTTTGCAAAATCGACTTCAACAGGATCTGTGGCTTCTCCTTTTCTAAATAAATGGACTTTAGTGACATTGCCTAAGTCACTTGTATCTGTGAAGCCACCAGCACCCAAGTTTCCACCAATTACTATTTTGGCATTGTCGGCATCGTAGAAACACGATGCTCTACTACTAACTTGATATAGCTGGACACTATTTGTTGGCGAACCAGTGAGAAAATTACTATTGGTAAAAATTCGTCCATTCAATCTGAAGGCAGGGCCTGGGCTAAGTCCCATATCATCTTCATAAAGAACAGCATTGTTAACTACAGGAATTTGGATACGCTCTTGTTGATACTCTAAACCAGAAAAGCTTTTATTACCTTTGTAAGCCTCATAATTAGTATTAGAAGCAGGTGGGCTGGTAATAGGAACAGTGGCTGTGTAGACAAAAAAGGCTTTTTTCAACTTATTACCCACCTTAAACCAACCAGTATTACCTACTAAGGTGGCACTCGTGCCCAGAGTATCTCCACAATCTCCGCTTACATTACTAGCAGTCATGGGCGGAGTTCTGGCTTCTAAGGGATTTCTACCATATTTATATACACCAGCGTTAATAGGAGGATTTCTAAAGTAAATGCCATAAAGGGTGTAGCTATCAAATTTGCCGTTGTTATCGGTATCGACAGGATATAGCCATGCAGTTTTTAGTTCCTTATTCTTTTCAATATCTTCAGTTCTTTTTGCTTTTTCTAGATTATTTAAAGCCAGCCTAAGTTGAGTTTCATCTCCAAATGTATATTCATTTATCTTCCCATCCAAAGTAGAATACAATGCATCATCTGTTGGGGTAGCTCGTGGTAAACTCCCATCTTTAAATAGTTTGTTTAATTTAGCTCTAGCGCGGTCAATTGCTGGAGTTGCAGCGTTGAGTGCAGCCTCATTTACTCGAACATTACTAGCATTTTTGGAGCGTTCAAAGGAGCGAAATAGAATTGCTGTTGTTAATAGTACAACAACTACAGACACCATCGCTACCGTTGGCAAAACAAACCCAGCATTTCCCGTACCACGCCTTCTATTAGTGGTAAAAATAGTTCTTAATAGCCAAATAATTTGCTTTTTTATTGTAGATAAAATTTGGCTGCTAAGTTTTTTTAAATTAAATATTACTGCCTTGAATAACTTGCGTCTTACAGACATAGAAGCTCCCCTACCAAGTGTTTGTTTACAGATTCAAAGATGTTGATTTTATAGCTAATTCAGCCTATTATGTAAGTTTTAACTAAAAATGAGACTTTTAATTGATGTGAAACCTAACCTTGCTTAAATATTGTTAAAAATGCAGTAGCAAATTAACAAATACGATTTATTCAATTTATATCATGGGTTCATTTTTTGGTTAATACCGAAAAATACTGAAATTATCGAAATTATTTAATTTATGCCTGCTTATTAAATAAAATTTATCCTTCTATGGAATACTGAGGTTACAGAAACAAAACCTGCATTTTCACAGGCTAATTAAGCTCACTTTGATAGAGAAATAGTATAATTTAAACTTAACTTTGTAGAAATCTATTTCATTCAAAGGTAGCTTTATAAAAATGTTGTCAGCATACTAAAGTTATAGTACCCACCTGTTAAAGAAAAATATCAGTTAGGGGCAAAATAATATGAAAAAATTTAAAACCTCACTGTAGTAGGGAGGCGGTAGAATAAATATTCATAATTGCAAGCAAATACGCAGTAATTAGGTTTAATAGTCAATAGCTGAATTACACTGTCGTTTGCACAGACTATAGGACTAGTATTTGATTTTTGAAACTACCGTTGTAGGCTTTTATATATGGTTGCTAAATCTGCTGCCTGCATATTTACTGTGCGAACAGGTTTAATACCTTGGCGCAATTGATTAAGTAAATTAGTATCTGTTGCTAATCGCTCAAGAGCTTGAGTCCAAGCTTTAGTCTCATTAGCAGTTACTAACCAACCATCAATGCCATGTTTTACAAGTTCGGCAATACCCCCCAAATTGGAACCAATTACAGGGAGGCCGGCTTCATGGGCTTCTAAGACTACTATTGGCCCAGTTTCTAACCATTGGGAAGGTACAGCTAGGATGTCATAATTGGCTAGAGCCTGGGGAAGTTCAACTCTAGTTAGTTGCTTCTCTACCCGAATTCGAGGGTCATTGTCAATTAGGTTAAAGATTGTTTGGCGATATCGTTCATCTTGCGCTATGCCATGAATTATCAATTCAATGGGAATCACCGCAGGTAAATCTTTAACTGCTCGGACTAAGATATCAATACCTTTATATATATCCCAGCGTCCTAAAAAAACTACTTTTAAAGTGCTAGATTGCTGTTTTACCTGTATTGATTTTTCTTGTGTAGCGTAAGAAATTCCGTATCGAGAGAGTTCGAGTTTTTTTTCAGGGATGCCATTAATAAGTAAAGCTTCATAAAGCCAATCACACACTGCTACAATGCGGTCAGCAAATTTTGCCATTTCTAGCAGGCTTTTTTTGCGGGCAGTAACATAACCAGGTATTACAAAAGGACGCACAAACTGTCCTAAGTTGCCTTTGTCTACTGAGGCAGGAAGATAAGCACTTACAGGCAATGGTACTCTCCCGAAAACAGCTTCGGGCAGATAGCTAAAACCTTTGACCATTGCAGCTGGTAGCTTTCTGCTCAAACTATCAGCACACTGGGAACAACGCACCACATCTATTTTGCCATCACAAGCCTGTTGTCCATTGAACATCAGAGTAGTTCGCTGGCATAAGGGTAGAGGATAATGGATTGTTACCACCGTTGCCATGCCTAATTCTTTTGCTAAACGTAGATGAGGCAATCCACAAGATACTTCCCAATGGTGCTGATGATAGATGTCTGCTTTTTGGTGAGATAGCCAATTAGCAAAATCTTCAAATTTTCCATGAGGAAATTGACCGTGATTCGGTTGTGTTCTAGGTACTGGGAATACAGGATATCGATAAACTTCTACATCGTTGTACTTGTAAGCATCACCATGTGGGGAACCTAACTTGGCTGCTGCTATCTGGATGTCAATATCATGCGATGGCTCCGACAACGCTAAGAGCGATCGCAATTCTGGCAGTAAATCGTTGAGGTTTACTTGAATACCACCACATTTATCTGGAAAATAACGAGCAAGAGCTTGAATTACTTTCATAATAGGAATCTCCAGGAGAGGAAATCTGCTCTTGCTATTTTATTCGCTGTATTGTGAATTACCCAGTAATATCTGTACTCCAATACAAACTAGATCGCCCATTCTCACCTGACGAATCAGAAAAATAGGGCGATCTAGTTTTATTTACATCTTATTAACGGTGTATTAAGTTTTACGATTCTGGTGCTGACTTAACCAACTTGACAGTAGTTTGCGGCATTGATACCTTCACTAGCACTTTTTTGCTAAAAGACAGACCGGTTTCATTTTTATCAATGATAATCGTGTCTCCAGAGATAAAAGTATTTTCCAATAACTTGGTGGCGAGGGGATTTTCTACTTCTCGCTGAATTGCCCGTTTGAGTGGACGGGCACCATAAACTGGGTCGTAGCCTGATTCGACAAGGTAATCACAGGCTGCTTGGGATATCTCAAAGAAGATTTTTTGCTCACGTAGGAGATTTTCGACCCGTTTGAGTTGAATACGGATGATATGCCGCATTTCCGTGCGATTTAAGGTATGGAAAAGAATAATGTCATCGACGCGGTTGAGAAATTCTGGGCGGAAATGCGATCGCAAGTTTTCCATTACCCGCTTCCGCATTGTTTCATATTTGGAATCATCACCAGATACATCCAAGATATGTTCGCTACCAATGTTACTGGTCATGACAATAACGCTGTTGCGAAAATCTACCGTCCTACCCTGAGAGTCAGTAACTCTCCCATCATCCAACACCTGCAATAAAATATTGAACACATCGGGGTGCGCTTTTTCGACTTCATCCAACAGCACCACTGAGTAAGGACGGCGGCGAACCGCCTCGGAAAGCTGACCGCCTTCTTCATAGCCTACGTATCCTGGAGGCGCTCCCACTAACCGAGAAACTGAGTGTTTTTCCATATACTCAGACATATCCAAGCGCACCAATGCATCATCAGAATCAAAGAGAAACTGAGCTAAAGCACGGGCAAGCTCGGTTTTACCCACACCTGTGGGGCCCATGAACAAAAATGAACCAATGGGACGAGAGGGATCTTTCATCCCCGCACGGGCGCGACGAATTGCTGCTGCTACCGCTTCTACAGCCTCTTCTTGCCCAATGACTCGTTGATGTAAATGACTTTCTAGTTGCAGCAATTTCTGCCGTTCTGATTCCAACAGGCGATTTACGGGAATTCCTGTCCATTTGGCGACGATTTCGGCAATATCGGCTTCGGTGACTTGTTCTCGTAGCAACGTGGAACCTTGATTTTGAATTTCTAAAAGGCTCGCTTCTTTGGCTTCGCGCTCGTGCTGCACTCCCTCCAATTTGCCATACTTCAGTTGGGCAGCTTTATTTAGGTCATAAGCACGTTCCGCCTGTTCAATTTGCACTCGCAGCGCATCTTCTTCTTTCTTTAAGGCGCTTATCGCCTCCAATATCTGCTTTTCACCTTGCCATTGCTCATTAAATATTTGCTGCTTTTTCGTTAAATCGGCAATTTCTTGCTCAATTCGCTCCAAACGTTCTCTCGTTTGGGGAATACCCTTTTCTTCGCCAGCTAATGACAGCTTTTCCATTTCTAACTGCATGAGGCGGCGATCAATGGTTTCCAATTCTGCTGGTTTGGAGGTAATTTCCATTTTCAACTGTGCTGCTGCTTCATCCACCAAATCAATGGCTTTATCTGGTAAGAAGCGATCGCTAATATAACGTGCTGATAGGGTTGCTGCTGCTACCAACGCCGAATCAGAAATTTTGACGTTGTGATGCACTTCGTAGCGTTCTTTCAATCCCCGGAGAATGGAAATAGTATTTTCCACGCTTGGCTGATCGACAAATACTTGCTGAAAGCGACGTTCTAAGGCAGCGTCTTTCTCAATATGTTTGCGGAATTCGTCGAGGGTAGTAGCGCCAATGCAACGTAATTCTCCTCGCGCCAGCATGGGTTTGAGCAGATTTCCGGCATCCATAGCCCCCTGTTGGGTGGAACCTGCACCAACTACGGTATGTAGTTCGTCAATAAACAATACGATGTCACCATTAGATTCTGTAACTTCCTTGAGGACAGCTTTCAGGCGTTCTTCAAATTCTCCTCGTAATTTTGCCCCAGCAATCAAACTACCGATATCTAAAGAAATGAGTTTGCGGTTTTTCAGAGATTCGGGAACGTCACCATTTACCATTCGCTGTGCTAATGCTTCTGCGATCGCAGTTTTACCTACCCCAGGTTCACCAATGAGTACAGGGTTATTTTTGCTACGACGAGACAATACTTGAATTACCCGCCGAATTTCCTCATCCCGCCCAATCACCGGGTCGAGTTTTCCAGATTTTGCCTGTTCTGTCAAATCTCGACCAAATTTTTGTAAGGCTTCATAACGCGATTCTGGGCTTTGATCTGTCACCTTTTGGCTACCGCGAATGGTTTTGATAGCAGCTTCTAGTTTAGCTGCATCTGCACCAAAGCCTTTGAGTATCTTTCGTCCAACGCGATCGTCTTCAGCAAAGGCCAAAAGTATGTGTTCCACGGAAATGTAGGAGTCTTTCATCCTGGCTCTAGCTTCCTCAGCTCGGTCTAGCAAAACATCTAAACTGCGGCTAAGGTAAAGTTGATCACTTTTTCCAACTTTGGGCTGACGTTGGGTAAAGGCTTCTAGCTGCTGTTGCAAGCGGATTGGATCGACCTCAGATCGAGCCAGGATACGTATTGCTAGACTAGTGGGTTCTTCTAACAGGGCAATAATTAAATGTTCAATATCTAGCTGCTGTTGTTGATAAGCACGGACTATATCCTGAGATTTAACAATCGCTTCCCAGGCTTTGTCAGTAAATTTATTTGGATCTGTAGGTTGCATCTTTATAATTTTGGAATTTTGATTTTTAGTTTAGGGATTGGGGATTGCGTGTTTGGGATTGGGGACTGGGTATTGGAAAACTCTTTCCTAGTCCCTAATTATCCAAACATTCTCAGCGTCCGCGTGTATCTCCAGTGGCAATTTTGGATTGGTAATTGGCAATAGTTTAATCCATTACCTATTTCCTAATTTAAAACCAAAACACTGTTCTGAACGGACTTTTCCAAATGGTGCTATTAGAGCGATATTTACGACGGGCTATTTGGCGTCGCTGTTAGTGTTGCTCATCAACAGACTGTATGGGTGTAATATTAATAGGATTTACGCAGAGAAGATCCCCTTACCCGCCTAAAAAGGTAAGGTAAAAAGCGAAAATCTTCCGCGTCTGGGTTTCCTAGATGAGATACCAGTGTGCTGCAAGAATCAATCTCCCCGTATGTAGCTCAACTTTTCAAGACATCGGTGTAGATTTTTCTACAGCTTTATTGCCTTTGATAGGGATTTTAGTGGGTGGCTTAATTCGCTCCTTTTTAAGGCTTATCATTACCAGCATCAAATAAATCTTTCGCTTCGTTGTTAACCCGCCTGGGAATAAATTCCGAGGCTAATAGCTAAAGTCCTCTCAAGAGGACTAAATATAAGATTTTAAGCGATTTCAATGGCTATAGGACTTACGCACTGTACAAAAGAGCTATCTTGTGTATTAACGTAAATACGTTGTTCCAGGCTTTTGGAGGTTGCTTTTGATTGCTGGCGATAGCCAAAATATGATTGAAAAACCTAGATAGAAGCCTTGAAAACTCTACCTGTCATTTTTGCTTTTATGTCAATGCGTAAGTCCTAGGCTAAACTCTTTGTGTTAGGGAAAATTTCAGTCCACTTAAGTGGACTTCAGCTATCAGCCTAGAACTTAAGTTCTGGGAGGTATGTTCGCCAATGCTACACCTTGGCTGTCACAAAGATGTGGGTAACGACAAACTTTTTAAAGAGGCTCAAGCCTGAACCCAAGCGTATTAACTTATATTCTTAATTTTGACATCCTCCCCGCCGTAAACGGTCGGGGATTCCTAAACTTTACAATTTAGGTTTCTGTTTCTTTCCCTTTCGACTGCGCTCAAGGCGAGCCTTAGGGGTATTTCGCAACAGCCCTTGAGGTGATTCACTTTCAGGTCTTACGTTAGCTCCGCAGACTGACACGGCAAGCCCTGCCGCCAAAATATTTTTACTGGCATTTACATCTCTATTGTGATGTGTGCTGCACTTAGGGCAGTCCCACTCTCTGATATTTAAAGGTAACTTATCAACGATATGTCCACAATGTCCACATCGCTTAGAGCTAGGAAACCATCGGTCAATTTTGACAAAAGTACGACCATACCAGTTGCACTTGTATTCAAGTTGACTGACCGTTTTACTCCAACTAGCATCACTAATCGAAAGAGCGAGTTTTTGGTTTTTGACCATATTCTTCACAGACAAATCTTCGACTGCAATCAATTGGTTTTCTCGAACCAGTCGGGTTGTCAACTTGTGAAGAAAATCATTACGAGCATCACTAATTTCTGCATGAACTTTAGCGACTTTCAGTTTTGCTTTGTGGCGATTGTTAGATCCTTTTTTCTTGCGGCTAAGAGCTTTTTGAACTTTACGCAATTTCCGACACTTAGCCTTAAACGCTTTAGGATTAGCAATCTTTTCGCCATTACTCAAAGACATCAAGCTAGTAATACCCCAATCCAAACCAACTTGATTACCAGACTCAGGCAATGCCTCGATTACAACATCTACAAACATTGAAACAGTCCAGCGTCCAGAGGGCGAGAGCTTCACCGTAATTGTTGATGGCTCTGCACTTTCTGGGAGTTGCCGACTCCATCGGATATCCAAGGGTTGAGCGCATTTCGCTAGAAATACTTTGTCATCTTTCCACTTGAAAGCAGCCTTAGTAAATTCAGCATTACCACCATGATGCTTCTTCTTAAAGTTCGGGTATTTTGCCCGTCCTGCAAAGAAATTAGTAAATGCGGTTTGTAGATGCCTCAAGCCTTGCTGTAATGGCACACTGCTAACTTCATTTAGAAATTGCAAATCTTCTTGCTTTTTCCAATTGGTTAGCATTGTTGAAGTTTCAGGGTATCCGACACGCTCTTGATGCTCATACCATGCTTGTGTCCTTGCGGCCAGAGCACGGTTGTAAACCAGTCGAGCGCAACCCATCGTTCTTCTGAGCAATGTTTCTTGCTCAGAAGTTGGATAGAATCGGTACTTGAATGCTTTTTGTGTCATGCTTACATTTTATCAGATATTCTGTAAGACATCGTATTAATTAAAGCCGCCCTAGAACGGCGGGGTTTTAAACCCAATTTTTCGATAAGAATTACTGACTCACAAGTTGCTCTTGTGATTCCTGTTTGACTGCGGAACCTTAAGTTTTCAGTTGAATCAGTTCAATTTTATACCCATCTGGATCTTCCACAAAAGCAATTACTGTCGAACCATGTTTCATCGGGCCTGGTTCGCGCACGATTTTACCGCCCTGATTACGGATTTCCTCACACGTAGCGTAAATATCATCAACACCAAGGGCAATGTGACCATAAGCATTACCCAATTCGTACTTTTCTACCCCCCAGTTGTAGGTTAGTTCTATCACCGAGTTGTCGCTTTCGTCGCCGTAGCCAACAAAAGCCAGGGTAAATTCTCCCCCTGGATAATCTTTTCGACGTAGTAATTTCATACCTAGAAGTTCACAGTAAAACTTTAAGGATTCTTCAAGGTTGCCCACCCGCAGCATTGTATGTAGTAATCGCATATTGACCTTTTCTCTGTAATTGATTTAGTGTTATTCTCTGCCAATATTTTACCTAGCTCAAAGTCTGAAGGTAGAAATGCGATCAAGGAAAAAGACAGGATAAACACTCTCTTACCCATTTTTAGCGTTGATCCCTATCCATATAATGGAAATCTTCTTTAATCTCAGCCAATAAAGGCTCTTAAACGCCTATGCTAGCGATTGGGTTAGGCAACTGGACTGGATGCGTAACACACTCGAACAAAGGATAAAGTACAGATGAGTAAATTTCTAGATACTGCCATTGAAGCGATCGCAGCCCGTGAAATTCTTGATTCACGCGGTAGACCGACAATTGAAGCCGAAGTTCATTTAGCCAACGGTGTTGTAGGACTGGCACAAGTTCCCAGTGGTGCTTCTACTGGCACTTTTGAGGCTCACGAACTGCGTGATGGCGATAAAAGCCGTTATGGGGGCAAAGGCGTACTCAAGGCAGTACAAAACGTCAAAGAAGCACTTGCACCACAATTGCTAGGCTTGGATGCCCTCAACCAAGAATTGCTAGACCGGACAATGATCGCCATAGATGGTTCTGCTAACAAATCCAATTTGGGAGCTAATGCGATTTTGGGGGTTTCCTTAGCAGCAGCCAAAGCTAGTGCTGAGTCTCTGGCAATTCCTCTATATCGCTATTTGGGTGGGCCTTTAGCGAATTTGCTACCAGTGCCGTTGATGAATGTGATTAACGGTGGCGCACACGCATCAAATAACGTGGATTTTCAAGAGTTTATGATTGTCCCAATTGGCGCAACTTCCTTCCGGGAAGCGTTGCGCTGGGGTGCAGAGGTGTTTGCTACACTCAGCCAAGTATTGGATGAAAAAGGTTTGCTCACTGGTGTGGGCGATGAAGGTGGTTTTGCCCCTAACCTAGAGTCTAATCAGGTGGCTTTGGAATTGCTGGTTGCTGCCATTAAGAAAGCTGGTTACAAGCCAGGGGAAGAAGTAGCTTTGGCGTTGGATGTGGCGGCTAGTGAGTTTTACAAGAATGGTCAGTATGTTTACGATAGTAAACCTCACGCCCCGGCTGAGTTTATTGATTATTTAGGACAACTAGTTGACCAATACCCAATTGTGTCAATTGAGGATGGTTTACACGAAGAAGATTGGCAGAGTTGGCAATTGCTTACCCAGAAGTTAGGTTCGCGGGTGCAATTGGTAGGCGATGACTTATTTGTTACCAATGCCACTCGCTTGCAAAGAGGCATCCAGGAAAAAGCCGCTAATGCCATTTTGATTAAACTCAATCAAATTGGTTCTCTTACCGAAACCTTAGAAACAATTGATTTAGCAACTCGCAACAGTATCCGTTCAGTAATTAGCCATCGTTCTGGTGAAACAGAAGACACAACGATCGCTGATTTAGCGGTAGCAACCCGTGCCGGTCAAATTAAAACAGGTTCCCTGTGTCGCAGCGAACGCGTAGCAAAATATAATCGTTTGCTGCGAATTGAAGATGAACTAGGCGATCGCGCCGTTTATGCTGGTGCTGTGGGGTTAGGGCCTAAATAGAGTTAGGAGTTAAGAGTTAGGAGTTAGGAGTTTTAATTCATAATTCATCACTCCTAACCGGAGGCGGAGCGTCTCCGGCTCCGCTCCTAACTGATTTAAGGATAAAACCCCAACTTGGGCAACCCTAAAGTTTCATCCCAGCCCATCATCAGGTTTAGGCACTGAATCGCTTGACCCGCCTGTCCTTTAATTAGATTATCAATTGCTGACATGACAATAACGCGACCTGTGCGCGGGTCAACTTCTAGACCGATATAACAAAGATTGCTGCCATTAGCCCATTTGGTTTGGGGATAGATGCCGCTACCGCAGATTTTCACCCAAGGAGAGTTGCGGTAGAAGGCTGAGAAAATGGTGATTAAGTCATCTCGCACTAAACCGGGATCGCTCATTTTGGCATATACCGTTGCCAAAATACCGCGCACCATTGGGATAAGGTGGGGTGTAAATTGGATCATCAGTTCGTGACCAGCTAAGTCACTGCAAATTTGCTCAATTTCTGGGGTATGACGGTGACGCCCAATATTGTAAGCTGCTATAGAGTTGTCTGCTTCAGCTAGTAATAAGTTGGTTTGAGGTTGTCGTCCACTACTAGATGTACCAGACTTGGCATCAATAATAGCTGTTTCTGGCACGATTAAACCTTGCTTTAAGAGTGGCGAAAGTGCAAGGAGACTAGCGGTAGGATAGGAACCAGGACAGCCAATGAGTTGAGCTTCGGCAATGCGATCGCGATAAAGTTCTGGTAATCCATAAACTGCTGTAGCTGCAATGGTGCGATCGCTTCTCTCAATGCCATACCAATTTGTATAAGTTGTCAAATTACTAAACCGATAGTCTGCACTCAAATCTAGTACTTTACATCCTTTTTCCAACAGTTTGGGCGCGATTTTGCAAGCTAGACCATTTGGTAAAGACAGGAAAACTACTTCACAGCGATGAGCAATTATTTCTGGTTCTACTGCTTCTATTAGCAGGTTAGTTGCATGAACCAGATGCGGGTAGAGATCCCCAAAGGATTTCCCGCTACTGCTTTCATCGCCTAAATAAACCAGTTCGACTTCTGGATGATCCATCAGTAGCCGTACTAACTGTACTCCGCCATAACCCGACGCGCCAACAATCCCAACGGGTACGCGTCTAAATTTGCCCATGATCTGAAATCCTTATCCCATGAATGGTGAATTCGTTATCAGCTATCAACAATATCAGCGACTAGACGCACAGCGTACAAAACAGCTGAAACCCCTCTAGTTTTTTCCGACGCCGGCAAGGAGTGACACGGCGAAATTGCCAAATATTTTATTTGTCTCTCTTGTCTCCCTTGTCATGTTCATCCTTGATTGTCGTTGCACTCACTCTATTAATAAACCCCGATTTTAGGGGCAGAAATTTTTGCTAGGTTATCAAATCATTGCTAGTCTACTCCTCTGCCTTATAAAGGAGCTACAATCTAAAAGAAGAAATTGTTAAAAAAATTTACGTTGGTAGCTGGAAATCTTTCTGTGTCACAGCCTAATACTAACCAAGCTTTTAAATTTGATTCGATTGATGCCGCCTTAGCAGACCTAAAAGCTGGTCGCGTCATTGTAGTGGTAGATGATGAAAATAGAGAAAATGAAGGCGACTTAATTTGTGCCGCCCAATTTGCCACACCCGACATGATTAATTTCATGGCGGTGCAAGCTAGAGGGCTGATTTGTTTGGCAATGACAGGCGATCGCCTAGACGAGCTAGACTTACCCTTGATGGTAAGCAACATTACAGATACTAACCAAACTGCCTTCACTGTAAGTATTGATGCCGGCCCAGAATTGGGTGTAACCACAGGCATATCAGCAGAAGACCGCGCCCGCACTATCCAGGTTACTCTCAACCCAGCCACAAAACCAACCGATTTACGTCGTCCTGGTCATATTTTCCCGATTCGGGCTAAAACTGGAGGCGTACTCAAACGCGCAGGACATACGGAAGCGGCTGTGGACTTAGCCCGACTAGCAGGACTATACCCAGCAGGAGTAATTTGTGAAATTCAAAACTCCGATGGTTCAATGGCGCGGTTGCAGCAGTTAGTCGAATATGCAAAACGTCACAATTTAAAAATCATTAGTATTGCGGATTTAATCAGTTATCGCCTACAACATGATCGCCTAGTGTATCGAGAGGTTGTTACCAAACTGCCTAGTGAATTCGGTCAGTTTGAAATTTACGCCTACCGCCACACCCTGGATAACACAGAACACGTTGCAATTGTCAAAGGTGATCCAGCAAACTTCAAAGATGAGGCAGTCATGGTGCGGATGCACTCAGAATGCTTAACTGGTGACGCTTTGGGTTCTTTGCGCTGCGATTGTCGGATGCAGTTACAAGCTGCACTGAAAATGATTGAGTCTGCGGGTCAAGGTGTAGTTGTATACCTGCGTCAAGAAGGACGGGGGATCGGCTTGATTAACAAGCTGAAAGCCTACTCATTGCAGGATATGGGACTGGATACAGTAGAAGCAAATGAGCGTTTGGGATTTCCGGCTGACTTGCGAGATTACGGCATGGGGGCACAAATGCTGATGGATTTGGGGATTAAAAAGATACGTTTAATTACAAATAATCCCCGTAAAATTGCTGGAGTTAAGGGCTATGGGATGGAAGTAGTTGATCGCGTTCCATTGTTAATTGAAGCCAATGACTACAATTCCTATTACCTGGCGACAAAGGCGAAAAAGTTGGGTCACATGCTGTTACAGACTTATCTGGTAACAGTAGCAATTCATTGGCAAGATGACCCGGAAGCTGTGACGGAACGTTATGAACGCCTAGAAAAACTGCGACACATAGCGAAAAGTAATGATTTATTGTTGCAAGAAGAAGCGCGTCCATTAGCGATCGCTATATTTGACGAGCCATCTTTGACAGTACACTTAGGTTTTGATCAAGCAAAAGTTGCTAGCTGCGATTGGTATCAACAAAGTGGTCATCCTTATATACAGGCTATCTTCCAAATTCTAGACAACCTAGCAACTTTGCCTTACATCCAGAAACTAGAATTTCTGATTTCTTCTGGTTGCGATCCCTTGAGTAATTTACAAGTCCAACTGGATAGACAGACATTTTCGGATGGTACACTACCTTCATCGATTAGCGATCGCCTGGAGACGCAGCAAATTTATAGCTTTAGCAAATAGCTTGGTTCAATATACCTCTCCCTGGTTTTACTACACAAAACCTTTCCCTCTCCGACGGGCGAGAGGGACATACTTGAACTTTAGTTCAAGCCAGGGAGAGGTTTGTCAAACTCACTCACGTTAAATTATTTACTTACTCTATATATTGGTCTAATCTGACGATAAGTATTAAGTAAGCTCAGAAATTTATTACCATCAAAATTTATCGGGTCAACTTTTTTACCAGAACGGTCTACTAAATGGTGCGTAGTGATGCGATCGTCTGGGACTTGACTTTGAGCAATTAACCAAGCAAGAGAATTATATTGAGCTTCCGTATAGCCGCTATGGGTTTGTTGGCTGCTACTGTCATAACCATCTGGCGGTGTTTCTAAAGAAACATGATAAGCAAAATTATTCACAGACGCAGGCAAATTCGGATTAGTCTGCACAGTTTCCACTCCCTGTGGAGTATCAAATACTGAGTTAGCTGCACCAAAAGCCCGCTTTTCTGGGGGTACTAGATAAACCACCGTTCCGTCTAACTTGATTAAAGCGTGGTAACTTGCTTGCACACTTTCATCGTCATGGGCTACTTGAAAAAAATTGATGGCGCTAGAAGCTGAATAACCAGTTTCATGGAGGACGATAATTGGTTGGTTGTTGAGAGGAACGCCGTTAGCATCTTGGGCGTAACGTTCTCCATAGTTAGTTGGGTTAACTGAGACAACTTGATAATTAGGTCTGTACTGTGCAAAGGCTTGAGTGGTTGCGTACCTTGCTACAGGCTTGTTAATCTTGACTGGGGACTTGATAACATTTTGAGATTTCTTCTCTGGCTCTTTCGCTGATTGGAATTGGGCTTGGGGATATTGACTCCAGGCTGTAACCTGTGGATTGGATATATGGGATGTAGTCGGATTATTGTGTAATTTTGTCGCTCGTCCAATTAGCAGCACTACAATTAAAGCCATGAACATCAGCGAAATTAGTAGCACCCTAGTCGCCCAGTCTTTAAACCTCATTTTTCTAATAGCCGTAAAACGGTAGATTTTAATTTATAGCTAAACTGGCGTGTCCTTCGTAGGGGCGCACTTCTGTAAACCCCTATCGCTTATGGTATCTAAACGAGAATCGCTATAATACTTTAATTCTAGTTAAATATACGTTTATAAACCCTGCAATAGTGCTGTTATGAGCCAACTATTAGCAGCTTAGAAAGATATTATCCTTTAGCTTCTAACCTGGCAGCTTTTTCTATAATTTGCAACAGTTCTTCGTTTGTCATCTGCAAACCTCACCAACTCTGTAGCGATATTTACCAGATTAATATATCGCGGGTTATGGGGAATGGGACTAGATTAATGTGTTCTATCTGCGTAGAAAGGGCTGTAATGTTTAAATTAGCAGGGTGCGTAGGCGTAGCCCGTTGTAGACATCCCTATTCTCGCAATAACATTCACTCATTCACGAGTATCAAAGACTCGTTAACGGAGTTCAAAAACTCATTCACAAAGCTCTGAGGTTCATCGACGAAGCTTTGAGGTTCATCGACGAAGCTTTGAGGTTCATTCACGAAGCTTTGAGGTTCATTCACGAAACTTTGAGGTTCATCGACGAAGCTTTGAGGTTCATTCACGAAGCTTTGAGGTTCATTCACGAAGCTTTGAGGTTCATTCACGAAGCTCTGAGGTTCATCGACGAAGCTTTGAGGTTCATTTACGAGTATCAAAGGTGCGTTACGCTTTCGTGCTAAAACATCCTACGACTATGATCGCTTTATAATTGCAATATCTACGACGGGCTACGCCTACACATCACCAACCCTACAGGCGATCGCTTTATGGCATACATTGAATATAGTTAGCAGTCGGCAATTCCATGAATATTCGTCAAGAACTTCTAAGTCTGATTGAACAACTGAATGATGAGCAGTTATCAGCATTGCTTGATTTAGCTCTTTCTTTCAAGAATGGTGAAAAATCTGCTAATCCTGCTGTTGAATCTCAGGCTTATCAGAATTGGGTAAGCCCTGAAAATGACATTTACGACGAAGTATTTGCTGATGAACTTACAGCGCGGTGATGTTGTGTTGTGTCGAGTCCCCATGCCTTCAACGGGATTGGCAACAAATCCATAAGCACTTATCCCAATTCTCTTGATGGAGAGGCGGTTTCGGGAGTTTGAGAAGATGGTTTACTCAAGAAGAAATTCCAGATTCTTTGAATAGCTATTATTAGAAAACCAATCACAATCACTCCTGCTACCACTGGTAAAGCTAGCGCTAGTACAGAAAGTCCGATGGCGACGAGCAACTCAATGGTTGACACAACAGGATTGGTTAATCCACCAGAAACGCCAGTAGAACTTATCCGCAATATATTCGTTAATCCCTGAGTTAATCCTGCGGTTCCACCACCAGCAACTAAAGCTAACGTCCATTGCGCCAGTGGATTCATCTCTGGAGCAACAGATGCTGTGACGATTGTCCCGGCGATAAATGCCGCAGGGGTAGCTACAATATCCAGCAGATGATCCAACCAAGGAATGTAATAACCGATAATTTCTAGTAAACAAGCGACTGCAAAGACAATTACAGCTTGAGGTGTTTCCACCCAATCAAAGTTAGTCGGCAAATCTAAATGTCCAAAAACTGAAGCCACACTCAATGCTAGCAGTGGTACAAATACTCGAAAGCCAGCCGCCGCGCTCAAACTAATCCCCAGTAATAATTCAATAAATGTATTTAGATTGAACAAAGAATTTAAATCCATAGTAAGACTCAAGTTATACTCCTGGTGTTTTTTCCATCTTTGAGCTGAACGGAGTAACAACTCTAAGCTGTGATCCCAAGATAAGAAACTTGGCGGAAATATTTCATCTGACTATGTGTAGAATTCAGTGAAACCCCACCTGTATCAATACCGTGTAGGTTTGCCTAAAAATAGCTCCAATGTAGGTTGCGTTGAAGAACGAAACCTAACCTACAAATCTGGGCTTTGTTTGTAAGCCAGCGACCTCTACGAGTGATATCATGTCCGCATAATTTAGTTATGCTAACCACAGTCATTACAACCACCCCCAATCCCTCCCCGCTCTTCGGGCTACGGTGTACACACAAGTCGAATTACCCCCCTTAATCCCCCCTTATAAAGGGGGGAAATAGGAAATTTGGTTCCCTCCCCTTTATAAGGGGAGGGTTAGGGTGGGGTAAAACCTTGGTTAATCAGCTATTTCAGACTTACCACCAACGTTGATAAATCAGGTCGAAATGAGCCAATAGTGAGTTTCAGCAAAACAGACTTTATTAAAAGATGCCGAAAATATCACAATCTTGGAAAATAATAAAGTAAGTCGAGTATCACAAGACTCACTTTATTTCCTCATTTATTCTAGGAAAATATGACTCATTCTTTCCTTGAACGCCTGCGTAGTCCAGATAGCCCAGTCCTCGTCTTCGACGGGGCGATGGGAACCAACTTACAAACCCAAAACCTCACTGCTGAAGACTTCGGCGGCCCACAGTATGAAGGTTGTAACGAATACTTAGTCCACACGAAACCCGAAGCTGTTGCTAAGGTTCACCGAGACTTTCTCGCTGCTGGTGCAGATGTGATTGAAACGGATACCTTTGGTAGTACGTCCCTGGTGCTGGCAGAATATGACTTAGCAGACCAAGCCTACTACCTCAGCAAGACAGCCGCAGAATTGGCCAAGCGTGTCGCTGCGGAATTTTCCACGCCAGAAAAACCCCGGTTTGTGGCAGGTTCCATCGGCCCGACAACGAAACTTCCTACCTTGGGACATATTGACTTTGACACCATGAAAGCTACTTTTGCTGAACAAGCAGAGGCGCTGTGGGATGGTGGTGTTGATTTATTTCTGGTGGAAACTTGCCAGGATGTGCTGCAAATTAAGGCGGCGCTGAATGCCATTGAAGAAGTGTTTGCCAAAAAAGGCGATCGCCGGCCGTTGATGGTGTCTGTGACAATGGAAAGCATGGGCACAATGTTGGTTGGTTCAGAAATCAGCGCTGTGGTGACAATTCTGGAACATTACCCAATAGATATTCTCGGTCTAAACTGCGCCACAGGCCCAGACTTGATGAAACCACATATCAAGTATTTGGCAGAACATTCACCATTCATCGTTTCCTGTATACCCAACGCGGGTTTACCTGAGAACGTCGGCGGTCAAGCGCACTACCGCCTGACACCGTTGGAATTACGGATGTCATTGATGCATTTTGTTGAAGATTTGGGTGTCCAAGTGATCGGGGGTTGCTGTGGGACACGTCCAGAACACATTCAACAATTGGCAGAACTTGCTAAAGACCTAAAGCCAAAAGTTAGGCATCCTAGCTTAGAACCAGCAGCAGCATCAATTTACACAACTCAGCCTTACGACCAAGATAATTCTTTCTTAATTGTTGGCGAACGTCTCAACGCCAGTGGTTCCAAGAAGTGCCGCGATTTGCTAAATGGCGAAGATTGGGATGGACTCGTTTCAATGGCGAGGGCGCAAGTCAAAGAAGGCGCACATATCCTTGATGTCAACGTCGATTATGTAGGACGCGACGGCGTGCGCGATATGCACGAATTAGTTTCGCGCATTGTTAATAATGTGACATTACCTTTAATGCTCGACTCCACCGAATGGGAAAAAATGGAGGCGGGTTTAAAGGTTGCCGGTGGTAAGTGTTTGCTGAACTCCACCAACTATGAAGATGGAGAACCGCGCTTTTTGAAGGTGCTGGAGTTAGCGAAAAAATACGGTGCTGGTGTAGTTATTGGTACTATCGATGAAGATGGGATGGCGCGGACAGCAGATAAAAAGTTTGCGATCGCACAACGCGCATACCGTCAAGCTGTAGAATATGGCATACCACCCACAGAAATATTCTTTGATACCCTAGCGTTACCAATTTCCACCGGGATTGAAGAAGACCGAGAAAACGGTAAAGCCACAATTGAATCTATCCGGCGGATTCGTGAAGAATTGCCTGGATGTCATGTGATTTTGGGTGTTTCCAATATTTCCTTTGGTTTGAATCCAGCCTCGCGGATGGTGCTGAACTCGGTATTTTTGCACGAAGCAACAACGGCGGGAATGGATGCAGCGATTGTCAGTGCTAACAAAATTTTACCGTTATCTAAGATTGACGCCCGCCATCAAGAAATTTGTCGCCAGTTGATTTATGACGAACGGAAATTTGAGGGTGATGTTTGCGTTTACGATCCCTTGGGAGAGCTTACCACAGTGTTTGCTGGGGTAACGACAAAACGCGATCGCTCCTTAGATGAAAGTCTCCCCATCCCAGAACGTCTCAAACGCCACATCATCGACGGCGAACGCATTGGCTTAGAAGAACATCTCAAAAAAGCCTTAGAAGAACATCCTCCCTTGGAGATTATCAACACTTTTCTGCTAGATGGCATGAAAGTTGTCGGGGAATTGTTTGGTTCTGGACAAATGCAGCTACCCTTCGTCTTGCAATCTGCGGAAACCATGAAAGCGGCTGTTGCGTTTCTAGAACCGTTCATGGAAAAATCAGAATCGGGCAACAATGCCAAGGGAACCTTTATCATTGCCACAGTCAAAGGCGATGTCCACGACATTGGTAAAAACTTGGTGGATATCATCTTATCCAACAACGGCTACAAGGTGATTAACCTGGGAATTAAACAGCCGGTGGAAAACATCATCAACGCTTACGAACAGCACAAAGCTGATTGTATTGCTATGAGTGGTTTGCTGGTAAAATCCACCGCCTTCATGAAAGAGAACTTGGAGGTATTCAACGAAAAGGGAATTAGTGTCCCCGTGATATTAGGTGGTGCGGCGCTGACTCCCAAGTTTGTCTATGAAGATTGCCAAAATACCTATAAAGGTAAAGTTGTTTATGGCAAAGATGCCTTTTCTGACTTGCACTTCATGGATAAATTAATGCCAGCAAAGGCAACTAATAACTGGGAAGATTTGCAGGGATTTTTGAATGAAGTCGAAACGGCTGAAGTTTCGACAAATGGTCACAAAGAACCAAAAGCTACAACTGCTGAAAAAACATCTGCTGAACCAAAAGTAGTAGATACGAGACGTTCCGAAGCCGTGGCGATAGATATTGAACGTCCCACGCCACCTTTCTGGGGAACGAAGTTGTTGCAGCCTAGTGATATTCCCATCGAGGAAATATTCTGGCACTTAGATTTACAAGCTTTAGTTGCTGGACAATGGCAATTCCGCAAACCAAAGGAACAATCTAAGGAAGAATATCAGGCTTTCTTGGCTGAGAAAGTATACCCAATTTTAGAAACTTGGAAACAGCGAATTATTGAGGAGAATCTGTTACATCCCCAAGTGATTTATGGGTATTTCCCTTGTCAAGCCGAGGGCAATTCTCTACATATATATGACTCAGAAAGTCAATCACAACAGGTTGCGACTTTCGAGTTTCCCAGACAGAAGTCTTTAAGGCGGCTGTGCATAGCAGATTTCTTTGCACCGAAGGAATCGGGAATTATTGATGTCTTCCCCATGCAGGCGGTGACTGTAGGTGAAATTGCCACAGAGTTCGCCCAAAAGCTGTTTGCTGCCAATCAATACACTGATTATCTGTATTTCCACGGAATGGCGGTGCAGGTTGCAGAGGCTGTGGCTGAATGGACACACGCCAGAATCCGCCGCGAGTTAGGTTTTACTGCTGAGGAACCTGACAATATTCGGGATATATTAGCACAACGCTATCGTGGCTCACGGTATAGTTTTGGGTATCCAGCTTGTCCAAATATCCAAGACCAGTATAAGCAACTGGAGTTATTGCAGACTGACAGGATTAACTTGTATATGGATGAAAGTGAACAACTTTATCCAGAGCAGTCTACTACTGCGATTATTGCTTACCACCCGTTAGCAAAATACTTTAGCGCGTAGAATTCTACCCCATTCCCTCGCCTCACTTCCGGCGAGGATTGAAGGGGTAGGGAAATCCGAATAAGAAAATGGGGGCAAACAACGCTCAAAAAAGGTGCGATCGCCTAAGCTATGCTTTTAAAATCCTAATTGGTATCGTGCCCTTCTTTATTCTCCGGGTTTATTCTGGGAAACAGAGGGTTACGCTGTATTAACCACTATCATCATTTCAGATACTAACATCGAAGAATTACCAATTATGCTAGAACAAGGCACTATCAGTATTCATACTGAGAATATTTTCCCGATCATTAAAAAATCGCTTTACTCAGACC
Organism: Nostoc sp. XA010; assembly: GCF_020829625.1. GTDB lineage: Bacteria > Cyanobacteriota > Cyanobacteriia > Cyanobacteriales > Nostocaceae > Nostoc. The sequence goes on along the minus strand of NZ_JAIVFX010000017.1, from coordinate 24,781 downwards.
ACCAAATCTTCTTGCGGGAACTGGTATCCAACGCTGTAGACGCCATCCAAAAGCTGAAAATGGTATCCCGCGCCGGAGACTATGCTGGAGATATCGGCGAACCAGAAATTGAAATTGCCATTGACAAAGATAAGAAAACTCTCTCCATCTCCGATAACGGTATCGGGATGACCGCAGATGAAGTTAAGAAATATATCAATCAAGTTGCCTTCTCTAGTGCTGAAGAATTTATTCATAAATATGAAGGCAAATCAGATCAACCGATAATTGGTCACTTCGGACTTGGTTTCTACTCTTCCTTCATGGTGGCGCAAAAGGTAGAAATTGATACGCTGTCATACCAAGAAGGAGCGCAGGCAGTTCACTGGACTTGCGATGGTTCCCCAGCTTTCACCCTAGAAGAATCGCCCCGGACAACTCGCGGCACTACTATTACTCTTAGCCTGCAAGGAGAAGAAGAGGAGTTTTTAGAGTCTGCACGGATCAAGAATCTTGTCAAGACCTACTGTGATTTCTTGCCAGTACCGATAAAACTGGAAGGTGAAGTATTAAATAAGCAAAAAGCACCGTGGCGAGAGTCTCCGAGTAATCTGAGTCAAGAAGATTATTTAGAGTTTTACCGCTACTTGTACCCTTTTCAGGAAGAACCTCTGTTGTGGGTACATTTAAATACTGACTATCCCTTTATCATCAACGGGATTCTATATTTCCCGAAAATGAGGCCGGATGTAGATGTTACGAAAGGGCAAATCAAGCTATTTTGCAATCAAGTTTTTGTTAGCGACAACTGCGAAGAAATTATCCCGCAATTTCTGACTCCAATGCGGGGTGTGATTGATAGTACCGATATTCCTCTGAACGTATCGCGTAGTGCTTTGCAAGGCGATCGCACCGTGCGGAGAATTGGTGATTACATTGCCAAAAAAGTAGGCGATCGCCTCAAAGAACTTTTCCGCGACAACCGCGAACAATACATTAGCGCTTGGAAGGATCTTGGTACTTTTGTAAAATTCGGCGTTCTCAACGACGAGAAATTCAAAAAACAAATTGAAGATATCATCGTCTTCCGCACCACCGCCAAACTGACAGAAAAAGTTGCTGCTGAAACTCCAGTAGTTGAAGTTCAGTCTTCAGACGGGGATGCTTGGCAAGATGTTACTCCTTCACCCAGTTCTGACTCAGCACCCAGCGCTCCTTACACCACGCTGAAAGAGTATCTAGAACGTAACAAAGAACGTAACGAAAACCGGGTTTTCTACAGCACTGATGAAGCAACCCAAGCTACATACATAGAACTGCACAAAAATCAAGGCTTGGAAGTCCTGTTTATGGACTCCTTCATCGACACCCACTTTATCAACTTCCTAGAACGGGAATATCAGGATGTGAAGTTTACGCGCGTAGACTCAGATTTAGATAATACTCTGCTGGAACAAGATAAAGATAAGGAAATTGTCGATCCCAAGACGAATAAAACTCGGAGTGAGACAATCAAAGAGTTATTTGAGAAATCTCTCAATAAACCCAAACTCAATATCCGCACCGAAGCTTTAAAATCAGACGATCCTCATGGTACACCACCTGCGATCGTGCTTCTACCAGAGATTCTCCGCCGTATGCGGGAAATGAACGCCATGATGATGCAGCAGCAGTCAGTAGAATTTCCCGAAGATCACGTTTTGCTGGTGAATACTGCTCACCCGTTGATTCAAAATCTGGCAAATCTTAACCAAGGTAGTATTATTCAAGGTGACGGTCAATCGCCTACAGATCAGTTAGTGAACTTGATTTGCCAACACGTTTACGATTTAGCGCTGATGTCTCAGAAAGGATTTGACGCTGAAGGGATGAAATCTTTCGTCGAGCGATCGAATGAGGTACTTACCAAGTTGACAGAACAAGCTAGTAAGTAAGAATAGTTAGGAGTTAGGAGTTTGGAGTTAGGAGTTATTTCTCCCCTTGCTTCCCCTGCTCCCTCATCTCCCCACTCCCCACTTCTGTTGCCTAAGACCTAAAATGGAAAGGCTGTATTAAAATAACAATCTGGAGATACTTGCTATGTCGCGTCGCTGTGAACTAACTGGTAAGAAGGCAAATAACGCCTTTGCTGTTTCCCACTCCCACCGCCGTACTAAACGCCTTCAGCACGCTAATCTGCAAAGCAAGCGTGTTTGGTGGGAAGCTGGAAATCGTTGGGTGAAGTTAAAGTTGTCTACCAAAGCAATCAAAACCCTACAAATTAATGGGTTAGAAGCAATGGCAAAAGAAGCTGGTATTAACCTAAATCATTACTAAGTGAAATACAGGTGATTCGGGGCGTACAGGTAGCTGTGCGCCCCTAATGCTAATTACATATTGAGTAGTAGGCTTTTTAATACGCTTCGGATTTTTTTGATGAAAATTATATATCACAAAGACGCGATAAATCGCCGTCTCTACAAAAAACTAATTATTGTAAAGATGGCGATTTATCGTGTCTCTTTCCTTAACTGAACCGTATTGGCTCTGTACCCAAAATCAATTACGAATTATTCAGTCTTACTGTTATATCTGCTTTTGTACCCAAAGACGAAAAGCTTTGAGTGTTGCATTTTTGCCTGCTGTTGTACTTTGCTCTAGATATTGGGGAATCGTTTCAAGTAGTTTAAATTTAGGAAAATTTAGGCTTTGCTGAGACTCTACATAATGTCCGTCTTGCAGAACATTAATTTGGAGCTTTCCTTTATCAAAACGCCAAAGCTCAGGTACTTTTAAAGCTTCATAGATATTAGGATGAGTGCGAGAAGTAATATCAACTTCTAGAGCTAAATCTGGAGGAGGATCTACTGTTAAATCTAGTCGCTTCTTGCCACGAATCTTGGCTTCATTTTTTATATAGAAACATTGATCAGGTTCTATACCTTGAGCCATTACTTGATTTTTGAAAGTGGTAGAGCCAAGGCTGATAAACTCAGTATTTAGCTCTTCCAGAAGCGCTTTGACTAAATCACTAATAATTTCTTTGTCATATTCATGTTCTGGCGGTGGTGCCATAATCTCCAGTATTCCCCTGTCATAAGCAATTCGTGCAGCACGATGCTCTCCTAAATCTTCTAGAATTGCTTCCAATTCCTGCCAGGTTACATCTCGCAGTAGCACTCTTTGTCCTGGTGGAACATGGATGCGCTTTAATTCCAACAACATCATCTCCACTCCCAGTAGCTCAAACGTAAATTTAGCTTACTCCAGTTAATGCAACAATTGTTTGCTGCAATTTTCCGATGCTTGGATACACAGCAGTTTGCCGTCAGATATCGCCTGCTTAAAAAGCTCTTTATTGAAGTGTATGGGGCGATCGCTCCTAAAAAAGTGTAATTTAAAAAAAAACCTCTGGAAACTCCAGAGGCTTTGGTTCCTGATTTAGTTTCTACTGCTTACTACAATTTCTCCTCAGTCATTTCCCGATAATGACCGAAATTATCACAAGTACGCATAACATCACGCTGATTGCCAGCAAATCTAGAGGAGGATACCTTGTTAATAGCGCAAATTAATTCTTCACCTGTGGTTGCGAACCAGGAATCGTTACATCTATTGGTGTCACCTTTACTGCTAGCTGCGTCAATGGCGGTTGAATAGCGGTTTGATTCCCTACCACTAGAGTTACTATCTTTTCTGGCTTGAGGTATTCTCGTGCTACTCGTTGCACATCAGCAGCTGTGGTGGCGGCGACGGCTTTTTGATAGCGAAAGAGAAAATCAGCAGGATAGCCGTAATATTCGTATCGCATCAACCGTGATAAGGTTTGACCAGGGTCTTGAAAGTTAAATACAAAGGAGTTGAGTGTAGACTCTTTGGCAAAAGCGAGTTCTTTTGCTGTAACTCTTTGAGTTTGGATACGCTTGATTTCACTTTGTAAGGCTTTAACAAACTGGACGGTAGCATCCGATCGCGTTTGTCCACCAGCAATAAACATGCCAGGATAGTCGTAGCGAGGACTCCACTCGCCATAAACAGAGTAAGCTAAACCTTGACGCGATCGCACTTCATTAAATAAGCGTCCACCAAATCCACTTAAAACCCCATTCAATACATCCAGCGCCGCATAATCAGGATTGTCAAACCGTCCACCTAAATGGCCAATAAGCACACTACTTTGTGTTAATTGTGGCTGATTGACAAAAAAGACTCCACCTGGATTAGCTGGCGAAACGTTTGGTAATTTAGGTTTAGCAATGCCTGGGTTGCGGTTCCAGTCGCCAAAATTAGCTTGAATGAGCGATCGCATTTTCTTGGAATCAAAATCCCCCACAATCCCTAAAATCATATTATTGGGGTGGAAATATTGTTGATAAAACTTGAGCAAATCCTCACGCTCAACCTGATCTACCGTTGTATACTCTATCGTGCGAGCATAAGGACTATCTTTCCCATAGATCAATTTCTTAAATTCTCGACTAGCAATACTATCTGGATCGTCATTGCGACGAGCAATGCCACCCTTAGCCTGTGTCTTAGCCAAGTCTAGCTTTTCTTGAGCAAATACTGGCGATCGCAGCACCTCGGCAAACAGCCCAAACACCGTTTCTAAATCTTCACTCAGTGCGTCAAAGCTAGCACCACCAGAAGCTTCACCAATACTAGCTTCCACAGATGCCGCGCGTTGTTCCAATATCTCGTTGAGTTCATCAGCCGAATGCTTCTTAGTTCCTCCAGTTCGCATCACCGCGCCTGTAAAACCAGCTAAACCAACTTTTCGTTGTGGTTCCAAGCGATTTCCTGTCCGCACAAACGCCGTTCCATTCACCAACGGTAATTCGTGATCCTCCATCAAATAGACAATCAAGCCGTTTTGAAGCACAAACCGCTCATACTTTGGTATCTTAATTTCAGGTAGCGCTGGTAGCTGCAACTGAGTATAGTGCTTTGCCTCAGCCGTCGCCGCCAGAGAAAAATTACAAGTTAAAAGTAAACACGCAAAAACACCAACCAAAGCATAAATTAACCCTTTCCCATTTTTGATTTTCAACGCTATCTGCCTTTTACCCTTCACCTTAAACCTCTGCATATCTCTCTACCTTTGCGCCCTCTGCGCCTCTGCGGTTCGTTTCTCTTATCCTTCTTTCGACAACAACTTCCCAATCGTGCGATTTTTCGGCGTAAACGTCTCCTTTGCCACCCGCACAATATCAGCCGTTGTCACCGCCGAAATATCATCCAACTGCTTAAACAAATTCCGCCAAGAGCCAGTTTTCACCTCATATTCCAACAATTGTTGAGCCATCCCCATATTTGAATCGAGGGTACGTAACAAACCCGCCCTTGCTTGGGTTTTCACTCGTTCCAAATCAACCCTAGCTACAGGCTCAGTTTTTAATTTGTCAATTTCTTGGCGCAAAGCTACCGCCAACTCATCAACCGTATGACCAGGAGCCGTGAGAGCATAGAATAACATCAGGTTTGGGTATTTATCTCCAGGAAATCCGCTAAAACCTTGAGCATTTAGCGCCAAACGTTGCCTTTCTACCAAAGACTTATACAACCGCGATGTGCGTCCATTACTTAATAAACTGCCAATGATTTCATAGACTGCATTATCTGGATGGGTAATTGCCGGACGATGATAACCTTCTAAATACCAGGGTTGAGAAGGTAACTGTAAAGTAACTTCCCGTGTTTGTTGTTGTGACGGTTCCACCGGGATTTCTTCAACAGCTTTGGTTTTTGCCGGATAGCGGCCAAAATAAGTTTGCGCCAGTTTTTTTACCTCAGTCGGGTTAACATCTCCGACAATGGCAATGGTTAAATTACTTGGTACGTAGTGAGTATCAAAAAACTTTTGCACATCTTCAGGTGTCAAGTTGCGGATATCTTCGTCATAACCAATCACCGGCCGCCTGTATGGATGAACTTTGTAAGCAGTATCAATAAATTTCTCCACCATCAATCCAATAGGTGAATTCTCTATCCGCATCCGTCGTTCTTCTAAAATTACATCTTTCTCTTTATAAAACTCACGACGAATTACAGGATCGAGAAATCGTTCCGACTCCAGCGACATCCAAAGTTCCAGCTTATTAGCAGGAAAACTGTACAAATAACGGGTAGCTTCAGTTGAAGTATTGGCATTTAAACCCACACCTCCCGCTTGTTCGACAATTTGACCCAATTCGTTTTGCTTAACAAGCTTGCCTGCTTGCGATTCCACTTGCTTAAACTCAGCTTCTAACCGAGCAACCTCATCTTTTTTGCCATCGGCTTTCGCTGTTTTAATTTCAGCATCCAACCGTTCTAAGGTTTCTAATAGAGGTTTTTCTGCCTTGTAGTCTTCTGTACCAATTCGCGTTGTACCTTTAAACGCCAAATGTTCTAGAAAGTGAGCTACACCAGTTTTGCCATCTGGCTCATCTACACCACCGACATTAGCATAAGTAATAAAAGAAACTACAGGCGCTTGATGTCGTTCCAAGACAATGAATTTAAGACCATTGTCGAGGCGAAACTCCGTTAACTCCTTGATAACTCGATTCAGATAAGGTTGAATCGAACTTTGAACTGGTGGAGTTTGAGTTTTTGTAGGTTGCAGCACTCTTTGGGGAGGGGGTGCGGTCTGAGTTTGAGCCAGAGCAATTTCTGGCAGCAATCCGCACCAGAGGATAATCAAAGCCAACGAAGCGACAAACAACCGCCGCAATATGACAGATACTTTATCTGACCAATCCAAAATCCCCAATCTAAAATCTAAAATTGACCGACTGATCTGGTTCATAAGCGCAAATTAAGATAAAGTTACACTACCTAAAAAACTAGGTACGTAGCAAAAAGACGTTAATCTTGTATTAAGCTTGTTAGGCTTTTTTACTTGACGTTAGACAATAATGCTACAAATCGTGTTCCGCAAATCTCACCTTAACTGTTATGCGAGTTTTTAATTCTTCCCCACCCTCAGAAGCTCAGACACGCACCCGGATTTTACAGGCAGCACAACGGTTGTTCGCCGCTCAGGGATTTGACGGCACTACTACCCGCGATTTAGCACAGGCGGCAAGTGTAGCTGAAGGCACTCTATTTCGTCATTTTCCCAATAAAAAGGCAATTTTGGTGGAAGTAGCGACGAGTGGATGGGTGGAGATTCTCACAGATTTGCTAACAGAATTAAGTGAAATGGGCAGCTATAAAGCCGTAGCTCAGGTGATGCGTCGCCGGATGTGGAATTTCCAAAAAAATGCCGATTTAATGCGCGTTTGTTTTATGGAGGTGCAGTTTCACCCCGACTTGCGCGATCGCATTCAATTAGAAGTCATTACCAAAATGTCCGATGTGGGCGAAGCATTTTTTCAAACAGCGATGGATAAAGGCATTTATCGCAAAATGGATGCCAAGCTGGTAGCCAAAGTTTTTTTAGGAATGTTTGCGATCGCAGGTTTTTCCAACAACACCATCATGGAACCTGACGCTTCCCCTCAACAAATGCAGGAAATGGCAGAAGGACTTGCTGATATCTTCCTTAATGGTGTTTTAGCCAAAGATTAAGGAATTGGGCATTGGTTATTTCCCCTCTACTTCCCCTGCTCCCTCATCCCCCACTCCCTACTCCCCACTCCCCACTATTTTCGCTTGCTGACTCCACTGTTGTACTAATTCAATCGCTGGACACAAATCTCGTCGCTGCATTGTTGCTACCTGCAAGCGCATAATTTGTTGGTGCAATCTGTGAGTGGGAGTCTGAGCTAACTGTGCAACTGAACCAATACCTGCATGGAGCAATAAACCACAATATTGTATGCCTACACTGGGAATACGCGCTAAGTCAGCTAAAGCCATCCATTTATTTACATACTGAAGATGAATCTGTAGTTTATTTGCTAATGCTAGTCTTTTCTCTAGAGTTTTCCCTTGTTTGATTAGCGCTACTGTACTAGGAATTCCACAATCGTGCAATTGAGATTGTTCCTCGTGGCTTAGTCCAGGTAATTGCTCAATTGGCCAGTCACGAGATTGGATACGACTTTGATTATTTGTATTTTTAGCAGACATTTTTGAAATTAAAATATAGGCTTATTTAGATATTGTGACAGGAAGAAGACGCGATCGCCTCGCATCGCGTCTGACATTAAAATGGAGGTAAAATCTCTCCAATTTTGCTCGTATACGGTGATTGCAGGAAGTTTATGACCCCGATTCCGAGAAGCACAGCCCAGTTATATGGGAACTCCAAAAAATAAATTATCCAATTTTTGGAATCAAAACGATTTTTTCTCCCCCTGCTCCCTGCCCCCTGCCTCTATAGCGATGGTATATTTTTTTATTTGGAAGTCCCTATGAAACAGATTTTGTCGCATGGACAAAAAAAACTGTGCAACTCATTCGTGGTGGACAATTTGAAAAAAATGATAAGTCAGAAGAATTATTATTGTCTGGCAAATCAGGAAACAAAAGATTTTAGATGGCTATTAGCTATTCTTGCGCCCCAGCTTTTTGCAGGCTCCGCACCACATTTTTATAACCATTAAATTCTGCAATCATTAAAGCAGTATAACCACCCCGGTTTTTCAAATTCACATCTGCCCCAGCTTGGAGTAACAACTGCACAATTTCGCCGTAACCTACTGAGGCAGCCCACATCAATGCTGTTGCCTTCGCTGAGTCTTGAAAATTCACATCTGCCCCATTTGCCAGCAACAAGTGTATTATCTCCGTGTGCTTGCGTTCGGTTGCCTTGATCAAAGCAGTTTTGCCATCATCGTTCGCAGTGTTGGCATCAGCACCATAGTGTAGCAGTACTTTTACTGTTTGGGTGTGTCCCTGTGATGCAGCCAACGTCAAAGGTACTTCACCGAGGTTTTTCTCAGCAATATCTGCCCCGGAATGCAACAATGCTTCGACGATATGGCTGTGTCCCTGCAATGCTGCTACAAGCAGTGGCGTATCACCCAGGTGGTTCCTAATTTGGACATCTGCACCCCTGTTAAGTAACACTTGCACAACATCAATGTAGCCTTCCACAACGGCAAGGTGTAGGGCTGTTTCACCATCTTGGTCTTGGAGATTAATTTCAGCACCTCGATTTAGTAAAGCTGCTGCGATCGCACTATGTCCAGCAGCAGCTGCTGCCGATAGGGCAGTTGCACCATCGGCGTTTTTCACATTCACATTAGCCCCGACTGCTAGCAGTGCTTCCACAACCTCTAGATGTCCCAAATCTGCCGCTAATGTTAAGAGTGTCTCACCTTCCTCATCTCGGATATTGACATCGATACCAGTTTGGAGAATTGCTTGTAAAACTTCTATTTGTCCCTGCTTAACGGCGAGTTTCAACGCAGTATCATCATCTTTATCTGCGATATTCACCTTTGCACCAGCAGCCAATAAAACTCGCACTACATCGACATGACCTTTAACTACAGCTGCCATTAAAGCTGTGCTGCCATCTTCATTAGTTGCATTGACATCAGCACCTTTAGATAGTAAAAGCGGCAAAATGTCAAGCTGTTTAGCACTAGCCGCCAACATCAAAGCTGTCAAACCATAGAGTTTTCTGTGCAAGTTAATATTTGCCCCAGCATTTAATAGCGATCGCACAATTTCGGTGTAGCCTAAATTAGCAGCAAACATTAACGCCGTCGTGCCAAGGCGATCGCACGCGTCAACCCTCGCACCAGCAGCCAGTAGCGCACTCAGATGCTTAATATCCCCATTTTTAGCTGCTTGTAGCAGCAAAGTATCATTGTTTTCAGTCATGGATGAGATCCCACACAGGGGGTTTTGTTCGTCTACCCTCAAAATTTAGTCTGAGATTGTTTATCCACTTTGGCAAGAGGTTTATGCAATTTAAAATTTACCAGAAAAATGGGTTCAAAGCCCCGTCGTTCTACGACGGCTTTTTCTTCTATTTTTAATTAATCTTATACCAATCGTGATAGTATAAGACAGGAGGTAAAACGATGCTTGTTTTTGAGTTCAAAGCTTATGGGAAGTCAGCGCAATTAGTCGCAATAGATGATGCAATCCGTACTGCCAAGTTCATTCGGAATAGCTGTATTCGGCTATGGATGGATTTTATTGGCACGGGTAAAAACGATTTGCAGAAGTATTGTGCTGTACTTGCGGCTAACTTCCCCTTTGCAAATGAACTCAATTCAATGGCTAGGCAAGCTTCTGCTGAAAGAGCATGGTCTTCTATCTCCAGGTTTTATGACAATTGCAAGAAGGGTATTCCAGGCTTAAAGGGGTATCCTCAATTCCAGAAAGATTGTCGCTCGGTTGAGTACAAAACATCAGGATGGAAGCTTGCAGATAATCGTAAATCAATAACTTTCACTGACAAGAAAGGTATTGGTCGTCTAAAACTCAAAGGGACTCGTGATTTGCACTTCTACCAAATTAGCCAGATTAAACGGGTGAGACTGGTAAAACGTGCAGATGGTGTGTATGTTCAGTTTTGTATTGACATAGAACGTTCTCTTGACATAGAACCAACTGGTAACACGGTCGGTTTAGACGTTGGACTTAAAGAATACTACACCGATTCTGAAGGGAGAATGGTTGAGAACCCAAAATTCCTACGTATTGGTGAAAAAGTTGTTAAACGTTCACAACGTCGAGTTTCGAGAAAGGTAAAAGGTTCAAAAAATCGGGGTAAGGCTAGGCTGATTTTGGGTAAGCGCCACCTCAAAATAAGTAGGCAACGTAAAGACCATGCTGTGAAATTAGCACGGTGCGTAGTTCAGTCTAACGACTTGATAGCCTACGAAGATTTGAGGATTAAAAATATGGTGAAAAATCATTGTTTAGCTAAGTCTATTAATGACGCTTCTTGGTATCAGTTCCGTGTCTGGATTGAGTACTTTGGCAAAGTATTTTCAAGGGTCACGGTTGCGGTAAACCCGCAATATAGTACCCAGGAATGCTCTCGTTGCAATGAAATTGTCAAGAAAACACTATCTACTAGAACCCATGTTTGTAAATGTGGTTGTGTGATGGATAGAGACAAAAACGCCGCGAGAATAATCCTTAGTCGAGGGTTGGGTACGGTAGGGCATACCGGAACCTTTGCGCTAGACGCAAGCAACGCTTGGGGAGATAAAACCTCTACTCAGTCTGGGGAAACCCTGATTGAGCAAGTTATGTCTTAGATTCAAGAATCCCCGTGCGTACCCTTCGGGAACGCCAAGGGCGAACACGCCGGGGAGTGTCAATCATTCTAAATTCAAATTCAATAAAAGCAGTCTTGGCAAACATTCTAGCTATTGGGTTGATAAAAATTATTCTCTTTCTTAGCCTCTTTTTATTTGTGCAACTACTTTAAGCACAGAAAATAGAATTATGCTAATTTTTATGAAGATTTTATAATTGGGCGAGAACACGATGAGTCTGGAACTTTCCGCGTCGGTGAAATATTGGCTGAATTTCTTTCATCCGGTGCTCATGTGGGCGCTATTAGTAGTTTCAATTTATGCTGCCTACTTAGGGCTGCAAGTACAGCGTACCAGAAATGCTCAGGGGGAAGAAAAGAAAGAACTGATTAAAGGTAGATATAACGTTAGACACTACCAAATCGGGTCTATACTCCTAGCTTTGATGGTTGTAGGTGCAATTGGAGGGATGGGTGTCACTTACATCAATAATGGCAAGTTATTTGTTGCGCCTCACCTGCTGGCAGGACTAGGTATGACGGGTATGATTGCATTTTCTGCTGCTTTGTCCCCCTATATGCAAAAAGGGGCAAATTGGGCGCGGGCAACTCATATTCTGGTAAATTTTACCCTTTTAGGGCTTTTTGCTTGGCAGGCTGTCACCGGCGTACAAATTGTCCAAAGAATTCTTACTAAAGCATAGTTAAGTAGGTTTTTGTCATTTGTCAAAAATTAATGACAAATGACAAAGAACTATTGACTCACCGCTTTTGCTTAGAATTAGCAGGAAAGGGTATTGCCAAAGATTTCTGAAAATCTTCTTGAACTTTGCGAGTTAAGCGGCGGGAGACTTGGCGGACAATTTGGTTAAGTAAGCGATCGCCTGTAGATTGAATTATAGACTTAGGTAATCGCTGAATAAACCTGGGAAAGTGCAAATCAACTATTAAATCCAATTCCCATTCAACTCTGGTAATTTCACCAATACTACTGGAAGTATCGTTTTCTATTAACTGTAGAGATGCCCGATAGTCTACGTCATAACCAGGTGGTTGGTAGTCAGGAATAGGGATTGTACGGATGCGGTAAATACCCTCGTCTGGAGGCAACAATTCCAAACCAATTTTAGGTTCTACATTATAACCAAAAGCACCAAAACGACCAATTACTAGAGCGTAGCCATTTTCTCCAAGTAATTGCACCTTCATGGGTTCAGCGCAACGGGAAAACCATGAGGCGTGATTATTAAGATACTCAGCAACCTTCTCTGCTGGGGCAGGCATTTCCATAAAATCTTGATAACGACCGTAAAATTTTGTGACCGTCGCTACATTTGCTTCTATTAATGTGTCCTCGCCTGCTTCATGGCTGGAGGCTACAGGTAAAACTGCTTCTGTTATTTCCCAGGATTTATATTCGCTTTGTTTTGAAAGCATAAATGTATTAATGTATATTTTAGCGTTCGTCTATATTAATAATTCCCCATCTACCTGGGTCATTTCACATTAATATCCCATTTTTACCGAAACCTCATTAATCTGCCATCAAGTCCATAGAATTACTAAAATAAAGAACTGAACAAGCACACAATAGTTTCCCAGGATAGCATTTCTCATGAAAGCATTTGTAGCAGGGGCAACAGGTGAAACAGGTCGCCGGATTGTGCAAGAGTTGATAGCGCGGAATATTCCCGTCATAGCTTTGGTGCGGGATATAGAGAAAGCTAGGGGTATTCTCTCTCCTGAAGCCGAATTAGTGGTAGGCGACGTATTACAACCAGAAAGTTTAACTGCTGCGTTGGGAGATAGCACAGTTTTGTTGGTTGCTACTGGTGCAAAACCTAGTTTTGACCCCACTGGCCCCTATAAAGTAGATTTTGAAGGCACTAAAAATTTAGTAGAAGCTGCTAAGGCAAAGGGAATTGAGCATTTCGTCTTAGTTTCTTCTTTGTGTACTTCGCAGTTATTCCATCCACTGAACTTGTTTTGGCTGATTTTAGTGTGGAAAAAGCAAGCTGAAGAGTATATCCAGAAAAGTGGTCTTACCTATACGATTGTGCGGCCTGGTGGGTTGAAGAATGAAGATAACTCCGACGCGATTGTGATGCAGAGTGCTGATACACTTTTCGACGGTAGTATACCCAGGCAAAAAGTCGCCCAAGTTGCTGTTGAGGCGCTGTTTGAACCAGATGCACGCAATAAAATTGTCGAGATTGTTGCCAAACCGGAAGCAACCCCGAAAAACTTTAAGGAGTTATTTCAACAGTGCTGATATTCCACAGGATTCTATTCTTCATGTAGAAGCTATGCCTACGCCTACGCACTTTGTCAAGTAGCTTGCTTCATCTAAATAGCCGCCCCTTGATTCCACTCTCTAAAGCGATCGCTGCCTCCCACAGGCAAAAGGGTTTAGCAATGCTAAACCCCTACACTGATTCACTATAGACGAGCCATTGCTATCTTAATTACTTTCATCTTCACAAAAACCAATACGACTAAATTACTTTTATTCTGGAAAGTACTGATTATTGAAAATATCTTCAGGAGTAAAAGGGCATTTTTCTGGAAAAATTTCAGGCTGTAAAGCTGTTTTTTGAATTGCTTGTCTTCTGGCTTTAATATAAACTGTATCTAAGCAGTTAAGAGAATAGTTATAAAGCGAGAAGTATTGGAATACTACAAGAAGCGATTGAGCTTATACTTAGTCGATATTGTTGGGAGTATCTCTTTATGCTGATTTTTTCTAATTCTTAAAAAAATGAGCAAATCGGGAATGATAACTAACAATCAGGTGTGAACTTTAATGCAATAAGTTCGTCGATGATTTTTGTTAGCAAAGAGAACAAATTTGAAGGAGTCGGATTCTGAAAGGCTTTGAATTCAAAGGTGTTGAAAAACTTATTGGGCCAATAGCCGCGCTTCTCGGCTTTGTGTATTTGTTGCAATGGTATATTGGAGACTTGCGATCGCCTTCTGATCCCATCTTTGCAGTTCAACAGCCGCCTTTGGTCATGAAAAAGGGCGACCCCTATATCCGCGCTTTAATGCGAACCATCTCGGCGAGTGAAGCGAGTGGTAATCGTCCCTATTCGCTGTTGTATGGTGGGCAGCAAGTCAACGACCTTAGCCGACATCCTGAGATATGCGTCACAATTGTTATAGGCCCCAACACAGGTAATTGTTCCACTGCTGCTGGCAGATATCAAATTATCAACATTACTTGGTATCGTTTAGCCCCCCGTTATCATCCAAAACCGATGCAGATGATGTTTTGGACTGCTTATAGTTTTGAAGCAGAATATCAAGATACAGTAGTTTACCGTTGGTTAAATGATTCTAAAGCTTGGGGAGTTGATATTTCTCAACTGTTGCGCCAGGGAAAGTTAAATGATGTTTTGCGGCGGCTTTCTCCCACCTGGACAAGTCTAGGATATGGCATAGAAACTAATTCTGTTAGTAGCTCTTTGCCTAAAGTTTATCAAAAAATGCTGCAAGAGGAATTAACCGCAGCTAATCAACCAACAGCGCCCAATTTAAGACCATCGCCAACTCCTTCTAGCAAGGCAGTGAAAAAGTTACCCAGTAAGCAATGAGATTATCCTAATTTTTAAGCTGCATAGAAAAAATCTTTGATGTTTTCCAAAAATGCCAAGGTATTTTCAAAGTGAATATTATGTCCAGCATTACTAATTATTTTTAGTTGGGCTTCACAGAGTTGAGCCATTTCTGTATTAATAGATATAAATTTTTTATCATATTCACCCACTAATAATAGCAAAGGAATTTTATTCTCTTGTAGCTTTTGCCACAAAGAAGGTTGACATCCAGTTCCCATGAAGCGCAATGATTTATCTAATTCGTATGGATTATTCTGCAACCGACATTCTATCATGCGATCGTATTCTGGATGATTTTTTATATAACCAAAAATTGGTTGATTGTACCAATTTGAAAGAAAAGCAGCAAAATCAGTTTGAATAATACTTCTGCTTAATTTTCTAGCTATTTGAGCATCACGTCTAACTCGTTCTAATCGTTCTGCTTCTGTTGCTAAACCTGGGGAAGCTGATTCTAATACAACTTTAATAAAACGTTCTGGAAAATGTACAGTTAGATATAAAGCCAACCTTCCACCCATTGAATAACCAATTAAATAGCATTTATCTATTTTTAATTCATCTAATAAATAGATTATTGCTTGAGCAGTGGGTTGTATTTTATAGTATTCATCACTTCCTAAAACTTGGGTTTTACCATGTCCGGGTAAATCAAGGATGAGATAAGAAAAGTCTTGAGTTAGTATTTTTATAGCTTCATCGAATTCATTAATGTTTCCCATGAAGCCATGTAATAAAAGAATTAGAGGTTTGTTTCTATTGGCATTTAAATAATAGTTAAACTTATATTTTTCTTTCTTCTTATTTTCCATACATTATGTTTAAACAATAACTAGCCATAGCTTGCCGACGTAAGCATTGCCTTTTCGATCCTTGGCAAGATAGGTAATGCCAAAACGTCCTCTTTATAATACATATAAGACACTTGTGTTCATTTTGGCATAAATAACCCTTTGCCTGAGTCAATACACCAAATCTCGCATCTCTAGAAAATGGCTTGCCGTGCTAGTTAATTTTTTATTTTTTTAATTCTTAAGGTAAAAATCGATCTAAAGCAGCTTTTAACTGTTTAATTTCAACGTCAATATTACCCTCTTGTGCTGCTCTAGCAATACACTCAGTTAAATGTTCATCCAAAACAATTCGCGCTACCTTATCTAATGCCCCTCGCACTGCGGCAATTTGCAGTAGAACATCAGGACAAGGGGTATTTTGCTGCACCATTGTTTTAATACCACGAACATGTCCTTCTATCCGCGATAATCGATTGGCAATTCGCCGTAATGACTCTTCGCTATGGACGTGAGGATGAGCCGACTCTCCAGCCTCATGAGTATGATCTGTATGCTCGTGGTTTGTATCGTGAGGGTGGGAATGTTCTGTTTGTTGGAATATTGGCAAGGATTCCTTGCCTAATCGCTTTGATCCATTCATGGGTTATCAGAAGACTTGTAGTACTAAGATCCTAGCCTAGTGGTTGTAGGGAGTGGGTAAGAGGACTTGGGTACAAGGGAAAAGACTTGTCCCCAATTCTCACTCAAGTCACCTTGTTCCCCCTACTCCCCACTCCCCTAACTCTACTGCTGACGATTGGCTCTTTCTTGGGGAATGATTTCTGTTACTACCCTACCGCTAGAAGTGCCGCCTTTAACAACAATATTTTCTGTTTGCAGATTACCAACGGCTGTTTCACCTGTAAAATTTAACCGTGGGTCAATTTGTCGATAAACTACATTTCCCTGAGCTTCAACTAACTTATTGTCTAGATACCAAGTTAATGTATTAGATTTCAAAGACTGGCGACGCTGACCAATGGCGTTGACGTTACCTGTTAAATAAACTGTTTTTTGTGGTATTTTCATTTCACCTTGATTCGCAGTGACGGTAAGATTTTCGGCACGCTGGAACATCCGCACGGGGGAATTTGTAGTGACAGTTTCTGCGTTCATGTTCCAGGTCATAGAGTTACTAGTTATTTGCACTGGTGGGTCTAGTAAATCTAATTGAGCATTCTGTTGAATAGTGGCAATTTTCGTTTTTAAGTTGACTTCGGCAGAATTTCCTTTACCGCGATCGCTAATTTTATTATCTTTATAACGGTCAATTTGTAAAGGGCGATCGCCAATCAATTTTTCTTGTTTAATATTCCAGATTAAATGCTCGGTTCTTACTTGTAACTGGGGATCAATGGAATTTGCTATTACCCCTCCAGAAAATTCCATGCGCTGTTCGCGGGTTTTGACTCGCGCTTCCTGCGCCACTGCTTGTAGTTGTTTATGACTACCGTTAATCTGTTTGCGGACAATCAACAAATCTTCTTTGGGACGCCATTCTAATTCATTACCTTGCAATACAATTCCATTACTGGGATCTGTAGCAAATATCCTACCTTTCAGAAACAACTGCTTTCCATTTTGTTCAATATCTGCAACATCTGCCTTGATTTGATAAACTACTTTGCCATCTTGATATAGTTCACCATAAGGACTTTCAGCTTGACCAATTTGCTTTTCTTTGGTGTACTTTGCTTGTTTAGCCCTGACTCTCCAAATCGGTCTTCCTACTTCATCTGCTTGTTCTAAAGTGACATCAAAGAAAGTCAAATTGCTATCTTCGTTAGATGAAGCCGCATTATTTTGTTGAGAAGCTGTGGGAGATTTACCCCCACAGCTTATTAAACCAAATATCAAGAAAAAAATTAAAGGGAAAAGAAGGAAGGGAGGAGTAGAGGAGAAATTTTTAATTTTTCTCTTTCCCTGTCTCCCCCTTTGATGAAATTGATACGCCATTATTCTTGGATTTCTAGATGTCCATCACTAGTTCTGGAGTCTTCCAAAAAACCGATCCCAGATAACGGGCGGTATGGATAGCTTTGGCGAGGAGTTTTTTGAATATCTTCTTTGATGGCTTCTAAATCAATGTAGCGATCACTTACATTAATTAAGCTGTCGCTGGTCATCGAACGCAAGCTCACCACTTCTACCCGCACGCCGCGATAGCTAACTGAATTTACCGCATAAGCCAAATCCCCATCACCGCTAACTAAAACTGCGGTATCATAAGAATCTACTAGCGCCATCATATCGACGGCTATTTCTACATCTAGGTTAGCTTTTTTAGAGCCATCTGGTAGCTGGACTAAATCCTTAGCAATGACTCGATAGCCATTGCGACGCATCCACAGCAGAAACCCCTGTTGCTTCTCGTTTGTCCGGTCTACACCAGTGTAGAAAAAAGACCTTAGTAGTCTAGAACCTCCAGTCAATCGACACAAGAGCTTCGTGTAATCGATTTCAATCCCTAGTTGCAGTGCAGCGTAAAATAGATTTGAGCCATCAATAAATATGGCCACCCGACCCCGATTCTCCAAAACCTGTTCTGGCGTAAAGATTGAATCGGTTTCAAAATTATTCAACATCATTGTGATACCTCAATTATTATCCCTGCTATTTTTGATACAAATTACCAACTTTTAGATGCTAGTCACAGCGGCTTATGATAATGTTCCGGGACTAATTTAAATTCAGCCCCGATAAATTTTTTGAGAAAATAAGAAATTGAACAAAATCAGACTTTGATAAGGATTAATCGTTTTTTGGGGGTTCTATTCGCTTAAAAATCGGTTGGGCTGTACCCAACTGTTGTTTACTAGATAGTATCCCCCATGTCGCATGGGTAGCAAAAGGAGCGGTGATTGAACTTTGTATTTGATCGTTAAAGTTTATTCCAAAGCCCAGCTGCCGATAAATATCGCTACTGATGTTCGGAATAATTGGGGATAGCAGATAAGCTGCTAGTCTAACCGATTCTAGAACTGCGTACAGAACTTTTTCCACCAACTCCTGCTGTCCCTGTTTATATAATGACCAAGGAGCCTGTTCATCAATAAACTTATTACTGGCTTGCACCAATGAAAGGATGGCCTCGCAGGCTTCACTGAAAGCTAGCTCTTGGTATGCTTGTTTTACATTCTCCCCTAGACGTAAACCAATTGTTTTCAATGGATTTTCGTCAGAAATTCCTTCATTGCCGATTGATGGGACATTATTCTGGGCACAGTATTTCTTCACCATGTTCAAGGTGCGATTGAGCAAATTACCTAAATCATTTGCCAAATCTGCATTCAGAACATTAATGAACCTTACTTCATTAAAATCTCCATCTTTGCCAAATTCGATTTCCTTAAGGAAGTAATAACGAACGGCATCACTACCATAGCGCTGAACTAACGCTATAGGATCAAGGGTATTACCCAGACTTTTGCCCATCTTTTGACCATCTTTAGTCAAAAACCCATGCCCAAATACTCGATCTGGCAAGGGTAAGTCAGCCGACAACAGCATTGCTGGCCAGTAAACTGCATGGAAGCGCAGAATATCTTTACCAATTAGGTGCAAGTTAATCGGCCACCATGTTTCTAAGGCATTTGCTAAAGTCGGTTCTGCATCTGGTTCTAGTAATGCCGTTACATAACCTAACAGCGCGTCAAACCAGACATAAAGGGTGTGCTTGGGATCAACTGGTACAGGAAAACCCCAATCTAGATTTACCCGCGAAATGGAAAAGTCTTGCAGACCTTGATTTACAAAGTTGAGAACTTCATTGCGCCGACTTTCTGGTTGAATAAAATCCGGTCTAGATTGATAAAATTCTGTTAGCTTAGTTTGATATTTGGATAAGCGGAAAAAATAGTTTTGCTCGTCTCGCCACTCTACTTCTTTGTTAGTATGAATCGCGCAACGGTGTCCTTCTAGCAGATCCCGTTCTTCTTTGAATTCTTCGCAGGATACGCAGTACCAGCCTTTTTGTTGCCCCTGGTAAATGTCACCAGATTTCCAGACTTTATCAAAGAATTCTTTGACGATCGCTTCATGACGAGGTGCAGTAGTCCGGCTAAAGCGATCGTATTGAATGTCGAGTAATTGCCACAAATTAACGAAACTTGGAACAATTTCATCGCAAAACTCTTGTGGTGCTTTGCCTAAAGTTTCTGCCGATCGCTGAATTTTTTGCCCATGTTCATCTGTACCTGTAATTAGTAATACCTGATGCCCCAAAAGCCTGTGAAATCGCGCCACTACATCTGCTGCGATCGTCGTATAAGCACTGCCTATATGGGGCACATCGTTTACATAATATAGTGGTGTTGTTAGTGCAAATGTCAATTCTTTTTTATTTACTAGATTCATACAAAATAAAAATTCACTTATAAAACGTTTTACTTTTATCGGAAAAACCAAGTAATTATACAATATTATTTCTATTTTTTCCAATAATACCTTAATATTAGCAAACTTTTCATATCAAAAATTGTTTTGTAATATGCATCAATTCAACTCATTTTTGCCTACAACAGTCAATCATTATCATAATTTTTCTGAATACTTTATATTAGAAATTATTGTGATCAAAAATACATAATCCAGAATCCGGAAAATCTATCTGGTTTTGTAGATTAGATATTTCTATCTTAAGACGGTCATGGCAGTCGTAAAGAAATGTAAAAATTAAATTAAGATAAACTGCCATATTTACCGGAAAAATATATTGATTAGGTATGAGTCGAAATAGCCCCTTAGAGATTTCTCGCGCTTTGGTGGCGGCGCTTTCAACCCAAATGTTTCGTTATTACGAGGATCGGATTCCCCAGGATGCCAGCGTTTTGGTAGTCAGCAATCACCGCAGCTTTATGGATGCACTAGTTTTAATGGCGGCGTTATCGAGTCCGATTCGCTTTGCTTGCCATCACTACATGGGACAAGTGCCAGTAATGCGGGAGATTGTCACTGGACAATTGGGGTGTTTTCCTTTGGAAGAAACTCAAAACCGTCAGCAAAGCTTTTTTTCGCACTCGCAGGTGCTATTGCAGTCCAAGCAGATGGTAGGAGTATTTCCAGAAGGAACTGAACCAATGGTGAAATTTACTGTGCCAAACATGGTAGGTAACTTTCAACGAGGATTTGCCCATTTGGCATTACGGGCTGATGTGCAGGATTTAGCAATTTTGCCGATCGCGATCGCCTCCTTAGAAGAAGTAAACACTTCTGGCTTCCCCTTAAGGCTTTTGAGTCTATTTGACCCTTCAGAACCTTTATTTAACCAAAGTGGTTGGCATCCACTGGTACTTTATCGTCGGGTTGCAGTGTTAATCGGTCGCCCTTATTGGATTACGCCCCAACATCAAAAAAAATATCACGGCAAGCAAGCCAGAACTGTTGTGGCTGAACTGACAGAACATTGTCATGCTGAAATTAGCGATTTACTGCGTCAAGGTTGCTATTAGAGGCATTCGATTTTAAATTTTGGATTGTCTTCACGACTTTCAGTAGCTTGTTCCCAAATCTTTTTTATTTTTGCTCAAAAGTACCGAAGCTCGTAACAGCAACAATCAGCAATCCAAAAGTTTTATACCATTGACTAATGACCAATGACTAATGACCAATGACTAATGACTATCTCAGAAGTTGAGCTAAATCCTTGTTTTCTAACTCCTAAACGAGTAAAGCCAGAGTATCCCCTATTGGTATATTTGCCAGGAATGGATGGAACTGGTCAACTATTGCGATCGCAAACGGCTGGATTAGAAACTGGCTTTGATGTCCGTTGTTTAGCGATCCCACGCAAAGACCTTAACACTTGGGATGTGCTAGCGAAAAGTGTATTGGACTTAATCTACGCCGAATTAGAAAAAAGCTCTCAGAGGGCAGTTTATCTGTGTGGTGAGTCCTTTGGTGGTTGCTTGGCAATGAAAGTAGCAATCCAAACGCCGCATTTATTTAAGCGAATTATCTTAATTAACCCAGCTTCGTCCTTTCGTCTTCGTCCTTGGTTGAATTGGGCATCTGAACTTACTTACTTGGTACCATCAGAGTTGTATGATGTTGGCGCACTGGGGTTGTTGCCTTTTCTAGCATCTTTGCCACGCATTTCTCGAAGCGATCGCCACGAACTACTGAAAACTATGCGTTCTGTGCCGCCAGAAACCGTTCTTTGGCGGTTGTCTTTACTGCGAGAATTTGATATTGATAACGAACAGTTAGGTTGCTTAACTCAACCAGTTTTGCTAATTGCTGGTGGTAGCGATCGCCTTTTACCTTCTGTAACGGAAGTAAAGCGGATAGGGAATATCTTACCAAATACCAAAATTGTGGTATTGCCCCATTGTGGACACGCTTGCTTACTAGAGGAAGATATTAATCTCTATGAAATTCTTAAGGATAACGACTTTTTAGAAAGTAATGCTGATATAGGCAGGGGGCTAGAGGTGAGAGGATAGGGTGAGGCGCGATGCCTACGGCGGGCTGCGCGATCGCATGAAATAGAAATTAATTAAACAAACTCAAAACCTACTATGACCAAAACAACTGTCAAACCGCAAATTCCTTTTGAATTATTTCTAGATGCCATTGCCAACCTTCCTTTAGAAGAAAAACATCAACTGTGGCAATTATTAAATGACGAAATTAATCAAAGCGAAAGAAATTTCCTTCCAGAAGACTCTTATGATTGGGGTTCCCAAGGACAGCCAAAAGGCAAGCCACTAGAATATATCCCTGGAGTTGGGCTAAAAGTTGTTGGTGGCAAGAATGCTCCAACTTGATTTGCTTGAAGGTGGCGACGTAATTATAGTAAGTTTGCCTACTAGTACTCCTAGAGGACGTGAGCAGCAAGGAACTCGACCTGCTGTAGTGATCGGTATACCTTGGGGAGAAGTCCGCTATTCAATGCTAATGATTACACCTTTAACTACCCAAAGTGGTTCTTGGGCGTTCAATAATCCCAGCTTATATCCGCTTTTGTTAGCTGGTGCTGGTGTTTGCCTCGTCTTGCTTGATCAAACGCGAGGATTAGATATAAATCGAGTTTTGGCGTATTTAGGAACACTCACCCCTGAGCAATATGTTTCTATCGCTGATGGATTAAGACAGTTATTCAGAAAAGAAAATAGTTAATCTGAAACTGATATTTACGTTTATAGAGGGATGTAGAGCCGCTCATAATTTCGCTACAACCAAAAGAGAGGCTTTACAAGATGGTGTCAAGCAATGGCAGACAAACCACAAAAAATAGAAGTGAATAAATCAGTTAATTCACTCAGAGAAACTTCAGAAGTACAAATCCAGGCTCAATCATCAGTAGAAAATGAACCGTCTATAGTAGAGTTTTTTATTAAAACTGTTGCTGAGACTGGCAAAGCAGTTTTAGACACAGCAGTAGGTGTAGGAGAAGCGACAGCGAAAGAAACACACAAGTTTATTGAGCAAACAACTCAAAGTAGCGGTCAGGTTGTGAATCACCTGAGCGAAAATTGGCTGATTAGAAAGCTATCTGGAGTATTAAATTTAAATTGGCTAATTGGTACTACTGACGCTGTTGATTTGGAAAAAGCAGAAGCGGCGGTAAACAAGCTCAAACAACAGTATCCAAATGAGTCAGCTAGCCAGATTGCTCACCGAATCATGGTAGAAAAAGCAACTCAAGCAGGCACAGTTGGACTAGCAACAAGTGTTTTACCAGGAATAGCAGTTGCATTGTTGGCAATTGATTTAACAGCCACAACTAAAATACAGTCAGAAATGCTTTATCAGATTGCATCTGTCTACGGGCTAGATTTAAAAGATCCTGCGCGTAAAGGTGAAATTTTGGCAATTTTTGGTCTGGGCTTGGGTGGAGGCCGTCTATTAAAAGCTGCGGGATTAGGCTTGCTGCGAAATATACCCTTGGCGGGTGCGGTAATAGGAGCTAGTTCAAATGCGACGATGATTTATTCATTGGGGTACGCTGCTTGTCGATTTTACGAAGCCAAGCTAGATGAATCAACTTCGCTTGCATCGCCACAGACACTAGCAACATTAAAAGCAGAGAGTGAAAAGTATTTAGAAACTGCGATCGCTCAACAAGCCATCATGGATCAAATTTTAGTTCACATGATCCTCGCCAGCCATCCAGAGAAGACTTGGGAAGAAATTTTGCCAGAATTACAAACTCTAAACCTCACTCCTAACTCCTTGGATGCCATAGCCCAAAATATCAAATCACCCAAGCCTTTAGATGTACTGCTCAATCAGCTGAATCGTGATTTTGCCATACCCTTGCTCGCTCAGTGTTACAAAATTGCCCAGCTTGACAATAAGACTACACCAGTTGAGCAAGAAATAATAGAAGCGATCGCTAGCAAATTTGATATTGACAAAAATGGAATTGGGGCATAATGCATTAGGCAGAGGAGGTAAAAAAGTGGAGTTATGAGCGGATTTCACTAGTATCAGACACAAAACTAGCCATTTTTAATAACTTTAAAGCCTGCCAAACTCCAACGGCTTGGCAGGCTTGTCTAGTGTTTTACTAAATTAATGTTCTATCATTAATTTTTTTCCAAATATAACTACCTCTCTTTTTTTAAACCTTTTCCTTTTATCTAATCTAAGTTTTTGCCTAGTTAATTCCTGAGATATTAATTCCTGAGCGCGACTTTCAATTTTTATTTGGTTTTCTATTGGCTGTTCTTTAATTCTTTCTCTTAGGCTTTTGCCCATTCTTCTTACCCTTCTTCTTTTAGTTTTTTAAGATGGCTCTTGTACCGTGCATCAGCCTTTTGAATTAAGTGTTTATAAAAAAGTCTTTGGCTAACGCCGGATTTGTCACCTGCTACCAATAAAATGGCTTGCCTCAATGGGTCAAAAGCAAACGCTACACGCCAAACACCACCAAAAGCTGAGAATCGTAGCTCTTTCATGTTTCCGTACTTCGACCCTTGGAGCGTATCAACATGAGGACTTTTGCTTGTGGGCCAAACATTTCTATTACCTGAGCCGTAGCAAGCAACTCATTTTTTACTTCTTGAGGTAGAGCATCGAACTCAGACTCGAAATCATCATGAAACTCAACTTGCCATTCCACTAATTTATTATGGTTAAAACTTCATAAGAACTCTTGCAAAAGTTTTTTGTGATATGATTAGAAATTTGCTTTCTTTATGATTGGGGCTTAAATTAGCAGTGAAATTTTGGAGAGCCAAGCAGCTTACTTCAAGGAAATTTAAACGACTTAC
>NZ_JAIVFX010000016.1 GCF_020829625.1 Nostoc sp. XA010 | reverse complement strand
AGTTTTTTCCCAATCTGAATCCGAAATTTCAATTCCGTAGGCGAGGCAGTTTTCATCCATGCATTTTAATCTACCATCTCAGTAACCCATTTTTGATTGTAGCGTTTCAGATCCTGTGAACAGTTACGTTTTGTCGAAGGCTTAAAAAACAAGATGCTCTCAAGAAACAGGCGCACGGAGGTAAGCGAGTAAACTGTATATTATGAATATTCCACCTTCACTTAACACAATTATTCGGCAACAGCCTTACCCGCTTTTATTCGCCATCATCAGTGGTTCCCACTTATATGGTTTCCCGTCACCTGATTCTGATTATGACTTGCGTGGTATGCATATTTTACCAGTTACAGAAGTGGTGGGATTAGAGACTGGGAATGAAACTATTGAAGTTTCAGAAGTTCGGGAATCTTTAGAAATTGATTTAGTAACTCATGATGTCAAAAAATTCTTTTTGATGCTACTTAAAAAGAATGGTTACGTATTAGAACAACTGTATTCACCTTTAATATTAACCACTTCACCCGAACATGAAGAATTAAAATTTATTGCCAAAAATTGCGTTACTCGTCACCATAGTTATCACTATCTTGGTTTTGCTGCAACACAATGGAAACTTTTTAATAAAGAAGAGACGTATCGAATCAAGCCATTACTTTATGTTTATCGAGTTCTCTTAACTGGGATTTATCTTATGCAAACAGGGATACTTGAAGCTAATTTAATTAAGCTAAATAATGTTTTTAATTTACCATATATTCATGATTTAATCGTCCAAAAGTTAGCAGGTACAGAAAAGTCTATTTTGTCAGATATTAATGTAGCTTTTCATCAAATAGAATATCAACGTCTGCGTAATAAATTGCAGGAGGTATATGAATGCAGCCCATTACCTGAAGTACCTTCAGCGAACGCGGATTTACATAATTTGTTGGTACGCCTGAGAATGAAGAGCTATGAATTACAAGTGAACAACTTATAATTCATAACTTTGTTTGTAGGAAAATATTCTTGTTACTTTACAACTTCAAAGTCCAAGCGGCAAAAGCTAAAGTACCCCAACCTGCAAGAAAAGCTGCACCGCCTACTGGTGCGATCGCTCCTAAAGATTTAATACCGGTTAAGCTAAGGGCGTACAAGCTACCTGAAAAAATAGCAATGCCAATGATAAACAGCCATCCACTAGCTATGAGAGTGGGTTGAGGAAATTCAGTGCGACTAATTAGTAGTGCTACGAGAAAAAGTGCTAGAGCATGATACATTTGGTAACGAGCGCCAGTTTCAAAAATTTCTAGCGATCGCTCACTAATTTTTTCCCGCAAGGCATGGGAAGCAAAAGCACCAGCAGCAACTGATAAACCGCCTAAAATAGCAGCTACGCTTAAAAAAATCTGCGTCATTAGACCTAGCCGTAAGTTAATTATTAGTCATTAGTCATTGGTCATTAGTCATTAGTTAATAACAAAGGACAAATGACAATTAGACGTCAAAATGATATGATACAGCCCCTTCTTCGTTCACCTTAAAGTTTGCATTGAAGTCTTTAGCTTTTTCATCTAAATATTGCCTAGCATGGGCTGCGGGTAGTTGTGACTGCATGGCAAAGCCTAATACAGTTATTCGCCCATGATTTTTTTGTAGCATCTCATAAAAAATCGATTGCAGGCGATCGCTAACTTGTTGATTAAGCGCCTTTTTTTCCTGTCGGCTTTGACGGTATAATCCCAATGCTAACCATGTGCCCAATATTAGAGTAGGAATGCCAAAAATTAGACGTTCTATCGTAGTATCATCAATTACAGGGGTATTTGTTTCTGAGAACTCAATCGAACCATCCCAAGATAAGGGTAGCGTGATTGATTTTTCCATAGTCGTTTTATTAAATACCTCTGCTGCTGATAGAGTTACAAACATAAATCCCATTGTCAGTAGCCAAGCTGCGGCCAATTTTTCAGCAGTTTTCATAGTTCCACTTCAGATTTACACTTTGCTAGCGATTTTAACCTGACTTTCGCAAAGGTTCCAATATATCAATCTATTCCTGACGATAGGTTTGTCAGAGCTTCTTCTATATTCTTGAGTCCTTTTTTAATACCATCTAGGCGCTTACGGTTCTCCCACTGTTTATTTTTCACGGAGGAAAGCGAACGGATTAAATGTCAAAAATATAGTATAAATTTGCCTTTGTTATTTAAATAAGGGTGTGCGATCGCTATAATAATTAATTGTTCATGCTCCCAATCTGAGCAATCGCCAAGATCAAAAGCAGAACTTAGCGCCAATTAGAATACTTACACAGTGTTAAGCCTTGAGATTTTCAAATCGCAGCAGAGGTATAATATTTATTTTGCTGCGATTCTAAACTTAGTTGCGTGTAGCTTCAAGTAGGCGGGAAAAATAGAAACGAGTCTTCGTCATCGCTTTTCGTTGCAATGAAAAGCCATTACTTTCCAAGATTTTCACTACATCAGCCTCACGATGCAAATATGCACGAGTCGCTTTACTTGGCCCGGGAAAGAAACTGCCAATTTTCTTGAGTATACTTAGGGCGCAGGTCTTCGGCGCAAAACTGAGAATTATCCGCGACTGTGCCAAAGAACAGAGGTGAGAAATCATCTCATCCGCTTTTTCTTGAGGGTAGTGGATGAGGACATCCAAGCAAATTACGGTATCGTAACTACCACTCAACGATTCCAAATCCTGCACGGCAAAAGTGGGATTTTCAGCATTTCCCAAAGTTTGCTTGGCTCTATCCTTGCCTTCTTCCACCATTTTTTCAGAAATATCGGTGGCATAGACTTTAGCACCATCTACCGCTAGGGGGATGCTGAGACTACCGACACCACACCCAGCATCGCAGATTGATAGCTCTGGTAAATTGTTATCAGCCTTCAGCCAGCCGAGAACTGTATCCACGGTTTGCTGGTGTCCATTGCGGATGTCTAGTTGGACTTTGTTGACTTCGCCATCGCCGTAGATTCGCTTCCAACGGTCAAACCCTGTGGAATTGAAATACTCGCGAACAATCGTTTTATCGTCGGCTGCGTTCATAAACTTTGATTTTTAGGGGTTCCCAATGCTTAAAATTATCATTGATAGGAACCCATAATAACGGTCTTCCAGATTTTTATAGATATGGCGCACAGAAGTAGGTTAACATCTTTGCACCTCTAATGATTCAAAGGATCAGTTGTATGAGCTATTTTCTACTATTTATTCATCCATTGTTTTGGTTACTATAAATTTTATTGTTATTTCACCCTGTAGATGTAGATAACCCTTTCTTAAGGTAGTATCGTAATTGCGATCGCAGCATTTATGCTGTTAAAAATTTAATTGTTTGTAACCAATAAGACTGAACAAGTAGAAATTTTAAGTAAAATTTCTTATGTTAGTTGTAAATTTCCTATTTAGGTTTAATTATTAAACATGGCACTGAACTCGCTAACAGACAGTCCTATCGTTGCATTTACAATTCTCCTAACAGTAATATTTACTGTACCTCCTATATTTGAGCGATTAAGGCTACCTGGATTAGTGGGGTTGTTGGTTGCAGGTATATTACTAGGGCAAAATGGACTAAAGTTATTAAACCCTGAGTCTGAAACTATCAATCTGCTCTCGGAGATCGGCAAGCTTTATTTGATGTTTGTGGCAGGTTTAGAAATTGACTTAGAGCAGTTTCGTAAAACTAGAAATCGCTCAATTGGGTTTGGCATTTTAACATTTTTAGTTCCAATGATTGCTGGCATTGCGACAGGACGATTATTCAATTTTGGTTGGAATGCCTCCGTCCTCATTGGTTCTTTACTGGCCTCTCATACCCTCTTAGCATATCCAATTGTGAGTCGTCTGGGAGTGGTAACGAATGAAGCTGTAACTGTCACGATTGGTGCGACAATTTTTACTGACACAGGTGCTTTGCTAGTATTAGCGATTTGTGTTGGAATTCACGGAGGAGAATTCTCCGCCATGAGTTTAGCGATTTTATTAGGTGGATTAGCAATTTACACTGCTGTTGTCCTGTTTGGCTTTGACTGGGCAGGAAAAGAGTTTTTTCGCCGCTCTGGGGATGAACAAAGTAACCAGTTTTTGTTTATATTACTAGCATTATTTTTGGCATCTGTTGGAGCGCAGGTAATTGGAGTTGAAAAAATTGTTGGTGCTTTTTTAGCAGGTTTAGCTGTCAACGATGTTCTAGGACGTAGCCCAGTCAGAGAGAAAATCGAGTTTATTGGTAGTGTTTTATTTATCCCTTGTTTCTTTGTGGACATGGGATTATTGATTAATATTCCTGCATTTATCAAAACCCTTAGTTCGATTTGGCTGACTCTGGTAATTGTAGTAGCTTTGATTGGCAGCAAATTTATAGCAGCATTCTTAGCCAAATTATTGTATCGCTACAACACGGCGGAATTGCTAACGATGTGGTCATTGTCACTACCACAGGTAGCAGCCACGCTAGCGGCAACCTTGGTTGCTTATCAAACGCTAAATCCTGCTGGTGAGCGCTTAATCAGTGAAGCTGTCTTAAACAGTGTGATTGTCCTCATGCTGGTAACTGCAATTTTGGGTCCCATAATAACAGCACGATTTGCTCCTTCCCTACAGCTTTCTCAGACAGATTTTGAAACAGATAGTTTGACAACTTGGTGGCAAGGTGATGAAGATGAGCAAGTAGAGAAAAGCCAGTATCCATTTACTGTATTAGTGCCAATATACAATCCCCAAACCCAGCGCTATCTAATAGAAATGGCAGCACTACTGGCTAGTCATGAATCTGGAAAAATTGTGCCATTAGCTATTACTAGAGCACATATCCAGATGGATGATCCGCAATTAGTAACAGCGCTCAATCAAAGTCGGGAAAGATTGAATTTAGCTAAAGAAATTAGTCAAGAATTTGAGGTGGAAGTATCACCAGCAATTCGGATTGATGATGATGCAGCTTTAGGTATTAGCCGCACCAGTCGAGAACAAAACGCTAGTTTAGTAGTCATGGGTTGGTCGCAGGCAACAGGTTTGCGTGCCCGCTTATTTGGTAGTGTAATTGATAGCGTTTTTTGGTCTTCTCACTGTCCAGTAGCAGTAACACGCCTTTTAAGTAGTCCTAAGACAATTCAAAGAATTCTTGTACCAGTTGGAGACTTAACGCGGCAAACTATAGGCGCTTTGAGATTTGCCCAGATTTTGGCTGATGTTAATCAGGCAGAAGTTGTGCTGTTACACGTATCCGATCGCAAAACACCGCCGAATCGAGTGGAAAACTTTGTATCTCAATTGTCTGATATTACTTCTAAAGGCCAATTACAGGTGAATACAAATATCCAAACAATCAGAGGTGATGATATTGCTAGAACCATAATTCGGGAAGCTCAGGCATTTGATTTAGCGGTGTTACGTTCCGTTCGTTATCGCACAGCAGGTGGATTAGCCGTCAGCGAAGTGACAACGCAGTTAATTCGAGAATTGAAGTGTTCAATTGTATTGCTGGGAGAGCCTCATTCGTAATGTGGGGAAGTCAATACCAGTAAAAAGAGAAATCACTTGCGATCGCTTTTGCCTCAGTGATGAGAATTGACAAGAGCGATCGCATGGTTTTATAGCTATTCTCCAAATTGCTCTTGAGATAATAACGGCTCAAATGATTGATAAGCCTCATAATTACGAAAATGTCGGGCATATAAATCAACAATATCCTCAGATGAATCAAAGTCATCATATAAAACTGAATTCACGTCTATCACTTGCTGCAAAGACCAAGTAATAGTTTCTCCATTCTCATTTGTATAGCTGACGGTTTGATTTTTACCATGATTCAAAGCCTTTGCTTTTGCTTCTTCTAAAGAAGCGGTTTTAATCAAAACAAAGCTTTCTTGGTACAAAGGTTGATAATCAAGTTTATCTGAAGATGATTTTTAGAGAATTATAGCAATATAGAAGGATTCTGCTTTATTTGCACTTTCAGTTTCCATCTCATGTTCTCCACGTCTCAGAAATATACATACATCTTTACTGAGTATATTAACGTTTTTCCCCTATCACCTTGATTCTTTTAGCTTGACGTTAAATTTAGCCCAATCATCTCAATACTACTCAGTTAAAAAGATTCGTAGCGACTGTTTTAAAAATCAAGCGTAGGCGTAGCCCGTCATAGACATTACTTTGTTTGTGGAGATTTATGAAAGCGATGCCTACGGCCGGCTACGCCTACGCACCTGTGTACTTGATCTCGGTGCGACAAAGTTTGAAGTACTCCAACACGACTTTCAAGTACTCCAACACGACTTTCAAGTACTTCAACACAACTTTCAAGTACTTCAACACGACTTTCAAGTACTTCAACACGACTTTCAAGTACTTCAACACGACTTTGGAGTACTTCAACACAACTTTCAAGTACTTCAACACGACTTTGGAGTACCTCAACACGACTTTGGAGTACCTCAACACGACTTTGGAGTACCTCAACACGACTTTCAAGTACTTCAACACGACTTTCAAGTACCTCAACATGACTTTGGAGTACCTCAACACGATTTTCAAAGTATTGCCACTCTTCTATGAATGTTTTTCTCTCAGATGACAGGCACAGATAACAAGAAACCTCTACAGAAGTTTCATTTTTCTCCAAAGACAGCAAAAGTTCTTCATGCAACAAGAGAAATTTGCTCATCCTATTGTTAAATTTTGTAAATTTGATGTCTTCAAGACTAGAAACCTGATATCTAGATAGCTAAACTAACAAACAGTGCATCTGTACTGTTAACTATTAAAAGTAGATGTGGCGCTATAGGGTGAATGATCCCAGTACAACTTATCCTCAAAAACTTTCTTAGTTACCGTGATGCAACTTTAGATTTTCGTGGTTTGCATACGGCTTGTATTTCGGGTTCCAATGGTGCGGGTAAATCTTCACTTTTGGAAGCAATCACTTGGGCAATTTGGGGTCAAAGCCGTGCCACTGCTGAAGATGATGTCATCTATTCTGGCGCGAAAGAAGTTCGAGTTGATTTTACTTTCCAAAGTAACCAGCAAAAATATCGCGTGATTCGTACCCGAATTCGGGGAGGTACTAGCGTTCTTGAATTTCAAATCGAAATACCATCTGGGTTTCGCTCACTCACTGGCAAAGGGGTAAGAGCAACCCAAGATTTGATTTTAGAACATATCAAGCTCGATTACGATACATTTATTAATTCTGCCTACTTACGTCAAGGCCGTGCAGATGAGTTCATGCTCAAACGCCCGACAGAACGCAAAGAAATTTTAGCGGAGTTGTTGAAACTCAATCAGTATGATGATTTGGAAGAACGGGCAAAGGAATCTTCTCGTCAGTTCAAAGCGCGAGCAGTAGAGTTAGAGCGTTCTTTGGAGTCGATCAAAATTCAGCTGCAACAACGCGAGACAACCCAAGCGCAAAGAGTCGAGTTAGAAGCCGAACTCAATCAACTGCAACAAGTACAAGCATTTGATAATATTCAATTACAAAGTTTGCAAGTTGTCCAGCACCAGCGCCAAAATTGGGAACAACAACTCAGCTTTGTAAAGCAGCAATACCAAAATCTTACCCAAGATTGCGATCGCCTCCAACAAGAACAATCAGCTATTGGCTCTCAGCTATCAGATTTAGAAAAAATATTACACCAAGAAGCTGAAATTAAAGCTGGATACGCCCAATATCAAAGTCTCCAATCTCAAGAAGAAGCCTTTGCTGCCAAATTTGAAGAATACACCCGCGCTGGGCAGACTCGCCAACAAAAGCAACAACAGCTTACCAAACAAATTCACGAAATCGAACGGCAACTGCAACAAGCCCAAGCCCAAATCGAAGCTTTGCAGCAACAAGAGCGAGATATTCAGCAAACTCTGACTAAATCAGGTGAAGTAGAAGCTGCTTTGTCACAACTAACCGCAGCCCGTCACCATGTTGCTCGTCTCGATCAACTGCAAATGCAAGTTACTCCCTTGTTGCAACAACGAGCAACTTTACAAAACCAACTTGATCGCACTCATGCTGGTTTAGTAGCGCGGCTCGAACAACTCCAAAGTACTGAAAACCAATTGCAACGCCAGCATCGCCGCCAACCGCAACTGCAACAAGCGGTGATTGATGTGGCAATCCAGATTGAGGAACTGGAGAAAAAGCGGGTTTATCTGCAACGAGTCCAAGAAAAAGGGCAAGAAAGGCGGCACTTTATTGAACGTCTGCAAGCTCATCAACGCGATTATGAAAAACTGCTGGGAGAATTAGAGCAGAAATTGCAAATGCTCCAAAATCCTGAAGCACTTTGTCCATTATGCGAACGTCCTTTAGATGAACATCACTGGAGTCGGGTAGTGGAAAAAACCCAGGCTGAGTTAGAGGATACTCAAGGGCAGTTTTGGGTAGTGCGAGAACAAATGGCTGTGTCTGACCGAGAAATTCAGGTACTTAGGCAGGAATATCGGGAAATTTCCCAACAGTTGGCGGGCTACGATGGTTTACGCGAACAACGGGGACAGTTGGCAGCCCAGTTAGAAGCTACAACTGATGTTCAAAAACAGTTACAACAAATTGCTGCCGAAAAACAGCATTTAGAGCGATCGCTCCAAGCTGGTGATTACGCTCCCGATAAACAAGCCGAACTCCGGCAGCTAGAGCAATATCTGCAACAGGTTAATTATAATGAACAAGACCACGCCCTCGCCCGGAGTGAAGTTGAGCGTTGGCGATGGGCAGAAATTAAACAAGGGCAGATTAAGGATGCTACTAAGCGACAAGCGCAACTATTAGCCCGAAAACCAGAATTACAATCCCAAATTGCTCAATTACAAGCCAAAATCCAGCAGGATCAGATTGATTCTGAATGTGCTAAACAAATCGCGGCTCTTGAGCGTCACATTACCGAAATTGGCTACAGTTCCGAGCAGCACAACAATCTGCGTATAGCTGTGCGCCAAGCTCAATCTTGGCATTTGCGGTATCAACAACTGCTGTCAGCCCAGCAGCAGTATCCCCAACTCCAGACGAGATTGCAAGAGTTAGAGGATTCCAGAAGCGCCAGAGTAACCGAGTGGCAAAAACTCGGCGGACAAATTGAAAGCATTATCCAGCAATTACAAGCAACAGCTAACCCCTCTGCCCAAATTCAAGCTTTAGAGCAGCAGTTAGCAATACGCAGACGGCAACTCGATGAGCAAATTGCCAAATTAGGGCGTTTAGAGCAGTTGGCGCATCAACTAGAAACGCTGCAAATTCAGTATGAACAACAGCAGCAGCAATTACAATCTTGCAAGCAGGAATATCGTGTTTATCAGGAATTAGCGCAAGCTTTTGGTAAAAATGGTATCCAAGCACTGATGATTGAGAATGTGTTACCACAACTGGAAGCTGAGACAAATCAACTACTTTCGCGGCTGAGTGGAAATCAATTTCATGTACAATTTATTACTCAAAAAGCTGGACGCAGTGCTAAATCAACTAAGAAAAACGCCAAGCTGATAGACACCTTAGATATTTTAATCGCCGATTCTAGAGGAACACGAGCTTATGAAACTTACTCTGGTGGAGAAGCCTTTAGAATTAACTTTGCCATCCGTTTAGCCCTGGCGAAATTATTAGCGCAACGGGCGGGGGCGGCGTTGCAATTGTTGATTGTAGATGAAGGTTTTGGTACACAGGACGCCGAAGGATGCGATCGCTTGATTGCAGCGATTAATGCGATCTCCTCCGATTTCGCCTGCATCCTCACTGTCACTCACATGCCCCACCTCAAAGAAGCTTTCCAAGCCAGGATTGAAGTGAATAAAACTCAAGAAGGTTCGCAGTTGAGTTTGTCAATTTAATAAAACAGAATTTAGGAGTCAGGAGCCAGAATACTCTTTCAGGGAAGCAAGCTACAGAATTGAATTCTGTGTGAGTGACGGATCAATGGGCTGAATTCCCGCCTAATTGATTCTATATTCTGAATTCTTCTTCAATTGTATTTTACCCGTGCATCAAGACCTAATGAGCGAAGCTTTTTCGTTAGTGTTTCTGCTTGTGCGCGATCGCTAAATGCCCCAGCATTCACATAATCCCCTAGATGGGATTGTTCCGTGACAGCATCGGGT
This sequence comes from Nostoc sp. XA010, assembly GCF_020829625.1. Taxonomy (GTDB): domain Bacteria; phylum Cyanobacteriota; class Cyanobacteriia; order Cyanobacteriales; family Nostocaceae; genus Nostoc. The sequence continues at coordinate 155,823 of NZ_JAIVFX010000016.1, read as the reverse complement.
ATATATTGTTGCACTTTACTCAGAGTATCATTATTGGAAATTGGCACTATTACTCTGTAAGGATTATTAGCAACTAATGTGTTGCCATTACTTACAGGTACAACGTAGCCATTGCTAGGAGGTAATGCATAGCGATTAGTCTGAGGTGCTACATACTCATTAGTATCACCATATACATAACTGCTATTGTCAGTATAATTACCCCCATTGGAGCTATTCAGCCCTAATGCTTGCCAAGTTTGCCAATCTACATTTCCAGTAGGATTCAGTCGAGATGATTGCTGAAATGCAATCACAGATTCTCTGGTGTAATCGTTGAAAACGCCATCAGGATTGGTATTAGGGAAACCCAACTGGGATAAACGCTCTTGAACTAATCTGACATTATCTCCTTGATCGCCTACAGTCAGATAACTTCTGCCTGGTTGTTGAGTAGTATATCCACCAGTGGAGGCTCTACGTACTGCCTCTAAAACTTGAGCATTGGCGATGCCATCAACAGGTAGGCGGTAATTTCGCTGGAATCGGGTGACAGCTTCTCTAGTTATTGGGCCAATATTCCCAGTAGCAGCAGTATTAAAATAACCTAGCTGCCGCAAACGCACTTGTAATTCTTTCACTTGTTGAGTAGAGAGCTTTGCTCTGCCTGGAGTCGCAGAGGAACCCAGTAGTGCATTCCAAGTTTGTTGATTCACAATCCCGTTAGCAGATATGCGATAATTTCGCTGGAATCGGGTGACAGCATCTCTAGTCATTGGGCCAAAATTCCCAGTGGGATTAGTATTCAAGTAGCCTAACTGCCGCAAACGCTGTTGTAACCTTGTGACGGCTGCACCAGTTTTGCCTTGAGATAGGACAGGATATTGACCACCACTGGTATTCCTGCTAAAAGTTCTACTTTGACATGCTCGTTGCAAGGCTCTTTGAGTACTAGCACCTACAACACCATCAGCAGCGATTCTATTGGCTTGCTGAAATTTGATCACAGCATTCTGAGTCAAGCTAGCAAACTTACCACTCACCGGGCCGTTGAAGTAGCCTAACTTTTTTAAACACCTCTGGCTACTGGAAACTTCAGCGCCATTACTTCCTATTTTCTGAAGTGCTAAAGCTTGTCCAGCAATGCTCAAAAACCCCGTAATCAGTGCCACGGACAAAAAACGCATCGCCGCACCACTAGATAACTTTTTCAAATTCTTGAATTTTAAATTACCTATACTAGGAATAACCTTGACGTTTTCGGAAGCCTCGTAGACTGAGGCAAGCTTGGTTGAATAGCTATTTACCCCTGTTTCCACTTGTTTTTTTCAAGTTATGACTACACCTAATTATACGGCTTGCTCTGTGTTGTGTTGGTTTTGTGTATGGTTCTTTACAAGTAATTAACCAGAAGAGGCAGGGGGGAGGGCAGCTGCTCTTGCAAGGGTTTCAGAGCAACTAAATTTATTTATGGAAAAGTTGTAAATTATTGTTATCGCTCTGGTTTTTGTGTGTCCTCTGGCTTTTCATCAACTTTTTGAGTATTACCTGCTTTCACCCAACCTTCTTGTTCGCTACCTTCCAAACGAATCTTTTGCCAGGATTTATCTTGGTTTTCTTCCAAGATAATAATTTTTTGATTAAAAGTTACCCCACCAATCTTTTCAGCTTCTTGATTTGGTTGCGATCGCAAACTCAAGCCTTCACGCCAACTAACACGCCCTCGGTAAGCTCCCGATGGCAATGGTTTTGGTGATGGGGTAGCCTTTGGTGATTCTGTAGGAGTAGAGTTTGGGTTTGGAGACGATTCAGCCTTTGTCCCAGGTGTAAGAGTGGGTTTAGCTCCTCCAGGCTGAGTTGCTTTAGGAGCTTGGGCTTTCACCGAGGGACTATCATTAGAAAAAACGGGTTTGGCAGGGGGTATGCCGGTGCGATTGAAGAAATAGAGTCCAATTGCAACGCCGCCACCTATTAGCACAGCGATCGCTAAGAAAAACCCAAGTATAAACTTTATGAAACCAGACAACATATTTAAAACCTGATCACCAGTGGTCAATAGTCAATAGTAATTCATGATTAACTGTTGACTATTGACTAGCAATTATTAACTAACCAATTATTGTAGCTACTGCTGAATGCGTTCACGTAGTGCGCCGGAGGCGTTCGCTTAAAGGATTGTGTTTAGATGCTAAACGCGCTCTCCCAGCAGCAGCCCATTCTTGGAGTTGCTGAATTTGCTCTACAGCAGTTCGCGCCAAGGGGATGATCTGACTGGCTGCTTCTAAAATATCATCAGTAGCAAAATCGCGGTTTTGACTAAATCCAATATGCATCGCTTCAATTAAAGTTTGCTCAATTTCTGCCCCAGAAAAATCGGGCGTCTCATAAGCTAACCTTTCGATGTCATAACTTTTTAAGTTATGGGGGCGCAATCGAGATAAATGAACATCATAAATTGCTTTTCTCTCTTCTTGGGTGGGCAATCCCACAAAGAAAATTTCATCAAATCGCCCCTTACGGAGCATTTCCGGCGGTAAGGCTTGGATGTCGTTGGCGGTAGCGACGACAAACACGGGTGAGCTTTTTTCAGCTAGCCAGTTAATAAAAGTCCCAAACACACGGCTAGCTGTTCCGGCATCACCTTTGCTACCAAGCCCGGCAAAGGCTTTATCTATTTCATCAATCCACAAAATACAGGGAGCAAGGGCTTCAGCTACTTGGATCATTTGCCGAGTCCGAGATTCAGATTCACCCACCAAACCACCAAATAACCTTCCCACATCCAAACGTAGCAAGGGTAAATGCCAGTGATGAGCGATCGCTTTTGCCGTTAACGATTTACCAGTTCCCTGGATACCCACCAACATTAAACCACGGGGGTGCGGTAATCCGTACTGTCGTGCTCGATCGGTAAATGAACCTCCCCGCCGAATCAACCAATCTTTCAAGTTATCCAATCCACCAATATCAGAAATTTGCTCAGTGGCGGGGTAGAAGTCCAAGATTTGGGTTTGGCGGATAGTTTGACGCTTTTCTTCTAAAACGAGATCCACGTCTTCTGGTCGCAATTCTCCGTGGGTAGCGATCGCTCTTGCCAAAACTCGGCGAATCCGCTCCATCGAAAGCCCTTGACAAGAGCGTACCAAGTCATCTAAAACTTTGCCAGAAAGGGAGTTACCAGTACTTTGTAGCAAGCGTTCCACCTCCACTTTAATTTCTGCGGCGGCGGGTAAGGGGAACTCGACGACTGTCAGCACTTCGGTTAAATCGTCAGGGATGGCGATGCGGGGCGACAATAGGACAATATTTTTTGGTTGCGACTTGAGAAGTCTGGACAAATTGCGGAGTTTGCGGGCGATCGCTACATCATCTAAAAAGCGATGATAGTCTCGTAGAATCAATACCGCAGGTGCCGAAGCTGGTAATTTTTCGATAAATTCTAAAGCTTGCAACGGGTTACGCCGCCCAAACCCAACATCATTAGGGTTTCCTTGGTAGCCATCGACAAAATCCCAAGTATACACTGGGCGATTACCCTGGTTGCTTGCTTCTTCCCGGATAGCTGCTTCTACCCGTTCTTCCTCATAGGTGGGAATATAAATTAAGGGGTAGCGGGCGCGTAGCAGCAGTTTAAACTCTTCACGGAAGTTCATATTTGGCTGTGGTTATTAGTTATTCTCTCATTGTTCAGGTTTGTATCGCCTCTAACAACTAAAAACTAACATTTACCACTTCATCGCGGTTGGCAGTGCGATCGCTCTACGTAAGATATTTTTTAAAGGCGATCGCTTTGTTATGGTGAGCAGAATTTAAATCATGAGGTGATTGATAACATTTTATTTTGGCAAACGTAGTAATCCTCAAAAATAAAATCGAGCCGCTATGGAAATAACTATATGTTGACTATTATTGTTGCTTGTTTATCCCAATATTATGCTTTTAAACCCGCTTTTCAATAGCATTTAAGATTCGCTTACTCTGACAATACATTAACATTAACAAGAGCAAATGAAGTTGTATTTGCAGTACGGAGAAGAATTATCGGGGCAATGGAAAAGCCTCTGTGAAATTGAACTCAAGCCTCTATTGAACGTAAATTTACGCCCTTTTGCAGAAGTTCAAAATCTCTTTGGTATTGATTTCGTGCCAGTCAAGCTGCCAAATGGTGAAGTTCTCAATATTGACATCACTTACTCGACGGATAACCGAGGAATTAATATTAGAATTTTGAGCCGAGATACCACCATAATAGAGGTTGGAGGCTTCAATAGACAAGAAATATCTTATGACCCAAATTTAATATTTATAACGCCAAACGGTATTTATGTTTCTGCGATGGTTGGCGTTTAATAAGACATCTCAAGAGTGTGGAAATCAAAGGTAGTGTATCGGATAAACCACTCAAACATCGACTTTAAATGAGAGAACGAAGGAATCAAGGCATAAAAACGTCAAACCCATGTTTTGACTTGCAGCCAAATATCCTCTTCGGGGGTTTTGTTCTTTTCCATTCCAACGCTATAAGTATTTAATAAAACAATAAGCCTGTGTAGACAGGCTTAGTTCATGTAAGTGCAGACTTAAGTCTGATGGAATTACCAAATTGTTACCCCGGAAGTTGCTTTTTCAAAGCTTCCAGAGAAGCCCAACGGTTATCAACTGGAGTTTCAGGAATATCGGAATTATCAATAGTACTACTTACAGGAATACCTGGACAATTACGACTGCACAACTGACGCAGGGGTATTGCCAAGCACATCTGCTCATACAGCCATTCGTTGGGATAAAAATAACCATCGGGCGGCAGGCTTTCCAGCAACTCCTCCATAATCACTTCCCGTTCTAAGGGCAAGTCATTTACTTGATTTGCAGTTTCGTCTAACCAGATGATTTCCTTCGTATCAAGCCCTAAGCGTCGATTGTATTGCTGCAAACAGCGATTGCAGGTACAAGTTATAATTGTTTCTGCCTGAGCGGACACTTCGAGGTAATTGCCATGATGCTCCACGCGCACATGACCGCGAACTGGTGTCAACGTTTCTAGACCAGGCAGAAATTCCTGAACCTGAACTTCCTCTGTCCGCTCCGGGGCTTTAGTTAGCTGCGGAATAAAAATTGCGTCCATAGGATTTGTGAGACATCCTCACTAATAATTTATCTTCATTACCAGCAATAATACTGATACTACATCTTTATTTTAGGCAACAAGAGGAATTTTGAAATTATATAGTTATGAGCTTCATTAACCCTAACTCCAAACTCTTGTACAGACGCGATTAATCGCGTCTCTCCCAACTCCTAACTCCCAACTCCTTCCAACGAAGCTGGACGGACAACCAGATTACGATGCGGCTCTTTACCGCGACTGAAGGTTTCTAAATCTCCAAACTCCTTCAAGAAGGTATGGATTTGCCGCCTTTCAGCAGAACTGAGGGATTTGATTTCCACTTCTCTACCAGAAAAGCGCACTTCATCGGCTGCTGCTTCTGCTAATGCGCGAATTTCGGCTTCTCTTTTAACCCGGTAGCCATTTAACTCAATGGTGTAAGAGGCTTGTTCTTCCGGGGGTTGGCTCAGGTTTAAAACCGAATTTGCTAGATACTGAATCGCATCTAACACAGAACCATCAGCACCAATTAATACCTGGATTTGTTCTGTCGTCAAATTAGTTTGGTCAATTGTTAACCAGTAGTTATCTGGTTCTGGGGAATCGCCGTCTTGAGATTGAGCAGTTTCTAAATGACCCTGAATCTCAGCAGGTATTCCAGTGAGTTCCAGCAGGGATTTTAACCACTGCTGACCTCGCTGCATGGGAATGTTGCTCATGATCCCCCTGTCGCCTTTTTCTTGGCACTTTTTGGTTCAAATGGCAATGCCTTTTGTTCTGCGACTACTGCTTCTTTTTCCTGGGTTGCTACGATTTTTTGCAGTTCTTCTGGTAGAGGTTCGCGGGAGAGAAGATAAGTTTGTGCAGTTTGGAAAATATTACCAATCACCATATACATCAGCACCCCTGCTGGTAAGGGGAAGAACAAAAACATCCCAGAAAAAATAACTGGAGTGACTTTGTTAACTGTATCTTGCTGCGGATTGCCACCACTGGAATTTTGCCCAGAAAGCATTTGGCTAACATAAAGGCTGATTCCAAAGGAGACGATCATGGCGACGATATCCCAGTGGATTGTGCCATCTGGATCAGTTGCGCCAACCCTGCCTAAGGCATCAATAAATAGAAAGCCTTTGTCTGCCGCTAGTCCAGGAATTGTTCCTTGAATAGTCACTTCTCCAGGCTGTAATGCTTCCACATTGCCTTGGGCATCAATTTTTATTCTATCTTCACCTTTGGTGACTTTCCAATCAGGAATGAGCTTATTTTCTGGGTGTTCTTCTAAGAGTACCTGAAATGGTTTGCCCTCAACGGTCTGATATTGGATTTTAGTTTGTTCTCCCACCGCTAGTTTGTTACCACTAGGAAGGATGGCAGCTACCTTAACGTGTTCTCCATCAGCAACGTAAATATTTTGAGGAGCAGTGGCAAAGGCTTGCGGTTGAATTTGTTCGATTTGTCCTGCGGGTAAGATTTGCAGGTTAACGCTGTAGTTAGCACCTGCAAAAGGCGAACCCCGCAAAGTTGCAAACAGCGCTAATAAGACCGGCATTTGCACTAGTAATGGAAAACAGCCTGCTAAAGGATTGCCAAATTCTTTTTGAACATTGACCATTTCCTCTTGCTGCTTTTGCGGTTCATCCTTATAGCGCTCTTTGATTTCTGCCATCCGCTTCTGCATCAGAGGTTGTACAATTCGCATCTTCCGCATGTTGCGAATTGAGCCAGCACTCAGGGGATAGAGCGCGAAGCGGACTATCAGGGTCAAAGCAACGATCGCCAATCCGTAGCTAGGCACAATACCATAGAAGAAATCTATGATTGGCAGCATCACGTTGTTCGAGAGAAAGCCGATACCAAAATCCATTATTCTGAATTCAACCTGAGCTACTGTAAACTGAATCTAATTTATCTAAATCATAAATTATGTGCGACTACCCTTCGCTACGGATAGCCGCACATTCCAAAAAAAGGGAGTGGAGAGTGGGGAATTGCGAGTGGTATGTAGTTTTTGGTAAGTGGGAAGTTCTTAACTTTGGATCTTATCTGAGTAAATTTTGCATTCACTAATCCCTACTCCCATCACTTGTTAGCAGCAGCGCTATATTCGGGATTTTTCGCAGCAATTCTTTCGTTGATGTAGTCATAGACTTCCCGAAAGTTGGGAATTGCCCGTAATTCGAGACGACTCCCGTTTCTTAGGGTTAGTACCATATCTCCCCACAAGCCAATGCCACGGGGGACTGTGACGACTTTGACTATTTCTGAGTAAATTATGTCAGTGCGATCGCGTCCCTGCCAACCTCCGATCACAGTAATTCGGCGATCGGTGATGCGGAAACGCAGCCACAATGCTCTGACAATTGCCCCAACTGTTAATGGTATCCCGACAATGGTTAGCCCAATCAACAGGTTGACAATTAAATCCCCACGATGGGGGCCACCTTCATAATAAACATCTTCACGAATTCCCATCGAACACCTCAGCTTGTGCCAACAACTGCTCTAATTCTTGCAGAAATTGTGGGCTTACGCACTTAGATTCTGCTGCTGTGGGTTTCACAATGAACACTAGCCGCCATCCTGGTGATAATTTAGGCAGCAAGCTATATAAAGCAGAAGTAATTTGCCGTTTGATTCGGTTGCGAACCACTGCCCTTTTGCTTACTTTTGTGCTTATGGAAATGCCAATCCGCGTGCTGACAAGATGTGCTGAGTCATTTGCTTGTGTAGTCTGGGTGGCAGTGGACAAAGAAGGTTTTGTTAAACATAACGGCTTTAAGGCTCTCAATGTTAAATAAGAGCCATGACGCCGAATTCCTTCCCGGAAAACTGCCTGGAAATCCTTGCGGGATTTTAGCCGATTTGCTTTAGGCAAAGCCACAGATGTTCTTTTATCTTAGATAAGCCCTAAACGCTTAAACGGTGACGCCCCTTTCTTCTCCTAGCACTAATCACGTTCCTGCCATCTGGTGTCCGCATCCTAGCGCGAAAACCAGAGGTTCTTTTTCTCTTACGGCTAGTGCCGCCTAGTGTTCTTTTCATACTCTTCTCCTCTTAGGTGATTTTTATAAAAACTCACAATCTCTAATTGTATTACTTTATTAAAGAATAGGGAATAGGGCATTGGTTATTTCTCCCTCATCTTCCCACTCCCCACTCCAGGGCAAACGCATCTAAAGTATAAGAATCCTTTAATAGCAAGGGTTTCGGCGTTTTTAAATTTAGCCTATTTTTTCGTCAATATCCTTACCCAGTAAGGGTTTCAGAAATACCGTGCGTTCGCCCTGCTCCCCACTCCCCACTCTTAATTGATGCTCAAAATCCATGTTCCCATGTAGCGCAATAGTGGCACATCGCCAGGGGAGAGAACTTGACAGCGAAAATAGTAAACTCCGCCGAAGGCTGGGTTTTTCACGTTAGATAAGACTACCTCAACTGGACTACCTGCTGGTACTGGCTCTTGGGGAAAAATATTAATCAGCTTACCTTCTTTGTCCCACTTCACCTCAGAAAGCGGAACTGCTTTACCTTTGACTCGGACTTCAATTTTTTTTTGGTCAAAAGTTCCTTTGTAATAATCAGGGTAAGTAATGGCAAATTGACCAACAGCCAATTTCATCTTTTGGGCTGGAATCCTTAATATGTATCGATCCCAACCATTGGCTTGTCCACCAAAATCTAACCTAAAGGGCAGCTGATTTTCTTGTTTGACGCCGCTAAACAGTGTAAATCCAGGTAAGCTTTGCGCCCAAGTCAAGGCTGGTAATCCAGTAACTAAAAAGCTAGTCACGGCTAAAGCAGAAAGTAAACGTCGCATAATCAGGCTTCCTCTACCAAAATATAAATCTGTTATCTAAAATAACTGTGTGTTAGTATTCGTTACTAAACTTTACTACTGACTTCCTGACAATTGACGTTCAATAACAAAAAAAAGTGCCATCCCCACTGAGCTTCGGGCGACAGCAAAATTATTTAGTTATAAATTTACCATATACTCGATTTACTTCATTACCCTTACAGAGTCCTGATTTGATAACTAAGTTGGTCAAATTTTGAACTCAATATAAACACAGCCGGGATTGGATTATGTTTCCAAATATGTACAAATGTATCTAAATTGGAGAATTTTGTTATAAAAATTGAGGCGTGCCATTAGCGATCGCCAGTTAAGTTGGGCTAAATTGATTAAAATAAGTTGGAATCAAAGTCGTAATCATTAAAATTTAATTGGGAAATTATAAAGCTTTCAAAATTTGGTCAATATTACTCTATAAGAAAGGAATACCAAAATTTTTCAATCCCGAAAATAAGCTGAAGATAAAGATGCAAAATTTGGGAATCAATTTAGGATGTGCAATACGTAACCCTGTTTGCAACTATCTGAAAATATGACATCTGCGAGCGGCAAAGTCAGGCTTTGCCTGGATAGCTAAGAGTAGGAGAGGAAAGTTTCAAGGTTCAATCTAGAAGTAAAATTCATGGGTGATGTTCCTGCCTAAGTACTATGAGTGCGGGATATCCCTCTTCTAGACAATCGCTTACTTGGCAGAGATTAGGTATTTATCTTCAGGAGATTTCATGAGAATAGCAGTTGCTAAAGAAATTGAAGTTTGTGAACGTCGTGTGGCATTAATTCCTGACACCGTTGCTCGATTGGTAAAACAAGGTTTGGAAGTTTGGGTAGAAACAGGTGCAGGAGAACGATCATTTTTCAGCGATTCTGACTATGAAGCCGCAGGAGCCACAATAATCAGCGATACTGCCAAATTATGGGGCGAAACAGATATTCTGTTGAAAGTTAGCCCCCCACAAGAACGAGAAGATGGACGCTCAGAAATTGATTTTTTAAAGGAAGGGGCTGTATTACTCAGTTTCCTCAATCCCTTGGGAAATCCGGTTGTAGCACAGCAACTAGCAAATCGGAAAGTCACAGCCTTGAGTATGGAAATGATTCCCCGTACTACCAGGGCGCAAAGTATGGATGCTTTGTCCTCGCAAGCTTCATTAGCAGGTTACAAGGCTGTATTAATTGCCGCAGCTGCATTACCGAAATATTTTCCGATGTTAACCACAGCCGCAGGCACGATCGCTCCAGCGAAAGTATTTATTATGGGCGCTGGTGTAGCCGGATTGCAAGCGATCGCCACCGCTAGACGTTTGGGAGCAGTGGTAGAAGCCTTTGATATCCGTCCCGCCGTCAAAGAAGAAGTGCAAAGCTTAGGGGCAAAATTCGTTGAAGTCAAATTAGAAGAAGAAACCGTCGCTGCTGGTGGTTACGCCAAGGAAATTTCTGAGGCTAGCAAACAACGCACTCAAGAAGTTGTCGCCGAACACGTCAAAAATTCTGATGTAGTGATTACTACCGCCCAAGTTCCTGGGAGACAAGCACCACGGCTAGTTACAGAAGAAATGGTGGCACAAATGAAACCAGGTTCAGTGATTGTGGATTTGGCTGCTGAACAAGGTGGTAACTGCGCCTGCACAGAACCAGGTAAAGATATTGTCTGGAACGGCGTAACAATTATCGGCCCTATCAATCTTCCATCATCGATGCCAATTCACGCCAGCCAATTGTATGCCAAGAACGTAACTTCCTTGATGCAATTGCTAATTAAAGACAAAGCTTTGCAGGTGGACTTTAGCGACGACATCGTTGATGCAGCTTGCGTTACCCACGCAGGTGAAATTCGCAATCAACGAGTGCGGGATGCGCTACAAGCTTTGAATACTCAACAACCGGCGGTTAATTAGGGAATGGGAAGTAAGAATTTTAGATTTTGGATTTTAGATTGGAATTCAATCCAAAATTGAATTGCCCCATTCCCATTTATACAAGGAGTTTTGATTTCATGACAGAGGCATTACTTGCTGCTTTGTTTGTATTTGTTTTAGCATCTTTTATCGGTTTTGAAGTCATCAATAAAATCCCACCGACTCTACACACACCATTAATGTCAGGCTCAAACGCGATTTCTGGAATTGCGGTACTTGGAGCAATAGTTGCTGCTGGTGCGAGAGACACAAGTGTATCAGTAATTCTCGGTTTGATTGCTGTGGTATTGGCAACAATCAACGTTGTGGGTGGTTTTTTAGTGACAGACAGAATGTTGCAAATGTTCAAGAAGAAGGAGATTAAGGCGTGAGCGACTTTTTACCAACTGGCATTCAGCTGACGTACTTAGTCGCTGCATCGTTATTCATTCTGGGCTTGAAAAAGCTGGGATCACCTGCTACAGCGCGGAACGGTAATATCGTAGCGGCTGTGGGGATGCTGCTGGCAATTGTGGCAACAATGCTGGATCAACATGTGTTGAACTACGAGATGATATTGTTGGGCTTGGCGATTGGATCGGGAATTGGTGCGATCATTGCCTACAAAGTCCAAATGACCGAAATGCCCCAAATGGTGGGTTTACTCAACGGTTTGGGCGGTGCGGCTTCGGCATTAGTAGCCGTTGCCGAATTCTGGCGGTTATTAGATAGTTCTCAATCGATACCCCTAGATGTCAACATTTCCATCCTGTTGGATGTGTTAATCGGTGGTGTTACCTTCACAGGTAGTTTTTTAGCCTTTGCCAAATTGCAAGGTTTAATTAGCGGTTCCCCGATTACATTTTCATTCCAGCAACCATTTAACCTCTTGCTTCTGGGTGCTTATGTAGTAGGTAGTGCCTACTTAATCATCACACCAGATAGCTTACCCATATTCTTGGGAGTCGTTGCCGTTTCTTTAGTGTTGGGCGTGATGTTCGTCATCCCCATTGGTGGCGGCGATATGCCCGTGGTAATCTCGCTGTTGAACTCGTTGTCAGGCGTGGCGGCGGCGGCGGCTGGGTTCGTGGTGATGAACAATATGTTAATCATCGCTGGTGCTTTGGTGGGAGCCTCCGGGTTAATTCTCACCGAGATTATGTGTAAGGCGATGAACCGCTCCTTATTTAGTGTGCTGTTCAGCGCTTTTGGTACTGGTTCTAGTTCTAGTGGTGCTGCTGCTAGCGGTGGTGCAACTGATCAAACCGTCCGCAGCATTGATCCTGAAGAAGGGGCGATGATGTTGGGTTATGCCCGTTCTGTGGTAATTGTGCCCGGTTATGGTATGGCAGTTGCCCAAGCGCAACATAGCGTCCGGGAATTATCAGATCAGTTAGAAAAAATGGGCGTTGATGTCAAGTATGCCATTCATCCCGTTGCTGGGAGAATGCCGGGGCACATGAATGTGTTGTTGGCAGAGGCAAATGTGCCTTATACGCAGTTGTATGACATGGATGATATTAATCCCCAGTTTGATCAAGCGGATGTGGCTTTAGTAATTGGGGCAAATGATGTGGTAAATCCGGCGGCGCGGAGTGATACAAATAGCCCGATTTATGGTATGCCGATTTTGGAAGTAGATCGTGCGAAGCAGACGATTGTAATTAAGCGTGGGATGAGTACGGGTTTTGCCGGTGTAGATAATGAGTTGTTCTACAAGGATAAAACTACGATGCTTTTTGGTAGTGCTAAGGATATGGTGGCGAAGTTGGTTTCGGAAGTGAAGCAACTTTAACGAACCGCGAAGGGCGCGGAGTAAATAATTTAGAGAGTTGGCTTGCCTTGGGGGTGTGATGCTTCTAAGGCAAGTTTTTTAGATATTTTGCTCAGGTAATTTGCCTAAAGGTAAGATTTATTCTTGGTTGTGTAAGTTTGTTCATTTTAGGTATTTGATGTTGCCAGAAATGCTGTGTAGTTCCCGTCATCATTAATAAACTTCCATGAGTCAGTTTAATTTCGTACTTTAATTCTTTTTTTGTTTTGTGTCTAAACATAAAACGACGAGGGACTCCAAAACTTACAGAAGCAATTACAGGGTTTTTTCCAAGTTCTGGTTCATCATCACTATGCCAAGCTACGCTGTCTTTACCATCTCGATATAGATTCAGTAATACACTATTGAATTTAATTTCAGATAAAGATTCAATTTTAGATTTAATCTTGATTAATAGAGGAGTCCACAAAATAGGTTCCATTGTTATTTTAGAGTATGAGTAAGATTTATCTGGTTCTCCATACCAAGCCGTAAGCCTTGGTAAGTTCACTTTCTTACCAAAAATTATTGTGGATTGTTGCTGCCAAAAAATAGTTTTATATAATTCAACAAGTAATTGGTTACTCTCATTATTATCAAAGAAATTATAGTAAAACATTACTTCAGCATCGGGCATAGGTAACTGTTCACCCTGCATATTGGTTTTATCATTCCCATCTGACCATATCGAAAGTTGATTAGACATAAACTAATTTAAATTAATATCTATAACTTTTCAAACAAGTTGCATTTCTGAGTCGGAGAGTTGACCTAGTTTTCTGACTAATCTTATTTCTGAAACTGAACGTATTGGAAAAGTATCTACACCAGAAACCTTAGGAAAATATCGATAAATATCCTTACGATGTAGCACACGCTGAAATATTAGTGTTTCACCGTCAAATATAATTTCGATCTGATAATCACCTATACGAATACGATAAATATCATCATATCCTTGTAGCTTTTTGATATTAGTAATTTCGTCAAAGTTAGCTATTTGTGGTATTTATTCAAAAGCAAGTACTTTAATCGTCTCATAGTAAGGTCTACTTTTGAGTGCTTTTAAATCTTTAATAAAGCTGGAGAGATACTGGGTATTCACTCGCTTTCTAATTCGGCTAATGCTTCATTAATATTTAGTTGGTATTTCTTGTTATGCTTCCTTGATGGCTAATATCAATCCTTCATCTTCAATTGCTTCTAATAAGCGTAGATAGTCTTGAAAATCGATAATTACTTTACAATGTACCTTGAGTATCTGTGATTAATTCTTGAGCAAATGGGTATTGATTGGTTTTGATTTAGGTATTAGTGTTTGTAATCATAGAGAATTTGATTACCTTTACATAGTACAAGTATAGAAGATTTGGAGTAGACGATCGCTATTAAGCCGTTTTGAAGGGATAAACCCGTTTTTGAGTTAACCAACCTGCGTAAAGTAAAGATTGACGAATATCCTCTGGCTCTAAATCAGGATATTCTTCTAAAATCTCCTCTACAGGTTTGCCATTAGCTATCAAATTAACCACCAATGAAACTGGAATCCGCATCCTGCGAATGCACGCTTGTCCCGCCATAATGTGAGGATTAAATGTAATTCTTTCCAGACCTAACATAAATTATTTTTTTGTAATATCTTTTAGTTTCTCATAAATTGCCTGAGCATAGAGGCGATAACTATAGTAGGCTAGGCAGTTCCAAAACTCTGCGATCGCCCTCTCCTTACTCTGTGTTCTCTGAGCCTCTGTGGTTAGTTAAAAAAGCTTAGGCGTTGGCGTTAGCGTTTCGTAGACAAGCCCGCCGTACTCCTTTGGAGAAGCAAGCTACGCGTAGCGTCTCCAAGAGTTGGCATAGCCTGATTTTTTTAACTAACTGTTCGTTTCATCGGGATTTCTATCCAGAACTCACAGCCTTTGCCAGGTTCAGAAACACACTTGATATTACCGCCGTGTTTTTCCACAATAATTTGGTAGCTAATAGATAACCCTAAGCCAGTACCTTGTCCAGGTTGTTTGGTGGTAAAGAAAGGTTCAAAAATGCGCGATCGCTTAATCTCTGGAATTCCACAACCATTGTCAGCAATCCAAATTAGAATCGTATTCCCGGATATCACTTCTGTACGAATCCAAATTTTAGGATTGTCAATTTTTTTTCTACTAGTTGCTGAGTTTTCTAGTGCATCGATCGCATTGTTGAGAATATTCATAAACACCTGATTCATCTGGGCCCCATAGCAGACTAATGGAGGTAATTCACCATATTCTTTAACTACCTCAATAGCAAAAGAATTAGTCTCTAATTGCAGTCGATGTTGTAAAATCAACAAAGTACTGTCCATGCCTTCATGAAGATCAATAGGCTTCATTCCTGTTTCGTCAAGTCGAGAAAAAGTTCGTAATGATAAGACTAGTTGAGAGATCCGATCTGCCCCTATCTTCATTGAAGTCAGAACTTTAGGCAAGTCATCACTAATGAAATCTAAATCTAGTGCTGCTGCTTGCTTTTGAATTTCTCCTGTTGTCTTAGGATACTCTTTTTGATAGAGGCGCAGTAATTTTAATAAACTTTCGGCATGTTCAGTAACATAAGTGATGTTGCCATAAATGAAACTAATCGGGTTGTTAATTTCATGTGCTACACCAGCAACTAACTGCCCTAAACCTGCCATTTTTTCACTTTGAATCAACTGGCTCTGAGTGTGCTGTAATTCTTTAAGAGTCTGGGTAATTTCTTCTTTTTGACGTTGAGTTTGTTCGAGTAATTCTGCTTGTTGAAGTCCTACCCCTAACTGAGTACCAATCTGCATCAGCAAATCTACCTCATCCTCTTGCCAATTACGGGGCTTGATATTTTGATAAGCTGCTAGTAGTCCCCAAAGTTTCTCACCCTGAAAAATCGGCACAATCATATATGCCCTAGCCTGCATTAGCTCAAGCAGGGCAATATGATAAATAGAATAATTGGTGCTGTAAATATCTTTAATGACACAACTTTTGGCATTAGCAAACCTTCCGCCTTGCGTTTCTTGTAAGTAATCATCTGTAACTACAGGTAAAATTTCCCTTATTGGTGTCCAACCTTGAGCTAAAGACTCAGCAACAAATTCGCCACTCCAATCAGCCCCGAATCGATAGATTGTCACTCGATCAACTTCCAATAGTCGCCGGACTTCTTCTGTACTGGTGGCAAAGATGGTATGAATGTCAAGAGACTGGCGAATTTTTTCCACCGTTGCGGCTAATGCTTTTTCTCTTTCGGCTGCTTTCCGTTCTCGTGCAGCAGCTTGAGCCAGTTTTTGGGTTTGCACCTCCATCTGTTTCAAAGACTCAGCTTGCTGTAATGCTACCCCCAATTGAGCGCCAACTTGTGCCAATAAGTTGATTTCCTCATCTTGCCAATAGCGAGGCTGGGAATTTTGATAAGCTACTAGCAATCCCCACAACTTCTCGCCCTGAGAAATTGGCACAAAAACTTCATTTCGTGCATACTTACCCGCTTGCTTTCCTTGTACAAAAACGCCTTCTGTCACAGGCTGCGGCTTAACCATTGGTGTCCAGCCATCAACAATAGAATCAGCAACAAATTCGCCACTCCAATCAGGATAGAAGCGATAAATTGCTACTCGTTCCACTTGTAATAACCGACGGACTTCTTGAGTTGTGGTTTTAAAAATAGCTTCAATATCAAGAGACTGACGAATTTTTTCTACGGTGTTCGCTAACGCTCTTTGTCTTTCGGCAGCTTTGCTAATCTCTGCTGCTTGGGTTTGCATTTGTTGGATAAATTCCGCTTGCTGCAAAGCTACACCTAATTGTGTGCCCACTTGGGTAAGCAAGTAAACCTCATCTTTTTGCCAATCACGGGTTTTGGCATTTTGGTAGACTGCTAGCAAGCCCCAGAGCTTCTGACCGTGGTAAATGGCAATGATCACATAAGCTCTTGCTTGATATATCTCTAAGATTTTAATGTAGCAGTCGCTAAAGCCCGAATTGTAAATATCATTACAAACACGGTACACTTCACAGCGACTAAAGCTACCACCCTCTGTATCTTGTAAGTAAGTGTCAGCGACTGGAGGTTTAGCTAAATCTTTGGCACTACATTCACTGACGTTTTTACTCACTTCCGCCCCCTGCAATTGCTCATCTATGAGGGAAATCCAACCCTCTGCCACTGATTCAAACACGAATTCACCGCTCCAATCGGGATTGAAGCGATAAATAGCCACGCGGTCACCATTTAACAGATGCCTAAGTTCTCCAGTGGTTGTGTGGAAAATGTTTTCCAAGTCTAGAGACTGACGAATTTTCTCAATGGTTATGGCTATGGTTCTTTGCCATTGAGCTGCTTTTTCTCTGGCTTTTGCTTGTGCTAGTTCTGCTGATTGTAGTTTTACTTGTTCTAGGTAATCTGCTTGCTGTAAAGCAACTCCCAGATGTGCGGCGATTAGTTGCACAAACTCAATTTCTGACGCTTCCCATTCCCGAGGGCTACTACACTGATGAATACACAGCAATCCCCATAAATCTTTACCTTTCATCAAGGGAGCAGCTATATTGGCACGGACTTGGAATCTTTCTAGCATTTGGACGTGGCAATCACTGACACCAGCTTGATATATATCAGCCATTGCTTTAATCCGACCTTGCTGATATAAGCCTGCAAACTCTTCAGCAAAGCAGTGGTCATGCAGTTTGGCTGCTAGTGCCGAATCCCATTCTGCTCCCACATCTTCATAGATAAATTCCCCTTCCCATCCCAATTCGGGATAAAAACGAAACACGCCAACCCGATCAGTTTTCAGAAGTTGGCGTACTTCAGTGACTGTAATTTTAAAGATCACATCTATGTCTATAGACTCGCGGATGTGGGCAATAACTCCAGACAAGGCTTTTTGTTGATCATTCTGACGCAGGGAGAGTGTCACATCTGAATGAGACTCTTGCTGTTCTGAATTTGGTTTTATGGGTTGAGTAGTAGAGGAGTTTTCCATTCCCAGTGGGACTTGAAATATTGAAAGTCTTCTATCTCATGATTCCCGTTGCGATCGCAAAGGTAACAGTTATTTTCTGGGAATGCTAGAAAAATAGTGTAGGGACACGATATTATCGTGTCCCTACAAAAACATTTCTCAACCACGAGAAAATTATCGCCGCTTGGGAGTGGCGCTGCGGCTGCTGCGTTTGTCATCATCTCGGCGACGGCGATCGCGCCAATCTGCCACGGTCAAATAACCAATACCACCAGTGACTAGTACGAGTAGCACTACGGCTACTATTGTTAAAATACTCAAAAATGGGCTTTCCACGATGCCTCTAGAGTCCGTTACGTCCCCAAACTACCATTGCAATTGACCAAGTAAACACAACTAACAGTGATACCCAACCTAGTGTCAAAATCTCCATAGTCCTGCTTTTCAAATAATTACAAAAGGTTTCTAATATTTATCATACAGGGATTGGGCAGGCTCAGATTTGTTTATAAATAAGATTATAAGTTGGACGTGCGATGTCTACGACGGGCTATGACGCTCTCTACGAGACGCTGCGCGTAGCTTGCTTGCACGAAGTGGTACACGGACTCGCTATCGTCGTCGCAAACGATACACCATTTTTTCTTGGTACGCTAGTACTTCAGGCATTAATAAAGACAAATGTAAAAAATTAGCGATCGCGCTTTCCCTCTTGATAGTTCGTTGGGAAAGGTACTGGGCTTGGCTTGTCAATCGCATATCAAATAGTTGTAGAGAAACACAAAGGTGTATTAGATGTGAATTCTCAACTAGGCGTGGGAACCGAGTTTATCATCAAAATTCCCACATAAGAGCAGGATTTAATTACAAAGCTGCTCTAGCATTTATCATACTGAAGAGTAAGGAAAATCCCAATATCTAATCCCTATCTATATAGAGTGAACTCAATTTTAGATCCTCAACTGATGGCAGAACGCTTAGAATCCCTAAAAGCTGGAATAGTTGGGGGTTTATCTGTGTGTTTTGCTTTTGCTCTTTCTAGTCTGTTGAATACTTTCGTACTGGCAAAGTATTTTCAGACACTCGCATGTCTGCAAAATGATCTTGACTGGCACTTGTGTGTAAGTGGTGCAGTTGCAACTTTTACTGGCTTACTATTTGGTGTCACCTACCGCTATATCATCCGCTCAGATAAAAATCCCCAACTCAAAGCTGGTGGTGTACTGGCCTTTGGCTTGGTGCGGGGATTAACTCAGATAGAACTTGGCTGGAATTCTAATAGCACAATTTGGCCTTTTTTGGTGTTGGCGGGAGAAAGTGTGTTGTGGTTTGCGTTGGCTGCAATTGCTCTTAATGTCGCTATTCAATTTCGTTGGGTTAAACCTTTTTCATCAATCTAAATTCCCTATATCGATCGCTAAATAAAAATATAATTTATTACTAATATCTAATATGGAAATTAAAATATCCCACTATTATTTGATAGCCGATTTAGAGGCTACATGCTCTGACAGTGGAACTATTCCCCGCCATGAAATGGAAATTATCGAAATTGGTGCAGTGATGCTCAATCGAACAACCTGGGAAATTGATTCCGAGTTTCAGCAATTCATTCAACCTGTGAGACATCCGCAACTAACAGGTTTTTGCACCGAATTGACTAGTATTCGTCAGCAAGATGTTGACAAAGCACCAAAATTTATAGAGGCAATTTCTCGCTTCAAAGAATGGATTTCTTCATTTCCCAATCATATTTTTTGTTCTTGGGGCAATTACGATAAAAAGCAATTTATTCAAGATTGCGCGTTTCATAATTTCCCTTATCCTTTTAGTTTCGAACACATCAATATCAAAGAGGAGTTTTCAGATTATCTTGGTGTGTCTAAAAAATTTGGCATGGCACAGGCTCTCAATGAGTTGGGGATAGAATTAAAAGGTACACACCATCGTGGCATTGATGATGCTCGCAACATTGCAGCTATCTACAGACAGATTAAAACTAAGCTGAATAATGGGTAAGTAGTAACGTACCATCTTCAACTATTGCGGTGCATTACGAAGATATAGCACTTTCGGTACTTATCCCACTTAGTTAGTAATTCAACTTAATCAGGGTACAGCTAGATAAACGTGACGGAAAAAGACAGGCGATCGCTATCCAAACCAAGGCGTTACCAGCTAAAGAACTTACTTAATATGTAGCTTCTGTTACTCGTGTGGTATCAGATTAATAATTATTATATCTAGACAAAAGGATTTTTGGAGGAAGAATCTTTTTTGCTGGGTGAGTATTCAGAGCAATTCATCGCTTCTTCAGTGAGAACTATAGAAGGGTTTACCGCACATTTTAGATAATGATTATTGGAATAAAAGCTACAGTTTTTACAAGGAAGTTTGTGTAAAGCTTTGGCAGGAAACACCATTTTATAATCTAAAAATGCCTGGATTTTTCGCAATATTAGGAAAAAAACCATCCAACTAATTACAAAGCCAACAGGCGATAAAGATATCACTACATCAGTAATAGTTAATTCATGCGTTTGTGCTTTATCTTTTGTTGCTTCACTCACGATTACTTGATGTAAGTTACTATTGGCTGCTACATTTGTTGGCAACATTTGAGGATGATACATATTATTTACCTTTACTATATGTCTTTAATATCTTGATTTTTGCTAGCCAGTTAACTAACTAGTTATTTGGAAATATATCCTGACTATTACTGTGTCATCGCAATTAGGTTGATAGCACTGTATCTGTAGGAATATATAGAAATTTTTCGCGGAATAAAATTCAGCATAATTCTATAAACAAGACTTGATTTTAGCTAAATCATGACAAATTTATAAATCTTTCATATCAGAGATGTAAATATCAAAATATTTTGGCGAATAATGATATTTAGAGTTTATGCTCGTTGATCTGTTTTTTAATAAACAAATCACTACAGATTTTTCAGTAGTTCAACTTCTAATGTTTATAGGGGTTTAATTATAGGTTTAGCAAAATAAAACTTCAGCCATATCTGTCAAGAGTTTTGCTTATATTTTTAAGTTATATACCCAAGGAGAGAAATTAGATTATGAGCTTAGAAATAGATGCTTTTAGGTTAAAATATACGCAAAAATAATTTTAAAAGTTTCTGAACCTCAAAACCATTCTACTTTGTAAGTTATTAGCAGCTTATCTAGTAGAAAGTTTTCGCTGAAGATGGGGCTTTTGGAGTGCTCATCTAGCCCGCCTTAGAATGAATTCTGAGTCTAATAGTGATGAAAGTTGTCTAAAGACGACTTTACGAGACGATCCGCGAAAGGGTCTATATTCCTCAACCTAACCTACATTAAAGTTATTTTTTAGGCAAAACCTACGCAGTATTGCCAGTTGCGTAAGCCCTGAATACTTTTACAAGCGATCGCCAGGTAAATAGACTTGTACTGTAGGGGCACAGTATTACTCATACGTGTCAAAAAAAGCCTAGAGATAGCTTAACTGCTGGCTCCCTCACCCGCATGGAACTTTAGTTCCATGCGAGACATGACTTTTACCTTATGACACCAATGATTATTACTGTACCCTTACAAAAATTAAAGCTGCTATGAATTACGGATTTTTAAAGAGCGGTGTTTGTAACCGACTATGCATAGTAAAACAATTAGCAATATAAGCGCTTTGATCATTGATGGCTCCACTACCTTCTTCACTTCCATAGGGGTTTTAGGAGTAACATTACACGGAACCTCAATGATCTGTGTGTGATCGGGAGCATTACCACTGGGAGTCAGATCGCATTCGCCTGTGCTAGTGAGAGACAAAGGTGTATTTCCCGAAGAAACAGATGAAACAGATGCTTGAGCTGAGGAACTATCGCCATTCATTAGTAGAAGCAGAATTAAAGCAAGACCCCCAATTCCGAATATTGGCCAGAGTGGAAAGGAATCAGGACTGTCTTGTACCAAAACATCTCCCATAGAGGCAGGGGAAGTATCGAGGCCCATTACTTCTCCATCCAACGCTAGTGGATTATCACTCAGCAATATATCTCCTGGGATATCTTCTCCCAATATCTGACTAAATTCCTGTGGAATCGCGTTAATGGGACGTCCGAGTTCCCCACCATTTTCAGAGTATGGAAACGATAGTACTTCAAAAATCCTCTGTTGGAGTTGGTTTTGATTTCCAGAATTCAACGCATTCAAGCCTGTAGAGATTTTATTGAAATAGAAATTCGTCATCTCTGGCGACAGACCTAAAGACTGAATCTGCTCCTTAATGTTAGGGATTTTTGAGGCTTCCTCAAAGAGTAGTCGTCCGTATGACAACTTCAAGTCTAGTAATCCATTACGGAGACTAACCGAGTTATTGGTTCCTGAGTATGGTGACCAGTAGAACTGCTTGGTTACAAGTCCGAGTCCTTCTACTGGATTCCGACCAACAGGTTGTCCAAGAAGGTATTGGGAACTATCCATGATTGCGGGGGATTGGTTTCTCCAAAATGAGGCGTAAGGCACCTCAGAGAGGTTGGGATTGTTACCGTAAAAGCTAGCGAAATTCTGGAAGTTTTCTTCCCCACCAGCTGCTCGTATCAAGAGGTTTTGATAGCTAGTCCCGTCGTTTAAATCCAGTAATCGCTGGATTACCGAGCCAGTTTTATTGCAGGTCAGACCAAATCCCACATCACATCCAGGAATGACTCGCATCTGGCTCAGATTCTGGTTATTGATTTGGTACTGGAGATACTCATACTCCAGTCCTTGCTGGATACCATAGCGTCCAATATTGAGCTGTGCAAAACTAGACTGACACGTAGTCAGTACTACTGCAATAGATGAGAATACGATGGTCGCAAACCGAACCCCCTTCTCTACGTTCGCGCAGCGTGTCGCAGACAAACGCTTTGCGAACGGCATTGCAATTCTTTGAACGATTGATTTAGGCAAGATGCACCTCCACTAAATGACAGCAATTTCATTGGTTGTTCACGTCCCTCTTTCAGTCCGTGGGGTTGATATTAATAGCTCTATAAATCCAATGGGTCGCAGCAATACCGCAGACTCACCGAGTCTGCAAACAGCATTCCTATCCTTGGTAGCTACGATTAGGGATTGGGAGAAAATTTCTTTACGAGTTGAGTGAGGTTTGAATCCCCATCTATACCCATTTCACTCCCCACTACCTAATTCATTCAACTCTTAGGTAAAGAAATGTTGATCGTGATTCCGGTACCTTTGAGATTTCCTGATGAGAGCGTGTGATATAAGACCAATCCCCGGTTTGGTTGGTCGAAAAGAAACCCACGACGTGTAGGTTTGATCTTGCCTTCTTTTACTAACGAGACAAAGGCTTCTAAATACCTACGTATACCTTGACGGTTCTCTGGACTAGTATTCGTATGACGCTTAATCAGCATCATAAAGAAGTCCAAACTACGATTTTCCTGTCCCTGAATCAGACTGCCCTCATCTAGGAAAGAACTTGCTATGAGCCTGCCATCAACTTGTTTAACCTTAAATAGGGTAAAGTAACGCCCTTCTTTTTTAGGATCGTTCGCATAACAGACCCAAGAACCCTCTTGATTCTGTATAAAACCCTGTTCTGCAAGGTAAGAAAGCAAAGAATTACTTGCCTTTGCCTGTACTGGAGGTAATAAATTATCAATGGGATCTAAAGAGCAAATCCTCTGCGTTGTTTTTTGTTGAGCAGCAGTAGGGGCCTGCTGGGTATCGACACGTAGAGGCTTGTCATTAGCCATTGCCATAGTAGACATTGTAGCGATCGCAGATATTTGGAGAGCGATCGCTCCAACCAAACGAACAATAATATTCATGTTTTTCCTGTTACTTTTGCTGACGTTGTTAAGAATCGAGTCATTACTAAATCAAGATTGATCTAGCAGTCCTAAATCATTTTTTAGATTTAAGTGTTTGCCTCATTTGGTCGAGGTAGCTTAAGTTTTCGACAATGAAATAGGGATTTTATATAGGTAACTACCCACAAAGAGAAATCAGCATCTAAAATAAAACACATAATATTAGTGTCTTATTGACAAGACAAATTTGGCTTTTCGATATTTTTACATATACGAAAAACAACTGACTTAGTGTCAAAACTTTTCTATTTACTCTTGTCTAATTTTTTGCCATTTTAAGAGGCTTTTATGCGTTCTTAGCTAGCTCTAATGATTTTTCAAAGAGGCCTTTGTGAGCTATTTAGTACCTTATATAAGCATAATTCTAAAAGCTCTGTGCTTTGCACGTTAGCGCTTTTGTGGATTTCCTTGGTGGATTGAATAATTTTTCTTTTTTGAAGGTAGCGCACCTAACTAACTGTTTCAGCATGTTTTAAACTTGATGTATAAAATAATATCTCCTAACAGTAAAATAATATTACCATGAGCTTGAGACATGCAACACTATTGTGGACAGTTGTCAAAGTTGTACACGGTGAATTGTAACTACCTCTTGATTAAATTTCATGGCAAATAGCTGAGAATCAAAATCAATTTACTTATACCTTACTAGTATTTTAGAATCTAGTAATTTTGTTCTTAAATCAGTAACTTATGTTTTAAATATAACTTTAATTTACTAAGTACAAGTTTTACTATTTAGTAAGCTGTTGTTGTTATAGACCTTGTAAGCCGATACGCTTGGCTTTATAAAAAATTGTAGGTTGGGTTACGCTTTGCTTAACCCAACAAAGCCCCCGAACTGTTGGGTTTATCCCTCAACTAAACCTACGCAACTTAAGGTTTTGACGCTAACCTAAGCGTATTACCTTCTAGGCGTCTAAGGCTCAGATATTCCGATAGAAACATTAACTAGACCTATATACATTTTTTTATCACAACGAAAGAGTATGTCCTTAAATTTGTCCTGTAGGTAGAGGAATATCCTGAGCAAAGTTGATATATTTAGATGTTTAAGTGGTAACAAAGTTTGACTACAATTAAGATATTAACTTGGTATTTTTACAAGCCTTAGCAGTATGAATGCGGAATTTTTTAATAGGATTCCTTTGATGCCTTTAGTATTACTATGGCTGGCTTACACTCTCCTGGGATGGTATCTTGCTGCTCATCATATTATTTGGTTAGTAGGAGCTTTTGTCGCTGCTATGGTTATAGCTGTAGTGCGGAAAAGTATTTCTTGGTTAGAGCGTTTAGTTGAATTTGGGTCTAAAAGTTTAGCTGTTATATTATTTTTAAGTATATCAATTGCTTTTGTAGCAACTTGGTCGCTATTATTAAGGCTTTTTCTCATACCCCTAGCAACTACGCTTCTAGCTGATTTGGAAATGCGCTTTTCTGGCTTCGACAAGCTAGATTCATTTTGGATTTTAACAGTCATAGCAATATTAGGTTTAGTGATTGGCGAATTGATAGATATTTTACTTTTTCCCAGTAGCAGATACTAAAGGAATAAAAGTAAAAAAAGATTTTTGTTATTTAATCTGAAGTTTTAGGCGATCGCTTTCTCTAGCTATTTGATAAAATAATGCACGATTCCTGTTATTAGTCAATCATTCTATAGACTACTATAAATACCACTCAAGGAAGACGTTTTATTGAGTGAGATTTTCTAGCCTGTTACCAGAATTAAGACAAGTTAACAATGTAAATACTTCTGAAGGAAATCAGAGGTAGATAGGTGACATTAGGGACTTAACAGGAAACTGGGGCATTGTTCCTTGTCTCACATTAAGTTGCCATTGTTATGAAAACCATAGATGTTGTCTAGCAACAGAAATTGAAGCGATCGCTGTAGAGAGATTGATCTGAATGTGGCGAGATGGATATTACCGTTTGAAGGCATATCTCTGATGATTGTCATTTTTGAGTCACATTTGTTTTAAACCATAGAGATATAGGTAAAACACTGCAAAAAAAGATGAAACAAAGCGGCAAGTCCCCACTCAACACTAATAAGGAAGTAATGTGAGTAGACGTAAAGACTACAATTTGCTTCAACAAACAGCAACAACTGAAGTAGCAGCACCCAAGCCATCGCTAACATTACCAGACGCAGTGGCTCTGATTGTCGGTATTGTCATCGGGGCGGGGATTTTTGAAACCCCGGCTTTAGTGGCAAATCAAGCAGGTAGTGATATTGCTGTACTACTTTTTTGGCTAATTGGTGGTGTGATATCTCTGGTAGGAGCGCTGTGCTATTCAGAGTTAGCCACTGTCTATCCCGATGTTGGTGGTGCCTACAATTATTTGAAACGTGCATTCGGGCGGGGAGTCGCCTTTTTATTTGCCTGGGCGCGGATGACAGTGATTCAAACTGGTTCCATTGCCCTGTTGGCATTTGTTTTTGGCGATTATGTTTCTCAGATATGGCGGCTAGGAACGTTTTCGTCTTCTATTTATGCAGCCATAGCGATCGCACTTTTAACTGCTTTGAACATCATCGGTTTGCAGCAGGGTAAGTGGACACAAAACTTGCTGAGTGCTGCGAAAGTTCTAGGTTTGTTGCTGGTAGTAATTCTTGGGCTTACCGCCATTCCTAATTCTGCCGCCCCTGTGGAATCTACATCATCAGGAACGTGGGGATTGGGGATGGTGTTTGTGCTGCTCTCTTACGGCGGTTGGAATGAAGCAGCTTACATCTCGGCAGAAATTCAGGATGGACGACGTAATATTGTGCGATCGCTAATGTGGAGTATTGGCATTATCACTGCCATTTACTTACTCATCAATCTGGCTTACCTGCGGGGATTGGGATTAGCAAACATGGCCCAGTCAGAAGCAGTAGCCGCAGATTTAATGCGCTCTCTTTGGGGCGCACCAGGAGCCTTGTTTATCAGTGTATTGATTGCGATCGCTACTTTGGGAGCAACGAACGCCACAATATTTACCGGAGCGCGTACCAATTTCGCACTGGGACAGGATTTTTCGCTATTTGGTTTTATGGGACGCTGGCAACAACGTCCTAGTACTCCTACCCATGCCTTATTGTTGCAAGCTGCGATCGCCTTAGGACTGGTTTTTTTAGGCACGCTCACCCGCAAAGGCTTTGAAACAATGGTGGATTACACCGCCCCGATATTTTGGTTCTTCTTCTTGCTTTCCGGGATATCACTGCTAGTATTGCGAATCCGCGAACCCCACATAGTGCGCCCATTCCGTGTGCCATTTTATCCTTTCACACCATTACTCTTTTGTGCCGTCTGCGCTTACTTGCTTTATTCCAGCTTGGTTTATACAGGTGTGGGAGCAGTTGCAGGTGTTTTAGTTGTGGCAGCAGGTATTCCCCTGTTGTTCTGGAATAACTATCGCCAAGGTAGGACTTAATACGATTTTGGATTTTAGATTTTGGATTTTGGATTTTGCAACCTAAATCTCACACTATAAGCAATTCAAAATTCCATGACTATCAATTGTTTTACTAACTACTAACCACAAGCTATTGAATCAAGGAGAAAATTGATGAACTTCAAAAAAATTCTGTTTTTACTGGTTACAGGCGTTAGTATTACCAGTTTGGGAATTGCTGGATGTGCGCCGCAACAGCAAGATTTGGAAGCCGGGACACAACCTTCTACTTTAACAGGTCAGACCGAAACCGAAATACCAGCTACGACAACTCCCACAACTCAACCACAAGAACGCCCCGGCGATGTTCCCTATGTGCCTACACCACAGGCAGTGGTAGACGCAATGTTGAAAGTGGCAAAAGTGGGTAAAAATGATCTGCTTTACGACCTTGGTAGTGGTGATGGCAGAATTGTCAATACTGCGGCACAAAAGTTTGGTACGCAGGGTTTTGGGATAGATATTGACCCCCAACGCGTCAAAGAAGCTAATGAGAATGCCCAGAAGGCAGGAGTAACCGATCGCGTGAAGTTTGTCCAACAAGACTTGTTCAAGACTGACTTTAGTAAAGCAACAGTAGTTACACTTTATTTGCTGCCTGAAATTAACCTCAAACTTCGTCCCAAGCTATTGAGTGAACTTAAACCTGGTACTCGCATTGTCTCCCATGCCTTCGATATGGGCGACTGGAAACCAGACCAGACGCTGACTGTAGAGGGCAAAACTATTTACTATTGGGTAGTTCCTGAAAAAGTGCCAGCGAATTTGCGCTAGGGACTAATACCATTGCCCCTAAGATACTTCACCCTGGTTTTGCACAAGCAAAACCTGTGCCTCTCCTTAGTAAGGAAAGGGATGTCCGATAGGACAGGGTGAGGTTTTAGAGGACTTTTAGGTAATCGTATAATTTGTGTTTACACCGTAGCTCCTTGGCAAAGAGAGGAGTTGGGCATGAAATGTACTTCATACAAACGAAAACCTTTATATTTTTAAATTACCTCTATTGGAGGTTGACAACAGCAAGTTTAATACTCAAAAGAATAATCTAAAATCCAAAATTTTTTGACTGGTGCAAATTCAAGTAAGGGCAGCTTAGGCAGGAAATATGATAGGGTTAAAAGGAAAGAATGCTTTAATTACAGGTGCAACTTCAGGTATTGGTCAGGCGATCGCTATCAGACTCGCTCAAGAAGGGTGCAACATCGCCATCAATTACCGCAAAGACCCCGAAGCTGCGGCAGACACGGAAGAGATGGCATTGCAAAAAGCCTGCGGAAATATCGAAAATTGTGGTGTGAAGTCGCTACCGGTTCAGGGAGATGTCTCCCAAGAATCAGACATTGTTGAGATGGTCAACACCGTAGTCAAGGAATTTGGCAGTTTAGATATTCTAGTTAACAATGCTGGCATTCAAGCAGAAAGTCCATCCCACGAAGTTACCACAGCAGACTTTGACCGGGTAATTGCAGTCAATCTCCGGGGTGCTTATCTTTGCGCCCGTGAAACTATTAAACACCTCCTGTCTGTTAATCGTCGGGGGGTGATTATTAATATTTCCAGCGTTCACGAAATTATTCCGCGACCGATGTATATCAGTTATTCCATCAGCAAAGGTGGTATGGAAAACCTAACCAAAACTTTAGCATTGGAATATGCCAAGCAAGGTATTCGTGTCAACGCCATTGCCCCCGGAGCAACAGTCACGCCAATAAATCAAGCCTGGATAGATGACCCCGAAAAAAAGGCGGTTGTGGAAAGTCACATCCCAATGGGGCGTGCTGGCTCCTCAGAGGAGATGGCAGCCGCAGTAGCTTTTTTAGCTTCGGATGAAGCCGCCTACATCACCGGACAAACCCTCTTTATAGATGGTGGATTAACTCTGTATGCTGACTTCCGAGAAAGCTGGTCAGCTTGAAAAAGAGGCAAGGGGGCAGGGAGCATGGAGCAAGGGGAATAGAACAGAAAGGGAATTCGACAGTTAGACCCAACTGTTGGAGAGGCTGGGTCAACGGTAGAGCTACGGGCAATGAAGAGCTAGAGCTACGTAAACACCCTACCTGTTGCGTTAGCTTCCCGTATGGTACGAGAACTACGTTTGTTGAAGTGGAAGATTTAGACCTATATTCTGCTCTGCTCCACAGCAGGAGGAAGAGGTCATATCCCCCTGCTCCCTTCCCCCTGCCCCCTGCCTCTTCGTTGAGGTAGGCTTGCGTACTTTCCACAATTGAGCCGATACATACCATTAGTGGAATTAAACGCCCATGACTAGCGCGATCGATAAGAACAGTCTGCTCGAAGCAGAAGCCTGGGAATTGTTGGAAGAGTCGATAATTTATTACCAGGGAAAACCCATTGGTACTGTAGCCGCCAGAGATGCGGAGTCAGATGCGCTCAATTACGATCAGTGCTTCCTCCGCGATTTTGTCCCTTCTGCCTTGGTGTTTCTCATGCACGGCAAAACAGAGATTGTGCGTAACTTCTTAGTAGAAACACTGAAATTACAAAGTCATGATAAGCAGATAGACTGCTTTGAACCAGGAGCGGGATTAATGCCTGCAAGTTTCAAAGTACATTGTAATGGGAATGAGGAATTTTTGGTCGCTGATTTTGGTGAACTAGCGATCGCTCGCGTTCCCCCAATTGATTCTTGTATGTGGTGGATTCTCTTGCTACGCGCTTATGAAAAAGTTACAGGCGATTTAACCCTAGCGCGTCAGCCAGATTTTCAAGCAGGAATCAAGTTAATTTTGGATCTTTGCTTGGTACATCGCTTCTCCATGTACCCAACAATGTTAGTTCCCGATGGCGCGTTTATGATTGACCGTCGCATGGGAGTCTACGAACATCCTCTAGAAATTCAAGTATTATTCTATGCATCCCTCAGAGCTGCTACTGAATTGCTTTTACCAGATGGAGATGGCGATACGTACCTTGGCAAAGTCAATAGGCGATTGGGATCTTTGAAATATCATATCCGCAACTATTACTGGCTAGACCTGAAGCGATTGGGGGAAATTTATCGTTACAAGGATAACGAATTTGGTAAAGAAATTGTTAATAAATTCAACATCAACTCAGAATCAATCCCCACTTGGTTGACCGAGTGGTTGCCCGAAACTGGAGGATATTTAGCGGGAAATCTGGGGCCGGGACGGATAGATTTTCGCTTTTTTGCTCTGGGAAATCTAATGGCAATTTTAACTTCCTTAGCAAGCGAAAAAGAATCTCAAAGCATTATGAATTTATTTGCCCAACGTTGGCAAGACTTGATCGGCTATATGCCTGTTAAAATCTGCTTTCCAGCAATGGATGGTTTAGAGTGGAGAATTGTTACAGGATGTGATGCTAAGAACAGGGCTTGGTCTTATCACAACGGCGGTAACTGGCCCGTTTTGCTGTGGTTATTTACCGCCGCCGCACTGAAGGCAGGTCGAACAGAACTTGCCCAAGCAGCGATCGCCATTGCCGAAAGGCGTTTATTTAAGGATAAATTCCCAGAATACTACGATGGCAACAATGGTCGTTTGATTGGCAAAGAAGCTAGAATTTATCAAACCTGGAGCATTGCCGGATTGCTAGCAGCCAAAAAGTTCGTAGAAAATCCAGAGTACTTAGAATTAATCAGCTTTGCAGAGGGTCTTGAAGTCGCAGGCTGTAGCCTGTAAGTACTGATTGCCCCCTAAGGCTCTAAAGAGAATATGATTTAGCTGTGTGATTTTATATAGGGTGTCTCTGCTAACTAGCTACACTGAAACAGCGATGCCTCAGGGCAAGCCGCTTCTCTACCAGAGGCTATGCATAGCTTGCTTCGACCTAGGAATATGGATCTACGCCAAACTGGTAGTAAGTATAAGTGAATAAATACCAGAGTTGTGCTAGGTAAAATCGCAATCAACAGGTCGCAGCGATCGCACAGCCTCTTTTCTACCAGAGCCTGAGCCAACGAATTACCCTGCGTCTGAATCCTCTCCTCAAATACCCGATAACTGATACACTATATAGTAAGAGGTATCTGAAGTGTCATACTTAGTAATATCACCAGATAGTCTTTGCATCATCAACACGTTTTAACGTGTATAAACCATGAAAAATACTTCAGATTTAATTTCAGAATTTGAACAACTATTCAGACAAAAATTACAACTAAATAATTGTAAACTTAGAAAGAAAAGACAGGAGAATAATTATGAAATTATTACTCCAGCTAAAGACATTTTCTTGATGTATTGGTCTGAATTCCCAGAAGTTAACTTAATATATCAAGCTGTAGGGGTACGTAATCAGCAGACTAGTGTTTATGAAAAAGCTATCCGCTCCCACATTAGTTCTAGTCTGAGTAGTATTCAGCAAAATCCTCACTCGGAAACACCATTATTAGTACAATAAGGAATACTTAGATAACACAGAAAATATTTACTAAACTCTCGCCAGTTTTTGTAATAGAACTGACGAGATTTTTTCAACGAAAATCTGTTTATCAAGAGATAAAAATGCAATCCGAAAAAAATCAAGATCAGCTAGATTATAAAGCTTTGTTAGCCAATGCAAAGCAAGCCTTAAAACTTGAATACCAGAAATCAGCCGCTTTAGCGTCCCAACTACAAGCTATAAAAACTCAGTTAGAGCAAGTTCAGGCTGAAAATAAAACTTTGAGGGAAAGTGCTTATGAAGATATAATTAAACACTTTGAGGCGCGGACTCAAGCAGCAGAAGCACTAGCGCTAAAAACAGAAGTCCGCCAAAGATTCCTTGAAGCCAATGGTTGCAACGATGATCAGAGCTTCGATACTCTATGGGATAGTATTAAAAATAAGATTCAGATCCAAGATGGTGAAGTAAGAATCGTTGCTCAAAATGGCACTCCTAAATTCACTTTAACAGGTAGCATGATGACTTTGAGGGATTTTATTCAATCCCTCAAACAAGACCCAATTTCTAGAAAGTTTTTCTCCAACTAAAGAGCCAAATTCATCAAAGTGTATCGCTAGAAGCTGATTAGAGATTGTCCAAGAAAGCTATTCATCTTCATCTCCTGGCGGTCGTTCGCTCTCGCTTTGTTGGGCGTTCCACTCCAAAATAATGCGTTCCAACATCTCAGACTGCGTACAGTTATTAACATCGGCATACATTTTAATCAACTGCCTCACTTTAGGACTAATGTGGCGGATTTCTAGTTGGTTACTTTGTAGCATGTTCATTAACTTTTAGTGTCTATTACATTATGTTTAACTATTAAACTATGTCTGTTGTAATAAATTTTGTTAATGGCAACCGCTCCCTGTCGCTTGCTATGTGTTTTATAATCCCTTAGCCAGGCGGGGCTGCTTCTTCAAAGGGACGGATAATCGCTGGGGCTGGTGTAACTTCTGGTTTAAAAATTGCCTGCAAGGCTTGTTCTAATGTTTGTGCCATGACAATCCGGTTTTCATAAGCCACGACTACCCGCACCAAAGTTGGCAGACTATTTTGTGTGGCTTCTAAATAGATTGGCTCGACGTATAGCAGCGATTGCTCAATGGGAATTACAAGTAGATTACCTTGAATAGCTCTCGACCCCTGACGATTCCACAGGGAAATTTGCTGAGAAATTACTGGATCTTGGTTAATCCGCGCCTCGATTTGCTCTGGCCCGTAAAGCAGGCGTTCTTTAGGAAAGACATATAGCACCAGCTTACCGTAGTTTTTGCCATCCGATCGCGCCGCTAACCAAGCGATTAAATTAGTCCGTTGTTTGGGAGTATAAGGCAGAAGTAGAATAAACTCTTCAAAAGGTACAGTGGGTAGACTAGTAATCAAATAGTACGGCTCTAGCGGACGAGGTTCACTGCCATAGATTTCGTTGGGGATTTGCCACTGGTCTTCCCGATTGTAAAATACCTGGGGATCGGTCATGTGGTAGGTCATCAACCGCTCAGATTGAATTTTGAAGAAGTCCACCGGATACCGCGTATGACTGCGGAGATTGACTGGCATTGTACTGAGGGGTTTAAACATGTTGGGAAATATCGCTGACCAAGTGGCAATGATTGGATCGCTTGGATCGGCAATATAAAAGTTAACACTACCGTGATAGGCATCAATCACTACCTTGATTGAGTTGCGAATGTAGTTGATACCATCGCTACCAGTGTCTGAGTAAGGATAGCGATCGCTCGTTGTGTAGGCATCAACAATCCAGTAAAGATAACTGGGATTGCTTGGCAAATCTTGATTAGCAGCAGCAGCTACTAAATAGGGGTCGCTGTCAAATTTGAGAAAAGGCGCGATCGCTTGAATACGTTGCTTCACATTTCGCCGGAACAACACCTTTGTCTCAGGCAAAAAGTCCCGTGTGAATAACATTTGCCAATCTTTCAAATACATGGCAAATAACCAGCGTCGCCATGCTGAACCGATTTGAACACCACCCAGACCATCATAAGAGTTGTAAACATTGTCACTACCACTGGGATAGTCTAGCTCTCTAACTCTTGTGCCAGTCATCACGTAGGTATTAGCTATTTCACCGTAATAAATTCGGGGTTGCCCAATGGGAATACTGTCACGAATGGCTTCACTGGAAGTTGTGAGAGCGCTACTATCACCGCTAATATCTTTGACAAAATATTCTGGTAGCCCACCCGGCCCAACTGTATTGACTGGGCTAACAGTGAACCCAAAACCGTGAGTATAAATTAAATGACGGTTAACCCATGTTTGAGCTTCCTGTGGTACAGCATTGTAATCTAATTCTCGCGCGGCAATCAGTACCTGCCGCCGTTCTGCTGGCTCAGCTGCTTGCTGCTCCGGTTCTGGCGGTTTTTGGGGGGCTGATAGTCGGGGTGAAGTTACATCTGTTTTGAGAGTATACCGATCAATATCGGCATCGGGGAACCGATAATACGGCCGGATTTGTTGCAGTTGACGGTTAGTTTGTAACAGTGGCCGCTGATCCCAAAGGCGAATATTCCGAATTGTCAAGTCATTCTTTTGAATATCAGCTTCAGTTAGTGTTCCTTGGGGGTTGAAGGTTCTGGCATCGATCGCCTCTAGATCGAATGCTTGGCGAGTCAAAGCAATAGTTCGCTGAATGTAGGGTTGCTCTCGTTGCAACTCATTAGGTTGAACAATTAAATATTGCACCACAGCAGGTATAACAACATCAGCTGCTACAACTAGTACTAAATAAACCCCTAATCCGTAAAATACTAAACGACGATACTGAGATTTGGGTTTCCAGAAAAATGTTCGCCAAAGTAGGTAAGTTGCGATCGCTACTGCCACGATGCACAAGACGGTGTAAGCTGGCAACTGGGCTGTCACATCGGTATAACTGGCACCATAACTTACTCCACGGGTAGAATACACCAGTTCATAGCGACTCAGCCAATAACTAAAAGCCACTACCAGCATTAACAAGCCACCCATACCGGATAAATGACGCTGCTGCTGGGGTGAAAAACCAGGGAAAATCCCCTGACTCAAACTGTCAGCCGACAAGAGATAAGTGAGAGTAACAGCGATAAAGCCATACAAACATAATCCCATCAGCCAGAGTTCTAGCAGTTCCCAAAAGGGTAAGGAAAATACGTAAAAGCTGATATCTCGACCAAATAAAGGCTCAGTGCTGTTGAAAAGGGTGGGGTGAAAATATTGCAGCACCTTTGCCCAGTTTTGGAATAGGATCAACCCAAAAATTGGACTGAAAACAAGTGCGATCGCAGTTAATAAAAATTGGGGATAAATTAAGATTGCGATCGCTACTCCCCCAATTAAACCGAGATACGAGACTTGAGAGAAAATCTGCCTCAATATCTGCCAAATTGTCTCTAGTCGGAACAAGCTAAGAATGGGTTGACTAGCTTTATTAACTGGAGGATGCCAGTAAGAAAGAGCAATTTGACCATAGTGAGCCAGCATTAACCCGATCAACAAGCTCAGTACCAAAGATAGGGGTAATAACCAGCGCAATCTGAAAGGTTTAAAGGGTTGCGGCGTAAGTGTGCGGGTTTCGTTGCCTCTTGGATAATGAGGACTGAGAAAATTTTTTAATTCACTGCTCAGTTGTGCTTCCTCACGCCGGACTTCTTCAATCTTCAGCGACTGGGGATATTTTAGCCGTTGTGCTAGAGCCAGGTTTAGCAGTAGATAGGCAGCAGTTATCCCAGCCACGACTACCCACAAAATACCACGAGTTACCACCCTCAACAGAAATACTTGGAGGTAGCCAACTTCCTGAAACCAAAAAATCTCTGCTCCCACGCGGGAACCCAGATTTAGGAGTAGCCATAGCCCTAAAAATACAATTAATAGTCTAAAGCCCCATTTCCAATACATTGATATGTAATTTAATAAGAACGTCAATTCTCTATTTGCAAGCTGGGTACTCTTTGAAATTCTCGAACATTAGATGTTACCAAGAAGCGGAGGGGCTCTTAGCAGGGAGCAGGGGGAGCAAGCCCTACCCGAAGCCGTGGAGCAGAGCGGAACATGGGTATAAAGCCCCGCCATAAAGGGCGCTCTTGCTGGGGCGGAGTAACAAGCTCCGTCTCAGCTTTCTCCCTTGCTCCCTGCCCCCTGCTCCCCTGCCTCTTTTGACAACAATATGATTGTGAGTTAGTGCTGTTGCTGCAATCAGCACATCATAAGAACCGATAGGAGTACCTGCTGTTTTCAAAATACTTCTAATTTTGGCAGCAAGTTCTGCTTCTTCGATACCAAAAGGTAAAATTGTAATCGAACCTAATAATGTTTCAATCAATGATTGAATTTTCAAGGCACGTTGGGGATTGATTGCTAATCCGTACTTCACCTCCATTACTGTTAATGAGGAAATAAAAATATCTCTAGGAACAGTAGACTTTAATAGCTTGAGAGTATTTCGTTCTCCATTGACAAAATCACTAATTACGCAGGTATAGGGTAAATAACCCATCATTACAACTCGATTTCGTTAGGTGGTAGCAGTTCGTCTACGTAGGACTCAAAAATGATACTTTCTACTATACTTTGATGTTGGATAATCGTTTCTGGCCAAGTCATGGGTTTTGTTTCTAAGAAAGTAACAAAGACTCTGCTTTCAGTAATATTTTGTGGTGTTTGAGCTAGTTCAATTTTGCCATTTTTATAAATTCCTTCAATGGTTCGTAGCATTATTGCTTACCTCCGATCTAATTTTTAAATGTAGTTCCAGTTTAGAACATCCGAGTTCTCAGGGTAAGCTTAGATAGTTCTGAGCATGAAGTTCCGAGTTTTAAGGATAGAAGTTGGAGTTCAAAGTCTCAACAACACGACATAGTGGCACGGATACTGCCGTGCCCCCCATGTACCTCACATAAACGAGAACCGCTATATTGTCATTTGAATCAGGAAATCCCTAAAAATACCTTTAAAGCTTGAGCAATATTGCTCAAGCATGATTTTATTAGCTATGGCTATGTGTTTCACTAATTAGAGTAAAGGTTTGCCACTACAGGTAATCTATTACGCCAAGCATACGGAGGTTTAATGTCGATATCTAAA
The DNA here is from genome assembly GCF_020829625.1 of Nostoc sp. XA010. Lineage (GTDB taxonomy): Bacteria > Cyanobacteriota > Cyanobacteriia > Cyanobacteriales > Nostocaceae > Nostoc. The sequence continues at coordinate 119,381 of NZ_JAIVFX010000016.1, read as the reverse complement.
GCTCTCAACAGGAACGTTACTTCTCAAAACACCGTTGAAAAACGCTTGCAGATGCAGTCTTTGATAGGAGCAACTCAAATAGTTGCACCTAGTACTGGGAGTGATGTAGTGAAGGGATTAACTCAAACATCTAAATCTCTACCCCCCTCTTACTTTTATGATGACCGTGGTTCTGAGCTATTTGAACTAATCTGTGATTTACCAGAATATTATCTCACACGCACAGAAACAACGATTTTACAACAGTATGCTAGCGAAATTGCCAAGATAACTGGCGCTTGTGAATTAGTAGAACTTGGCAGTGGCAATTCTACCAAAACCCGCATTTTACTAGATGCCTACCAGCAGCTAGACTATCCCCTGCACTACTTACCAATTGATGTGTGTGCAGGTATATTGGAAAGTAGCGCCAAGCAGTTATTAAGAGATTATCCCTTACTGCAAGTTTATGCTTTAGCGGCAACTTATGAATTAGCCCTTGCAAAACTCTTACCGACGCAATTACCCAGCAGGATGATTTGTTTTATTGGTAGCAGTTTAGGTAATCTTACACTTAATGAATGTGATGTATTCTTCTCTCAAATTACAGAAGCCCTACAAGTAGGTGAGTATTTCTTGTTGGGGATAGATTTACGAAAGCCGAAACAGATTTTAGAACCAGCTTATAACGACAGCCAGGGAGTGACGGCAGCATTTAACCTCAATATGCTGGAGCATTTAAATCAACAGTTTGAGGGGAATTTTGACACCACCCAGTTTGAACACTGGGCATTTTACAATGAAAATGAGCATCAAATAGAAATGCATTTACGCAGCCTGCGATCGCAAACTGTAGAATTACGCGCTCTTAACCTCAAGGTTAATTTTGCACTAGGTGAGACTATCCTCACCGAAATTTCCCGCAAATTTGATCTCAATATTATCAAGCAGCAACTTACCGCACAGGGTTTATTACCTCTCCAAATGTGGACAGATCCAAATCAATGGTTTGGTTTATTGCTCTGTCAACTGCAAGCATAAAGCAAATCAGAGTATGCCTCACATAGATAGCGGTTCTCAGTGAGACCAATACATTTCAGTTAAGCCCCAAATCCAATGCAAGAGACGTTGCAATGCAACGTCTCTACATAGCTAAAATCAATACCAAAAATCTTTAACCCAAGCGTATTGCAATGTAGACCTCACTTCATTCCCCAACCCTATAAGAGTTGGGGAATGAAGTGAGGTCTAAGTATGTTGCATACAAGCGAGAATCGCTATAAATGACATTCGTCCTACACAAGTGAGAGAGAAAAATTAAAATCTCTCAGTATACTAGTATTTTCACTAATTAAGCTTGTATTCAATGTAAAAATATTTACCTCTAACATCACAAACTAGTAAACTAAATATTTAGCCCCTAATTATTGCTGCATCGAAGGTGTAGGAAAAATTCTGCTGAATATAGGAACCCGTAGCTTCGGCTTAGTTGCATTTAAATTGGCATTATCAGCTAAATTGGCATTAGTACCAGAAGAGTTCTTGGCTGCTTCAGAGAGGATAAGTGATTTGCTATTAATAGAATTGGCAAAATCACTCAATTGGATAGCCGAAGGTGAATTTGAAGATATGGAACTAATATTATCAGTCTTTTGGGTGTTATATTTTACCGGAGTTTCAGCTTGAGATGGAGTAATGATGAAAGTCGAGCTTGTTCCTAATACCAGTATTAGCAGATTAAAAATATATTGTCGCATGGGGATTTGTCAAAAAAGCTTCAAGAAGTTGTATTTGTTCTCAGTTGGAAATAAAACCGTGATTTCTACGATAAATCGCAGCTTAGTACATCGATTCACTCACAAAAACTTAACCCCTTCAGTTACCTTTCATATAAGGTAAAGGAAAGCTAAACTCTGCTTTTCTTTTAAGAGAGGGGTTATCCTAGAATTACGGAATTGATCTTACAGAAAGCCTGCAAATAGATACACCTGAAATAATTGACGTTTATTCCTCAATTAAGTCAGCACTAAGTATTAATAATTTAGTCGTATTTTTTATTATTAAAATAAGAATTTTACTGAAGTTTTTGAAAAACGCAATTTTCAGTAAATTAGCTAATAAATATTATATTTAATGAACTACAACCAACAATATATAAAGTTTTAACAAAAGCTGACTTTTATGAAGTGACTTTTACAAAAGTACGTGTATGCGTTCCGGGATGGATACTAATCTATCTAGAGCAATCAAATTTGACTTTTGAAAAAACCTAAATATGTATATGTAGGGCGAATTATGGATGTTTAAGTAAAACGGCGTAAATAATTAAAGGTTTGTAGTAATAACTTTAGTCCCAAAAAAAGGACTGAAGTCCTTACTAAGAAATTGATGACAATAATTTTATATTACTTAATATAGTTTTATTTATTCGCACTGACTTACTTAGCCCTAAATTGCCAAAGGTTTTGGACGGTGCATTACACCATTTAAGTTATTTAAACTACGACTGAGACCAGGAGTAGTGAGTTGGGAGTCGTGTAATTCAATTACTGGATAAGCCCTGTAAACTGAAGTAAATAAAAAAAGTGACGAGATGAGATTTTATAGTATTTACACCTCACCCATCACTCCTTAATAACTTGCGCGTTGATAAGCTGTTACGCATTTTTAAATTACACCAGCTTATTGCTTGATTTATCCTCTAACTAGAGAGGCGGATAATTGTTAAGTTATTATGTAATTTCCTATACAAATAGTTCTAACTTATTAATATCCATTAGTCTTACCTTTTGCTCATGCCAAATAGTTCTTTAATAGATTTGTGAAAATCCAAAAGCTTAGATTTCCGACTTATTACAAAAGTCGGGAAGCTTTTTGTTCAAAAAAATGTATTCATAAGCACAAATAAACTTAACTTAGTCTATATATCTTTGGTAGTAGTAGCTTTATGCTTGTGATGGAAGTTGGGGAAAAGATTATAAGTTATTCTGAGTAATAATAATGAAAAAAATTATTATTAGCACTAAATCATTCATTGGGAAAATGAAAAAGTGGGTTAAACAAGAATAGGAACTTAAAGTTGAGATCCAGGGTTTTCTAATTGTGCTGTTTTATCTAATAATTTCTCTACTAGTCATAATTGTGACTGGCTTATAAGTTTGATCACAAATTAGCATAATCTGGGACCAGCACATTTTGCATTCGGATTTAGCTAAGTTTACCAAATGTTCCCACTAAAGGTAGAAATAAGACTTAGCAAAATGTTGTAAGCTTGTTTGTAAGAAAGCATCTGAGTGCAACAGTTATAAATAGATACTTTTTGATTCCCTAGATTCAATCTGCTTTGCTCGTCTGGGTTAAATGCAATACATGTCATTTACAATACTATACGAAGTGTAGTGCTATGAAACATAATTTGTTGAAAACCTAGAATAGACATACTCTTATAGGTTCTATTGAATAATAATTGCAGTTCAGAACTAGTTGAATTTATAATATGGAATACTGCAATTTTTCCGATAATTTACCTAGTAGATTTTTTGCTTCAACTCTGCAAGTAAGTAGCGGGAATTTAAGGTGAACATAGAAAAATTTATCCAACGCTCAGAAACATTGCACAATCGTTTAGCAGATTTATACCAAACTGCTAGTGTATTACCTTGGATTTCACCTGAACTGCTGCCGCAAGCGTTTAAAGAACTCTATAACACTTCAAAGATAGTGCAGTTAGCAGCAGAGGAACTCCATCAACAAAATGAGGAACTAATACAAACACGGAATTGCTTAGAATCAGAACGCCAACACTATCAAGAATTATTCGAGTTTGCGCCTGACGCCTATTTAGTGACTAATAAAGAAGGAATCATCCAAGAAGCTAACTTCACCGCAGTTAAATTGCTCAATGTTTCAAAGCAATTTTTGGTGGGTAAACCAATGATTAACTTCGTCCCTCTAGAAGAACGTCAGCGCCTTCGTACCGAACTTATTGAACTGTCTCAATCAGACAGAGTTAAAGAGCTATTGATACGCTTGCAACAACATCATGGTGAGTTATTTGATGCAGCTTTGACAGTGGCAGTTGCCCGGAATCCGCAGGGTAAGGCAACCTCTTTGCGCTGGGTGTTACGTAATATTTCTGAACGGAAAGGGGTAGAATCAGCAGTAGTCAAAGACGATAGCAACCTCTTGTATGATCGTCCTGTGCAGAAATATTCTAAAGGAGAAACTATTCCCCTTAACCCATTAGTAATTTTGTATGTTTGTCAGGGTTTGGTCAAACTTAGTACTTATTGTGAAACGGGTGAAGAAGTTTTAACAGGATTGGCAACAGCAGAAATGGTTTTTGGTTCTAGTTTAACATCTTTAAACATTTACCAAGCAACAGCCCTCTCTGATGTTGAGTTGGTGTCAATTTATGCAGCAGAGATAGCAGCTTCCCCCAACCTGAGCCATATCCTTTTACCAAAAATTAATCAGCGCTTACGCCAAACAGAATCTTTTTTAGTCATTTCTGGAAGACGACGGGTACAAGAGCGCTTGCACCATCTATTACAACTTTTGAAACGGGAAGTTGGTGAAACTGTGCCGGAGGGAACTCGCCTAAGTGTTCGCTTTACTCACGAAGATATTGCTAGCGCCTGCTGTACTACCAGGGTAACAATTACACGATTGATCGGCAAATTACAAGAAGAAGGTGTAATCAGTTTTGACTTAAAAAAACACATGATATTGAAAGATTTTGATTAATTACTTTGCTGTAGATTAATGACATCTTTGTTAAGCAAAAATAAGTTGCCAGCCAATTAGGAAAATTGCTATATCTGCAAAAATATGGCTGATATATCCAGGCCAGATTGAGCAATAAGTTAAGTAGCACCATGACCAAATCGCCCCTGCTAGGAACACGCCCAATGAGCATAATGTTGTCGCACGCCAGTCGAAGTAAGCTGCTAAACCAACAATGTGATGAATCGTAAAAAACAGTGCAGACAGTACTACAGCTAAAGGACTCGATACCAACATTTCACATTTGCGATAGACAAACCAACGCCAGACAAATTCCTCAAGTAAAGAATTGACAAATATCCAGTACGCTGAACCTACTAAGTAAACCACAAAACTGTCCAATCCAACTTGCGTTGCTCTATCACGAACATATTTAACATCTATCCACTTTGCCCCCAGCAGCCAATAAACAATCAACATGATACATAGCATCAGTAGCCCTAATCCGACTCCAGCTAACAAATCGCGTCTTTTAGGATATTGAACTTTTAAATTATCTTTATCGACAAATAACAACCAAATAATAGGTAGTACGAACATCCAAATTTTAGATAATAAAGCTACTAAATTTCCTTTCAAGCCGGGGAGCATATATAGTTGAGTTGCAACACCAATGCTCGGAACTGGCACAAGCAATAACAGAGCTAGTAGTGCATTTTTATTTGGGTTAAGTTTGAACATGCGAAAGTTTTGTTATATTTTGAGGCTTTTAACTTTTACTATTACTTTTGATATGCGAAGTATAAAACTTTAATATCGTAATCAGGCTTGAATAAAGTGACACTTTGTACGATGTCACAAAAATTTAATACTAAAACTAGTATGAAGTTGTGTGTAATATTCCCTCGATCGCAGGATTTATATAATGATTTTTTGTGCCGCTCTACTTACACATAATTAAAATGCACAGCGTCTTGCAACGTTGTAAAGGATCTGGGATGTAAGCCCAATGCTATCCCAACAAAGAATTCAAAAGATACCCAAAATAATGTATATCTAATTTGACGTGTATTGCTAAAATCGCCTACGCAGCATGTCAAAGCAGTTATGCACACACTTGGCAACACAACTCAATCATTGGGCTACATTTTAGCACTGGACTTAGGTACAACAGGCAACCGCGCCTTTGTTTTTAACGCAGACGGCAAGATTGTTGGACAAGCATACAAAGAACTAACTCAGTATTATCCTCAGCCCGGATGGTTAGAACATGACCCTCAACAAATCTGGCAGGATACGTGTTGGGTGATGCAAACCGCAATTGGCAATGCCCAGATTGCTCCATCAGAGATCGCAGCCTTGGGGCTAACTGTACAGCGTGAAACCTGTTTGATTTGGGACAAAACTACTGGTAAACCACTCCATAGAGCGATCGTCTGGCAAGATCGGCGTACTGCTCCTCTTTGCCACCAATTACAAGAGCAAGGCTACGCTAATGAAATTTACGATCGCACCGGATTAATCATCGATGCCTACTTTTCTGCTACTAAGTTCAGGTGGCTATTAGACAAGTTTACAGATATTGACCTGAACAATGTCTTAGCAGGCACTATTGATACCTGGGTGCTGTGGAACCTCACAGGTGGCAAAGTCCATGCTACTGACCACAGCAACGCCAGCCGGACAATGTTGATGAATCTCAAAACTTTTGAGTGGGATGAGAACTTACTTGAACTATTTCAGATTCCGGCGCATATTTTGCCCCAAATTCAGCCGAGTTTAGGAGTATTTGGAGTCACTGATGCTACTTTGTTGGGCGCTGAGATTCCCATTACTGCGATTTTGGGGGATCAACAAGCTGCTCTATTCGGTCATGGCTGCGATCGCCCCGGTTTGATGAAATGTACTTACGGTACTGGTAGCTTTTTAGTTGCTCATACAGGTGAGCAAATTGTGCGCTCCCACCATCAACTTATTTCTACAGTGGCATGGACACAAGCAAATCCGAAGGGAACTTTAGATGTGGGCTATGCCTTAGAAGGTAGTATGTTTACTAGTGGAGCTTGTATTCAATGGTTACGCGATCGCCTGAAGCTGATTAAAACTGCTGCTGAAAGTGAAGCGATGGCAAATCAGGTAACAGATAATGGCGGAGTCTACTTTGTGCCTGCATTTAGTGGGCTAGGCGCACCTTACTGGGATATGAGCGCGAGGGGAGCCTTTTTCGGCATTACCGCCAGTGTACAACCAGAGCATCTAGTTCGCGCCGTGTTGGAAGCGATCGCTTATCAAGTTCTGGAAGTAGTACAGGCGATTAATGCCTCTAGTAGTACTCCAGTTGGGCGATTAACGGTAGATGGTGGAGCTTGCGAGAATAATTTTCTGATGCAGTTCCAAGCTGATGTATTAGGTATTCCAGTTGAACGTCCGAGAATGCGCGATACCACTGTTCAAGGTGCAGCATTTGCAGCAGGTTTAGCTGTAGGATTTTGGCAGAGCTATAAAGCACTGGTGGAACAACGGCAAATTGAACGTGTGTTTGAGCCGGGGAGCGATGCTGCATTGTCCAACTTTGCTACTTGGCAAAAGGCGGTGAAACGCACTCTCGCTTGGGAGGAGTAGCCGTTCACCTGAACAATTAACGCTGGAAACACTTGCAATTGTCATCAGACCTCTTGCATAAATCAAAAATAAAGAACCCCTCCCCGCTTGCGTACAGTGTACACACAAGTCTTTTAAAGTTGCTGTGTAACGTAGGGTGGGTTAATTTTTGTAGGTCGATGCAACAAAGGTGCAGGTCGATGCAACAAAGGTGCAGGTCGATACAACAAAGGTGTAAATCGATACAACAAAGGTGCAGGTCGATGCAACAAAGGTGCAGGTCGATGCAACAAAGGTGCAGGTCGATACAACAAAGGTGCAGGTCGATGCAACAAAGGTGCAGGTCAATACAACAAAGGTGCAGGTCGATACAACAAAGGTGCAAATCAACAGATTTGTGTATACACCGTAGCCGCAAGCGGGGAGGGGAAACGAAGCGTAGCTTTGGCGGGGTGGGGTTCTTCGGGTTTAATAACTAATCAGGCGGACATAATCTGATTAATTGTTTGGCTCCATCATGAAGCTATTTGGTTATCTGCGAATGTCTTTTCCACTTTCAGATAGTCAGTAAGCGTAACTATCTGAAAGTGGAAAAATCTACATTTTTCTAATCTACGTTCTACCATTTATTTGGTAGGTAGATTGTATTTGAAGCTATGGTGTAAATTTAAACACGGTTCCTTTTTCAGAAGTGCCACCAGTAGAGGCGGTACCGTAAAATGCACCATTAGCAAGTTGAATTAGGGTAGACTCCGGCGTTGCCCCATTCTTGCCATTAAAACTAAATAACAAAGTGATGGTTCCTCCAGTCAACCGATAGATGGCTCCTTTATTATTTGCACCACCTGTAGAAGTCGTACCGTAGAAGTTACCGTCTTTTCCTTTTGTGAGTGCAGCTGTGGGGTTAGCCCCATTGGTGCCATTAAAACTGGCAACTAAAACCGGTGTACCGCCACCGAGCGGAACCTTGAATATAGCTCCTTTATTATTGGCTCCACCCAGAGAAGTCGTGCCATAAATAAATTTATCAGATTCAATTAATCCAGACTGAGGACTTTGCCCATTAGCACCACTAAAGCTATATGAAGTTATTACTCCTGTGGGAGTTAACTTGAATACCACACCTTTATTAGTCGCTCCACCTGCTGAGGCGGTGCCATAATAGTTTTTGTCACTAGCTAATTGCAACCTTGCTAATGGAGTTGCTCCATTAGTATCGTTGAAGTTAACTACGACAGTGGGGACACCACCAGTCAGAGGAATCTTAAATACAGTTCCTTTCTTGTTGACCCCACCAGCAGAAGTTATCCCCCACAAGAATTTGCCATCACTATCTGAAATCAATCGCCCTGCTGGGTTGGCTCCATTAGTGCCATTGAAATTTAAAAGAGTTGTCAAGTTTGTAAAAGTTGTTTTTTGCAACTGAAACAACGTACCAAGGTTATTTGTACCGCCTGTAAAGGTCGCACCATATAGATTGTCATCATTTGCTTGGAATAATCTAGCAATTGGGTTAGTTCCATTGGTTCCAGTGAAGTTAACTAGTGTAGTCACAGTACTAAAATTAGAACCAGTTAACTTGAATGCTGTTCCTTTATCTTGCGAACCACCTGCGGAAGTGGTTCCATAAAGATTGCCATCCTTCCCTGGAAGCACACCTGCTTTTGGGTTGGCTCCATTAGTACCGTTGAAATTTACAACGGTCGTTAATGTTTGTGCAAAGGCTTGTGGCAAAGGCAATACTAATGGAGAAGCCAACACAGCCAGAGAAGTTAAAATCAATACGCTATTTTTTCTTTGACGTTGTTTGCACAGTTTCATCTTGTTCACTTAACTCCTAAAAAAATTTGCTTAGACACGAACCCGAAATAAATCTCCAACCTACTTTTTGAGAACTGCTCCGCCGAAGGTGGTTTCAATGTGGGCGTAGTCGGTTATTCGTTTTAATAAGATTGGAGATTTATTTTTATGGATCTTCCTCAGACTGGGTATAGCGATTCTCGTATGGATGCAATCCTCTATGGGGCGCAATACTTTGCACTCCTTAAGAAATATCTATTCCATACAATTGAAAACAGCTTGAATGGCTTAAAATAAGGAATTTTATAGTACTTTGTTTCACAAAATCGTTGTGAAGTAAAGTACTATAGATTCGTTATTCATAACTAGCTTTTAGTGAGAAATCACCAGAAATTTTAGTATAGTCTTGGCTAGGAAGGATTTATAAATCCTCTGGCTGGCTATACCGTAATGGCTGTATTCACACTTAAATTAATTGCTGAAAATGAGATCATTAATGATGTCGCTCAGTAACATAACATACTCATTATTTTTTAGATGTCGTGAGCAACACAAAAAGTTTCAATTTAACTTTTACCTCTGCTATAGCAATCAGATTTTATTTTTGAAAAAAACTAAGGCAGAATGCCAGGGTAAACGCACGTATTTTGCGTTCACAAACAGCAATTGCGGCTCAAATATAATATATGATGCTTCCGCAGATTACGTCTTAGCACTTAAAGCCAATCATCCTACACTTTATGGGCAGGTTTAGACTTGGTTTAATCAAGCGATCGCTGCTATTTGAAACGCGCTTACCCTGAACGTGCTACCCTTTTTAGACAGGGGAATTAAACGCCTTAACCTTGTTAAAGGATTCTTATACTTTAGATGCGTTTGCCCTGGCTTCCTCCCTAAATCAACTCCTGACTGAGCAAAAACAAGCAATTTGACCAGCATGAATTGATTTACTGCATAATACTACTCACAGATCAGGATGCTGGACGCATGATTACTAAACCTAAGATTTTTATTGATGGGGAATCAGGAACCACAGGCTTACATATTTACTCACGCCTCAATCAACGGGATGATATCGAGTTAGTTAGCATTGAGGCATCTAAACGTAAGGATGCAACTGAGCGAGCTAAATTAATCAACGCCGTTGATGTTGTGATTCTCTGCCTACCTGATGATGCAGCCCGCGAAGCTGTTAGCTTAGTAAGTAGTACTACGGTTAAGATCCTTGATGCTAGTAGTGCCTATCGGACAGCTAATAACTGGGTATATGGTTTTCCTGAACTAAATCCAGGACAGCGAGAGAAAATCGCCAGCGCTCAGTTTGTCAGCAATCCAGGCTGTTATCCCACAGGATTTTTAGCCTGTATCCGTCCGTTGATTGCCAAGGAAATTTTAAAGAGTAATTTTCCCATCACCGTTAATGCAGTGTCAGGTTACTCTGGTGGCGGAAAGAATCTGATCAAACAATACCATACCTTCCATGAACAGGAGGCTGGAGGAGAGTCGCTCCATCCTTATGCTATCTACGGTTTGCAGTTTGGACATAAGCATGTCAAGGAAATGCATCATTACTCAGAGTTAGCATCGCCGCCGCTATTCGTACCAGCAGTAGGAGATTTTGAGCAAGGGATGCTGGTTCAGATACCTTTGCCGTTAGGAACTTTGGATAATCCACCATCAGGTGAGGTTATTCATCAAGCGATCGCTAACTACTACCAAAGTGAAAAATTTGTCCAGGTTGCTCCATACCAAGATTCTACACTGCTGCGAGACGGAATATTTTTGGATGCGATGTCTACAACGGGCTACGCCAACGCAATCAACGGCACCAATATTGTTCAGGTGTTTGTATTCGCCAATGACGCTACCAAAGAAGCATTGCTAGTTGCTCGTCTCGACAACTTGGGCAAAGGCGCATCGGGAGCCGCAATCCAAAACTTAAACATTATGCTAGGCTTTCCAGAAGAGTTAGGATTGCTATGAAAGAGGGTTAGGCAATAGAGAAAAAGCAGTAATTTACTTCATGCTCAATGGCTAATGGCTTGTACAAGATAGCAATAACTATTATGAGTGGGTAAATTGCTCATTTTAAAAAGCAAAAAGGCAAATTGAGAAAACAATCTGTCTTTTTGCTTAAGAATCGCTATATTATTAACTTAATGATTTTGGAACTTTCACTACTTTTTTTATTTCTTCTTTTTTAGTTCCTCAATTAATTGAATTACATGAGATTCAAAGCCCCTATTTCGCTCTTGCACTGATTCAATAAAAGGTCGATTAAAAAGATTAATTACAAACTTGCCTAGTTGAATACCTAAAGGTTTTAAATGTCCACCTTTTACAGATTGTAGAAATTCTTTTGGTGGTTTTTTCAGAATATTAGTAAACCACTCACAAGTTACTTTAGCAATATTATCAGATTGAAAACAAACTAAACCCATGATATTAAATAAACCACTATCCTTGATTAAGTTATGGGTTTCTTCGACGGTTGGTTTCACACCCCAACCCAGATTATCGATGATATTCGCTAAAAACTGAGGACGAATTGCGCTCCCTGTGTCAGCAATAGCAGGTGCTAATAGGACAGAAGTCTGCCCTTTAATGAAGACACTGTTAATTTTTATTTCCCGATTTACGTAACTGTAAATTAGTTTACGATCTTCTACAATTTTTCGTTTAAGTTCTTCAAAGAGAATGTTAATGTCTGCAATAACACTTTCTATCTGTGACTTATCCGAAGTATAAGATAGCAGATTCCGAATAAACTTTTCTCTATCTTGAGGCTCTGGAGGTAAAGCACTAAATCCTTCTAACAAGGAGATATATTTACAGCCAAGGCTATGTCCAATCCAAGAAAAGTTTTTATCATCTAGATAGGCTTCATAATCATATCCTTCAACACTTGCCATCCTCACAAGCTCTGGCAGAATTTCATACTGCTCTCTCATGAGAAAACCAGCTTCTACATAATGGTTAAAAGTGAAATTAAACGGCAAAAGAATAATTGTATATCCCTGCTCATATAGGCATTGAAGCAGATAGCGATAAAAAATCATGGGGCCAAATGTACCAAAGAAAGCCCCTGCAATAAATTGAATTACTCCTTTAGGTTGTGGATGCAGAGCAACCCAACTGTGAGAAACGGGTTTAAATCTTAGTTTTAAATTTGTATATACCATGATTTAGCAATGAGTGCATCTCATTTTGGTAGGTGTATACTTAATCTCCAAACTGAAGTTGCTGATTTTCGGATATTTCCTTGTTTCCACCAAAACCACTACTTGCCTACTTTGTCAATGTATAAATCCTAGCCCTATGAGTTTGATTGGCTGCGATTTTGGCAGCATTTAGAAGATATCCGCAGAAGTCCAGTGGATTTTTCCCGCTTCAGTTTAGGTAAATACTTTTTTGTAACATCAACTTTATCAGTAAATCAAGACCAGTTGGGCATTGCAGACAGCGATTTGTGTGTAATAAAGCTTGTACAATTATCAAGGCGGTTTTTCCCGCCAGAATACTTCTCAGGCGTAAAATTTATCGACAGCAAAATTTTTCTACTTTGTGTTTTTCTATCCTGCACTTGTGGCAAAAATGCCCCAACTTAGGCGCTTCTATCTTGCAATAGATAACTTTTACCCTTATGACTGGAGAGCAAAATCTTGGGAATAGAACTACGCAGTTTCGTATTTCTCGACAGCCTGCAACCTCAACATGCAGCATATATGGGAACAGTAGCTCAAGGCTTCTTACCATTACCAGGGGATACATCACTGTGGATTGAAATCTCTCCTGGTATCGAAATTAATAAAATTACGGATATAGCCCTGAAAGCTGCCTCTGTCCGTCCGGGAGTACAGATAGTTGAACGACTGTACGGACTATTAGAAGTTCATTCTAGCTCCCAAGGGGAAACGCGAGCTGCTGGGCAAGCAATTTTGGCTGCATTGGGAGTCCGAAGAGAGGAATGTCTCAAACCGCGTGTTGTTTCTAGCCAGATTATTCGTAACATCGATGCTTATCAAACACAACTTATTAATCGCACGCGACGGGGCCAGCTATTACTAGCAGGGCAAACGCTGTATGTATTAGAAGTGGAACCTGCTGCTTACGCCGCACTGGCTGCGAATGAAGCTGAGAAAGCGGCATCGATTAACATCCTTGAGGTGCAAGCTGTAGGTAGTTTTGGACGGCTTTACTTAGGTGGAAAAGAACAAGATATTTTAGCGGGTGCGGCGGGAGCATTAACGGCAATAGAAAGTGTAGCTGGTCGGGCAAATCCTCTGGGTATGCGTCAGGAGTAAAGGAGAGAAAATGGCAAATCGAGAGCATCTAGCTTTACTCAAAGCAGGTGCAGTTAGATGGATTGAGTGGAGAGAGAAAAATCCTCAGATTGAACCAGACCTCAGCGCCGCAAACCTGCAAGGGGATAACCTCAGAGGCGCGAATCTCCAGGGGGTAAATTTGAGCAAGGTAGATTTGGGTAATGCTTTACTGGTGCGAGCAAACCTCAGTGGTGCTGACTTGAGTAGTGCCAACCTCTACAAAGCCTTGCTTATTGAAGCTAACTTGAGTGATGCTAACTTCACTGTTGCTAACTTGAGTGGTGCTATACTTACGCAGGCAGATTTGAGTCATGCTAATTTTATTGGAGCAGACTTGAGTGAGACGAATCTTAGAGGCGCTGCGATCGCTCATGCTAATCTAATTGGAACCGACTTAAGAGGCGCTAACTTGAGAGATGCCGATTTAGGTGCAGCGAAGCTAATGCGGACTAATCTCTCTTTTGCTAACCTAATTGAAGCTAACTTGATTGCGGCTGACCTCAGCGAGGCAAGTTTGTATGAGGCAGAAATATTGGGGGCTTATCTTTATAAAGCTGAACTGTACAAAGCTAATCTAAACAAGGCTCACCTCAGTGGTGCTTACCTGTTGCGGGCTAACTTAAGTGAAGCTAACTTAAGTGAAGCTGACTTGAGTTGGACTAACCTTAGAGGCGCGAATTTAGCAGGTGCGAATCTCAGAGGTGCTAACCTCAGAGGAGCCGACATTAGGGGAGCTAACCTCAAGGGCGTAAATCTTCAGGAGGCAATTATGCCTGACGCTTCAAGGCACGATTAATTAGGGACTTCAAAAGGCAGGGCAGGGGGCAGAGGGCAGGGGGCAGGGGGCAGGGAGCAGGGAGCAGGGAGCAGGGGGAGGGAAAGTCGTAGTGAAGTTCAGAAATTGGATAATGTATTTTTTGGAGTTCCCTTAACAAAAAAAGTAATTTTGAAGTTCCCAAGAATGTGGGGATTCAGATCCGCGACTTATACAGAATTCATGGTGAATTATAACGAGTGACGCCTTTATTCTGTTTCAATAAGTCTAATGATACGATCGCCTTCACCAATTCTTCTGGATCTACAGGCTTGGAAATATGCTGTTGAAATCCAGCAGCGATCGCTTGCTGATGATCTATCTCACTAGCATAAGCTGTTAAAGCGATCGCTGTAATTGTCCCACCTTGCTCTAGTTGCAAACTCCTTATTTGTCGCATCAGCATGTAACCATCCATTTCTGGCATCCCGATATCGCTTATGAGCAAATTTGGCTGGAATTGACTCATTGCAGTTAAAGCTTCAATGGCTGAGGCTACAGCAGTCACAGTTGCACCATATTGCTCCAGCATGAAAGGCAAAAATTCTCGCATATCTGCGTCATCATCCACCACGAGAATCTTTAAGCCAGACAAGGGTAAGGACTGATCTTCGACAACTGAAAAGTTATCTTTTGCATCCTTGATTCCTTTGTTTTCATTCTGTAAGCATGGAAGCCTGACGGTGAAAGTTGCTCCTTGTTCTTCGCCCAGGCTTTGGGCTTGAACAGTTCCCCCGTGAAGTTCTACAAGATGCCGGACGATCGCTAATCCTAAACCTAAACCGCCAAATTTTCGAGTTGTGGCACTATCTGCTTGACGGAAATAATCAAAGACATAAGGTAAGAACTCAGGTGCAATCCCCTTCCCTGTGTCAGTGATGCAGATTTGTACCTGTGAGCCAATTTGCTCTAATTTAATTTTTACTTGTCCCCCAGTGGGAGTAAACTTAATGGCATTAGAAAGGATATTCCAAAATACTTGTTGCAATCGATTGGCATCGGCTAAAACTGGCCCTAAACTAGATTCAATAATTGTCTGAATCTCGATAGACTTAGCCTGTGCTGATAAACGCACTGTCTCGATCGCAGCTTCAATGACTGATATTAAATTAATGGGGCTAAAGTTGAGGTTAAGTTTACCCTGAAGGATGCGGGAGACATCAAGTAAATCTTCAATCAATTGGGTTTGTAACTTGGCGTTGCGCTCAATGGTTTCGAGGGCGCGATCGCTTGTTGCTTGATCAAGTTTGCGGGTTCGCATCAGTTTTGTCCAACCCAGAATTGGGTTAAGCGGTGTTCTCAATTCATGGGACAGCACAGCGAGAAATTCATCTTTGATGCGATTTGCTGATTCAGCAGCGCTTCGTGCCGTTTGTTCGGCTTCGTAAAGATGGGCGCGAGCGATCGCTTGGGCGCACTGTTGAGCAAGGGCTAAGATAAAGGCTTGATCTTCCTCATTAAGTAGTTGGAGCTTGGCAAATCCCAAGGTTATACCACCAACTGCCCAACCTTCCACCATCAATGGAATAGAAATCCAGGTATTAAGGTCATATTGGGCGTAAATTTGGGCTAGATGAGGATAACGAGCTACCCGATTTTCTGTTGATTCAGCCCAAATAGGTTGCCCAGTCCGCACGGCTTCTGCTAAGGGAGAAGGGGAATCAATGGCAAAATGACGCCAAGTTTCTACCAAATCTTGGTTATAGCCAACCGCACGCACAATTTCTAGTTCAGTTTTACTTTCATTCACCAAGGCGACAAGGGCACAACTGGCTCCCAAAGCAGCGATGCTCTGCTCTACAATGACTTCAGATACTTGGGCTGGTGTCAGCGATTCTGAAAGGGCAGCCGTGATGGATTGAAGACGGGCAATGCGCTCTAACGCTCGTTCTGCTGTTTTTTGTGCTTGCTGTGCTTCTTGGTAAAGACGAGCATTATCAATAGCGATCGCAGCTCGATGGGCAACATCTTCAGCTAATGACAAGTCAGCTGTGCTGTAACGACGTTCTGATTCAGCAGTCACAAAGGAAATTGACCCAAAAATCCTTTCGCGTGCCATCAATGGCAAGATAATACATGACTTTAAACCAAGTTCACGCAGAATCCGCAGATGTTCTGGATCTTGGATAGCTTCTGCTAAAGCTGCATCTGAAATTTCAGCTACCATTTCTGCAAGTCCAGTACGCAGCACTTTAGGCACACCTTCAGGTGCATCCAACTTTCTAGGATAACGCTGATACAGTTCCCAACCAAGTTTCACTTTCTCTGGATCTCGGTGAGCAACTGCTACCCGATTAATTGATTGGTTGTCTTGCAGCAGATCGACGCCGCACCAATCAGCGAAGTAAGGCACAGCCAGCTTTGCCACACTTGCTAATGTGCTTTCGTAATCGAGGGAAGAGGCTAAGGTTGCACTGATTTGAGCTAAGAATGTTGCCCGTTGCTGATCTGCTTCTGCTTCTTGTCGGGCAGTTTGCTCTTGAATCAGTTGGATACGTTCAGCTTCAGATTGTTTACGATCTGTAATATCAAGCACAACACCACTCATGTGTGTGGCTTTACCTGCTTCGTTGAAAAAGGCTTTTCCTCGGCAGGCTAGGTAGCGAATACTGCTGTCATCTCGAATAATTCGATATTCTAAATCATGCTCCACACCTTGGTTAATCGCTCGGCTCAACGATTGAGCTAGCAATCCTCGATCATCTGGATGCAGACGAGCTAAAATTGCTTCGGATGTGGCAACAAAAGTTTCAGGTGTTAACCCAAATAGTTGATAAATCTGCTCATCCCAGGTAAACTGATCGTTGACAATATCCCAACTCCAAACACCAATTTGGGCAGATTTTAACGCCAGATTGAGTTTTTCTTGACTATTTTCTAGACTTTGATAAAGACGAGCATTTTCTAGAGAAATAGCAATTTGAACTGTCAATATTTCCAGTACGGAAAGCTTGTCCTGTGTAAAGGCGCTGGAAATAAGATTATTTTCTAAATATAAAATACCAATTAATTTTGACTGAAGCGCGATCGGTAAACAAAGTACAGATTTAGGTTGCTTTCGGATTATATACTCGTCTTTGGAAAACAGATTTTGCTCAGTGGCATTTCGCAAAATCACTGTTTCTTGAGTTCGCTGAACATAATTCAGCATTGATTGCGGAATAACCTGTGAAACTTCACCCTCTAATACAGGTCGATAAACATTGAGCTTTTCTGCTTGGAGATTAAATTTAGCTTCTACTTCGATCACCAAGTTTTGCTCGTATTCAAGCAATAAATAACCAATTTCTGCTCCTGCTTGCTCAAGAACAATTTGCATTAATGTCTTCAACAACTGCGAAAACACAATTTCACTAGATATGGTTTGAGACGCTTTAACGACCGATAAAAAATCTAGCTGTTCACCTGTGCTGAAAAATGTTCCATTAGAGATAAGCTGTTGTGGCAATAGCTGAGGATAGGATTCTTCGAGGTGTTTAACTTTAGCATATGCCTCCCAACGTACATAAGCATTTTTAGCTTCTTGCAAGTAGGTTTTGGCAATTAATTCAAACTTCCGTTCTAGATAAAATTTAGCGCATAGCTCATTAGCCAAAGCTTCATATTGCACAAATCCCTGCTCACAGGCTGAAGCAATTGATTGCTCATACAAGCGCATGGCTTCCAAGTCCCGATTTTCAAGTCGAGCTATTTCAGCCGCTACTAATTGAGACTTGTGTAAGAAATTTGCAGGGCAATGGTTAGCCCAGTATTGCAATTGCTGCTGATGGAATTTTAAGGTTTGTAAAAACTGTTCTTGCTCTTGATAAGATACTGTTGAATAAAGAGCCGTAAGAGTCAGTGAGTAATATAAAATGTATTCTGTCTCAATTGGTAATG
Organism: Nostoc sp. XA010; assembly: GCF_020829625.1. Lineage (GTDB taxonomy): Bacteria > Cyanobacteriota > Cyanobacteriia > Cyanobacteriales > Nostocaceae > Nostoc. The sequence goes on along the minus strand of NZ_JAIVFX010000016.1, from coordinate 101,258 downwards.
CCAGTGTTGTAACTGGCGAATTAGACAATTTTAAGGCATAACTAAATGCTTCAGTATATTGTCCATAAGTAAAAAATATAATTATTTTAATAATATGATAAAAAATAATTCCACTGACAAAACCTGCATCTGTAATAATAGACAAAGCTGATGATTCATCAAATTCATCATTACTTAGAGTCAAAGTTTGGTGAGTCAGTCCGCGCAGATTCATCAGTAACATCTGCTGTAGTTTGATTGTCTGATAGACAGTCTCATGTTTAGATTGGCGGGCGAATGCAGTATATTTTTCTAGAGATTTGTATGTTTCTGTAAGTGGAAAACCTAGCTGGATAATTTGCCACGAGGCTTGATAACCATTGTAGTTAGCCATCGTCACATCACCAGCTTCCATACAGCCGATAAATCCCCGCTCTAAAAATTGAATATCGGTAAAAATATGGTTACACCAAACGTTAATATGACTTCCATGAATGTGCAGAACAACTCCTCTAAGTTTCAAGTCATGCAACTTTTCATTTAATTGAATTGTCATCTCAGAGAATGCGTATCCTGTAGGAATATCATGGAAGATGGAAACCAACAACATGGCATACATGCTGTAGGCAAAACAGGAATCTTCTGTATTACCAAACTTGAGTGAGTAGTTAACTGCTTTAAGTACGACTAAGGGAAAGAGATCAGGTCTACCTAGATAAGTAGGTGGCCCCAAAGTCGTCAACAGACTAATCACTGTTTTAATATTTGGATCTTCGATTACTATAGCATTAATTATATCAGAGACTTGTCTATTACCTAGATTGGTTAATACTTGATTTTTTTCAATTGCGATCGCAGCTTGCACTTCATCGTTTGTATTAGGGAATGTCACCCCAAAAAGTTTTAAAGCTTCTAATCCCAATGTCAGCGCCTCTTCATACCTCCCTGCAACTTGATAGAGTCTGATTTGCAGCATATAAATATTAGATTTATCTACATAAGACCCTGCTTTCATAAATAGTAATTCAAATAATTTTTCTGCTTGTTCTAAATTCCCTGTTAAGAATTCACACTCAGCTAGCTCTCTGAATAAATTAAATGTTTGTTCATATTGTTCAATCCAGGCATTTTCAGCTAAAAGATTCATGGCAACGCTAAAAAACTTTTTAGCAGGAGTGTAGGCTGTGGAAGCTTTTGCTTTCTTAGCAGCAATTAAATTCAACCGTAGCAATTCATCTTTTTCTGTCTGCTCAATAATTAGATCCACAGCAAAGTTGAGTTGATTGGCTAAATCAAATATTTGCTCGTTCACTTGCTCAGGACTAGCATTTTTTAGCAAAAGCCGTCCAATTGTCAGGTGAACTGCCGACTTTAATTCATCAGTAATTAAGGAGTATGCAGCTTGCTGAACTCGGTCATGATAGAAACGATAGTTTTTCTGGACAGTTTCATCTGACTCTATGGGGATAATTAATCCTCTTAAAATTGCATCAACAAGTGCATTCGCTGTTTCTTCAATAGATTGTTCACCAACGATCGCTAAAACTTCTAAATCAAAACGATTACCAATACAGGAGGCTAACTTAAGCACTTGTTGAGTTGCTGCTGGCAGTTTTTGCAGCCGCCCAATCATCAAGCTAACAATATTATCTGTAATCCCTTGGGCTTCAATTTGAGTTAAATTCCATTGCCACCCCCCTTTACTTCCCCCCTTAGCAAGGGGAGTCAGTGCGTTGGGCGGCTCTGCCGACTTGAACCATCTGGCGTGGGATTGAGGGGGGTCAAAAATCAGCAGATTTTCTTGATGTAGTGTTTTCAGAAACTCATTGACAAAAAAAGGATTGCCGTCAGTTTTTTGGATAATCAATTGAGCAAGAGGTTCTACTTGTTCTACAGAACTATGCAAGGTATCAGCAATTAACTGATTTACATAAACAAGATTCAACGGCGTAAGAATAATTTCAGTTATTCTTGCTCCATACTGGCGAACCTTCTCCATCATTAAACTAAAGGGATGGACAACATCTACTTCATTATCTCGAAAAGCCAAAATGAAGCAGAGATATTGGATACTAGACCCAGTAATGACGGTTTGAATTAAATTTAAAGTAGCGCTGTCTGCCCACTGCATATCATCTAAAAAAACAGTGAGCGGATGCTCTTTTTGAGCAAAGACGCTAATAAAATTCTGAAACACCAAATTGAATCGGTTTTGAGATTCGGCAGGTCCCAACTCTGGTATAGGAGGCTGTTCTCCAACGATTAATTCAACTTCTGGAATTACATCTGTGATTAGTCTACCATTGTTCCCTAATGCTGCTTGTATTCGCTTTTTCCAACTAGCAAGTTCAGCTTCGGGCTGCGTTAAAATTTGTCTAACAAGTGTTTGAAAAGCTTGAACAATAGTAGAGTAAGGAATATCTCGTTTGTACTGATCGAACTTACCAGAGATAAAAACTCCGCGTTCTCGCACAATAGGTTTGTGAATCTCTTTTACTAAAGAAGATTTACCAACCCCAGCATAGCCAGAAACTAAAACGAGTTCTGGTTTACCTTGGTTAACAACTCGCTCAAATGCTTGTAAAAGCTTGCCAATCTCTGGCTCTCGCCCATATAATTTTTGAGGAATTTGAAAGCGCTCTGAGATATCTTGCTCACCCAAAACAAAAGATTGGATGTCTTTGGTTGTCTCCAATTGCTTTAAGCACCGTTCCAGATCAAATTGCAAACCTAAAGCGCTCTGATACCTCTGTTCTGCAACCTTCGACAGCAATTTGATAATGATATCGCAGAGGATTTGGGGAATATCAGAGTTTAGCTTTTTCGGGGATGGCGGAGATTTTGCAATATGACAATGCACCCACTCTAAGGGATCTTTGCCTTTAAATGGTAGCTGACCTGTCAGCATCTCATAAAAGGTGACTCCCAGAGAATACAAATCGCTGCGATGGTCAATTCCTCGATTCATCCGCCCGGTTTGTTCAGGTGACAAATATGGTAGACTGCCTTCAATTCGGCTGGAACTGCTAACTATTTGCTGCTGGTATGGAATGAAGGTAGCAATTCCAAAATCAGCAATTTTGACCTGATTAGTTTCGAGGTTAATTAAGATATTTTGCGGCTTAATATCCTTGTGGACAATGTGATGAGTGTGAATTTGTGCAAGTTTGCTAGTGATTTCAATAGCAATCTTTAGAAACGGAACAGGCTGTTGAAATTGGTCTAGCAACTGATCGAGCGATCGCGCCTCAAAATCCTCCATAATTAAATAAGGGATTCCCTGGTGCATCTCTAAGGTGTAAGCTTTAACTACGGCTACGGTGTTTAACCTTTGAGCGATCGCATACTCATGTTTGATCTGTTCAATATTATTGGGTGTACACTGTTCTGGACGTAGCCCTTTGATAATTACCGGACAATTATCTTTAACCCTAATTCCACGGTATATGGCTGCTTTTACCCCTGCTTTTAACAAAGTGACAATGTGAAATCCGGGTAATGCAATCATCATGCCAAATACTCCAGGCGTGCTTCTTCAAATATAGTTCGAGCTTAATTGTATTTTAGATACATTTCCTTGGGCAGATGAAATTTAGATGATATTAAGTTTCGATAATTTACGTTCTGCTAACTCCCAAACGAGAAATAAGCTAAAATTCAAGCAGAGTAAGCATTTCCCGCTCATAAACTCCCCATGCTTGATAACCTGCAAACCCAAATTTACCAATTAGAACAATTTGCCAACAGCCTTGTTTCTAACCAACTGACACACCTTAGCGTGGTGAGCATTGGTATCATATTTGCGGCTGGCTTGCTTACCAGTCTTACACCCTGTATGCTTTCTATGCTGCCAATTACCATTGGTTACATTGGCGGTTATGAAGCTAAAAGCCGCCTCCAAGCAGCTGCCCAATCAACTTGGTTTGCTTTAGGATTAGCAACTACCTTGGCAGGGCTTGGTATTATAGCAGCTTTTGTTGGAAAAGTCTACGGTCAAGTAGGAATTGGTTTGCCGATTATCGTCAGCATTATCGCCATTCTCATGGGGCTGAACTTATTAGAAGCGCTACCTTTGCAATTTCCATCCTTGGGCGAAACGAATTGGATTTCGCAAGATTTACCAGCAGGATTGCGTTCTTATTTGCTGGGGCTGACTTTCGGCTTAGTCGCCTCCCCTTGTAGCACGCCTGTTTTAGCTAGTTTGTTGGGTTGGATTGCCAATACACAAGACTTAATTTTAGGGGCTGTTTTGCTTCTTTCTTATACAGCCGGTTATGTAGCACCATTGATTTTGGCGGGTACTTTTACAGCTTCAATTAAAAAGTTACTAGAATTGCGTCGCTGGTCTGGTTGGATTAACCCAGTTAGCGGGGCGCTGTTGGTAGGATTCGGTGTATTTTCTTTAATTTCTCGAATTCCCCTTGGCAGTTTTTAATATCAACACTTTGGTTAGATTTTACACATAATGACTTTAGAAGATTCAGCGTCGAAAGAATTAAAATGGTGGGCAGTACCTGGGCAGTTCTTACGGCAAGAGCTTTTGCCTGTACTGACCAACTTACGACTAGCGATCGCACTACTGCTATTGATTGCAATCTTTAGCTCCACCGGTACTGTAATTGAGCAAGGTCAATCACCCGCATTTTACCAGGCTAACTACCCAGAACATCCAGCTTTATTTGGTTTCTTAACTTGGAAGGTAATTCAGGTAGTTGGGTTAGACCATGTATATCGTACTTGGTGGTTTTTAGCATTACTCATTTTATTTGGTACTAGCTTAACTGCTTGTTCTTTTACCCGACAGTTACCAGCCTTAAAAGCTGCCCAACGCTGGAAATATTACGACGAACCACGGCAATTTCAAAAGTTAGCTTTAAGTGCAGAACTAGATACTGGTTCCTTGGATTCTCTCAGCCAAATATTACAGAAACGCCGCTATAAAATTTATCAAGATCAAGAAAAAGAAAATCTCCTTTACGCCCGCAAAGGAATAATCGGACGCATCGGCCCAATTATTGTTCATATTGGCATCGTCGCTATTCTGATCGGGGGAATTTGGGGGGCGATGACTGGTTTTTTGGCTCAGGAAATGGTTGCCAGTGGCGATACATTTCAAGTGACAAATATTGTTGATGCTGGCCCTTTAGCAGCAAAAATCCCGAAAGATTGGTCTGTGCGAGTTAATCGTTTTTGGATTGACTACACACCATCTGGCGGCATTGATCAATTTTATTCGGATATGTCTGTTTTGAATAAGCAGGGAGAGGAAGTTGACCATAAGAAGATTTTTGTCAATGAGCCTCTGCGCTATCATGGCATCACTTTCTATCAAACTGATTGGGGAATTGCGGGTGTTCGCGTCCAATTTAACAACAGCCCGATTTTTCAGCTACCAATGGCGCAATTGAACACCAATGGACAAGGGCGCATTTGGGGAACGTGGGTTCCTACGAAACCGGATTTGAGTGAGGGTGTCTCCCTGTTAGCCAAAGATTTGCAAGGGATGGTATTAATTTATGATCCCACAGGCAAACTCGTTGATACTGTCCGCGCTGGGATGTCTACCCAAGTTAATGGCGTGAAGCTGAAAATTTTGGATATCATTGGCAGCACTGGCTTACAAATTAAAGCCGATCCGGGTATACCAATTGTTTACTCAGGGTTTGGTTTACTAATGCTGGGTGTGGTGATGAGTTACTTTTCTCATTCGCAAATATGGGCATTACAAAAAGGCGATCGCTTGTATGTGGGTGGCAAAACTAATCGCGCCCAAGTTGCTTTTGAACAAGAGGTTTTAGAGATTTTAGATCGGCTGACTTCACAGCTAAAAAGTGAGGAGAAAGAGGCGGCGATTGAAGTTTAAAGGCTTCAGGGGCGCAAAGTAAATCGCATAGGAACGCAGAGGATTACTTTGCGTTCCTTTGCGTTAACCTCTGCTTACCTTGCATTTCAAAGTTATTTACAATTAATTACGCTACTTCCACGGCTACAAATTGGAAAATTACTAGAGGTATTTATTAAACATTGGAACAAAAGATTTCTATGCCTGCTCAACTTCAATCCAAGGGACGCGTTTACCTTGTACCATTAATCGCTATCTTGTTGAATATTGCTTCTTGCACTACAAATAATCGAAACATCAACCGTGTTTCTCTTGTAGGTGCTGGGGCAAGTTTTCCCGCACCTTTGTACGAACGCTGGCTTTCAGATTACAACCAGCAAAATCCCAATGTAGAAATTAACTATCAAGCGATAGGAAGCAGTGCTGGAGTGCAACAACTCATTGAAGGTACTGTGGACTTTGCAGCTAGCGACGTAGGAATTACAAATGAACAAGCAGCCAAGATAAAACGGGGAGCGATCGCTTTACCCATAACTGCTGGTTCTATTGTGCTAGCTTACAACCTCGCGCCAGTCGTCCGCCAGTCATCTCAAGTCAATGTGCCAACTGCTTTAAAGCTATCACGCCAAGTCTACGTAGATATCTTCCTCGGAAAAATTACGAATTGGAATCATCCCAAAATAGCCGCAGCTAATCCAGGGGTAAATTTGCCCAATTTACCGATTCAGGTTGTACACCGAACTGATGGTAGTGGGACTACAAGCGTATTTACGCAACATCTAAGTGCGATAAGTCCAGAATGGAAAAGCAAAGTTGCATCTGGTAAAGCTGTACCATGGCCAGTAGGAATTGGTGGAAAGGGTAACGAAGGTGTTACCGCCTTAATTCAACAGATTCCAGGAGCTATTGGCTATGTAGAATACGTCTACGCCAAACAAAATAAACTCCCTATGGCTGCTTTGGAAAATAAATTTGGTAATTATGTTACACCGACACCAAAATCTGTAGCTCAAACCTTAGAGGCAGTGAAATTACCCGCCGATAACTTGATTGCTTTTATCACCGATCCTATAGGTGCCCAGTCTTATCCCATCGTTACTTACACCTGGCTTTTAACTTATCACCAATATCCAAACCGAGTCAAAGCTCAAGCACTGAAAAACTTTATTGATTGGGCTGTGGTTGACGGGCAAAAATCCAGTTTGGAACTCGGATATATCCCTTTGTCTAAAAAAGTTGTGATTCAAGTGCAATCTGCTGCAAAGAAGATTGGAGAATAAGGGACTTCCAACTAAAAAAATATCTTATCGCGGTGTAGGCAGGGGGGCAGGGGGCAGGGAGCAGGGGGAGAAAGAAAAATATTATTATCTGAGTAAATTGGATAATTTCTTTTCTGGAAGTCCCTAAATAGTTTTTAGTTTGAGATAGGGTGACGGCGTTATTTGATAATAAGAAATTATATCGTGTCCGCTTAATCAACCTAAGTAAAAAGTCCTGATTTTATTAGCCTAGCGTCTTGTAGTGAGGACTTTAGTCCTCACTACAAGCCAAAGTTTTTATTATGGTTACTTATGATGACGCACTTCAACCACGGTATGTACATTACCGCGAGGCGTAAAATCTGCTTTTACAGTGGCTTCCAACGGATCGCAAGCAGCTACAAAATCATCCAAAATTTGATTGGCAGATTCTTCGTGGGAAATGTAGCGATCGCGGTAACTGTTAATGTAAAGTTTAAGCGCCTTCAATTCCACTACCCGTTCATCAGGTATATATGTAACGTAAATTGTCGCAAAGTCAGGATAACCAGAAAAAGGACATTTACAAGTAAATTCCGGCAAAGTAATATTAATGTCATATCGCCTCCCCACACGCGGATTAGGAAAGGTAATTAGTTTACCTTCCGCAATATCGCGTTCGCCATACTTCATTTCTTGGCTTGCCTGGGTTACACTTTCAGATAATTTGTCAGTTGTCATTTGTTATTTGTTATTTGTTATTAGTCATTTGTCATTGGTTATTTTACTTATCTTTACGTCCTTTTAGTAATTTTATTCCTAACTCCTAACTCTTAACTCTTAACTCTTAGCTCCTAACTCTTAACTCCTAACTCTTAACTCAATACTCTCCCTTCTCCCAGTCTGGACAATTCTCATCTTCACAACCGTGGGGATGCATGGCACAAACTAACAAATTACCACTATAAACTTGACCGTGGTAGTGAGTACAACCTATACAGGCAGGATTTTTTTCGGCTGTGGGTTCAACTGAATAAGGAAAACCTGGATCTATATCTGTTACAATCTCTTCCAGTTCCCAGTAAGCTTCAAACATTGGTTCAGTCAAATCCTGTAAATACTGATCGACTTCAATGGCAATGTTAGGGACTTGCTCGGTGATTTCTTCCGTTAGCTCAAAAAAAGCGTCTACCATTTCACTCATTCCCAGGAAGAAACGCTCTACTTCATCAGCCACTGTTTCAACGATCTCTACTAAATCTTTTTGCCACTGTTCCATAAACTTGACACCTTTGCAGGCTATAAACAGGACGCTTTGTGTTTTCTGGCTTGAAGGACTAGAGTACCCACTAAGCAATGTATCTTATCAAGTTTCTATCTGAAGTGCCATGTCAAAGTGCCACTTCTTACTAATATTTTGATCAAACAATTCTTTTTATTGATCGCGTTGCAATCTTTTTAACTCGTTTTGCAGGTCTAGCACTTCTTGCCGTAATTTTTCTGCGTTATCATCACTTGATGCCTCTTTCACCGTTGGTTCTTCATCTTCCTCTAAAATTTCAATGCGGCGAGGTTCAGAAGGAGGCCTTTTCTCAGAGGTTTCAGCAGATGGTTGGGATTGTTGGGCTTGCTTCATCATATCTTCAACGAAGCGGCGGGCTTCTTCTGTGTTCATTTCGCCCTTTGCGACCATTTCATCTGCCAGTTTTTGGACTTGCGATCGCACTTCGGCTAATTTTCCCCCTGCTTTCTCACCAGCGTAAGAAGCTAATCCAACACCGAGGTAAAAAGCTTTTTGAACAATATCTCCAAAACCAGCCATTCTCCCTGACCGCTCCTACAAATAGGGCGACCCGGAGACTACGCCTATCACAAGCCTCCCGTGTTGCTGCTACCTTCCGGTTCTGACAAGATTTGGGTGTTGCGATCGCATAGATCCAGGTCTTCTAAAAGCATAACACTAAAAGTCAGTAATGTGTGTGTTATTCCATAACAATCCGCCATTCATAAAGCTGATAGTTGACGCAGCCGTGTTTAACCAACGGGTCATCAGCTACAATCGCTTCTGCTTCTTCCTTTGAGGCTGCCTCAAACAGCAACATCCCGCCTCTTTGCTCTGCCCAATAGCCTGTTCGCGCTTTGTGTCCTTTAGCAATCAAGTCCTGAATGTAGGCTTTGTGGGCAGGTACATATTGGTCAAAGGTAGGTTTATCGACTTTCCCTTCTTCAATTTTTACAAACCACGGCATCTGCTTGTCATCTCTCATTACAAAGGACTTCCTACTCAAGTTATTTATTACTATTTTGAGTAGCATTTGAGTACCAATTTAATCAAAAATCTGGGCATTCTGCCTCAACCACGTTCGGGTTGCAGTATAAGGAGAAGAAAAGAACTTGATTTTATTACCATAAACTCCGCAAAGTTGGCTTGACGGACTACTAGAACTAACTATTGATTTAGACAGCGAAAGGAAATGTCTCTGGCAGTTCAGTTGTATCTAGATGAGAAGTGCGATCTAGTGGTTGTACTCCCCTACTGTCATCAATGTGGATTACAGCATCAAACTGGTCGGGTAGTCGAGCACAGAAGTAGTGGCTCTTACGCTCAGTTTCGGGCTGATAAATTACGCCGATCGCTCGTTCTAATCGCGGTTTTTCTAGTCCTGTAACTGCTAGATTTTCTTGTCGTAAATTCAGTAAAAATTGAGGTAAACCTACCTCATGGAATAAAGCTTCGTAACTGTCAGATAATGCTGGACGAACTTGTTTAAGTTCAGGTACACCACCCCAATCAGAAGCAGCCGTAACTGTACCCGTATAAGTTGTAAAGCCTATAAGTACGGTATCATCACCATATTTATCTCGTACCAATTGCCCGACGTTGAGTTCACCCGCAATTCCCATATCGGTTGCTCGCACATAGCCCAGGTGCGTATTGTGCGCCCAAACCACAATCTTTGAGCGGTTTCCTTGCTTATCTAAATGATTGGCAAGGTGATCTAGGGTTTCTGCCATGTGGCGATCGCGTATGTTCCAAGACAACACTTGTCCCTGAAACATTGAGCGGTAGTATTCCTCGGCATTCTTCACCAGTCGCGCGTTCTGTTGGGCATAGAAAAACTCGTCTTGTGCAACCTGACCATCACGCCCTGCATAGTCTACAATCCGGCGTTGCAATTCCATCAATTGATTAATAACTTCTTTCTCACAAGACTCGCTCAGACCAAAAGCAGCCGCATACCCATAAGCTTTGGTATCTTCTTCAAAGTGTTCTAAGCAAGAATATCGACAGCGTGCCTGTTGTGCGGCTTCTGGGTCAACTTTGTCTAGGTAAGCAATAACCTCGCTTATGGAGGTATACATACTGTAAAGGTCAAGCCCGTAAAAGCCAACTTTGTTTCTATCCTGCGGTAATGCATCATTATACTGACGTAGCCAACCGATGAAGTTCACTACATCCGTGTTGCGCCACATCCAAGCTGGAAAATCCTCGAAACCTGCGATCGCTTCAGCAGGAGTAGGAATATCATTAATTCCCCGTACATATCGATTAACACGGTAGGCATCCGGCCAGTCTGCCTCCACTGCTATAGCCGTAAAGCCTTTTTCTTGAATCAAGCGTTTAGTAATTTCAGCCCGTTGTTCATAAAATTCATGGGTGCCGTGAGACGCTTCGCCAATCAGCACAAAGCGGGCATTACCAATTAAATCCATGAGTGGATCGTAATCTTGGGCGGTACCTGTTAATGGATGAGCCGCTTCATGCAATGCATCGATTAGCTGTGTTGCTGTTGCATCTGACATGATAATTAGTTCTTACAAGTTTGTGTTCTTGACTATGATTTTAGATGCCCTCAAATGAGCGGCACTTTTAGCAAAATAGCAGATAATAAATCTAAGCTTTCAAATTCCTGTATTATACTTCCATCTTAAAATTGACTAAGTTTATTATTCTCTAACTATAGTTGTGTAATTTAGACTGTAAGCTTGCCAAAAGGTTTAATCAAGTTTGAATTTTAGGTGTAAATATCACTACAATTAGGCATTAATACTTATAAACAAAAAAGCTCTTCCGCACTCGATGGATGAATACCAATATTATTATTAAAGTCATTTTTGGTAGCACCTAATTTCATAGCTACAGCAATGCTTTGAATAATTTCTGATGCTGATTCACCTACCATGTGAGCGCCCAAAACTCGCTCTGATTTACCTTCTACTACTAATTTAATTAAGGTTTTTTCATCTTGCCCATTCAGGCTATGAAAAAGTGGTTGAAATTCTCCACGGTAACACTGCACCGATTCACCAAATTTTTCCCGTGCTTGAGCTTCTGTCAGACCAACTGTAGCAGCTTCAGGTATGCAAGAAACGGAGATGGGCACTAATTCATAACTCAAAATTTGAGGTTTATTACCAAATACAGTATCAACAAGTGCACGAGCTTCAGCAATAGCAACAGGTGTAAGTTGTACCCTATCAATACAATCACCTACAGCAAAAATATTAGCTTGTGTAGTGCATCTGTACTCATCAACCACAATTGCACCTTTTTGAGACACCTCAATACCAGCTTTATTCAAATACAGGTTATTTAAATATGGTGACAGAAATGTTAAATATAAAATTGTATCACAGCTTAAAGTATTTGTTTCATAATTAGAACAAAATAAATCTACTTTATCTGCTATTTTTTTAATTATATCTACTTTAGTATTAGTCAAAATTTCAATACCATGCTGACTCATGATATCTGTAATACAGAAGCTCAAATCTTGGTCACAAGCTGGCAATATTTGAGGTAAATCAGTAATTAAAGTGGCTTTAGCACCTAACTCATTCAAACTACCAGCAGTTTTTACAGCAGTATAATCTCCTCCAATAATAGCGATGTGTTTGGGTAATGTTTTCATTTGAAAGAGTTCTTTTGGAGTTATAGTATGTTCTATCCCAGGTATATTTGGCTTGAAAGGTTGTGCACCTACCGCAATCAAAATTTTATCTGCTGTTATTTGCTTTCCGTCGATGTCCAAGGTATGAGCATCTAGGAAACTAGCACGACCTCTAATAAAATCTACTCCTGATTCTTTAAGATATTTCATGTGTAATTGATGGAGTTGTTCAACTTTCTGGTCTTTAGCTGCTATAAATTTCGACCAGTCAAAGCTGCTATGAAATTCGCTCCATCCATAAGATATTGCATTAGAAAAAATGCTGGAAAAATTAGCAGCATAAGCCATTAGCTTTTCAGGAATACAGCCGTAATTTATACAAGCGCCACCTACGTCTGCTTGTTCTGCAATTCCTACATGGACACCATAAGAAGTAGCTCGTTTAGCAGCAGCAAGTCCTGCTGAACCTGCACCAATAATTAAAAGGTCGTAATCAAAGTTCATAAATGCTGCTCTCAGTGGTTCTTCTTTGCTATCTACTTCTTTTGGCCCTGTCCAGCCCTTTGGCGATCGCAAAATGTGAAACAAAAAAGACTTATCCACGAGGTCTAATGACTTGGATATCGTCACTCAACTAGGTTTCACTTAAAGCGTAGCTATTTCTATTTCATTCACTCTCTATCTAAAGCAACGGATTCGTATTAAGTGTATATGTAACAACCGCTTCCCTTTGCGTAGAAGGGGCAGCTATTTAGGAAACCTGTCACTATTTCTATTATTGTTGTATTCTAACTAACCCATCACATCTACAATTCAATCTGGAGGAGGATCAGCCACTCGAATAGCGCCTTCCGATAGCTAGAGGATAAGTAATGATTACCAGCTTACGATGTCGAATATGAGGGGAAAGTTCTACACAGAAACGATGAGCCTATTATTGCTGGATTTAGACGGCACAATTCGAGAACCACTTAGCGGCAAGCAATACTTTCAACATCCTCAAGACCAGAAAATTATTTCGGGTGCTGAAGTTGCTATTGGCACTTACAAAGATAATTGGATTATTGTCGGCATTACAAATCAAGGTGGTGTTGCCGCAGGGCACAAGTCTATTCAACAGTGCATCACCGAACAGCAGTATACGCTTGAACTATTTCCAGAATTAAGAGAAATCTACTTTTGCCCTGACTTTGAAGGCAAGAAATGTTTCCGCGTCACTCGCCACAATGTCCATAACCATAGTAAAACCAAATGGTCAGGGCACTATCGCAAACCTAAAGCTGGAATGTTGCAACTGGCAATGGTTCGCCACGAGCATACTCGTGAAAATACAATCTATGTAGGCGATCGCCCCGAAGATGAAGCTGCCGCCCGTAGTGCTGGGGTACGGTTCCAATGGGGAAGAGATTGGATTGAACAACATCAGGGAGCAATCATCTCTTAGAAGATGTTTTAAAAGTATTTTTATTAAGATCAAAGCCTCAGAAACCTAGCCCCCATTCCCTTGTAGGGAAGAGGGGGTTTCTAGTATACTTTACGACTTTTCAAACATCCTGTTAATGTCCAGATGTACTGTTACCTAGAGTTTGACAACAAAAATACTCAGTCTGCTTCATCTAGTCGGCATAGTGATTTCCCAAATTCCTTGATTTCCACCATATTCCAGAACATAAATTTTATTGCCGATAATCGCAGCGTCAATAGGATTACTAAAACCTTCAACAATGCGGGTAGCGTTAAATTTATAGTTGGTATTTCCTACTTTAGTTAAGTTTAAATGCAGTAGGTCTTGACCAGAATCTTTAAAAGGGCCTGGTAGTGTTTCGCCAGTGGGATCGCCTGTTGTAAAACTCAGCATGAATCCATCTCTGTTGAATTCTGGACTCAGTACTCCTTGTGTATCAAAAACTAAGCCCAAAGGAGAACGGTGTGATGTAAAACTGCTAAAAGGTTGCCCAAGAACACTGGCGTCTTTAACTTTGCCATCTACAGGATCACGGTAATTGTCTGCGTCCGGCCCCAAATTAGGAATTGGTTCAATTAAGTTTACAGGCCGAGCAGGAAAGGTTGGATCGTTACGAAAGTAGCCCCTTTGGACGGCATTAAATTTTGGGCTTAACAAAAGGTCTTTGGCAGGATCATAATTGGGAAATTGTTGTGGGTTGTCTGTCCCGCCAATCCGCCAGGGAAAGCCATAATTACCACCTGGACGGAGCCAATTTAATTCTTCTGACATGTCGCGATCGGGGCCATTTTCTGTACCAAATAAATCCCCATTGGGCGCAAAGGCCATATCGAAAGTATTACGTGTTCCTTCTGCAAAAATATAGCCACCTGCCTTTAAAGTTGCTCGATTGTTTGCAAGAAAAATATTTTTGCCAGTAGTAGGAAGACGGAGTATACAGGCAGTTAATCCTACTTCACGAGTATTAGGATATAGCCCATTAACAGACTGAACCTCACCGTGATCAGTACGAGAACCGCTATTCACATAGATAAAGTTACCATCCGGGCTAACAACCACGCCGTTGAAGCGATGGTCATAGGCTGTTCTGCTTTTAGGATAGCCTGCACTCTTAGCTAAGACAGACCAGACGCGCTGTTCTGTACCCGACTTAATTTCACCTTTAACAATAATTCCTTTAGTTTGGTTATTCACAAGGTCTGCATTGCCAACCAAATAAATTGTGCCGTTCGGGCCAATGGCCATACCTTGAGTCTCACCTAGATTATGATTACTAGAGTCGTACACAAGTCTACTATTAGACAAGCCTAAATTGACTTGATAAATATCACCATTTTGTTTGAGGTAATAAAGGGTGTTGTTTCGTGGATCTTTTACAATCCGAACAGAAGCAGAAACCGATATGGTATTCGTAATATTGCGAATCTGAATATCAGGGCGCAAGGCTTTAGGTGCAGCATTTACTTCAGTAGCGCCATAATTTAATAGAACTATTGTAAATAACAGCGTTTTAGCAGCAAAAAAGTAGGTTTTGAGAGCGAAGCTACCGATAAATCTGCGTTGCTTTTGGTTGGATGAGTTAATGCTATTCATTATTGCGTTCATAAAAGAGTCAGATGATTTTGTTGCTAAATATTTTTGAGAAAGGAAACAATTTTAGAGATTCTGGGTTGAAATATGGCGTAAGTCAAAAGTCACGCATAATGTATTCCGAGCTTCTTGCGCCATTTGAAATGGTATGTTTATTTCTGCCATGCTGTACTAGCTTATAAATAGTCTTTTATTCAAGAACGCTGAGACATCGTTGTGTCTCTCTAACTAGCAATAAAACTATCCCTCAATTAGCCTTATTATGCAGTACTTCCTTGAGTCGACAACGTTCTTATGCCAAACTGACTTCTAGCGTATAAGGAGCAGGGTTGCTATCACTAGAGCCAGAGAAAGTTCCGCCATTTTGAGGAAAGAAAGCATATTTACTCATTGAAATTGAGTAGGTTCCAGTACCCAATGAAGCGGTGATTAATGACCCAAAGTCAGGACCACTATCATCGTCACTTTGCAGTAAAATTCCAGCATTATTAAACAGTCCGATCACTGTATCATCGGTTGTCGCCGCAGCGATGGTGACAGTTCCTGGATTTGCTAAAGAAAATGTAAAAAAGTCGAAATCGGGATTGTCTCCCGGTTGAACTGTTACTAACTCACCTGAGAGATTAACGTCTAAGCCTGATGATAGAGAACCTAATTTTTCAGCACTGGCTAGTGTATTGTTTGTAGCTTGTCCAGGATTTTCCGGCTCATAGAAAAGGAAATTGTCACTCTCAAGTCTAAGGTTTACTGCTCCTTGCACAATACCTATGATCTCATCTGGCTCTGCTCCAGGTTTGTCTAAAAATATTTGTGTATTGGCTCCAACAGATTGCAACCGGTAGTTTTTTGGCAAGCCTTTTAGTTCTATTCTATCTTCACTAGTGTTGAAGTCAGTAATAGTAGCCAAGTCCCCAAAACCAGCATTCGTAGTGTTTTTATCGTCGTAGAAAACATTTGCTGCGTCCCCAAGGACAAATGTATCTAGCCCAACGCCGCCACTTAAAGTATCAGTCTCCCCTAATCCAGGTGAAAGGGGACTGCCAGGGAAAACACCGATGAGAATGTCGTTTCCAGACCCCCCATTGAGTCTGTCATTGCCGGGCCCGCCTTGTAGACTATCATTGCCGTTATCACCATTGAGGGTATCATTGCCATTACTACCATCTAGCGTGTCATCGCCTGCTCTCCCATTCAAAATGTTGTTAGCAGTATTACCAAACACTATGTTATTAAGACTGTTACCTGTCCCGTTGATGGCGCTACCTTCCCTCAGTCTCAGGTTCTCCAAATTGGCACTCAATGTGTAGGGGACAGAAGATCGGACGGTATCTATACCTGAATTATTAGCCTCGGTAATGGTGTCGCTAGCACTATCAATGACGTAAGTATCGTCGCCTACTCCCCCATTCAAGCTGTCACTACCCAAGCCACCATCAAGGGTGTCATTGCCAATTCCACCGATTAAACTGTCGTTTCCCGTCCCGCCAAATAGATTATCGTTACCATCTGCACCATTTAGGGTATCGTTACCAGACAAACCATTGGCATTACCACCATTAGCCCAACCATATATAGTATCATCTCCCGATGTCCCATTTCTGGTGTCAGGATTTGTAGTGCCGAAAATAACTGCCATATTATTATTCCTAAAATGCCTAACTTCGGCCTCAGTCACAGAACTTTTTATAAGTTCAATGTAGATTACTTAAAACTGTAGGTTTAAATACAGATGTCTTTGTTAACCTAATTAATACAAATATTACTTAGAAAAGATTAATTATTGATTTGGTTAATTATTGATTATGCAAATGGTAAGTAATTGCTTTGATTATTTTCCCATCTTTAACTTACCTGTAATTACTTAATTATCATGAACTAAAAATTACGTCAACTTCTTTACCAAATCTTAAATATTTAATCTTTTGGATTTCTAATACTGTTAAAAATAGTTATAAATTTTAATTAAGTCTTTTTTGAAACTTACTGTTTTTTTAGAAAAAGTTGCAAGATTTTTCAGATAAATGCAATATTCTCGTTAAGTTAGGTTTCAATATGTTTGTTATTTTGTAAAATCAATATTTTTCTATTAAAGAAATCCATTTAAAAATACATAAGTTAAATTTATATATTATCAAGAACGTTTTCGAGCTTAATAACACTTAAGCTTTACATAAATTTTATATAACAGTCCGCTTTGATTTTTAGAATTATTTGCGTATACAGGGAGTGGGGAGTGCGGAAAAAGCCTTTTCAGGGTGTGATGAGAATGAAATAGCCCTGTTGACGATTCTCACAAGACTTATGTGTAAATGGTAGCAAGGGTTCTGAGTATTACTACATCTGTACTGTAGTCATAAGTAATTGGCTTCCACCTTGCTTCTCAGGATGACGCTAGCTAAACAAGCGATTAAACTATGGATAACATCAAGGAATTGTTCCTTTTAGCACCACTTACATAAATTTAGTTGCATTGTTACATCTAAAATCTCATCCTGCTATATAAAAAACCTATTATGTCAGTGTATCAAGGAAGTTGTGGGGAGACCACCGATTTGATGATTGGTGTTCACAACCAAGAAAACCTCGAATTACAAGCAAATTCTGCTCCTGTGGGTGCTCTTGCCACAAGACAAGGAACTTTTTCTACGTTTCTTGCTCCTCTGACTCAAGATACTTTTAAACAGGTCGTTCAGGATGTCGAGCAAAAATTACAGATTGTCCATCAAACCCTGTCAATGCTGGATTCTCAGGGATTTGAAACTCTTCTGCAAGAAATGTTGCATTCGATTACCTTGAAAACCGGGGAATTACTGGGGGCAGACCGGACGACGATATTTTTATTGGATGAAGAAAAACAAGAACTCTGGTCGATTCTAGCTGAGGGTGAGGGCGATCGCTCTTTAGAAATTCGCATCCCCGCCGATAAAGGCATTGCTGGGGAAGTCGCCACCTTTAAGCGAGTTATTAATATTCCCTTTGATTTTTATAACGATCCGCGATCGCATTTTGCCCAAGAACAAGAAAAAAGAACTGGCTACCGCACTTACACCATGCTGGCTTTGCCATTATTGAATGAACATGGACAGTTAGTTGCGGTAGTGCAATTACTGAATAAATTAAAATGTGCGAATAATCCCGATTTTCCACTTGCAGAGCGGATTGATACCAAAGGTTTTATCTGTGGTGACGAACAATTATTTCAAGAATTTGCCCCTTCGATTCGCCTAATTTTAGAATCCTCGCGCTCTTTTTATGTAGCCACTCAAAAACAAAGAGCAGTGGCGGCGCTGATGAAGGCGATCAAGTCTTTATCTCAAAGCAGTCTCGACTTAGAAGACACCCTGAAGCGGGTAATGGATGAAGCCAAAGAACTGATGAATGCCGATCGCAGTACACTATGGTTAATAGACCGCGATCGCCATGAATTATGGACGAAAATCACCCAAGATGATGGTTCAATTAAGGAGTTACGAGTCCCCGTAGGTAAAGGCTTTGCTGGTATAGTAGCGGCTTCTGGCAAGAAATTGAATATTGCCTTTGATTTGTACTACCATCCTGACTCTGATACTGCCAAACAACTCGATCAGCAAAATGGCTATCGCACCTGTAGCTTGCTTTGTATGCCAGTATTTAACGCCGATCAACAACTGATTGGCGTTACCCAACTCGTAAATAAAAAGAAAAGTGGGGATCTTCCACCTTATAATCCAGCAGATTGGCCCAAAGCTCCCGACTGCTTCCAAGCTAGTTTTGACCGCAACGATGAAGAATTTATGGAAGCTTTTAATATTCAAGCGGGAGTTGCGCTGCAAAATGCTCAGTTGTTTGCCACAGTTAAGCAACAAGAACAAATGCAACGGGACATTTTGCGTAGTCTTTCCAATGGAGTAGTTTCCACTGATAAAACGGGGTTAATTATCGCCGCCAATGAAAGTGCCAAACGTTTGCTAGGATTGGAGCCAGAAGACCGTTTAGAAGGCAAATTAGTTACTGATGCGATCGGCATCAAAGAAGGTGACTTTAGCAAGTGGTATCAGGATGCTTTACATGCAGCCGACTTAAAAGGTCGCCAGCAATATTACCCCGATCGCACACTCTTAACTACTGGTACAGAACAGCACAGTATCAATTTATCGATTAACACAATAGCTGATGCTAGCGACCAAGAGCAAGTTCGGGGGGCGCTGGTAGTAATGGAAGACATCAGTGATGAAAAGCGGCTCAAGAGTACGATGTACCGTTACATGACTCAGGAATTAGCCGAAGAATTGCTGAAATTAGATGACGCTAAATTAGGAGGCGATCGCAAAGAAGTTTCGATTTTATTTTCCGATATTCGCGGCTACACCACTTTGACGGAAAACTTAGAAGCAGAAGAAGTGGTGAGTATGCTTAATGAATATTTTGAATCAATGGTGGAGGCAGTCTTTAAACATAAAGGCACTCTTGATAAATATATCGGCGATGCCATCATGGCTGTGTTTGGTTCTCCCCTACCATTGGAAGAACACGCTTGGATGGCAGTGCAAACATCCTTAGAAATGCGCCATCGTCTGCACGAATTTAATCAGCGTCGCTATACAGATGATAAGCCTAGAATTAAAATCGGCATTGGTATCAACTCAGATACCGTGATTAGTGGGAATATCGGCTCTAGTAAGCGGATGGAATTTACCGCCATTGGCGATGGCGTTAATCTTGGCTCTCGATTAGAAAGTGTCAGTAAACAGTATGGTTGCGATATTATTATTAGCCATAACACTTTTAAGCCATGCCAAGATCAGATTTGGGCTAGGGAACTAGATTACATTCGTGTCAAGGGTAGAAATGGGCCAGTAGCCATATATGAATTACTGGGTTTGCGTTCCAATCCTATTGAAAGCGAAAAATTGCAAGTGATTGAGCATTATCACAAAGGGCGCGAGTATTACCTCAAGCGCCAGTTTTCCTTTGCTAGAGCCGAGTTTGCCAAAGTTTTAGCAGCAGATAAGCATGACAAAGCTGCTATGTTGCATCTGTTGCGTTGTCAGCATTGGTTACAATCACCCCCAACAGAATCAGATTGGGATGAAGGAGTCTGGACATTTCAGGAAAAATAACTGGCTAACTCCCCCACGACTTTTCGGTTGGGGCTTGTAAACCAGAAGGTAATGTGGAGCATACTAGTACCGCAAGGCGGAAGTCAAAAGTCAAAAGTCAAAAGTCAAAAGTCAAAAGTCAAAAGTCAAAATGAATACAGCCTAAGCGTTTCATTGATTTGGAATGGGTGGTTTATTTACGCCGTGCTGTACTAGATTACGCTTTGAATGCGGATTGGTATCATTCTATAAGCTCGCCCATATTAAAATCTATTCTTATCCAACCTTTGAGTCTTCGTAAATTGTCGAGAATGAGTAAGGGAATCTGCCAGTGATGTACCATCAAGAACGGTAAGGGATCACTCACCTCAAAAATTGCTTCTTTCCCCCGCCTGATGTTTCTTACCCAGGTTTGCAGTTGCTTAAACGATCTAATCTCATTCAGCCGCCAAACTTCGTGGTACAGCCAATAGGTTGGCTTACTATCACCAAGAGGCTGCAAAGATTCAGCCAGAGGCTCTTTACCAAGATAGGCATCCGCTACTCCTGGATGATTGTAAAACATAGTAATGGCGGAGTGAGTCCGGGGGTTACACTCAATCGCGTAAACAGTTCCGTCTTCTGCCTGGATGAAGTCAAAGGAAAGTTGCCCGGTTTTTCCCAGTTCTTTGGTAAAATGACTCGCCCATTGCATAATTTCTCGCTGATCAACGTTTTCGTAGTTGACTTGAAAGGCGGATGACTCACAGCAGCAGTACATTCTTGACTCTCCATCTCGCGCGGTAGTGTGAGTGCAGTATTCCTTTCCAGGGATGAATTCCTGCATAATCCAGGGGTTATCCTCACTGATGGGCAGACTATTGACAAATGCTGCTGTTTGTGATGGTGTATCGCAAGGTAGCTTGGTGAGATTCAAGCGACGCACTTGATCATAGGGGATGCTTTTAAGAATGTATTTGCGCTTCTCCTGAGAAAAGTCAAAGTTGAGGACTTGTTCGGGATCGGTAATTTTGAAGGATTTGGGGACAGATAAACCGAACGATCGCGCTGTTTCGGAAAAGGCAAACTTATCATCTAGGATCTTCGTGACATCACCATCGAAGTGGAAAAACTCTACACAGTCTGGTAATGGTGGCTTGCCTTGATCGTAGTGGATGACGGAAAAAATCGCTACTGGGATAAAAAAGTCGATCTTTTCTGTTTTAGCGATCGCGTGTAGGGTTTCAATGTAGCCTTCTAAATCTTTGCTGGGATCGGGAACAGTATAAAAGCCTGCAACAGAGTTGGAATATTTATTACCACTTGACCAGAATTTCTCAATGTCAATTATAATAACCCGATGTCCAGCAGCATGAAATGAACGCGCTAGCTGAAGAGTTTTAGTCATTCTAGCGCCAGCAATCAAGATATTTTTGGAATTGGGGTTGACAACAATTGACTTACTGAATGGTTGCTTAATAAAGCTCCACAGTAGCGATGTTAAGACGACGATACAGTTTAAAGGAAATGCGATCGCCAGTAATACAAGAGTGCCCAAGTTTTGGAACACTACAAAAATATGCTTTTTCATAGTTAGAATTGTGACATCCAAAATTGCATCCTTTCCTCGTCAAATATTTTTAAACAATTGCAACTGCTTTAACGATCTAATTTGATTAAGTCTCTATTCGTGTTAAAGCCAATAACTAGACTTACTATCACTTAGGGGTTGCAGAGGTAGAGGTTTTATATTTTACGTCTTCTCCAAACTGTATGAGTTTGCCGATGTTGAAATCAATCCTCACCCAAGTTCGTAAGGAGCGCAAACTATCGAGTAATAGCAAAGGAATGTGCCAATGATGTACCATTAAGAACGGTAGTGGGTCGTTAACTTCAAAGATTGCATCCTTTCCTCGCCAAATATTTTTAAACCACTTTTGTAACTGCTTTAACGATCTAATTTCATTAAGTCTCCAAAGTTCATGATAAAGCCAATAAGTAGGCTTACTATCACTCAGGGGTTGCAGAGGTTCAGCCGGAGGCTCTTTATTAAGATAGGCATCTGCTAAACCAGGATGGTTGTAATACATTGTAATTGCAGAGTGAGCGCGAGCGTTGCACTCGATCGCATAAATCGCCCCATCTTCCGCCTGAATGAAGTCAAAACAAAGTTGTCCAGTCAGTTGTAGTTCTTTGACAAAATGACTCACCCACTCTTTAATTTCTGGGTGTTCAAAGTTTTCGTAATTGACTTGAAAAGCAGATGATTCACAGCAGCAATGTACCGTTAATGCACCATTTCTCACTGTATCGTGAGTACAGTATTCTGTACCGGGAATAAACTCTTGCAATATCCAAGGGTTATCTTTACTAATTGGCTTACTTTTAACATGAAGCGCCATTTTTTCATGAGACTCCATTGGTAGCTTGGTCAAATCCAAGCGTAAAACAGAGTCATAGACAATACTTTTGAGAATGTACTTGCGCTTTTCGTTGGCAAAGTCGAATTTAAGAACTTGTTCGGAATCTGTAATTAAGAAGGTTTTCGGGACAGATAGCGAGAGTGAGCGGGCAATTTCTGCAAAGGTAAACTTGTTATCCAGCATACTCATGGTATCAGCGCCGAAGTGGAAACTCTCGCAACACCCTGATAACACTGGTTTGCGCTCGGAGTCAAAGTAGCTGGCAGCAAAAATACCTACCGGGACAAAAAAATCTATGTTTTCTTTTTTGGCGATCGCACGCACGGCTTGAGTATAGCCTTCTAAGTCTTCTTGCGAGTCAGGAACTGTGTAAAAGCCAGCCACAGAGTTAGAAAATCGATAACCACTAAACCAGTATTTGTCAAGATCAAATAAAATGACTCGATGCCCAGCAGCGTGAAACGATCGCGCTAGCTGAAGGGTTTTGGTCATTCTACCACCACCGATCAAAATATTTTTAGGATTCTCGTTCAAAACCACAAGATTAGCATCTGATCGGCTGAAAAAATTCCACAGCAGCGATGCAAGTACGAGGGTGCAGTTAAAGGGAAATGCGATCGCCAGTAATGCAAGAGTACCCAAATTTTGGAATATGGCAAAAATCTGCTCCCTCATAGTTGTAATTGTGAAATGATAGTGGAACCTTTGGCTGGTGGGGAGTACAAATAGGTGTTGCACACGCACTTGAAGTCATTAAATTTTCAGGCGATCGCTCTATTTTGAGCAAGCATGTACATTAGAGTTCTATTACTTATCGCTAGCGAATACCTTGTGCTATTCCAAGTCAGAAGAAAGCTAAAAAGGTGACCGGACATTAGACCACGCTCAATGCTTCATTGATTGCCGTCATAAATAACTCATTTAAAGGAATTCCTGCTGCGTTTGCCGTACAGGCAATCACCGCGTTATGGTCAAAAATACAAAACAACCCGGCTTCTAAAAACCAAGGTTGTCCCTGTGGGTCGATCCGGAAGTCAAATAAACTATAATGGCGACAGCCCAAAGCCAAATGACACTTCTTAACTTCTTGCTGAACCTTTTGGGTGATCGGGTCATTAATATCTACAATCCAACCTGGGACATAATTTTTAGCAGTTGAATCCAAATCACCCTCGATTGGTATTTTGAATTTGTCAGTATAGCTGCGGATGGGTCTGGTTTGCGGGTCTATCTGATACTCTTCAAGGGGTAAACCGATTAGCTCCCCATCTTTGACAATAGCGCCGCATCTGACTTCTCGACCGGCTTCAATGAATGTTTCTACGATTACCTCATCTGCAAATTCAAATGCTTTCTTCAAAGCAGCGTCATACTCACTCTTTTCTTTGACTAAGGACACCCCTAAAGAGTTGTCGGCATTTGCGGGTTTGATGACTGCTGGAGGTATAATTGTCGGAACGTCTCCTTGGCGGAGCAGTTCTCCAGAAGGCACTTTGACCCCTGCTGCTGCGACAATTGCTTTGGTTCTGGCTTTGTGGGCTGTGATTGCCATGACATCTGGAGTATTCCCTATATAAGGGATCTTAAGCAAGTCGAATAGTGCCCGGTAGTCAGTCATTCCAGGGAGACAAAACATTTGTGGCAACATCAGGTCAATGTTTTGCGCTGTTATAAACTGTATGGCATCTGATAGAGACATCGGTTTAGCGACAGCAATATCTTCTGGACTGAGAGAGGAAGGAAATCGCCACTGGCCATCAAGTGTTATGTATGCAATTAAAAAGTCATAAAGCGATGGATTTGCCGTAGCTACCAGACAGCTTTGGGCGTAATTGCGTGACAACTGACAGTAAAAATCATTGTATGCAGATCCAACTAAATGAAGGATACGAAGTACTGGCATGATTCATCTTCTTAAGTTCTTCTTAAGTACTGTTGTATTTTGTATAACAACTGCGATTACAAAAAATAGCTTGAGGGGAGATGAGGAAGCAAGCGAAAAATTATTCCTTCTTATCTTCTTCATCCCTTTGAAGTCTAAGCCTTGGCTTAGACTTCTCTGCTCATCTCCCTTATCTCTCGATTACACAACCCGTCTAATCAAGGTTATACCATCTCGGATGGGCAAGAGAACTTGCTCTACACGAGGATCGGCGGCGACAATACGGTTGAACTGAGCGATCGCTTCACCGTTGGCAGTACGTTGTTCGGGTGGTAGGTAAACTTGTCCCTGCAACAAAGTATTATCCACACAGATTAAGCCGTCGGGAGTCAGTAAGTTACTATCCAAAATGGTCTGGAAGTACTTTACATACTCTTTTTTATCTGCATCAATGAAGATCAGATCAAATACTTCTTTTCTCGCAGCCAGCTTGTAGAGTGTCTCTAGAGCTGGTGCTACTTCCACAACGATTTTGTCGCCGTGGGGAGACTCACTAAAGCAACGAACAGCAAATTCAGCAACATAGGGATCTACTTCGCAACCTATAAGTTGCCCATCACTTGGTAATGCTTCTGCCATTGCTAAGGCTGAATAGCCTGTGAACATTCCTACTTCTAGAATGCGCTTTGCCTTGGTGATATGAACAAACATTTTCAATGTCTGTCCTTCAAGATGTCCTGAGAGCATCTCCTGCTCTAGTTGACGCACTGTTTCACCATCACTGAAGCGCTTGCTCCAGTCTTCAATGCTTGTTTTTTGCGCCAATGCTGTCAATGCGCTCGATTCCGGGGTGGTGTAATCATCCAAGTAGGGATCTAAACCCGCCGCTAATTGAACTCCCTGCCGCAAAGAATCTAATATCTCTACGGAAATGTTGTTCTCTTGTGCTAATTTGAGAGTTTGCTGTAGCTGGGCTACTAAGATGCTATGTGGCGTTATCGGCCTAGCTGTTTCTCGTCCTAAAACACTCGTCATATTTTCACACCCCTACTAGCTTGGCTTCTTGACTTTCAATGTATGCGTCAACACCTTTTCCGCCACGAGGGTATTTAGCACAAAGACGTTTGTGTTCAACTAAAGCAGCATCAAGTTCTTCACGAGTCAGATCATTGGCAAAGAAGCACTCACCAATCGGACAAGGCATGGCTGCACGTAGTTTGCCATCTCGTGTCAAGCTTATAGACTGGGTAGCATCCCAGAGCAAATCCCCATCTAGTAGAGGATGATCGAGTGATAAACCTATACGACTCATCAAGTCTAGGATGCGATCGCGCTCTCCTGTTGGAATATAGCCCCGTTGTGCTGCAATGGTTGCAGACAAAGCCATATCTATATTGACCGCATGACCATGATATAGGGGTATCTGAGGTGCTAATTCTAGGGTAGGACTCCAAGTGTGACCGTAGGCGATGACGCGATCGAGGTCTATTTCATGCAAGTTAGGAGTCTCTAACTCCAACATGGTTTTGATTGCCTCATAGTTGACTTTATGGGCAATCTCTTTAATTTCCGGTGTAGCATTCACATGTCCAAAGTGAGTGGAAAGCAGTTCTTCGCCATATTGGTATAGCAGTTCAAAGACTTCGGAGTTAGAAACTACAGCAATTTTCACCAACTCTGCCATCCCATTACGAACTTGAGACGTTGGCAAGGTTTTCAAAAATGAGAAATCCAGGATCACTTTCAAAGGTGCATGATATGCTCCCAAGCGATTTTTCAACTTGCGATGATTAACTGCTACCTTAATCGCTACACCTGCATCAATCAAACCAATTAACGTGGTAGGAATGCGGATATAGTTGCTCTTGCGGCGGTAAGAAGCACAAGCGAACCCAGCCACATCAGTAACTAAACCACCACCGACAACTAAGACTGGTTCTTTACGAACTAAGCCAAAATCCGAAAAAGCGTCAACAATTTTTTCAAACGTTGCAAGGGTTTTAGCTGGCTCTGTAATCATGATCGGAAACACTGTCAGTTCAATGTCATAGTGTCTAAAATACGACCTGATCTGATCGCCATAAAGTTCATGGACATTAGCATCAATTACAGTCAGACAGCGACCAAATTTTGCATAGCTATCTGCTATTTCTCTGTTTTCAATATCAAATGCACCGTTCACATAGACAAGACTAAAATCGATTTTTTCATAACCTTGGACGTGAAATGCAGATTCTGTAGCTTCAAATGATGCTTGAACTTTATTCATGTGTCTTGACCTTATTCCAATTAAAAAATTGTGAGATTTCGGTAATAATTCCGATTTACCCTAATGTGTGCCAGCAGGAGATACTGCTCTTTATCGTTTGAGATTAAAGAGATCATTAAATGAGCTTTCAAGAAAAAAGCTTACTTAAATTTATGACTGGCAATGTTATTAAACAACACCATTCATTGGAGTAAATTCTGTAGGTATGCTAGTCTCTAATTTAAGATAACCTCTAAACTAGTCAACTAGTCCCACTAGCAAGATTTTGCCATAATACTTGCATTCTTTCTTTCGGGATTATTGACTTTACTGAGAGGAAAATTTATCTTAATTGACATTTATTCCACTATGTTTGTTTAATTTTTAGTGGCTTTCCAACTGTACGATTCCGCAAAAATCCTAGCCTAGAAAACTTATCGTATCGTTGATCCCCAAGCTTAAATTTGAGATTAGAACCCTGATTAATCGTTAGTTCGCTGTTTTTTAGCATTACTATCAAACCTTATATCGCTAAACTCGCTATATTCTATTTGCTTCAGAATAACAGTGGACTTTTAGGAAGTTTATTTGAATTTTTATTAACTCCACTATGTTTGTCTCTAGCAACTTTCCAATCATTAGACTTTGCAAAATTACTATCCTAGTAAACTATTCATATTGTCTATCTCCAGGCTGACATTTGAGATTCCAGGCATGATTAATTCTCAGATAGCATGACTCACTACACTCTATTCAGAATGGTAGTAAAATTCTTTTTTCATTCAATCAAGTTACTGCTCAGTATTCAGCATACCTACCTCGGTAACTCCTAAAAATTCAGAATTAAAAAATATCTGAGTTAATAGTAACAAAACTTTAACTTTATTTAAGGAACGGTTGTCTGTTAAAAACTTCTAAGTTCGCTTGAATTGTCTTTAAAGTTCTCAATTAAACTACTTTAGCTTAATTTAGCAAATAATTTACCAGATGATAAATTAAAATTACAACACAAATCATAACATTAGAATAATGAAAATCATAACATATGTTAATGAATTTAAGTCAATCCACCATGCGAAGTGTACTGGATAACAATATATTTTTAAAAAACTATGTCTAAAGATAGATATTTTATACAGAAGATGGGATTGGCTTATTTGAACGTGACATTATACAATATTTCCAAAATTAATCTTCTTTAGAATCAAAATCTCTACTAGGCTAGCTGGCGTTGCATAGTTGCGAAATGATATAGCAACTTCCAAAATTCTGCCCCTGATTCCCCTGCTTGCCCCAATTCATCCCACTGTTCTACAACTCCGACTGGCTTTTGAGCAAATAATACGATCAAAGACAACTTGCTATTACTCATGTCTGCGTATAAAACAGACAATGTTGAGTAAACCACAAACTTTTGAAAACCAACATGAGAAGGCAGCAGGCAGCTATGCTGGAGACTCAGTTGGTAAACCCCATAAATAAATTTAGGGGTTTAAAACGGCGTTGCTTAATCAGGGGATGATTTCGCCCAATTTGGAACTAATTTTCAACGGTTTCAACCGCCAATTCATCCCGCATTTATGCAACGCCGGGGTTTTTAAAACAATTGAGTTTACATATATTGAAATTTTCTCGCCGACTTACTGAATCCACAGAGGATGCTTCAGAAAGAGAAGGCTGTAACAAATTAAGGATTTTGGCAATCTGTCTTTGTATCAATTTAAACTTAAACCTATCATTCATCATTCCAGTTGCCGCGATCGCTTAGTTACTTTTGATATAAAAAATTCAGTATTTCTAACAGACAAAATTTATGTAAATTACTTTTTAAAATATCTTAATAGTTCTTAACTAAGTTTAAAAAATCTTGGGTGGATTGAGTTAATAATTAAGAACGATCGCTTTGTAAAGGTTAGTTGATATTTCTTGTCAAACTGCTAGTAAAGTTACAAACTAAGAAATACAACATACGCAATTATTTTATGACTGCTATTTCTAACTTTGAATTCAAACGGCCAATTTGGCAAACCGCGATCATATTAACTCTGGGCTTTTGGCTCAGTGCTAGCTTAGTTTTAGACTGGGTAATTATGCCTAGCCTTTATCTTTCTGGCATGATGAGCCAAGCTGGTTTTACGACAGCAGGCTATACGATTTTTTGGAACTTCAATCGGATGGAATTATTATCTGCTGCTATAGTCCTGACTGGGGCACTAGCTTTGAGCAAAACCCGATATCACTGGAGTATTGGCAGTATTGTTTTATCTGTGCTGCTGCTAACTATAGCTGTGCTTGACACCTATTTCTTAACTCCGCAGATGTGCGCCATAGGAGTTCAACTCAACCTATTTGAAGCTGCTGCTATTCCATCGACAATGAATGTACTGCACGGCAGTTATTGGGTACTGGAAATAGTTAAGCTGGTGGCAGGTGGTACGCTTTTAAGCTGGTGCTGGCGGGAGCAAGTTTAAGTAGATGGAGAATTATAACAGTGAGAATATCTAGTTCTAAATCTCACGCCAAAGACGCAAAGAAATTCTTTGCGTCTTTTTGCTAAATATACCTTATGCATGAATGCGATTACGGATAATTTTCTACTTATACTTGTGACTTTTAAAACTTGAGATTTTCAGAAAAATTGCTATTATAAAATGATTCACTCATTTATAAGTGTAATTTAATACAGTGTTTTCTAAGCACATGAGGTACATATTAGCCCCCTTTCTGGCTTGGAGGTGGGGTTCAGTACCTACTCAACTGAAAACTACTATATACATACAAAATTATCTTTAACTGTACATTCTCAGCCTTCCCGGACATCTGAGCAAATAAATACTGAAAAATAATATTAATTAGTTTTCATGTTTACTTTACTGATTTATCATGAAGTTTATATATTTATGCTAACTTTTTTTGAAAATTATAGTAATCTGAATTTTAGTGGTTACTTACTTGTTATCTACCATCTAGCAGAAAAGAGCTATTTTGCAGGTATGTACTACCAATCAAGAATTTCGCTGCAAGTTCTTGAATTTATCACTTCAAATTGTGCAGAGTGACTATTTAGCCCCACACAACATTAGAAACCGTCTCCAGTAATTATGAAGAAATTCCCTTCTGCTGATTTGGTTGCCCGTTGCATCTCACCACACACCATCAGGGCGGCAATTACCAGCTAACTCATCCTTAGTCGGAGCTTTACCATTCTTATTGTGCAAGTGATAATCTTACCCAATCCCAAGACTAAGGGTTGCTCTACAATCACAAACCTAAGTAAGACATTTAACTTTTTAATGCTTAGTTTCTAATAATACGTTTTCTCTTGAAAAAGTTAGCCTCAAGAATAAACTTCAAGCAGAAGTGCTTTACGACTTTCGTCACGACTGCAAAAACATTGTTCGTCAGCGCGGATTTAATGCTCAAAAGCCTTGATTTAGAACCATTTTCATCTATATTACAGTAGATTTTGGTCGTTTTCAATTTTAGTATCAGAGGCAAAACAACCTTGGCACGAAAACTAAAGTGTATCTACAATTTTAGGCTGCTAAATACGGATACCAATGATGCTTTTGTGACTGATGGGCGAGAGCCAATGGTCTATGCGTTGCACTTGAGTTACTGTTAGATTGGCTAGATTAGCGAAAGATACAGAAAACCGATCTAATTTTTGAAATACTATATCCTGACAACCAGTCAGGCCATTTTGCCATTGGGCAATAACATGGATTGGTTTATTTGTAACTCGTGCTTTATAGCTTAACAGAGATTGGTGAATTAAGAGTTGGGGGGTGTGGAATCTCTGTACTAACTCAAATGTGACCGCTATATTTATCTGATAGTGCTTCCAACAAAGTCGCAGTGAATTCTGAAAAGGTAATTCACTAATTTTACGTGCAAACAAATGTTAATTTTATTCCAAAACCATCCTAATGAAGACACTTCCGATTAGTAGATACAGATTTTTCCAAAAGCTTCAGCCTTTATCTTTGTTGAAAAAAATCACTGGTAAGTCGGTTACTGGTTGTTTGCAGGTATTTAGCACATCAGGCTCTTGGTCGATATATGTAGACGAGGGTAAACTAATTTATGCCTGCTATTCAGAGAAAATGTTTGAGCCACTCTACAGAAATTTGCAACGCTTGAGTCAGCAAATTTCTACTCTCCCTCATGAAATCCACGAACAGTTGCGGGCGATATTTGAAACTGGTATTGAAAATCAGGCAATACCGAACCCAGATTATTTGGCTATTTGTTGGTTAGTCAATCAGAAATATATCAGTCCCTCTCAAGCGGCGATACTGATAGAGCGATTGGCGCTAGAAGTTCTGGAGTCATTTTTGAACTTAGACGAGGGGAGCTATGAATTTATCCCTGAAAGCTTTCTCGATGATATGCCAAAGTTTTGTCATCTGAATCTCCGCTTACTAGTTGAACGATGTCAAACACCCCGAAGAGAAGCGGCTTATCGTCAGACATCGCCAACTTCTCAATCCAACCCTTCAGAATTGTTCAAAATAAATGAGCTAAAACCTAAAAGCAAAAGTACACCAAACTGGTCTACAACAAACGGCTATAAGCCGCCAACCTATTCTATTAATACCAATGAACATAGGAGTCAGCAAATCACCAAACCACCTGCTGACAAAAAAATCTACACGATCTTTTGTATTGATGACAGCCCTACAATATTGAATACTATTAAAAGTTATTTAGATGAGCAAATATTTTCTGTTGTGGGAGTCACCGATTCTTTAAAGGCTTTAATGCAGATTGTTCACACCAAACCCGACATCATTTTGTTGGATATTTCAATGCCTAATTTGGATGGGTATGAACTCTGCTCTTTGCTGCGTAAACACTCAAATTTTAAAAATACACCTGTGATTATGGTGTCAGAAAAATTAGGATTTCTAGATAGAGCTAAAGCTAAGATAGTAAGAGCATCAGGTTATTTAACTAAGCCTTTTACACAAGGAGATTTACTAAAAATAATATTTAAACATATTGTTTAAATTATTGGTATAAAAACTAACTCCACAGAAGTTAAGGTATTTCTTGGAGATTTAAGGTTTAATATTAGCTAAATTACACTATTTCAGTTAAAAATATTCTCTGAATAAATTTAAATTAGTTGGTCGTTATCTCATAGATAGGGTTAGAATCTTATTAAAAGGACCAGTGCGAAAAAAGCTCTAGAAATAATCTTAAAAAAAACCAAATTCGATTGTTACTGATGTAGTAATACCGGGGATAATTAGATATGAATTGTCTCGCTTCATCAAAACAAATTCCACTCACCGCTTATGGGCATTTGAAATTGAGCAATAAATCGCTCACTACGAACCTTTTTTTTGGATAGGATTAATGACCTTAGTAGCTCTGAGGAAGTGCTATTTCCGTTAGAATTTCCAAAAGCGATCGCTCCATAACTTCACTGACAACTTTATTACCTTGTAAGTTGAGGTGAATGTGGTCGTGATACAAACCTTGCGGGTTGGCAATTGAATTGAATATCGGTAAAAAGTCTATATAGTTAATTTGTTGGGCTTTAGTATAGTCGTTCAAGCGCTGGCGTGCAATAATTTCGTAATCGCGGGGGCCCGGTTCACCAATTTCTCGTAGTAAGGGAGTCATGGCTAGGAGAAATTGGCTATTGGTTTGGCGATTCAGAGCTTGAATCTTGCCGATCGCCTCCAAATTAATCCCCACGCGATCGCCTGCTTCATTTTGCACTGCTTTGATTTCGGGAATTGGCTGTTGCTTGACGATATAACGTTGCCACACTTCCACCAATGCTAGGGGAGGTTTACTATTGGGATAGTTGCGATCGCGTCCTACCGGTAAAGAAGTGGGAGCAGTAGCAAACAAATCATCGGTATTAATTAATAACACTACTGCTTGAGCGTTAAAATTGCTAAACTTCTGTAAATAAGCTAACTCGTTCCTTGGCCCCCAAGAGTTAGCTGAAGCATTCAGCACTTCTACTTCCTGATAATTACGATTAGTGGATGATGCCAGAGAACGCATCATCATCGTGGATATTGTATTAGTCTGATCTGTCCACCAGCCGCCATTAGCAATAGAATCGCCTAACAGTAAAATTCGCAACCCAGAGGGTGCAGGTGTCTTCTTAAGCGGACTACCTCGCATAGAATACTCATTAATTTCAATGCGATTACCAAAACGATGGGTACGCTGGTTAGGAGCCAATAAATAACCAATCTGCTCATCGGCAATGTAAATCAGGGGATTACCAAAGCCAAAAAGCGATCGCAGTCCGATCTCGACTACCACAAATAATCCCACAACCACCACTAAAAATACGATCAACGCGACTTTCACCTACTTACACCCTCTTATACTGAGTTGCTTTTCAACGATAGTAACTGACGCATCGGGCATTGGATAGAGGCATGGAGGCAGGAGGCGCTCGACATAAATCTTTTTATACTAGTAAGCTTTATATCCACAACTAAAATTTTCATTAATACTTTTATTCCTCCAGCAAGAACTGCCTTCTCTTATAAAACTTTTCTCCCCAGCCAAGAGATCCCATGCTTCTTTCCTACTCGCCAAGCATCTGATTAAGCGGATTAATATGTATTGGAACGTGTCTAATAAGCTTTAAAACAGCAATTGTATAGCTGTTAACTGTCTATTTAAGGGTTTGCCAAAAGTTTGATATATTTTGGCTATTTTTGTGTAAGAGTATAGCAGTGTTTTATAGTGATATAATTTTTTATTATAGTATTACAAGAATTACAATTGTCATCATTTTATCAAGTTAGCAAAATTTTTTCGGGGGTAGGCTAGGATGATTAAAATAGTCACACGCAAATATTTAGGAAAACAAAATGTCTATGACATAGGGGTTGAGCATGACCATAATTTTGCGATCAAAAATGGGTTAATAGCTTCTAATTGTTTCAATAAATCCCATTCGACTGCCTATGGTTATGTGACTTATCAAACGGCATATTTAAAAGCTAATTACCCATTGGAATATATGGCGGCGCTGTTAACGGCTAATAGTGGCGATACCGATAAGGTACAGAGATATATTACTAACTGTACAAATATGGGTATTTCCATAGACCCGCCAGATATTAATCGTTCTGGTGTTGATTTTACGCCAACGGCAGGAAAAATTCTGTTTGGATTTTCGGCAGTGCGTAACGTCGGACAGAGTGCGATCGCTTGTATTTTGGAAGCGAGAAATGAGACAGGATTTAAATCCCTTGCTGATTTTTGCGATCGCGTGGATTTACGTGCTGTTAACCGCCGCACTATGGAATCGCTGATTTACTGTGGAGCCTTTGACAAAATTGAACCCAACCGTCAACAGTTAATTAACGACTTAGAATTAGTGTATGATTGGGCACAATCTCGCGCTAAAGACAGAGCTAGTGGTCAAGGAAATCTCTTAGATTTATTAGGCGACGGATTTTCTTCTACTCCCACCAAAAGAGCAAATAATGCCTTTGAAACTGCTCCCAAATCTAAACCTGTGATGGACTTGCCACCACAGAAAAAGTTGCAGATGGAGAAAGAATTATTAGGATTTTATGTATCAGATCATCCATTGAAATCCTTACGGCAAATAACACCACTTTTGACTCCAATTAACCTTTCGCAACTGGGAGAGCAAAGGGAAGAAATAAGGCTTTGTGCAGTTGTCATGTTGAATAACGTCAAAAAAGTGGTTACTAAAAAAGGCGATCAAATGGCAATTTTGCAGATAGAAGACCTCACTACACAATCAGAAGCTGTAGTCTTTCCTAAAACCTATGAACGCATTAGCTCCCTACTCCAAGTTGACACTAGATTGATTATTTGGGGAAAAGTAGATCGACGTGACGAGCAAACTCAATTTATTCTTGAAGATGCAGAGCCAGTGGAAACAGTACAAATGGTAATGGTGGAATTAAATCCCCAGCAAGCAGGTAATATCGATGAACTACATCGCTTGAAAATAATTTTGCAAGAACACTCAGGAGACAAAGAAAAGGCAAAAATGCCAGTGATCGGAATTATACAAACTGAAAATTCTCGGAAACTTGTTCGCTTGGGTTGGCAATTTTGCGTACAAGATTCTAGAATAACCGTTCAAGCTTTGCAAAATGCCAGTTTTCCTGCTCATATCAAGTCCTTGACTGGTATCTGAAGCCAGAAGTGAAAAGTTCACTAATACTGAAAAGCAGCTTAACAATCAGTTTTACTGAACCGTCAACAGTAAATTGCCTTAAGTATGCAGGCTTGCAATAGTTTTTTTAGTTACTTATGCGGATGATGATTTACCTGAGGCGATGGTATATTTTTATGCTAAGACCCTTAAGACTGCGACTGGGGGAAGGAGTTATAACTTGATGATCGTGAACGAGCTACATAAATTTGTTTCATACTGTAAAATCATTCAACCCCAAACTCAGGAGGACATTAAAAAATTTTTTGAAGGAGTTATCTTATTTCCTTATGATAAGGAACTTTTATTGCAAGCTTATTTATTTCTGAATATTAAAGACTTATTTCCCTCGTGCGCTGAATTACTGTTATTTGAAAAATCTCCAATTTCAGATTATACAGATTTAGGAAAGTGTGATTTTGTCTATCAGACCTTTAAAGGAAGCCTGTTTTTAATTGAAACCAAGTTTATTGATACAGAAGCAACAGGAGCTACTGAAAGAAAAAGAAGAAATAAACACAGAAATAAGGTATTTGAGCAAGTTATTACTTTGAAAGGCCGGTTTAGTGAATATTGGAATATAAGGCTAGATCAATTAGAATGCGGGGTTTTTACAACAGATGCAGAAGTTGCTTGGCGAGGAAATAGCGTGAACGTCATTTCTAAATCAATATCTATAGAGCATCTGGAAAAATGGCGAAGAAGCTATCACAGTAGTGAAAAATTTTTATCTCATCAAGATGGGTCAAAGCTTGAGGGGAAGGTTAATTTGAAAGGTTGAGCCAAGACCCAAGTATACTTTTTTCGGTGATTTGCCCCCGATAACCTTGTAGAATTTGTGGAGCGATACCTGGCGATTTTTGCTAGCCTACGCAAGTCAGAGTCCAAAGCCGTCTATTTGACGAGATCGAATAGTAAGCTAATCGTTATTCATCTTTCCAGGTTGATTCGGTTGTCGTAGGGGCTACAGACCTGCTTTTATGCAACTTAAATCCTCATTAGCTTATCTGCACACCCATCGCTGATAGAGAAAGGGCGCAATGGTTTGCCTTAGATTGGGTGGGCTATCGGTTAAATCCGTTAGATTCACTCTAATAATTTTTGGTGGATTTAGTAAATTTCAAAGTAAGGAAAATCTTTCACGTACTCAGGTGACAAGGCAAAATCACCTATTTTGAATTGGCGGTAGTTGCACTTTTGGTTTTAGCACTAGATAAAGCCTTTCTCTAAATCAGTTTGGATCAACGTCCCAAATTAGCACAAGTCATACGGTTAATCCTCGGTAAAACTGTTTGAATCAGCAATAATACTAATGCTCACTTATCTGAGTCATTCTTTTTATGAACTACTTCTGAAATCAGAAAGCTCAGGAATTAGTATTTTCGTCAGGTACTTCAAACTTGTAACCATAGCCCCGCACAGTTTTAATAAACTCCGGTATGCTGGCATCGACTTCCATTTTCTTGCGAAGCTGACCAATATGCACATCAACCACTCGGCCATCTCCCACGTAGTCGCAACCCCAAATTTTTTGAATTAGTTGTGGACGACTCCAAGCCTGATTAGGATGACTTGCCAAAAAATGTAAGATATTAAATTCCAGTGCTGTTAAAGCAAGAGGTTTCTCGTTAAGTGTTACCTCCCGGCCCTCTGGGTTAATTGCTAACTGCTTAAAAATGATCCGTTGTGTCGGGGAGGGGTTGATGTAGCGTATCCGTCTTAAAAGAGCTTCCACTCTAACTTCAACTTCTGCAAGACTAAACGGTTTAGTCATGAAATCATCAGCACCTGCGCTTAAGATTTTAATTTTATCAGCCTCGTCAGTCCTACTGGTCAGTATCAGCACTAAAACATTAGTACGGCTCTGCATTTCTTGGCAGAGGCTATAACCATTAAGATCCGGCAAATTCCAATCCAGAATCACTAAGGCCGGGTTGAATTGCTCAAACAACGATAAGGCAGTCTTACCATCTGCTGCGGACTCTATCTGATATTTCCGGCTTAAAAAACGATAGACCAGATTTCGCACACTAAAGTCGTCATCGACGATCAGAATTTTGGGAGTAGTAGCGGGAACCATAACCATAATGCTGCCTATTGTAGATTGGGCGATTCGTTGCGCCAGTTTTGCTTTACGTGTTTCTGTTAATAGTGTATTCACGCGCGTCTCTGCTGAGTACGATCGCTACTGTAGTAACTGTTTACAATTAATCTTCCATGAAGTTTATCAAAACTTTAGCCATTGTAATGCTAATAAATTGTAGAAGTATTGATTGTATGAAGTTTGTATAATTTTAAATTTTAATACTTAAAGCCCTTTCAAGGTGACTTATAAAATCTCTTTTTTCTCTCTGCGCCCTCAGCGTCTCTGCGGTTTAAAAGTCTTTTATTTAACCGCAGAGGCACAGAGAACACAGAGAAAAGAGGTTAAAGAAGAATGGCTTGAGGACTTTTAAAACATGCTCTTAGCTCGACTTTATCTATTTTTTAGGAACACTTAAGCTGATGCTGAAACCTTTGTGGGACAGTAGCTTTATTTTTTCGATTTCACCGAGAATCAGTGACATCGAAAAAGTTTTTGCCAAAAAGCTAGGATTTTTGCCGTATCAAGAAAACTGAGTTCTTAATTTTGGATAAAGTTGAGCTTAGAGCAAGCTCCTAGTTTGCTCTGATGTAACTCATTTGATTATGAAAAGCTATAAGGCGTTATTCTTAGCGATCGCAGATATTGAAAATACACGTAGTTCCTGTACTAATAGCTGAATATTTCAATTTTATTCACAATCTTTTTTAAAAATGAAATATCACAAATCGAATTTTAAATATGTTTAATATAATTAATATAAAAACAACTTTCTTTTAATAGTCTAATATGACTGATTTTGCAATGTATTCAATGGTAGAAAATATTTTAATTAGGTACTCTACCTCAAGAGTGATTTTAAGTGAATTCAGCCCAAAGAAAGAGTAATTCAATATGTTTAGTCCGTTAAATTGCTATCAATATCGTCAAGTCAGGAATACTTATGGTTAACAATTTAGTCGGCGGCATAATTCCCCCCCAGCCACCAGTAGAAGGACAGTCTGATGCTCATACATTGAAGTCTCGTCTAGAATGGGGCGAACCAGCTTTTACAATACTGGATGTGCGCGATCGCAACACCTTCAACGAAGGCCATATTATGGGAGCTATGCCAATGCCAGTAGATGAATTGGTACAGCGTGCAGTCCCTTCTTTAGATAAAAGCCGTGATATTTACGTTTACGGTGCTAACGAAGAACAATCTGCCCAAGCCGCACAACAACTGCGTTCTAATGGATTTGAGCATGTCTCGCAACTCAAAGGTGGTCTTGCTGCATGGAAGGCTATCGGTGGCCCAACAGAAGGCGTTATTGAATCAACAACTCCCCCAGGTGCAGATGAGTACAATGTTGTAGATCGGCTAAAAAGTCACCAAGAAAATCTGCCAAAGGGAGGCCCTAGCGCGACGGAAGCCATTAAAAAAGGAGCTAGTGACCTCAAGGATAATATTCAAGAGGGAGCCAGTAATCTCAAGGAAGGCATTCAAGAGGGAGTCAATAATGTCAAAGAAGGCATTAGTGAATCTAAGGCCCCTAAAGGCAGCGATGATTCCAATATTGGATCGTAGGCGAAAAATAACTTAGAAAATTAGCAATAGACCTCTTGCATAAATCAATAATGAGAACCCCACTCTACCTTTGGCTTATATTAAAATCTCCCCTCCTTGCTTGTGGGGAAACTTTAGGGATGGGTGTTAAAGAATTTTTCCAAGAGGTCTAATCTTGATTTCTTATGGTTACAGAAGTCACAATTCAGGAATTAAAAGATACAATATTTCCTCTTGTAATGCTTGTACTCCAGAGCAAAAACTTTTACAAGAGGTTTAGTGTTGACTCAATGTTCAAACAAATCTTTAAACTGCAATAAATCCAACGAAACTATTGTTGGCAGAAATTCAAAACATTCTTGAGCAATTTGCCAACGTTCTTCTCGTTTGAGCATTTCTGTTAGCTTATGTTGCACACTAAGTAAATAGCGCACATCATTGGCAGCATAACTCAGTTGAGCTTCAGACAAACTAGCAGCGTTACCCCAATCAGAACTTTGAGAACTTTTATCCAGTTCTACTTGTTCTAACTCTTGCACCACATCTTTAAGTCCGTGGCGATTTGTGTAAGTACGGGCTAATTTACTGGCAATTTTGGTACAAAAAACAGGTCTAACCTGAATCCCCAGATTAGCTCGCAAAGTGGCAAGGTCAAAGCGAGCAAAGTGAAACACTTTTACGACATTCGTCGCCGACAAGAGTTTTTGTAAGTTTGGAGCATTAGCTTGTCCCTTAGCTATGCGGATTGCAGTCACTTTCCCGAATTCGTTGCACAACTGGACAAGACACAACCTATCGCGCTGTGGCAGCAATCCCATCGTTTCTGTATCAACTGCGATCGCTGTAGATTCTAAATACTCTACTAGGGCTGCGTCGCCCAGATCGCGATCGCTCACCTGAAAATCTTGTAATGTCATGAATTGTTCAAAAATAATAACAGTGTCCAGCAAATATAAGTCTTGTCAGACACTACATTATTATTGTGCAAAACAATCAGAAATTAAATCTACCTAGTGCGAAAAAAAAG
The DNA here is from genome assembly GCF_020829625.1 of Nostoc sp. XA010. Lineage (GTDB taxonomy): Bacteria > Cyanobacteriota > Cyanobacteriia > Cyanobacteriales > Nostocaceae > Nostoc. Next base: position 61,804 of record NZ_JAIVFX010000016.1, on the reverse strand, counting down.
CTGTGTAAGGTAGACTTCGCCTTGATTATTAGTAGCAACGCCAATTCCAGTCAGGTTGTAATTTCCTTTAAGGTTCTTTAGATGTCCGGGACTCTTGATCCAACCAGTAACAGCTTCATCCACAGGGTTACTATATCCCTGATTGAAAGCAACATTTTCCGCCGCACTGCTGTAGCGAATAGGGATAGCATTGACTCGCCGTTCAAATCCCTGATGGCTAAATGGGGTTTTACCTTTAGCCATATTCTGACTATGAATTCTTGCCTGTCGAGTGATATTTGCATTTAGGGTCAACTTTGGCAGTCCTTTAGAAGCCCGATATCGATTAATTTCCTTAAAAACGGATTTTTCTAGCTCCGTAGTTTTAAAAGTAGGAGTCGATATTGCAACCTGACTCGAAAAAAGCGACAACAGCTTATTACGGGTGGATGTATTCGTAGAAGGATGATTTGGTATCGGAACAGCCGTTAACCCACTAGCAAGGACAAGCGCACTTAAAGCGATGCCAAAAGCAGTTTGTCGGAACATGGAGAATTACGTAATATGTAGAGATATAAGACTTATACTCTACCCTATTGTTCCGACGATATATAGCACGATACTATTAAGGATTGATGAATTTTGGCAATGTGGCTACATCCTTATATAGGAAGTATAAAAAATCGTTTCCAATTGTCAATACTTCAATAGGTCAGCATCGTAAAATCACGGTTATTTTTGCTGATAATTTGGGATTTTCATGAATTAGTAAAAAATAATGTAGTATTCAGCAGATAAATGTCATTGAAACTACATTATTCAACATCTAGCAAAAGCTTTGCTAGCAGGCTGAAGCCTGGGGAATTTAAGAAAAAACCTAAATTTCACCACATCTATCAACGAAGGAAAATTTGTGTGAAGTAGATTTCGCCTCTACTGTTGCTAGCGACACCAATCCCCGTTTTATTAAAATTACCTCTGATATTGGCTAGATGCCCTGGACTTTTGAGCCAGCCTTGAACAGCTATCGTCGCAGGATCGCTATATCCTTGGTTGTAAGCGACATTTTCACCAGCTGAACTGTAAGGAATACCGATTGCTTTAACACGTTCTGAAAATCCTGTATGTCCAAAGGGAACTTTACCATTAGCCATATTCTGACTGTGAATCCTGGCTTGATTATCGATCGCAGAATTAAGAGTCAGCTTTGCTAGCCCTTGGGAAGCTCTGTAATCATTAATTTTGTTGAAAATTGACTGTTCTAGAGCAGCAGTATTGATGCTAGCTGCAATATAGCCAGTATTATTTAATACATTTGAAGATTCTGGCATAAAAGCTGGATTTGTTACAGGAGTAGCGATCGCTCCACTACCAAGAATCATAGTGCCTAAAGCAACAGTGTAAAAAATTGTTTTAATCATTTGCCTAAAGTAAACTTTTAGACAATCTAACTAACTAATATCAATGTGACAAATTGATTATAAGTCTATATAGCTTTAATTATACCTTTATATGTGCAAAAACTACCAGTAAGCGGTTGATTTCATGATTTTACGAACAAATACTACTATTTAATGGCTAACTATTTTCTACCACTAGTATTATTGTTTTTAGATAACCACATATCGTACTTAAGTACTTACAGAGTGTAATTACTAGGTTTTTTGAGTTTTTTTGTTCTAAATTATGCTTATCTGTCTTCAAACTTCAGCTATTTTACTGTTTATAGGTATATTCAATAGCTTTATTTTTGTCTAAAACACAGTAAAAACCGATCGTTAAATTTGAGGCTGCAAAGTGTAAGATATAGATTGCACGGATCTATTCAGTAAAATTTCTGCGTGATTTCAACTAGCCTTGGCTAAAGGTTTCTAACTCTTCCTGTACCACAGGCAACACTCGCGCAATATATTCTGCACACCACTCTTCCCCTTCCTTGATTACTTTGGCATCCGGCTCGTAAGCTTCAATCTCAGAAGGTGATAAAATACCTTTCCTCTAACAACCGTTCAATGGTGTCTACCCGCTCATGCAGCACGGACACCTCATCAGTCAAAGCCATGACGATCGCTAACAATTTATCAATTTGCGGATTATCTAAGTAGGTCGTTTCCCCTTAGCTATTTTTGCCATCTAAGACCAATTCTCCCAAAATAAGACTGGACATAACAAAGAAAGAAACCCAGAGGAAATCTGACTTTCTCATTACGAATTATGAATTACGTTAGCGTTCGTGAGTCAGATACTCCTACGTCGCTAACGTATATTTACGCATCCATTAATAACTTGGCTACTGTTTGTACATCCTTATCACCACGCCCAGAGCAGTTAATTACAATCCGAGGACTGTCGGTTAGTTGGGGACACAGGGTTTCGAGGTAGGCGATCGCATGGGCTGTTTCTAATGCCGGGATAATCCCCTCCAATTTTGACAATCGCTGGAATGCCGCTAAAGCTTCTGCATCCGTCACACTATAGTATTCAGCGCGACCGATATCTTTCAAATAGCTATGTTCTGGCCCCACACCGGGATAATCTAAACCTGCACTAATTGAGTGTGCCTCAATGATTTGCCCATCCTCATCTTGCAGAAGATAGCTCATGGCTCCATGCAATACACCAACTCGTCCTTTTGTCAAGGTTGCTGCGTGTTTTTCAGTATTAACACCTTCTCCTGCTGCCTCAATCCCAATGAACCGTATAGAAGGCTCATTCATAAACTCATAAAATAGTCCCATAGCATTGGAACCACCACCCACACAAGCCAAGAGAATCTCAGGCAATACACCCCACTTTTCCATTGCTTGGGCGCGAGTTTCTTGGCCGATTACTGCATGGAAATCACGTACCATCATCGGGTAAGGATGGGGGCCTGCTACTGAACCGAGAATGTAGTGAGTTGTTTCTACATTTGTCACCCAATCGCGGATTGCTTCAGAAGTAGCATCCTTGAGGGTTCCAGTTCCCGCTTCCACCGGACGCACTTCTGCCCCCATCAATCGCATTCTGAACACATTTAAAGCTTGACGTTCCATGTCATGAACGCCCATGTATATTACGCATTCCAGCCCAAAACGAGCACAAACTGTAGCTGTGGCAACTCCATGTTGGCCAGCACCCGTTTCGGCAATAATCCGTTGCTTACCCATGCGCTTTGCCAACAATACCTGACCAAGGGCATTATTAATTTTATGAGCGCCAGTATGATTTAAATCCTCGCGTTTTAAGTAAATTTGTGGCCCCGTGCCATCGGGTCGGGCGTAATGAGCAGTCAGACGTTCAGCGAAATATAATGGTGTAGCACGTCCTACATAGTCCCGTAACAACTGCTGTAATTCTGCTTGAAAACCAGGGTCATTACGATATTGCTGATAAGCTGTTTCTAGTTCAGTAAGAGCAGGCATCAGCGTTTCAGGTACATACTTACCGCCGAAGCGTCCAAAGCGACCTAGCGTGTCTGGAACCTGAGCAGTTGAATTTGGAGATAGGGGAGTAGTAGTCACAGGCTGTTTTCAATGACGGGAATGACTTAATTATTATAGAAAGTCTGGGGCATATCTAGGTTATATCTGGAGACTGGAAGCTAGATTCTTCTTCGATACCCAATGCCAAATGCCCAATTACTTTGAATCCCTGGCAATGGATTTGTGATGTTAGCCTAGAAATTGATATCCCAGCAGAATGGTTGCGTAGAAGTTTCCACTGCCTTTGAAATTTTTCTTAAACATTCATTTTATGTCTTCTTCAAATCCCAAATCTTCTGACAAAAGCTTTGTCTACCGCGAATTTGGCAACGACAACTCCGCCGCCACAGAAAGACCAATTCCAGAACTCCCCGCACAACAACAAAATCTTAAAGTACAAGCTTCCCGCAAAGGACGCAAAGGCAAAACCGTTACAGTGATTAGCGGTTTTCAAGCCAAACCAGAAACCTTGGCTGATTTGGTGAAGCAGTTGAAAACCCAGTGCGGCACAGGTGGGACAGTTAAAGATAACGAAATTGAAATTCAGGGCGAACACAAGCAAAAAATTGTCGAGATTTTGAGCAAACTAGGTTACAAAGCTAAAATTAGCGGTGGCTAATCTTGAGTGCGGTTTACCGTATCTCAACCGTGATCTAGATAATGTTATCTTTGAAAGGTACAAATATGCTTGAGCTTTGGTAAACCACTTTGCCAACAAGCTATTTTTTGTGAGATGAATAGGAGGTTTAAATGGATTTAGTTCGTATTTTGTGTGCCATTTTCGTACCGCCTCTGGGAGTTTTTTTGCAAGTAGGTTTTGGTATAGATTTTTGGATTAATATAGTTTTGACACTTTTTGGTTACATTCCTGGCATTATTCACGCAGTATGGATAATTTCTAAGAAATAATTCCTTGTAGAGGTAGGTTTGAGGCTCTGCATACATTGATAAATTGAGTCAGAGCCTCAATGGATGCATTTCGATGCAGAGTAGAAAACTATGAAAATAAATTACCTGCAAGATGATTACCTTGGGTAAAGCTTTGGAATCTAAAAATATGGGCTTTTGTGTGTCGATTAATACCGAATTATCTCTCATTTTTTAACATAGCATAGAGTCTAAACTCTAAAAGCAAGGGGCAAATGTGCAATTGCCATTGTACAGTTGAGACGTTCAAATCTTTGATTAACCCAGTGCTTATATCTAGCACCCAGCCATGAACCATAGGCGCTTTTCGCTCATAGAGTACCTGCCGCATGATGGAAGTTTGGTAAAGATTTTTTACTTGCGCTACAACGTTTATTTCTGCCAAACGATTCAAACGTTCTTCTCTTGTTGGCAAGGCATCAATTTCTTCTTGTTTCTGTAAATACAGTTCCCGAATCGGATTTACCCAGTTATCAAGAATTCCGATGGTTCTTCCTTCTAAAGCCGCCTTAATTCCTCCGCAATCGTAGTGGCCACAAACGATAATATGTTCCACTTTAAGATGTAAAATTGCGTATTCTAAAACCGCTAAGAAGTTTATATCCGTTAGAGAAATTTGATTGGCAATATTACGATGTACAAATAACTCTCCTGGTTCTGTACGAGTAAAGCTTGTTAATGCTAGACGACTATCAGAACACCCAATGTATAGAAAAGGTGGTGTTTGTCCGGTAGATAAATCTTGAAAGTAAGTTGGGTCTATTGCTAGTTTCTCGGCAACCCAAGCCTGATTATTTCTGAAAAGTTCATCAATGCTGTTATATTTCATCTTTCGTCGAATTCGAGAGAGAATCTCATAAATATTTTAGCTGCTCTACAGTTTCCTATAAATCAATATGAGTTTTTCCCCATCTAAAATTTTTATAAAGATGACATTTTTTTTCCAGCATTAATAAAATTATTGTATAAATTGTAAGCAAGTGAATTAAAATTTCGATAAAAAATAGCTATGTATAAGATTCCTATATTTTTGAAAAAATTAGGTAATGTAGAGTGCGTTAGGATAAAACCCCTTTTAAAATCCTCATCTAGCATTTATAGATATTTTTACACAGAGATTCTGTAAGCAGAATCATTTTAAATCACACCCCAAACTGTGCATTTGAGTCAAGCAAGTGCGGCGGAAGTTTTGAATAGTGGCTCCTTCAATACACAGAGACACTTTCTGATGGTGGTAAGCTAACTTAACAAAGATACCAAATCTGAGGTTGAGATATTAAGTTATCAGCTTCAATCGGGGGCAACAACTTTGTTATCGTGATGATGGTTGATTGACCAACGGTGATCAACAGTCATAGAGGAAAACTCGCAAATTTCTTCTAGGCGTTTTTGCTGTACGGCAGCTTTACGCAGAGTAATAATTAGTTGATTTACCTGATGCCGTAAATCTGGATTATCATTTACAGCTAACATGGTTTGTCTTTCTAAAAGTTGAAGTATAAGTTCGTAGTGAATAGGAGAAGGTAGAGGAAGTTGCTCCATGAAGTTAACTTTTGATTTCATATTTGAGATTTTGTATTAGTTATTTGGCTTTTCTCAATAAATTGTTACATAAGAAATAACTAGTTGCTTATGGCTTTGATTTGATTAGCAATGAAGATTTGACAAAGATATGATGATATTTGATGGCAATGTGCTGCGTGTCCACGCATAGTGTACCCAATTTACAAACTATTGTATGTAGTTAGTTGCCCTATGCTAAGGGGCGTAGGGGAGATGTTTATTTCAGAAATTTCTCGGCAATATATGGGCGATCGCAGCGCCGGGATCTGGTTGTTTTACTAAAGATTCTCCAATGAGTACAGCCGATGCACCTGCTGTCAGTACCAGACTCAGATCATCTGGGTTGTGTAGTCCTGACTCGCTAACAACAAGGATGTTTTTCTCCTGCAATTGGCTACCCCTTGCAGCTAAAAGTTGGCAAGTAGTTTGCAAGTCAACAGAGAAATCTTCCAAATTGCGATTATTGATTCCTACTAAGGAAACCCCATCTAAAGCTAATACACGATCAAGTTCTGCCAAACTATGGACTTCAACCAAGGTTGCCATTTTTAGGTTGTTAGCAATTTTAAGGAAGTATTTCAAATCTTGATCGCTCAAAATAGCCGCAATCAACAAAATAGCATCTGCACCCTGAACCCGCGCCAAGTATATCTGGTAAGCATAAACGACAAACTCTTTGCACAGTAAGGGCAAATCTACAGCAGCCCGAACCTTGGCTAAGTTTTCAAAACTACCTTGAAAGAACTTGACATCTGTCAGCACAGAAAGACAACTAGCGCCACCTTGCTGATAAGACAGGGCGATCGCTACTGGGTCAAAATCTTCTCGTAAAATACCTTTGCTAGGTGAAGCTTTTTTAACTTCGGCAATTAATGCTGGCTTAGTCTTACCTTGCCGTAAGGCGGCGACAAAATCACGGGTTGGTGGCGCAGTCAGTACCTGCTTCCGTAATTCTTGCAAAGGAACTTTTTCCCGCATTTGGTCATATTCTACTTCTTTCTGCCAGACAATTTCCTCCAAGATGTTGTTTGGCGCTGCATCAGGCACGACAGCCTGATAACGCAATATCGATACATCAATAGCTGGGTTTGGTGAACGGCGACGGATTTGCATAATTTGTCATTAGTCATTGGTCATTGGTCATTGGTCATTGGTCATTGGTCATTTGTCCTTGTTTATTGACAAAGGACAAATGACACAGGACAAATGACTAAATGGCTCGTTTATAAGCTTCGTCCAGCACTTCCGAAAGTGTCGGGTGCGCGTGAACTAGATGTGCGAGACTTTGGACAGATTGACGGTTTGCGATCGCAGCTGACGCTTCATGAATTAAGTCTGAGGCGTGTAGTCCAAAAATGTGGACGCCCAAGACTTCTCCGGTGTCTTTGCGATATATCACCTTGGCAATACCATCGGCTTCATTTTCTGCCAACGCTTTGGAATTCCCTTTGTAGTAACTCCGACTGGTGGCGATTTCAAACCCTTCGGTTTGTCCTAACTCCTTAGCTGCGGTTTCTGTTAAGCCCACATAGCTAACTTCTGGGTGGGTAAACGCCGCCGCCGGGATGCTGCGATAGTCTACTATTCTTTCCCTCCCAACTATATTTTCTACGGCGATGATGCCTTGAGCAGAAGCCGCATGTGCCAACATCATCTTCCCATTAGCATCGCCAATTGCCCACAAATGCGGTACTACTTCACCAGCTGATAGTACTGCCATGCGATCGTCAACTGGGATAAAATTCCGCCGATCCAGTTCTACACCCACAGATTCCAAACCAAGATTTTTGGTCGCCGGGATGCGTCCTGTAGCCACCAAGCAAGCATCTACTTCGATGACATCTACATCTTCTTTGGTTTTGAAATCTGCTAATTCAATCACCACAGGTGAACCGGGGATGACTTTTTTAGCGTATATCCCCACTTTCGTTTCAATATCGCGGGGAGTAATCAGTACCCGTTCGGCAAGTTTGGCAATGTCTCGGTCAAATCCTGGCATTAACTGATCTAGGGCTTCAATCAAGGTGATTTCGCAACCCAAAGCTGAGTAAATATCAGAAAATTCTAAGCCGATGTAACCACTGCCAATAATCGCTATCCAGTCTGGTAGAGACTCCAACTTAACGCCTTGATCGCTGGTAAAGACAGTTTTGCCGTCTACTTCAATTCCTGGAGGCACAAAAGGAATTGAACCAGGGGAAAGAATGATGTCTTTGGCTGTGATGGTTTTTTCACCACCGTCTCCGGTAACAGAGACTTTTTGCGCCCCAGCGATTTTTCCCCAACCGTTGATAATATCGACTTTTAGACGTTTGAGGCTGTTGGTTAAGTCGCCTTGAATTTTTGAGACGAGATTATTAGCATGATTAGCGATCGCTTGGCGATCGAATTCCACGCTACCAATTTGAATTCCCAATGACTTCAGGTGGTGGGCATTGCGTAATTCCCGCACACGTCCAGATGCTGCCAGCAACGCCTTAGAAGGAATACAGCCCCGATTAACACAGGTTCCTCCCATATCAGCAGCTTCAATAATCGCTGTTTTCAGACCGCAACTTACGGCGTGTAAGGCTGCGCCATGCCCGCCTACACCAGCGCCGATAATTACTAAATCGTAATCAAATCCTTGACTCACGTTAGTTTCCCTGTGTGCTTCGCCTATTTATTCTCAACTTGACCGACAATCAGCGCAACCCCTTTAACAGTTATCAGTGTTATTGCTTGACACTAAATTCCTCACCATAAACCATCAGAACTGTTGACTGCTGACTGTTTACTAATTTCAGGTTCGGGTGTTGCTTCAAATTATGATTCACTCACTTCTGACGAAAATATGGATGTTTTCAGTAATTATAGTCAAATCTCTATACTTATTTTTTTGATACTACAAAAGGACTGAGGATAGCCTTGTCAAGGTGATATGTAGCTTTAAGTTCAGATATCTTGCACTATTCTCCATTAGCACCATTGCCCGCCCACAGATTTATTTCTGGGCTACCACTTAAGTGGACTCAAAACTTTGCTCAGTCTTCAATAAAAGAGAATATTCAGAGCCTCTAGTCGTGGTGATGTAAAAGCAGTTCGCAGACTCCAAAAGACTTTGATGAGGTCTTGGTCGGCAAAGATGCTGGCGGTGCGTCGCGTGACAGAAGATAACCAGGGCAAGAAAACAGCCGGAGTAGATGGAGTAAAATCATTATCCCCGTCCAAAAGGTTAGCAATGGTGCAACTTGCTCGTAAAGTTAAAGGATCTAAAAATTGCATCTTGCAATCCAATAATGGGATAAATTTGATTGGGAGTGGATAAATGACATCCCAAGTTTCATAGGTCTTAAGGTTAGGAAGTCTGTAATGACAAATGGACAACACACTGAGTAGCCGTGTGCGGTGAAAGGCGCAAGCACGGTTTCGGATGGGAGGGGTGATGCAGTAATGCACACCTCGACCCTACCTTGATAAGCTGAAACACCAATATTATAGGTCTTATGGCGGTTTTTCTGTCTTCACATCCCGGAAGATGCCGACGCAATATAGGAGTATTTTTTAGTGAACGCAGCTGAACAGGCAACGAACCTTGAACTCGCCAGCAACATTGCTACGGTAGTTAATTTGTTCAAATTCGAGTTTCCTGATGCCAAATCTGATCTCAAACCCTGGAAGAATGACCCGGAAACCAGAGAGTTAGTCGATCCAGATTCTATAGATATTGGTTTTCACTTTCCTGGTATCAGCAAATCTTGGCGAAGTCGCAGTATTTTAATTCAAATCCGATTTTATCAAGATCCCATCAATAATTCCCGGCGTGCGATCGGTGTGGAAGTAGCCGGATTCGATCATCGCGGTGAAGCGTGGCGACTTTCTACGGTGGAAAACTGGAGTGTTGTCGGCGCATCTTCGCCTTCTGGTGAAATCGAGGATAAGCTCAAACAAATTTGCCGACAGATTTTAGAAGTTTTTAATAAACCAAGTGAATGAAGTCAACTTGTGTCAGAGAAAGTAGTGAGGAATAATACAGAGGAAAGCTTTGCGATTACTCTTTTTTCTTCTTGAGTTTTGTTTAAGTCCAGTCTAAGCGTTGTGAAATGCCTTTTAAGTTGATGTTAAGATGGCATTTAGATTGGCGGGACTAGCCAAAATAAGAAAAGACTACCAATTTAAAGCTTGGAATAACAACAATCCATGCTTCGTCTTTGGAGGAGTAGTAGCTTCCTTTTTTAGAAGCAGCGAGAAGGATTTGAGACAACAGTGAGCGACTTGCACCCGAACAATCCAAACCTGGCCAAGTGCCATCACTCGTCCATGAATTGGGAACTGGTGTTTCTTTCCATGAACTATAGGTATAGCGACGAGCTTTGCTTTTTCTTGAATAGATAGCGTCGTTAAAAAAATCGATACCTTTGCGGGAAATGGCATCCGCAGTTGCATCTGATAGTCGAAATATAGCTGCGCCACAACCCTCTCGAAAATGACTCTCACCGCCAATGTGTATGGCGTAGGTTATCCCAATTTTCGCCGGGATAAAATCACTATACCAATAGTAGTTAAAAGCCGAACATGCTACATATACATTAATAATTATTGAGGTAATGATTTTTACAATTTTTTTCATTAGCCAGACAAAGGAGTTGAACAGTTCAAAGGTAACTTCCTATCATAGCAAAGCCTTCCTTTTCGTCAACTTTTAGGGAATAAAAAGCCAAAATTTCCGATTTCAAACTTCTTTAAACCTTGAATGATATCGAATAATTTTCTAAATTAAGGCAAAGTTGATAAGCAATGTCAGCTTTCTAACTAACTCTTTATCAGCAATATAATTAATTACACAATGTCATTGCGATCGCACTAAAGCAAAATAATGCGATCGCAACGCCTAGAACTACTTCTCTACGATATGCTTTGTGAAGGCTGCGATCGCAATGACTGTAAATATTTTTGTTTATCTACTTAACGAGCCTCTGAACTCCGTCAACAAGTATTTTTTCTCCGTTAACGAGTCTTTGAACTCCATTAATTAGCTTACAATTGACCACTAGTATCGCTTTTGTACAAGAGTAGTTTTGTGCAGATGATGAAGGCAGATAGATGCCTACTACTGGTTTTTGTCTAGTGGAACCAAAATGTAAGTTGTCTGGTTATTAGGTATATTAGCGTTTTGACTAGCAGATTGAGTCTCATCCTCAACTGCATTTGTAGCTACGTCCACTGTACCTTTTACAGTATCTTTAACCCCCTCAGCTGCACCCTTAACAATATTTACTGTATTGTTTACAGTATCGTTAATGCCTACAGCTGTACCTTTAACAGCATCCACTGTATCTATTGCAATACTGTTAACATCTAAAGCTGTATCTTTAACAGCATCTCCTACATCTTTTACAGTTTCGTTAACACTGTCAGCTACAGTCTTTATTGCATTTCCGACATTTTTTACATTTTGATTAAAACTCCCAGTTGCACCTTTTACCGCATTTCCTACACTTTTTACAGCTTTGTCAACTTTTTCAGTTGTACCTTTAATAGTTAAAGCCGTAGCTATTGCGCCCACGGTAGCACCAATCAGCGCTCCAATTAGTACTTTACCTAAATCATTCTTTGAGCTACTAGCTGCTGTATAATTATTGGGTTGATCTGTAAAGAAATCAATATTTTCTTCAGACTGCTCTGAAAACTGCTGATTCTCATTCATAATAATCTTCTGTTTTGTATTTTGTGCTAGGACAGAAAAGCAATATCTAAAAATCTTTCCTTGGTCTGTCAGAGTCTAATTTGAAAAAATGTAAGTTATCTGGTAACTAACAACTCATGAACTTTCTATGTTTGCAGGTAGTCCTCAAAAAAGGATAAGTATATATACTTTAAAAAAGAAACTATTGCTTATCCTTAGTCTTTAAGAACTACCCTATTAGTTGCAACTATTTCCGCTTGTATGGATTGCTCTGATTTTCAGATGCTTTGGGATTTTCTGCTGTATCCTTTGCCTTGTCCGCAGCACCTTGTACAGCTTCATTAAGACCCTGTGATGTACTCTGTACAGCGTCCAGTGTTCCTACAGCGGTTTCCTTGGCTACGTCAGCGACATTTTCTGCTGTATCCTTTGCCTTGTCCGCAGCGCCTTGTACAGCTTCATTAAGACCCTCTGCTGTACTCTGTACTGCGTCTAGTGTTCCTACTGTGGTTTGCTTGATTCCCTCAGCGACATTTTGTGCTGTATCCTTTACTGTGTCCACAGCAACATGTACCGCTTGATTCACACCTTGTGCTGTGTTCTGTACAGCGTCCAGTGTTCCTATAGTGGTTTGCTTGGCTAGGTCACCAACGCCCTCTACTGTGTCGATTGTACCGCCTACAACAGCTTGGATAGTACCCTCAGCGACACTCTTTGCCGCGTCCCCTAGACCTTTTGCGGTTTGACCAAGACCATCACCAATAGTCTTTGACGCGTCTCCTATACCTTTTACAGTGTGCTTAAAGCCTTGACCTATTCTTTTGCCAGCAAAAGCGCCAGCTAATGAGCCTAACGTAAGACCAATGAGTCCCCCTACCAGTGCTCTATTTAATGCAGGATTGCTACCTTTGTTTGCAGGACGAGTATCGGATTCAGGTGTAATCGTAGGAGCAGCAGATACAGGTATTTTAGTACCTATGTTAGTACCAGTTGAATCACCATAAGATTGACCTGTTGTTGTGCGGTTAGCATACTCGGTTTCAGGTAATCCAGCATCTATGTTTGTGCCAGTTGAAGCACCATAGGATTGACCCGTTGTTGTGCGGTTAGGATACTCGGTTTCAGGTAATCCAACATCTATGTTTGTGCCAGTTGAAGCACCATAGGATTGACCTGTTGTTATGCGATTAGCATTTTCAACCTGTTTATCTAAAGCTTGCTTATTCTCAACCATATCAACAATCTCCTTGATTAAAACCAGATGGCTATTAGTTACCTTTCATACCTAATCTAGCAAGGGTAGAACACGACTTAATCGCTCTAAAGAAACACATCTGGGGTGAAAGGATCTTGAGCCTGGGAAGATTTTACTAACGTCAAAGAGCCTATAATCAAGCCTTATAGTAGGGTAAAAAATGCTATGTCCTTTAAGAAAAGTTTCGGCGGTGAATGTCCAGATGTGGCAGCTAGCCTGAGCAATTTGGCATTATTAATCTGCAATACTTGCGGCGGAATTGTCAGCATTAAAAGTCTTTGTGTAATAGCAGTTTTGACTTCCCTGCAATACAGGGGTCACCCCACCCCGGTATGGTTGACACCACAATTTTCCTCTTCGCCAAATAATAGGCGTTATCCGATTTTACAAAATACCTATAATGAGTCTGTTCTTATGCTCAAATCCCCGACTTCTTAAAGAAGCCGGGGATTTAAATCTACCTTAAGTATGTAACTCACTATCAAGTTTTTAGTACGTTAGCAATAGCGTAACGCACCTACAAAACTAGATCAAAATGTAATTTCTAGTCTCAAACTGCTAGATACTTACAGCTTGAGCAATAACTGGAAGTAATGAAGGATCAATTGAAATACCTAACCCCTCAGCTACACGACGGCCATAAGAAATATCTGCTCGGAAGAAGTGGCAAAGTTGACGCATTTGGATGTCTTGCCTTGCTTGAGAGAGACTACCGACAATATTTTTAGCAAGACGCTCCTGCTGCTCAGGAGTTAATAATCGATAGAGATTACCTGCTTGGGTGTAATCGTCGTTTCCTTCACGATGACTGTAACGATCGACTGTGACATCGCCCAAATGACTAGGTGGTTCTGCATAAGCTGGATTTTCTTTGGGCGTGCCCTCAGCACTATTCGGTTCATAGTTAGGAACGCTACCGCCGTTGTTCCCCGATGCCATAAAGCCATCTCGCTGATAATGCATCACTGGACATTTGGGCTGGTTGACAGGTAGTTGCTGATAGTTACCACCCAAGCGATACCGTTGAGCATCTGGGTAAGAAAAAAGGCGAGCTTGAAGCATTTTGTCTGGAGAAAAATTAACACCCGGAACCACTGCACTAGGGCTAAAAGCGGCTTGCTCAACTTCAGCAAAATAATTCTCAGGGTTCCGATTTAGCTCTAATATCCCAACTTCGATTAAAGGATATTCCCCTTGCTTCCAAACTTTCGTCAAGTCAAAAGGATTGTCTGGATGTTTTTCCGCTTGCTCCTCGGTCATCACCTGAATACACATCCGCCACTTAGGATAGTCTTTTTTAGCGATCGCTTCAAACAAATCATGAGTCGCATGATCCGGATCTTCGCCTTTGATTTTGGCCGATTCTTCCTCCGTCAAGGTTTGATGTCCTTGCAGAGTCTTAAAGTGAAATTTACACCAAACGCGTTCACCCTGAGCATTAATCAAACTAAAGGTGTGACTACCGAAGCCATCCATGTTTCGATAAGTTTTTGGAATTCCTCTGTCTGAAAACAGGATCGTCACCTGGTGAAGCGATTCAGGACTGAGTGACCAAAAATCCCACTTTGCATTCTGGTCTTTGCAATTGGTTTGAGGATTGCGCTTTTGGGTATGGATAAAATCAGGAAACTTGAGGGGGTCGCGGATAAAGAAAATAGGGGTATTGTTGCCTACAATATCCCAGTTGCCCTCTTCAGTATAAAACTTAATGGCAAAGCCTCTAGGGTCACGCTCGGCATCTGCTGAACCCTTTTCTCCACCGACTGTAGAAAAGCGCACGAAGACTTCCGTTTTCTTGCCAATCTCAGAAAAAAGTTTGCCTTTAGTGTAGCGGGTGATGTCATTAGTAACCGTAAAAGTACCATGAGCAGCCGCACCTTTAGCATGGACAACGCGCTCAGGAATACGTTCTCTGTTGAAATTAGCCAGCTTTTCTAGGAGGTGGAAATCCTGTATTAATACAGGGCCACGCGATCCAGCTGTAAGTGAGTTCTGGTTATCGGCAACAGGAATACCGTCAGCAGTTGTTAAGTTTTGGGGTTCAGTCATGGATAAAGAAGTTCTCCGTTAAGTTCTTGAGATTGCCAAAGTAAAACTTAGGCAGCAGATAGGCGGTTGCCCACTAATAGAGCTAATTAATTCATAGTCATAACGAGTTTATATCTAAAGCATACTCGATATGACTTTGAATTATCACAAAATTGTTTTGTATTTTTGGAATCTGTAGTAATGCATATATGTGCATTGGTGTCAACTTAAAGTGAAAACCAGCCTACAAAAAGCTTTTAGGGATTATCTTCGTTCCCTTGGTCTGACTGGGAATGCCTACTAGGGGGGCCGCCGCCTTCTTACTTGCGGCACCGCCATAAGAAGCATTTCTAGCCTCTAGCAGAAACTTCTCGGTTGAGTCCAATACAGACTTAACCCCCCACTCCCTACTCCCCACTCAAATGTTTGAGAATCAACGAGCAAACATCTGTCGCCTGAATGCGATTTTCATCAACTAGGTGAGTTTGATGGGTGATAAATAGAGGCCCTTCATCTGGAGAAGTGCTAATGTGACCGTGAGAACCGCGTACAAGGGAAGCATCCACAGGAATCACATCCATTAAGTAGCGAAAACCTAGTTGTTTCTTAAGTAGTTTGAGAGCAATTTTTCCTTGAGGAAATTTAATTTGCGGATCAAGGAAAAGTTCTACAGGATCGTAACCAGGTTTGCGGTGGATATCTACTGTTCTAGCAAAATCAGGCGCTTTATTATCATCGAGCCAATAATAATAGGTAAACCAAGCGTCAGATTGAGCGATCGCTACCAACTCACCCGATCTAGGATGATTGAGATGGTAGGTTTGCTTACCCTCTTCATCTAATACCTGGGCTACGCCTTCAGTCGCTTCTAAAAGCGATCGCACTTTCGGGATATATGCCGGATCATTTACATAAACATGAGCAATTTGATGATCTGCAACAGCAAAGGCAATACTAGCACCAAAATCGAGCAGTTCTCGCCCTAATTCTTCCCGCACAGCAATTAAACCGTTTTCCCGTAGTACACGGTTGATATCTACAGCTTTAGAGACTGGGGTAATGCCATACTCAGAAAGAATAATTACCTGAGTATTACGTGCTTGATAATATTCAATTAAATCGCCACAAACAGCATCAATTTCTCGTAAATCTGCTTGGATGTGTTTTTCATCATGACCAAATTTTTGCAGACAGTAATCTAAATGTGGTAGATAAACTAGTGATAATGTAGGGCTATAACGTTCCTCAATCCATTTTGCCGAATTGGCAATCCATTGACTAGAACTAATGGTAGTTTTTGGCCCCCAAAAATCGAACAAAGGGAAGTTTCCTAAATCAGATTGAATTTGCGATCGCACATCACTAGGATGGGTATAAATATCAGGTAATTTTCTGCCATCTGCGGGATACATCGGGCGCGGCGTAATGGCATAATCTACTGAAGAATACATGTTGTACCACCAAAAAAGATTGGCACAACTGAAATTTGGATCAATTGATTTAGCTATTTCCCAAACTTTGGGAGCCTGCACTAGTTTATTAGATTGTCGCCAAAACTTCACTTCACATTCATCGCGGAAGTACCAACCATTAGCGACAATTCCATGCTCATCAGGCAATTTTCCTGTTAAATAAGTAGCCTGAACAGAACAAGTTACAGCAGGTAAAACTGTTGCGATTGGGACTACTTGCCCAATCGCCGCCCAAGAAGATAAGAACGGTGTGTTTTCTCCTAGTAAACTGGGCGTTAATCCCACGACATTTAGAACAACAGTTTTCTGCATAAATTAATCTCCTTTTAATTTGCCGCAAATTCTTTTAATACCCACTCATATTCTCGCTGAATAGAAGTCAGCAAATCTATCTTCATTTCTGCTGGTAATACATCCCAAGTGTAAGTTTCAATTTCTAAATGGGAGCAAGCATTGTTTGTATGAAGTAGATGTAAAACAGTAGCAATGTCATCTTGGGTAGACTGCAAAATTTGATAATCATGAATAAAAATTGGGACATGAAAGTGAGTACGCCATTCTTCGGCTAGAGATTGTTCTAAATGCGGTAATGCAGTTATTAAGTCAGGATAGTGATGGAGTGTACCATCACTGCGACGTTCTATTACTTGGTGAAGATAAGTAGATTCAGCAAAAGGACGTAAGCGTTCAACTATCAAACTACGTTTTTCAACATCAGCAGGTATTTTTACTTTAATTGCGGCGCTGATTTGAATTTTACCAATTTTAATTCCCGCCGATTGGAAACGCGCAAATACAGATTGCGGTTCCTCATATTCAACTGAAAAATGGCAAGTGTCATAGCATATCCGAACATGTTCTAGCAATTTACTTTCTGCTAAACTCGGTTCAATATTTAATTTTTCTGATAAGTAATTACCACCAATTGGCAATAGCCAATTTTGATAGAAATCAATTACTTCTGAGGTATTTTCAATTAATCCATCAGGCTCAGGTTCTAAATCAATATGGAGTATTTTTCCTGTTTCTTCGCAGATGCGAATCATTTCTACAACAACTGATGCTATATTTAAACAACTCTTTTCCAGAACTGTCTCGAAAGTTGATTGGTCTTTTTGCCACCAAGGTTTATAAGATAATGGCAGTGTAGAAATTCCGCCATCAAGTTCTTCTGGTAATAGAGTAGCTAAAATTTGTACCAAGTTTAATGTATAATCGACCCGTTCTTGTGTAGACCAATCTGGTGCATAAACATGGTCTTTTACTACCTGTCGATGGAATCCGCCATAAGGGAATCCATTTAAAGTGAAAACGTATAAATCTTTTTGACTAAGCCATGCTTGGAATTGAGCCAAGTTATTATTTTGTAACAGTTCTTTAGCAGCTGCATCTGCTAATCTTAAACCAATACCAAAAGGTGCTGTTGGTGATAAACGTGATTTGAGATCGAGAACATATTTTTCTAAATTGCTAAAAACCTCTAGCCAACTTTCACCAGGGTGAATATTGCTGCAATAAGTTAAGTGAAAGTTGCTGTCTTTTGTAATTTTCATTTTCTAGCTTTATCCCTTGTATATGTAATCTATTTTCTTTGGCTTATACTATTTCATAAAATACCTGCTGCATATTCATGGGTAAGGGCGCATAGATGTGCGCCCCTACAACTGATTCATAGGATTACTGGGTGTATAGATTCAAATTTAAGTAACGGCAAATGCTTTTGCTAACTTCATCGAGAATGGTAGCAAAATTAGAACGAATAAGCCGTAATACAAACCAGCAAAACCAGATGCAATAGTTGCATCTAAAACTATTAGAGATAACACGCCTATTTTTACGGCACTTCGGATATTTTCGGCGACTGGTTCACGCGCAGCTTTGATAAAATTAGGCAAAACTCTGATAGCTAATAAAATAGCAAATGGTAGTGCTGCGATCGCTGCATACTCTCCTAAGAATCCTAAAGCTAAAATTGCCGTTAAAACTATTGCAATCAGCAGTAATGCCAGTACTCCGGTAATCTTCTTCCCTCCGTGAACTTCACCCTGACTAATTGCGGTGATAGCAGCAATGTAAATAACAGGAATCAGCGCTAAATACCAACGTTCTCCTATCATTGCTGGTACAGCACTTACGCCTAATAATAAGTTACTGCCACGACACAAACCCATATTTAAAGGGCCAAAAAAAGGATGATGTTTGGCGAGTGAGTTATAGAGTAGACATGAAAGAGTAATAAATATAGCGATCGCAGCACTCACCAACGATACTTGAAAAGCAGCTATAATCCCGATCGCAAATAGTATACTCCCCAATAAAGTAGCATTTTCACGAGATACGCGACCACTGGGAATTGCTCTATTTGGTCGCTCTTTTGCATCTAATTCAGCATCAAAAACATCATTAAAAACTACACCACCGCCGTATAAACCAGTTGTAGCCAATAACAACCAAGCTAATGGAATTAGTATGGCAAAACTTGCTTCTCCATTGATTAATTGGGCAAAAATAATCCCAGAGCCAGAAGCAGCAAAACCAACAAGAATATCCGCCCAAGCAGTAACAATATTAGCAGGACGCATCAATTCTAGATAACCCCGCCAGCTTTGAAAATTTAAGCTTGCAACATTCACTTATCTGCCTCCGCACCTAATAACTTGTCAAAATAAACCGCATATTACACATGAATCAAATATTTATGCAATTCCTCATCCCCGCTCCCCACCCCCAATTTTTTACTCAATCAACACATAATCTGAAACTGATTTTATTCCTGGTTCTTGTCCCCGCAACACAGAATTGCCATTGAACAACTGACGCTGATCAATAGATTGGGGATTGAGCCAGTCTGATGCCTGCATTTGCCCAGTTTGACTGTAAGCAGCTAAGGCATTTTCATAACAAACTGCTCGTACATGTTCTTCAGGAATGCCCCTGTCTAACATCAACTGAGCCGTTTTTGGGACTGCCAAAGGATCGCTAATACCCCAATCAGCACTACTATCTACAATGATGCGATCGCGTCCATACTTACGGACAACTTCAACCATCCTGGCGTTACCCATCTTCGTCTGTGGATAAATCGTAAAAGCTGCCCAAAAACCCCGTCCTAATACTTCCTCAACGGTTTCCTCGTTGTTGTGGTCAATAATTACTTGTGAAGGATCTAAGCCGTATTCAATACAGCGATCCATACTCCGACTAGCACCCGCCTTTTTATTACGATGAGGCGTATGAATTAGCACCAACATATCGAGTTCTTTAGCTAATGCTAACTGTTGACAAAAGTACTTGTCTTCTGCTTCTGTCATGTCGTCGTAGCCAATTTCACCAATAGCAACAACACCTTCTTTACAAGCATAAAGTGGTAGCAGTTCTATAACTTCTGCTGCTAGTGCCTCATTGTTAGCTTCTTTCGGATTGAGGCCAATTGTGCAGTAATGTTGGATGCCAAATTGACTAGCACGAAACCGTTCCCAGCCTACAAGACTGCTGAAATAGTCTTTGAATGTGCCAGCGTTCGTTCGCGGTTGTCCTAACCAAAAGGCTGGTTCAATAACGGCGACAATGCCATATTCCCGCATTACTAAGTAATCGTAAGTAGTACGCGAACACATGTGAATGTGAGGATCGATGAACATCATAAGTAATTCAAAATTGAAAATTCAAAATTTAAAATGAAAAACCCGGCATCAGCAACTATCCTGGCTGCTGACTGTATCCGGTTTCAATGTGGAATAGCTTGCTGTTGCTGAATGATGGATAATTTCATTTGCAAACTGACAGGCGTTAGCGGCTAAAACTGCTCCAAGTCAGATTACCTTTTTGAATGGATGACTGTAAATCTGGGTAGCGAGAAAGTAATTCTTGTGCTTGGGGTAAAGAAGACTCAGCACAAGCTAACGCTGCTGCTTCTTGCTCGTGTATATCCCCATTAGCCAGTACTTTTTCCAAATCTGTGATGATTGCACTATCCGCAAACCGTCCTACAGGTCGCCAAAGTTCTGGCGTAACTGAGCGTTTAGCTGCCCAACGTTCATGGGCATAGTCTGCCAACATCCTCGCCAATTCTGGATTAGCACGCCGATCCAGTCCCCAAATTAGATGTAACGGACTGCCGACAAACACAGCCTTTAGCACCATCTGATTCCAAGCAGCATTATCTAAATAATCTGCTGGATAAGGGTTTCGTAGTGCTATGGCTTGGAATACATTACTCATATTGCTGCGAATTCCTTCAGCAGCGCGATGGCGATGTAACTCTGGATGCGGTAATAACGGCAAACTTTGATAAAGGACAACTAACTCCCCCATATCGGCAGTGGAGAAGAATTTATCAAGCGATCGCACATAGACCTCAGCATCATCATGGGGCAAAGCTAGAAGTAAGAGTGTACGACCTGCTTGATCTACACTCCAAGGACCAGGATACCAACCGGGAATCACATCCTGTGCTGCTTCCAAGTCCTGGAATGTTAGTTGCAAATCCTCTTTACCTAGATAACGCGGCACAGCACTAAAAGCCGTAAAAAACACTCTCTCAGCAGCGCCGCTAGCAATTTGTGCTTGCTTCTGTTCCAGCCAAGCAAAAGCTTTCTCTGAAACAGACTTTAACAGCCAGTGATGCAGTAACTCGTTTACTTTACTCATGATGAATTTTAGGAAAGTTGCCCAACTTTTTTATGGCAACCAAGTATAAAATCTAGCACTAAACTTGATACTTTGTGATTCAAGCAGCTAGATAATATACTACTGAGATTATAACTTCACTGAATCTATAAAAATCTCCCGACTTTCAATAAGATACTGTAAAGATATCATTTTGATTAGATAAATTAGAATTTTTTCTTACGGAATAAAATTAGAATTTAATGTAATAATGATATCAATAGGCGATTATAAATATAAAATCTATCCATGTATAAAGTCAAAATTTGATGTTATTTAGAATTTCTAAATTAGGGAAAATACTTCAGAAGTATGATTATTTTATTGTCTAATATTTAATATTAATGGTTTTAAAATTGACCTTTTAAATAAGTTCAATTTTTCAAAGTTACTATAATTTTTAATGACAATCTTACATATATAGTATAGGACTAATATTTGATTTCTGAAAAAGCTCGGTACAGATCGAAAAGCTTAATTCCTTATTCCCTCCTTCCGTTCGGCTACGCTCACGGCAAGCCTACTCTCCACTCCCCGCCCACGTAGATAATTTCAAAAATCAAATACGATTCCTATATTTACACTTATTTAATAATTAATACCCAATGGCTATTCAACAAAAAACCGTTCTTAATCTTCAACCAATTAACCAATGTGTTCGCGTCACCTTCAATTATGATGTTCACTTTACTAGAGGTCTGTTTCAGTTAGATAATCCTTTACTCGCACAAGCGATCGCCGCAGATGGGGAAACAGCCCCAAAACAAGTGCTAGCAGTGGTAGATGCAGGATTTTTACAGTATCAGGATGGGTTGCTAAAAAAATTATCAGTTTACGCTCAGTATTATCAAGATGTACTAACACTAACTGGTGAGCCGATAGTAGTTCCGGGTGGAGAAGCAGTCAAGAACGATTCTAGATTTATAGAGCAAATTCATCAGCACATAAATGCAGCTGGATTGTGTCGTCACTCCTACATCTTAGCAATTGGAGGTGGAGCCGTCCTAGATATGGCAGGATACGCAGCAACAACAGCTCACCGAGGAATTCGGCTGCTACGAGTACCAACAACAGTATTAGGGCAAAACGATTCGGGTGTAGGGGTAAAGAACGGAATCAATGCCTTTGGCAAGAAAAACTTTTTGGGTACATTCATGCCACCTTATGCTGTCTTGAATGACTTTGATTTTCTTACTAGCCTTGATGATCGAGATTGGCGATCGGGTATTGCAGAAGCAGTGAAAGTAGCGCTGATTAAAGATGCAGATTTCTTCGATTTCATTATGGCTAATGCCGATAAATTAGCTAATCGAGACATGGAGATAATGGAAAGGCTGATCTATCGCTGTTCTCAGTTGCACTTAGAGCATATTGCTGGTAGCGGCGATCCTTTTGAAATGGGTTCATCGCGTCCTTTGGACTTTGGACACTGGGCTGCTCACAAACTAGAGCATTTAACTAATTACAGCCTACGTCATGGTGAATCTGTAGCGATCGGTATTGCTTTAGATACGACCTATTCATATTTAACAGGGCAACTCTTAGAATCTGAGTGGCAAAGGGTTCTAAGTACACTCAAGAAACTAGGCTTTACTTTGTACGTATCAGCGCTGACAGAACAATTAGATCAACTAGATCATCCGCATTGTCTATTTAGGGGGCTTACCGAGTTCCGTGAACACTTGGGAGGAAATTTGACAATCACTCTTCTACAAAGAATCGGGCAGGGAATAGAAGTTCATCAGGTGGATTTGTCTTTATATAGAGATGCTATTTTGATGCTGAAAGATTGGGAACTTTTGCATTAATTTTTCTTTGAATACATCGCCCAAATTTCTAGGCGATCGCTACTTCGTGATTCTAAATTGTAAAATACTTTTTAGTTCCTCTTCTTCTTCCTTGAGAACGTGGTAAAGTTCCCAATTCTGTTGGAGGTTTAGCCAAAACTCTGAACTATTTCCAAAAAATTTTGATAACCTTATTGCCTTACTAGGTGTAATACCTCACTTTTGATTTACTTTCTGGAAGTTCCTTATCATAATTAGCATGATGACACGGTTATCATGCTACCAAAAAAAACGAAGTGATTTTTTGTAGGATGAGTAAACTAAATTAAAGTTATCGTGAGCCAAAAAAGTATGATGTCTTCGCTTCCCGTCAACGACGCTCAAAATAATTTACAAGAGATCATTGACCAAGTTGCACAGGGTAAACCTGTGATCATTCGAGGCGATCGCAGTAATGCGATTCTGGTTGCGGAAAAAGATTGGTCTGCAATTCAGGAGACTCTTTACTTATTATCTATCCCTGGAATGCGAGAATCTATCAAAGAAGGACTAGCAACCCCGATCCAAGAATGTGATGGAGAGTTGGATTGGTGAGTCAGTCAACGTCTGAGGAGCCACTTCCAAACCCCCAAGGTGCGAGTTGGAGGTTGATTTACACAAAACAAGCGCAAAAAGACGCAAAGAAATTAGCTTTTAGTAACTTAAAGGAAAAGGCCGAAGAATTACTCGCAGTCCTTCAAGACAATCCTTTTCAAAATCCTCCACCTTATGAAAAGCTGGTTGGTGACTTATCAGGTGCTTATTCTTGTAGGATAAATATACAGCATCGGTTGGTATATGAGGTCATTGAATCCGAGCAAGTAGTTAAGATAATTCGCATGTGGACACATTACGAGTAACTTATCTCCTCAACCCCCCTTGGTGTTCACAATGAAAACCTCGATTCTCCCAAGCTTGCATATCTACTTCGGTAAGTCTTGTTACATTTGAGCATTGCGGTTGAATAATTTGACTTACAATCGCCCAAAATAAGCTGCGTGTTACATCTAATCCAGTTTTGGCCCAAGATTCATTGTTACCAGGAACACCCAACTCCTGAACAATCTCTGTCTCTACCCAAATACCATGAGCGCCCAAGAGAATCTGTGCCATCCATTTGGCTCTGGGTAAATGACTTGGCGAGGTAATCAACATGACTTTATGCACTCCCCAACGTCGCAAAATTGGAATACCATAATAAAAATTTTCAAAGGTAGAATTCGCGCAGTTTTCTAACCAAACGTTTTGTAACCGTGCTAATTCCGCCTGAAAAATTAACCATATACAGGGGTCTGGGGAACCATGAGAAATTAAAATTGGGGTTTGCGGGTATTGTTTTGCTAGTTGAGCAACATAAGTTTCTCGACGAATACTGCCACCAAGCACAAAGAAGGCATCTACTGGCTGCGAAGAAGCAAAAACTAAGGTTATAGTGGTAAAAATCAGCCAAGCGCCCAAAACAAAATACAATCCACCAGTTAGTTTTTGTAACGATTGCCACAGATTAGTAAAAAATTTTTTAATAGAAATTAACGATTTGATGGTAAATTTACGTTTCATGACTTAGGTAAGAAAAGCTAATTTAATGGCAGTTTAACAGTACTGCAATTCAGTGATCAAAGTGCTATCTTATAAAAGTAATGAATAAGTACAAAAATGACGCTGATCAAAGTGTCACATGTTCAGTATAGCCTTCCGGAGAAGGCTAACAAACTTAGAAATGGTTGTTAATAATGCAGCATTTTCGGCATCATTCAACGATAAAAATGATGAAGGGAGCAGAGCTTAGTTTGGGGTATAAAAACTTAAAAGTCTCTTGAAAGCCTGATTGCTAAACTGTCAATAACACAATTATTCCAGCTAATATACATGAACCAATCTGCGAAAAGTTACTCGCCGCTCCAAGTAGCCTTGATTGGTGGGGCGATCGCCACTACTGCTACTATATCTTTGTTCGGCACTGCTTGGACTCGTGGTGTCCGGGCCGCTCTAGCCCTACAAGACAGCCCGAAAGTGATAGTTGACCAAGTATGGCAACTGGTGAATCATGAATATGTTGATGGCAAATTTAATCAACAAGATTGGCAAGCAACCAGACAAAGCCTGTTGAGCAAAGACTATTCTTCTCGGGAAGAAGCTTATACTGCCATCCGTGAAGCTTTACAAAAGTTGGGAGATCCTTACACTCGATTCATGGACCCCAAACAGTTTGAAGCCCTGACTAGCCAAACATCTGGGGAAGTCTCTGGTATTGGCATTCGCATGGAAGTAAACGAAAAAACTCAGCGCCTTACTGTTGTCGAAGCCATAGAAAATTCTCCGGCGCTAAAAGCTGGGATCAAAGCAGGCGATGAAATTTTGGCAATTGACGGCAAACCCACTCTCAAAATGAAGGTGGATGATGCTTCTAAGCTAATTCGTGGCAAAGCGGGTACTCCCATCAAGCTAAAGCTGGGACGGGCGGGGCAAACTGCCTTTGATTTGAAGCTGACAAGGGCAAATATTGAAGTGCCAACGGTACGTTATACCCTCAAGCAAGAAGGGAATCGCCGCGTTGGCTATATCCGTTTGCGGGAATTTAGCGCTCACGCCGCAGACCAAATGCAACGAGCCATCCGCGATTTGAACACTAAGAAAGTTGATTCTTATGTCTTGGATTTGCGAGGAAATCCTGGCGGGTTGTTACAGGCGAGTATTGAAATTGCCCGGATGTGGTATGATAACGGCGGCATTGTCAAGACAGTAGACCGTGTGGGCGGCACTGAGGAAACTAAAGCCAATCGCACTGCTTTAACAAATCGTCCTTTGGCAGTCTTAGTGGATGGCAATTCAGCTAGTGCTAGCGAAATCCTCACAGGGGCACTCAAGGATAATAAGCGGGCGGTAGTCGTAGGTGGTCAAACCTTTGGTAAAGCTTTAGTGCAGTCAGTTCATGAACTCGCAGATGGTTCCGGCTTGGCAGTTACCATAGCCCATTACTACACCCCGGCGGGAACGGATATTAACCATAAAGGGATTGCCCCAGATATCAAGCTAGACTTGACAGAGGCACAAGAGCGGCAGTTAGCTTCTAATCCAGATTTAATTGGAACTAAGAGTGATCCACAATATGCCCGTGCGATCGCAATTTTATCAAATAACAACTTTGCCCAACCGCCAGCAAATCAGCCTACTCGACCCATGAGCCGCGCCGATAAACTAAAATTTTAGGTGAGTGATTTGTTTGTAGGTGTTTATATAGTAGTATTCCCAAATCCAGATTTTTGGAGTTATGAAAACTGCTTAGTATACCTTTCTAGGATTTTGGATTGGGAATACTAGTTACTAATCCCAAACCAAAATCTCAGATTTATGAATCATCAGCCAGTTGATGCAACCACCGCCACCAGTTTTTTACCAATGGTGTCGGTGGTTGTTCCTATTTATAACGGTGAGGCGGATTTACCAGAGTTAATTAATTGTCTGTTGTCTCAAACTTACCCAAAAGACCGGGTAGAATACTTGTTGGTGGACAATAACAGTAGCGATCGCACTCTCACCATCCTAAAAACATCTACCGAAAACTGCCCAATTACAATCCGCCCATTGAGCCAAAACCAAATTCAAAGCTCTTATGCTGCTCGTAATACTGGGATTCGCGCCGCTACGCATGAAATTATCGTTTTTACCGATGCAGATTGTCGCCCACAACCGCAATGGTTAGATACATTAATTCAGCCTTTTGTCAATAAAGAAGTGGTAATTGTCGCTGGTGAAATTTTGGCACTACCAGGCACAACTCTGCTAGAACAGCACGCAGATCGTCAAGAAACTTTGTCGCAAAAGCATACCCTTAACCATTCCTTTCGTCCCTATGGTCAAACGGCTAATTTAGCGATTCGACGCATTGCATTAGAAAAAGCGGGTTTATTTCGTCCCTATCTTACCACTGGTGGCGATGCCGATATTTGCTGGCGGATTTTGGGAGAAAACATCGGGCGTTTGGAATTTGCCCCGAATGCGATCGTTCAGCACCGCCACCGCGCCACACTTCAAGAACTGCGAAGTCAATGGCGGCGCTATGGACGCTCAAATCGCTATCTGCACGAACTGTACGATGTAGAGTTGATGCGAGATATTACACTCAAAGAATGCGGTTATCGTTTGGCACGTTGGTTAGTCAAGGAAATACCAAGGGATATGAAAAAGGCGATTGCAGGTAAAGCCACCCTTGTAGATTTATTAAATACTCCCATTGGTTTGTTCACTGTTAGGGCGCGTGCTGCTGGTCAACGAGACGCCAAGTTGCCAGAAAATGCCAAGATAATTGATCGACTGTAACAATATTAGGTTAGTTGTTTACTTTGGAGGATTTCTGTTGCTTTCTGTCCAGAAAGTGGCCGGTAAAATAAATAGCCCTGTACATCCTCACAATTAATAGATCTCAAAAACTCCAGTTCCTCTTCTTTTTCTACCCCTTCGGCTATCAACTTCAATCCCAAGCTGTGTCCCAAGGTAACTATCGCCTTAATAATATGAGCTGCTTTGACATCCTGCGTCAAATATTGAATAAAAGATTTATCTATTTTCAGATTGTGGAGTGGCAAAAGCTGTAGACGCGAGAGCGAGGAATGACCCGTGCCAAAGTCATCAATGGAGATGCAAACACCCATTTGCTGTAGATCCTTTAATACCATTGTGGTAAAATCTAAATCCTCAATGGCTGTGGTTTCCATAATTTCTAATTCTAAAAAGTGCGGCTCCAGACCCGTTTGTTCTAAAACTGTAGCTATAGTCTCCACCAATTTGGGTTGGCGGAACTGCTTAAGAGAAAGATTAACAGCCATCGTTATGGGTGGCAATCCTGCATCTTGCCAGATTTTATTTTGAATACAGGCTGTCCGCAGCACCCATTCGCCGATGGGGACAATTAATCCACTTTCTTCGACCAGGGGAATGAAAACACTGGGTGCGACCAATCCCATCTCTGGGTGCTGCCAGCGCAATAGAGCCTCCATCCCAGTAATTTTTTCCGTAGCAATATTTACACGAGGTTGATAGTACAGCGTAAATTCATTGCGTTCTAGGGCATAGCGCAAGCTCTTTTCTAAAGTCAGGAGTTCAGGATTTTTAGCACTGAGAGAAACACTATAGAATTGGTAATTATTTCGCCCTTTGTCTTTGGCATAGTACAAAGCGGCATCTGCGTGCTGGATTAGTGTTTCGGCGTCAGGACTGTTACTATCAAGCAATGCAATACCGAGGCTGGCAGTCACATAAAGCTCATGCCCTTGGAAATGGAAAGCATCCTCTAGTGCTTGTAATATTCTATACGCCACCAGTGTTACCTCTTCAATGTCATTGACTCGCGGGAGTAAGATAGTGAACTCATCACCTCCCCAACGGGCTATAGTGTCTCCGCCTCTGAGTGAGCCTTGTAATCTTTGAGCAACGCTTTGTAACAATTGGTCTCCCAGAGTGTGTCCCAAAGTGTCATTAATCACCTTGAAGCGATCCAGGTCGAGGAAGATCACAGCTAAACTTTCACCATTCCGAGTGGCGTTGGGGAGAGTTTTATTAAGCAGCTCATTAAATAGTAGGCGATTGGGCAACCCTGTCAGCATGTCATGTAGGGCTTGATAGCGAATCTTTTCTTCTACTTGCTGACGTTGCCGCGCACCAATGATACTGGCGGCCATCGTCAAAAGGGTAGATTCTTCGTGCTTTGACCAATGACGCTCAAAGGTGCAGTCTGCCAAGCCAAGGTAACCCCACAACTCATTCTCCAAGCAAAGAGGTACCAGGAGAAGGGATTTAATGCCATCTCTAATCAGGAATTCTTGTTCGGCGACAGGAAATTGTTGGGTCAGTCCGCTAATCGACTTGCCGCTAGAGAGAACAGTGTACCAACGAGCTAATCCAGAACCTTGATAAGGCTGATTCTGCCAATATTGGTAAGTAGATTCCGTAGAACAATGTGTCCATTCAAACCGCAGGCTGACTACTATATCTCCTGTAGCAGGATGGGTATGGTTTTGAAAGAGATAAGCACGATCTGCTTTGGCAGCTTCACCCAATACAGCTAGAGCTAGATCAATACCAGTTTCATAATTCATTTCCCCAAGCAAATAATTGGCAGCTTCTGCGACTGCCTGTAGCAAGCGATCGCGCTGACGTAGTTCGGCTGTGGCTTGTTTTTGCTCTGTAATATCCCTAGTAATAAAAGTTCTAATTAAATCACTTTCAGGTAAGTAGAGAACGGATTGTTCAAAAACTTCTGTACCTACTTCCACCTCCCGCACAAAAGAATTTTTTTCTACATTATTTGTACTCAAAAGTCCTGTTAAAATCGGGTGTTTTGTTCCAATTTCCCTCAACTTGGGAAACTTGAGAGTTGCGGCTGGATTAAGATAAGTTACTCTTCCTTCCAAATCCATCTCAATGATTGGATTGGGGATGAGTTCAGGGAAGGATGCTAGGCGAGCTAAAGCAGACTCACTAGCTAATTCAAAGCTGGGCTCGAGAGCTAAGGTTTGAAAAGGATTGGCAGGACTGCCTTGCTCTGATAGAAAACCAGATAAGTCTTCAACATCAAAAGATTCAGAAAATGCTTGTTCTGAAATGTTAGAAATAGCATAATATTTAGCTTGAGCTTGATTACTGCCAAAGGCAATGACATCTCCACTTCTAAGATTATGGGAAAAGCATTTAGTGCCATTGACAAATAAGCCATTAGTACTCCCCTTACCTTTATAGTTACCATCAATAATCTGGAAGCCATATTGATCAGTCTCTGGAACAGTTACTCGCAATAAAATTGCATGTTGCATTGATACTGACCGGGAAGACAAGATAATAGTGTTTGCGGGATGTCGCCCCAGAGAATAAGTAGTCTCTTGCAAGGGGACAGTTCGGCGACCTTGCAGGTCTTGAATGACCAGCAGATGGCGTATTTTTTCCCGCTCATTTCCTAACATGGTTATTCCTCAATTTTTCATATTTTTATGTCTTTAGTCTGAATAATCCTACTCCCACAAGTTTCAATACCGTTAGGTTAAGGCTAACCTTTTTTAAAAAGCAGGGGATTCAGCTTTGCGGTAGAACTTCTAGCTGTTTTCTCTATTCATACATAATTTATAAATTTTCCCCCTTTGTCCATATCATCTAAGCTTGTCTTTCTTAGGATACCCAGAATAAAATCAAACGCTGAATAGAACACTTGGTATATTTGCGGATTTTTATTCTGAGTAGTGGGAAAACTCTGAATTAAATAAATAACGGTCTGATTTTTATTTTTTCATCAGTCAAATAGTTCTGTTTTACGCAATTAATTTTGCAAAATAGATTAGAGCAAGGTAGGAATTAAATAAATTGGGGGCATCCCACTGACAAAAATATCTGTGGATTTGAAATTGCCCGCCAGTTGCTTTAATGGAGCGGGAACTCCGGTTGGCGCAGCCTATGTTAGAGAAGGCAAAGGAAGGAGAATGAACCCCTAAATTTTAAAAAGGATTATAGAATAAACTAAAATATAGTCCGTTTTCTTGTAATGTTCTCTCATTTGATGAGTTAACAGATACTAAAGGAATGCCCCAGTCAAGACGAACGGTGAAGCGATCGCCTTGTGACCAACGCAACCCCAGACCAACAGCAGCTAGAGTATTAGGGTCGGGGTTCTCTCTACCAGAACTGTTCCAGCCAACACCAAAATCCACAAACGGGACAACCTGTAAGGTGCTATTTATCTGGGGTAAACGCAGAATCGGTACTTGAACTTCCGCAGAAACAAAAGTGCCATTATCTGTAAGCAAATAATCTTGACGGTAACCCCGAATGCTATCCTGCCCACCTAAGCCAATTTGTTCTATAGGTAAGAGTGTTGTGGATGCTAGTTGCGTATTTAAACGAAGTAAAAGTAAGGTTTGAGGAGCTAAAAGGCGTGCCCACTGCGCTTGCCCTTGCCAAGCAAAAAAACGGCTATCGGGAGGATCTTGATTAATCGTGGGATTCAACACATCTTGATTAACCGTGGCGTTCAACACATCTAGACCCAAACTGAATTGAGAACGTAGGGCGATGACTTCACGGCTGTTACGATTCGTCCATTCTTGAAAAAATCGCAAGGCAGATACTCTGGTGCGTCCCTGTTCATCAGCACCAGGTGAAAGTTCATTAGGGGTAAGTCCAAATTCTGGTTGGAACAGCAGGGAAGATATGTCACTTTCTCGTCGAGAGGCAATAAAGCCAAGAGCAAATTCTTGTGTGGGAGTTTGGATGACTGGCTGGCGGAATGTCAGTTCGTAGTAGCGAGAATCCGATTCGATATCTAACAAGTCGAAAGGAGGCTCAATGACATTGCTCGACGTAGTGCCATAGTTGAGGGAAAGCGTTCCGTTGCGGGGATTGAGAGGCAATGTGTAACTAGCGTCAAAGGAGTTGCTACCATCAGTGTTGGTGTAGCCTAGACTCAGAGCATCTCCCAATCCGAGTAAGTTGGCTTCATTCAATCTTAATCCGCGTCGGAAACTGCCAACACTAGGCGATCGCCCATTATCAAGAACGATTGGGCTACTAAAGGTTTTTGCCTCGCTGATCCTGACTTCCAAAAGACTCGAACCAGTCCGCGATCCTGCGGTGAGTTCAGCAGAGACGTTTTGAATCAAAGGATTAAGTTGCAAAAGTTGCAGTGCCTCTAGTAGACGTTGCCGATTCAAAGGCGCTGATGTAGCTATTGCTAGTCGGCTACGGACATAATTCGGATTCAACCGCCGAGTTCCAGTTACCTGGATATCTTCTAATTTACCTTCCACCACCTGAATTTTTACAACACCGGATTGGATTGTTTGGGGCGGAATATAAGCACCAGAAGTAATGTAACCATTTTGGACATATAAATCAGTAATTTTAGAACGTGCTTGATACACTTGGGTCAGTGAGATCGGTCGTTTGGTAAATTCAGCAGTGGCGAGGGCTAACTCTTCGGGACTGAAGACTGTGCTACCAAGAACTTCAAACCGTTCAACAACAATATTTTGAGGAAAGTTACCAGGGAGTGGTTCATCAGGTGTGAGAGTTGGGGCAGAGGGTGGAAATAGTTCTGCTGGTGGAGGAAGTGGTTGTGGCAGTTCAGGTGATGGAACTGGCGAAGGTGAGGGTGGTTGGACATCCTGCGGCGGTGGGAGTTCTTGTGATGGGATAGAATTACCAGTTGGTAATTGTGTAGTATCAACAGCTTGAGCTTTCACTGGACTAGAAGTTATGCTGCTGAGTAATAGAAGCATACTTAGTGGTAAGCAGGACACTATAAGATTTTGAGGATATTTATCAATCATCGTACCGGGGTATTTTTTGTTAGAAACTATGGGATTATTCAAAGACTGTTTCAGATGTGAATCTTACTTCATCTTTTGTCACTAAAGTTGATATATTGGGCAAATTTCAATTTAAAAGCTAAATCAATTGGTTATTGCAGACTTAAAAACATTGATGGTGTTCGAGCTGCGTAAGCAAGCAGATATATTAGAATTATCTGTTGCTGCGAGAGTACGGCGTAAATCTATTTACTATCTCAACTAACAAGATTTGGGGCAAAATCCCCTTGTTAAAAGTAGGCAAACTTGCGTTTTGTTATGGTTTAGGGTTACTGCATATCCCTTTGCTGAAACATTCCCATCAATTTACGTTTACGAGCGTGGGTTTGCATCAAGTTTTGGCGATAGCTTAACCAGTCAGCTTTATTTCCAGATTCCAAGTAGGCGTTACGTGCCTTTTTCAACCATTCAACTGCGTAGTAGTAGTATTCGGCTTTACCTGCATCCATAATCTTTTCGGCACGGCGACGAGCATTAGCAATCACCCAACTAGGATTGTGAGCAATAGCAGCATCCATGACTCGGTGAATTAAGTCTGAATTATAAGAACTGAGTTCACTAGCGATCGCAATTGCATCATCAATTAGCCCCTCATGCAAGAATATATCTACCTTGGCTGATTCTGTTCCGCCACCACTAACAGTACGAATGATTCTCAACAGGTCTATTTTGACACTTTCCCAATTTTCCCCAGCCAATTCTGCCATCTTTTGGTAGTCAAAAAAGGAGGGCTTCACTTGAAAAGCCGCTTTGATTGCTAATAAAGCAGCTTCACTATCACCCAACTCAATAGCCAAATCACTTGTCCAAATCCCCAATTCATACTGACACTTACCCGGTAAATTTAATCCACTCTGGGCTATATTTAGTGCTTGCTGTAATGCCCCTTGAACGCTGAGTGTTTTCGCTAGGGCAAAAGCCTCTTCCATTGAGTTCATCTGGGTTTGAGCAGCATCAATTGCTTCTTCTACCCTGCCTAAACGCCCTAGCATTGTCAGATACTGCTGGGTTTGCCCTTCAGCTTCTGCTAAATATAAGTATTCTTGGTAACGTTCCTGACGTTCGAGGATTTTTAGCCGAATTAGTGCCAAATCATCCGCGTAGTCCGGCACGTCTTCTTCCCAAGCTCCCCTTTCGGTAATATTACCTTGAAGAACTTGCACCAGTGGTGGATAATCCCAACCTTGGCGTAAAACCTCCATAATCATGCCAAAATCAGCATTCCACTCATCTTGCCAAGCTTCTAAATTTATTTGAATATCAACTTTTTCTTCTGGGGTGAGTTCAGCACTGAGAATTGCTTCACACCAGGCATTATTTAATTCTTCGATAAGTTCATCATTTTCGGCACCGTATTCTGCAACATCATCCCAATTTTCCACACAGGTAGAGGTAATCGCTTCTAAAATAGCGATCGCATTCTCACCCTCTCCCCGTTCGCTAAAATCTACCGCAGTCTGCACCACACTCAGCAAGTCTTCACCAATTGGGTCTTCTTCGCACCCTTCCTCAAAATAGCGCACGGTATCCTTGAGAATCTGCCGCACTTGCCGCCGAAAGGGAGCCGGATCAATAGTAATGTGGAGCAAGGGTTTTGTGGTTGTTTGCTTGTCAGTAGGATTAGTCATCCAACTTACATGGCGGTCAATCGCCTCAATTAGTTGTGGATGTTCTGTTACCAACTCTTGTAGCAGTCTTTGAGTTTGTAAATAATCCAGGTGATTAAGTAGTTGTTCTAGGGTGGGGCGCTGCTCAATGTTTTCTGGGTTACGCACACAGACAAGCATCGTCGCTACAATGTGTTTGCACCACCCGTCAAACTTGTAGGCACAGGTGCAGTTTACTGAGGTTAAGCCACTGCTATCGAAACTCAGGTTGACATGATAAGGTTTAGCTTCAGTGCCTACAACATCTGCCTGAAGCAGATCACCACGTTGGGTAACTGTATTGACAGCACCAGCCTCATAGTATGCCTCGCCCCGTTGGAAAGATTTGGCGTTGGCATGACGGCGGATAGTAAATTCACTAATTTGGGGAATAGACATCGAGCGATCGCCTGCGTAAATCTTCTGGATGAATCCTAAATCCAGCTTAGTGTTAGGCTAACGCGCTGTAAAGAAATTCAAAGTTGTGACAACTCTCACTGCTAACTGCAAGCAGTGTAGCGGGAGCATCTCAAATTCACAAATAGAGACTTGCTGCTTCACGGGCTGGGTATCCCCTAAGCCTCCACAGCCAGGAATGGGTAGTCCAACCGACCCACGCTTTAAAAGATTCAATGCTGAATTCCAGTCGTGGTCAATGAGCAATCCACAAGAACAACTATGAACACGGACTGCCAAGGTTTTCTCTACTCTCTCACCACAACTAGAACAATTAATACTTGTGCCTCTAGGGTCAACTCCAAGTGTCAGCTTGCCGCGTTTTACCGTTACTGCTTGCATAATTAGGAGGAATTTGGAATCCATACCCGCCGTGTGGGTTTGGATTTGCCAGTGAGTTTTAGTTCCCCAACCAATTTCAAACGCGCTTGTGGGGATAGGGATTTAACTCCGTCCACTCCTGCCGTTTTCTTGCCTTGATTTTCCGTTGTTACCCGTCGTACCGCTAACATTCTGTTAGACCAAGACCTCATCAACGTCTTTTGGAGTTTGCGGCATCGCTTAACATCACCACGGCGGGAAGCAGGATAGATGCGTTTTTGCAACTTGAAGACGTATCGCTCGACAAGTCGCCAATTGATATCCTTCCATCCCTCGATATTCATTTCTGAATCCGAATTAGGCTTATTCATAGCTACTGTTACCTCTAGCTTTCCCACACTGCGGCTCATGTCTGCTTATCCCGGCAGTTACGCCATCCCTTTTAAGGCATTACCTGTCAGTTCAGGTTGGGCGTTTTGCTTCTTGAACCATCCCACCTACCCATTGCATCTGGTTCGACTACCTTCTGGCCTTTGGAAAAAATATCAAGATTTTCTGCAAAATCCTTGGCTGACAAGAACGATTGACTGCGCTAGCGATCTAAAATGACACTGTTAATCGGTAAACCAATTAAGTTGAATATATGGTGCGTCAACGCTCGATTTTTTCATTTTTCCTAGTACTATTGGCCACATTCCTGATTAGTTGTGGTGGCCCTGGTGTTGCGATCGCACCTCCGACTTACACAGCAGTACAACTTGAAAAAATTCAGGCTTATGTTCCTGAAATTCAGGCTGTGCGCGATCGCTCAGAAGAATTGACAACCCTGATTAAAAAAGGTGATTGGATCAATGTGCGTAACTTTATACATGGACCGATAACAGAAGCAAAGCTGAATCTGACTTATATCACTCCCAATCTTCTACCCAAAGACCAACCCACAGCACGTCAAATAACGCGAGATTTTTTTAAAGACCTGGTAAAACTCGATAAAGCTACTAGTGCTAGCAATCCTCTAGTTGCCTTGAATCAATCCCAAGCTGCTTTCGCAGAGATTGACAAATTCCTCGATCTGCTTCCTAAGACCAGCAGTGAAGCAGAGGCAAGTTAAGCGCAAGGTAAGATGAACTGAGGGGAGTGAGGAGGATGAGGGAGAGTAAAAATTGCTCCCCCTGTTCCCTCATCTCCCGCATCTCTCCCATCTTTGCCTCAAAACAGCAATGAGTCATGTAGTTATTATCGGTTGTGGTGTGGTTGGGGCTGCGATCGCATACCAACTGAGTCAAGAAAAAGGGCTGAAAATCACAGTTTGCGATCGGCAAGCACCAGCACAAGCTTCTACAGGCGCTGCACTTGGCGTTTTAATGGGCGCAATCAGCCAAAAAATTAAGGGTAAAGCTTGGCAGATGCGACAAACTAGCATCCAACGCTATGAAACTTTGATTCCTGAACTAGAAGCTTTAACAGGTCGCAAAATTCCTTTTAATCGCCAGGGAATTCTCAGTCTTGGTTTGGAAGAGGAGAATTTAGCAGCATGGGAAAAACTTGTAGAAGTTCGCCACTCTCAAGGCTGGCATTTAGAAATATGGGATACGGCTAAACTCAAAAATATTTGTCCTCAAGTTGATTGCGAAACAATTACTGGCGCTGTCTATTCTCCTCAAGACCGTCAACTTGATCCAACTGCTCTCACATTAGCTTTAGTTGAGGCTGCCCAGCAAAACGGTGTGACTTTCAAATTTGGTGTGGCTGTTTTGGATGTCCAAACCTCACCACCTGAATCTTCCCCCCAATTTTGCGTTCAACTTGAGACTACGGCAGGAAAAATAGCCGCAGATTGGTTTGTAGTCGCAGCAGGGTTAGGTTCGACACCACTAACAGCAAAATTAAATCAAATAATTGATATCCGCCCCGTGCTAGGGCAAGCATTGCAAATGCGTGTGGGGCATCCATTAGGAAATCCCGACTTCCAGCCAGCGATAACGGGTAACGATGTGCATATTGTTCCTGTGGGTGGTGGAGATTATTGGGTGGGTGCAACAGTAGAATTTCCCAGCAACGGCGATGAGATACCGCCAAATAAAGAACTGCTGGAATCTGTTAGAGAACAAGCGATCGCATTTTGCCCAGAGTTAGCCACAGCAACTATTCTCCGCACTTGGTCGGGGTTACGTCCCCGTCCTGAAGGCCGTCCAGCCCCAGTTATTGGTAAGTTACCAGGGTTTAGTAACATCCTCCTAGCTACGGGACACTATCGCAACGGCGTTTTACTAGCGCCCGCTACAGCTTATGCGATTCGTGAGATGATTATTCATCAGGGAACGGGGAATGAGGGACTGGGGACTGGGGACTAGGGATTGGGGACTAGGGACTAGGGACTGAATTCTTCTTATTAGTATTCAATACCCAGTACCCAATACCCAATACCCAGTACCCAACAGTACCCAATGCCTAATATAGGAAAATAGCGTGTCAATAACAGAACATAAAATCAATGTAGATTCACTAGAATGGTTTTATCGGGAATCTTTACCAATCGGTAGAACTGACTTAGCGCCTGTGTTGTTGCTACACGGCTTAGTCTCACAAAGTTATAGTTGGCGTAATATTATACCTGCTTTGGCGAATCAGGGTACAAGAGCGATCGCTCCAGATTGGATTGGTTACGGCAATTCTTTAAAACCAGAAAAGCGAGATTTTGCTTACACTCCCGATGCTTTTATCACAGCTTTAGAAGGATTTGTTAAAGCGCTAGAACTTGAACATTTTTCTTTAGTTGTACAAGGATTTTTAGGTTCTGTAGGATTACAATATGCTTTGCGTCATCCAGAACAAATTGCCAATTTAGCTATTTTAAATACACCAATTTCAACTGCTGCTAAATTACCCTGGAAAATTAAACAAATGGGTTTACCTTTGGCAGGTGAAGTAATGACCCAAGACCCGCTTTTGGTTGACCGGACGCTAGAAAGTGGAAGCCGTTATCGCATAGGGGATAAGGAATTAGATATTTATCGAAAACCATTTTTAAAAAGTTCTTCATCTGGGCGGAGTCTCTTATCAAGTATTCGCAATTTACAGCTTGATTCAGCAATGAAAGAAATCGAATCTGGCTTTAAAGAATGGCAACAGCCAATTCTAATTCAATGGGGTATGATTGACCCTTGGCTACCCGTAGACATTGCCGAAAATTTTGCCAAGTCCGCACCAAATACCGAATTAATAAAACTTAATAACGTCGGACATTATCCTCAAGAACATTACCACGAAGCGATTTTAGAAGACCTTTTACCCTTTGTGCGTCGTAAAGATGCTCATTGAGAATATACTTTTGGCGAAAATCGATATTATAAAAATGAAACCACAGATAAACATTGATAATTTATCTGTAGTAAAAAATGAATTCTGGATTTTGCCAGACTTATAATGTTATTTCAGCCTGCATTTTTGAGGTTTTTATTACCATTAAAAATGGATCGCAACCACAAATAAAGGAGATTAGTCTTCATGGCTTATTCATGGTTTAAAGCCTTTCATATTGTCGGATTTGTAGTTTGGTTCGCTGGTTTGTTCTACTTAGTTCGTCTTTTTATCTATCACGTTGAAGCGAACCTTGAACCTGAACCAGCGCGAACGATACTGAAAAATCAGTATCAAATTATGGAAAAGCGTCTCTACTATATCATCACTAACCCAGGAATGTTTGTGACGATCGCAATGGCTATCGGTTTATTAACTACTGAACCGGACGTTTTAAAAGAGGGTTGGTTGCATATAAAACTACTGTTTGTTGCTATTTTAATTGGCTATCATCATTACTGCGCTCGGCTGATGAAAAAGTTAGCAGTAGATGAATGTGGCTGGAGTGGTCAGCAATTACGGGCTTTAAATGAAGCACCCACAGTTATGTTAGTAGCGATCGTGTTGCTGGCTGTGTTTAAGAATAATCTACCTACAGATATCGCTGCTTGGGCTATTTTCGCCATGATTATTTTGATGGCAGTCACTATTCAACTTTACGCCAAAAAACGCAGGCAAGATAAAGAGAAGTTGACGGCACAAATAGGACAACCACAAGAACAAAGTTAGATGGGCTGCTAGATCCCCGACTTCTTTAAGAAGTCGGGGATCTGAACATGACTAACCTCGCAAAATTAATGCAATAGACTAGTAGTAGCTGTAGGTACAGTTTTAGTTTGGTAGGCGTTTTTGACACCAACCCAGTTACTAGCAATTGGCATTCGCCAACCAGTTCCAAAGGCGCGATCGGTAATTTTTAAACCGGGGGGTGCTTGTCGCCGTTTAAATTCAGCCCGCGCTACCATTTGGATTACTCTGTCTACAATTACCGGATCGTGACCGGCTGCAACTATTTGCGCTGCTGATTGGTGATTGTGAATCAGGCGTTGCAAAATATCGTCCAAAATTTCGTAGGGTGGTAGAGAGTCTTGATCAACTTGACCTGGTTTGAGTTCGGCGCTGGGTGGTTTAGTCAAGACGTTTTGTGGGATGATTTCATTATTGCGATTTAACCATTGGCAAAGTGAATACACACGGGTTTTAGGAACATCTGCAATCACCGCTAACCCGCCATTCATATCGCCGTAGAGAGTACAGTAACCAACAGCCATCTCTGACTTGTTACCAGTAGATAAAAGCAGATAGCCAAATTTATTAGCGATCGCCATTAATAAATTACCGCGAATCCGAGATTGGATATTCTCCTCAGCCAGCCCAAACTCTGTACCCGCAAATAAATCACCTAAAGTTTGATCAAAACCTTGCATTAACTCCCTAATTGGTAAAAGATGAGTCTTAATCCCCAAATTTTCGGCTAATGCCACAGCATCGCTAATGGAATGCTCGGAACTGTAAGGGGAAGGCATGAGAACACCAAGGACATTTTCTTTACCAAGTGCCGCAGTTGCGATCGCAGCTACTATTGCAGAGTCAATCCCACCACTTAAACCCAAAACTACTTTAGAAAAGCGACACTTACGAGCATAATCTCGCACTCCCAAAACCAAAGCTTGCCAAATTTCTTCATCTTCCGATTCATAGACAGGTGCTACAGAACCTAATTGAAAATCCCGTTGCCCTTCATCAAATTCAACTACTACTAAATCGGTATCAAAGCCACGGGCACGACATATAACTTCACCTTGACGATTCAAGGCAAAACTCCGCCCATCAAAAATTAGGTCATCATTTCCGCCAACCTGATTAGCATAAATCATCGGTTGTTGAAAACGTACTGCACTATGACTGAGCATTGTTTCACGAAACTGCTGCTTGCCGACAGTATAGGGGGAAGCAGACAAATTTACAATTAAATCTACACCCAAAATTGCTAAGTCAGCAATCGGATTTATTGCGTAACTGCGTTTGCCCCAGAATTCCTCATCGTTCCATAAATCTTCGCAAATAGTTACACCAATATGGATATCATCTAGAGTGAAATAATTAGCTTGCAACCCTGGTTCAAAATAACGACGTTCGTCAAATACATCGTAAGTAGGCAAAAGTCTTTTGTGAAAAACTTGCTTGACTTTGCCATCTTCTAACAAAGCCATGCTGTTAAATAAGCTTTTACCACCACTAATATGTGCTTGAAGATTCTGTTCAACAGTTCCTACCAAAACAGCTAACTTTGGTGGTAAATCCTGAGCCAAGTTTTGTAAAGTGATGCCCATCGCTTCCACAAAACTAGGATTTAGTAATAAATCTCTTGGTGGATAGCCACACAAAGAAAGTTCTGGTGTCAGCAACAAACGCGCACCGCTAGATGCTGCTTTTTGTGCCGCTTCCAGGATTTTTTTGGCATTTAAAAGCAAATCACCAATTGTCGGATTAATTTGAGCGATCGCAATCTTCATTTTTGGTTAGTTAGGAGTTAGAAGTTAGGAGTTAGGAGTTAATAGTAAAAACTCATTGCTTTGACTTTTAACTTTCAACTCTACGTAGCGGTTCATTAAATAAACACCAAAGGTTTATCCTTTAAGGGAGCAAAAGCTTCGGCGTCAAACTTATACAAACTAGCTGGACGACCAGCACCTCGTGATACTTTAATTCCGGTATCGCATAAAAAACCTAACTTGAGTAGACGCGCTCTAAAATTAGAATAATCGGAAAAATTGTCACCTAAAACTGTGGCGTATAACTGATATAAATCATTTAAGGTGAACATTTCTGGCAAGACTTCAAAAGCCACCGGACTATACTCTAATTTATTTCGCAACCGCCTATGTCCATAAGCCAAAATTTCATTATGGTCAAAAGCTAATTGCGGCACTTGTTTTACTGGATACCAAGCTATACCAGTCATGCGATCGGCAATTAATTCGGCTTCTTCAAATCGCACTAGGGCAAAGTAACTAACTGATAGATAACGCACACCATAACTATCAGTTGCTTCCCGTGGATCGCGGTTCGGTCCGCCAAATGTATACAATTGTTCTAAATAGAGATTGTTGACCTTAATTTTCTCTGCCATAATGCGATAGGCGGCATCTTCTAAAGACTCTCCTGGACGTACTAAAGTACCGGGAAGACTCCAATGATTTAGAAATGGTTCTTGCTGTCGCATTACTAGTAGAACTAACAGCCGATTTTGTACAGTATCTACAGAAAAAATTACATTATCAACACCAACCTTGAAATCGGCCAAAGGTTGTTGGTTTAACGGAGTTGGTATGTTTTTTTGTGAACGTCCTGGCATTCGTACAAATGCTCTCGATTAATATAGGCAACTACAGGGGCTGTGAGGGCTTGAGAATCTCCATGTTCGCGGTACGCTGTTGAGGAAACATCTAGACCGGTCAGACTAGCGATCGCAATCTTCCCTCCCAGCTTTTGCACTACCTCTGAACTAGATTCATCTATTGCATATCCCGGTCGCGGTACGATCAGTAGTTGCACTTGCTGTAACAAATCTTCAATGCGATACCAACGTGGTAGCTGACTCAGTAAATCTGAACCAATAATCAACGTCAATTCAGCATCTTCACCCCAAGTAAGCTTGGCTTTTTCTACTGTTTCCAGTGTTCTGAAGCTACTCAATTCTTGTTCCAAAGCAATATTGTGCCGTGGCGCGTCTATATTCGCAATCAACAGTTGCAGCATTGCCGCCCGATGTTGTAAGGGTGTTTGATGGGACTTAAATGGATTATCTGCTGCCCAAACCGCTACCCAATCATAACGCTCAGACAACCAACTCAGAATTTCTTGATGTCCAGCAGTTGGTGGATCGGCACTAGTTCCAAACAAAGCAATTCTCATAGTTATTCGTAATGGGCTACGCCCCGCTTCGCTAACGTAATTCGTAATTCGTAATTAAGACATACTGAAAGAGTAATTTTACTTCTGTGTTCTCTGTGCCTCTGCGGTAGCCTACGGCAAGCTGCTGGTGCGTCTACCTACGTTTCTTAGTCTCCTCAGTCAACACCCGTAACCCCTCAGAAATTTCCACTTCTACAGCCACCGGATTATCCAAACGCCGTGTTTCCTGTGCCAAACTCGCAACTGATGCGGCGGTACGCTGACGAATTGTTGCCAACGATTCTAACGGTTGCACCCGTTCACCGTGTTGCACTACCAATTGCAACAAAGGTTCTTCTTCTAGAGAACTTTCACCTAAAAGTCCCAACCTGTCTGCTTTTACCTTCCCTCCCGTATACGAGCGAAAAATCTGCTTGCGCCCTGGATAAGTAACTTTACCACTAGACTGTTTCATCACTGGAATACCATCAATATCTACAAGTTTATAGACTCCATTTACAGGCGAACCTGTAACTAGTCGTGTTCCCAGTCCGTAACCATCAATTTCGGCCCCAGCAGCTTTTAATCTGGCAATTTCCCACTCGTCCAAGTCGCCACTAGCAAAAATTGGTACACCGGGAAGGAGCGATCGCACCTGTTTTGATAAGGTAACTAAATCTCCTGAGTCCAATCTCACTCCTGTTAATTGCATTTCCCCGGAATTTACTTTTTCGGCCAAGCGCCCGGCAGCAGCAATGGTATCGTAAGTATCAATCAGCAATGGCGCACCCGGAAAATATCGATGAAATGCACTAAAAGCTTGTTCTTCAGTGCCTTCTATTGCTGACAACGCCATCACCAGGGCGTGTGCCATCGTACCACTAGGCTTTTGTCCTAGTTGTAGCGCTGCTAACACATTAGAAGTGGAATCTAAACCACCTGCTAACGCCGCCCGTGCCGCCCACAAAGACCCTTGGGGACTAAATGCTCGTCTTGTGCCAAATTCTAGAAGTGTTGCTGATTCCCCCGCTATATCCCGCAACCGTGCTGCTTTTGTGGCAATTAAAGTTTGGTAATTAATCGTATTCAGCAGGTAAGTTTCTACTAGTTGGGCTTGCCAAAGTGGTGCTTCCACCCGCAACAGTGGTTGATTGGCAAAAACGGCTGTTCCTTCTGGTACTGCCCAAACATCACCCGTAAACTTTCCCTCAGCTAAAAGTGACCAAAAGCGATCGCCTGCTTGAGCAAAAATTCCCGTTGCCTGTAATGCCGCAATTTGCGCCAAACTAAACCGGAATTTGGCCAAATATTCCAATGCCTGCGTTAGCCCCATTGCAATTAAATAACCAAAACCCTCTGGCAATCGCCTAACAGTCAACTCAAAGCTTGCCCGTCGCTGTTCTATACCTTCGCCTGTGTAACAAGCTGCCATTGTTAACTGGTAAAGATCGGTCAGTAAGCTGTAATCATCCGCAGATAGGTTTAGTTCCTGGTTCTGCTGGCTTTGCTCTCTATATACATATTCCAAATCTGGCAAAGTTGTCATGCAAGAGCTTCCTTACAAGATGCTTCTCTTATTATGGTAATATTTACCATAAATAATGTCAACTCTCAGCAAGTATATTTTCTGAGATTGCCGTATAACAGTAGATTCATAGGCAGGTTAATACTAACTTTATAGAATAATTAATATTTTTTAATAGTAATAGCTAGCAATAATGTTAATTGGATAAGGCGGCTAATGAAGGGAAATAATATCTTTTGTTTTGCTTCCCTCTTTTCCGAACTGGGGTTGGAGAAACAACTATGTTACAATTAGAATCAAAGGGAAAATTTTGTTTTTATGACAAGCTAAAGTATTGCGAAGTTATCTGAATAAACATTGCATATATTCTCAATATATTGAGAATAAGAGCCAGTTTTGCATATCAGTATTAGAGTATAGGTAGCACAATTAAAGCGACTCGAAAAAGGAGTCCAATACTATGGCTATTTCCCAAATCATTGCGAACATAACTCAGTATATTTCTGAAGCTGCAATGCGGATTTTTGGCCCTACGGATGATGCTTATCCTGTGATTGGCGTACAACCTTTTACAGGTGAGCCTTACGATAAACGTAAAGATGATAATTCGTAGGTGCTGATACAAATTGCTAAATAATACAGGAGTCAAAATTCAGAATTCAGAATACAAACGAGGGCAATTACCGGGAATTTTAGGCAAATCATAAATTTGAAACCCACTAAATTGTAGATTTATCTCTGTACTTAAACCCTTTTATTCAAAAGTAGTGGCGTATTGCAATACGTCACTATTAAGTAGGTGGGCGTAAATAAACTTAACTGGCGAGGGTTGTCCTTTGTCATTCATCATTGGTAAGGATTTAGGCGTGTTTACTTTTAGTAACATAGTTTGGTTTATTCCCACCTATCTACTTACAATTGATTTTGCATTGTGGCTCCTGATGAATAGATATATTGCAAAAATCATATATCAATCAGAATTTTAATCTCACTATACATTCAAAATTCCAGCCGCAACTATAGCGTTGCAATTGGTATTAGAGGAAAGTAAACAAAACTACTTGGGGTCTAGGATTATATGTTTGTTTTGTCTATTTTGGACATTTAATCAAGCAAAGAAATGAAAGTCGATGAAGGCACAACTTTTAAAGTATTGGGTTTATCTTGTGCTTTAGTTATCCTGGGTAATACATCATCTCTGGCTATAAGGGGGAAAGGTATTTTATCCTTTCCCCCTTTAACATTTCACCAGTCCAAACTCAGCAATTTTAAGTTGGCAGACTACTCAAAGCGATCGCACTCACTGTAGCGTGTGATTATTCATGATTTGGTACGAGCCAGTAAGGTAAGGCGTTATAGCGATGAATTATGCTCAATATAAGAGCGGAGAGCGGAGTTAATTAGAGATTGGTAGCCTTTTCCTTTGCTTTTAAACCAATCCAGAATATCTTGATCTAGTTGAATTAATGTGGCTTCTTGGCTAACAGGTTTTACCATTTTGGCTGTTTCCCAAAATTGCTGATCTAATTCAGGAATATCTGAAGTATCAATCGCTGTATCAGGGATATTTTGGAGTTCTTTAAGTCGATTGGGCGA
The DNA here is from genome assembly GCF_020829625.1 of Nostoc sp. XA010. Lineage (GTDB taxonomy): Bacteria > Cyanobacteriota > Cyanobacteriia > Cyanobacteriales > Nostocaceae > Nostoc. The sequence continues at coordinate 16,806 of NZ_JAIVFX010000016.1, read as the reverse complement.
GATACTCATAGTAGGTTCTCCTTTCTTTGGGGGTGGCTTTTCGGGCAGAGATTAATCGAATTTTGCCGTTTTTGTCTGTATGGGCGACGGTAATAATTACAATGCCTTGGATTGAGCCAATACTAATTTCTCGAATTTCTTCATAGTCGTACCGTTCATCAATTGAGGTGAAAACAACACCGTCAAATATTTCTGTAGCTTCTTCAAAACTAATGCCATGTTTCTGGATATTTTGTTGATTTTTATTTTTGTCCCATTCAAATTTCATTCAAGTATAGATAAGCCATATAGAGTCAAGTGTAATAAATAAAATAAAGGCGTGAGTTTTTTCCTCACGCCTTTTTACTTAAACTTTTTTCCCACCGCCTGCTAAGAGTTCTAGAATGACTCCATTTGTCCAGCCGAAACCAACTTCGTTAGAACTATATCCAAAGGAGATTTCGTAGGAAACGTTGGCAGAACAGCGTTCAACATCATATTTCTCAACTAGGGTATTGTGACGCTCGAATTCTTTAGTTACCATAGCCAGGAATTTGTTGGCAATGCGATCGCCTTCTGTATGAAACCCATAGCGGTGAAGTCCCTGGACAGCAATTAATGTCAATGGTGCCCAACCAAAGGGAGCATCCCACTGGTTTCCGGTGACACGAGTACTGGTAAGAATTCCGCCTGGGGCTTCAAACAAAGAGAGATTTTCCACGACGCGCTGGGCTTGGGCTTGAGAAGCAATTCCTAGCCACAGGGGATAGAACGTGGTAGCAAATTCGTAGCAACGGCGTTTTCCACTCTGGAAGTGGTAATCCAAATAAAGCCCCTGTTCTTCATCCCAGAGACAGCGATCAATACGATGGCGGCGGATATCTGCACGATCGCGCCATTGTTTTTGCAGTTCTGCGTTCCCAAAAATATTGTGGATTTGCCCCAAGTCTTGTTCTACCTGATACAGGAAACTGTTGAGGCACACAGGAGCATAATGGAGGATATCAGCACTGAAGGGGCCAAAGCGGTTAGTGATATCAAAACCGGACTCGCGCATGGTGCGATCGCCCTTGTAAAATAGGTGCGTCAGTTCGTCTTTTTCTTCGTTGTAGTAAAGACTAACGTCATAATCCTCAACCTCAAAAGTTTTATAGTACTCCTTGACGCGATCATAGTGGCTTTTTCCCTCATCATCCCGCTCAGAGAACAAAACTTCTGGCGCAGGGCCTTCCCCAAAAGCATAGAATCGGGATAAGCCTGTTGCCGGATTCAGGTGAGGTGGTACTACCCAGTAATAATAAAACTGTTCTAGGATCGGTATGGTTGACTTTAACCACTCTTCATCCTGGGTGTGCTGGAATAGCGCCAAAACCATCATGCTGAGGACGGGGGGTTGCGATCGCGACAGCATATAAGTCCGGTTGGAATTCAGAACAGTGCCGTAATGCTGCACCTGGTACAACAACTGATCAACTTGGCTTTGTGCTAGCTCCCATTCTTCATCGCGCAAAAGTCCCAGTAATATAAAGTAGCTATCCCAGCCATACATTTCATTAAAGCGCCCACCTGGAACAACATAAGGCCCCGGTAGGTATAGTAACCCATGCTCTTTAATCGCCTCCATTTCAGTTGGCAAAGTGCGAATTTCAATTCTTTGCATATCCTTGGGAGATAGCGATCGCTCCAACACAGTTTGAATATTGGGACAATCTTCTGAGGGTGAAATGTAGACGATCCAAGGAGTATCGGTTTTGTGGTCTAGTTTGGTATCCTGTGCAGATTGTAATAAGTGTTCGTGCGATCGCGTTAAGGTTTTCCAGGTTTTTTTGATATGGAGGCGCAGGGTGTCTATCTGCGTGGTGGTAAGTGCTGGGGTGATCATAATTTAGAATTTTTTAACGCAAAGGGACGCGAAGGGAATCGCAGAGGTACGCAGAGGTTTTAGGGGGTTTTCTCTGCGTGGGGTAGATTTATGTTTTTATTGGGCAGTACTAATTAGTAGGGCGACTGGGAAATGGGCGAGGGCTGATCCGATAGATAGGGTTTGTGTGGCCTGTAAGGGTTGTTGAGTGATGACGTTTTTCCAGGTGGGGGAAGTTCCAGAGGGTAATTGCAGGTGCGTATCTTTCCATATTGACTCGCCCAACGGGTTTTCTCCTGGCTGGATGAGGTTGGTTAAAAAGCGAGGGGCGATCGCGATCGCTGTTTGATTCCCTTCCCGTCGCGCAAAGGCGATTATGTGATTGGCGTAGGTTCCCTGAACTTCTAAGGGGAGATAGTCGCCGTCCTGGAATAATGAGACATAGTTTGTTCTAGCTTGGAGTAATTGAGCCGTTAAAAACAGTTTGATTCTGCCGTCGGTTTTATCACTCAGCAATTCTTGAATCAAAGCGAGAATATCGGTTTTCACCTGTTCGCGGATGGCGTTTAAGTAGGTGCGTCGCTGTTCAAAATCTACCGGGCGGCGGTTGTCTGGATCGACTAGGCTTAGTTCCCAAAGTTCTGTTCCTTGGTATACATCGGGTACGCCTGGGGCGGTAATCTTCAGTAGAGTTTGAGAAAGGGAATTGAAGATACCATACTCTGCAATTCGTTGTTGAAAGGGACGAAAGGCTTCTAGAAATTCGCCGGAGAGGGAAGGATCGAGTACTTTCTCAATAAATGAGGTACAAGCTTCTTCATAGTCGCTATCAGGTCGCAACCATGCTGTATGCACTTTCGCTTCTCGAATTGCCTTAATTATATAGTCTTTCACCCGTTCCACGAAGGATGCATGGTCTTGTTCTGCAAAGGGAAACGCCCCTACTAAGGTTTGATAGAGAAAATACTCGTCGTTGCGATCGGGCATAGCGAAGCCGTGGCGATGGCTACGATGTCCTCGATTCATGGCGCTCCAGGTATTTACCTGCTGATCCCATTCATCGGGGATTTCTGAAAGGACATTCAATCTGGCGCGAACATCTTCGCCGCGTTTGGTGTCGTGGGTGGCGGTGGTGTTCATTGTGTGAGGCCAGGTTTCTTGGTGCTGTTTGTTAAAGGCATGAAATTTGGCTAAGTCGATGCCAAAATGTCCAGGATTTCCCCCGACTTCATTCAGCGACAGCAACCGATTATAAACATATAATGTGGTGTCTTCTACGCCTTTTGCCATTAACGGGCCACTGTATTGCTGCATCCGCAAGACAAAATATATCCATTGTTCGCGTTCTGTTTGAGTCAGAGAATTATCAAACTCTAGCAGCATTAACTTTTCAATAAAAGTCAGTTCGTTGTGCAACAGAGGCGTTTGTTCTTTGGCTTGATCAATTACTTTCTGAATGGTAGCGCGATCGCTTTCTCCAATTCCATCGGGTGTAATGTAGGTGCGGTAAATTGGGAAGAGTGTCAAAACTTCGGCGATCGCTCTTTTTAATCCATTCAGCGTAAAATCATTACCATAGCGATATTTGCTGGAGACATTCTTTAACAAAAGAGCCAGATTGTCAATATCACCTGCTAAATTCTTTTCCAAAATTAGATGCTTTTTATCCTTCACTACCGATGCATAATCTACTCTGGAACTGATAAAGTTTTGGTAAATTTTATCAAAGGATGATTCATTTTCTGTTTGACAAAATACGCCATTTACATAGTTGAGAAAGTCATAACCAGACGTTCCTTCAATTCCCCAGTTTTCTGGCAATTCTTCGGTGAGTTCTAAAATCTTCTCGACGGTGATATAAACATCTCCCGCCTTTTCTCGCAGCCTTTCGAGATACTGGATTGGGTTATAAAGTCCATCAATATGATCGATCCGTAAACCAGTAAATTTCCCTTCTTCAACGAGCTTCTGAATTAGGCTGTGGGTATTATTAAAAACCCGCACTTCTTCAACTTTAACGGAAATTAGTTCATTGACAGTAAAGAAACGGCGGTAGTTCATTTCTTCCGCCCCAACTTTCCAAAAGGCAAGACGGTAAAACTGGTCATTTAGTAATTCATCTAGGAGGTTAAAGCTTTCTGAATTACCGGGTTCTCCGTTGAATGTTTGGATATTTTCGTCAATGAACTCGCGGATGACATCGTTTGTGGTGTAGAGTTCCCAAAGCAATCCTTTAATAAATGCGATTTGGTCTTGTCGCTGTTTTCCTGCAACTTCTGAGGGCACACTTTTGAGAATATACAGAATCCCCAATAGCTTAATAAAATCGGGATGATTACGTCCCAGTGTACGGGTGAGCTTACCTAAATTATGGGTAATAAATTTTGTGTAAGATTCTAACCGCAACGGCAGTTTCAAGCTGTAATAGTTGACGGTTAAACCGTTTTGTTCGTATTGCAGTTGAATGTGTCCGTTTTCTAGGGATGCACCATAGAAATCTCCCAGTAACGGCGCGAGAATTCGCTCTTGGCGATCGCCAAAGGGAGCATTCCAAGAAAGGTCGAAGTAGTCGGTATAGCTGGAATCTGGGCCGTGTTCCAATACGTCCATCAAGTAATCGTTTTCGCTGCTATAGGCCATGTGGTTTGGCACAATATCTTGTAACCAGCCCATACCAAGGGATTGAATTTCACTAACTAATGCATCAAAGGATTCATTAGTTCCTAGTTCTGGGTTAAGTTGAGTGGCATCTACTATATCGTAGCCGTGTGTACTCCCGGATCGTGCTTTGAAAATGGGGGAAGCATATAAATCGGAAATACCTAAATCTGCTAGATAAGCTGCGATCGCTTTGGCGTTGTCAAAGCCAAACTGAGGTGTAAACTGAATTCGATAAGTTGCGGTAGGAATTCGCATATTTTTTTTGAGTGGGGAATAAGGGGGATAAGGAAGATGAGGTTTTGAGGGTAAACGCTGAACTTTTTAGAGGATGTTTGAAAAATCTTCTTCTCGGTAGCAAAAGCGTATTACCCCCCTTAATCCCCCCTTATAAAGGGGGGAAATAAGAAATCTAGTTCCCTCCCCTTTACAAGGGGAGGGTTAGGGTGGGGTAAATTTTAAGGGGGGTTAGGGCGGATCAATAAGTGTCTAACATCACAGCTAACCATTTCTCAAACAACCTCTTAGCTCAAACGTTAAGTCTTTTAGCTCGAACATTAAGTCTTTTAGCTCGAACATTAAGTCTTTTAGCTCAAACGCTAAGTCTTTTAGCTCGAACGCTAAGTCTTTTAGCTCGAACGTTAAGCCTTTTAGCTCGAACGTTGAGCCTTTTTAGTTGAACGTTGAGGTTATGAGGCTGAAACTTTAAGTTTTAACTCTCCTCCTCATCCTTTTTCATAGAGTACTAAACTAGTAGGTTGCAATTTCACTTCTTGTCCCACAGACAGATGTTCAGCAGCTTCAGAACCATGCCCAGACCATGAGGTATCAGCAGAGTCTAACAATTTATTAGCATTTTGCTCAAACGGCAGAGTCACTGTCACTGGAGACGAATTGAAATTCATCACAAATATTAGTTCACTTGATTCGCACCAACGGCGCACTATTACCAACTGCTTATCTTCATCGCTAGTTGCTTTGATAGAGTTGCGATCTTGATTCAAAAGTGCTGGATGCGTCTTGCGTAAATTAATTAACTGGCGATACCAATCCCACAGAACTTTGTGCTGTCCTTCGTTACGTAATTCCCAATTGAGTTTAGACTTTAGGAAAGTTTCTGCCGATTCGGGATCTGGGGGATCATCTGCGAAGTGAAATGCTTCAAATTCTTCTTTGCGTCCGGCTCGAACTGCTTGAATTAAATCTGGATCGGAGTGACTAACAAAGTAAATGAAGGGTGCTGTTTCGCCATATTCTTCTCCCATGAACAACAGGGGTAAATTAGGTGACAGCAACACAGCGCCAGCGGCTAACTTTAATCCCTCAAAAGAGACCTTCTGGCTGAGGCGTTCTCCTTTCATTTGATTGCCGATTTGATCGTGATTCTGAATACAGATTGTAAATTGTGATAGGGGGCGATCGCGGCAAGATATACCATGAAATCGTTTGCGATCGGGTGAATACTTCCAATCGTAGACAAAAGTATCTTCATAAGCTTTTGCCAACTGAGCCACTTGCCCAAAATCTTGATAATATCCTTGGCGATCGCCTGTCAACAGTGCGTGCAATGAATGATGAAAATCATCACTCCACTGGGCATCAAGACCATATCCACCCAATTCTGCTGGACGAATTATTTTCGGATTATTCAGATCGCTTTCAGCAATTAAATGGCGTTTCCATTTTTGCCCTTGTTGTGAAAAATGATGAACTGCTTCCGCTAGTTCCCATAGAAAATGCTTCGCCCCCAAGTCGTAAATTGCTTGAATAGCATCCAGCCGCAATGCATCTATGTGGAAGTCGCGCAACCAGTAAAGCGCATTTTCGATAAAATAATTTCGCATACCCTGACTATGGGCATCGTCGAAATTCAATGCTTCGCCCCAAGGCGTTTTATAGGTTTTAGTAAAGTAGGGCGCGAACTGACTCATATAGTTGCCTTCTGGCCCAAAGTGGTTATATACCACATCCAGCACTACGGCAATTCCGTGTTGGTGACAAGCATTTACCAGTTGCTTCAGTTCGGCTGGGCTACCGTAGGAATTTTGGACAGCATAAGGGTAAACGCCGTCATAACCCCAGTTGCGGTATGCAAGAGTTGCTTCAATATGGGTATCTCCCGGAAACTGGGAGATAGGCATGATTTCAATGGCGTTAATTCCCAGTTCTTTCAAATCCGGTAAGCGGGGAATAATGGCGGTGAAAGTTCCTTCAGGCGTGAATGTGCCAACGTGAACTTCATAGAAAATCATCGACTCCACAGGAATCCCAGTCCACCCTTCATCAGTCCAATCAAAGTGTTGATCGACAATTTGCGACGGCCCATGCACCCCTTCCGGTTGATACTGCGACGCGGGATCGGCAAAAGCGTCTTGCCCATTTAAGACATACCGATAAAGCGTACCCGGATATACATCGTTGACTTTCGTTTGCCAGTATCCCTCAGACTGAGGCTTGAGCGGAATTAACTGCTGTTCTGGCGTCAAAATTTGTACAGTTACGCTCTCTAATAGCGGAGACCAAACTGTAAATTCGCACTCTCCGTCACCCAAGTAGTTAGCACCTATTCTCACGCAGTATCCTCCCATCAGTTCCAGTTTGTTGTGCCGAATCGTGGCGCGATGGCGTACCCGCCCGCCATAGGCGATCGCAAATGTCATTGATTGCAAAATATTTACAAACACGCCAGATAGCATAATGGTTGGTCTAGCAGAGTTTTTGCTAGCACCTGGAGGCGGATTTTTGACCAGAACAAATTCAGTCTAATGACCAAAGAGGCAGGGGGGCAGGGGGCGGGTGCAGGGGGAGAAAGATGCTGGAATTACCATGCAGTCTAGGGTTACGAGCTAATAAATATATTTATGCTTAAGGAAAAAATACTTATTTTGATAGCGCAGCGTTAGCAAGTCAGACGCTCCTCCGTCGCTCTAAGCGTTCGCGGTAGCGTCTGTCTGCGACACGCTACGCGAACGTAGAGAAGCCATGCCGTTGGCGGAGCCTCTCGTAGAGAAGGCTTTACGCTGCGCTATCGAGCGTCGCCAAAAGTGCGACGATAAATAATGCGTATTTGTCTCAAAGCCAATACATTTATTTATAGGGTTTCCCTTCATCCCCCTGCCCCCTGCTCCCTGCTCCCTGCCCCCTGCCCCAGACCAATACTCTCACCTGTACGACCTACGGCTTGCAGCTACCATCCACACAGTATGCCGATTGATATGTATTAGAACGCTTACCAAAGATGGTATAGCGATTATCGCGGATTTGTTCGTAAAAGCGATCGCCTGCCCACTTCATCCCCGGTAAGGCTCGATAAGCGTCTACAAAAATACTTCCTGCTGGCAATAACCGCCCAATTTCTTCAGCTGCATTACTACCTTGCCAACGTCTCTGAGGTTCATTACCATCAATTAAAATCATCCCCTGTTCACAGTCTTGAGCTGTAATTCCCCACCGTAAAAGTGTCTGCTCATCTTGCATAGGACTGTAGCGAAACAGCTTTCCTTGGTCTAAGGTTTCTAGCGATCGCACTAAGGTAACGCAGAGATTACAATTCCCATCGTAGATTACGTAGTAATTCATAAAAATAACTGAGTTGTCAGATGTGTTTAAATACAACTTTGGTATTCTAGCTTAGAAAACCGTGGCGATCGCTCTTACCTCGGTAAGACAGGGCTAAATAATGCGATTCACCTCAGCCAAAACAAAATTTAATTTGTTAGGACTAGTCCTTTCAAGGTGGCCAACGAAGATACGTTGTTTCAGTGCTACCATCTGGAATCCTCTGCTCAGATTTTGGGCTTTTTGAAGGTTGAAATAATCAATTCTCGTTCTAAATTTCACTACCTTGAAAGGGCTAAATCTAGAACTTACTCATTGACAAAAAATACCAAACATGGATAGGTTTAAAACCCACATCTTTCGTAAGGGCACAGCATTGCTGTGCCCCTACTGCATGGTCTATTTACAAACACACGATAATTAAGAAAAACCTGAAACAAGTTGCTTTTGTTAATGCACATTACAATGCATTTTTACAGTGCGTAAGCCCTACAATTATAGTTTCCGAATAAGGAATATAAAATATTTACCTAGCAAATTACTCTCATTACAAAAAAAATAATTATCCTTCATTATTTTATTATTATTCTTTAATAAAAAAAACATTATATATTTATCATTATTTACAAAATAGTCTTTTATCATACACAACATAGGTACAAGAAAATACTGATTGCTTGCGACACCTAAATATATCTTTAATTTTCAGATTTTGTAACTTCAAACACCAATTACCTCATAAAGAATTATGGCTGATATCACTGTAACTCCTCTAAACAATATTCTTAACGGTACACCCGACAACGATTTAATCCTTGCATTAAATGGAGATAACGTAATTATTGCTAGTGCTGGTAACGATATTATTAATGGTGGGGACGGACAAGACACTGTAGATTACAGCCAAAGTGGTGATATCACGGTACTACCAACAGGTATTCAAAAAAGTGGTGGTGCTAAAGACCAACTTATTAGGATTGAAAAAATTATTGGTTCAGCAAATGCGATAGATACGATAGACGCTTCTGGAACCGATGTACAGCTAATTGCTGATTTATCTGCCGAACAATTCAACATCAGCAATATTCCCGATTTCGGTCCTTTAAATTTCCGAGTTGTGAACTTTGAGAACGTTATCCGAGGTAATGGAAATGACCCCTTAACTGGGAATGCTGGAGTCAATACCCGGAACGGTGGTTGGGGTGATGACAACCTTGATGGTAGAAATGGTAATGATATTCTAATGGGCGGATTGGGTAAAGATATCTTAACTGGTGGAGGAGGATCTGATATCTTTCGTTACAACAGTGCTTTAGAGGGTGGCGGTATTATCAACGATTTAAACGCATCTTAAGGTGATAAAATCCAAGTTTCCGCATCTGGATTCGGAGGTTGTCACTCGCACAGAATTAAATTTTGAATTCTGGCTCCTGACTCCTGAATTCTTTTTTGATAATCTTTCTGACAAAAATGTTTTTGGTACATAGCTTGCCCCTTGTGATGCCCTAAGCAAGCCGTTAGGTAACCGAAAAAAACTAATGATATCGGACTAATTCAAACCACGTTAAAGAGTAGGCGTGGTTTATTTTGGACTAATGACTCTCGCGTTGCGGTTTGATTTTTATGTATCCTCTTGATAAATAAAGGTCGCAAAAAAAGAAGAGTGTGGATAAACAAGGCAGTTATCGCGTTAACAAAGCGGCCGTTGCATTTAAATAGCACGGCAATACAAATACGAAACGGCTTGTTCTCAAACATCGCCCCCGGTTTCCAGCTATCATGCTTTTGGGATGGTATTTGCTTAGTTTTTTCATTAATGAGAAAATATTCATGAGATACAAACTCTTGGGCAAAAGCGGGTTAAGAGTCTCTGAACTTTCCTTGGGAACCATGACCTTTGGTGAAGATTGGGGTTGGGGTGCATCTGTTGACGAAAGCCGTAAAATCTTTGATAGCTATGTAGAAGCAGGGGGAAATTTCATTGACACCGCTAACGGTTATACCGATGGTAGCAGTGAAAAAATTGTCGGTGAGTTGATTGCTAAAGAACGGGAACGCTTTGTAGTTGCGACAAAATATTCCTTTCCCTTGCGGATGAATGACAAAAAGGGCGACCCTAACGCCAGTGGAAATCATCGCAAAAACTTAATCCAGTCTTTAGAAGGTAGCCTGAAACGACTCAATACTGATTACATTGATTTATTCTGGTTACACGCTTGGGATTTCACAACACCTATTGAAGAAGTCTTGCGATCGCTTGATGATGTAGTCTGTCAAGGTAAAGTACTTTACATCGGTATTTCTGACACACCCGCTTGGATCGTTTCCCAAGCAAATACCATCGCCCAATACCAAGGATGGACGCAGTTCGTCGCCCTGCAAATTGAGTATAGTTTAATTCAACGAACACCAGAACGTGACTTGCTACCAATGGCTAAAGCCTTGGATTTAGCAGTAACACCGTGGTCACCTTTGGGTGGTGGTGTGCTTACAGGTAAGTATAATCAACCTCCTCAAGAGAGTAGCGAACAAGGAAGATTAGTAAATCCAGCGTTTGGAACTATTTCAGAACGGAATTTAGCGATCGCTCAAGTTGTTAGTGAAGTTGCAACCCAAATTGGACACACACCTTCACAAGTAGCATTAGCTTGGTTACGCGCTCAAAATGGTGTAATTATTCCGATAATTGGGGCACGTAAATTAACGCAGTTTCAAGATAACTTAGCTTCTTTAAACATCACTCTCCCGCCAGAAAATTTGCAACGTTTAAATGAAGTGAGTCAAATTGAACTAGGTTTCCCCCATGACTTTTTACACAATGATGTTATTCGCGATCGCCTTTTCGGTGGTACTTTTAATACCATAGAAAACCATCGTATTAACTAATAGTAATTAACCTTAACATATTCACCCGTTAATTCAATCCATCGTCAGAGAGTTTCGCCAAGCCAAGCAATTCTGTAGAGTTAGATGTAAAAGGCATTAACAACGTAGAATCATGAGCGACAACAGCATTACATCACGTTTGTACCCTACCCGCATTGACATTCCTGCCGAAGCGCGAGTGCAAATCGTGGTACTTCTCAACAAAACTTTGGCAGCTACTTCTGATCTAAAAACCCAAGCAAAGCAAGCGCACTGGAATGTTAAAGGTACTGACTTTTACCAGTTACACCTATTATTTGATGAGCTTGCTGGGGAATTGGAAGAGTACATTGATATGGTAGCTGAACGCGTCACAGCTTTAGGTGGATACGCTTTCGGAACAGTCCGCGCCGCAGCTAATAATTCAATTTTGCCAGAATATCCCTTAGATATTTTGGATGGCAAAGACCATGTAACAGCTCTGTCAGATCGTTATGCATTCTATGCTAAACATCTCCGGGAAGCGATCGATAAAACTGATGAATTAGGCGACCTCGATACCGCCGACCTTTACACCGAAATTTCCCGCACCATTGACAAACGACTCTGGTTCTTAGAAGCTCATCTGCAAGTAGCAGAAATAAAAGCAGAGAATGGCAAAGCGGGTGCTACTACAACTCAAAAGATCCCTGCTGGTGTAAAGTAAGCACTTCCGAGAAAAGTAGTCTTTCGTAAATCTAGTAGTATCTTTTTAGTAAGTACGTCACTTTTAAGTGCGTACTTTTCATTTTATATGTATATACTTTACTATTGAAATAGTTCAAAACTAGGTCAAAAAATTTCAGAATATCTTCGACAAGTGATATCTCAAGATTAATACTTCAACTTCAATAAGCTAGTCAGTTAGTGAAAAAGTATACTAATTCCATTCTGATTCCTAACTGTCGTACAGACGCGATTCATCGCTTCTCTAAATACTCATTAACAAAGAGGTAAATATATGTCTCAAAATACAATTAGCCATCTAATTCATGACAGAAACGCCCGTGGTCACGCTAAAATGGGCTGGCTCGATAGTTATCACACATTTTCCTTCGGTAGTTTTTACGATCCCAACCGCATGGGATTTCGTTCTCTGCGAGTGATTAACGACGATCGCATCGCCCCTGGTGCTGGATTCCCTACTCACAGCCATCGTGACATGGAAATCCTCACTTATGTCTTAGAAGGTGCTGTAGAGCATAAAGATAGCTTGGGTACTGGGTCAGTAATTCGTCCTGGTGATGCACAGATTATGAGTGCTGGAACTGGAATCAGCCATAGTGAATTTAATCCCTCGCCAACTGAACCACTACACTTGTTACAAATCTGGATTCTTCCCGATCAAGAAGGGTTGACGCCAAGATATGAACAAAAAGCTTTTCCTCTGGAAGAAAAGCGCGGCAAACTCCGCTTAATTGCTGCTAAAGATGGGCGCGATGGTGCTGTGACAATTCACCAGGATGTTGATTTATACACATCTGTTTTAGAATCAGGTGATGTTGTTAATTATCAAATTAAACGCGATCGCTATGCATGGTTACAAATAGCCCAAGGTATAGTTAACTTAAATGGTGAAGAACTTAGAGCAGGCGATGGAGTGCAAATCAACGGCGAAGAACAGCTAGAAATTAGCACCAATATCGGCGGCGAAATCTTACTTTTTGATTTAGCGTAATCTAGCAATCCTGAGTCATTGGTGAGAAACAAGATCCCCCACAAGTGTAAGACCAACCAACCGAAAGGGGAAGAAGGCAACATCCATTGAACCTGGAAGCCTACACTGACCTGACGGTACAGTGTAGGTAGTTCACGGATATAAGATAGATAGGAATAGGGGGTAGAAAAAAATAGTAAATTGATTTTGTAAATTAAATTAGAAAATTACTATACAGATAATTCCCTCAAGATAGTGGCTCAAATGTACTAGTAAGGGTCAAATACTAGAAAATTAGTAGAAGTAAAGTGTAACAGGCATGAAACCATTGGAAATACGTGATTCTGTTGATTCTCGATATAACCCAACAGCAATAGAGGAAAAATGGCAAAAAACATGGGTAGAACTTGGCTTAGATAAAACACCTACAGCTAGCAACAAGCCAAAATTCTACGCTTTATCCATGTTCCCTTATCCATCGGGCAGCCTACACATGGGTCACGTCCGTAATTATACGATTACCGATGTGATTGCCCGCCTTAAAAGAATGCAAGGCTATCGAGTAATACATCCAATGGGTTGGGATGCCTTTGGCTTGCCAGCAGAAAATGCCGCCATTGACCGTGGTGTACCGCCAGCAAAGTGGACTTATCAGAATATGGCCCAGATGCGGCAACAATTGCAGCGCCTTGGTTTATCCATTGACTGGGAATGTGAACTTGCTACCTGTTCACCCGATTATTACAAGTGGACACAATGGATTTTCTTGCAGTTTTTGCAAGCGGGGTTAGCTTACCAAAAAGAAGCAGCAGTAAATTGGGACCCCATTGACCAAACTGTATTGGCAAATGAGCAAGTCGATAACGAAGGACGTTCTTGGCGCAGTGGCGCAATAGTTGAGCGCAAATTGTTGCGACAATGGTTTTTCAAGATTACCGATTATGCCGAAGAATTACTCAATGACTTGGATAAGTTAACAGGTTGGCCGGAACGCGTCAAATTGATGCAGGCAAACTGGATTGGCAAATCCACAGGCGCTTACTTAGAATTTCCTATCATTGGGATAGATGAAAAAATCGCCGTGTACACCACACGTCCAGATACCGTTTATGGTGTCAGCTACCTGGTGTTAGCACCAGAACATCCCTTAACAAAGCGTGTCACTACAAAAGAACAACAAGCAGCCGTAGAAGCTTTTATTAAAGAGGTTTCCAATCAAAGTGAGTTGGAACGTACTGCTGAAGATAAACCGAAGCGGGGTATTTCCACAGGTGGGGTGGCAATTAACCCATTTTCAGGGGAAGAAGTACCGATTTGGATTGCTGACTATGTACTGTATGAGTATGGTACTGGGGCAGTGATGGGTGTACCAGCGCACGATGTCCGGGATTTTAAGTTTGCCAAAAATTACGATTTGCCAGTTGATTTTGTCATTGCCTCTCCAGATGATGTTGCAGGTTTTGACTTAACTCCAACATCAGAGATTAATGAAGTCACACAACTTATCCGAATTGAATATAACCAGGCATACACTGAACCAGGAATTTTAATTAATTCTGGGTCTTTTACTGGTATGACTTCCACAGATGCTAAACATGCAATAATTGAATACGCCCAACAACAAGGTTTTGGTAAAGTACGGGTGCAATATCGCTTGCGGGATTGGTTAATTTCGCGGCAGCGTTACTGGGGCGCACCAATACCTGTAATTCACTGTCCCAACTGTGGGATAGTGCCAGTGCCTGATAAAGATTTACCAGTCCAGTTGCCAGAAGAGGTGGAATTTACTGGACGTGGCGGTTCACCTTTGACTCAGTTGGAAAGCTGGGTAAATGTGCCTTGTCCAACTTGTGGCACTCCGGCAAAGCGGGAAACTGACACGATGGATACTTTTATTGATTCCTCGTGGTATTTCTTGCGCTTCCCTGACGCTAAGAATGAACAACAGGTTTTCGATTCTAGTAAAATAAACGACTGGATGCCAGTTGATCAGTATGTAGGTGGAATTGAACACGCGATTTTACATTTGTTGTATTCGCGCTTCTTTACTAAGGTACTACGCGACAGAGGTTTGTTAAACTTTGATGAACCCTTCCAACGCCTGTTAACTCAAGGTATGGTACAGGGTTTAACTTACCTAAATCCCAACAAAGGCGGCAAAGATAAATGGATTCCTTCTAATCTAGTAAATTCAGCCGACCCCCGCGACCCTCAGACAGGCGAACCACTGCAACGTCTCTACGCCACCATGTCTAAATCAAAGGGTAACGGTGTAGCCCCAGAAGATGTAATTTCCAAATACGGTATAGATACAGCGCGGATGTTCATCTTGTTCAAAGCGCCGCCAGAAAAAGACCTGGAATGGGATGAAGCCGATGTGGAAGGACAATTCCGCTTTTTAAATCGGGTTTGGCGTTTGGTGACAGACTATGTTGCAGCTGGGGTATCCCGTAAGCAAGCCCAACTCGCTGATTTAACTAAGGCAGAAAAAGAATTGCGACGGGCGATTCACACGGCTATTCAAGCAGTGACAGAAGACGTTGAAGACGAATATCAATTCAACACAGCTATATCAGAATTGATGAAGTTGAGTAACGCCCTAACTGATGCCGATGGAAAAAATTCACCAATTTACGCAGAAGGTATTCGGACTTTGGTAGTATTACTAGCACCCTTTGCACCACACATTGCTGATGAATTGTGGCATTTATTGGGTGAAAGTAATTCAGTTCATACTCAAACTTGGCCGTCATTTGACCCGGCTGCTTTGGTAGCTGATGAAATTACTTTAGTAATTCAAATTATGGGCAAAACTCGCGGCTCGATTCAAGTACCAGCACAAGCAGATAAAGCAGCGTTGGAGAAATATGCCCGTGAATCAGAAATTGCCCAACGTTACATCGAAGGTAAGGAGATTAAAAAGGTAATTGTCGTGCCTGGAAAGTTGGTAAATTTTGTAGTTAGCTAAGTACAGCTTTGCCTAAAATCGTGGCGAATTGAGGGTTGAAATTTAAACTCAGATGCGCTCCGCCTTCCCGTAGGGGAAGAGCGCAGACAATTCGCTACCAATTAATTAAATATTGTACTTAGCAATCGATAAAATTGTAAATATAGCCTGACCAAACATCAGAGGATTTACATCCGTGACACTCAAAGAGTTAAAACAACAACTTCTTGCCCTCAGTCCTGGTGAAAAATTGCAGGCTATACATTTACTTGCTCAAAGTCTCGGCAACCATTGGCAAGGAATTGAAAGAAGAACCGTTGCAAGGAAAACTAATTCGTGTGGTACGTCCAGTCACTTAAAATAATTCGTAATGACGCTCCTGCGTCGCTAACGTAATTAAGTTTTGAAACGGGAATTTAGACCCTGCCATTCCATACTTGCAGCTTGTTAGAAGCGGGGGATTTAAACCCCCAGAATTGCTTAAAAAGTTATGTGTTGCAACAATTTTTATAACAGTAGTTTACTTCTCTGGTACATGTGTATTTAAAAACATCTGTATGATCTTCCAGAGAGTTGAACTGTTTTATTTATACACGAAAAAACGCTTGAGAGTTTTGCTCACTCAAGCGTTTCCCCGTAAAAGCTTATACCAACTCACTCGTTTGATGCAACATTTGAAATCTGCAACGCCCCCTTATTAGGGAGCATTGCGGGGATAACTTGTGACAAACATGTGGTGAAATGGTATCACTCCTTGCACTAACTAAGAATATCTCTTTTGCAAGAATACCGGGGATCTGGTGAGTGACAGTTTATGAACTGAACACTAGTTAAAAACGACTCATCATGAATAGTAGCTAACAAGACTAAGCATGATTGTAGCAATTTTCTAAGTATAGTATAAAAACTTATAGTTTATTAGCTATCGCCTACCACTGAGTACAGCTTCAGAGTGTGCAGCAAGTAGCAGCATAATTATCTCAAAATTGGCAGCAAATGAACTGGAAAGCATCAGTAGAAAATCGCCATTGAGTAAGCCAGATAAGCCTTTAATATTGACATCGAAGCGATTTGGAGGAAAATAAATTATCAGATCCTCAATGGATAAAAGTATTAGAACTCTTGCAAAAGTTTTTTGTGATATGATTAGAAATTTGCTTTCTTTATGATTGGGGCTTAAATTAGCAGTGAAATTTTGGAGAGCCAAGCAGCTTACTTCAAGGAAATTTAAACGACTTACTG
>NZ_JAIVFX010000015.1 GCF_020829625.1 Nostoc sp. XA010 | reverse complement strand
AGTTTTATCTTGATCGCTAGTCAAAAACACCCTTAAACGAGCGCCCATATCTTCGTCACCTCGGTAGATGCATTCTCCGTATTTACTTATCTTTACATAGTTTAGTTTTTTCGCGCCGACTTACTTAGTTAGCTAGTAGCCTCAGAAATAACCGTCACACAAGCATTCACTAAGGGTAACAGCGGCCCTAGTTGTTCTTGTCCATTCACTGCTAAATCGCTGTGACACAAATAAACTCTCTTAGATACACGAGATAGTAAATCTGTCAATATTTTTCGCAGTCTTTGTTCTTCTGCCAATTTTTCATCTTCTGCTGTCCAAGGTTCGCCTAACCTATCTCGCAGGAAAAAAGGCGCACCAAACAAAGTTGCTGCACCACCTTTCGCCCATAGAGGTGAACCAGCATCCAGCCAAAAATGCCAACGGTGCGATCGCCTACTAGATCGATATTGAAATATAGTTGCTAAGGTGACAGCCTTTCTCACTCCACCAATGGAACGCACAGGGTAAGGATTGGCGGTAATCGTACCACGTCGCAGTAGTTGAATGAATTCAATAATAGTTGTGTGAGGCGTTGTCTCAACTGGGGCAATTTGTCGTAATCTGGTGTCAATTTCCCAGTAGTGTTGGGCGGTTTCTAATAATTCTCGCAGTGCGGCTAGTTGTTCGTAGGGGAGATTACTACCATTCCACAAAAAGCGTTGAATTGCTCTGTCTAAGAGGGAAATGGGGCTGGGAATTAACCGCAATTCTTGTTGCGATCGCTGTTGTTCTAACCACTGTAATATCTCATTATATGCTGTAGTCGCTGCATAGCCGATTCTATCCCAGCGCTCGAAGGCTGACACTGGGAGCAAGTTGGGGCGATCGGGATGGGGTACAAAGCAGTAATCTGCAATCAAACCAGCGCGAACCGGATCAATATCAGTAGAGACGCGATTAATCGCGTCTGTAGAGTTTTCTGGTGATTGTTGTTTCCTACTCAAGACAACTAGCATTTCTGCCACGGCATCCCGATCTACGAGGCGTCCCAAGCCGGGATAAACTAGTGCCAGCATGGTAAGTAATGCGCGAATGACGGGTGAACTAATTAGGGGACGTTGGTCATTGAGCGATTCTACCTGGATGTTTTGCTTAACCAGGATTTCTACTAGAGTATAACGAGCGATCGCATCTAAACCTGGTGCAATAATCGCCACTTCTTCTGGTTGCACTTGCTGTGATTGGATGGCATTAGCAATTTCCTCTGCTGTTTGCCGCAATAGTTGGGCGCGGGAGGTGGTTTGAATTGAATGCACGGTTTTTGGTAAGCTCAACAGTACCATCGGTTCTGTGAGTAATTCCACCATCTGTTTAGCTTGCTCACCAAGGGACTCTGGAGGAGGCCCGGTCAAGATTTCAACCCGACAACGTTCTGCTAACCCTTCTAGGTAGTTGGGGTCTGCTCCCAATCCCAATCGCACTGCACCATCGGGATTGTAACTAAATGCCCCGACTGCACCTTGATCTAATAGCAATTCAAATAAAAGACGCGCTACGCTAGGATAATCATCTACATCATCCGCCAATACCGCCTGATAGCGTTTAGTTAAGTGCTGCTGATAATTGCGATCGCTTAATAAATGCTGACTATACAGTTCAGTAATAATGCCATAAGTTAGTAATCCCCTCTCTAAACACCAGTTACGCCAATCTAGGAGCAAAGAGGCGAGAAATTCCGGTTCTAAAGTTGTAGGATTTTCCCCTAGACCTCTTGTCAAAATCTGGGCAATATCTTCGCAAGGTACACCACTGTAAGCTGCTAATTGCAATAAATCTAGAATGCGACGCACCAAGCGAGATTCATTCACTCCCGCAACACGTAAAATTTCTTCGTCTAATTGGGGACGCCAGAGTTTGGTTGCTAACTCTTGCTCCGTTTCTGGGCGCAATCTTACCGGAAACTGTGCCTTCAGGCTCAAAGAGTTAATTAGCAATGGCCAAAATAAAATAACTTCATCCTGAAAAAAACCTAGCGGTGTCTTGGCACGCACCGGATATTTTCCTAATGTAGATGTAACAATTATATCTCCCAATTCTCTCCGATTATCATCATTGGCAGCTAAAACTAAAACTCCTGGCTCTGTTTGTTTAAGATATAAAAATTCGGGTATATGAATGCCTTTTTTACGTCCTGATTTTTTAGTATAAAATGATTCAACATACTGCTTCTCAGGTTGTACCCAACTACAAAATTGCTCTACCAAGCGAGCCGTCTTACCACTGCGGCTAGTGCCAACAATCCAAACCGAATGAGAAACCACAAACTTTCTCCTTGTAGATTTGCTAGTATACCTCGTGCGTTAACTTAAGGTTAATAGTCACCAAATAATGCTGGATGATTGTCTCCAATGAAAAACTCTGTTTTTAGCCAAAAAATCTATTCTTTCTTGCTTGATACTTACCGATGGTACTTACAAACTCCTGAACGTTCTTTAAATCAAGCTTACGATGCAGCATTAAAGATTAAGGAAATAGAAGACAAGCATTTTAATGGTAATAAAATAGACAGTGACTCAGCCATGTACAGTAACAGCGTCATGGATTATT
Organism: Nostoc sp. XA010; assembly: GCF_020829625.1. Taxonomy (GTDB): domain Bacteria; phylum Cyanobacteriota; class Cyanobacteriia; order Cyanobacteriales; family Nostocaceae; genus Nostoc. The sequence continues at coordinate 173,207 of NZ_JAIVFX010000015.1, read as the reverse complement.
TTGAGTCAGACCTACAAAAGCTATTAAGAACTGTGAGGATGCGGCTTACAGAGTTAAAAGCAAGCCGTTGGTTTTTAAATGAAGAGAATCAAAAAGCTGCCGAGAAAGCAGGTATAGAGTATCTCAGTCCTTCTTTGGTTTTGGAAAAGCTAAACTTTATCGATCAAGTTATATCTAAATACACAACACTTTCTGATCAAAGAAGTTCTAAAGCTTTAGTGGTTCAACCTCAAAATATAGCAGTTAACCCTGTGATATCTGACGACAAATCAATGCTCGTCAATAATTCAACGTTACCACCCAAAATACCAACTCAAGACTGGGAGACAAAAGCAAAACCAAAGGGTAAAATCGATACAACAGGCGTTTTACCGCGCTCTATTTTAAGTACTATCACTCGTCTGCAAGTTGAATTAGATCCTAATTCAGAACAAGAAGTAATCCAAAGTTTTCGTCAAGCTCAAAGAAGAACAATAATATCTATTAGGTTTATTTTACTGTTAATTATCGTACCACTTCTGACGCATCAAATAGCAAAAGCTTTTGTAGTTGGGCCAGTTATTGATAAGTTTAGAGACACTGAGGAAAGGCAAATATTCCTCAATTCCGAAATGGAAGAGGAAGCCCTTGGAGAATTACAAAGATTTGAAGAAAAACTCCAGTTTCAAAATTTTATTAGAAATGCTCCGCCACTGTTGCCAGAACAGATAGAAGTTGAAATGAAAAAGAGGGCAGTTGAGCTTGCTGAAGAATTCCGTCATGAAAGCTCTAATGCTATTAAAAATGTTTTTGCAGATATTTTTTCGGTGGGTGCTTTTATCTGGCTTTTCCTCGTCAGCAAGTCTTCTATTGCTGTGATTAAAGATTTCTTTGATCGGATTGTTTATGGACTTAGCGATAGTGCCAAAGCATTTATCATCATTTTGTTTACCGATATATTTGTAGGTTTCCACTCTCCTCATGGCTGGGAAGTACTACTAGAAGGTGTATCGCGTCATTGGGGATTACCAGCAAATCGAGATTTTATCTTCTTATTTATTGCTACATTTCCAGTGATTTTAGATACCATATTTAAATATTGGATATTCCGATATTTGAATCGGATATCGCCTTCAGCAGTTGCAACTTACCGGAATATGAATGAATAAGAAGTGGGGAGTAGGGAATAGGGAGTGGGGAGTAGGGAAGATTTTGATATTGTCAAATAATTACATTATTTTTAAATTTGAGGGAAGTGGGATAATATCAAAAATTTGAATTTGGATGGAAAAGATACTTGCTGAGTTAGGAAAGTTTAACAAAGTTATCGCCATCAGCTTACCTGTAATTTTGCCAATTTTCCTGGTGCGTATGCAATCTTTGGCGCATCGGGAACTCATTTCGCCAGAATGTCAGGTGAAAAAGTGGGATATACCAGTTTCCTTGACTGCTGAAAACCAAAAAGCACCATTAATTCAGAGATTACCAATCACTTGTTGTCAAGATGATACCTCTTGTTTTGATGAATTTCTTTATGGAGAAATGCCAGACAAAAAGGCGCTATTAAGTGCGATCGCTCGTAGTCTCCAATACCTGCAAACGGCTAATGCTGCGGCTGCTTATCAAAACTATCCGGTGGCTGACATTAGACGCGATCGCGTCATCAAAAGCTTGAAAAGATTCCGCGAACTCCTACTAACAACTAATTCTGCAACAGAATTAAATCAAGCCATCGAACGGGAATTTGTTCTTTACCAGTCAGTTGGTAAAGACACCAAAGGTTCCGTTTTATTCACCGCCTATTATGAACCGCTTTACGCAGCTAGTCGCGTCCCCACAGCAGAATATCGTTATCCTGTTTATCGATTACCTCCTGATTTAAACTCTTGGACTAAGCCTCATCCTACCCGCGAAGAATTAGAAGGAGCAGATGGTTTACAAGCTGCAAAAGGAAAATTACAAGGATTAGAGTTGTTTTGGTTTCGCGATCGCCTCGAACCATATTTAGCTCAAATTCAAGGTTCAGCGAGACTTCAGCTTCCCGATGGTAGTCAGACAACAATCGGCTATGCGGGTAATACCGCTTATAATTACAAAAGTATTGGGCGAGAATTAGCGAATGATGGCAAATTACCGCTAGAAGGGATGACTATGCCCATTATTCTCGACTATTTCCAAAAGCATCCCCAAGAATTAAACATTTATATTCCGCGCGATCGCAGTTTTGTTTTTTTTCAAGAAAATCACGGTGAACCAGCCCAAGGTTCTATCAACGTACCACTAACAGCAGAGCGTTCTATCGCTACAGATAAATCCCTCATGCCTCCTGGTGCTTTAGCATTAATTCGTGCTTCTATTCCCTTTGCTAATCCTACCGGAAAAATGGAGGAGCGCATCGTTAGTCGTTATGTTCTTGACCAAGATACTGGAGGTGCAATTAAAGGTGCAGGTAGGGTAGATTATTTTTTAGGTACTGGGAAATTAGCAGGCGATCGGGCTGGTGTTACAGTTAGCAATGGACAATTATTTTATCTATTACTCAAGTCCAAAAATTAAACACACTCGCATTTTAATACTAAGAATCCCGACTTGTTTAAAAAGTCGGGATTTATAACCTTTCGGCGTAAATAAATTACACATTCCAAATCAATGAAATGTTTAGGGTAATAATCAATTACGAATTACCCTACTAGTACAGCGTGGCAAAAATGAAGATACCATTTTCAATCGTTCAAAGCCCTAAAATACAGGATTTTTGACTTTTGATTTTTGACTTCCGCTTTGCGGTACTACGCTTCTATATCCATGTCAGCATCATCATCGTCATGATCGTAAGGGATATCATCAAGGTCTATCATTTCTGAAATTTCTTCTACTTCATTTAAATACTCAGATTCTTGATGTTCCCGTTCTATTAGACGACCAGTTGACTTTAACCATTCCAAGAGAATAAATTCATTACTTGTACGAATTACAGGCGCTCGCTGGTTACGAGGTTCTTCACGCAAAGGACTTGTAGGCATAAAAAAAACTCACTTTCAATTATGGGTCACTGTGGAAAAACAGGAAAATTGTCCACTAGGGTCAAAAGCCTTGTATAACAAGTCTTTTCTCAACAGATTAAATACGAACCATTGAGTTTTTTATTCTCTTGTCCGTTTAATTACTTACCATTAAAATCTCTTCGCGTCAGTTCTAATAATAAATCTTCAAGCGGACGCAAACTCACAATGTATTTGATACCTTGGCGAGAGTTTCATACATATCAGATGGTAATGCAGACAATCTGTTCGCTACAGCCACTGCATCAGCTAAGTTGGTAAATTGACACCGGACAATTTCTTGTCCATTTCCTGAGGGGAATCGCTTCCTAGCTTTGTTAGAGACAGCACAAATAATCGCTAAAGCTTTGGCGAATCCATCTTTTGTCAATATTGTTTCTTTAGCAAACCCTTCAACAGGGATAAGGCAGACCTCAAATCGATAGCCAGGTCTGGGAGAAACAGCTATGTCGATATAGGGTTTATCTTCTTTCCTGATTCTGCGTAAATATTGGGCAGTCGAATTAGTATCATGCAAATCAGTCCCAAGGGCATAAGTAAAAAAGCAATCTTCTGTTAGGGATTCAGGACGGGTAATTATATCCGTTGGCATAAGTTCAAGTATTTTTTGTATGTTGTCTGGGTTTGTGATACAATTTACTGTCCAATCCCACTTACTTAAGCAAAAATTGCTGCCCATGTGCCCGACTTATTCAATAAGTCGGAGATATAAATCTAGCTTAAATAAGTAGCATTCTAGTACAGGTCGGCAGAAATAAACCTACCATTCCAAACAGCCAGGAAGCCCAAAATTAAAGCATTTTGACTTCCAGCTTGTGATACCAGTTTCACCCAATGTATTCCAATACAGCAATATAAACTGACATAAAACACCTCTGGAATGAAATGGTGTAGACACCTCCAGAATCAAAGAGTGTAGAGATTTAGATTCGGAGAGGCGTCCATATAGTCAGTCACATGACCGAAAATATTTCTCAACATACTTAATCATAACATAGTTGACCGTTGAACTTTTTTTACTCCTCTGACCGATACATATTCCGTCACCAAGAACGGTAGGGTTGTATTCAATTGCGATTTTAGATTAGGAAATATATTTGTTAAGTAGTTTTAATTTTTACTAAGCATACTTATATGTAAAGGATAAATAGTCATTGCGATCGCAAAAGCCTATCGCAGACAAGCCTATCGCAGATAAGGCATCGCTTAATTTACAGTCGAAAAAATTTAAAGTTTCATGCATAGATTCTTTGCTCAATTCCAACCGATACCTGAAATGCCATAAAAGCTTGGATAGTACAGATGCTCACCTTGAATGATTCTATCCAGATAACGCACCCTGCACTTAGTTACAAAACAGCTTGCAATTTGTAAGTATTTTCTCAAAAATTAAATAGGATTGCGATATTTAGCCAAAAGGATAAAGTGTAGTCCATTTCCTGCTAGTGACGGTAGACTGAAATTAACTACATGCAAATGGTAATGTTAACATCATAAATCTCCAAAATTATTCTCAAAGGGCTTTGCAGGTGGGATACTTTAGCTACAATGCTGTGAACTCCCCAAACTTGTAGCAATTAATGTAGTATGTTTTGTAAGGTCTTATCCATACAAAACAGTGTCTTGGAGTAATAAAATGTTTACTATAGAACTTGTAACTATGCTCTCAAGCATAGTCTTGCGTTTTTATCGGCTTTACCAACCTCTAGTTGAGGCAAAAGCCGTGGTATAGAAAGAGCTTAAAAGGACTATAGCAGTTCTGGTTTAAAGCTCGAAACTTAGTTTCTCAAACCATGCATACTTTCTTTTTAAACCAAAATTAATATTCAATTAACTTAAATGAATAATAGTTTGTATCCAGCGTAACATTCTACTGAAAAAGTTATAATTTTATTAAAAATAAATGTTAAATCATGTTAAATTGACTTAAATATTGTAAATTTTTAGACAATAAACACTCAAGTACACCATAGGAAAATTAGCAATGTCTAGACAAAGTTCTCACAAGAGAAACTTTTTCAAAGCTTTAACTGGTAGCGCACTCAAAGGATCTCAGAAGTTAAGACTGGGGCTGAAATCCAGCTTGATTATTCTGGGGGAATCTGTACCCTTTTTGATTGCTTGTGCTGTACTTGTAAGCGTTATCAGCCTAAATAGTCCTATTTTGCTTTTTTGTTTACTAGTTGGTAGTTTAATTACAGTCATCACCCAGCAGATTGGGCAACAGGTGAATTTACCAAGGCGATCGCTAATAATATTACAAATATTAGCAGCAGCCGTAATTTTGAGTTTGTATTGGTTAGACTGGTTTGCAGCCCCTGCACAAGCACAGTTTTTTGGAGAAGCTGAAAGGTTTTTTAAAAGAAATTTAGGTGGAGCGCAAACAGCTGGTGGTGGTAGTGAGGCAGCAATAAGTTTAATATTTAATGTGTTGCGGGCAATATACTTACTCTATATTGCAATTTCTCTAGTTGGTGTGATTAACGCAGTGCGTAAAGATGAGGATTGGCAAAGTATTGCCAGAACTCCCCTATTAGTCGTTGTTGCTGTTACCGTTGCTGATGTACTCACACGCTTTGTAATAGGCCCACAAGGGCAGTAAATAATTTTAGATATTTCATATTTCAAATGTCTCAAGATCGGGAACAAGATTTTCGTCCAGTCAATCAGGTTCTAGGAAGCCAACCCTCATTAGGGCCAATCCCTGCCGATCAAATTCTTCCTTGGACAGTAATTGCCTTAGCCTCCTACTTTATTGTCAACGGAGTTTTTGGTGGGATTTTCCAAGAAGAGTTTCAAAAGTGGTTGTGGACAATACTAATGACAGGTTGGGGAATAGGAACTTGGTGGATTTTAACTGGTGGTAGGAGTTGGAGTTTTTTAAGTAAATTTATTGGCGTTCCCGCTTGGACAAGAGGCTTTGCTCGTTATCAGAGCTTATTGGAAGTTAACCATGAAGCAAAAAATCGGAAAACAAAGCGTCGGCGTCGCCGGAAATGAAGGTAGATTAACACCATTTGAAGATGCCTTGCACTTGGCGACAATGCTACGTGTCGCAATGAATGGACGTGATATTGGCGCTTACCTTTTGACAAAAGGCACTCAAAGAGATCGGTTTTGCTTTGTTTTTGGTTTTGACTGTAAGGGAATTCATACCACTTTAAGAGCCGAACAAATCGATACACTCTTTAATAACATTGAAGCCGGATTGAAAGACATTCCTAGCGGTGAAAGAATGACACTGCATTTAGGATCTTTTAGTTCCGACAAAGAGCGCCAAAAAGAATTAGTATCGCTAATCAGAAATGCGCCATCACGAGATATCAAATATTTGTTGATGGCAGAAAGAGCCAGAGTCAAAGAATTGACTATTTCTGGTGTTCGCAAGCCTAAATTTTTGCGGATTTATGTCACTTATACCATTGAATCCAACTCCAGAAATGCAGATGATTGGATAGAGAAGCTTTTAGTTAGAGCGGAATCATGGTGGTTAAAATTTAAAGGGGATCTCTCAGATGTAGAAAACCAGCGCATAGAAACGCTGATAACAAATGCTTACAAGCAAGGTTTTTTACGCTGGGAACAAATTTTATCTAACCAAATGGGATTGGATGTCAAACCTTTGAAAGCTGATGAACTCTGGGAAGGCATCTGGAAAAGGTTTAATGATACGCAGCCAATACCGATTCCCCAGTTGATGACTTTAGATGAACAAGGACTACACGAGCAAGTTAATTCAGATTTAGCTAGTACTAAATTGCTTCTAGACAATATCCACGGCACAACTTTGCTGATGGAGTCTAGTGTACCTTGTGCCGATCGCCGTTGGGTTAATGTTAACAATCGTTATATTGGTGCATTGTCATTTCTGGAAAAACCCGGAGGTTGGGTAAATAAATCTACTCAACTGCGATATTTATGGGAATTGTTAGCCAGAGAAACAGTAGTAGATACAGAGATTTTTTGTGAGTTGACTGCGGCAAATCCAGCAATGGTGAAAACTACTTTGCAACGAGTGCTGAAGCAGTCAAACATGACGACAATCATGGCTCAAGAAAAAAGCAAAACTATTGATGTCAACGCGCAATTAAAGTTGAAGAAATCGGTAGCAGCACAAGAACAATTATTTGAAGGTGCAGTCCCGATTTATACGAGTATCGTTATTTTGGTACATCGTTCAACTGTCGATAAATTAGATGAGGCAACAAGATATATTGAAAACTGTTTTCAACGTCCAGCAAAATTAATTAGGGAAACTGAATACGCCTGGAAAATTTGGCTGCAAACTCTACCAATAGTTTGGGAAGGTTTGTTAGCGACACCTTTCAATCGTCGCCAGCTATATTTAACAAGTGAAGTTCCCGGATTAATGCCTTTAGTTTTAACTAAACAGGGTGATAAACAAGGCTTTGAGTTGATTGCTGAAGAAGGCGGGACGCCCATACATTTAGATTTGTTTAATCAACACAAAAATTTAGCTTTGTTTGCGACAACTCGTGCTGGTAAATCGGTGTTGGTATCAGGGATTTTAACTCAGGCTTTGGCACATGGTATTCCGGTTGTGGCGTTAGATTTCCCAAAACCTGATGGGACATCTACTTTCACTGACTATACAGAGTTTATGGGGGCCAATGGAGCGTATTTCGATATCTCCAAACAATCAAATAACTTATTTGAACAGCCAGACTTACGATCGCTAGATCCAGAACAACAGCGCGATCGCTTTAACGATTATACCGCCTTCCTAGAATCAGCTTTAATGACAATGGTTTTAGGATCATCCACTGAAAGTCAAATTTTATCGCAAACCGTGCGATCGCTCCTCAACTTAGCATTAGAAGCCTTCTTTGCTGATGAGGGTATAAAAGAGCGATATCGACAGGCGATGGCGGGAGGATTTGGCACTCAGGCTTGGCTGAAAACTCCTACCTTAAAAGATTTTCTGTTTTTCTGTTCATCAGAACACTTGCAGCTAAGTACTTTAACTGGCAGAGTAGAAGACGCACTTAGCCAAATTCAGCTGCGCTTGCGGTTTTGGCTTTCTAGTAGGGTGGGACAAGCCATTTCTGCACCATCTAGCTTTCCTACCGATGCACAACTATTAGTTTTTGCTCTGAGAAACCTATCAGATAGTGAAGATGCAGCCGTACTATCTCTAAGTGCCTATTCAGCAGCATTACGACGCGCATTAGGTAGTCCAGCTTCTATATTCTTCATTGACGAAGCACCAATTCTATTTGAATTCGAGCAAATTTCTGACTTAGTTGGCAGAGTTTGTGCAAACGGCGCTAAAGCCGGTATCAGAGTCATCTTATCAGGACAAGATCCTGATACAATTGCCAAATCTAAAGCTGCATCTAAGATTTTGCAAAACTTGACAACACGATTGATTGGACGCATTCAGCCGGTTGCAGTGGATAGTTTTGCAGATATCTTAAAGTATCCCCGCAACATTATTTCTCGTAATGCCTCAGAAAGCTTCTTTCCCCGCAAAGAAAGCGTTTATAGCCAATGGCTGTTAGATGATAACGGTATTTATACATTCTGTCGTTATTATCCAGGTTACGAACAATTGGCAGCAGTTGCTAATAACCCTGCTGAACAAACTGCACGTAGTAAAATGATGCAACTTCATAGCGATAAATATGAAGCAATTTCTGCATTTGCACGTCAGTTAGTGGCTAATCTGCGTAGTAGTTAATCGGGTTCTGTAAGCAGTTAACAGTGATTCAAAAAGTTATATAGAACTCCTATTTGATTTTTGAAAAAACTCCGTATAACTCGAAAAAGCCGATTCCCTACTCCTTGCCTTGTTATAAATCATAGTTAAAAAGCTAAATTACCTTTTTTAGGCACAAATCTATGCGAAAAACTACCATTTTTACTCTAACGTTGCTATCCCTAGCAATCCTACCAGTAATGGCACAACAAGATCAAACGCTAGTAGGCCAGGTTTGGAGTGATTTTCAATCATATTCCAGAGATTTGCAAGATTACTTTCAATATAGGAATGTGAACGAAAACTTAAACCCTGAATCAGATGGTCAAAATGCTATTAGTGCTACCAGTAACGAGGGAGAATTGAAAATACCTAACCCCGTTGCTGCGGGACAAAAGGTTCGTGATAATGTGATTGACTACTCTTATCGTTCACAGTCTAGAGCAAGCCGCTTTGAAAATAATGCAGCAGTACGGGGAAATTTAGCTGGTAATGAACTAAATCGTTTAATTACCCGTGGAGTAGCGGTAGGTGTTCTTGGTAAAAATGCACAAAGTCGGATAAAAGGAAAGTTAGAAAATCTTCAGTCGGAGCTTTTTGACAGTTCTGGTTCTGGGGGAACTCGCTCAGGAGGAACTACTCTTCCTTGTCCTACCGAGGCAACACCAACACCCGCAGGCGTAACTTGTAATCTTATACAAGACTTGGTAACTCAATTGCTAAATCCAGACCCTGAAATCATTCAACTCCAAAAATTACAATCAAGAATCGTAGCCGAAACATTTGCTCAAACAATACAAACGAATCAGTCTTTACAATATTCTAATTTAAATTTAGCAAACATTTCTCAACAGTCAGAAGAAGCAAATCGCGCTCGGAGAGTAGATACATCTACAGAAGCGGCGCGACTTTTACGAGCTACATCTCAACTAGATTTGTTTGGCAGAGAAAAAGTTGGAAATGAGGATCTTAGGATAAATAAAAGTATAACTATCCGAACAAAAATAAATTTTTAAAATACTTGAATTTTTTACAAACCAACAGGAAATATAAAAAAGTTTGGTAGGGTGCGTTAGCGACAGCGTAACGCATCGAAAGCATCCGGGATGGTGCGTTCCGTTGCTAATTCACCCTACTAAATCTAAAAAAACAGCCCATAAACTCAAAATGCAACTTGCTATTCAACTAATTTTTGCCCAACTAGGCAACCAACTAGGCATTGATGACGTTCTCAATAATGGTGCCAGAACTTCTCTAAGTATTGCCGAAGGTTGGAATAGTCAATGGCTGAATTTATTACAAAACACCACCAGTAATAACTTGTATGGAGCGCTGACAAATCTGGGTATTTTTTTTGCGGTAGGAACCCTGTTATTTTTTATGATACAATTCCTCAGAGACTTAATATCCTACGAATATAGTCGTCCAATATCAGCTTTAATTTGGCCTTTTGTGGTGGTGATCCTCTTAAGTAATTCAGGTAAGGGAAGTATCCTTTCTAATCTGACACTGGGATTACGGGATTTTTTAAACACTGTCAATCAGCAAGTAGTGGTATCAGCAGATGCGGGTCAAATGTTCCAACAAGCACTTAATATGAGTGTTGCTGAAGAAGTAACTGGTTCTTTTCTGCGTCCTTGCCAATCCCTAACTGGTGAACAACAAAGTAAATGCTTTGTCCAAGCTTCGGAGAGAATTAATATTCTCTTGCAGAAATATAGAAATACATACGGAAGGAGAGTTTGGATAAATAGGCTACAAACTAAGATAGATAATATTAGATATGGCACTAGCCTTGTATCAGAAACATCATTTAATTCTTTGTTAGGTTCTACAGTCCAAACAAGCATCAAAAACTTTTTAGTTTCCTTGCAATATGCCTTTCAGAATCTGATAGAAGCTACTATGTTGCTGATAGCCCTGTTAGGGCCAATAGCTGTAGGTGGCTCTTTATTGCCTGTAGCTGGTAAACCAATTTTTGCATGGCTGACCGGATTTTTATCTATTGGAATCGCCAAGATTTCATTCAATATTATTGCTATTGTGACTGCCGCAGTTATTGTAAATGGGCCAGGTCAGAATCCTACTGCTGATCCAGACTTAATGTGGTTCATAATTTTTCTGGGAGTTTTAGCACCAATTTTATCGTTACTTGTGGCTGCTGCTGGCGGTTTTGCACTCTTCAGTGGGATCAGTAATACAGCTTCTTTAGTAAGGGAGAGGATATAAACAAAATTCAAAATGAGCAAAATTTTGATATGTGTCGTAATTGCTGAATTATATGCAAATCCTAATTAATATAAGGCCTTTTACAAAAGCCCCTAGCACCCCACCCCCAACCCCTCCCCGCTTGTGGGGCTACAGTGTATACACAAGTCAAATTACCCCCCTTAATCCCCCCTTAGAAAGGGGGGAGACAGGAATCGGGATCTAGTTCCCTCCCCTTTCCAAGGGGAGGGTTAGGGTGGGGTAAAACTGACGCAAAAAGGAGAAGATGAGTAAATGGTGCGTTTACTAGAAAAAAGACAAAGAACGACGGCAAGTGTTTTGACAATTTTTGCGATCGCAACCTTCAGTTTACATATATTAGTTTTATTTTTATTCTTATTACAAGGGCTAAATATTCGCCAACTAAGTCTGAGAAAAGCTCCCAACTTTGTGCAATTAATAGACGGTAAACCAGTAGCTAATATTGATGATTTAGCAAGAGAACCAGAAGCAATTCGCCAATTCATCAGCAAAACGATGATATCAATGTTTAGCTGGTCTGGAACCTTACCAGTACAAAATATTGAAGAAGTTGCAAACCCCAAGCCAGATTTAGGAGTTCTTATTCAAACACCTCAAGGGGGTAGCCAAAAAGTTAGTACCAGCAGTTGGATAGCTAGTTTTGCCTTATCTGAAGACTTTCGCAAAGGTTTCTTAAGCACAGTTGCAGAAATGACACCGGCAGAAGTTTTTTCTGAAAATCCCAGCCTAGCTATGACATCACAATTAGTTATTAAGCGGGTTTATCCGCCAAGACAAATTGCACCAGGTAAGTGGCGAGTGGGTATGGTAGCCGATTTAATTCAAAAAAACCGAGTTGGTGGTGCAAGACTCATAACTCCTTTTAACAAAGATTTACTTGTACGTGCAGCAGATTATTTTGGTAATCCCCAAGGCGACAATGGCACAGACTTGCAAAAAGCAATTTATAGTGTCCGCGCAGATAGATTAGAAATTTATGAAGTTCGTAACTTATGTTTGCTAGATGGCAACAACAACCTTAACAATGATAAATTTACCCAATGCGACCCTGGACAAACATCTGATAGCTTTATTAGATGAGTAGGGAGTGGGGAGTGGGGAGTAGGGAATCAGCCTTTTCGAGTTGAGAGCTTTTTTAAAAAATCAAATAAGACCTATAGATTTCTAATTCACTAATTCAATTTATATAAATATTAATGCAATTACTCAAACCAGAAAATAGAAAAAATAACCCATTGCCACTGTTAGCAGTAGGAACATTTGGGTTACATGTGTTTACTTTGCTTTTACTACTATTTCACGGGTCTATGTTACAACAATTAGGCCGGCAACTCACACCTCAAAGTTTAGTGCAACTTGTTGATGGTCGCACTATAACCGTAAACCCCCAACCAAATTTAGAGCGACAACCAGAGGCTATTCGGCGGTTTGTGGGTGAAACTATGAGCTTAATGCTTACCTCATCAGAACAACAGCCGCCAACGCAAGTTTGGGAAATTACTTCCCAACTAGTAGCTGATAATTTTAAAGAAAAACTTAAGTCAGAAATCACCAATTTAAATCCAGATAGCCAATTTGAAAATGTTAATAGAGGATCAGAGAATGTATTAGTAATTCAAAAAATTTCTCAACCTACAGAAATAGGTAATGGACAGTGGAAAGTGGAGATGTTTGCTAATCAACTAGTATTTAGCGGTTATGATAGGTTGGGAAAATCAACTTCGTTTAATAAACAAATTTTAGTTAGAGCAATAGATGAACCCGCAACTTCCCTACCAAATGCAGGACTACCATTGCAGTTCGCAGCTTACCGCCTTGGTGAAGCCAGACTAGAAATTTATAATGTATGTGATATCAAAGATAAAAATTGTTCTGGAAATCCTAACCAAGCTTTACCATGACTAAATACTCAATCCCTGCGGAAACACCCCCTCAAAATGGATTTACTCTAAACACCGACGCTCACCAACAAGATGTAGAATCTTTTGATTGGGAATCGCGGATGTCAAGGTTAGTCGGCTTTGAAGAAGAATCTTCTCCCGATACCCAAGGAGCAGAAGACTCTGCAACGCCGCAAGAGTCGCTTTATCAACCACAAGATGTTCAGACAAAGCAACCGCTCTCATCTAATCCCTTTGCAAAGTTAGGCTTGGTAGGGGCTGCTACCTTAGCGATCGTTTTGGTGGGTGGTGTGTTTTTGTCCCAGCTAATGCCTGGCACTGAGAAGCCAAAAACTATTGTTGCTCCACAAGTGCCTGAGCAGCCAACTGATGAATCTACCTCTCAACAACTAGCGGGCGAAGTAGATACTCTGAAAACGAAATTAGCCCTGACTGAACAAGCAGAGATGGTAAAAGCTGCCCAACAACAGCTCAGAACTGCCAAATCAGCGTCTACAGTAGCTTTACAACAACCGTCAGTTTCTTCCAGAGGTACACAGAGAATGATCCCAACACCCCCACCAACAGCTTATGTGCCTCAGAGAGTGACAGTTGAGCGCATCGTTAGAGTACCTGCATCTCAACCTGTGCGATCGCCCCAACTACCAGTTGTGAAGCCAAACCCTCAACCCGTAGTTAATATAACTCCACCATCTCCACCAAGCCCATTGCAAGAGTGGAAAAGGTTAGCAAAGTTAGGTAGCTACGGTCAAGTAGATGCTACGAATCAATCTAATAACATTGCAGCTGCTTCTGAATCTGCAAACAATCCGCAGCCGCAGCAAGAACAGACACCACCACCCGAAACTCCTGCTCCTGAGGTGAGTCAAGCGCAACCCGTGGGACAGAAATCCTTAGCAATAGGAACTAGTGCTAAAGCTGTGTTAGCAACAGCGATATTTGGAGAAACTACTACTAGATCAGGCGGTGGTGATGAAGCAGGCCCAGCGAAAAACGTATTCGTGATCAAATCGCAAGAAGCACTAAAATCTAAGGATGGTACTACTGTCATACCTGCAAACACCGAGTTCCTAGCTGAAATTAGTTCCATTAACGAACAAGGTCTTATGCAGATGAGCGTAACTAAACTTATCTCGCAAAATAATGGCAACCCTACCGAACAAAGCTTACCCAGCAATGCAATTATTATTCGCGGTAGCCAAGGTAAACCTTTAATGGCAAATAAATATCCCGGTCAAAGTTCGTCCATAGCATCAATGGATGCAGGACTATTCGTTTTGGGAGGTATTGGTAAAGCAGCAGAGTTAATAAATCGCCCTGATACCACACTCGTGTCCTTACCCACCACCACCACTACCACTAATACCGACGGCAGCACCACCCCCGTCACTACTTCTACTACTGGTACTATCACTGAGAACAGGCGCGACCTTGCAGCTGCGGTTCTGGAAGGTGGTATGAACTCTGTAGTACCCCAAATTGCCCAACGTAATCAACAGGCGATCGCTCAAATGGCACAACCAACTAATGTTTGGTTTATGAAAGCCGGCACAAAAGTTGAACTATACGTTAATCAACCAATCTAGTTTTATAAGGTAGGATTTATACCAATTTTAGATTTTTGATTGGGTAATGGTAATTGGTAATTAGTTTTCTTTCTATCTTTCCCATATTCTCTTGTTCTATCTACCAATCTTTCCATTTGCAACCATGAAAAGTAATCCTAACTTGTCAGGAAATACCCCAGGTAATTCTTATTTCCTACCTATAGCTTCCTTAATTTTCTCGGTTGCTATGTTCTTGTTGGTAGGCCGCGCTGTTGCTAATAACGCTGTTCTGCGTTCCATATTTTCCTGTCAAGCACAGGGTTTAGGGGGAGCAATACCTACAATCGACGTTTGGTATCAACAAGGAACAAACTTAAGCTTTATTCAGGCTGGAGAAGTAATTAAAAAAGTTTGGTTAAACGATCCATCACAGGTAACTATAGACTTTGATGGGCCAGTATGTATGCAGTTTGGTCAAGACGCTAATAGTAGTGGAGGAGATTGTAAAAACTCCTCAGCGAATGTAATTCAACTCAGACGAATTCAAAAATTAAATATTCCTGGGCTTCCTCCCACTAGCAATACACTTTTAACAGTTGTTACCGAAGGACAAGGTAGAAATAGGTTATATACTTTTCGAGTGATATATAAAACAGATAACCCGGAATATCACACTTTAGCAGTTTTTGCCGATCCTTCTGGTCAGGAAGGAGCTTGTGCTAGAGTTTCACAATAAATTTCTCGCAAAAGTACCCGACAGCGAAGACAACTGAAGTTTCCCTCCACAAAAAGCGCTGAAGCCTACCTATGTCTGCATTGTGGCTTTTCAAAATGCTTGCTCTAATTCCTTCCTTATTTATAAAAACGCAGGGAATTAGAGCAATACGTTTGGGATAGCCTCAAAAACCATAAATTGCGTGGGTTGGGTTCTAGCTTGCTTCCCCTATAGTTATAAGGTGAAACCCAACTAAATCAATGAAAATGTTGGATTACCCTGCAAGAAGCCCCTTTGGGTCTACGTTCCTTAATCCAAGCGTATTGGGTTAGAGACAATCTAACTCTTTGGGCAGTTTTCTTTCTTTATAGAGCAAGGTTACGCTAAGGCTTAAGCACTACTGTAATTCAATCAATTGAAAAAGGCTATAACTCAACTGATTAACTGACTCAGCCATTTTCAGCCTATATGTTGATAAATCTTCAGATAAAAGCTAACTACAAATTCAAAATCTGTGTAAATATAAAGAAAAGCTTAAGAGGTTACAGACTCATGGTCACTGCCAAAATGATGCAACAGCTTTGGGCTGTAATTGAGTCTACCCAGGTCAGCACCCTGCTCCAGTTTGACGATGCTGCTTTAGTACAAGTGCTTCTCCAGCAGTTAAAAGCGAAGCAGGCTATTGATCCTCAGGTAGATAGCAGCCTTAATACTTATATAAAATCTAAACTGCCCCTCATTCGTGATACGGCTGAAGGCCGAGTATCCTTTGGACAAGGCAGCAATCATTAGTACTATAAATCAAATCATTGCTCACTGCCAAGCATACGCTCAGAGTTCAAACAGTTGAATATTATGAATAACTGGCTAGTAATTGCCCTAGTAGCTTATCTAATTGGAGCAGCGATTGAAGGGGTGACTACAGCCAGTCAGCTATCTCATTTAGTGCCAGAATTAGCTAAAAACACACAAGCTCACCCTTCAGATTCTGCCACTGAATCTAGTTCCATTTGGCGAGTTGTGGCTGCGATCGCCTCAGTAACTATATGTGGAGCTTTTTTATGGCCTTGCCGCCTTTTGCACCGTTTAATTAAAAGCAAGGTTAATTCGTAAGCTTAATCCTCATCTGTAGAGTAAAACTGTTGGGCATAAAAACGGGCATAGCGTCCTTCCTGAGACAGGAGGGAGGTGTGAGTACCAGCTTCAACCAAATGTCCATGTTCTAGTACGAGAATGCAGTTAGCCCTACGAACGCTGCTCAAGCGATGGGCGATAACAAACACGGTACGGTTTTGCATCACTCGCTTGATCGCTTCTTGAACTAGTGCTTCTGACTCCGAATCTAAGGCAGAAGTAGCTTCATCCAGAATGAGAATTCGAGGATCGTTGACGATCGCTCTGGCGATCGCTAATCTTTGGCGTTGTCCTCCAGATAGGTTAACTCCGCGCTCGCCAACCCAGCTATGATAACCTTGGGAAAACTGGGTGATGAACGAGTGAGCGTTGGCAATCTTTGCTGCTTCCTCAATTGCTGGCAAATTTAATTCTTCTTGACCATAACCAATATTTTCAGCGATCGTTCCCGAAAAAAGCGTAATATCTTGGGGAACAATGCCAATTTGATGGCGCAAACTTGTGAGTGTGACATCGCGGATATCAATATCATCAATTAGAATTTGACCCGCCTGGGGATCATAAAAACGAAGTAAAAGGTTAATTAAAGTCGATTTGCCCGCCCCAGAAGAACCAACCAAGGCAATGACACTACCAGGAGAAGCGTGCAGACAAAGATCCTTGAGCACTGGCTCGTCGGGATTGTAAGCGAAATTGACATGACGATACTCTACCTTGCCAGCAATTCGTGGCAGTTCCTTAGCATTCGGTTTTTCAATTAAACTAGGCTGCTCCGCCATCAATTCAAAGATGCGTTCGACAGAAGCTTCGGTCTGTTTGTACTCGTTGTAATTGCTAATCATCATGTCGATTGGCTGAATCAGTAAAGCCACAGCAGCTAAGAAACTGATAAACCCTTGAGTGGTCAGTTGCCCCTGAGAAATCTGCCATCCTCCTAATAAAAACAGCAGTATAATACTAACTGCTTCCAAAAAACCGACAACGGGAAACTGAATGGATTTGAGTTGTAGAGCGCGATACTTAGCTTGGCGATTGATTTCTGCTTCTTGATTGAATCGCTTGACCTCATACCCTTGTGCTGCAAAAGCCTGCACAACGCGAATCCCGCTAAATACTTCAGTTAGCATCGCCGACAAATTGGAAACTTGATTTTGGCTCTGGCGAGATAGCACGAGTAATCGCTGACCAAATTGCCCGATCAACCAAGCCATTAAAGGAGCCAAAATCAAACCCGCAAGAGTGAGCGGCCAATTCAGGTAGAGCATGTAAATGGGAATTGCAATTAACTGCAACAAATTGGAAAGAAACTGATGGGATAACTTATCCACAATCTCGCCTACGCGATCGATATCTTCCGTCAGGCGATAAGTCAGGTCTCCCGTCTGTGTAGTTTCAAAGTAATCTAATCCGAGTTTGTGCAGGTGAGCATAAACGCGCTTACGCAAGTTTAAAACCATGTTCAGAGTAGCAGCAATCATAAAGACATTCTGCCCGTATTGACAAAACCCCCGAACCAAAAATACCAAAGTGGCTATTCCGAGCCAGTAGGCAATCTGGTTAACATTTCCCTGACCAAGATAAAAAGCGACCTGACCTGCTAAATAGGGCACTGCTAGGGTGAATAACACAAATCCCAAGATACAAGCTAATCCCTGAATTAACAGCGGCCATTGGGGCCACAGATAAGGCAACAGTTGCCAGTAACTAGAGCGGACTTTCATAGGTAAGTAAGAATTCAGGAGTCAGGAGTCAAAATTCAGGAGTCAGGAGTCAGGAGTCAAAATTCAGGAGTCAGAATTGAAGTCCATTACGGCGTTAGCCTACCACACCATGTTACCCAACCGTGCTGAATCCTGATTTCTGAGGTAATTCTACTCAGTTTCTCCTAGAGAGTTTAGTAGAAAGCGGGCAATTCTCTCAGATGCGCCGGGTGGGCCAAATCGCTCAGGGCCATTTTCTTTGCACTTGGCGAGGTAGTCTGAATCTTGTAAAGTTTCAACTACTCGTTTAGCTGCTTGCTTGAGAATCTCAGGGGTTGCTGGCTTAGTGCCGATGGTTTGGGCAGAAATGCCCAACAGCCGCGTTTGCGCTTCTGCAAATTGATAGGTAAATTGAGGACCCTCTCCGGGAATCTGGATGATAGGTTTCCCGATTGCTACAGCTTGCTCCACTGCCAACCCTGCCATACCAATGACGAGAGTAGAGTAAGATAAGATGTCACTGAAGGCATCTGAATAGCATCTCACTTCTACAAGCGGTGATTCCTGAGCAGAACTTCCTGGAGCAGAATAGGTGAGTATGCCTTGATTGAGTTGCCAACCTTGACTTTTGGCAATGTCGTCTAATTGCGCCATCAAACTCGGCATCAAGGCTGCACGAAACTGTAATCCTGACTCAGGCATCACCTTGGCGATTTCTACTACCAGTTGCAACTGCAAACAAAAATTTCGCGCGGCTTCAGGCATCCGCGATCCTGGTAAGAGTGCGATCGCTCTCTCCTCCGGTTTCAGGTGCAAGTCTTTGCCAGTAGGGACGAGCCTATCTAAAGCCGGAATGCCAGCCAACAGAGCTTTAGTTAAACCTTGCCGTTGGAGATCATAAGCCGTATGGGAATCCTTGGTGAAAACTGCCAGACATCGAGAAGAATTAAGATCGTGCCACAGCAGTGGATTGAGACGCAATCGCCCTTCATAGAGGGCAGAAAGACAAGAGATAAACGAGACGAAAGGACGCTTTGTTAAGTAAGCAAATGTCTGGGAGACAAAATCCCCAGTAGCCATAATCAAATCGCAGTTGGGAGCATACTGCAATACCGCTTGTAATTGTCGCCACGTTAACCCAACCAATCCCGATTGAAAATCTTTGAGCAAATAGAGGCGCTTCATATAAAAGAATCCTCCAGAAGGCATCGTTTGTGTGGGGCCAATAATGGGAATGTCCAAGCTGCGGTAAGCTTTTCCTTCCCCTACAATCGGCATTGCTGCCATCTCCAGAGAGGGACACAATTGGCGCAGGGTCTGAATAACATGAGAGGTGTGGTTGTCCTCTCCGTGGCCGTTACTGATAAACAAGATTCGCTTAGAAGACATCTTGGGGTTTTGGATTGGACTAAAATGCTTAGTAAGATTTTTTACTTACATCGGGTAAGTAGGTTAAGAAAGTAAAAGAAACTGAGGTAGTTATCTGTCAACCAGAAAGAATGGTTGAGGATGAAATGCAGATGAATGTAGACGGGAGTATTTTGAAAAAATCCGTTAGCAGATCGCTACTATCGAAAGCCGTTTGGCAATTCTAAGGTTGTTTCAGGCTTTTCTAAAATTATCCTGCGATGCCTACGGCGGTAAACTACGCAAATAGACGCAGTGCGTCGTGCTTTATTACAGGTAGATTACAAAGATTATTCCGTGTATCCGATCAAACTTTTTAATATACAACTAAATACTGGAGAAACTGTTGGGTTAGATGGCAAAGTCCTCAAAGGTTTATATAAGATTGAATCTTGCTGTTTAGTCTAATACTCAAAAGATGATACCACGCTCACTCAAAGGCTTGCTGTGGGCATCGCTTGGGGCAAGGTATGTAGCAAAAACTCATTATGTAGTTTGTTCTGGTGTCGGTACATTTTGCCCAATTTTTGGTTCTGTTCCCGCAAGCAGCCGTTCAATATTAGGACGATGGCGCAAAATTACATATAATCCACCAGCAATTCCAAACAGAATATATGGTAGTGGTTGATGCAAAATTACCATGAAAATGGAAACAGCGATCGCACCTGCAATTGAACTCAAAGAGACAATCCGCGATATCGCCACCACAATGGCAAACACAACTGCTGTTGCTAAACCTATCTGCCAACTCATAGCCAACAAAATTCCCAAGCTGATAGCAACCGATTTACCACCAGTAAAGCCCAAAAAAATTGATTTACTATGTCCCAGGATGGCAGCTAACCCAGCTATTGTTATTAACCACGGTTGCCACACTTGTGCATCTACCGTTGGGGGGATATAATTTTGAATCGGGTTAAAATTGAATAACCAATAGACTAGAGCGATCGCTAATACTCCCTTTAAAGCATCAAGTACTAAAACGAATGCTCCTGGCCCTTTGCCTAAGGTTCTTAGTACATTAGTTGCTCCAGTCGAACCTGAACCAACTTGCCGAATATCAATACCTTTTAACTGCTTCACAGCAATGTACCCAGTGGGAAAAGAACCCAATAGGTAAGCTATAACGACAATTGCCCCGCACAGAGTTAACCAAATAGCCATAATAAAATTCAAAATGACGCTCTCTACGAGACGCTGCGCGAACGAAGACTCGCTAACGCTGCGCTAACAAAATTCAAAAAAGTCAAGAGTAATACCTCTTGACCAATGACTAATGACTAATGACTCATTTAAAAGTCATCATCATAGTTTCTCACGGTTTTAGGGTCAGGAGCAAAAGCTAACCACAAAGGAAATTGCAGCAATGACAGACTAATTTGCTCCTCTGAATCATCAATGATAATTAAGGGCAATTGATTGGCTTTCGTCAATCGGTCTGCTTTCTGAGCCAGAGCATCAGACGCTTCAAATAATACCACGCCCCGGTCTGGGCCAAAATCTGGGCGACCGATTCCTAGACAGTCTTGCAAGCCGCGCCGCCATTCACCCAATCGCTCTGGTGTATTAGCTAAAACTAAAGTACGGACGCGATCGCCATACAGCTTGTGTAATATCGAAATTGTAGCTGAGGCAATCAAAATATTTTGTAAGCGGCTACCCATTGTCCGCAAACCACCCCGTCCCCCTTGGGTAAAAAACCAGTTAGAAACTCGTTCTGCGTGGATTGGTTCAAAGGTACGGCGTAATTGCCAGGCTGGCCCATAGTAATCTGGTTTATTGCGGTATTGGTCAATTAGGCGGCGAATTTGCTTAGTAGTATCTTGAAACTGCTGTTGGGCAAATTGCGGTATTCCAGGTTGGGTTTCAACTGTTTTAGCCTCTTTTTCTTTTACAGATGGTTTTTCTCGTTCCACTACCCTTGGCGTCAGTTGCAACTGCTCGGCAGCAACGGCCAAATCCTGTAAGCTACCAGTGAGATAGTCTTTAAAACCCTGCACCCGAATAGCCAAGTCTTGGGATGTACCAGCAAAAGTGGTTCGCATCTCGTTGCGGATACGTTCTTGACGGCGTTCTAGTTGTTCTACAGAAATTTGCAGGGTTTGTTTGCGTTGTTCTAGCTGCACCAACGACTCTTGCACAAGTCGTCCCAGCGATGTCTGAGTTTCACCCACTTGTGCCTGAAGATTTTTGTAAAAAGCTTGCAGCTCGGCTATTTCTTCCTTGAGAGCAGCTTCAGCGCTCTGCAACTCTGCAACTCGCTGCTCTGCTTCTGCATATAATGAATGGTTTTCTGATCCCAGTGCGGTATTTTCCGGTTCCGATTGTGCTACAAACTCGCCATTTGAATTTTCTGTTAGCTCTACTGTAGAATCTACCACTTCAGAATCTACCACTTCTGCATTAGAGATGAGTGGCTCAAAAGTTGTGTAGTTATCTGATGAGCTAATGGCTCCTGTTTCTCCCACTGACTCAACAGATTGATTGAGTGGATGTTCAACTGCATTGTTCGGTTCTTGTTTTTCTGCCAACCGCTCATCAATTGGTTCTGGGGTTTGAGATGCCTCTGAGTTCATAAACAATAGTGTAATTCCTATGACGCGAATAAATAGCTTTCAGAAATATTACAATTGACCTACCATAAAAGTCCTGAGTTATGAGTGCTGAGTTATGAGTCTAGATCGAAACGACTCAGCACAGATGGAACTCAGGACTAAATACGCGGACAACGTTGTTCTAAGCAAGTTTTCAAGGTATTGGGATCAAATAAAATCGGCAAAAAGTGAATACTTTTAATTTCTTTAAAGTAAAACAGAATCGGGACTCCATTCCAGAATATCCGCCAGTTTTGCCATTCCTGGTAGGGAAAGCGCCGAATTAATTTTTCGCCTCTGTAAATATCTAAGTCTGTGGCGGTAAATTGCAAACGCAGCGTTAACGCCTGAAACATGAGAAACAAACCAAACAGTGTAAAAATAGAGCCTACCCACGGTTGTACCAACAGTAGTGGAATAGCGGTAATCACCAACACTATAGGTATATTGTAACTAGGCTTGAGTTCCACAGTAGATGTGGAGTTAGGAGCAAATGAACTGTTCACAGTCTTAAATCCTGCTTTATTTACTGGGTATCTCTCTCCTATTTATTTTAGGAGTCAAGAGTGAGGAGTTAGAAGTTAAGAGTTAGGAGTGAGGAGTTTTAACTTATAACTCATAACTCCTCACTCCTCACTCCTGACTTTTACAGCCCTATGAATGCACTGCCAGTCCCCTGAAACATTAACCAAGAAAGAAAAAAGTTGCTAACGAATATAATTAGCAAGGCAGTCACAACAGCAGTTGTGGTTGACTGTCCTACACCTTTGGCTCCTCCTGTTGTCGTCAACCCCCAACTGCAACCAATTACGGCGATTAAAATGCCAAAACAACAGGCCTTAATCATGGCGCTAATAATATCCCAGATACCAAGAAAGTTACGGGCTGAGTCTAGGAATGCCGTATCAGAAAGGTTGTAGAGATTTGTCGCAATTATCAATCCTCCGAACATCCCTGTTACCAAAGACAGGAGGGTTAAAATTGGCAGCATTAAACAGCAAGCAATAACGCGGGGGATAACCAGGTAATCGATTGGATCTGTTTTTAACATCAACATGGCATCGATTTGTTCTGTGACTCGCATAGTACCTATTTCGGCTGCAAAGGCAGAACCAACTCGCCCTGCCAAAACCACTGCTGTCAACACGGGAGCGAGTTCTCGTGTCAACGCGACAGAAAGTACTCCGCCGATAATGTTTCCTGCGCCAAAGTTGATAAATTCCCGCGCCACCTGAATGGTAAACACTGCGCCGACGAAAATAGCCGTCAATAGCGCAATAAATAAGGAATCTGGCCCAACTGCTGCCATTTGTTGCAAGGTGTTGCGCCGATGAATTTTGCCCCTCAATAGGTGAACTAGTACTTGTCCACCCAGAAAAATCGCCGCCAGCAGCCGCTGACTCCATTCTCCTAAACTAGATTTGGATGTAGTCTGGTTCAATGTTCTGTAGCTAACTCGGTGACTGCCTTAAGAATAGCGGAAGTCATTGGGATAGGGAATGGGGAGTGGGGAAAGAGGAGGAAGAAGGCACAGGGCAGAAGTTCTTTGATTTTGTTAGCGAGTCCGCGTTCGCTTTTAGCGTCTCGTAGAGAACGTCATTTTTAATTTTGAATTGATTTCTCCCCCTGCCTCCCCCACTCCCCAGTCTCCACAGCGCTAAATATTAACTTTGATTAAAGATGCTTTCAGAAAATGAAGCTGTTATTAAAGGTGTTGCAAACCACTAAATAGGGCTAACTTTAGCTATAAACTTGATTGTGTAAGGGTTTTGTAGATTCAAATCATTTTTGAGATACCCAGCATGTGCTGTAGCTGGTAGCCGTTTATTTTAATGAAAACTTAAGATTTTTGACAGATTGGTTGGTCAGGTGCGATCGCACGTATTGTAGAAAATGACGAACTGCTATCTAGCTCTTGTCATCTCTACTCACGGAGTTTGTCTTAAATGGCTATTTTCACTAACTTTCTCCGCTCTCTACTGCTGACGATCATTTTTAGTTTTGTCGCTCCCATGTTACTTGTTGGCGGCGGATTGTTCCTTTTACCCCTCATTGGTTACTTCCCTGGCTTACAAGAGTTAACTGAGGTGATCGTTACTCAGATTATGCATTTTCTCGCTACCTTTGGCAGTGGAAGTCCCCTACGTGGATTATTTGTGATTAGTTTGACCTGTAGTTTCGTCGGCGCACTGTTTGATATGTACGTTTACTATCGGTGTCAAATTTTACGAATTGATTCATAAGTAGAAATAGCTTCGTAAGATGCTCATGGGCTGTACAGAATAGGGAAAAGTCATATTCCCTAAAGTGAAAGTACTACTGGTTTTTACCTAAATAGCGATTAGTGTTGCTCAATGAATTTTATTAATTAAATTGAGTGCTGGAATTATTGATTAAATATTTATTATTCATTAGTTATTAGTTATTAATTACTGACAACTAATACAGGTGCGCGACCCCAGTAAAACAATCCTTAAAAAGCTAAAAACCAAGAATACCTAGGGTTGTAGGATTTTAATTCTGCAAAACAGCTAAAATAGTTTGTGCTAAATCATCATGCTGGACGCTAGACTAGAGTTTGGCGTTTTGTGTTATCTGCAATCTTTAAGGACTTGATTAGTATCCATTGAGAATATCAAATAAAACTCACTGCAAAATATAAAAATTTCCTTAAAATACTGATGATCACAATGCCTGCTCATGTTTCTTAACAGAGCAAAAGAGGTCGTCTGACCTTTGGGCATCTTATATTGAGTTTATTACGAGGTATGTTGACAGCTCATGATTTGGCCGTTTAAGCCCAAGTTTAGAAAACAAATTGCGCGGATTGAAATTACTGGTGCGATCGCCGGTGCTACTCGCAAACGCGTCCTAGAAGCCTTAAAAACTGTAGAAGAAAAAAAGTTTCCGGCATTATTGCTCCGTATCGATAGCCCTGGCGGTACAGTCGGAGATTCCCAAGAAATCTACAGCGCTCTAAAGCGTCTGCGCGAAAAAATCAAAATCGTCGCTAGCTTTGGCAATATTTCGGCTTCTGGAGGAGTCTATATCGGCATGGGAGCCGAACACATCGTCGCTAACCCAGGTACGATTACGGGTAGTATTGGTGTGATTTTGCGTGGAAATAACTTGGAACGCTTGCTAGAAAAAATTGGTGTTTCCTTCCAGGTAATTAAGTCTGGCCCTTACAAAGACATATTGTCTTTTGATCGGCAACTGACTCAACCAGAAGAAAATATCCTGCAAGAGTTGATTGACACAAGTTATCAGCAGTTTGTCCAAACGGTAGCTGATGGCCGTTCTTTAACAGTAGAAGCTGTGAAAAGTTTCGCCGATGGCCGGATTTTTACTGGACAGCAAGCGCTAGAGTTGGGTGTTGTAGATCGCCTGGGCACAGAAGAAGATGCCCGTCGCTGGACAGCCGAACTGGTCGGACTTGATCCAGAAAAAACTCTCTGCTATACCCTAGAAGAACGTAAACCCTTATTGAGTCGCGTTCTACCAGGGAGTCGTCAGTTTTCATCAGGAATTCGATCTGGAATTGATTGGCTCGAATTTGAAATGTCTACTAGTGGTTTACCCTTGTGGTTATATCGACCCTAATATTGAGTTAGGAGTGAGAAGTTAGAAGTTAAAACTCTCAATTTCTCACTCTTAACTCCTAATTCTTAACTTTTTTGTTTTAAGGAGGATTTGGGCGTGGAGTGGCAAATGCGGGCTATTCGCGGAGCAACAACCGTTTCAGAAAATACCGTTGAGGCAATGCGAGAGGTAGTGACAGAACTTCTAGATGAACTAGAAAACCGGAATCAATTCCAGCCGAGGGACATGATTAGTGTAACTTTCTCAGTAACACGCGATTTGGATGCTATTTTTCCAGCTGCGATCGCTAGAGCGCGTCCTGGTTGGGATAATGTGGCCATGTTGGATGTGCAACAAATGCACGTCGAAGGTAGCTTACAGCGCTGCATTCGGTTCTTAATCCACGCTTATCTGCCAGCCTCCGCCTCGGTTCATCATATTTATTTACGCAACGCCGCTAGCTTGCGTCCCGACTGGAGTTTGCCCCAGTCTTTACAAACATCACAGCCAGTAGTTAAGTCAAAAGTGTAAAACACTTAAATAAAATATATGTAACAAGCAGCATAAAAATACAATTCTGTACTATGTATCTGCTAAACCTGCTGCTGGTCGGAGAATATTACTAATTTTTTAAGTGATTTGAGGTCATTGGTGAGACGATCGCGCCCAAAATCAGGATGTTGAGTTGTAAAGGTAGTTTGCAATGAATCATCAAAAACAACTCAGTGCAATGCTTGTTCCATTCTACTTAGGGGAGCAACAAGATTCAGAAGGTCGGACAATTCAAGAGATATGGATTTGGAATTTTGAAGAATTGGAGTGCGTCCACAATTACATTCAGTGGTTGTTCCCTTTGCCTGAGCGAAGTGCATTCAATCCTGATTCACCCATCGTGGATGAGAAAATAATTCAAGTATTTCAAAGGAACCCCCACCTACGTCAAAATTTGCTGCGTTCCTTCACAGTTATGCTTAAATTTTATGGGTTGCAACGCCACGAGAGTAATGACGGAAAAGTAGTTGTCAGCCAGTCAGAAGACTATCTGAATCGTAAAGGCGAATGGGTCTGTATATTTAACCACAATTATCTTCGGATCACCCGTATCTTAAAGTGTTTAATAACTTTTGGATTGGAGAATGAAGCCCAAGCATTTTATGAATGCTTGCGGCAAATCTACCGTGAGGATAGCGAAGAGATTGGAAGTGAAACATTTCAGTATTGGACAATTGCAGTCAAACCGAATCCGACAATGTAACAATATTGATACTGTTGAGCGATCGAACTCAGTTGACTGTGAAGGCTAGCCTTGATCATGATGTACTTTTGTCAAATTCCCAGTGCTAGCCATTGGTCGGCGTAGGTGCAGCCCGCCGTAAGCATCGCTTCATACAATAAATCTATTCTTTTTGATGATGAAATCGAATTCCTAAAAAGATGTCATAAACAAACTCAAAAAAGTCCTTTTTCTGCAACAATCCTGAAGTTTGATAACATCCTTTTTCATCTAATAGGGGCTTCATCACATAGTATGTAGGCTGATAATTATACCAAGGAATAGAAGGCCACAAATGATGAATTAAGTGGTAATTCTGTCCCATAATTAGAATATTGAGAACTTGGTTCGGGTAGACGCGAGCATTTTTCCAGCGATCGCGCTCCGCAAAAGGACGATGGGGCAAATAGTCAAAAAACAATCCCAGTGCTATCCCCACCACAAAAGCTGGTATAAACCAAAAATTCAGAATGTAACCCAAAAAGTGGTATTGCACTGATATATAAACGATTACACCGACAATTAAGCGGCTGATGAACCATTCCAATAGCTCATATTTCCGCCACAGTCGTCGTTGAAAGAAAAACACTTCGTGATATAAAAACCGCACCGCAATCAGCCATAGTGGGCCACCCGTAGAGACATAATGATCTGGGTCGTCTTCGGGATGATTGACATGTCCATGATGCTGTAAATGTACCCGCGTAAATACTGGAAAAGCAAAAGCTAGCATCAATGCACTACCATGCCCTAACATTGCATTCATCACCCGGTTGCGATGGGCGGATTGGTGACAGGCATCATGAATTACCGTCCCAGCACAATGTAAGGCAATCGTATTAACGCTAAAACACAGCCAATGCGGCCATTCCCAAAGCCAATAACCAAAGTTAGATAACACCAGCATCGTCACAGCTACGGAAAAAAGCATTAGCGTGGGATTAAAATCACCAGGAGGCGCTAAAAATTCCTTTGGTGGGATTGTCAGTGGCTTTTGTGCCTCCGATGTAATCATTTCTAAAATTGACTCCTTCTTTACCAAACATTACAAATATTACGATCAAGATTAGGGAATAAAAAACTTTTGCAAAGTTTTGTATAGCAAGATTTATCTACATCTTTGCATATCAGCAGATGAATAACGCTATGATTCCAGACGAGGACTAGTTTTTAGTGAATAAGTGGGGTATGACAATCGGCAAGAAGTTTATGGGATAAACTCCTTCATGGGGAGGATGGATACAAGATTGATGTACTATATCTAGTCTATCCCACAGCCCCCACTCTCCCATAAACCCTCTCTAACTGCTTATATCTTATTGATATAGCAGTGACTGAAAAGGAGATGACACTTAAGTTACGATGACTTCCCAGATAGCTCCCTAACTTCAGCCCCTATGCAATTAAGAGATTCTCTACGCCGGACAAAAATTGTCGCTACTATTGGCCCCGCCACTAGCAGTCCTGAAATGCTCAAGGCAATTATTGAAGCGGGAGCCACGACGCTGCGGCTAAACTTCTCCCACGGAACTCATGCCGACCATCAGCGTAGTATTCGCTTAATTCGGCAAACCGCTTTTGAATTAAATCAGCCAGTGGCTATTCTCCAAGACTTGCAGGGCCCAAAAATTCGCTTGGGGAAGTTTGACAACGGGTCTATAGTTTTGGCAAAAGGCGATCGCTTCACTTTGACAAATCGTCCAGTTGTCGGCAGCCAGGAAATTAGTTGCGTCACTTACGATTATTTAGCCGAAGAAGTCCCGGTTGGTGCAAAAATTCTCCTCGATGATGGACGAGTAGAAATGGTAGTCGAGGAGATTAACCGAGACAAAGGCGATTTACATTGTCGGATCACTGTACCTGGTAAACTTTCTAACAACAAAGGCGTAAACTTTCCTGGCGTTTACCTGTCAATTAAAGCAATGACCGACAAAGACCGAGAGGATCTGATGTTTGGTCTAGATCAGGGTGTCGATTGGGTGGCACTTTCCTTTGTCCGCAATCCCCAGGACATGATCGAAATTAAAGAATTAATTTCCAGTACAGGCAAGCAAGTGCCAGTGGTTGCCAAAATTGAAAAGCACGAAGCCATTGAACAAATGGAGGCGATTCTGGCTTTGTGTGATGGCGTAATGGTTGCCAGAGGTGACTTAGGGGTGGAATTGCCAGCAGAGGATGTTCCGGTACTCCAAAAGCGGTTAATTGCTACAGCAAATCGCTTGGGGATTCCCATCATCACTGCCACCCAGATGTTAGACAGCATGGTGAGCAATCCCCGTCCCACTCGCGCTGAAGTATCGGATGTGGCTAATGCGATTTTAGACGGCACGGACGCGGTAATGCTCTCCAATGAAACTGCTGTGGGTAGCTTCCCAGTAGAAGCAGTGGCGACGATGGCACGAATTGCCGAGCGGATGGAGCAGGAAGAATCCCAACACTTAAACTTACGTTCTTCGAGAGATGCCCGACGCTCCATTCCCAATGCTATTAGTCAAGCTGTGGGTCAAATTGCCGAACAACTTGGCGCAGCAGCAATCATGACCCTAACGCAAACGGGGGCAACAGCTCGCAATGTCTCTAAGTTTCGTCCTCGTACACCGATTTTGGCAGTGACACCCCATGTAAATGTGGCGCGGCAGCTACAGATGGTGTGGGGAGTCAAACCGTTGTTGGTGCTAGGATTACCTTCCACTGGTCAGACATTTCAAGCTGCGATTAACGTGGCTCAAGAACTTCAGTTACTGTCCCAGGGAGATTTAGTAGTGATGACCGCTGGCACACTCCAGGGTATTTCTGGCTCTACAGATTTGATTAAGGTAGAGGTGGTGACGGCAGTACTAGGTCACGGAATTGGACTAGGACAAGGTTCAGTAAGTGGTCGTGCACGGGTCGCTAATACTGGTATGGATGTGAGTAACTTTAATCCTGGAGACATATTGGTTGCACCCCGCACTAGTGCCGATTTTGTGGAAGCAATTCGGAAAGCTGCGGGCATTATTACCGAAGAAGAAAGTCTTACAAGTCACGCAGCAGTAATTGGGTTGCGTCTCGGTGTGCCAGTGATTGTCGGCGTGAAGCAGGCAACACAGGCGATTCGGGATGGAGCCATTATAACCCTAGATCTGCAACGGGGTTTGATTTACTCTGGGGCGGTGAGAACAGCTTAGAAGTAGGGAAGGAGCAGGGGAGCAGGGGCACGGGACAAGGGGTAAGGGGGAGAAGAATTACCCAATGCCCAATGCCCAATGCCCCATGCCCAATCCCTTTATCAAACAGTTGCGATCGCTACTCCAAGCCATCCAGCAAAGTTTTGCTGTTGTGTGGAGCTAGGATGCTCAACAGGCTTTACCTGATACCGAGTGGGATGTGGTGAAGCGAGGATAATGGAATAAGTACGGAGTTCGTCTTGGTGGAAAACTGCGACTTCAATTTTATCTTTTGGTTGGTAATCTTTCAGGCGATCGCTTAAGGCACCCGCAGTTACCTTAATCCCATCAATTGCTAACAACTCATCACCTGCATCGATTCCTCCTACTTGTGCAGGTGAACCAGTCTCCACAAACTTAACGATCTCCCGCCCATTCTCTGTATTTATTCTCACGCCCAAGTAAGCTTCTTCCTGCTGATCGGCTACCAACTGCAAGCCGAAGGGTTCTAAATACTGATTGAAAGACAAATCATCAGTATTATCAATGTAGCGTTTAAAGAAATCAGTCAAATCAATTCCGGCAACAGATTCGATAACTTCCTGCAACTGTTCTGGGGTATAGCCAATTTCATCTTGCCCAAATTGCTGCCACATTTTCAGCATCACGTCATCGAGGGAGCGCTGATTGTTGTGAGTAGAGCGAATCAGTAAATCCAGCAACAAAGATACCATTTCTCCCTTTAAATAGTAAGAAATTTGGGAATTCCCGCTATTGGCATCCGGGCGATAGAGTTTTATCCAGGCATCAAAACTCGACTCAGAAAGGGGTTGTACCTTGCGCCCCGGTGTCATCTCATATCTTGTAATTTCTTTGCCCAAATTATTCAAATACGATTGAACATCATAAATTCCTGCCCGCAAAGGAATTAACAAGTCATAGTAACTAGTAGTGCCTTCACAAAACCATAATGATGGTGTGTAATTTTCTTGGTCGTAATCAAAAACCTCTAATGCTTTTGGGCGAATTCGCTTGACATTCCACAAGTGAAAGAACTCGTGTGCTACCAATTGGATAAAGCGATTGTACTTATCTTGAGCGCGAAATCCGAAACGCTGATAAATTAAGGAGCAAGAGTCCTTATGCTCCAAACCGCCAAAAGCTTGGCTAAATAAATGTAGTAGAAACACGTATCGTTGATATGGCAAACCGCCGAACATCTGTGCTTCTACCTGAATAATTTTTTGAATATCAGCAATCATCTGCTGGACTTGGAAATTTCCTTGTCCCCAGATTGCCAGTTCATGGGGTTTTCCCAAAACCTCAAAATTATACAATTGGTGGCGACCAATCTCAAAGGGAGTATCAACAAGAGTATCAAAATCACCAGCCAAGAAAGTATTTGTTTCCTCACCAACGGGTGGTAAGGCAGTAGTTACCTGCCATTCCGGGCGTGGTGGTACGATTGTGACGCGAATGGGTTGGTTCTCCCAGCCCGTTATTCTAAAAAATAGTGCTGCACCGTTGAAATAACCGTGGGTAGCATCTAAGTGATTAGTCCTTACCGATAGCTCATTCGCAAAAATGCGGTAACGTACAGTTAGTTCTGAAACACCCTTTTTATCTACCTGCCAGTGATTTTTACTGATCTTCCGCCAAGGTAAAGGCTTACCCTCTGCAAAAGCCTCAAAATCCTGTAAATTCTTGGCATATTCGCGGACTAAATAGGAACCGGGTGTCCACACCGGTAGTTTTAAATCGAGAATCGGCGAGTGGTAATCTACAAGGTGTAAAGTCACCTCAAACAGATGGGTTTCTGGTTGGGGCATTGCCACCAGGTAATGAATCGTTGGTCTGGTTTCCTGGAAGTGGGTATTGGGACGAGTTGCTGTTGCTTCAGTCATTTTGTGTGCTGAGTTAATACTCAATGTTTAATGGGATTGGTGATTTCTCCTATCATGACAAATTGGCCTTTTAACTTTGACTTCAAATCGAGACGGCGCTAATTTGCTGCGCTTGGTAGTCAGAACCAAGTTTGTTGGCACAAAACCCAGTATCGCGTACTTGATTTGGTTCAATTGTTTTTCCCCAGTCCAAAGGAG
Organism: Nostoc sp. XA010; assembly: GCF_020829625.1. GTDB lineage: Bacteria > Cyanobacteriota > Cyanobacteriia > Cyanobacteriales > Nostocaceae > Nostoc. Next base: position 141,096 of record NZ_JAIVFX010000015.1, on the reverse strand, counting down.
CCACTACATACTGTATCGCTCCTTGTTGCTTAAAATCTGCGTTCCAAAAGCTATTAATCTTAGCTTGATTCATCTTAAATGCCAGTTGCCAGTTGTTAACTTTGGTATTACCCTGATTTTTAATTTTGAAGCTGACACAAAATCCAGTTTCCCAGTTGGAATTGATCTCAGTAATGACTTTTAGTTGAGCAGTACTAGTAGTAGATGGAGAGACAGAAGGAGTTGGAGTTGGGGAGACAGAAGGAGTTGGAGATGGAGAGACAGAAGGAGTTGGAGTTGGGGAAACAGGAGGATTACTCGGTTGAACTGGTGGTTGAACTTGTACTAGTGGGAGCAATTGGGATAGTAATTGCTGCTTGGGTAGATTAACACTTTGCCAATCATCTAATAAAATTCCCCCTGTATCACTACTATCAGGATTCCAACTCCAGTAAGTAAAGCTCAAGTTATTTTTTTGAATGTATTGCACCAACTCATTTTGCCAAATTCCTTCTTTGGAATTTAAGTCTACTTGCCGTCCCCCAAACTCCCCAATCAAGATGGGAGCAATATTCTGACTAGCGATATAGTTAAATCCTATTTGCCAGCGAGAAATGAGATTCTTAGGAAAGTTAGAAGCAGAAAAGTAGGGCTGATTGTACACCCCAGCGCCGTACTCATGAGGAGAATAGACTAGCTTATTAGAACGAGATAAACGTACTGGATAGCGTTTCACACCTTCTAAATTCCCACCATGCCAATGCTGTGGCAGTTTTTGACCGGGGACATTCTTTTCCACTCCTTCAACAACAATTAGCCAATTAGGATTAACGCCCAGAATCGCATTGCCTGCACGTTCTGCTGCTAGCCGCCAGTCAGTACTTATATTGTTATCACCCCAGCTAGCTTTCCCGTAAGGTTCATTTTTTAAGTCTGCGCCAATAACGTTAGTTTGATTCTTGTATCGGATTGCTAACATTGTCCAAGTATCGATCCAGTCTGCTTCTGTAAAGCCGTCTCCATACCACAACTCTGGAATTTGCTGGTCGTTGAGACGGTGGCTGTCGAGCAGAATTAGCAATCCTTGACGTTCCGCTTCCTGAATCACTAAGTCCATTACTTCCAAGGGTGTTCTACCTTGAAGTTCTTTGTTGCTACCAATTGTATAGTCAATGCCACTTACATTAAGCGATCGCAATGCTGCCACAGAATAAGGTAACCGGATGACGTTATATCCTAAGTTTTTAATCTGTGCCAGCATTTCTTTATAATCTCGTTTCCATAAACCGTGAGGGGCGTGTGTATCAGTTTCCATACCAAACCAATTAACACCTCTGAGCAATACAACCTTGCCTTTGGCATCCACAATGGTTCTACCAATTGTTGAAAGTGGTAGCTCTATTGGCGTCGCAGCCCTAGAAGCATCTAAATGAATACTAACAGGCGTTTTGGTTAAAATAATTACCAAAAATACTATTATACTTAGAAAAAATATCAGTAATTGCTTATGTAATTTCAATGTTCTTGATTTATTTTTATCGACGAATAGCATACTATTATTACTTTTATTGTAGAAGAATATCTAAGCTAAGTACGTAAAAACATAAGCAATAGTTTTTGCCTCCAAAAAAGAATTACCGTATCTTTACTTAAAAAGTATTTTTGTAAAGATGATTTTTAGCCGACGATAAATATTTGTAGTCTGATTACAATGCATTCATATTATAGTTTTCTGTATTACTTAATTAACCTTCCATACGTTTGACCATCTAGTAATATTAGAGCAATATTTAGCTACTATTGTTTCTGTACCCGAAAAACTTGGATAGTGGAAGTCGATAACCCTGAAAACCTTAAATAGCAATGCGTATAAACTTGTATCTAGATTTTGTATTTTCCTTTATGTAATTTTAGATAGTTGCTTAATTTACAAAAAATTTACGCAATTTGCTGAGTTCTTCATGAGTTTTCTATTGAAAATATCTCGGATAGAGAATAATTTAGATACTAAGGCAGTACACATATTGAGTCACCGCAAAAACTCTATACAAGCTAGATGTTATAAGCGGTAATTATATCTGCTGCAATCTACTCATTGTCTTTTATTTGACAAAAGCTTTCTAAATATGACACTTTCTGCACTGCAAAAATTTTTACTACCACCTGTGATCGCTTCTCTAAGTGTATTTTCTTTAATGTCATTTCCCCTTGCGACACTAGGCGATAAACAAATTGCTATCAAATTTCAGGAAGAACCTATTTTTTATGGCAAGCTTAGAGATATTGCTATCCCTTACGTAGTTTTTGCAACAGCACTTAGTATAGGGTCTGGAATTTCAGCACTTGCTTTCTGTGGTTGGCGAAATTCTTCTTCCAAATCAGCGAAAATTCAGCAGGAATTATCTAATTTAGAGCAACACCTACAGCAGAAAGAGACATTGCTAAAAGAATGGCAAGTTTCTGAGCCTCGATTGCAAATTTCTGGATTAAGCGCTTTTTTAGATGACGAGGCACCTTTTGACCAAGCTCTCATCTCAAAAAATGCAGTAACTGCATCTCAACCTATTGGAGCGCAAACCCCGACGCAGATACAGGCACAGCCAGTAAATTCTGTATCAAAGGTTGCAACTCAACAAAATACTACTATCAGAGATATTGCTGCTACTTCTGCGTTTGCATCTGCCCAAACTTTTCTTAGCTATGCTCAAGAAAATCCCAACAATATCAAAGAATTTACTGCTCGTGAAGTAAATAAAACAGCAATTATGCCATCAGAATTTGAAGAGTTGCAAAAACAAATTAAAGAGATGATGCTACAGATGCAAGCAATGCAGGAGAATTTGCAAATAACATCTCAAGCAACAAATACTGAGGTAGAATCCCCAGCTAAATTTCAGATTTACTATAATACTGTCCTTTAAAGTTTACTCAAATCAATGCCCAATGAATTAGTGGTTATTGGGTAATTAATATCTGGATGCCAGCGCTCATATTGAGGCTGGTATTCCAATTTTTATCTACCAAAAAGAGAGCGATGGAAGATTAGAATACCCCGTCCTCAATCAAGTAGGAAGTAGGGTAGGGGTAAATAGAGACAGAAGTATTTATATGGGTTTGATGCCCTTATCCCTCTCCTAAGCAAATACGGTTTATTAGGAGAGGTTTATAGCTTTTCCTAATCAAATGAGGTACATCATAGCCCCTCCTCGCAAGCAAGAAAGGGGTTGAGGTGGGGTTTAGTACCTAATCAACCGAGAACCGCTATAATTCTCACCGGAGAAACTCTGAAGGAGTCAGATAGGCATTCGTTTGCCTATTTTTAATCGGTGGAGGTAAGGTATTTTTAGAAGCTATCGATTGCGGCGGGATTTGATATCGGTTTCCCCAACCACCATTCAAGTCTTCCGGTTGCCGACGAGGTGGTATTGTTTTCCCCGTAGGTATGGGTACTGTTAAAGTTTGGCTAACTTGTAAATATTTTTCACCTTCGTTAGTAAAGCGAATCAACTTACTTTCAAGCTTTTCAAGCTGTTGATTTTCTAAGTTCAACTTTTGAGAGTTTTGATTATCTACCTGTTCCGACTGAGTAGCAGGATCGAAAATAGCTACAAATGTAACGCCACCTTCTGGAAATAGTCGTATCTGTGCTGGATTTTCTTGCCAGACTTCTTGGAAACTACCATCGGGTGAAACTTGCCACAGATTCAGCGCAGCCTCCCATTTTCCCTGTTTCACTTCCACAATTTGACGAGCCAGAATCGAACGGTTAGTATTTGTGTCTGAATTCAGTAAAGCTTCTGTTTGCCCTGATACTGGACGCAAATAACGTACAGCGGACACTGTAATCTTGCTAGATTCAGGCAGATTGGTACTACCGACGATATTGTATATACCTTTACTTGATATAGATTGTACATCTCCGATTTTCATCTCCACCTTTTCTTGTGCTTTTTGAACACAGCCATAACTAGCAGCTAAAAGCATTAGGCAAATACCTGTCTGGAGATTGGTAGGAAATAAAGCTTCTAATTTGGTCAAAATAGTCTTTAAATGAATATTTTCCATGATAAAAGGTAGATTATTTGGTTTATTTCCAAATAGCTCAGGTTTTTACCTATTATGCCCAATTTATTTTTAAAAATAACAAGTTTTATCGACTCTTAATCAATTAGTTGAAAATTGCAAATTTTATTTAATGTAGTGGTTAATACTCATTTCGTTTGCTAAAGTAGCGACATTGAATAACCCAAATATGTAGTTGTTACCCAACTAGGCTGATGAGGCAAACAGTACTCGATTGTTATAAATTTACTTTTCCAAGCCAGTACCACAAGGTTTATCCACTGCTTTGTACTATCGCCGTCTCGATTTGCTGGGTACTGGCAGTGAGCGAAAAATCTTCAGCTCAAGTCAACCCATCTCAGCTAAAGACTATCGACTACCAATTGGGTTTAGCAGAACCGCTACCAGTGCCTAAATTACCCGTTGATAAAAGTCAACAATCTCAGTCAGGGTTGCAAACATTGCCTTCTCCACGCGTAACGACTGGTGTAGCAGTTGCACCGATCGCTAATCCAGTGTTGAAAGTTGTGGAACCTAAACCAGTCAACGATCTCCAACAGATGGAGAATGTCTTTATTCAGCAGCAGGTAACTGGAAAAGCCCCGGCAGCAACACGTACTGTTGCACCACGAGTGGCAGCAGGTGGGGACACTTCTAACCTTAATTTAGGATTGCAGGGACAGATGAACGGCTCGGAGCCACCAAGAAGTAGTTCAGCCCCACTGCCACCACTCGCTAACTTGTCTGCAACGCCAGAATCAACTGCACCACCAGCACCAACTTTTAATCAACTATTCAGTTCTCAAACAGCCCCCCTATCACCAGTTCCCAACTCGGCTGCAACGCAAGAATTCACTGCACCAGGAGTAGCACCAACTTTTAATCAACTACTCAGTTCTCAAACAGCCCCTCTGCCACCACTTCCGAACTTGCCTGCAACCCCGGAATCAACTGCACCAGGAGCAGCACCAACTTTTAATCAACAATTACCAAATCCACAGACAACACCATCATTTCTTAATACGACTCCCACTCCAAGCGCAGCAGTACCAGTTGCCCCATCGATGACTACTCAACAAAGCCGTCAGCTCCCTAGCAGTAGTTTAAGGAGTTTAAGGGAACCCTCTTTACAATTCCAAGGAGTTTATATTAACCAAGGTGGCGACACCTCAGCGCGAGCGAGAGTCAGTGGAGTCTATCCACTGTCTCCTCAAGCTTTGATTGGGGCAACCCTGGACTTAACAAGCCAAGGCAGCAACCGCAACTTCGATGACTCCCGAAACGATGGTTTGAACATTAACGAGCTTTATTTGGCGACTTCACTAGCAGGAGTACCTAATCTGCGGTTTGTGATCGGTCAAATAGATTTAACGTCTTATTTTGATCGCAACAGCTTTGCTAAAGATGGAGCCAGCCAATTCTTTAATCCGGTGTTTCAAACCAACCCAGCACTGGCGGCAACAGGAATTAGTTCCCGCACTGGTTTGTTAGCTGATTGGAGTGTCACCGACAATATTGAAGCGAAAGCAGCAGTCTTTTCATCAGCCGACAAAATCGGTGACTTTTCTTTAGATGGATTTGCTGGCGAAATCGGCATCCGTTACGGCAATGCAATTATTCGTGGTACTTATGCCAGCGATCGCGATGCTGGTGTTAATGATAGCTTCCTCGAAAGCTATAGCATTGCCCGAGGTAACAATCAGTTTGGCACTGATAAAAACGATCGCGAAGAAGCATACGGTCTCAACGCCGAAGTCTTTATTCCCAATCTGAAATTAGGTTTATTTGGGCGCTATGGTCACTACGAAAACCGTACTTTAGGAGAGGGTGCAAATACTTACGTCTTGGGAGCTAGTTTTGTGGATCTGTTTACCCCAGATGACCGGGTAGGAATAGCTTATGGACGCGCTCTCTCTAACGAACAGCTACGTCGTGGAAATAGCCCCGATGTATTAGAAATGTTCTACGATTTTAAATTTCTTGACAATCTGCGGATAGGCTTTTCGGTTCAAGGGCGTGATAATTTCTCAGAAACAGTCTTCGGTATTAGGGTGAAATCAGAATTTGGTATCACTCCCAGAGGGAGAATTACTCAATGAGCCAAAATAATATAAATAAAAGGCAAAAGGGAAAAGCTAAAAAAATTAAATATCGTTCTCTTTTTACTTGTTCATTTTTCCTTTTTACTTACTTACTAACTGTGCCACCTTTGGGCAGCATTGCCCCTGCTCAAGCACAGACCTTATCAGCATCGGCACAAAAGGGTTTTGGATTGTTAAAAAAAGGCTTGATTAATGATGCGATCGCAGCCTTCCAGCAAGCCCTTAAAAGTCAACCGCAATCTTCGCAAGTTAGGTTAGGATTAGCGATCGCTTATCGCAAAGCCGGACGTATTCCCGAAGCTTGGACTGCTTATCAACAAGTATTGGCGGTAAATTCCAACAACCAACTAGCTTTAAAGACAGTTGGTATATTAGCTACTTATCGTCCTCAATGGAACTTAAAAGGAATTGAGGCTCTGACAACTTTATTAGAGTTAAATCCTAACGACTCAGAAGGTCGTCATTACCGTGCTCTACTCTACTCTTATCAAGGACGCTTAAGCGAGTCCTTGGCAGACTACCAAATTGTGCTGAACAACAACCCCACGCCAAAGGCAGTCGTTGATGCAGCTCAAACTTATAGTTACAGTGGGGATTTTCCTAAAGCACTGGAGTTGTTTAACCGCTACCGCACTACCGGTAAAGCCATTACAGAGTATGCAGCACTAGCCTACGGTCGCAGCTTACGAGAAACAGGTAATCCTGGAGGGGCGGTACAGGTGTTAGAAGCGCAGTTGCAGCGCTCCAATAAACTTAACGAGATAGGGTTTGAAACCCGTAAAGAACTAGCCGTAGCATACCTTGCCAATCAACAACAAGCTCAAGCATTGGCGGTTTTGGATGTATTACAGGGAAGGCCAGATGCGATTTTGCCGTTAGCGCGATCGCTCAATGAAATTCGCAAGTACACCAACAACCCCACTCTCACCCAGCAAGTTTTCAAGCTCTACCGTCAAGCACTGCAAACCGATCCCAACCCTTCCCCCAAACTACTGCGCGAAGTCGCCGATGTCTTTGCTGGGTTCCCCGAAGGACGACAAACAGCACTACAACTGTATCAACGGGTGGCGTTAGAATTTCCCAACGATCAAAGTTTGGTGGTGCAGCAATTAGCTTTAGAAAATCAGCTAGGTTTACTCGGTAAAAATGACTTGAAACAGCGTTTGACTACTGCAATACAATCAGCGCCGAGCGATCGTGTCCAGTTGCAACAGCTAGCTAATGCTTTAGTGAACATTGATGTTCCCGACCCAGAATTTTTACCTGTGTACCAAAATCTTTTACAAATGGGGGTTAACGTACCATTTTTGAATTTCCGGGTGGCGCAGATGTATGTGCAGCGCCAAGAGTTGAATGGTGCAAGGCAAGCTTTGGCAGCTTACACAGCTACCCCCGCAGGTGCTAAAGACCTCGCGCCCCAATTACTAGCAGCAGAAATTGAGCGTCGTGAGGGTAATCTCGAAGCTAGCGGTCAACGTTACCAAGCTGTGATTGCTAGCAAGCCAAATAATAGCGATATTATTGATGCTGCTTTGGGCGGACTGGCTGGAGTGCGACTGCAACAAAAGCGTTTTGATGAGGCTGTGACAGTTTATGACCAATTGATAGTTCGCAATCCTCAAAATTTGCCGATTCAACTAGGGCGGGCTAGTATCGCCTATCAAGCCAAGCGAATCTCCCAACCAGAAGCAGAGGCAGTTCTCAACAATTGGTTAGCTACACAACCTGCAACCAATACTCCTCCAGAACTATACAGTTTGATAGGAGCGTTGCCTACTGATCCGCAAAAAGAAGCTTTATATAGCTATCTGGTAGAAACTGACCCTAGTTCCATACCACTACAACTACGCCTATTACAGGTGATAGCAAAACGCAATCCTGCCCAAGCACAAGCGCGGATGAAGCAGTTGATTGCTCGTATTCCCAACACTTCTGACTCATACCAGTTGCAGGCAGAGTTGGCTCGATCTGTAGGTGATTTGAATTTGGCTAGCAGTACCTATCAGACTATTTTGGCGCAGCAACCAGATAACATTGATGCTTTAGCAGCTTTGGGCGGAATTCGCTTTGAACAGCGCCGCTTTGAATCGGCACAGGAGATTTATGCTCAAGTGTTGGCACAAAAACCGGAAGACAAAGGCACACGCCGTGCCCTTGCTGGATTGAATGCAATTTTAGATCAGCCTTTGACAGCACTGGCACAGCTAGAACAACTGCAATTAGAAGCAGCCGCAGAAGGAGGAAACGATAGCGATGCATCTCGGCAAATACAGCAAATCCAAACAGACTTTCTGCTACGGCGAGGATTTCAACCCCCTTGGGAAGATTATCAACGTCGAAACAGAAATTAGCGATCGCTTAAATCTTTTACAAATCAAACTGTTCTTAGGATGTGGCACTTCCCAAAAGTGGCAGCTATTGCCTGCCTGATTAGTTTATCTGCCTGTGTCTCTAGTTACTCGGCAGCAAACCCCAAAACGCCGGATGAGCAAACTCCGGTGGCAAACGTCCCCACTAAAGGTAGTAGTCAAAATATCACTGGATTATTAACCGATCTTCCTAAATCCACCCCCAACCGGGAATTACTAGCCCAAAGTTGGGATAGCTACCGCCAAAGATTTATTCAGTCAGATGGGCGGGTGATTGATTACGAAGCAAGCGATCGCTCAACTAGTGAAGGTCAAGCTTATGCTTTGTTAAGAGCAGTACTAATTAACGATCCGACAACTTTTGCTCTGACTTTAAACTGGTCGGAAAATAACCTCCAGCGCCAAGTAGGTGGTAAACGCACAGATAGTTTGTGGGCTTGGAAGTGGGGACGAAAGCAAGATGGTAACTGGGGTGTCATCGACAGCAACTTTGCTAGCGATGGAGATATAGATGCGATTACTGCCCTGATTTTAGCATCACGGCGTTGGCATCAACCCGAATACCTGAAACTAGCAAAACTCAAACTGCAAGATTTGTGGAATTTGTCCACTATCTCAAAAACCCAAGGTAAGCGCTACCTGTTACCAGGGCCTGTAGCTGCATTTGTCCCGGATGCATCTACCCTTTACCTGAATCCCTCTTATTTTGCACCCTATGCTTTTCGCATCTTTGCACAAGTTGACCCCCAACATGATTGGTTGAGTTTGGTAGACAGCAGCTATCAAGTGCTAGAAGATTCTGCAAAGCTTTCTAAGGTAGGTTTACCCAGTGATTGGGTAGCTCTAAATACCAAAACAGGACAATACCAAACCCTACCAGCATCTAGTCCTCTGAAGAGTTTGTATAGTTTTGATTCCTATCGAGTTTGGTGGCGTTTGTCGTTGGATGCTGCCTGGTTTAAGTCACCCCAAGCGCAGCGCTATCTAGTGACATCCACTCAGCACCTGCAAAAACTGTGGGCTAAACAATCAAGTTTACCAGCAGGCATTGATCTCCAAGGGAAACCATTAGTGGATTACGAAGCTACATCCCAATACGCTATGTTGTATGCCGCTATGCAGTTGGTGAAACCAGTGATCGCTCAAGAACTGCTTGTGAAAAAAATACTGCCTCAATACAAGCAGGGAATTTGGGGAGACCAATCTGCTTATTACACCCAAAATTTGGCTTGGTTAGGATTGCTACCTCCAAAGGCAATTCCTCAGCGATTGCTTAAATGACATTCCCTGACCCTGAGTTAGGGCAGAAGCTTCCCAATTACCTTTCGCTCCCCGCAAAAAATTTGAGTAAATTCACACTAAAATCACGCTCTACCATGAAGCAATTGTTTCATCTTTCCCAAATTAGTAAAAAAGCAATTATTGTTACTTCTTGCTTTTTTTTGTTTCCTAGTTCATTATTGAGCGCTCAAGCTCAAACCAAAGGTGATCTGCAACAAGAAGTAACTTTATTAGCTCAAGCAACGACATCAGAAAATACTAGTAAAGCAGATTTAAAAGCTCCTAGTGCCAAGAATCTGGCAACTTACACCCTAGAATTTAATCGTAGTCCGATTGTGGGCAATCGAATGCGCTTGCGCGGGGTTTACTCAGAAGGTCGTCTTGCCTTTACCCGTCCTCGTGGCTGGAAACTAGATCGGGGTAAGGTACAAGCTTTAATTCGTTTTCAACACTCACCATCGCTGTATGCCAATCGCTCTAACCTGACTGTGCTATTGAATGGCATCAGTGTTGGTAGCGTACCACTCAATCGTAAAGAGTCCCAAGTAGGTCAAGTACTGTTCAATATCCCACCCAAGCTGCTGCAAGACTACAATGAACTCACATTGGTAGCACAGCAAAATAACACCCTCGAATGTAGCGACCCTAGTAGCCCCGACTTGTGGACAGAGATTCTGCCAGATTCCAAATTAATCTTGAACTATGAACGGCAGCCGATTCCTCTGAATTTCAGCCGCTATCCTTATCCTTTCTTTGACGAACTCGGCTTAGAAACTAACCAAATTGCTTATTTGCAACCGAGTCAAGTCGATCAATCCTGGTTGACAGCAGCAGCTCGCTTACAAGTGGCATTGGGGAGAATCGCAGATTTTCGCCCGATTCAGACGAGTTTGGTGTCTGATGTCACAAACGTGAAGGCAAACGATCGCTTGGTCATTATTGGTACTCCCAACGAGCAACCAACCCTAAATACTTGGAAGAATTTGCCCCTGAAAGTTGTCAGCAATCAAATTCTTGATCGTGATAATAACCCCGTACCAGATGAAACAGGGGTGTTGATTGTAACTAAAACTGAAAAGAGCGGGGTTCCGGTTTTAATTGCCACTGGCAACAGTGCAAAAGCTGTAGAAAAGGCAACCCAATTTTTATCACAGCCAGACTTGCGGAAAATGGGTACTGGTCAGGTGGTTTTTGTCGATACCCTCAAGGAACCTTCGACACCAGGACTCCGCCAATGGCCTCGTTATTTGCCAGAACAAAATTCTTTTAAACTGGGCGACATCAAAACCCAAGTAAATGGTGAGCCATTTAGTGATGTGACTGTACGTGGGATCGGAGCGCCGCCAATTGAAATTGATTTTCGGGCTTTACCAGATGATAGATTTCTGCGCGGTAGTTCCATGAATCTGGTGTACAGCTACGGACCGCAGGTTAATCCGCGAACTTCTGCGATCGAAGTTTTACTAGATGGAGTTTTCATTGGTGGGGCACGTATTGATTCCGAGTCGGGAGAAACTCGCAAAAACCTCAAAGTCAATTTGCCGGAAAACTTGATCAAACCCAACTCAAAACTACAAGTTTTCATGCGGATGAATCCGAGAGAACCGTTTGATAAACAGAACTGTCTTCAGCCACCAGATCAACAACTTACAGGTACGGTGCATTCTGATACTAGCTTCGACCTGAAGCGGGAAATCTCTACACAACTACCAGACTTGAACCTGCTGAAATTTGGTTTCCCCTTTGCTGCACCACAGGATTTGTCTCAGACAGCGATCGTCTTACCACAAATCCCCTCGAAGACAGATGTGTTGACCTTGTTGGCTTTTAGCGAACGCTTGGGAAGGCTCAGTCAAGCAGATGCTGTCAAGCTAAATGTTTATACACCAGATGCTTTGCCAACACAAGCCCGCAAAAATGACCATTTGGTAGGAATTGGAACGCGAGAAGACTTTCCTTTTCCCGAAGTATTTAATTCCACTGGCTTCAACTTGAGTCAGGCATATTCCCGCTCCTCTGCCAATGCTGTAGTTCAAACGCCGCAAGATACACAAGGGATGATTAAGCAAATTATCTCTCCTTGGAACAGCGATCGCGTCGTTCTAGCTTTAACATCTCAAACCGAAACTGGTTTAGAGCGAGTGCGACAAGTCCTCAATCAAGACCCGTGGTTCTTCCAACTCAAGAAAGATACGGTGCTAATTAGTAGCGATCAAAAAGACCCAGTTTCCTATGATGCTGATGCTTATCAACTACAGTTTTTCCAAAGCACCCCAAACACTCGTCGCTTGGAAAATACCACTATCCTCAGTAAAGCATCACGCTTTTTACAAGAAAATTGGCTATTGCTACCTGTAGGCATTTTCACTGTGTCTCTAATTCTTTACGGGATTCTTCAGTTGTATCTCAAGCGCTTGACTGCTGATAAAAAGTAGACAGTTTCGGTCAGGTATCGCCAATCTTAAATTTAAATTTCAAAATTTAGATCCAAAATGTCTTCTTCTCCCCCCACATCGCCCCGGAAATCACGCGATCGCCAGCGCTTAAAATTGAGCAATTGGTTGATTGATATTACCCCTAGATTTTTTGACCGCACTCTCCAAAAAGTGGGTGTGAAACAGTTTAAGTGGTTTATCCTGCTGCTATTGTTGCTCTCAGTGCCACTTATTGTTACCCCGATAGAAGTTTGGCAGCAAGGATTGGTAGCAGTGTTTCTCGTGCTACTGGGACAACTACTTATACACGCAGAATTTCAAGAGTCCTCTTCAGAAATCAGCCACTATTATCACCTGTTTATGCTGTGGCTGAGTATGGTAACAACGCTGCGTTATTTATACTACCGCACCAGCTACACCCTCAACTTTGATGGTTGGCTTAACAGCATCGCTTGCGTATTGTTGTACGCCGCCGAACTTTATGCCATCCTCACGTTGGTATTGGCATACTTTCAAACCCTGAAAATTCAAGAACGCCAACCAGTTAATCTCACAAATATTCCTGTTGAAGAATGGTTCAAAGTTGATATCTACATCCCCACATACAACGAAGATGTGGAGATTGTTCGCAAGACGGCTGTGGCAGCCTTAGCCTGTGATTATGCTCCTGATAAAAAAAAGGTTTATGTTCTTGATGATGGTCGTCCAGAAAAGTATAAAGAGAACGACCCACGCCGAGAACAGTTTAGTAAAAGACGGGAACAGCTACGGCAAATGTGCCAAGAACTCGGCTGTATACACATGACGCGGGACAATAACGACCACGCTAAGGCTGGTAATATCAATACCGCCTTTTACAAAACCGATGGCGATTTAGTGTTGATTTTGGACTGCGACCACATCCCATCGCGGCAAATTCTCTTGCATACAATGGGTTTTTTCTTCGATCCCAAAGTATCGTTTGTCCAAACTCCTCACTGGTTCTATAACCCCGATCCCTTCGAGCGTAATTTGGTCACCAAAGGTAGAATACCCGCAGGCAATGAACTATTCTATAAGGTACTGCAAAAAGGTAACGATTTTTGGAATGCCGCCTTTTTCTGCGGTTCCGCAGCATTAATCCGTAAATCCCATGCTTTAGAAGTTGGGGGAATTGCGGTGGAAACCGTGACGGAAGATTGCCACACTGCTTTGCGATTGCATTCGTTGGGTTACAAGTCTGTCTACTACGACAAAATTATGGTGGCTGGTTTAGCGCCAGAAACGTTTTCTTCTTACGTGGGACAACAAGTGCGTTGGGCAAGGGGGATGGCGCAGATTCTGCGATTAGAAAACCCCATTTTTAATCCGAAGCTGAATCTAACATTTGCACAACGGATTTGTTACTTTAGCGCAACCTCACACTTTTTGTATGGTTATCCTCGACTAATATATGCGATCGCTCCGACACTATTTCTATTATTTGGCGTTAACTCTGTCCAAGGTTTGGGTTTAGAAACTCTAGCCTACGCCCTACCCCATATTCTCCTGTCCCTTTTTACTAACTACATCATTTACAAAAACGTCCGTTTCTCCTTCTGGAATGAAATTTTTGAATTTGCGATGGCTTTCCAGGCTGGGTGGGTGACGATGTTAGCGCTGTTTAATCCGAAGCTGGGTTCATTTAACGTTACCGACAAAGGAACGTCTATAACCAAACGCACCTTTGATTGGGAATCGATGCGTGGTCTTTTGGTGGTGACAGCACTTGTAGTCTCTTCCTTGCTAGCTGTTCCCTATTGGCTGCTGTTACATCCTGAAGATTGGCAAGCGGTCTTAGTCAACACTATGTGGTCTATTTTTAATCTGGTTTTGCTGATAGCTGCTTTGCTGGTTGGCTTTGAACAACCACAAGTACGTACTGCTCACCGTTTACAGCGTCGCCTCCCCATCTTAATTACCAGTAATGGTCAAACAATCATGGGCAAAACGGTGAATATTTCAGAAACTGGAGCATTAATTTCTTTAGAAACTTGGCCCAATTTGCTGGAGGAAGCGGAAGTTGAGGTGATGGGAGATTATACTGCTAGCGCCTCTTTAACAGCGCAGATTGTCCGAGTCTCTCCTATTAATGACACAGAAACGCTTTTGGCTGTTGATTTTGTGAAGCTCAACGATGCCCAACGCGATGCTTTAACTCTAGTTTTGTATTCTGATGTCCGAGAGTGGTACTCTCAAAAGGGCCAGTATGTAGACCGACCCTTCGCTTCTCTTGGATTCTTAGCCACAAGTTTGACTCGGGCCTTGGGTGACGTAAAACAAACTAGCCGTAAAAAGGTACGCAAGCAGGTAAATAGCCATAGCCGACTCTACTGGGATGGTAACTTCTTCTTTGCAGTAGCCACAGAATTAGGAACAACGGGTTTGCGCTTGGAAATAGAGGATACAAAAGCCGTGTCTTCTCACAAAATGATAGGACAACAGGATTTGCACACGATGCGAACTGTTAAACCATTAGTTGGTTTACTGTTGAATGAGGATGAGGATAACCTCTCATCTAACCGATTTGTTGCCGAAATTTATGCAGTAGAAGAGACAAATGGCAAGATTACACTCGAATTAAATTTTCCAGAAAAATTCAAAGAACGTCAGGACACAAAAATTAAACAATTGTTGGAGGTTCTGTAGCAGAAGTACTTGACTAGATTTTGACCAGCGCAAGCTCCATTTAAGCCCAAATGTTGCTTGCGCTTGGGAGTGTTTTAAATTGCAAAAGTCAATTCAATTATTGTAGGGTGTACAGCGTTCGACTGAGCGCTACCCACCCCAAAATAAGTAATTGAATATTTTTTAATTTGTCAGTCCCTAATAACCCTTAGCAATTACACTTTGCCAGCCAAGTTCATCAATTGTTTGAAGTTCACGAGATAAATGATGTTCTTGGCGCTGTCAATTTTGATCCACCCTTTCTCATGCAGCTTTTCCATAATTTTGGTGGTTTCGTCAACACCAATTTCTGTTACCTCTGCTAAATCTTTGAAAGGAATGTTAAAAATTTCTTTTCCACAATTCGATTCTTGACCATAGCTTTCGCCTAAAGTCACTAGAGTATGGGCAAGTTTGACTGCTGGTGGTGAAGACCGCATTTGTAAGCGCAAGTTAATTTGCCGCAATCGCCGCACCATAAGTTGTAACATCCGATGATGTAACTGTGGGTCTTTGAACAAGATTTGAATAAAACGCTCTCTAGATACACTCAGCAAATTCACAGACGAAAGGGCTATGACATCGGTTGAGCGTGGAGATTCATCCAAAATTGCCATTTCTCCAAAAAAATCGCCCTTACCAAAAATTGCCAGAGCTAGTGAATCTTCCCCGACGGTACGCCGGACTTTGACCCAACCTGAAACAACGAAGTAAACGGCGTTACCCCAGGCATCTTCCATCACAACGGCTCGCCCAGATGGGTATTCATGTTCAATTGCAACGTTGAGCAGCCATTCCAAAGTTTGGGGCGTGGCTGTACTCATTAAGGGGAAAAGTTCACTAAAAACCTCAGTCTGCATGAAATATTTATAAAAAATGGATTCAAGAGCAGGAAACTAACTTTGTCACTATAAATTTGTTTAAACCGTAATCTTATCTAGAATACGGTAGCAAAATCTCTATCTATTTGAGTTGAACTCTAAGCTTGATCAGTCTAAAGTTCGATTACAACATAGCAATTATGTAAAAAATTGGAATCAGCGATTTCACTTACAGAAATATGATTTAAGGTTTAATCAATTAATCAAAATTTTAGTTGTAGATATAAAGCTTACTAGTATAAAAAATATATCAGCCGAAAATTGCCATGAGACATAACGCGTTCAAAATTAATCCCATGCTTTTAAGCGTGGTTCGTTTTGCTTCTGCCTTTTGAAGTTCTACTCTAGTAACTGAGGCATGAGGGGATGAACTTGCGATCAATTCTCCCCTGCTCGCCATTTCCTAGTTTGGTACACCACCTTAATTGAGCAACTAAATGTCTCACAGGCTACTCCTGGCTTCTTAAAGATTGGGCAGCAAGATAGATTTTTGTCCATTCACCTAGCACTTGATGAGTTTTGAGTTTTAACTGTTGGCCTATTGCTTCTATTGAGTTACCTACTCTCCGCAAATCTAAAATCTGCCGCCCCAGAGGAGTCAATTTTTCATCCAGTTGTTGCCATTGGTTTTGGGTTAAACCCAGGTTATGTTCTTGCAAGGAAATTGAGAGCCAATTGTCTACTAGCTCTGGTTTATCTTTGAGGGCAAAAACACGCACAGCGTGGTAACTGATTTTTTCTCGCAGACGGTATACTTCTTTAGTCTGCTTATTTAATCTGTGGGCGATCTCTTCCTGGGATTTTCCTTGTAAATATAGCCGTAGCCACTGTAGTGCGTCTGTTCCCAGATTTTCTTGTAGATAATTTTCAAATTCTTTTTGTACTGACTGACGCAGGGCAAGTTGTTCCTCTAGCTGTTGTGCTTCAATATATTCTGCGATCGCCTGATTATCAACTAAGTTAACTCGATTGTCATTGTCGTCTGTGAGAACTTCTTCTGACACGAGTCTAATCAAGTCACGGCCCGGCACTTGGGTTAAGCCACCGCGCTGAGTGCGACGCAAGTAATTTACAAACCGATAAGCTAATAGGGGTTGATTGCGGACTGGCCGCAGACAATATTCTTCCACACTGGCAAATAGCAGAGCATCTCCCAATCGTCTATCACTTGTATATTTGGCAATATCAGCCATTTGCTGTTGCATCTGGCTGTCGCTTTGCAGTAATTCTTGGAGTACTTCTTGCAATACATCCATCACACTACGCTGGCGATCGCGGCTTAGGGCAACCCAAGTCTGAATTTTATTCCGTAATGTTACTAAGCTCCCCAATCGCGTTATCAAGTTCCGATAAGCACGTTCTCGCCCTAGCCCTAAATAGCGTTGACGTAAAATTCTCCAGCGATATTCCATCGCTTGCTTGGCGATATCGAATTCTTTAGGGTTAAACAGATCAAACCGTTTGGAGTCAGATCCCAACAGCCAGAGAATAATGCTTTCCCTAACAGCTTCATTTTGGTCTGGACATTCGGCAGCCAAGCGCTTTCGCCAATCTAGAGCTAGTTGTTCCACATCTGTTGTCATAGTGAGATTGCGTTCCTCGAAACTCAATTTTGAAGTTTGCATCACAACCCCCATTTGTCCCACCTAATTGTTTAACTGGCAACCTGCCCGGATTTCATGAATCTCATGAAAATAGCTCAGTGATTCCACTTTTATTACGTCTTAATTCACTAGAATTATGCAGAAATTTCTATATTGATGTTTTGCTTCCAATTTACAAATGCCCCAAACCCATACCCATTAAGCTTTTAAGGCTATTTTTTAATTTAACCTTTTTGTAAAGTTATGTTTTGTAACTGAGAATATAGATTTGCCTACAGTGGTGGGGATAAACCTTTGCACGAGGTGGTTTGAGGAAATCTGAACATTTTGTAACCGAGCTGAGGAACGAATCTAATTTAACTCAGTATTTAAGCGTAATTTTACTCGTATAAGTTTCAAGGCTCTATAAGCCATTACGGAGAAAAATACTTAGTTAAATCTCAATACAGGTGTTGGTGATATTTTGCCTCGGAAGATCCCCCAAATCCATACCAGTCGCTTATGGGGTAGCCCTGCCGTGGACGGATTCCCCAGAATAAAGTAAGTGCCTGGAAACCCCCAGAATCATATTAAGTCAAATTTCGTAGTATATTTTTAGTCGATTAAATGTATATACGTAAACTAGCGTTTAAGAGGATGTTTGGTAAGCTGAGTTATTCTTACAACTTTTACATTCTCAAAAATCAATAGTCAACAGTCAATATTAATTTTGACTATTGACTTTGACTGTTGCTTTCTCTGTGCTTAAAAATTCAACTTATGCAAAATCTAAAAACAGAAAAATTTGCAATCCTCTAAAGTTTTGATAGTCAGAAGTCTCACAAGAAACTTATCTTTAAATTCATTTATGGGAATTTTTTGTTTTGAATTCCCCCACAGGAGGTTGAATCTATCGACTGTTTGATCTAACAATGGGATTTTCTACAGATTCTCGATACCCTTGCACTTGTTCTGTGTAACCAATTGGCAGAACAGCTTCAACGTTTTCATGGGGACGAGCAATAATTACCCAGGATTCAAGTGTACCGCCAAAAACATTTTCTGCGGCTTCAATACCGGCAGCCATAGCGGCTTTTACTTCAGAAACATCGCCACGAATATTAACTGTAAAACGAGCGCTACCTACTCTGATATAACCTACGAGGGTGACTCGACCAGCTTTTACCATAGCATCTGCTGCTGCTAGCACCGCAGGGAAACCTTTCGTTTCAAGTGCTCCAACTGCCTGTAATGACATTATTAATCTCCTGTATGAATAAACGATATGGGGACTACCAGTTAATTGTACGAAGCTTCGCTACAGATTTTAATAGCAAAATTGCTTAGAACATGCGGAATGGTTCTGATTCTTCAGTGAAATGGATTGGTAATATGGTTTCAACATTTTCTGGGGGATTGGGAACGATGTAGTAGGTAATTACTGTACCAACCTTAACTTCCTCTCCAGCTACGATTCCGGCTTCAACAGCTCTATTTACTTCAGAAACGTGTCCCCGCACAGCGACTAACAAACGAGCGCTTTCTGCTTGACCATAATACACAATTGTGACTGCGGCAGCTTTGACCATTGCATCTGCTGCTGCTAAGACACTAGGAAAACCTAAAGTTTCAATTACGCCAACGGCCATTGGCATGGCATTAGCTCCTGGATTAAGGGATAGGCGATTTTAATTGTACGTGGCTTTAGTCCCATTTTTAACATTTTAGAAAACTTTTTTTGATGTCATAATTTTTGGGGGAGTGGGGAGTGGGGAGTAGGGAGTGGGAAGTTAGGAGTTAGGAGTTAGGAGTGGGAAGTGGGGAGTTAGAATGTTTTGATAGCTGCTGGTCTATATTTTATGTATTACAATTAATATTTCAGGATGTTAGTTTGTGTAATTTTGTTGTTTAAGAAAATCAGCGATGTGTGGAAGCAAGCTAGTACGATAAACTGAAATTTATGTTTCCGAATTTTCTTCCTAAAGCAGTTGGGCAACTGACAGAATCTGCCTCGATCGCACTAGCTCAAAGTATTCAAACAACTGCGATCGCTACTCCTTTAATTAATCAATCAGTTACCACAACATTTGTCAAGCAAGGGAGCGGTGGAACTCCTATTTTATTAATTCACGGCTTTGATAGTTCTGTATTAGAATTTCGACGGCTTTTGCCATTACTATCTGGAGATAATGAAACTTGGGCAGTGGATTTGTTGGGTTTTGGGTTTACAGATAGACTTTCAGAAATTGCCTATAGCCCAACTGCGATTAAAACCCATCTTTATTATTTCTGGAAAAGCCTGATTAACCAACCTGTGATTTTGGTAGGTGCTTCGATGGGGGGTGCGACTGCAATTGATTTTACGTTGACTTACCCAGAAGTAGTAAAAAAACTGGTGTTAATTGATAGTGCTGGCTTGGCGGGTGGTTCCCCATTAAGTAAATTAATGTTTCCCCCATTTGATTATTTAGCAACTCAGTTTTTGAGTAATATGAAGGTGCGCGATCGCGTTTCCCGCATTGGATATAAAAACCAAAGTCTTGCCTCTGTCGATGCGCTATGTTGTGGCGCATTACATCTACAAATGCCGAGTTGGCATCGAGCTTTGATTACTTTCACTAAAAGTGGTGGTTACAGTGCTTTTAGATTTAAAAAAATATCAAAAATTGTGCAAAAAACGCTAATTTTATGGGGCGATTCCGATAAAATTTTGGGTACTAAGGATGCCATGAGATTTAAAAGAGCAATTCCACATAGTACCCTCATCTGGATTCAAGATTGTGGACATCTCCCTCACTTAGAGCAACCACAAATTACTGCCCAGCATATTTTAAATTTTTGTGCTGAATCACATTAAATCATCGCTGAAAATCAACAGAAAATTGATCATCATGCGATAGCTTTGCTCGCCGTAGGCATCGCTACCTAACCAAGTTTGAGGGAGTTTGGTTAGCAAAGTTTGTGTCCATCAATTCTGTGCCTGAGTCCGCCCGTACAGCGCGGAACATTCCAAACCGACACAGCCCTGCACCAAATGCCAAACGCATCAGTAAAAGTGTCGGCACTTCCCGCACAGACTTGACAAAACCAGACAGTCCAAAACGCACCAATCCGTCTGGCCGAGCTATCCCTTGCCAGATTGAATCTAACCAAGAAGGAAGCGTTTCTTTCGTCCAGTCTGCTGTAATTACCTCCCCCTCAACTAATTTCGTCTCTGCTAAAAGCTCAGAAAAGCCTTCTATGCTGGAGAAAGCTGGATGAGACCACTGATCGAGAAGTTGTCTCATCACTGGTTCCTCCCAAAAATTTAGCGGCTTTTGGCGGTCATCTCTTTGATTCCAATCAGCTACAACCAACACTCCACCAGGCTTTAGCACCCGGATTAATTCTCTGGCAAAAACAGCTTTATCGGGCATGTGAGGGCCTGCTTCAATCGACCAGACCACATCAAAACTGCCATCTGGAAACGACAATGCCATTGCATCATCAATCGCAAACTGGGCGTTTAGCCCTTGGGGCGTTAACTCTTGGGCGCGTTTCACCTGCTGTGGGCTGATCGTAATTCCTGTGACGGCAAACCCATAATCTCGCGCTAAAATCCGACTACTGCCTCCGATACCACAGCCAACATCTAAGACGGTAGTACCAGGAGGTAATTTATCTAAACCACCCCATCTAACCATTTCATGTACAAAGTCAGATTTAGCAGCCAAAAAATCCTTCCGTCGTGGCGGCGAACCGTAGTGACCGAGGTGAATGTGTTCTCCCCAATAAAACTCTAGGATGCCGTCAACAGTCCATTGATCGTAGGAATTTGCGACTGTGCCAGAAGATTGATACTTGCGAGCAGTCAGGAAATAAGCCGCAATTCCCATCACTAAAAGCAGAAGAACACCAATTACAAAATATAAGGTTGACATTGTTTTGAAAGCTTCCCATACAACTAACGTAGCTGGTTGACTATTATTCAATTTCCTGAAAGCCCTATGTGATTTTGATCTTGGTGAATTCTACTTTTATTCAAGCTTATCAATATTTAGACGCGTTTGGCTTAGACTCTAGTCAAGTAACCACATCTCGTTAGAAGTCTCAGGATACTCATTTGGTTGATTTTGTGGTTGATTTTGAGCTAGTGGTTGCGATGACCGATGTGATTTTTTGTAGTTAAGTGGATTGTAGTGGTCTTTTACTGGTTTTATAGCACTAGTTTCTTTTACAACACTACCAGCATACTGATCTGGTTGATTTTGAGCTAGTCTTTCTGATGAAAGATGTGATTTTTTGTAGTTATATGGATTGTAGTGTTCTTTTACGGGTTTTATAGCACTAGTTTCTTTTACAGCTATAGCAAGTTTAGAATTATCTTCTGCTGTTTGTTTTAAAGCATTAATTTCTTCTATAAGCTGGGAATTTGCTTCTGCTAGTTGTAGTGCTGTTTTTTTAGTTTCTTCAAGTTCTCTTGCAACTTGTTGTACTAATGATTTATGTTCGGATGCTAATGTTTGTTGTTTAGATAGTTTTGATTGCAAATCAGCAATTTGTTGCCCAAGAGATGCTTCATTTTTATGGCTTTTTTCCAGATTAGCTGTCAACTCTTTGACAGTTGCTTCTAAATCAGCCTTAGTTGGGCTTGTGCGCTTAGTAGAATTTGCCTCAGGTGTTTGTGCTGAGGATTCTTCATCAGATGAAGCTTGTTCTTCGGCAATTTCTTGTGCTGTAATTTCAATCGCAGATTCCCCTTCGGTGGGTGTAAATTTTTGCGCCTCTTCTTGTAGTAAGTCAGAGAGACTTTGTTTCCTAACCATTATTATTTTCTCCAATCACGCTGTAATTCATCAGCTGCACGGCGGTAGTCTAACTCCGCCTCCCGTGCATTACTTCCTCGCCATTGACTAATCGCTACACCCTCAAGTGCCGCTCGTTCATGAGCTTTATAAGCACGGATAAAGGTATTACAAGCAGGAATACCTAATCGAGTGAGAGTGTTTTTTGCTTCTAGTGCTTCCCCCATACTGCGCGTATCCACTTTGGTAAGCAGTACCCGATGGGGAGTTCCCACGGGGATGACGGCTTCCTTAACTGTTTCTACTAGGATAGCTAAATCCATTGCGGCTGGGGGTGTAGGCAAAACTAGATAATCTGCGATCGCAACTACCGCCACTAATGCTTCAGAGCGCAGCGCGGGAGGCGTATCTACTACTACTAAATCGTAACCTGTTATCTTTTGTAAATCACCTAAAAGTGTGGGATCTGTTTCTTGAGATAAATCAAATCCCATTCCCTGCTGACTGCGCCCAAACCACCAACTGGCAGAACCTTGAATATCTGCGTCAATCAGCAGTACCTTTTTTTTCTTCGCAAAGTTTGCAGCCAGATTGACTGCGGTGGTCGTTTTACCGACTCCTCCTTTACCGTTGAGAATAGCGATGATTTTTGGCACTGCTTTAGCTAGGAAAAGGGAGTGGGGAGTGGGGGGTGGGGAGTAGGGAAGAAATCTTTTTCATTTTTGGTTGTGGGATTTTTTAATTATGGACTGACTTGAAAGAGTGTTGAGTACTGAGTTAGTTATTAGAAGTTATTAGTTATTATCCTTCTCTTCCACTTTCTACTCCCTACTGCCTACTGCCTACTCCCCCATGATGAATATACCGCTTTATGTGGGCCTCAAGAACATGAAAACTCGTAACAATAAAATTCAGAAGCCATCAATTCTCCAAACTCCGATGACAGCAACTTACAATTTGCCTGATGGTCCTCAAATGCCGCGCTGGCTGCGGATGATCAAGTTTATTGGTCAGCCTATAAAATATGTGGATGATTTTGCCAAAATTTATGGTGACACTTTCACCATCAGAAGTAGTCGCTCTAACAACCATATTGTGTACTTTAGTCAACCCCAAGCGATTGAGCAGATTTTTACTGCTGATTCCAGCCATTTTGAGGTTGGCAGGGGGAACATAGGACTAAAATTTTTGCTTGGCGATCGCTCCTTTATGTTAGCGGATGGCGATCGCCACCAGCGTCAACGGCAACTACTAGCTCCTCCTTTTCATGGCGAAAGGATGCGGGCTTATGGTCAGGATATCCAAAAAATAACCCGACAAGTGAGTAATCAATGGCAAATTGGCAAGCCTTTTAATATCCGTGAGTCGATGCAAGAAATCACTTTGCGTGTTATCCTGCGGGTTGTATTTGGTTTAAATGAGGGAGAGCTTTTTGAGTCACTGAGGCGATCGCTAAGTGACTTACTAGACTTCATTAGTTCGCCCGTAATGTCTAGCGCCTTCTTTCTCAGGTTCATCCAAAAAGATTTCGGTGCGTGGAGTCCGTGGGGCCGGATTCTCCAACAACGGCAAAAAATTGATCAACTTATTTATGCTTTACTTCGAGAACGTCGGGCTGAATCCGATCAAAATCGTCAAGATATCCTGAGTTTGATGATGGCAGCCCGTTACGACGATGGACAAGGGATGTCAGATGAAGAATTACACGATGAGTTGATGACACTGCTAGTTGCAGGACATGAAACTACCGCTTCTGCGTTGACATGGGCTTTTTACTGGATTGACCATTTACCAGAGGTGCGTGAAAAATTACTACAGGAACTCAATACGATTGGAGTTAACCCCGATTTGAGTAGTGTAGCTAAATTGCCCTATTTGACAGCAGTGTGCCAAGAAACATTGCGAATTTACCCAATTGCCATGACTGCTTTCGTGCGGGTTGTGAAGATCCCAATAAAAATTATGGGCTACGAACTGCCACAAGGGACAGCAATAGTCCCCAGTATTTATTTAGCGCATCATCGAGAAGAAGTTTACCCACAATCAAAGCAGTTCAAACCAGAACGCTTTTTAGAAAGACAATATTCACCTTATGAATATTTCCCCTTTGGTGGCGGTAATCGTCGCTGTATTGGGATGGCATTTGCCCAGTATGAAATGAAAATAGTCTTGGCAACTATTTTGTCAGAACTTCAAGTATCGCTAGTGAACAAACGTCCTGTGCATCCTGTGCGGCGTGGGTTAACTATAGCTGCACCTGCCGGAATGCGGATGGTTGCTACACCTCAAGTTAAGCGTGCGAATACCGTTGCCGCCTCTAGTTTAGGTTGATGTACTTAAGTGAAGCTATGCTGAAGGCGATCGCTTTTATTCTCTAATAATATGGGCAAACTAAATAATAAATTGCAAACGCGCTGAAGCTGCACTTTGTAACTCCCAAAAAAGCTTCTCGTTGCTGATTCAACAAAGGTCAATGGCGGTAATTGAATAGAGGTTTGAATTTCTGGTTCTTCTCTATCTAAAAAAATTGTAGAGACGCTTTCACAATTGGCGTCTCTACAATTTTTCTTATTCGGGTATAAATCAAAATCCCTGTACGAATAGATGGCAGATTAGTTAAAAAGGAATAGCTCTCAGAAAGCCACCAGCTAAGTTGAGCGCGAAGAAAGCTAAGATTGGAGAAAAATCCATACCGCCTAATGGGGGAATAATTGAGCGGAATAGATTCAAATAAGGGTCGGTTATCTGGGCTAAAGCAGCAAATGGCTGATTATACCAGTTGATTTGCGGAAACCAGGTCAACAAAACCCGGATAATTAGCAAATAGCTATAAAAGGTGACAAAGGTAATTAGTGTCGTAATCAGTAAACTCATGGATAGCTTTGTTTCCTACTAAGTGTCAAACGCGGTCTTATCTTTTAATTTTAATTTAGTCTATGTCATGGTGTTTGCGGATTCCCGATCTACCACACTTGACACTTCTTTCACCACGCCTGAACAAACTTCAAGAGTCTTTAGTGAGGGAGCGATCATTGCTTGCTTGGGGTGAACCGCTATTAACATTTCCCAGTTGCTTCCGCACATCATCAATTGTGGCATTTAGCTGGGCAATTTTATCTTCTAGCGATCGCCTAGCCGTTTCTATACCGATGTTCTCGCTTTCTGAGGCTTTCATCTGACGCCGCTTTGCTGCTATTTTCTTGGCTTCGGCTTGGCTATCCGTCAGTTCTGTCTCGTCCTCTGCTAGCAATTCTGGATTGCGTCGAGAAACAATCAGTGCCCCGATAACACCGCCAAATACGCCACCGACAAACGCCCCTGCTACAAAACCACTGCCAAAACCATCTCGTTGACTCATATCTTTACCGCCTTCAACAAACCTTGCAACTTTTACAGTAGTTATGCTATTTTCCTGCCCTAGCTGCATAGTAGCTTAAGTCCCAAAGATGCGATCGCCTGCATCTCCCAATCCCGGTACAATATACCCCTTGTTGTTAAGTTTTTCGTCAATAGTCGCTGTGTAAATTATTAAACCTGGATAAGCTGCACTCAGTTTTTGCAAAGCTGGTGCAGCCGCCACTACGCAGACAATCCGGGTCAAGGCCGGATCGGCACCCCGTTGTGTCAATTCTGCCATTAACGCCATGATCGACCCTCCTGTTGCCAACATTGGATCGGTAATTAACACTCGTGTTTCGGGGTCAAATTTTTCTGGTAACTTGTTCAGATAACAATGAGGTTGCAGTGTTTCTTCGTCTCGCACCAAACCAAAATGGTAAATAGAAGCTAAAGGCAGTAAAGTCTGCGCTCCCTCAAGTAATCCTAGTCCAGCCCGTAGAATCGGCACTACTGCCACTGGTATTTGCGGATCAATCACAGTTGCCAAACAGGTATCCAAGGGACTCTGCACCGTCGTTTCTTGGGTTGGCAACCAGTCTCGTGCAGCTTCATAAGTCAGCCATCTTCCCAACTCAGTCATGGCACTGCGAAATAACACTGAAGGTGTGCCTGCATCACGGGCAACTGCCAGCCAGTGTTTTATCAGGGGATGGGGTGGAACATAAACCCGCAATTGTAGCGTCATAGCCAGAAATAAGGGCTTTTTTATTGTATAAGAACTGAAAACACCATAATACTCTTTCCTGCATCCGGCTGACAGCTGATAATTAACGCCGTCAATTTTATTGATAAAGTTTTTTATTAATAATTGATATTAATTCTCAATCAAGGCTATATTGTTATACAGTGTTCTCCTCTCTTTTAAGGATCGGCAGACGGGATTAGCCAGCAGCAGCAGGCTCGTCCCTCTTTTTTTTGATTAGTCATTAGTCATTGGTTATTGGTCAGGTCATTAGTCAATATTGATTGACTCTAGACAAAAGACAAGGGACTCTAGACAAAGGACAAAGAACAAATGACAAATGACAATTGATGCAATCGTGATAGGGTCTGGGATTGGCGGATTAGTAACAGCAACCCAGTTAGCAGCTAAAGGAGCAAAAGTGCTGGTACTGGAACGTTATTTGATTCCAGGTGGGAGCGCTGGTTATTTTGAACGCCAAGGTTATCGATTTGATGTTGGCGCATCGATGATTTTTGGGCTGGGACAGAACGGCACTACTAATTTACTCACCCGCGCTTTGTCAGCTGTGAAGGTTAGCCAAGAAGCGATCGCAGATCCGGTGCAGATTCACTATCATCTACCCCAAGGTTTAGACCTGAAGGTTGACCGAGTTTATGAAAAATTTTTGCAAAATCTTATTGCTCATTTTCCCCATGAAGACCAGGGGATTCGTCGCTTTTATGACGAATGCCAAAAAGTATTCAAGTGTCTCAACAGCATGGATTTGCTGTCGCTAGAAGAACCTCGCTATCTACTGCGGGTATTTTTTCAGCATCCTTTGGCGTGTCTTGGTTTAGCTAAGTATCTGCCCCAAAATGCCGGGGACGTGGCGCGGCGCTACATTAAAGACCCGCAATTATTGAGATTTATCGATATGGAGTGTTATTGCTGGTCCGTGGTTCCATCAGACATGACACCAATGATTAATGCTGGGATGGTCTTTTCTGACAGGCATTATGGCGGAGTTAACTATCCTAAAGGCGGGGTGGGACAAATTGCCCAAAAACTGGTAGAGGGTCTAGAGAAGGCTGGAGGTAAGATTGAGTACCAAGCTAGAGTCACGAAAATTGTCACAGAACAGGGAAAAGCGGTAGGTGTACAACTGGCTAATGGTAAAGTATATCGGGGTAAACGCATAGTTTCTAATGCTACACGCTGGGATACATTTGAACAATTATTACCAGCAGAAGAAATGCCACATAATGAGAAAAAGTGGCAACAAAATTATCAAAAGTCTCCAAGCTTCTTGAGTTTGCACATCGGGGTAAAGGAGTCAGTTTTACCTGCGGGGACAGAGTGCCACCATATTTTGCTAGAAGATTGGGAAAAGATGACAGCAGCAGAAGGCACTGTTTTCGTTTCGATCCCCACATTGCTTGATTCAGATTTAGCACCAAATGGATATCACATCATTCATGCCTTTACGCCTCATTGGATAGATGATTGGAAAAAACTCTCTCCGAGTGAGTACGAAGCGAAGAAAGAAGATGCGGCTTGGCGAATTATTGATCGCCTAGAAAAGATTTTTCCCGGATTAGACACTGGATTGGATTATCTGGAAGTGGGGACACCGCGCACCCATCGCCGCTTTTTGGGTCGTCAGGATGGCACTTATGGGCCAATTCCCCGACGGAAGTTGCGGGGGTTATTGAATATGCCCTTTAATCGCACAGCTATTCCAGGACTTTATTGTGTAGGGGATAGTACTTTTCCGGGTCAAGGGTTGAATGCAGTAGCTTTTTCTGGGTTTGCTTGCGCCCACCGCATTGCTGTAGATTTAGGATTATGAAGTACCCTAGCCTCAGCGAAGCAGGCTGGGAGCTTCCAACATTAAAAAAATTTTTATAATTGCGCTTTAATGGTGAGCGGTTTTTGTTTTCCAAGAATCTTACTCACACACAAAGAAAATCTTCTGAAATTTAGCTGGTTTTTACCCAGTTTCTTAATTTTGTTTCTGTTTGGCTCCAGTGTCAAAGCTGCTGCGATCGCTAATTAGGATATTGGGGGCTTTTACCCAACTTTTCGGTAAAATGGAAAATTTCAGTCCACTTGAGTGGACTTTAGCTATCAGCCCAGAACTTAAGTTCTGGGCTGATATTGGGTGAGCGCGAAACTTTGACTGTTACAAAAATGTGGTTAACGACAAGCTTTTTAAGGGCGCTAGTAGAGCGAACCCCAAAGACTTATGGTGTTGGGTTATAAGCTTAAGTTTACACCAATGGCGCACTGCGTCCCTACAGGAATTAGATAATTGTGATTTTGCTTGCAGCTCTAATAGCCTTTTCTCTAGCCTCTTCGACATTATCATCCTTCGCCAAAGCTACGCCCATTCGCCGATATGGATGAGCATTAGGTTTACCAAATAATCTAATATCTACATCTTTTTCTGACAAAGCATCGGCTACACCACTAAAAGCAATAGAATCAGATTTTTCTGAAGCTAAAATTACCGCGCTGGCTGATGCTCCTAGCAGTTCTATATGAGGAATTGGCAAGCCTAAAATTGCTCGCAGATGAAGTTCAAATTCGTTTAAACTTTGTGAGATTAATGTCACCATTCCTGTATCGTGAGGTCTGGGAGAAAGCTCAGAAAAAATCACTTCGTCTTTGGTAATGAAAAATTCAACGCCAAAAATTCCGGCTCCTCCTAAAGCATCGGTGACTTTTATAGCTATTTCTTGGGCTTTTACTATCTTGTCTTCAGAAATTAGTGCGGGTTGCCACGATTCTTGATAATCGCCTCTTTCTTGACGATGACCAATAGGAGAACAGAAAATAGTCGGTGCATTCCACTGTTTAATTGTCAGTAAAGTTATCTCAATTTCAAAGTTAATAAATTCTTCTACGATGACCTTTTGACTGTCTCCTCTAGAATTAGCGATCGCATAATTCCAAGCCCTCTCAACCTCACTCTCGTCCTGCACTACAGACTGACCTTTACCAGAGGATGACATTACAGGTTTAACAACATTACTAAACCCAATTTCATCAGAAACTGCAATCAATTCTTCTAGAGTTGTTGCATAACCATATTTAGCCGTTCTGATGCCTAATTTTTGATGTGCCAATTCCCGAATTCTATCACGGTTCATTGTATAGTTAGTGGCAGCCGCAGTCGGTATAACTGTAATCCCTCGCTGCTCAAATTCGAGCAGTTTTTCTGTTCTGATTGCTTCAATTTCTGGTATAATAATATCTGGCTGATGTTTTTTCACTACAGCTTCTAAATCATCAGCACTGAGCATAGAAATAACTTCATAAGCATCAGCAACTTGCATAGCTGGAGCATTGGCGTAGCGGTCAACGGCAATCACATAATTACCAAGACGTTGAGCTGCGATCGCAAATTCTTTGCCTAGTTCTCCTGAACCCAGCAACATCAATTTTTGGGGCAACTTAATACTCATTAATTTATCCAGGTCAATCTCAATTTAATAATCTTATAATTTTGTGTGTTTTAATTAGCATTTTCTCAGGAATTAAATCTAGCTCTGCGTGATTGTAAATCTTGGCGTTGCAGATGATTTAAACCAGTACCTACGCCAAGCTGACACTTATCGACTAGAGTCTCTACCCAAATAGTCTCGTTAAGAGTTGCACCTCGTAAATCTGCATTTCTCAAGTCGGCTTTCGTAAAATTTGCAAATAAGAGGTCTGCATTGACTAAGCTACTGCCTTGTAGGTTTGCTTCTGATAAGTTTCCTCGAATTAAGTTTACTCCATCTAAAATTAAACCAGATAAGTCTGCTCCTATTAGATTCGGAAACTTTAGCTGACTTGGATATTTAAAAAACCCCATCATACAGATTATATTTGCTTCATTTAGACGGATCTTAGTTAAAAAATCATAACGAGCTATGCCCAGTTGCTTAAGAGTTTGTAGACGCTGTAGGGGACTTTGTTCTAAAAACT
Source organism: Nostoc sp. XA010 (assembly GCF_020829625.1). Taxonomy (GTDB): domain Bacteria; phylum Cyanobacteriota; class Cyanobacteriia; order Cyanobacteriales; family Nostocaceae; genus Nostoc. The sequence continues at coordinate 110,900 of NZ_JAIVFX010000015.1, read as the reverse complement.
GGATAGCTGTATGGCGTAGGTCTTGAGTCGGCAGATTTAGCATTATTGTTAGATTGTTGTGATACTCGTGCTAATTAAAGGTTTAACCTTAACGCAAAAACCCCGATTTCTCAAAGAAATCGGGGTTCTAATGGATAACTACTTACTTAGCGTCCTGCTAACAATGCTTTCGTAGCAGATTCGCCTGCTAATCTCACCTGCTTTGTTAACTGGAAATTCAACAACGCTAAAACACTCAACTGAGCTAGGAATGCCATAAAAATTGTTGTCGCCCCAGAGTATTGGATCGCTGCCCAAGGAAAACTTGAAAACAACCATATAGTAGGATGATTCCACAACGAAATACCGAGAAATTCTAGAATCATCGGTGGTAATAATGTCACCGCACCTATAGTACCTATTGCCCAGAAAGAACGTTTAGGAGTTTTCAGCAAAAGTATCAATTGGGCGATGGTAGCGTAAATCATGATTATGCTAATAGACAAAGCTACAGCTAAAAGTACTTTCAACTTGTCAAAATTGTCACTATATTCTGTATCAAAAACAGATGTAAGTGAAATCCAGGGTAGCCAAGGGATAGCAACAATTGTCAAATTAATAGCGATCGCCACGAGTGCAGGGCTTTTTTCTGCCCAAATTAGATCCCGCCAAACACTCTTGCGACTAGAAACTTCCTGATGTCGGTATCTTGCCCAATCTTGTACATCTTGACGATGAGGGGAAAGCACAGCAATTAAACTAAGAAGCAACACTAAGTTGTATAGTGCCAGAAAAATTAAATTTTGTGCAACATATTCATTAAATCTGGAATTGTTTCGCCAAGATTGTAAGCTAAATCCCCACATCATCACCTGACAAAAAGCTACCAATAGATAGCTTTGTCTTTTGCTGATGATTGAGGCTTGAGGATTGCGGAAGCAACGTTTAAGAGCTTGCAAAATTCCGTAACTGTACAATCCCAAGTTCAATAAATGGAAGCCAACAACACTAACAATATTTTTCCCTAACGGTAAATAGAAAAACTCCAAGTTTTTCAGTTGAGAACCATTGTATACACGTAACAAGTTGGGAAACAGATCATTTATTGTATCCCAAGGAGCGAAAAGTCTTAACCAAGCAGTTGAATTATTTAAACCGTTGCTATAAGACGATGCCATCAATATTGTTGTGAACAAGAAAAGGAAAACTGCACCACTACCCAACCAAGGCTGAAAACCGCTAAACCAACGACTAACTAAACCAAATAGTAGTGAAGCACTGTAGAAGAAAATACAGCTAACAATAAGAATGGCGTAGTAACTCAAAATGTAACTAAAGGCAATTTCGGCATAACGTCCAGCCAACAAATGTAAAGGAACTGCAACTAAGATTACCAGATAAATTAAACTCGGTACTCCTAGCAACTTGCCAGTCAATATACTTGTTTCTGATTGGGGAGTGAGACGGATGAAATTCAGCGTACCGCGAGTTTCTTCTTTGGCTAAATCGTTGATTAGCAAATAACTTCCTGCAACTAGTAGTGTAAATACAAAAATTACACTAAATGTTAGGAATATATATTCCCAATGGTCTCGCCACCACAACTGCCAATCAATTTCATTTGCAGGGCAAAAGTTCTTTGAGAGGAAATCATTGAAGTCAACAAATTTTGATGCATTATTTGATTGCTTGAAAATCTGGTTTTGTTGTTGTGGTTCATATACTTGACGCAAACGACAGTATGTACCAATTAGCGAGTATTTATCATCAGGAAACTCGCGGAACTGATATACAAAAACTACCAGTTGCAGTAGTAAGGATGTTGCAACTGCGATCGCTACATTAAAAAATTTCAGCCGTCCTTTGAGTTCCCGCAATAATTGCGGATTCCAATCGCCGATTTTGTCTATTAAATTGAGCATCATGGGAAAAAATTCTCCAAAAATGGGGAGTGATATTTATCGACAGATCAAGATGCTTGTTTGTGACCTAATTTTAAGAAAATAGTTTCTAAGTCTTCTTGTGTGCAGTGAAAATCAGTCAGGGGAATGCCTGCTTTGATGAGCGATCGCAACAACTCAGCACTATCTTCATCTTTACCCGAAAAATTCACCCGCACGCTATTTTTTCCTGATATCACCTCCCACTCTTCTACTAAATGATGATATTTTAATTCCCTTAAAAGTGCCTCTAAGTTCCCCAGGGTTGATATCACAATTTGCTGGTGGGAAAGACGTTGGTAAAGTTGTTGTAATGAGGTACTTTCTACCAAAAAGCCAAGTTCCATAATTCCCACAGAAGTACATAGTTCCGCTAAATCACTGAGAACATGGGAAGAAATGATTACAGTCATCCCAGCTTCTCGCAAAGCTTTGATGATTTCACGAAAGTGCATCCTAGCAATGGGGTCAAGCCCAGAAACAGGCTCATCTAGTAGTAGTAAAATCGGTTCATGGATAATGGTTCGCGCTAAACTTAAGCGCTGTTTCATTCCCCGCGACAGAGTAGAAATCTGGCTGTGGCGTTTATTACCAAGTTGGATTAGTTCTAAAACTTCATGTAGGCGTTGGGTGCGGCGTGGTTCTCTCAATCGATACAGACGCGCAAAATAATCTAAGTAGTCCCAGACTGTTAGATCCTCATATAGCGGGTAGTCATCGGGTAAGTACCCTAGACGACGCTTGAGCTTTGGATTACTCTTGTCACGGAGTAGGCGATCGCCATTAATATAAATCTCACCCGTAGTTGGTTCCTCAGCAGTTGCCAACATCCGGATGAGAGTTGTTTTACCCGCGCCATTTGGCCCAATCAATCCATATACTTCCCCCGCCTGAATCTCTAAATCAACGTCATTGACAGCAACGTGCCGGTCAAATTGCTTAGTTAGTCCACGGGTGCAAATTGCTAATTCTTTTACCATCGCTGCTGGGGTGCGGCTTGTGATTAACAGTTAACCTAACCTTTTCCTACAGCTTTTGGCAGTGTCGTTTCGGAAATTGAAACTGAGTTTATGTAAAGTAGCTTTGCCTAATGGGCATTATTTACCGCTATCTTCACTAAGGTTTTAAATAATACCAATAATTAAGTTGCGTTACTAAGAATACTAAAGCTAGAAATCTCTAGGTCTTCTCAGTTAATCAGGTAAAAGCTGTATGGATTTTGAATCGATTATGAAGATGCCTGTTATCGGGCAAACTATTACTAGTGCGATCGAAGCTGGTAACAAGTGGGGACAAACCTATGTGAACGATTCACGCTGGACTGATGATAGAGATAAGATGGCAAATAATGTCATCTACCAGTCAACGCTTTGGTCAGTGGGTAATGGTATTAGTAATGGGCTTTTGGGAATAGCTGGGATACCGGGTGATGTTGCAATTACACTCTATTCCCAAGTAAAGCTAACATCTGCTCTTTTCACATAACAAGCCATTCTACACAACCCTTAGTCTTAGCTACTGCTGGAGTTAGTGTCTCTGAATTGGCAAATAAATTGGGAACTAAGCATCAAAAGGGCGATTCAGACAACACACACCCAAATAAATTAAAAACTCCATCGGTACATTTTGCTAGGTATGATATTTGATCTGCAAGCATTTACCTAGTAATAACAAGCTATGACCCAGAACTACCGCATTACTCTACTCCCCGGCGATGGCATTGGCCCTGAAATTATGGCAGTGGCGGTAGATGTGCTGAAAGTCGTAGGGAAGCAATTTGATCTGAAGTTTGAATTCCAAGAAGCCCTCATTGGTGGTGCAGCAATTGATGCCACAGGAGAACCCCTACCATCTGCCACTCTAGATACCTGCCGTAACAGTGATGCTGTGTTACTTGCTGCCATTGGTGGCTATAAGTGGGATTCCCTGCCATCCAATTTACGCCCAGAAGCAGGTTTGTTAGGACTACGCGCCGGTTTAGGATTATTTGCCAATTTGCGCCCAGCAAAAATCTTGCCCCAGCTAATCGACGCCTCGACTTTGAAGCGCGAAGTTGTGGAAGGCGTGGATATTATGGTGGTGCGTGAACTCACTGGTGGGATTTACTTTGGTAAACCTAAAGGGATTTTTGCCACAGAAACTGGTGAGAAACGCGGTGTAAATACAATGGTTTACACCGAATCGGAAATTGAACGCATTGGGCGGGTGGCTTTTGAGGCGGCGCGGAAACGTGGCGGAAAACTTTGTTCGGTAGATAAGGCGAATGTATTAGAAGTATCTCAGTTGTGGCGCGATCGCATCACCCAACTTTCACAAGAATATCCAGATATCGAACTCTCTCATTTATATGTAGATAATGCAGCTATGCAGTTAGTACGCTCTCCCAAGCAGTTCGACACCATAGTTACAGGCAATTTGTTTGGTGATATTCTCTCTGATGCTGCTGCCATGCTCACAGGTAGTATTGGGATGTTACCCTCGGCTAGTTTGGGTGCTTCTGGGCCTGGCGTGTTTGAACCGGTTCATGGTTCCGCCCCAGATATTGCCGGACTTGATAAGGCAAATCCTTTAGCACAGGTTTTGAGTGCGGCGATGATGTTACGCTACGGTTTAGACCAACCAAAAGCGGCAGATCACATTGAACAAGCCGTATTGCAAGTTTTAGAACAAGGCGATCGCACCGGGGATATAATTTCTCCAGGAAAAAACCTTTTAGGTTGCCGCGCTATGGGCGATGCACTGATTTTAGCTCTTGAAAGAAAATAATTAAAAATGCAACTTGGGCAATTTGGCAACCTTTGCTATAAGTTTCGGGTAGACTAAAGGGAAATCTAGCAATCTAATAACAGTCGATAGTGTACGCATTACGACAAGGTCAAGTAAATTTTACCGCCCCAAAGAACCAATCGCCTTTGATTGATCCCGCCCTAATCAGAGCCGCCGGGCAGATATACTATACTCACTGTGAAGTACATCCCGAAATAGCAGGGCAATCTTCCGGTGTAGCAATTAATCGTGTGACTCATCGAGGTAAGGTTATTTTTACTAACCAACCAGTTCTTTTACCTCAAGAGTGTTTTGTACCCTTAAGTCAAATAGAATCGCACATGTATTAGTCATTAGTCATTGGTCATTGGTCATTAGTCATTAGTTCTCGACAAAGGACAAAAGATAAACGACAAATGACACAGGACAAATGACAAAGGACAAATGATTGTATGGACATTTTGTTCGCCATTCCGGCGAGTGTAATGGTCTTTGCTTTAGGTGCATCTATTGGCAGTTTTATCAACGTTATTGTTTATCGGCTACCTGCTGGGTTGTCAATTCTTTGGCCGCCTTCTCGTTGTCCTAAATGCTTAAACCAGCTAAAAGCTTACGACAATGTACCAGTGTTCGGCTGGATTTCCTTAAAAGGGCGCTGTCGATATTGCAAAAGCAAAATTTCTGTCCGTTATCCTGTGGTAGAAGGGGTAACGGGCATAATTTTTTTATTAGTTTTTTTGGTATTCCAAGTTTCGACTTTAACAATAGGCTATTGGGCTTTTTGTAGTTGGTTATTGGCGCTATCGCTTATCGACCTAGATACAATGACTTTACCCAATCCACTTACTCAGTCGGGTTTGGTGGTGGGGATTCTGTTTCAAATGGTGGTTGGTTTTTTACCAGAGGCTAGTTCCGTGGCATTGGTAAATCACCTGATGATGGCGATAGTCGGTGCAGTATTGGGCTTATGGCTGTTTGATGCGATCGCTCTATTGGGTTCAATTGCCTTTGGTAAAACCGCAATGGGTGCAGGTGATGCCAAGTTAGCAGCCATGATGGGAGCCTGGTTAGGCTGGAAATATTTGCTCTTAGCTAGTTTTATTGCTTGTGTGCTAGGAGCGCTAATTGGCAGCAGTGTAATTATACGTAGAGGCAAAGCCGCGAGTCAAAAAACATCACTACCAAGGTTAGGACAAAAGATGCCTTTTGGCCCTTTTCTGGCTTTGGGATCTGTGATTACTCTATTTAGCGGCGAAGCCCTTTTGTCTAGCTACTTGCGGTTATTCTTTCCAGCGTTTTGAACTGGAGTAGGGAAGAGGCAGGGGAGCAGGGGGCAGGGGGAGCAGGGGGCAGGGGGAGAATAAAAAATTATCTCTTTCTCCTCTGCTCCCTGCTAAGTGCCCCTCTGCCTCTTCTCAATGCCCAATGTTCATTCATAATAAATATTTATAATTCGTGACTGTAACCAGCATTACCCCATCTACCCTTGATATTTTGATAATATTCAGCTTGTGACTTGTATTACCCTTGTGAACTACCCCGCCGTCTAGACGGATGTAGCTCTCCCAATTCATCGGGAATACCCAAGAGAACTCCGTAGTTCTATTGGTCTGACATCCCTCCAAGGGCAGAAATCCTGATTCCCAAGACCCAAATCTTTTACCCATAGCTCTGCCATACTCCTTCCCTACGGCAAGTTGCGCGAACGGAGAAGCAAGCTACGCGTAGCGTCCCCTAGGGAAGGGTTTTCTTGCAACATATACCTATAAGCTTGGTTTTCGCTTGTGGCATTGATGGTCAAAACACTAACTATAATATCCGAGAAATCGGTATTCCTTATATATCCTGGATGCAATCGTCATCAGCCGCTCACAATTTCCACTTTATGAATACATTGTTCGCGTTAGCGTCTTGCAGAGAAGGTGGGGACTTCCGTAATCCGTTAACGACGATTAACCGTTGGCAATCACAACTAGTGCAACAGATGCTGATTGGTCATAACCTAGCAATACAAATCATTGATTTGGCTAGGAGGGGGAAAGCATCTTATTTGGAGGTTGGTATTCTCATGGCTTTGTCAGTATGTCCATATAATTAAGTCTGCTGAAAAAAGAGCAAGGACTTGTATTGGCATAAGTATTTTCGTTAAGCTGGCAACCAAAGATGAAAATTAAAGTCTGAATTGCTTAAAAGCTTACTTTGACGATGTAGCTATTAGTGAGCCAGTGCGGTCTTCTCCCTTGGCGCTAGCCTCTCCCTTTGGGAGAAGGGGAGACGCTAAAAGCGATAGCGCAGCGTTAGCGAGCCTGCGAGCGTCTGGGGGTTTCCCCCATGAGCAACTGGCGTTAGCGCAGCGTAAGCGACGTAGGAGCGTCACCCGAAGGGTCATTAATAAAGACAAATGACGAAAGGCTAAGGATAATCCGATACGGCTTGACATGTTTTCTACCTCATACCCACTTAAAATAAAATAAAAAATGGCTAACAACGAAGAATCACGCGGTTTAAAGTCTCTATTTGATTGGTTTGCAAATCGGCGGAAGTCAGGATCTACCAGCCTCGAACGCCAAGAACGTGAAATTGCTGATGGGCTATGGCATAAATGTTCTAAGTGCAGTGTGTTGGCATATACAAAAGACCTGAAAGCCAACCAGATGGTTTGTGCCGAATGTGGTCATCACAATCGGGTAGACAGCGATGAGCGCATCCGTCAATTGATAGATAATAATACCTGGAAACCGCTAGACGAGCATTTACGTCCAAGCGATCCGTTAGAATTTCGCGATCGCAAACCTTACAGCGATCGCTTGCGGGAAATGCAAGAAAAAATTGGTTTAATAGACGCAGTTAAAACTGGTTTAGGTCAAATCAATGGTTTGCCCATTGCCCTTGGGGTTATGGACTTCCGCTTCATGGGTGGTAGCATGGGTTCAGTCGTGGGAGAAAGACTCACCCGCATGATTGAGCAAGCCACTCAACGGCGGTATCCTGTAGTGATCGTCTGCACCTCTGGTGGCGCAAGAATGCAAGAAGGAATGCTCTCCCTGATGCAGATGGCGAAAATCTCCGCAGCCCTACAGCGCCATAAAGACGCCCGATTATTATATATTCCTGTTTTAACCAATCCCACAACGGGCGGCGTTACCGCTAGCTTTGCGATGTTGGGCGATATCATTTTGGCAGAACCCAAAGCAACCATTGGTTTTGCCGGTCGGCGAGTGATTGAGCAAACCCTGCGGGAAAAACTACCCGAGAATTTCCAGACTGCTGAAGATTTGCTCCTGCACGGTTTTGTTGATGATATCGTACCCCGTACCCAATTAAAAAACACCCTAGCCCAGCTGATTGCGCTACACCAGCCTGTATTAACAACACCTCAGATGGTGTTGTGGGAAACAATGTCCTTGACTTCTTCCGCGGCCGAATAGTCAAAAGTCAAAAGTGATGAGTTAGGAGTGAAGAGTTATGAGTGTAAAATTCATAACTCCTCACTCCTAACTTCTAACTTCTCACTTTTGGCTCCCTCATGCTCTCTCTGGTTCTTTGACAAAAAGTAGTGGGATAAGCGCTGCTAGTCGAAATAGACTAGAGAGGGCAAACAACCCCAGTAAGCCTCCAAACTGAGCAAATTGGACGATGAAGCTGCCTATAGTTGTGCCTAAAGCACCGCTCGCTCCAGCAACGGCGCCTGCGATCGCAAAATAGATAGACTGATTTTTAGTTGGTGCGATCGCCAATTGTATATTGTTGTTACACAAGTCAATCGCCGCCCAAGTACCTCCAGCCAAGATGTGTAACAGGGGTAACCACAACCAAATATCAAGGCGATCAGCACCAATCCCCAGCCAAAGCAGTGGTGTGGCTGCAACCAAAATCCCAATACAGATAAGGATGGGACGATTGCCTATCTTGTCTGCTAATTTGCCCCAGACAATGAGCATCAGCAAAGTCGCCGCCGCTTGAAGGCTGTTGTAGATAGTCACATAGCTCACGTCTAAATCGAGCGTGTCGAGCATATAAAGGTTAAAAAAAGGACTGCTGAGGTTAACAGCAAGAGACCAGAAGCTGAAATACAGCAGAAATCTCAAAAAGTTAGAGTTTTTCCAGATGCTAGAAGCTGACGCAACAGGTGGGGTCGAATCCCTTTCTGTTCTATCCCCCTTGCTCCCAGCTAAGAGCTCCCTTGCCTCTTGTTTAATCTCATTTGTTTGAGGTAAGCTGCCATAATAAGTGTTCTGCAATTGCGGATTCATATCCACCTGGAAATATTGACACCCCAATCCCACAATCCCAAACACTATACCTACCAGCAGAACCACCCCATAGCCTTGAATACTTCCACCATACCAATGTGATACAACTAGACCCGCTATTGGTACGCAAACCAAATTGGTGAGGCTAGCAGCACTATTGCGTATCCCAAAATACCTGCCTCGCAATTGCCGGGGAACTATCATTGCTACCCAACTTAGCCACGATGGCGCTCCTAATCCTCCCAAAAGATTGCTGAATAGAACAATCAAGAGTGTCAACATCACTAACTGGTGAGTATTAATCACGCCCAAGTTGAAGCCGGCAACACCGATTATTAGAAGCAGCCATAGCAGCCGACCAATTCCGTGTGTCTGAAGAGAATATTGAAAGCGGCTAGTGCTACGTTCAGACAAATAAGCACCCAACGGCTGAATAAGATTGACCAACATAGGGATAGAGCACAGCATCCCAAATACCACTGGACTAGCACCCAATTCCACCAAAAAATTGCTGAGTAAAATCCCCCCAGTTCCAAGAGAGTAAACCGTTGCTAAGACAGAATCTGTAGTGGAGGCTTTTAAACTAGTGCGAATCGCATCCTTGGGAATTCGAGAGGTTGGAGAAAGTGCTGTGGGCGGTAAGGCAATCTGGGGAATTTCCAGAGTCAGTGGCGCAGTTGTTTCAACCTGAACAAAATCCATAATGTATGTTTATGAGTAAAACATCCTGACATAAATCTGGTTGTTGAGAAACTCAGTATGCTTCCATCAGCATTCTTGATAAGTTTTCGTTATTTTAACTTGCAATTTTCAACCAAAATTTCAAATAAGTGAAATATCACTCCTTGATAACACAAGGTACAAGTAACAACAAAGACTGTTATTTGTCTGTGGTCAAGAAAAGATTACTTAATTTTTTGGGATTGGCGATCGCGATCGTCATTAATGACGGTAGTTAACTACGCTACACCGTGGCAGGTACGCATTTTTGTTAGCAGCAGCGATCGTTGCTATCACCTTAATTCAGCAGCGACTTTTCAGAGGCGAACGGATTTGACCAAAAGATGATTGTCCATAGCATGGTTAATGCCACTTTCATCTTCATGATGCAGCAGTTTTTCGTTAATTTTCCTAAATGTAATTAATTAAGAGTTAAAAGTTATTCCCCTGCTCTCCCTGCTCCCTCTGCTCCCCCCACTCCCCCTCCCGATTCCCAAACAGTATTTTGGGCAACAAATTGCACTCCTAACGTGATATTGGTATTACAGCGACTCAATCTCTATCTACTCAGTTAACAAGCATTATGGGTTTTGCAGACCTATCAATCGCAGAGATAGCAGCCGACTACAGCATTCCTGTAGAAAAAGTGTTTTCTCTGTGCAACCAACTGGGAATTGCTTACAAACACCAAAAGACTCGTTTGGCGTTAGAAGATGCAAAAGCAATTATTTCCCAAATCTCGTCTGAAATATGCCCAAAAGGTACTAGCGACTCGATGGGCGATGATCGCGAGGTCACCTGAAGGGTTATCTCGGGCTTTGGCTAATCACTGATAACTAATGATAAAAAACAATGAGTCATTAGCAATTAGCAGCTTGGAGATTGAGAATCGCTTTCTTAGCTGTGTTGAGCGTCATAAATTTTTAAGGGGAAACATGTTTAGAAGACTAATTGGCGTTGTTGTGGTTACTGTTTTTCTCTCGTTTCAGTTGATTGTCGGTAGCGCGACAGCAGTGGAACTGGACAAAGCTACCCGAACAGTGCCATTAAATACTCAGGGTGAGGTCACCGTACTTAGCCTTAAACAAGTCAAAGAAGGCAAACGCTTATTTAATTACGCTTGCGCCCAATGTCATGCTGGGGGAGTTACCAAGACAAACCAGAACGTGGGACTCACTCCAGAAGATTTGGCACTGGCAACACCCAACCGTAATAACATTGAAGGCTTGGTGGATTATCTGAAAAATCCTACTACTTACGACGGAGAAGAAGAGATTTCTGAAATCCACCCCAGTATCAAAAGTGCAGATATTTTCACAGCAATGCGAAATCTGACAGATGAAGACTTGGAGGCGATCGCCGGTCATATTCTCTTACAACCCAAAATCGTTGGCACTAAGTGGGGAGGCGGAAAAATCTATTACTAAATCCTGGAATTAGTGCTGAGTCATTGGGGCATAGGGCATAGGGCATAGGGTATGGCATTCCTTATTCCCCATTCCCCATTCCCCAGTTTTCACCAAATTTTAGCTGCTTTCGTTCTTGCAGCAGCACAAAGTATTCCTGGTTGGGTCACAAAAAATTCTTCAAAAGCCAAAATATTCCTAAAGAAAAAATAAAAATCTCTTATTTTCCCGATTACCTTTATTCACAAGGTTTTTGGGCGATCTCAGTCTAATATTTATTACTGATTGCACAGCTTTTTGCAATAAATTTCTCCTTATTGTTAAAAAAAAAATGTATCTATGACAGATTGTCATACTTTGGCGTTGATTTTATTTAAAATAAGATAAGGAAAAAAAATTGTTTGTTAGGAGAGAGCTATGAAATTGATTTCGGCAAGCTGGCGACGTATTAGTTTAGCTGTGTTAACAATCCTTTTAGTTGTTAGCAGCTTCGCTGTTTTTACTCCCAGTGCATCAGCTGACACCTACAAGGTGAAATTGGGTAGCGATAAAGGAATGCTGGCATTTGAACCGAAAAAGTTGACAATTAAACCAGGTGATACAATTGAGTGGGTGAACAATAAAGTTCCTCCCCATAATGTTGTATTTGATGCTGGCAAAAACCCATCTAAGGACGCTACTTTAGCAAAATCTCTGTCTCATAAGAATTTGCTGATGAGTGCTGGTCAAAAGGAAACAACTACCTTCCCCGCAGACGCACCTGCTGGTGACTACACCTTCTACTGCGAACCCCATCGTGGTGCTGGCATGGTTGGTACAATCACTGTGCAAGGCTAGAAACATCCTCATTCACATAAGAAAGATGATTTTCTGGGCTTCCTTCTCTGAAATTAGCCCATAGCAACACATCACACTCCTAGAGTGACGCATACAATGAATAAATGGCGGTAACGAGTTCTATCCTCCCCTAAGACGCTAAGTAACCTGTGGTGATAAAGGGGTAAACTCGTTACCGCCAATTTTGATCAAACTTGACTTAATCAGGCATTAATCGCGTTTATACTCTTGCTGGAGGCTTCTTGCGAGGAAATTCTGTTGAGAATACTTTTATTAATCCTACTGTGGACGATCGCTCTATTCAACTTGATATTCATTAGTCCAGCACTAGCTGCCGAAATATCTAACGGTGCTAAAATTTTTGAGGCTAACTGTGCTTCTTGCCATATAGGTGGCGGTAACATCCTTATTAGCCAGAAAACCTTGAAAAAGGAAGCATTGTCAAAGTATTTAGAAAATTATGATAGCGACTCAATCGAGGCGATTATCCACCAAGTACAAAATGGTAAAAATGCCATGCCTGCTTTTAAAGGCAAGTTAAGTTCTGAGGAGATTCTGGAGGTAGCTGCTTACGTTTTTCAGAATGCAGAAAAAGGCTGGTAAAGAGTGTTCCCGAACCCGCTTCAGTTTTATTAGGTGTTGGCTCAACACTAACACCTAAAAAACCAACAATTCAGGCACTTGCCAATAAAAATCAGCCCATCCCGTACTTTGTAACATGGGGTGGGCTGAATAAAAAGCAACTATGCCAATGGTCACAAAGAACTAGCTTTCAAATGGCTGTGCCATTGAGCTTGTATCTTAATCCAAAATAACCATCTGGTAATTATTTCTCTGGATTAGACTTTTGTCTGTTTTCCTTCAATTCACGCAACTGTTCTACTAATTTTCGATCCGATTCAGTAGAGGGTGTAAGCTGACTCTTATTGACTCTTGGCAAAAATAATGATTCGGAAGTAGTAGCCGCCGATGAAGGTGTGAGCTTGTTATTTCTGATTTGCAGTCCAGGGAATGGTTTAGAAGTAACTGCTGGTGAAGTCGTAGGTTGATTGCTATTGACTCCCGTTGTAGATAATGGTTTCAGAGTACCTGTTGGAAAGGATGCAGGCTGATTATTTCTGATTGGCAGTTCAGATAATGGTTTGGGAGCAGATGTTGGTGAGAACTTAGGCTGATTGCCATTAACTTTTGGTGCAGCTAATGGTTTAAAAGTACCTGTCGATGAGGAAGCAGGCTGATTATTTCTGATTCGCAGTTCCGGAAATGGTTTGGGGGTAAGCTGATTGTTATTGATTGCCGGTGCAGATAATTGATTAGTTCCAGTGGTATTGCTAATGTTGTTTTGGAAACTTAGGTTAAATGGATAGGAACTAATCTGTTTATCTCCCTTGGGGGATTGCTTGTTGAAGTATTCCCTTGCTTCTGATTTCAATTCCGGGGAAACTAACTTGTCTTGAAACTTGATATCTAAGACTTTACCATCAGGATCTACCACTAATACACCCAAAACAGCACCTTCAAGATTCGGCTTTTTCGTAGGTAACGTTTGGCGGATAACTGGTTTTTGTTCAGCGTCGGGGTATTGTTGCTGGACTTCTTTTCTCAGGTTTGCGTAGGAGTCTAGCTGTGCTATAGCCAGTTGAGTTCCTTTAGCAGATAAATCAGGTGCTTTTAACGCGGTTCCCCTAATTAAGGTTAAGCTATCCCCAGCCCTTGGAGCTTGTTTTAGAGAATTTATCAACGGGCTTTGAGCAATTCTAGACGCATCATTAACCGATTGCGCCATTTGTGGTGTCGTATTTACCTGTGCTGTTGTAATGGGGCTAGTGCCAGGTAGATTCGGAGATTGAGTATTTTGCAGAATATCATCAGGTATTTTCTGCGATTGCAATTCTGGTAATCTATTTACAGCCAGAGGCTGAGGTGCTTCGTATTTCCTCTCACTGACATTCACAGGAGAAGCTGATGGAGAGAATTTAGGGCTGGTATTGAATTTAGGGATGTTATTGAATTTAGAACTATCAAATTTAGAGGCATCAAATCCCAAATTACCACTAGGAATCATCCGCAAAGACTGCCTTGTAGGCAAGGAGGAAACTCGATAGTTATTCGATGATGCGGGTAGCGGAGGCAGTACTAGCTGACTCGATGGCGCTGGCGCCACTGGAGGCAGTAGAGTTTGGGCGCTAAAGTTGGGAGTAGAAAGTGGCGCTATTGGAGGAAGTTGTTGTAAACCAACTTGGGGCGTGCTTTGCGGCAAACGGCTTTGGTCGGCTTGGCTTAATTCCAAAAGTCCAACTGTTTTTGATGATGCTGTATCTTTGGGTTTGTTAGAATCCATAGGCATCAATGGCACAATCATCGCGATCGCACCGTGGATGCCAAGAGAAGCTATAGCTGCTATCCCAATTGGCTGGCTTAAAAGTTCTGGTATATTTCTAAACAGGGAGACGTAAGACATAGCTGTTATCGTTCACTCGGCTCAGTTGCAGTTGACTAGCGTTTTTCTCTTTTTGATTATCTTGCAATATATTGCGAGATATGCATCCTACTAAGGAAATAATAACTTCATCTCCTGGCAATAAAAACGCCAAAATTGCCATTTATTCAAGTTTTTAATTGATCAATGACGCTGTATCATGTGTTCCAATTTGAGCTTGCTAAAGAGATATTTTAAAAACTACTACTTTTGATTTCTTTTCTTATTGTTATGACGCACAGAATTAAAACTAATATCTCGGATATTTATTAAAGTTTAACTGAAAGCACAAATTTGAGCAGATAACAACATTTCTTGAAGTTGCTTCGTTTTTTCTCCTGTTTTCCACTCAACTACGCTTCTGTAACAGATGGGAAACTTATTTATCCAAGATTAGCCCCTATGTGAAAATGCTACCACATCAGCAGCCCCTAAATCTGTTGCAAAATGTACAATTTTATTGAAATTCTAGCCCTAAACCCCACTAGAGCTATTTGGGTTTTTATAAAAGGAGTCCATTGTGCGATCGCAATTCTAACTTTTGACTACTTCTTCGTCAAAAAAGTTCAAACCCTCATCAATCATTGCATCCAAAATTTAAAATGCCGTTACCGACAGTTATTGTACCTGGATATCTAGAAAGCGCGATCGCTTACCACCAACTAGAACAATCCCTACAACAGTTAGATTTTCCCACCGTTACAGTACCACTGCGACGGCGTGACTGGCTACCCACTATTGGAGGAAGACCTGTAACGCCAATTCTGCAACAACTTGATCTTACAATCAAGCATATATTAGAGCAACATAATGCTACTCAAATTAACTTGATTGCTCACTCAGCAGGAGGTTGGATATCCCGCATCTACATGGGAGAAAAGCCTTATTTAGGACGCGGTAACCTTAAACCATCTCTCTGGGAAGGGCATCCCCTGATTGCTACTCTCATCACCTTGGGTACACCCCATATTAGTCAAGAACGCTGGACGCGCTCCAATTTAGATTTTGTCACCAATAACTACCCAGGAGCTTTTTACAAAAACGTTAATTACGTTTGTGTGGCTGGTAAAACTATCTTTGGCCAAAGGCGGCGCGGTAGCTGGTTAGCTTACAGTAGTTACCAATTAACCTGTGGTAAGGGCAACACTTGGGGAGATGGAATCACACCCATTGAAGCTGCTCACCTCGAAGGGGCAGAAAATCTAGTGATTGAAGGTGTGAGGCATTCTCCGAGAAGTCCTGGGATTTGGTATGGTTCAGCAGAACCCTTAAAAGCTTGGGTGCAATATTTGATTTAACTGATATCTGACGCTAGTCCCAACAATCGCCTAGTAAACAATTTCAGTCCACTTGAGTGGACTTGGGCTATTAGCCTCAGATTTAAGTCTGAGGTGAGCTAGTTAGCTCATCAAGAATTGTTTAATATATCCGATTTTAAAATTTGATTATTGCAACATTTATTAATATTTCTTAGTTAAAATTGTAAAAGTAATAAATACTTAGTTAAGAACAGGAGGGGCGAGCTATGCAAAGCACCCAGTTCGACAGGATTTTGCGACGAGTAGCAACGATAATATCGGTCGTGATTCTGACTTTGTGCTTAATTTATATCTCTACCGGAGTAATGCTTTCTTTTTACTATGAACCGACAGCAGGCGGAGCTTATAACTCATTGAAGATGATTAATACACAACTGCCATATGGGTGGTTGTTTTGGAGAGCGCATGATATTGCTGGTAACGCGGTAATTGCGATCGCTCTGATTCAAATTGTGGTGATGTTTTTAGGTCGGCAATTTCGCAAGAGTTGGCTGGCTGCTTGGATTAGTGGGATTTTGTTGACCCTAAGCGCGATCGCACTGAATTGGACAGCGATGATCCTAGATTGGACTCAGGAAGGATACTGGCGTTTTAACATTGAACTAGGAACCATCGAAGCCATTCCTTTTATTGGTGGACAACTGCGCGAGATCCTAACTGGGGGTGGAGCGATTAACACAGTTACCGTCGAACACCTTTATACAATCCACAGTTATCTGATTTCTATGGCGACGCTAATTCTTGCCATAGTGCATTTATCTGCTTTACTGTGGCAAGAATGGGAAATATATCAAGAAACGCCAAGACTAGAAATTGATAATTCGCAACAACCGCCAGAAGGCGAATTTATTCCTTCCCAAAGCTAATAAACAGGAAAGGGGGCAGGGGGCAGGGAGCAGAGGGAGAAGGCTCTAAATTTATATATGGGCTTGATCTTGGACGCATTATTTCTTGTGCTATGCATCTTGAAATAAATTTATTTGCTCTGAAATCCTACTATTGGTGCGAAATTACAGCATATTCTCCCCTGCTCCCTGCTCCCTGCTCCCTGCTCCCTGTCCCTCTACCTCATCCCCCAGGAGCCTCACTAGCTGAAAATTGAGGCAATTGGGCGAGGGATAGGTCTTCAACCTCTGGTAGCTTTTCTAGAGAGAGGGGAGTGGATTGGGTAGCACCAGATAAGCGTTTTAAAAGGCTAGGTCTGGGGTCATGCAACAGGTAAATAATGTGATCGCCAACTTCCCAATCTTGGTTAGCTGGCATTACCTGTAAGCGTTCTTCTCGCTCTATCAATAGCGGTATCAACACCCCAGTCCGAATCTTTTCTTGGATGCGATCGCATTGAGTAGAAAACTCCAACTCATCTAACGTAGTTGTCCCTAGCTTGACGCGCCCATCATTCAAATATTCATTCCAAGTTTTAATCGCTAAATCTGGGATAAAAGCTTGATTAACTTTATTATTAACCGAAATATTCGCTTGCGGGTCGCGGGGGAAAACAGCTAAGACGCGCGGCGGTTTAAATTCCTCAGCCGCTCGTTGAGCCAAAATAAAATTCACCTCGCCATTACTAGTCATAGCTAAAAACGTACCCATAGAGCCAAGCCCTGCCTCTTCCAAAACAGCAGCATCAAGCCCACTACTGGCAATCACTCGCAGATTTTGCGCCTCGGCTTGCACAAGACATTCGGGGTCAGTATCAATCATGACTACGTTTTCTCCCCGTTCTTGAAAGAAGCGGGCAATCAAAAGACTTAACGGATTACAACCTACAATCACTGCCCCAGTTACGTCTTTGGAAGTGATTTGCAGCCATTTAGCAACCCAGCCGGCTGTTAGCCCTTGGCAGACAACAGTCATGATAATTGTGAGGAAAACTAAAGCTTTGATGGAATCACCGCCGTTAATGCCACGCTGTGTCAGCGAAATCGCAAAAAAAGAAGCGACAGAGGCAGCAACAATTCCTCTAGGAGCAACCCAGCTTAAAAACAGTTTTTGTCGCCAGTTTAAGTCACTGTTCCAGGTACACAACAGGATATTAATTGGGCGAACGACAAACATTAATACCAAAACAGTGAATAAACTACCCCAACCCAAAGCAAACACACTGGCAATAGATAAATCAGCAGCTAATAAGATAAATAGCACCGAGACGCTGAGAATTGTCAGCTGACCCTTAAAGCTGCGTAACAAACGTTGTTCTGGGACTGAGGAGTTAGCAAAAACGGCTCCTGCAACTACTGTTGTCATTACTCCCGATTCACTACGGATCATTTGCGATAAGGTAAACAGGCTCCAAAGTATCGCTAATACCGCTAAGTTTTTTAGCTCAAATGAGAGAAAACTGGCGCGTTTGAAAATCAAACTCATCAGATAACCGCCAGCACCGCCAATTGCTGCACCAACACCCAGGCGCATGAGTAAACCTGCGATCGCATTAATGGGGTCAGCATCGCCATTTAGAATCGTGTCAAGGACGACGAAGGCGAGGATAGCTCCTACAGGGTCAATTAAAACCCCTTCTCCTTCCAAGAGTGTTGCTACTTGCCGATCTACATTGATTTGTTTGAGCAAAGGGCCAACGACGGTTGGGCCTGTCACCACAACAATGGAAGCATAGAGAAAAGCTATCTTCCAGGGAAATTCACCCAGCCAGTGAGCAGCCATACTCCCACCAAGCAATGTGATCAGCGTTCCTAGAGTGACAAGCAATTGCAGGCTGACTGAAACTCTACCTAACTCTCGCAAATCCAAGTTAAGTCCGCCTTCAAACAAAATGATTGCCGTTGCTAGGGCGACAATAACTTCCAATCCACTGCCGAGTAAATGGGGATGCAACAGCCCGATGCCATCAGAGCCAAAGAGAATGCCCAACAGCAATAATAAAACGATGCTGGGTATCCGAAAGTATGCAGCCAGCACTTGGGCGCTAATGCCTGCAAGGACGGCGATCGCCATCTGTAGGGTAATTTCAAAAGATGCTTCCATTTTGTAGATTTTGAGCGATTTATTTCAAAATCTTTTATAAAAAACCGTAGATATTAACTTTACACGGTACAACATCATACCCTCTGCCATTGCTGAATTTAGCTTTTCTATCTGAGCGTCCCTTTAAACTCACAGTGTCGGACGCTGATGAACCCTGCGGCTTGCCGCAAAGGTATCTAGAGAATTCTTTTGGTGTCTCCATGTCTTTCTATCCTCTTCAAGCTTTTGCCTCCACCCAGTTTAGCCGCCACAAACTTTTTTTGGCAAAAGCTGTTGACAAAGGCCAGGAAATTGGTTAACTTATAAAAGGTCTGAGTCCGATGCCCCCATCGTCTAGAGGCCTAGGACACCTCCCTTTCACGGAGGTAACGGGGATTCGAATTCCCCTGGGGGTACTTAAAAACAATAAAAAAGCAAAAGCATTTTTTGCTAGAAATATAGGAAATTAAACTATCATTCAGGAACAAGCCTGAATGATAGTTTAACTATACATAAGGTTGTTTGCTGGCTAACTCTTCTACACGTTGGTGAATAGCCAAGAGATTTAACCGCAGGTCTTTGCTCAGGCGGTTTTCAATGATTCCCACTGGCATAGTGAGTTTAGGCCAAACTTGAATTGTGTAGCATAGATTTGTTCCTACATACTCACCAAGAGAATAAGGCTCTAAGCACCAGCTACCAGAAAAGCCTTTAAAATCTCCCTCCACCATGCGGAAGTTAATTTCATTGGGGAAGTATTCTTCCAAATCCAGAACTACCCGCGCACTAAAATTGAAACTCAGTAAGCGTTGGGAGCCTACTTGCTCTAGTCGAATACCACCATTGGGATGCTCGATTAGACGACTCTTGGCGAGGTTGGGGAGAAAGTCAGGTAAGGCTTCATAATCTGTCAGAACCTTCCAGATTTGTTCTACTGGTTGGGGAATTTGGACTTTGGCGGTGATTTGTCGCTGTCGCTCTGCTATTTTCTCAATTTGAACTTCTACATTAGCTGCCACGACTGCATCAACAGTCAAATCCCCTTCGAGGTTGATGTCATCACTAAGAGACTGGGAATCACGGTTCTCTGTTGTGTTCTGTTTTTTAGTCACTTTCAGAATTATGGTTTGCTTTCGTCAGAAAATTGGGGCAGAGTCAGGGTGAAGCAAATTTCGCTCTGTTGAGAATCCGAAATTGCGAGACTTTCAACTGCGATCGCTCCATTCAGATGCTGCACTAAAGACTTGACTAAAGCAAGTCCCAAGCCAGTCCCTGGAGTCCAGCGCCCTTTTCCGCGACGGAACTTGTCAAAGATATAAGTCGCTTCTTCTTGAGAGATGGCATGTCCTGTATTCGTCACCTTCATGATAACTTGATCAATTTGTTGATCAACTTGGTGAGAGGCTTTCAGGTGGACAATTGTATCATGCTGTGAGTATTTACAGGCATTCGTTAATAATTCTTGCAGGATGCGGTCAAAACTCTCCAGTTCAGTTTGCAGTTTTAGCGATTCTTCTGGTAAATCTACAGAAATCTTTAATCCCTTCTCTGCGAGTTTTTTCTCGAAAGATGCTGCTATATCCTGAATTTTAATATTTAAATCTATAGATTCTAATTGCGGGGCTTCGTGAGGCGACTCTAGTTTCTGGAGTGTCAACAAGTCATTAATCAAGTTAATTTCTTTTGTACATTCCTGCTCTAGGATATCCATGTATCGAACCTGACGCTCTGGCGCGATTCCTGGCAAACGTAAGTTCCGAATTGACATCAGCATGTTTGTCAAAGGATAGCGCAAGCGATCGCTCATGTTACTCATAAATTCATCTTTGAGTTCATTGAGTTTCCGCAGTTGCTCAACATACTGCCGGGTTCTTTCATGCAACTTTGCCTGGAGTTCTAGACTACTCTGTAGTTTCGCCGTCCGCTCATCTACCAAAGTTTGCACTTGGCGCAATGTCTGTGACTGAAGTATGGCGTTACTTACTTGAGCACAAACCAGTTCCACAAGATTTAATTCTGCTGCTTGCCAATTGCGAGTGACAGCTTGCTGTAACACCAAGAATCCTAAGATTTTACCTTGATTTTCTAATGGCACTAATAAGACCGCAGGCAATTGCTCTATTGCAAATAATGGAGCAGCTGACGAAGTATCATTTTGCTCTGTGTAATTATCGAAGATTACTATTACTCCTTTGGCAGAATCTATGAAGGCACGCTGGCATAAACCACACTCTGATAGCAAGAAAGACTGATCTTCTAAGGTATCTGGTTTAGTAATGCGAGAAATTTGGGTTTCCTTAGCCCATTCACCAACCACTCTAGCTTTCGCTTTAGGAACTTGTTTTTTAGCTTGAGTCCTAAATAGTGGGTCTGTATATTTTAGTAGTATGAGCAAACCCCGATCTGCCTGTAGAGATTCGGCAGTAGAGGCAATAACTAACTGGAGCATTTGATTAAGCTCCAAGTTGCTACGGCTCAGTAGTGTTAGTTGCTTGATCAAGCTTTGATACTGATTGCTCTTTTGCAGATACTGTTGTTGATGAGCAATTAGCTGGGCTTGTGCTACGCGAGAAAAAGCGATCGCGCAAGCCGATTCCACCTGTTTTAGTAGTTGTTTTTCTGATTCACTCCAATCATAGGGTTGGAATTGTATCAGACTAATCACGCCATTATTATTGCCACCAAACCGGGTAGGAATTGCCAAAACTGCTTTTATCGGTAGTGGCAAATATTGACACCCAATTACCAGACTGTTCTGAATGATGGAAATGTCTTCAATAGTCAATGGTTCAGCAGCACATTGCAGCACTGGCGAGTGCATAAGCAACTGTTCCATCGAAAACATCTCTTCTTGGTGTGGTAACGCTAGATACTCATCAGCGCACCAATTACTAGTAGTTGCTTCGTCGGATGTCTCACCTGTTACTGAAACCAAGCAGCAACAATCTACTTGAAAGACAACTCCTAGCAATTTGGCAATATCTTGCAGCATTAACGCCGTAGTGGAGCTATTGGCAATGATTTGGTTAATCTTTTCTACCAACTTTTGGGCAGGTTCTTCCTGATGCTGCATCAGCTTGACTTGGTAAGGTTGTAGTCGATCTATGTCATCTACATAATGTGGCGGCGACGATAAAGGCTTTTTCATTCTTGGCACGCCCTCGGATAATAACTCCATTGTTTTTGCACCCAACCGGTTGGCATATTCTTCACCGTTAGTTGTGTTGCTCCACTTTGATAATTGACAATTCTTATATGAATACTTTCTCTCACCTGTTATAGCCCTTTTCTATGGGACATGGCCAAGTTCGCATTATATTAAGCAAATTGCTACATGGGTAGTGAGATACTTAGGATATTCTAAAATGTCCCAGCCTGATTATTGTTGGCTGGTTTATCTTTTAAATATTGAGATAATTAACTAACTTTGACTTAGAATATCCTGTCTATAAGTATACATAAACCGTAATTTCTCTGGAATTTCAGGGAAAATCTCCCAGAAACATCCGTAATAACACTGAATATACTTTAGAAAGTTTGTAAAATTTAGCTTTTATTTTAGTCTATTTAACGAGCTACCTTTTGATCTGTGTTGCTCTCAATCAAATATAAGCAAGCCAGACCATCAAACAGAGCTACCTTGTAGCAGCAATAGAGTACATAAGCAATCCGATTTGATTTCTGAATCACTCGTAGAGGTAAGGGACTGGGGACTGGGAAGAAGGAATAAAGGTGTACTGAGTTTTGTTCAAAAATCAAATATGAGTCCTATAGCTACAATTCTTAACAATAAGTTTTACTCATTGGATAAAATAAAGGTAAATTCTCAATGCAGCTCAGTTATTTAGCAAAAATAACTGAGCTGCATTGCCTGAATATAAGACTATCCAACCAAACTCTCAACACTCAGAGGAACCATATCCCCATTCCTAGTCAGCCCTAACAACATCGGTTCTTGGGGTTGAATTAGTTGACCTGTGAGTACACAGCGTTCTTCTTGTTGAGCTGTGGCAGCGATGCTAGCTCGAATGTCGGTTCGGGAAAATCGAGGCTTCCATTCACCTGATTTTTGCTGGACATAATTCCAAAGGATATCTCGAATCAAAGCTTGATATCCCTGATTGCCAGCTATTTCTTTGAGCTTATCTTTCAATTCCCGCTCTAGGCGGATGCTGGTAACTTCCATATCGGTGGTTGGGGTGCGGGCGATCGTATGCATCACTATTTCTCCTTAAAGGTATAGACAAGATAGTAATACAAGTGTAGTATGTTTAAAGCGATATTCAATAGGTGAAATTTTCTGTGAAATCCATTTACCCTATCTCTACTTCAATTTTGTGCGCCACCAATTGCCGAACCAATTGGGAATCGGCTGCTATGGAAGTGGAGTATTTATTTATGGGCGATGGTAGCCGAAATCATGGGCAAATCACAGAGGGTAATTATGACTTTAGACATCTCAGCATTAGTGCGCTGATTGCAAAACGAGAACTAGATCAACAAAGCGGGGGGTACAGACAAAGGAATACTGTACCGATATAAGACCAGAAAATTTTCCGGTCAATTCTAACCCCCGCTTCACCGAAAACTTGAAGCGGGGGTTTTTTTATAAGGAGTTAAGCTGTGACGATATCTTCTCTGCGAGACGCTGCGCGAACAATGCGCGGCGCGAACGCAATGCAAGTGTTAGAGCAATCTGTGGTGGTGTTTTCTCAAAATTACTTGCCACTGTGTCGGATCAATATCAAGCGGGCAATTGTGCTGTTACTAACAGATAAAGCTCAACCGCTAGGTTTTACCACAGAAGCCGGATGGCGAGTTCACTCACCCAACTTGGTAATTGATGTGCCAAAACACATTCGCTTAACAATTACTTCTAATGAGCGGATGTGGAAAGTTCCGCCAGTGAATCGGCGCGAAGTGTTGCGACGAGATAATCACACTTGCCAATACTGCGGTAGCGGCAAACATCTAACGCTAGATCATGTGATACCGCGATCAAGAGGCGGTTCTCACACTTGGGATAACGTAGTCACAGCTTGTGAGAAATGTAACTCCCGTAAAGGTTATCGCACCTTGTTTGAAGCTGGTATGCAACTGTGTACCAAACCAAAAGCACCAATCCACCCTGCGATTTCTTTTGCCGAACAGTTTTGGATAGATATGCAAGGAAGCCTGGAATAACAGGAGAGCATAAGGAATGCTGAAATTAACTTACACTGAAAGCAGCTTTTATTTGGAATGTCTCACTCTGTCGCTAGAAGAATGGGTAGCGCAGCGAGTGATTTTAGCCCTGCGAGTTGGGCAAAGTTTATGCATTGAACCCAGTACCGCTTCCTTTTTGCTTCCTGTTGATTTACCAGGAGTAGAAGTGCTTAAGGCTGAGGTAAAAAGGAATGAAGGAGAAATTATTGCCCTCTCTGCCTGTGATGCCGAATATATGGAAGTCATCCTGCGGGGTTCTTGGCTATTAGATAGTTCTAAGGATGCTGTAGGTGTGTTTTTCACCACCATGAGCGATCGCGCTGAGTTCTTTTTGCACAAACTCTGGCAAGAATCTCAAGCTTGTGCCTCTGTCATGAGCGAATAAATGAAATAGTCGGGTGACTCAATTTTGGATTTTAGATTATTCAATCCAAAATTCAAAATTTAAAATCTGAAATTCGGGGAGTAAAATTTCTCCCCGTTTATTTTGCTTCAGGATATCCAGCATTTCTAGGGTTGTCTTCGGCTAAGACCCATCATCAATGCCTAGAGCAATACCTTCTCATTATTCCTGAGATGCACCTGATAAACTAGTTTTTCCCTGAAATTTAGCTGGGACTGTAAAGGTAGGGTTTTCTACTTTGGCTGGCGGTAGTTGGGCATTAATTTGGCCCTTTGCTGGATGAGCTTGAACTTGTGCAGGATGGATTTTGCTTAAAGGCTTGTTCAACTCCAGTTGTGGGGTAATACTACAAGCTGTAATCGTAGAGGCAATCGCGACAAAACTAATTATCTGTTGTCGCTTCAAGAAGTTGTCTGTCACGTCAGACTTTTAAAGATTCACCCAATCATAAGCTGTAGTGTGATTTTTCAGAGGGTTTAGCAAGCTCAGATATAAGTGCAGAAGCTTTTCTAGACAATTTCAAAAAATTTTTCTGAAACCCCTTGACACCTCTTGTAGTATTTTGTAGTATAAATGTAGTGAGGCGAAAGACAAAGCTTCTCAAGGGTCAAAGTCATGTTCTACATACAACTAAAACAGAGGCGCTGGAATCAACCAGAATCTCCAGCCAAGAAAGCCGCTCTTACTTGGAAACCATCAGAAGTAGAGGCAATCAACCAAAAAAGTTTTGAGTTTGCACTCAGCAAAACCACAGAATACATCCGTAATACACAACAGGCTTGCTACCTAGAGTTTCGGTTGTTTCCCTAACAGTTACTAACAGCTAAAAGTAATTTTTCTGAACCTTGAAAACTGAATAAGAAATGGGCAAGTTCACCAACAAATCTGTGCCTAAAAATCTAAAAGTTTAGGCACAGATTCAAAAAAATCGGGGTGTAGCTCAACTGGCTAGAGCGTTCCGTTGTCTGCGGAAATGTTGCGGGTTCAAATCCCGTCACCCTGGTTGCAGTCCTGTAGGCGAATAGTTTAAGCCGTCAGTTTCTCAAACTGAAGATTGCGAGTGGGAATCTCGTCGGGACTCCCAAATGGTCAGGTAGCCAAGTTGGTAAGGCGTTGGTCTGCAAAACCGATTAGCACGGGTTCAAATCCCGTCCTGACCTCTGATGCGATCGCAGGTTCAAATCCTGTTCTCTCCGCTTTGAGAGTGTGGTGTAATCGGATAACATCTCAGTCTACGAAACTGAAGATTTGAGGGTTCAAATCCCTCCGCTCTCGTTACATGATCTTTTTTCTATCCCCCGGTAGCTCAGTTGGTAGTTAGCGCCTGTTTGAAAAACAGGAGGCCGTCGGTTCGATTCCGACCTGGGGGGCTTCGTTGCCTCATAGCTCAATGGTAGAGCAAGCGGCTGTTAACCGCGCGGTTGTAGGTTCGAGTCCTACTGAGGCAGCCATTCATTACCGGGTGGACGAATTGGTAAGTCGCATCGCTCTGAACGATGAGGTTGCAGGTTCAAACCCTGCCCTGGCAATAAAGTCCTGTGGTGTAATTGGCAACATAGCGCCCTTTGAAGGCGAAGATTCTGATGGTGTCTGAAGCCAAAGTGGTCGAGGCGCTGGTTTGTGGAACCAGTCATAGCGGGTTCAAGTCCCGTCAGGCACCCTTGAATGGAAGATGCTGCTGTAGGCGAAGCCTTCTCGAAGTGTATGGACGGCAACTGGTCTTGAAAACCAGGGTACAGCAAACTGTAGGGGTACCCTACGGCAAACAAGCTACGATTCCTCCATCTTCCTCTTTTTCCACCTGAAGCCGAAAAGCGAGGCGCTGTGCTGATAACACAGAAATAGGAGGGGCAGTACCTCCCAGGTGGATTTATATCTAGTGTTGGTGTAAGGCTTGCAATGTAAAAAATATACGATCGCACTTGCTCATTTATTATTTCAATTAACTAGGGTGGCTGGCATAACGGCTGTGCAGATAGCTCTTAACCCGCAGAAATAGGTTCGACCCCTATACCACCCATTATGAATAGGAACTAGCAATCGCTAGTTGAGCGTGTTGCAATAATATATCTCTATCCAGAGCATATACGGGATATTGCGGCGTTACTGCCAGTAGTTTATCGATTCTTTCTCTTGCTGCTTCCACTACTGATTCGTCTAAGCTACCCTTGCTGAGGGAATCAACAAAATCTTCAGCAATCTGATAAGTTCTTTCAATAGATGATGAATTAATATTACGCGAGACAATAAACAAGTCGCAGCCTGCATGAAATGACCGCGCCACAGTACCAGCTTTAATAAACATATCTGAGATCGCTTTCATATCTAAGTCGTCAGATACAACCACTCCTTCAAAGCCAAGTTCCTCTCTAAGTATGGTTTTGAGTATAGCCTGGGAAAGCGTTGCTGGTACATCAGCATCTATCTTAGGAAATAAAATATGGGCAGTCATAATCAAAGGAATCTGTACTTCGATTAAAGCTTTGAAAGGTATAAGTTCTCGAAGTCGCAGGTCTTCTAAAGTTAGATTCAGTATTGGTAGCTCAATGTGAGAGTCTTTGCTAGTGTCTCCATGTCCGGGGAAGTGTTTGGCGCATCCCAAGATTCCTGACTCTTGAAGTCCAAGGTAGTAATCACGAGCATCTTTTGCAGCAATTTCGGGAGTGTTACCAAAGGCGCGAGGCCCAATCACGGGGTTGTGGGGATAGGAAAAAATATCTGCTACAGGTGCCCAAGATAAATTTATTCCTAGTGATTTAAGTTCTACTGCTGTGGCTTTTGCTACTTCGCGGGCGTGCGATCGCAGCAACAACGCATGAGGAAACCGCGTAATCGGCAGTGGTGTACGAATGACACGACCTCCTTCATGATCCAAAGTCATAAACATCGAATCACGTTCAGTATATTCTCGTATCTGATTGTTTAAATCTTTGAAGCTTTCTAGCCAAACCTGATATGGGGTGCTATCCAAAAAGTTTTTAGCAAAAAAGATCGCCCCAATCGGCTTTAATTCACTGAGTGCGCGTTTATCATCATCGCTTAATGTAGTGCCGGAAATACCCAAAATCAGGTGATGTCCAAAGCGTTTTAGCTCTTGCGATACACTCATAATTTTTTATCTATAAGTTCTGCGGTAAACAACTGAGTTGTTCAATCTAAAGGATATAAACTTTTATCCTACATCCTTATGGCGAGTGAGAAGCTTTCAAAGGAAGGTTTTTATGCTCATTGTAGAAAGTGTGTAAGTCCTAAATTAGTCTTGATTTTTCCATTGTCAATATATCCATCGAAGGAAATTTGATAGAGAATCAACTAGTAATCTTTAAGCACTACCCTAGATATTTTTTCAGAGTAGATACACTGATTCCCAAAGAAATCAACTAGTTTAATACCACGTTTGAGATTACTTATTTTCACTCAAAGGAATTACTTTTGTTTCCCTAAATTTCCTGCATATAAATCTAGATGAATTGTTCGCCAAAACCTATTATTCACAATGGTGTTGGCAATTTTGTTAGGTAGGTGCGCGTAAGTAAAATTCCCTTTGGCAAAAGTTTTTTGGGAGAGCGATCGCACAATAACTGCCAAATGTTACGGTTTGCAACGTATAATGAGAATCGACAAAACCATTAAGAAATATTGAAGGGCATTAGGGTTAAATGCGAGTAGCGATCGCGGGTGCTGGTCTAGCAGGACTTTCCTGCGCGAAATATCTCACGGACGCAGGTCACACTCCCATTGTCTTGGAAAGCCGGGACGTATTGGGTGGTCTTGTTGCGGCGTGGAAAGACTCTGACGGCGACTGGTACGAAACCGGGTTACACGCCTTCTTTGGGGCATATCCGAATATGCTCCAATTGCTCAAGGAGTTGGGCATTGAAGACAGACTCCAGTGGAAAGATCATACGTTGATTTTCAATCAACCAGACAAGCCTGGGACACTCTCACGTTTTGATGTTCCGGATATTCCATCTCCTTTCAACGTGATTGCATCGATTCTTCGCAACAAAGACATGTTGACTTGGGAGCAGAAGATTCGATTTGCAGTTGGCCTACTTCCAGCAGTGGTTCGGGGTCAAAAGTATGTTGAAGACATGGACAAGTACAGCTTCTTAGAGTGGTTGAAAAGGCAAGGTGTTGACGAGCGAGTAACTAGTGACGTTTTTATCGCCGCATGTAAAGCACTCACCTTTATCAATCCTGATGAAGTTTCAGCAACGATTCTGTTAACTGCACTGAATCGCTTTCTGCAAGAACGGTATGGCTCCAAGATTGCATTTTTGGATGGTTCTCCCACAGAACGTCTATGCAGCCCAATCGTAGATTACATCACAGAGCGCGGTGGAGAAGTGCGGTTGAATGCCCCCTTGAAAGAAATTTTGCTCAACGCCGATGGCACGGTGAAAGGATACTTGATTCGGGGCTTAAATGGGGCAGAAGATGAAGTTATCACAGCAGATTCGTATGTATCTGCCATGTCGGTTGACCCTCTGAAGGTCATGTTGCCTAAACCTTGGAAGCTGATGGAGTTTTTCAAGAAGCTAGAAGGCTTGGAAGGAGTACCAGTGATTAACCTGCATCTGTGGTTTGATCGGAAACTTACAGAAATTGATCACTTGCTTTTTTCGCGATCGCCCCTCCTAAGCGTTTATGCTGATATGAGCAATACCTGCCGTGAATACGCCAACCCCAATCGCTCAATGCTGGAATTAGTTCTAGCTCCGGCAAAAGATTGGATTGCCAAATCTGATGAGGAGATTGTGGCTGCAACGCTTGCTGAGTTGGAAAAACTTTTCCCCGACCACTTTGGGGGAGACAATCCAGCAACATTGCTGAAATCTCATGTGGTGAAAACGCCGCGTTCAGTTTACAAAGCGACCCCTGGTCGTCAACAGTACCGTCCAGCACAAGTTACGCCCATTGCCAACTTCTATCTCGCCGGAAGTTATACCATGCAACGCTACTTAGGCAGTATGGAAGGTGCCGTACTTTCTGGTAAGCTGACAGCGCAGGCAATTTCTGAGGCTCTCCCGGTAGCAAATTCCTCAAACCTGCAAACGCTCACCCGACCGCCCGCAACGAATGCTGCAACTGCCTGATTCCCCCCCGCGCATGAAAACGCTGGTCTCTGTAGACGAGTCATACAAACTTTGTCGGCATCTCACAGCAAAGTATGCCAAGACTTTTTACCTGGGTACTTTGCTCATGAGTCCGGTAAAACGTCAATCTATTTGGTCAATTTACGCTTGGTGTCGCCGTACAGATGAATTGGTAGATGGGCCCGCATCTGCTATTACCACGCCAGAAACCCTAGACCTATGGGAACAGCAGCTGGAATCGATTTTTGCGGGACACCCATTAGAAAATTACGATGTCGCTTTAGCTGATACCCTCCAGCGCTTTCCGATGGACATTCAGCCCTTTCGGGATATGATTGCCGGTCAGCGCATGGATTTATATCGCAGTCGTTATGAAACCTTTGAGGATTTATACCTCTACTGTTACCGCGTTGCTGGCACTGTTGGCTTAATGTCTACAGCAGTTATGGGTGTAGATAGCACCATATACACCGCTCCGTGGCAGCAGAACAAACAACCTTATGTTCCCATAGAAGAAGCGATCGCTCTGGGAATTGCCAATCAACTCACCAACATCCTGCGGGATGTGGGAGAAGATGCCAAACGGGGGCGAATCTACATTCCCCTTGAGGACTTGGCAAAATTCAACTACACCGAGCAAGACTTCTTCAAAGGTGTGGTAGATGATCGTTGGCGGGCGCTGATGCGCTTTCAAATCGAACGGGCCCGCCAATTCTATAGCACATCCGACCAGGGAATTACTTATTTAGCATCTGATGCCCGTTGGCCTGTGTGGGCAGCATCAATGCTGTACGGTCAGATTTTGGAGGTGATTGAACGCAACGATTATGATGTGTTCAGTCAACGGGCTTACGTTCCCCAGTGGAAAAAGTTACGCACTTTGCCCCTGGCTTGGATGCGATCGCAAGTCCTTTAAAAAATTAGTCATTAGTCCTCAGGGTTTTGTAAATAACCAATGACCAATGACTAATGACTATTGACTCTCCCAAACAAATCTGATAACATTGATATTCGTGAGTCATGGAGAGGTGGCTGAGTGGTCGAAAGCGGCAGATTGCTAATCTGTTGTACGGCAGGCAACTCCGTACCGAGGGTTCGAATCCCTCCCTCTCCGTTTTCCAGGCTTTGATAGACAGCTTTGATACACAGAGTATGTTCTGTGTGGAACAATAATAATCTAGTGTAAATATTTCTACTCCCAAAGATGGATGATATGATTTATCTTTTGGAGTCCTGATAAGATACAGCTAATTTAAAAATCTAGTTTGAATCTTACTTTTAGGCTCCTAAATATTTGAGGAGTCAAAGTTACTTATGAGAAAAATTAGTGCCGCCTTAACCTTCAGTATAGCTACTCTAGCAATTGGGTTCCTAGTTGGGGCTTGTGGTGATAATAGTACTCCCAATGGCACAGCTAACACCGGAAATACCGCTACCCCAGCAGCAAACTCAACTACTACAAGCAGTGATAAAGCGCTAAAAATTGGTTCCCTGCTACCGACAACAGGCGACTTAGCTTCTGTTGGACAGCAAATGCTAGGTTCTGTCCCTTTACTCGTTGATACTGTTAACGCTTGTGGTGGGGTGAATGGTGAACCAGTTACCTTAGTGCAAGTAGACGACCAAACCGACCCCAGAGCGGGTGCAGCCGGTATGACCAAACTTGCAACTTTAGATAAAGTGGCAGGTGTAGTTGGCTCCTTTGCCAGTAGCGTTTCTAGTGCAGCAGTCTCCATTGCTACACCGAATAAAGTCATGCTAGTTTCCCCTGGTAGTACCAGTCCTGTCTTTACTGAAAAGGCCCAAAAAGGCGACTATAAAGGCTTTTGGGCGCGTACTGCTCCCCCTGATACCTACCAGGCACTAGCTTTAGCCCAACTTGCCAGAAAAAAAGGTTTCAAGCGAGTTTCTACAGTCGTGATTAATAACGACTATGGCGTTGGCTTTGAAAAAGCATTTGTGCAAACTTTTGAAAAATTGGGTGGAACTATAGTTAATAAAGATAAGCCTGTTCGCTACGATCCAAAAGCCCAGACATTTGATACAGAAGCGGCTGCTGCTTTTGCTGGTAAACCAGATGCAGTCCTAGCTGTACTTTATGCTGAAACTGGTAGTCTGTTCCTGAAAGCCGCCTATCAGCAAGGTGTGACAAAGGGAGTGCAAATTTTGCTGACAGATGGGGTGAAATCACCTACTTTTCCCGAACAAGTTGGCAAAGATGGTGATAAATTCATTTTAACTGGAGCGATCGGTACAGTACCTGGTTCCGATGGTAAAGCACTAGAAGCTTTTACCAAGCTGTGGAAGGATAAAAAGGGTGGTGCGCCAGGAGAATACGCTCCTCAAGCTTGGGATGCGGCTGCTTTATTGACGTTGGCTGCACAAGCTGCTAAACAAAATACAGGCGTTGGTATAGCCAGCAAAATCCGTGAAGTGGCTGATGGGACTGGCACGGAAGTTACCGATGTCTGCGAGGGATTGAAGTTACTTAAAGATGGTAAAAAGATTAACTATCAAGGAGCTAGTGGCAACGTTGATGTTGATGCTAACGGCGATGTCGTCGGTGTTTATGATGTTTGGACAGTAGGAGACGATGGCAAAATCAAGGTAATTGATAAAGTTACCCCTAAATAGAAAGTTAGGAATTAGGAGTTAGGAGTTATAAGTGAAACATTACTAACTCTTAACTTCTAACTCATAACTCCTAACTCTTAAAAGCCAGTAAAGTTGTAACCAACTCCTAACAATAAGCCTATATCAGTTTCATCGAAAAATCCGGCATTCACAGCAGCCGTTGCAGTGAATTGAGGGGTTAGAGGCACATCAATGCCACCAGCTACTAAAAAGCCTAATTGCGAATCATCACCAGTTTTGTAAGCTGCACCCACTCCAACGTAAGGTGCGATCGCTAACGGTTCGCTAAAAGCATCTGCTGACTTGAACGTAAAATCATAGGTGATCGGAACTAGAACTGTAGTGTTGTCCCCAAATACGGCTGAAGGTCGCACCGATATAGAATTTGTCAGTCCGATTTTGCTGACTACTGCGAAGTTACCGTCGCCCAAAGACGTTTCACCACCACTCAAACCAATGTTAGCAGCAACGCCAATATAGCTGCTACCGCCACGGGTAGTTGTACCTAAATCAATATCTGATTGCGCTACTTTGGTAGCAGATGGTTGAGAAGTAGTTTGAGAAGTCGGTTGCACAAACTCAGAGGTAAGCGTTGCAGATGAGGTTGCCACTGTGCCTGGAATGGGTGTAGGCGTTACACTGGCGTTTTCCTGTATCGCAGGGTTTGGGGACTGCTGTACCTTAGCTAAATTTGTTGCTGTAAATGTTTCAATTGTTTCTGTAGAGAAATTTTGGCTTACAGTGTCAAGTTCTGTACTAAACTCGTTGTGAGAGGCTACGGTTGCGGAAGGCTCGGTTAATGGCTGACTGCTGACCTTATCCACTGTCTGGGCACTCGCGGATAAGCCGCTACTCAGGACTGTAAGAGCAGTTATACTTGATAACCAAAAAACACCTTTACGAAAAAAAATAGTATTCACGTTCACTCCTAAAACAATATCGCCACGAAAAATAAAGGCTTTTGTTGATTAAAAGTCAACAAATTCGGGCAATACTCAAAATTTAACATCAAAAAATTGGTTTTTCCATTCGGACTTTACGGGATTTATCTAGTTAATATTTACTATCAAAAAATTAAATACCATATTCTAAATATCTGGAATTTGGCAGATGACAAAAATAATTTTTGCTTTAGGCAAAGAGCCTATTTGTTAAGGAGTTGATTAGGATTGCGAAAACTTTTAACAAAAAACTTAGCCTATATCAACACCTAGTACCGCAAGCCGGAAGCCAAAAGTCAAAAGTCAAAAGTATTATGGAATAAGCTCTTTAGGGATTTTAAATGGTTGCTCTATTTACGCCGTGCCGTACTAGCTCTCTTAGTTTTTGTGCTAACTCCGTAGTACAAGAGAAGAGGAGAATTCCAAGTAGCGACTACCAAAGAAAGGCTTACAGTAGCGGATGGTTGGTCTATTTCCGTCATGCTGTACTAGAAATTGCGCTTTGTAACAAAAAAAGTTGATTGTGAAGTTATATTACGAAGCTTGCAAAAATATTTAGAAATTGTCTACAAAGCAAACATAGTTCTAACGTAGAACCTATTAGGAGAGACTTGAGGCAAATTTGATGATCGGAAATAATATTCAAAAGTATCGGTTTGTCTGTACCCTGACTTTCGGTGATATCTACGGTCAAATAATTGTTTGGTTGATTACAATTACCCTAAGTTTGGCATCAGCCTTGGCGCTAATGGGTGCCAAGCGACCCGTGTACGCTTTAGCAACAGCGGGTCTGGTCGTTCTGTTATCGCTACCTTTCTTGTTGTTTGCGTTTGTCACTACCTTGTTAAATCATATTGAACTCACTCCTGTAGGGCCTGAAACCAAAATGGAACCCATGCCAGGTAATGTGTCTCAACAACAACCTGTACAAGCGACTAGCTGAAGAGTTAGGAGTTAGGAGTTAGGAGTTAGGAGTTATAAGTGAAGACCTAACTCTTCATTTTTAACTTTTCCCTCCTAATTTCAAAATTTGTAATAAAATCCCTGATCTATAGGCAGGGATTTTTTTTGTAGAGATGCAACGCACTGTCTGATTAATCCCGTCTCTACAATAGAACAGCAGTGGTTTGCAATTAGGGGCTAATTATGCTAGAACACGATGTGATTATTGTCGGGGGTGGATTGGCGGGATGTCGGGCTGCTGTAGAAATTGCCCGCACTGACCCTAATTTAAATATTGCTGTGGTTGCCAAAACACACCCAATTCGATCGCACTCGGTGGCGGCTCAAGGTGGTATGGCTGCATCGTTGAAAAATGTTGATTCAGCAGATACTTGGGAAGCACATGCTTTTGATACTATCAAGGGTTCTGATTACTTGGCAGACCAAGATGCTGTGGCAATTCTCGCCCAAGAAGCGCCAGATGTGGTAATTGACTTGGAACACATGGGCGTTTTGTTCTCTCGCTTACCCGATGGGCGCATTGCTCAACGGGCTTTTGGCGGACATTCCCACAATCGCACTTGCTACGCGGCTGATAAGACCGGTCACGCAATTTTGCACGAATTGGTTAACAATTTGCGGCGTTATGGAGTGCAAGTTTATGAAGAATGGTATGTGATGCGTCTCATTTTAGAAGAAAATGAGGCGAAGGGTGTGGTAATGTTCAATCTTTTGGATGGACATATAGAGGTGGTGCGAGCCAAGGCGGTGATGTTTGCCACAGGGGGCTATGGTCGCGTTTATAACACCACCTCTAATGATTACGCTTCTTCGGGTGATGGTTTGGCAATGACTGCGATCGCAGGTTTGCCTTTAGAAGATATGGAATTTGTCCAATTTCATCCCACTGGTTTATATCCGGTAGGGGTGCTGATTTCAGAAGCAGTACGGGGTGAAGGGGCGTATCTGATAAATAGTGAAGGCGATCGCTTTATGGCGAACTATGCACCCAGTCGCATGGAACTGGCTCCTCGTGATATTACCTCACGAGCGATCGCTTACGAAATTCGCGCCGGACGTGGTATTCATCTCGACGGTAGTGCTGGGGGCCCCTTTGTCTATCTCGATCTACGCCACATGGGCAAAGAAAAAATTATGAGTCGCGTCCCCTTCTGTTGGGAAGAAGCACACCGTTTGGTAGGTGTTGACGCAGTAACTCAACCTATGCCAGTCCGTCCGACAATTCACTATTGTATGGGTGGTATTCCGGTTAATACTGATGGGCAAGTCCGCAGTAGTGGTGATGGTTTAGTTGATGCCTTCTTTGCTGCTGGCGAAACATCTTGTGTTTCCGTACATGGTGCTAATCGCTTAGGGAGTAATTCTCTGCTGGAATGTGTCGTTTATGGCAAGAGAACCGGGGCTGCGATCGCGCAATTTGTCCAAAAACGCAAGTTGCCCTCTGTAGATGAGCAACGATATGTAACGGAAGCCCAGCAACAAATCCAAGCTTTGCTAGAACAACCAGGACAGTATCGCATTAACCAAGTTCGTCAAGCTTTCCAGGATTGTATGACTGATTACTGCGGTGTTTTCCGCACTGAGGCATTAATGAGTGAAGGGTTGCACAAACTAGAAGAAATCCAACAGCAATATCCTCAAATTTATTTAGATGATAAAGGTAGTTGCTGGAATACGGAACTTGTGGAAGCTTTGGAATTGCGAAGTTTGATGGTAGTGGGACAGACTATTTTGGCATCAGCTTTAAATCGCCAAGAGAGTCGTGGCGCTCATTTCCGCGAAGATTATTCTGAGCGAGATGATACCAACTTCCTCAAACACACAATGGCTTACTATTCACCTGCGGGAATTGACATTCAATATCGTCCTGTGGCGATTACTATGTTTGAGCCAAAAGAGCGGAAGTATTAACTGGAGGTAATAAATCTTCTGATCTCCCTTGCACAATGAATCGAGGGGACTGTAACCACCTCGTCCACCTCGATTAAAAACATGACTATAAATCATTGAGCTAGTGACAAGAACCTAACTGTCCTTGAATCGCAGCTATTATCTTGGAAAAAAACTGGTATTAGTGATATCACTAGGGCAGAAAGTGTAATATTGCAGCCAAGGAAAACGATATGGCGCTTAACGACTTCAGATCAGTCTTTCTTCCTTATTGCCTTGAAAAACAACCTGATGGACGATAGGTAGTCCTTAATAGGGAATACAAGCCAGTTGGTTTTAAGACTAGGGAACACATCGAGTATCAAGACTATCCTATTAGCGTTGAATTGAAAGGTATAGGTTCAGCAACAGTAGCAAAGCTCTCTTGCAATAGTGATTCAAATACAGACAGAATTTACTTGTATAACGATGGTTGTGTTCCAACAGAGAGTCCTGAATATATGAAGAATTATCTTAAACGCTTAGAGATATTGGCAAAGCTGAAAGTTGATTAGTTAAATAATAGAAATTAGTTTAGTGTTGGGTGGGGGTATAGCGCGGTCTGAGAATTCCTTGAAGGCAATGCAAGAAAGCCCCTAGCCAACTTACTAAAACTACATCACTACTTTGGTGTACCAAAAACGGTATTCCCACACGCTTTAAATTGAGGCTTAGATAAATAGGCTAGGTGAAACCTTGAAGTAATCACCAAGCATTTTGGCTTGTGCCTTGCTAATCGAACGCTTACCATTAACAACCTCAGACACTACACCGCTTGATCCAATAACCCCTACCAAGTCAGCTTGGCGGGTTCCACTTGCTTCCATGATGTGTTGAAGTATCTCATGAGGTACAGATAAATCCATCAGGTAGTTCTGTGTTTCATATACTTCAATCAGCTTCACCAGCAATTTATGTAAAACTCGGTGCTCTGGAGTACGATTTTTCGCAAAGGTTAGACGCTCTACCACTGTCAACACACGTTCATACTCCTCTTCCGTCTCAATTAGCTTGGGAGCAACTTCAGCTAGCAGATTGCGATAAGCAGTTTCGTCAAAAGTAAAAGTCATTTTTCCATTTGCCTTTATCGTAT
The DNA here is from genome assembly GCF_020829625.1 of Nostoc sp. XA010. Taxonomy (GTDB): domain Bacteria; phylum Cyanobacteriota; class Cyanobacteriia; order Cyanobacteriales; family Nostocaceae; genus Nostoc. Next base: position 73,967 of record NZ_JAIVFX010000015.1, on the reverse strand, counting down.
TCAGTATGTGTAAGAAAGTATTTGTAGTAAACTACCTGGTCTTCATAATCAATACCGACAATTAGGCGATAATCATTACCCTTGATATTGAAAACAGTAAAGTTTCCAACTGCTTCAGCATCCTTGTAAATCTTACGAACGTCCTCTAAGTTCTGCCATTCTGTTTTTTTCACAGTTGCATACCAGTTGTCAATCTGTTTCTTGAAATCGCGATACTGAGCGGTATCAGTGCGAAGCTTGCGAATTGCAATTAAATGCATTTCTTTCTAGCTTTTTTGCCATATTTTTTCAATAAAAAATCAATTACTTCTATAGTCTCTCAAAACGAGAGTAAAAAATTAAGAGTACTTATTTGGAGTACGGGTTAGTTCAGGTTAATCCAGCATTGAAAAAGCTGGTGACAATGATGGCTCACTGGTGTGAGATCCTAGAGACAGTCAATGGAGGCTCAACATAATGGAACAACATCACAAGCCAACGGTTATAATCACAGGTGCCTCTTCGGGGGTCGGTTTGTACGCTGCCAAGGCTCTTGCTGAAAGAGGATGGTATGTAGTAATGGCTTGTAGGGATATAGCGAAGGCTCAACTTGCAGCCCAATCTGTAGGAATCCCCCACCAGGGTAGCTACACTATCATGCATATCGATCTTGGCTCTTTAGAAAGCGTTCGACAATTTGTGAATAACTTTCGAGCAAGCGGCAACTCTCTAGATGCTTTGGTGTGCAACGCCGCAATTTATATGCCCTTAATAAAGGAGCCTTTACGCAGTCCAGAAGGTTACGAGTTAACTGTCACCACAAATCACCTCGGACATTTCCTTTTGTGCAACCTAATGCTAGAGGATCTGAAGAAGTCATCTTCAGAGCCAAGGCTCGTAATTTTAGGAACTGTCACCCACAATCCAGACGAACTGGGTGGGAAGATTCCGCCGCGTCCCGACTTGGGCGATTTGCAAGGGTTTGCAGAAGGATTTAAAGAGCCAATCTCAATGATTGACGGCAAGAAGTTTGAACCCGTCAAAGCTTACAAAGACAGCAAGGTTTGCAACGTGCTGACTATGCGGGAACTGCATCGGCGCTATCACGAGTCAACAGGTATCGCCTTCAGCTCTCTCTATCCGGGATGTGTTGCAGAAACGCCGCTATTTAGAAACCACTATCCCCTATTTCAGAAAATTTTCCCATTATTCCAGAAGTACATCACTGGGGGATATGTGTCTCAGGAGTTGGCAGGAGAACGGGTTGCTGCGGTAGTTGCCGAACCTGAATACAATCAATCTGGTGCTTATTGGAGTTGGGGAAATCGCCAGAAGAAAGATGGCAAGTCCTTTGTTCAAAAGGTCTCTCCTCAAGCCCGCGATGATGAAAAAGGCGATCGCATGTGGGAACTAAGCGCAAAGTTGGTTGGACTTGCGTAATAGAAGAGGATTTGGCCTTAACCCTGTGCATGATTGATCGATCTATTTTTTTGAATGAATTGGCATTATGTGCAAGTAAACAATAGGTTGAGGTGATTATTACGTCACCTCTGACTTAATTGATAGTTTCACTCTACATAGCTAATAGGTTACGCCGTTGTAGCGTTAGTGCGATGTCTATGACGGGCTATGTCTAAGCATTCTTCCAGACTACAATCACAGTAAAGATATACGAAAAATTATCTAAACATTTTCTATGAAAACTGCCAATACCTCTTGATTTCCTAATTCGTTGACTTCTACCCGGAAAAGATGTATAATCACATTCGCATAGAAGGGGAGTAGCTGCTGGCCAAAAAAATTAAAAGCCAGTACATCTGAATCAACATACTGGCGATGAGCCTGGTTCAGGTGGCAAGTAATCAATATTTGAAAGCGAGACCTTCACTAAGTTCACACCGAAAAGTGTAAACTTGGTGAGGTCTTTTGGTTCTCATCAAGCTTCACATCGGTAAATGATTTTTCAGGAGCTTGAGAGAGTGTTAACAGCTTTTACCGCAGGTTTATTATTAATAACAGTTTCCGAATTAGGCGATAAAACATTTTTTATTGCCGTAATTTTGGCAATGCACCACTCGCGGCGGCTGGTATTTACAGGTGTGACAGCCGCTTTAGCGGCGATGACAATCCTTTCGGTGCTATTTGGACAAGCGGTATCTTTTTTACCAAAAGTTTATATTCATTACGCCGAAATAGCTTTGTTTATTGCGTTTGGTTTCAAGCTGTTATATGACGCTAGTAAGATGTCTCCTGCTGCTTGTGATACAGAAGTTATAGAAGAGGCCGAAGCTGCGGTGAAAAAAGCAGATTTGGAGCTACCAAAGCAAAAGACTTCCTTGGCAATTATCATAGAAGCTTTTGTGTTGACATTTATGGCAGAGTGGGGCGATCGCACGCAAATTGCCACCATTGCCCTAGCCGCAGGTAATAATCCCATTGGAGTGACAATAGGTGCAATTTTAGGACATGGCATTTGTGCTGCGATCGCAGTTATCGGCGGCAAAATGATTGCCGGACGAATTTCTGAGCGTCAACTCACCTTAATTGGCGGATGCCTGTTTTTGCTGTTTGGTGTTATTGCTGCCATTGAGGGAGCGTGAGGGGATGAAGTAGGGGAGGCGGGGGGGAGGGGGCAGGGGGCAGGGGGCAGGGGGCAGGGGGCAGGGGAAGCAGGGGGCAGGGGGCAGGGGGAGCAGGGGAAGCAGGGGAAGCGGAGGAGGAGAGAAAAATTAATAACCAATGCCCAATACTTCTCTACGAGATGCGACGCGTTAGCGGAGCTTTCGCTTTAACGATACCCTTAGTACAAGTGCCCAATGCCTAATGCCTATTACTTCGGAGTACTTTCCGGTGAAGGCGCGGGAGATGCAGCAGGATTAGGGAGGGGCGAAGCCGTTGCTGCATTCTTAATTTCATCTTTGTACTGAGCAGGTGCTAAAGCTGCGGCGCTATCAAATAAAAGTTTTGCATCTGCGTCTTTGCCCTGTTGTTTCAAGAGCATCGCTTTGGCGACAACGGGGCGAAAATCCTTGGGATCTTTCTTAATTGCTTGGTCATATACAGAGCTAGCTTGAGTGTAGCGTTTCTGGGAAGCGTGAACAGAACCTAAGAGCACCTGCACGGCTACTGTATCTACACTTCCAGGCTGAATTGTATTTGCTTGGGCTGCCTTAGAGAGAGTTTCTTGCAGCAAACCAATGGCTGCTTCCGGGCGTTGCTGACTGATTAACAGAGCCACCATTCCTTGTAAAGCCTTCAAATCGCCTGGTTTCGTCTCTAAAATCGAGCGATAAGCTTGAGCTGCTCCTTCGCGATCGCCAATTTGTTGTTTGGCTTGAGCCAGTAGCACTGAATATTCTGACTGTTCGGGATTTAGCTTGGCTAACTTTTCTAAAGGTTCAATCACAACTTGAATATCAGCTGGTTTAACCTCGCTTTTTTCTTTTTGACTCAATAATTGTAGCCGTGCCTGCAATAAGCCCTTGAGCGCAGTCTGATTTTCTGGTTCCCTTTGCAAAACCAGTTCATAACCCCGTACTTCGTCTTCCAGTTTTGATTTTTGGTCAGCAGAGGTCAAAGTGCCTCTGGTACTAGCGGTATTCTGGTTTGAGGGTGGCGTATTATTAAATGCTCCAATTATGGGAATCACCGAAACACCCACAAAAGCAAGAATTGCCACCGCCAAGACGATTTGAACTATCCAACGATTGCGCGGTTGAGACACAGTTTTGTCTTTCTCCTAAATTTTAATGACATTATCATTTACACAAATCGTAAAGTTAAAAATTTCCAAAACTTTGCGGAATACCGCCAATTGCCTGTGAATTTTATAACAATTAACTATTTACACTGCTAAAGTAAGTGATGACTTTAGGAGGAGCCATCAGAATTGTAGCTATGATATGCTTCCGAAACTAGTGTAAAGGCGCTAAATTACACGTTTAGTGTTTATACACTCAATTTAGCGCCTTTAGTATTGTTATAGAGTACCCTAGTGTGACTTTGTTAAAAGCAAATATACTTTCATCAGTCGCACAAATGCTCTTTCCAGCTGCCTTTGTAAAATCCCACAATGGGATGTGTCTCCGCCGCAAGGAGTTTTTATGAATTCCGACCTGATGCCGTTGCCTGAATCTTCCAATTCTTCTGCCTCTAACCAGGGCCCAACTAACATAGAGGCAGCCGCTAATGTTCATATAGCAGCCAAGTCCTCTAAGCCTGAAAACTCGCCTGTTAACCCCATTGAGACTGACTCAAATGGGAACTTAGTCAATCGACAGCAACCGATTCCGCCTCCCAGTGAGCCGATGCAATATCGAGCGATCGGGTTGGTCAGGGGTCGGTATCATGCTAGCAGCGAACAATTTACTCAAGGTACGCTGCTGACTACCGATGGTGTAGAACTCAATGCCGTCCTCCTAGGCCGGATTATGAGCTTAGTCAAGAATCATCTAGACTTAGAAAAAGAACACTTGTGGGTAGTATATCCACGTACAAGACAAGAAAATGATACCTTGCATATCCAAATCGTCGGAGTTTGGGAGCCAGAAAATCTGGCAAAAAACTCAACAGATGAAGACGAGTCAGACTTGGAGTTGCAATTACAGACACCCGATGATGGCTTATCCGAGAACTCTGAACTAAGTACAATTCCCGTAATTCCCTCATCAGAAGTTGCAGATGGTGGTTTTTCTGTTCGTGGTGAGGTAGTATACCAATCTTTTGACGCTAAGAGCTTGGTAGTCAAAATTAGGCAGGCTGCACGCAAACCAACTGAGAAGCCCAAATATTTTAAATTGAAATTGAGGGGTGTGCTGACTACCAAAGCAGTAGGAAAGTTCTGGGACTTCCAAGCCAAGCGAGAAGCTGACGTTTTAATAGTAGAAAAAGCTGAGGCGATCGCTGACTTGCCCAAAAAACGTAAACCACCATTCAAAGGTGTCCCTCGTGCTGGCGGTGGCGGTGGTGCTGGTAGAAAACCATTTCCCCCCAGACGCAGTGGTGAAACCCCACGTCCTATCAAGAAAACAGGCGCAGGCGGCGATACCTCTGTAGTGTCAAAACCTATACCTAAAACGCCCGCTCCTAAGCCCATCAAGCGACCGAAACCGACTCAAGAATAAAGTATGGGGGGCAGGGGAAGCAGGGGGAGATGAGGGAGCAGGGGAAATAAACTCCCTCTCATCCCCTCAAAAATCCGTCCTCCGGTCTTGGGGTAGAAAAGATCGCTCCATCGGAATTGGGGCAACTGGTTCTGTCAGGGTAAACGTACCTGCTTCGATCCACTTTTTCAACTCTAGGGCGACTTGCCTAGAAAAAAACAAACTCGCTAAGGGGGCAGAGCGTACAGCTTTGCCCTCAATGGTGATCCTCCCAGATTTGAGTTGGGCGTAACTCACTAAACCAAAGGTGGGACGAACGCGCCGGGGAATGGAAAAATCCACTATTGGGGCTACTAAGTCTTGATCTTGGACGGCGCAGCGTTCAACTACTTGTTCATTTAACACAGGTAGTGGTACACCAACGCCTAACATCAATGAGGGGCCATAACTTTTGAAGTAACATCCCCGCACCCAGTGAGCATCCATTTGCTTGGCATCACCGATTAAAGCTAAAGTGGCGGAAGGTCCAATCGGTGTACGATTAGCTAAACGCTTTTGTAAAGGAAAGTGCTGAGTGCCTTCCCACGCCACATAGCCAATACCACCGCCTAAAAAAATTCGAGTACCTATACCAACGAGTTGCAAATCGGGGTCGTTGAGTAAGGGGGAAATAGCACCGGGGTTAGAGTAAACGGCATTCCCTAAACGCGGTTGTAAAGGGCCGAGATAGGTGAAGAGGGGGCGATCGCCACCATTTACCCCAACAATAAAATTTTGATAAAGATTGCGCGGATTGAATAAATAAAACTGATTAATCGTTTCATTGGTAATTGTAGTTTCAAAAGTTGCTCTGGGATAACAATCTGTTACTTGTCCTTGCGCTTTTACGTGTATTGGTTTACCAGCGATCAAATCTTCGATTACATGACCGCCGCCACGTTCTCTGACTTCTTCCCCGTCCGTCGTCTCTACAGCAGAACTCGCACCCAAATATAAATCTACTGCCCCAAAACCAGAGTATGCTGGAACGCCATCTAACCAGCATCGGCGAATTTTTATCGGGGGGTCAGTGTGTCCGAGATTGATAATTGCACCACTTGATTCCATCGGCTCAAATGTGCCAGTGGTAATTACATCAACTTCTTTAGCTGCTTTAGTAACACCGATTTCTACAACTCGTGCTTTTAATTCTTCAGTTGTCAATACTACCGCACGTTGGCGGCTAATTTTTTCGTTAATTTCTGCAATTGTTCGCATTTTATCAGTGCTAGCGCTTCCTGCTGTCTTCCTTTTTGAAGGATATCTTGATAAATCACAAACTCTTGCATAATTTCTCCTCAAAATAGTTGTCACTAATCTCTGCGCGACAGCTTAACACCCCAGATAGGGTTAAGATTCCGAAAAAAATTCAAATATTGCAAAGTCAGAATTCATGCTAAATTCTGTTTTAGATAAATGAGGGTATAAACAATTTGTGAAGTTGCCAATACCCTCAGATATATATAAACAAATTAAGTTTTTGCAGTAGCGTATAAGTCTAAGTTAGTGCTTGAGCAACTACTGCCGAAAGCAACTCATTTGCTGCTTGCTTCAAGAACTCGGCTTTATCGGTCTGTTCCCAAGGTAAGTCTAAATCAGCCCGCCCAAAATGACCGTAAGCCGCGACGTCCTGATAAAAACGTCCGCCTCGTTCACTTGGTAAGTTACGTAAGTTGAAGGCATGAATAATCCCCGCCGGACGCAGTTCAAAGTGCTGGTTGATTAATTCCAGTAAGGTTTCTTCATCCACTTTACCGGTGCCAAAGGTATCAACCAGAATGCTTGTTGGTCGTGCTACGCCAATGGCATAGGATAGCTGAATTTCAACTTTTTCTGCCAACCCAGCAGCGACAATATTTTTCGCCACATAACGAGCAGCATAAGCAGCAGAACGGTCTACCTTCGTAGGATCTTTACCAGAAAAAGCGCCGCCACCATGCCGTGAATAACCACCGTAGGTGTCAACAATTATTTTCCGTCCTGTCAGACCAGAGTCTCCCTGAGGACCACCAACGACAAATTTGCCAGTGGGGTTGACTAAAAAACGTGTTTCCTCATTAGGCTTAATGTCAATGTCGCCAAAAACAGGTTCGACCACTGCTAACCAGAGGTCTTGTTTAATTTTGGCTTGTACAGCCGCCTCATCCGTGATTTCCCCAATACTGGCTGTATGTTGGGTAGAAATTAGAATAGTATCAATACCTACTGGACGTCCATCTTCGTAGATCACAGTTACTTGGGTTTTACCGTCAGGACGCAGGTATGACAATTCACCTGTTTTGCGGACTGCTGCCAATCGGCGAGCAATGCGGTGGGCGAGACTGATGGGTAAAGGCATCAGTTCTGGTGTTTCGTTACTGGCAAAACCGAACATTATACCTTGATCGCCCGCACCAATTTTGTCAAATTGTTCATCGCTATCTTGTTCGCGGGTTTCTTGGGCGGTGTTAACGCCTTGGGCAATATCGGGTGATTGTTCGTCTAAAGCCAGCAAAACGCTGGTGCTGTTAGCAGAAAACCCATTATCGGCATTGGTATAGCCAATTTCAGCAATTTTCTGACGGGCGAGATTGACGAAATTCACATTGGCTTTGGTGGTTATTTCACCAGTGATTAGCACCAAACCAGTATTAACTACTACTTCAGCAGCGACGCGGCTGCTGGGGTCTTGTGTCAGTAGGGCATCCAAAATGGTATCAGAAATCTGATCGCAGATTTTATCTGGATGACCTTCGGTGACTGACTCCGAGGTAAATAGATATCGACGAGACAAAGGAATTCCTCCTGACTTGATCTTTTTGGCTGAACTAAATGTAGTATTTAGTTCAACTACCTAATTTAGCGTGAGTTAGATGAACCTGTCCCTAACTTGAACTAAAGTTCAAGCCTGCCCCTCTCTGACTCAAAGAGACATGGTTTTGGGTAGTAAAACCTCTTAGAGGTCTTTTGATTCGGCTCGTTAGGTGAACACCATATAAGCAGTCGAACTCACATTAATTTATGAAATCATAACAATATTTATACTTCAGTCGTTAATATCTTCTTAATATCGATAAAAACCACTAGTTATCAGGTAAGTATCTGTAAAAAAGATCAATTTATGCTAATTATTTTGTAGTTAAAAGTATTTAATAACACAAAAAAAGGGGACACCCAGAAGCGCCCCCACAAACTTTGACACAAACACCGCTGCTTTAAACTTGAACTGCTAACTTTGCTTCGGTAGTTGTCAACCGCTCATAGGCAGCACGCATTTTCAAACCTGTAAGCACTTGGAAGAAACCAGTACCATTATTGGAACCTGGATACTCGCGGTGCTGGAGTAACAAGTGAGTCAATTCACCCTGATATTTAGTGGATGTATTGCTGAGATGGGTTTCGATATAAATTACTTCTTCCAAGTTGTCAAATTGACCATCCACCTCTAGTACTGAGACATAGCGGCCGTAGTAAACATCTGAACCGTAATACAGTTGCATACCAGGATAAGAACAGGTCAGCTTGCGTCCACAAGGAGTCCAATTAATTGTTGACCCTTCATCAAATAGGTAGGTTGGCTCAAAGCCTTCCTTACCTTCGCGCTGGAGCATACGTACTCGCAAGACTCTGCGCTCCGTGTCGTTTTTGATCAAGTTCGTGGGTAATACTTGCAGAACCACATCAGCAAATTCTCTTTGTGGTTCGATAAATTTATCAAAGTCAGGTTTGCGGGAATTGATTTGCGCTAAGACATCTTCGTAGCGATGGCCACGTTCAGCCATATCTCGCTGGATTTTCCAGGCAATTTTGACTTCATCACTAATGTCAAAATAAACACTGAAGTCGATTAGCGATCGCACCCGCTCATCATATAAAGGATGCAGCCCTTCAACAACTATAATGTGATTCGGCTCTATCCGCTCTGGCGGATCAATCAAGCCAGTTTCGTGGTTATAAATCGGTTTATCAATCGCTTGACCACTTTTGAGCGCTTTAATTTGCTCATACATCAGGTCAAAATTGTTTGCTCTGGGGTCTAGTGCTGTTATCCCCGTTTCTTTACGCTGTTTGCGATCTAGGGAATGATAGTCATCTAAGCAAATGACTGTCATTAAATCTTCACCAAACAAATCAATCAAACGACGCAAAAACGTAGATTTCCCGCACCCAGAGTCTCCGGCTACTCCAATCAGTACCACGCGTTCCGGCTTATTTGTCATAAATCTCCTCTAAAATACTAAAATTGTCTCAATATTTTTTCACACAGCAGATCCTGAAGCCAGGAGTTTACCCCTTTGGTTTATCCTGCGTTCTTGCTACCTAGCACATCTATAAGACACCAAGCAAGTAGGCAACAAAAGTAATTAAGTTGCTACTCGTCGGACTAGCCTGAATTTTGGTGCCGGTAAGTATTTAATCCTAGTGGTATATTTGATTTTAACAGAAGGGGGTATCCCATACAAGATTGCTCTTAAGAAGAATTAGGGTGGTTCATGAACCATTTTTTTGTTGATTTAGTTGTTAATTTAAAAATGGGGATCAGCTTTGCCCATCAGCGTTGCACCTTTATCAGTCCGCTACTTGTGACTATAAACAAGACTATAAGGTATAATTTATTATTGCCGCAAATTTTTTGATGTTCCTAAATTGTAATTCCTGCTCGACAATACTTGGATATATTCAAAGCAAAAATCTATCCAACGAATGAGCAAAGAACTTGCATTAGTCAAATTCTTGGCTGTAAATTTATAAATATGCTCAGATAGAAGCGTTGACGTTATGGCCAAGTACTGATAAAGGTTGACAGATTTTTCACATCAAGTGAAACTGATTAGAGTTGCTAAAATCACGGTTTTCTACATCGTTATGTTTGTAGCTGGAGTTGTCAGAGTCATGTCATTATCCATAGACAGGTCATGAATATGGCTAACAATATTCCCAGATAGTAGATTTAAAGAAGTAAAACCAATTGGAAGAAAACCTTCTGGAATTGGCATTTCCGATTTAAACTCTTGGAGTAGGCAAGCGCAACGGCAATTTTTGGAAGTCAACTGAGCACTAACTTCCAGTAATAATCGAATCAAGCTTCCTACAATATCTGCCCCTTTAAGTTGCTCGTTGGGTAATAAGGTAAAAAACCATCTCCCTGATGGGGGTGGTAGTTAACGAAAAAAAGATTAAATTGACTCATTATTAACATTCTCCACAAGACTTATCCTTTACCTTAAAAGGTGAACAGGTGTGTTTTTTGCTATGCCTGCATGTCTTTGGTGAGTGTACTTAGCAAGGCATTAATTCAATGATGCCGTTTTTCCTACATGGTCAGTTTTGTGAAACGAAAATCCGGTAAACTAAAGCTGGCAAGGTAGGGGAATAGTTTTTTTTTGAAAAACGGTTAAGTAAATTATCGGAGTGGTAGAACGAATGTACAATCAAGGTGCTGTTGAGGGTGCTGCCAACACAGAATTAGGTAGCCGCATCTTCCTTTATGAAGTGGTGGGTTTGCGTCAGAGCGAAGAAACTGATCAAACTAACTACCCAATTCGGAAAAGTGGCAGTGTGTTCATCAGAGTGCCTTACAACCGGATGAATCAAGAAATGCGACGTATCACTCGTCTAGGCGGCACAATTGTTAGCATCCAGCCCATAACTGCTCTAGAGCCAGTTAATGGTAAAGCCTCATTTGGGAATGCTACAAGCGTTGTCAGCGAGTTAGCTACATCTGAGGAAACTGCTAACAGTGAAGGAAATGGTAAAGCCACACCTGTAAATGCTGATAGTGAAGCCAAAGGCTTCGCTGAATCATCAGCTGAAGAACAGCTTAAGAACAAGGACAAGAAAGGCAACACCATGACTCAAGCGAAAGCCAAAAAAGACCACGGTGACGTTCCTGTAAACACTTACCGTCCCAATGCTCCGTTTATTGGCAAGGTAGTATCTAATGAACCGCTAGTCAAAGAAGGTGGGATTGGTATTGTTCAGCACCTTAAATTTGACATTTCCGCCGGGGATTTGAAGTATCTAGAAGGTCAAAGTATTGGAATTATTCCGCCAGGATTAGACAAAAACGGCAAGCCAGAAAAACTTAGACTCTATTCCATCGCCTCAACTCGTCATGGCGATGATGTAGATGATAAGACAGTATCACTATGCGTCCGCCAGTTGGAGTACAAGCACCCAGAAACTAGCGAAACAGTCTACGGTGTTTGCTCTACACACTTGTGTTTCTTGGAACCAGGGGCAGAGGTAAAAATTACAGGGCCTGTGGGTAAGGAAATGTTGTTACCCCAAGATACTGATGCTAATGTCATTATGATGGCGACTGGAACAGGTATTGCCCCCATGCGAGCTTACTTGTGGCGTCAGTTTAAAGATGCGGAAAGAGCAGCGAACCAAGAATACCAATTTAAAGGATTCTCTTGGCTAATATTTGGTGTGCCGACAACTCCAAACCTTTTATATAAGGAAGAACTGGAAGAAATTCAACAAAAATATCCTGATAACTTCCGCCTCACTGCTGCAATCAGCCGCGAACAGAAAAATCCCCAAGGCGGTAGAATGTATATTCAAGACCGCGTAGCAGAACACGCAGATGAATTGTGGCAGTTGATTAAAAATGAAAAAACCCACACCTACATCTGCGGTTTGCGCGGTATGGAAGAAGGTATTGATGCAGCCTTAACTGCTGCTGCTGCGAAGGAAGGCGTAACCTGGAGTGATTACCAGAAGCAACTCAAAAAAGGCGGTCGCTGGCACGTAGAAACATACTAAATTAGTCATTGGTCATTAGTCATGAATCATTAATCATTAGTCATTAGCAAAGGACAAATGACAAATGACAAAGGGCAAAGGACAAATGACAAAGGAAGCAGGATAATCAGTAGGTAGGGCAAACGCTCTACCTACAATTGTTATTGGTGAAATTGGGTGCAAAATGGGTGTGAAACTAGGAATACTGGGATTAGGCACCGTGGGAACGGGAACAGTGCAGTTGTTGCAAGATAGCGCTGGGCGTCACCCATTGTTGCAAGAGATAGAAATCTATCGGGTGGGAGTGCGATCGCTCGATAAACCCCGTGTAGTAGAATTGTCTACGGAAGTCTTAACTACAGATTTAGAATCAATTGTCAACGATCCGGCGGTAGATATAGTTGTCGAGGTGATGGGCGGACTGGAGCCGGCGCGATCGCTCATCCTGAAAGCTTTAAGTAATGGTAAGCATGTAGTCACCGCCAATAAAGCAGCGATCGCCCGCTTTGGGGCGGAAATTTTCACAACTGCCAATCAAGCTGGCGTATACGTCATGCTAGAAGCTGCTGTGGGTGGTGGTATTCCGGTAATTCAACCTCTAAAGCAGTCCTTAAGCGTTAACCGTATTCATACTATAACTGGCATCGTGAACGGTACAACTAATTACATCCTGACACGGATGCAGACAGAAGGCAGCAACTTCAGCGATGTCTTAGCTGATGCCCAACGCTTGGGTTATGCTGAGGCTGACCCAACAGCCGATGTCGATGGCTTAGATGCAGCAGATAAAATTGCTATCCTGGCATCATTGGGTTTTGGTGGACGCATCAACCTACAAGATGTTTATACCGAGGGCATTCGGCAAGTGAGCAAGACAGATATTGCCTACGCCGAAAAATTGGGATTTGTGATTAAATTGTTAGCGATCGCTAAACGTGATACTCCCTCATCTCCGCTCTCTGTGAGAGTTCATCCCACATTAGTGCCTCAAGCCCACCCTTTGGCTAGCATCAACGGCGTTTACAACGCCATTCTTGTCGAAGGAGAACCTATCGGGCAAGTAATGTTTTTCGGCCCCGGTGCTGGTGCTGGTGCAACCGCCAGTGCTGTCACATCAGATATTTTAAATTTAGTTGCTGTCCTCAAAATCAATACAGCAGTTGCAAATCCATTATTAGCTTGTGGACATCAGGAATACTGCCAAATTGCGCCGATGGCAGAATTGATAACTCGGTTTTACGCCCGTTTCCTCACCAATGACCAACCGGGAGTTATCGGAAAATTGGGGACTTGCTTTGGTAACTATGGCGTTAGCTTGGAGTCAATTGTCCAAACTGGCTTTCAAGGGGAACTCGCAGAGATTGTGGTTGTTACCCATGATGTACGGGAAGGTAATTTTAGGCAAGCTTTGGCAGAAATACGGAATTTGTCAGCGATTGAAAGTATTCCCAGCTTACTACGTGTACTTTGAGATTAATGTTTTAGCGAGCGATCGGTATTGAACCAGAGGTTTAGGTATTTGCTTTAAGGTGCAATTGCTCTGATGTTATCAGAGGCGATCGCGCCGATTTTAGATTTGCCTGGGGAAGATAAACAAGTAATAGACTAGGTACGTAGAGGCGCGAAATTTCGCGTCTTTATTATTTGGAGAGATAGTAGGATTAAAGTACGCCAGTTAAAAAGCCCCATTTGCTGATGTAGTAACACTAAGTATCACTCATAACTGAGTGAACAAACAAATGTTAATACTAAGGAGTAAGCGCTGTGACGGATTTGAATAACTACAATGCAGAATTAGCTGATGAAGAAACTTTAGAAGAGGAATATCAAGAGGAAGAAGTTACTTTCCTGTATGATCCTGATAAAATTAATATTATAACTAGAGAACCTACAATAGAGTTATTGCTTAAAAGAATCAATGAAGAAGGACTTGATTTAGCACCTGATTTCCAACGTCATGCGAATATATGGAAAGAAGATGCTCAGAGTAGGCTAATAGAATCTATTATTATCCGTATCCCTATACCAGCACTTTATATAGATGCCACTAATGAAGATAAATGGGTAGTAGTCGATGGATTACAGCGCCTATTTGCACTAAGGCGCTTTATTCTCGACAAAGAACTCAAACTATCTGGATTAGAATATCTTACAAATCTAGAAGGTAAAACCTACGATGAAATCGATCGCAGATACCAACGTCGCCTTGAAGAAACTCAACTAACAGTGTATTTGATCGAAAAAGGGACACCTCTAGAAATTAAATATAATATTTTTAAACGCATTAATACAGGAGGACTTCCTTTATATCCTCAAGAATTACGCCATGCTCTTAATCCTGGTAAGGGAACGAAGTTTTTGACTAAACTTGCAGCATCTCCAGAATTTCAGCAAGTGGTTAAACTTGGCAATAATCGCAAAATGCGTATGGATGATCGGGAATTTATACTAGGGTTTATAGCTTTTACTTTAACTTCTTACCAAGAATATATAGACAAACGAGATACTTTTTTATCCAAAGCATTATCTAAAGCAAATAAACTTTCGGAGATAGAGTTAAATGAAATTGAAAATGATTTTAAAAGAACAATGATAGCTAGCAGGAATATCTTTGGTAAAGATGCGTTTCGTAAAATATCTAATTATCAGAAAAAACAGTTTCCTGTAAATAAAGCTCTATTTGAATCTTGGTCAGTACTTCTGAATAAATTGAGTAATGAGCAAATCCAAGTTTTGATAGATAGAAAAGAAAAATTAATCAATTTATTCAAGACATATATAGACAACGATAAATCTTTTTTAGAATCTATATCTCAGGCGACCGAGAAAGTACAGTATAGATTTAGTACTATAGAAAAAATCATTCAGGAAGTGCTTTCATGATTACTTCTCTCCGCCTGATCAACTTCAAACGTTTTGATAATCAGTTGCTTGAATTTAGACCTTTAACACTAATATCTGGACTTAACAGCACTGGAAAATCTTCTGTACTTCAATCATTACTACTACTACGCCAATCTTATCAACAGGATTTATTGCCAAAAACTGGCTTGGCACTAAATGGTGAATTAGTCAGTATTGGTACAGCACAAGATGCCCTTTATGAGGGTGCAAAAGATAGCCATATAAGCTTTGAGATTATCTGGGAAAAGTATGAAGGTATATGGGATTTTAATTACAACCCAGAGAAGAAAGAAGAAGATGTTTTAAATGTAATTTCAGAACCAAATGAATCTGAAATCCGTCAATCATATATTTTTAGCAAATATTTTCACTACCTTAAAGCGGAACGAATAGGCCCACGTTCATTTAATGAAATATCTGATTATCAAGTCCGAAGACTTAGACAAATTGGTACTCAAGGAGAATATACAGCCCATTTTCTTTATATTTATGGAGATGAACCAATTCCCATCTCTAATCTCAGCTATCCACAAGCAAAATCAATGAATCTGATAGATCAAGTGGAAGCATGGATGAGAGAGGTTAGTCCTGGTATACGTATCAAAATAGAAGCTAACTCAGCGATGGGTTTAGTGACTATCAAATATTTTTATGGAGATAGTAATCTTTACCGTGCAACCAACGTTGGTTTTGGAATTACCTACACTTTATCAATTATTGTAGCTATACTTTCATCTCCTCCTGGTACACTAATCCTAGTTGAAAACCCAGAGGCTCATCTTCATCCTAGAGGACAAGCCAAAATGGGAGAATTATTAGCACTAGCAGCTAGTTATGATATTCAGGTTGTGATAGAAACTCATAGTGATCATGTTTTAAATGGGATTCGTCTTGCTGTTCATGGTGGTATTATTCCCCCGCATTATGTCCAGTTGCATTACTTTCAGCAACAAGACAAAGAAGGACAAGCTTTGACAGAAGTAATATCACCACGAATTAATCGCAGTGGAAGAATTGACAAATGGCCAGATGGTTTCTTTGATGAATGGGATAAGAGCTTGGAAGTTTTATTAGAACCAGTGGGAGAATAAAACGGTGGATATAGAAATCGTTTTTAATGAACTCTCTTTACACACTTGTGCTTCTGATATTACTACAGCAAGACAATTGATGACAGAGTTAATCAACACAATATTTTCAATCAAGCCTCCCAGTGGAATCAAGAGAAAGCTTCGTACTAAAAGTGATTTTAATTACTCAGAACTTGCACCAGACTATAGAGTAGTACAGTGGCGTAATGATCCAGATGTAGATTTAGAAGCTCGAAGATTCCTTAAAACTCTTCAAGATAAAAACGATCTGCCTTTACCAGATATTCCAGATCCGGGAATTGAGGCAAGTTATCAAGGACAACAAGCTATTGGACTTTATTATGCTTTTGTGTTTAATTCCCTTGCAGTGAGCCTCAAATCTGAACCACTGTGGGATTGCAGTAGCTTGAAGTTGCAGGTAACAACAGTAGATGAAGAAGAACAAGAAGAGCCATTGATTATCAGGTATGAAAATGTGTTACACGCCAGTTGTAGTAACCATGTGCAGGAACACCATGATTGGATTGACGGTTTTCAAGAGCGTATACGTCAAGGAGTTAGTGACGGCTTAGATTTATGGAACCGCAGAGGAGAATTATTCCCTTCTCTACTCTTTTGCGAAAGTGTTAGTAAGCAGATACAAAGCCTTTATACTGGAACGCCAATGTTCAGACAGGTTGTAAACAAGTTGTTTGAACTAGAAAACTACTGTAAAACTTGGACAGATGGAGCTTTTAATTTAGACCTTATTCCTAGCAAAGCGACTCCAGAAAGTGACTCTAGACTTGAAAAATTAAAGCCGAAACTAACCTTTAAGTGTCCTGATAATGTGCATCGTATCTTTAGTTTCCACCTAAGAATGACTGGTGCAGGGGCTTGGCGGCTTCATTTTTCTGAAGAATTAGGGCCAGCTAAAATTCTCATTGGGTACATTGGGCCAAAAATCCAATAATCTTAAAGCTAATTAGAAAAAGCGCTCATCTATGCTTGCTAAACTAAAAAACAACCCTTACTCCTGCAAAGGTAGTCTTATGACCTCTGCAACTGATCCATCCACCGCCCTCACCCCGTTCCCAGACCATACGCAGCTACCAGAGTCTGATGGTACATTCGTGTTCGCGGAGCGTGCCGGAGGCAAAAATTTTCAGGAACATCCCCAAAGTATTCTACTAAATTTTCCGGTGGCCCCACATTTGCAATTTCATCTGGATCAAGTTGCTGAATTAGGTGAAAATTTTTATAGCGATTGAGAAGCATCTGAAATTTCTCTGTATAAATTCAGTTATTTATTGACATCTAGCAACCGCGAAGTTTCTAACCGACTCATCCACTTTTCTAAATAAACTCGATTACCTTTTTCCTCATTTGGATCTTTAGTATCCAAAGGATAAGGCATCAGTCCCAAAATCGTTGCTGTCGTTACGCAAAACATCGATTTTTGGAAACTTATGCAAATTTGTACCCGCAAATCATCTTCGCCCCGAAGACTGTGACGATAAATTTCGTGCAAATACTCTGGAAGATAATGACGCATATCCTGCATCAACAAGGTGGGAGGAATACCCGCGCCGCCGATGGGTAAAGGATCGGCATACAATGCGCCATATTCAAATCGAGTTTGATCTGGGGGAATTTGATATCCTTGGGCGTTGTATGAAACTGTACCGTGGAAAGGAGTTCCCCGGAAGAATACTGCTTCTACATAAGGTATTGCTGTATCTGCTAAGAAGGTCAAACCAACGCTTTTGGGAATGATTTCATAGACTTCATCCCGAATTTTGACGGCGTAGGTAATTGGGTTTGATGCATTTGCCACTAACCCTGCTTTAATGTGTTCTACAACTTGGGGAATCGATTTTATTTCACCTTGGTCGTAGCGGTCTGATAAGCTGAGGAACATATCAGCCATTACTCGCCAGAATTGACCTAAGCCAGTGTAGTAAGCAGAGACGCGCAAGTTTTCTGTTAAGAAATCTGGAAACAGTTGGTTGATACCCGCAATTAAAGGATTATTTTTAAACTTTGCAGCGATAACGGCTTGCGCTCTTTCTTGAAATTCTTCTGTATCTAAATACGTATCTAGTCCGCCGCCACCGTGCCACATCATGGCTTTCATACAATACTCGGCATATTCAAAATTAATTCGGTTATGCCACCAGTGACGGAGTAATTTCTGAAAAGAAACCTCTCCATTAAAGTATTTAAAAAATGGGAAAAATATTAAAAACTGATGCTCGGCAATATAATTAAGATTTTTTGAATAGGCATCTAAAACTACGCCATAACTTTTAAGAATACCAACAACTTCCAGCACATTTTCTGGATTATCGGGAAGTAATGCCTCTCCTTTTTGCAAACGTTCAATATACTCAGCTAAGGGATTATGAACCGCTCTCTTTTTAATAGTTACCATTGCTATCTCTCCAAAAACTTTAGGAATTAGGGCATTGGGCATGGGGCATTGGGCATGGGCAAGAGGATTTTGGGATAAGGGGAAAGACTTGTTTCAAGTTCTCACCTCTTGTCCCCTTGTCCCCAATTCTCCCCTGCTCCCTGCTCCCCAGCTTCTTCCCATTCCCTAATCCCCATTCCCCACTTTATCCAAGGACACTGCTACTACTACGTTTTGGCTATTTACCATTGCTGTAATTGTTGGTTCAGTCCAGCGTGCTAACCAACCAGGTTGAATACCGAAAATCACAATCAGCACAGCTAAAATTGCAGCTGGGGCGCGATCGCTCCAATACACCCGTGGTAAGTTAGTAACTTGTGCAGACAAGCGTCCAAAAAAGGCGCGGTTGAGAAGTATTAGGAAGTAAACCGCAGTTAAACCTGTGCCAAGCATTGATAGCAGCGTTTGCACTGGAAAAACTGGAAAACTTCCCCGAAAAACGATGAATTCGGAAATAAACCCGACCATTCCCGGTATCCCAGCACTAGCCATCGCTCCCACAACAATCAAGCTACCAATTACAGGCATACCGCGTTCTGGGTTCAGCAATCCTTGGAGAACCTCTAAATCCCGGCTTCCGGCTTTTTTATACACAACCCCTACCAACAAAAACAGCATGGCGGAAATCAAGCCGTGGCTAATCATCTGCATAACAGCACCCAACACACTTAATGGTGTGGAAGCCGCCGCCGCTAAAAGTACATACCCCATGTGTCCAATGGAACTGTACGCCACCATTTTTTTCATATCGGTTTGGGCGATCGCGCAGGATGCACCATACAGTACACTAACTACTGCCCAAGTCGCTAACCAAGGAGCCACATAAGCCCAAGCTTCTGGTAACAAGTTCATGCCAAACCGCAGTAAGCCATAAGTTCCTAACTTCAGCAACACTCCAGCCAACAGCACAGAAATTGGTGTGGAAGCTTCAACGTGAGCATCTGGCAACCAGGTATGGAAGGGAACTAAGGGAATCTTAATCCCGAAACCTACTAAAATGCCTGCTAGCAGTAAAAGCTGTGTCGCTAGAGGTAGAGTCGTAGGGTTCAAGGTTGCTAGTGCAAAGCTAGAGGAACCACTCAGCCAAACCATGCCGAGAAAACTTGCCAAAATCAAGATTCCCGAAACGGCAGTATAAATGAGAAATTTTGTTGCAGCATAACCTCGCTTTTCCCCACCCCAAATGGCTATCAACAGATATAGCGGGATTAGTTCCAATTCGTAAAACAAGAAAAATAGCAGTAAATCCTGTGCCAGAAAAGCTCCAGTCACCCCAGCGCTTAATAATAATATCAAAGAGTAATAAAATTTAGGACGCTGTAGGGATTCATCGCTGCTGTAAATGGCAATGCAAGTTAACAATCCATTCAAAACCAGCAGTGGCAAAGATAAACCATCTATCCCAAGGTTATAATTCAAGCCTAAAACATCTACCCAAGGGAGAGACTCAGCAAACTGTTGAGTAATTTCCCCTGGATGGAACTCAATTGCTAGGGCAATTGTCCACAAGAAAGCGATACTGGCAAAGACTAAAGCCACCCCACGGGCAAATTTTCCACTGATGCCAGAGGGCGAGAAACCAATTAAAGCTGCACCGATTAACGGCACTAGAATTAAAACACTAAGCATAGATAGAAGGGGATAGGGGATAGGGGACAGGGGATAGGGAAAGAGGGGGAGAATAATAATCCCTAACTCTTAACTCCTAACTCCTAACTTCTGACTCAACACTCTTAAAAAGGCAATTTATCTAGTAAACCCGATGACCAGCTGATGAAAAAACCCAGGACGCTGACAACTGCTAGGATGGTCAACATATAGCCCTGAGATTGCCCCGAAATGCTGTACTTTAAAGTTTGTCCGCCAATAATTGTCGCAAACCCAACTAAGTTCACTAGACCATCGACTAAATAGCGATCGCTCCAAGCAGAAATTTTAGATAGCAGTGCGACTGCACTAACTACCGTTACGCGATAAACTCGGTCAATATAAAAATCATAACCTAACAAGTCCTGGATAAATCTCCACGCCAAGATTCTGGATCTTGACCAAGCTTTGTGTAGATGAACTGTAGACCCTACACCTACCCCCACCACGGTAGAAGTAAACAACGCTAACGCCACATACCAATTAATACTTTCCCAATCTGGTAGCAAGTACCATTGCTGTAGCATTAGAGGCACAAGCAGAGTCAAGACTGTGAGAATCACCATTGGTAAGGCCATCTGCCAACCAACTTCTGGGGTACGACGGGTTTTCTGTTGCGGTTTTCCCCAGAAGACTAATCTGAATACTCTGGTCAAGTTTAATGCTGTTAAGCCATTAACCAATAATAAAACTCCAATTACCCAAGGGCTAATATTCACAAAACCGTCAGCCCATGCTAGCATTGCCCAAAAGCTTCCTAGTGGTAGGAGTGTTACCATTCCGGCTGAACCGACAATAAAGGCAGTAGTTGTGGCTGGCATCCTTGACCACAGTCCGCCCATTTCTGTTAAGTCTTGGCTTTGGGTAGTCAAGATTACTGAACCGGAACTCATGAATAATAATGCTTTAGCGATCGCATGAGTTAAGAGCAACATTAGGGCCACACCCCCTTGCTGCAACCCCACTGCCAAAAACACTAACCCCATGTATGCACTGGTAGAATGAGATAGCGATCGCTTAATGTCAATTTGAGCTATGGATACTAATGTTGCCCCAATTGCCGTCACCGTTCCCATGACTACTAATACATTCAAGGCAACTGGCGACAGGGCTAACAATGGTTGTAGTTTATACAGTAAATAAGCACCACCAGCTACTACTAGTGAGTTTCTCATTACCGAGGCGGGGTTGGGCCCTTCCATTGCCTCATCCAACCAAAGATGCAGGGGAAATTGGGCGCATTTACCAGCAGGCCCAGCAATTAACGCCAACCCCAGCAATGTTGATGTCATTGGACTTAAATTAGCTGTTTGCGCCCACTCATATAAATCTGAAAAGTTCAAACTGCCGGCTAAGGTGGAAAGCGTCACCACTCCCATCAGCAGCAATAAGTCTCCTACCCGTTTGGTTAAAAACGCATCCCGCGCTGCTGTCACTACTAGCGGTTGAGCATACCAGAATCCCACCAGCAAGTAAGTCGAAAGCGTCAGCACTTCCAAAAGCCCATAGCTGAAAAACAAAGAATCACTGATTGCTAAAGCACTCAGCGCTGCTTCAAAAAATCCCAGCAGCGAAAAAAAACGCGCCAACGACCAGTCTTTTTCCATGTAACCCAGAGCGTAAACTTGTGAAAGTAAGCTTAACCCTGTAATTAAAACTGTTGCCCCAATGCTGACTGCCGAAAGTTCCAAGGCAAAAGATAAGTCTAAATCAGCAGCTTTAAACCACGTCACCAGTAACTTTTCTGGTTCTCTATCCCAGATAATGTTAAATACAAACAGGCTATGGGCAAAAGCCAAAACACTCGTCAACAAGTTTATGTATGCCGCAGGTCTTGGCCCCGTTCGCTGAATTATTCCTATTCCCCACGGCAACGTCAAAATTGCGCCTAATAAGCTATATAACGGCACAAACCAACTTGTTGAAAATAGAAATTGATCCATTTAAATTCACCTTGAGGACTCAGCCTTAATTTTAAAAAAGCTTTTATACTATTATTAATTTTACAAAATTAATTTAGTAGAAACATCAATATTTTTTTACTCTTGTTTCAACTAAATTTTCATAAGTATTTTTACTTTTCTTTACCCTATTAAACTTTGATAAAATATAACTTTACACAGGTTAAAGCATTTACTTGCTTTAACCCCACCTTTGTTTTTACATTTTTATTTCTACTTTGAACAAAGTAATTTATACGATATATTTGAAAAAATTATATATTTTTCAGTTAGTCCTTGTACATATAGCCAAAATTGGCAGAACCTAGACACAGCATAACATATAGCAGCTTGTCGTCCCTCCCCAGATAAAATTACCCTTGGTTATGAATGTCGTTTTGTAAATGTGATAAAGAAATTATAAAGCATAAATGGCTACTCTAGGAATCAGTGAACTTTAATTGCTCAGGAGGACAGATAAACTTTTGTTAAGTTTTTTAAAACTTTCTTATCATAAACTATTATAGTAATTTATATTGCCAGGAAGGCCAACCTTTCCTATGCTTAATTTGGAAGTGTTTTCTTAGCTATTAAGATCAAGCTCTCCCCGTCAAAAATTTTAAGCGACAGTACAGATTGGATTAATATTGTAGGAGTTCTGCGATGCCAATTGCAGTTGGGATGATTGAAACGAAGGGCTTTCCAGCAGTAGTGGAAGCTGCTGATGCGATGGTGAAAGCCGCCCGTGTGACTTTAGTAGGGTATGAAAAAATTGGTAGCGCTCGCGTCACCGTGATAGTTAGGGGAGATGTATCGGAAGTACAAGCTTCCGTAGCTGCTGGGGTTGAAGCGGCGAAAAGAGTCTTTGGTGGTGAAGTGTTATCCACTCACATTATTGCTCGTCCTCACGAAAACCTAGAATACGTATTGCCGATACGTTACACAGAAGCTGTGGAACAGTTCCGTACCTAAAAGCTGTTTAAATAAAGTAATTAACACTCAAAACCTTTTTGAGTATCGCTTTCTTTTGTCCAAAGCTAAAAACTTTAAATAGGAATTAAAACTAATGTCAATTGCAGTGGGAATGGTTGAAACGCTAGGCTTTCCAGCAGTAGTAGAAGCTGCTGATGCGATGGTGAAGGCTGCCCGTGTTACTCTAGTAGGCTATGAAAAAATCGGCAGTGGTCGAGTTACCGTGATTGTTCGGGGTGACGTGTCGGAAGTGCAAGCTTCCGTAGGCGCTGGTGTTGAATCAGTTAAGCGAGTCAACGGCGGACAAGTGCTGTCTACTCACATCATTGCTCGTCCTCACGAAAACTTAGAATACGTTCTACCAATTCGTTATACCGAAGACGTAGAGCAATTCCGGGAAAATGTGAATGCAATTCGTCCTTTCGGTAGAAGACCGTAATTAAAGAATGCAAGTCGCCAAAGTTCGCGGCACAGTAGTTAGCACACAAAAAGATCCAAGTCTTCGAGGTGTGAAACTACTGTTGTTACAATTAGTGGATGAAGACGGAAACATCCTGCCACAATACGAGGTAGCAGCAGATATTGTGGGAGCAGGAGTAGATGAGTGGGTACTTGTCAGTCGTGGCAGTGCCGCTCGTCAAGTTATTGGCAATGAACAGCGACCATTAGATGCAGTGGTAGTAGCGATCATAGATACTATTCACGTTGAAGATCGCCTAATTTACAGCAAAAAAGATCAATATCGTTAGTCAAACAGTTAGAGAAGTGAGGAGTCAGGGGTGAAAAGTTAAAACTGATAACTCCTAACTCATAACTCCTAACTTAATACAGGAGGAATCTCGAAATGGCAGTCCGCAGCACGGCGGCACCTCCAACCCCGTGGTCGAGGAATTTAGCTGAAGCGAAAATTCATGAAACAGCCTTTGTACATCCATTCTCCAATGTGATTGGAGATGTACGGATAGGTGCAAATGTAATCGTTGCTCCGGGGACTACGATTAGAGCGGATGAAGGCACACCTTTTTATATTGGTGAAAATACTAATATTCAAGATGGTGTTGTGATTCATGGCTTGGAGCAAGGTCGAGTAATTGGCGATGATCAAAATAAATACTCGGTGTGGGTAGGTAAAAACACTTGCATTACCCACATGGCTCTAATTCATGGCCCAGCTTATGTAGGGGATAATTCCTTCATTGGCTTTCGCTCTACGGTGTTTAATGCCAGGGTGGGCGCAGGTTGCATCGTGATGATGCACACTTTGATTCAAGACGTAGAAATTCCGGCAGGTAAGTATGTACCTTCGGGAGCGATCATTACCAATCAGCAGCAAGCTGACCGCTTGCCAGATGTGCAAGATCAGGATAAGGACTTTGCTCATCATGTGGTTGGGATTAATCAGGCGCTGCGATCTGGTTATCTTTGTGCTGCGGATAGCAAATGTATTGCACCAATTCGGGGTGAGAACACTAAATCTTATAAAGGTAATGGTGTTACTGTTTTAGAGCTAGAAAGGAGTAGTGAAGTGGCGAGCAATAGCTTGGGTGCAGAAACAATAGAGCAGTTGCGCTATCTATTGGAACAAGGATATAAGATTGGTACAGAACACGTAGACCAGAGACGGTTCCGCACGGGTTCTTGGACTAGTTGCCAACCAATTGAACCGAGATCGCTCGGTGAAGCGATCGCAGCATTAGAAAGCTGTGTAACAGGCCATAGCGGCGAGTATGTCCGCCTGTTTGGTATTGACAAAGATAGACGACGTGTGTTAGAGAGCATCATCCAACGCCCGGATGGTGATTTTAAACCAGCTACCAATTTTAAGGCTCCGGCGGCTAGTAGTCATAGCAATGGCAGCTACACCAGCAATGGTAACGGTAACGGCTCTAGCAGTGGCAAAATTAATGGCGAAACTGTAGAGCAAATCCGCCAACTTTTGGCAGGTGGTTATAAAATTGGCATGGAACACGTAGACGAGCGCCGTTTCCGTACTGGTTCCTGGACTAGCTGCAAGCCAATTGAAGCAACTTCTATAAATCAAGTAATTTCCGGCTTGGAAGAATGTATAGAAAGCCATCAAGGCGAGTATGTGCGTTTAATAGGCATTGATACCAAAGCCAAACGGCGAGTATTAGAAACGATTATCCAACGTCCAAATGGTCAAGTAGCCTCCTCTGGTAGTCGTCAGAAATCATTTACTAGTAGTGGAACCTCTACTAATGCTACGGCAACAGCTACCAGCAGCCGTTTGAGTACAGAAGTGGTAGACCAACTCCGGCAATTATTGGCTAGTGGGTATAAGATTAGCCTTGAACACGTAGACGAACGACGGTTCCGTACAGGTTCTTGGACTAGTACCGGTCAGATTCAAGCTTCCTCAGAAAGAGAAGCGATCGCAGCCATAGAAGGACACCTTGGTGAATACCAAGGGGAATATGTACGCTTAATTGGTATTGACCCCAAAGCCAAACGGCGGGTCTTAGAAACGATTATCCAACGTCCAAATGGTCAAGTAGCCTCCCCTGGCAGTCAGAAACCATTTACTAGCAGCAGTGCGCCTTCTGCAACACCAACAGCAACAGCTACCAGTACCCGCTTGAGTAGTGAAGTTGTAGACCAACTCCGACAATTATTGGCTGGCGGCTCTAAAATTAGCCTTGAACACGTAGACCAACGGCGTTTCCGTACAGGTTCTTGGACTAGTACCGGTCAGATTCAAGCCTCCTCAGAAAGAGAAGCGATCGCAGCCGTAGAAGGACACCTTGGCGAATACCAAGGGGAATATGTGCGCCTAATTGGTATTGACCCCAAAGCCAAGCGTCGGGTATTAGAAACGATTATTCAAAGACCATAGTAGGGAGTGGGGAATAGGGTATTGGTCATTATCAATAAATAATTCTTCTTCCCCTGCTCCCCCTGCTCCCTCATCCCCATTCCCCACTCCGGCTTCTGAGGTTAAAATTTCCATGTCTGTGCCGCTACTGCGCCTCAGCAATAACTTTGATTCTTACATTAGTGGTGAGGTGACTATTCATCCAAGCGCAGTACTTGCACCTGGGGTGATCCTCCAAGCGGCTGTAAACAGCAAGATCATCATTGGGCCAGGGGTCTGTATTGGCATGGGAGCAATTCTCCAAGTCCATGAAGGAACCTTAGAGGTAGAAGCAGGTGCAAACTTGGGAGCCGGTTTTTTGATGGTTGGCAAAGGCAAAATTGGAGCAAATGCTTGCATTGGTGCAGCGACAACAGTTTTTAACTGTTCAGTTGAACCTGGACAAGTAATTGCACCTGGTTCGATTTTAGGAGACACCAGTCGGCAAATTGCCCAAACAGCCGAAACAAAGAAACCAGAATCATCCACTAATAACTCTACCGCTACAAGTGCGCCACCGCAGAAGGAAGAGGAAAATGGCTCAGGGGAAGGTAAGGAAAAAGAAGTTTCCTCAACTAAATTCTCAGCTTCGGCTTTTGTGGACTTCAAACAAAATAAATCGATTTCTTACTTTAAATCTCCCGCCACTCCAGAAAGCCAGCCTCCTCCCGTACAAGAAGCTGCCGATGATGCTGACTCCACGTTGCAAGAAGCCGCCCAAGAGTCTACAGAACATGGTTCAGACCTCAATCAGCTAACCACAGAATCCCCTAACGGTTTCGGGACTCAAATTTATGGGCAAGGGAGCATAAACAGACTGTTGACTACATTGTTTCCCCATAGACAATCCTTGAGCAACCCAAATGACGATTAGTCCAAGTAAGTGTTAATTGTAAGTTGTCAGCTTTGTGATTATCTGGGAAAGTTCATAATGGAAACATCTAATCAACGGTCTATGATTACCAGACAGCAAGCAAGTAGTCAAGAAACCTTCCAGGACACTGCTTTGGGTTTAGTTTCTACCCGCAGCTTTCCAGCAATAGTTGGGACGGCGGATATGATGCTGAAATCAGCAGGAGTTCACCTAATTGGGTATGAAAAAATTGGTGGCGGGCATTGTACTGCGATCATCCGGGGTGGAATTGCTGACGTGCGTCTTGCCGTAGAATCTGGTGTCCAAACGGCTGAACAGTTTGGTCAGTTGGTTTCTAGCTTAGTGATTCCCCGACCTTATCCCAACCTAGATATAGTACTTCCCATCACAACGCGTTTCACTAAATTGATGGAAGAGGGGAATTACAGTCGTCTGAGTAATCAAGCAATTGGTTTGGTAGAAACACGGGGATTCCCAGCGATGGTGGGCGCGTGTGATGCCATGCTTAAAGCTGCTGATGTTCATTTGGCTGCGTATGAAAAAATTGGTGGGGGTTTGTGTACAGCCATTATTCGGGGTTCCGTAGCAAATGTAGCAGTAGCTGTGGAAGCAGGGATGTTTGAGGCAGAACGCATTGGGGAATTAAATGCAGTAATGGTAATTCCCCGGCCGCTAGACGAAATGGAGCAAACCTTACCATTAGCAAGCTGCTGGATAGAAGAACGCGAACCGTTAAACTTACCAGTGAATATTAAAGAACAAGTTGCCGAAATTGAAGTACTAAGATTACCAGATTTAACCAAGCTCCCAACAAAAATTGCAGAAGAATTATGGAATGATGAATGATGATAGATGAATTTGGGAAAATCATCATTCATCGGAAAGTGGAAGGGATCTTACGCTTTTCTTGTTGTTCTGATAATAGCTTCTTAAATCCATAAATAAAATACCTTTCTTTTAATAGAAGTAATAGAGTTTTGTCTATAATATATAAAACTCATAGTTTTCTATGAGCATTGCTATAGCATTGGCAAGTGTTTAGTAATCTAGTTTTATATCGATGAATAGCTATTTACAGGAGAACCACCTTTGAAGCAAGCGACGCTGCACCAGTTAAAGGTATTCGAGGCTGCGGCACGGCACAGTAGCTTTACTCGCGCTGCTGAGGAATTGTTTCTCACTCAACCTACCGTTTCGATGCAGATCAAGCAACTCACAAAATCGGTAGGGTTGCCATTATTTGAGCAAGTGGGGAAGCGGTTATATCTCACCGAAGCAGGACGAGAATTATTTGCTACTTGTCGGCAGATTTTTGAAAATATAGCCCAGTATGAAATGAAGGTTGCAGATTTAAAAGGGTTAAAACAAGGACAATTACGTTTGGCGGTGATTACAACAGCAAAATATTTTATTCCACGTTTGTTAGGGCCGTTTTGCCAACTTTATCCAGGGATTGATATCTCTCTGCAAGTAACGAATCACGAACAAATCTTGGAACGGATGAGTAATAATCTGGACGACTTATATATTATGAGCCAAGTTCCAGACAATATGGATGTGACTTGTGAACCATTTTTAGAAAACCCTTTGATAGTCTTTGCACCAGTTAATCATCCGTTATCTAAGGAAAAAAACATTCCGATCCAACGCCTGTCTAACGAACCTTTTATTATGCGGGAACCAGGTTCAGGAACTCGTCGCGCCGTCCAAAGTCTGTTTGAAGAACAAGGGGTGACAGTAAAAGTCAAGCTGGAATTGGGAAGTAACGAAGCAATTAAACAAGCGATCGCAGGTGGTTTAGGAATTTCTGTTTTATCCCGTCATACCTTACTATTAGACGCCTCAGAGTTTAGCATTTTGGATGTACAACATTTCCCCATTCACCGAAATTGGTACATGGTTTACCCATCTGGCAAGCAGCTATCAATCGTCGCTCGTGCCTATTATGAATATCTCCTAGCTGCGGCAAAGAATTTTGTAGAGCAAAACACTGATACTGCTTCTAGTACCCTTGAACCAACTCACGGATAATTCGTAATTACAAATTACGAATTACCTCAAGGGGTTGACAGCTAGACCGGGAAGCATTGACAATTAACCAGCAAAACCATTAAAAATGAGGGGAAACTAGCAGTGGTTAACCCGGAAATACCGTCTTGGCGCAAAACAGTACAAAGCGAGATTGTAGCTGTTACTGTGTATGCTGACAGAGCATTAGTTGCACGGCGGGGTGTAGTTGATTTAACAGGAATTGAACAGGAACTAGTAATTACCCCAGTGCCAGAGATGGAAACTGAGTCTGTCAGGGTTAGTGGTACAGGTACAGTAGGGGTGCGAATGCTTGGAGTAAGTAGCGATCGCATTTACACTACTGAACCTGTAGCGGAGCTTGCACATTTGACAAGGCAAATTCAGCAGTTAGAAGCAGAAAAACGCCACCTGCAAGCCCAAGTCGATGCTTTAGCATTGCAGTCTAGTTTTATCGACGGGTTGCGTGAAAAAACAGAGGAACCCTTTGCACAGAGTTTGTCTCGGAAAAATCTTAGCCTTAGCGAAACTTTAGATTTTTTGAACTTTCTTGGAAGCCAGTATAGTGAGTATGCGATCGCATCTGGAGAGTGCAAAACTCAACAGCAGGAATTAGACAAACAACTGCAAGCACTCCACACCTCATTGCAAATAATCCAAACACCCCATCCTAAAGAGAGTTTTAGCTTAGTTATAGGAGTTGAAGTTGCAGGTGAAGGCGAGTTTGAGCTAGAAATATCATATTTGGTGAATCGCGCCAGTTGGACTCCGCTATATGACTTGCGCTTTAGCACCACCAGCGATATTGTCCATTTGAGCTACCTTGCAGAAATCACTCAAAGCGTCGGCGAAGATTGGATTGGTGCAAATCTCACCCTTTCTACCGCTAAACCGGGATTAGGTACACTCCCACCCAAAGTTGAACCCTGGTATATTGATGCTCCACGTCCACAACTGTTACGACAACGACGATTTTCTGCCCAGCCACCATTGTTACCTCCCATAGCAGAACCGCCTGCTTCTGCTGCTAGAGCGGATTGGCAAGAACAAGACGAAGTTATAGAGGATAGTCTTATCCCAGCAGAAACCGTTACAGCAGAAGTATCCAAAGAAGGGAGTGTAGTTACCTTTAAATTAAATAGTGGCGGTAACATTCCCAGTGACGGCGCACCTCATAAAACTACAATTTTCAATGATGACTATCCTTGTAGCTTCGATTATGTGGCAATGCCACGCTTAGTAAGTTTTGCTTATCTGCAAGCTAATGTAAAAAATAATCCCAACGGTGCGACTCTATTACCAGGCAAAGCGAATATTTTCCGCGACAATGTTTTTATTGGGACAACTCAGTTAGAAAATATTGCACCAGGGCAAGAGTTCAAACTGAACTTAGGGATTGATGAAGGTTTTAAAATTGAGCGCGACTTAGTTGAACGTCTGGTAGACAAAAGATTGATTAGCAACCAGCGCCGGATTACTTATAGTTATCGGTTGTTCATTACTAACTTATTAGACAAAGAAGTAAATCTAAAACTAACTGAACAATTACCAGTTAGTCGCAACGAGCAAATTAAAGTGCGTCTGAGCCACAGCAATCCGCAAATTCAACTTGGTGAAATGGGGATTTTAGAATGGCAGTTAACTCTTCCGCCCCTAGAGCGACGAGAGGTATATTACCAGTTCATTGTTGAACATCCGCCTGAGCTAATGGTTGTTGGGTTAGATATTTAAAAATGAAGTTAGTGTTGTGCGTCAATTTTTTCAAAATCTCCTAAATTGGGTGTAAATACTAGCAAAACCAATGACATTTAGGAGAAAACTAAAAATGAAGCTCCTGGTTCGAGAAACACAACCGAATGATGCTGCCGCGATTGTTAGCATTCTGAACCCCATTATCGAAGCCGGTGTGTATACCGCGTTTGATACGCCGCTCACAGTCGATGCCGAACGGGAGTATATATTGAATTTTCCCCATCGTGGGGTGTTCCATGTTGCTGTGCGCTTTCCAGAGCAAACGATTGTTGGCTTTCAAAGTATGGAACCATTTGCGTCCTTTACGCACGCCTTTGATCATGTGGGAATCATCGGGACATATGTGGATCTTTTGTACCGACGACAAGGGATTGGCAAGAGTCTGTTTGAGGCTACCTTTAAAACCGCTCGCAGCAAGGGCTACAAAAAAATATTAACCTACGTTCGCGCCGATAACGCCCCTGCCTTGGCTAGTTATCTCCAGCATGGTTTTCGCATAATTGGGACGGCACAAAAACAAGCCAAGATCAAAGAAACGTATATAGACGAGATCATTATCGAACGCTTCTTGTAGATAGCCTCTACGTTCCTCACTGCTACGCTAAACTTATAGCACTGAGACACTTGCTGCTATGTCTCTCACCAAAGATTTTCAAGTTTCAAAAGGTGTTTATCAAGAAAAGTTACGGTTTTTCACGCCTGAAGCAGAACTGGTTTTGACACCGGAAGAAGTTGCACAACAGGCTGAACAAGAAAAGGAACGCGCCGAGTAAGAGAAACAACGCAGCGATCGCTTGGCGGCAAAAGTGCGAGAATTAAATATAGATCCAGATACTATTTAACCTTTGCGCTATCTTGCTTGTGCCTGTTGGCGCGAATGCTATATATCTTCAGGAAGAACCCATTTTGGCGGTTCCGTTATTTTTTTTCGCAGACGTTCTTGTGCCAACTCCAACATTTTGTCTAAGGGAGTCTCTTCAATAAATTTTGTAGCGGCCTCTCTAAACTCGATATTGGGACATTTATCCCCTAAAACACACCCGTTAACACAGGCTACAGCGCAGTTAATTTTTTGCTCCACAGTTAATTCCTCTCTTTAAAAATTATGAGCAGAGACGCGATTAATCGTGTCTGTATAGGAGTTATAATATTCACCCCTAACTCTTTACTATCAGGCATTACCCTCCAGGTAAATTTTACCTTGCCAGTTGTCATCTCATTAGTCTAAATACTTACCATTTAGAAAGTTATCGGTTATGAGTTATGATTTTGACTCCTAACTTCTCACTCTTATGAAGGGCGCTCATGTCAGAAGTTTTTGCTACCACTGGAACTATCGCTGCGATCGCTACTGCTGTTGTCCCCCAACAGGGTAGTGTTGGTATTGTACGGGTGTCCGGTTCCCAAGCAATGGCTCTAGCCCAAACTCTTTTTCATGCACCAGGGCGGCAAGTTTGGGAAAGTCACCAGATTCTCTACGGTTACATTCGCCATCCCCAAACGCAACAACTGGTAGATGAAGCCCTATTGTTGATTATGAAAGCACCCCGTTCTTACACCCGTGAAGATGTAGTGGAATTCCATTGCCACGGGGGAATTATGGCAGTACAACAAGTATTACAACTGTGTTTGGAAAACGGCGCAAGACTAGCACAACCGGGAGAATTTACTCTCCGCGCCTTTTTGAATGGGCGAGTGGATCTAACTCAAGCCGAAGGTATTGCTGATTTGGTGGGAGCTAAATCGCCTCAAGCTGCCCAAACTGCCTTAGCTGGTTTACAGGGAAAATTAGCTCATCCGATCCGGCAGTTACGCGCCAACTGCTTAGATATTTTGGCAGAAATCGAAGCTCGAATTGATTTTGAGGAAGACCTGCCTCCGTTGGATGATAAAGTCATAATATCAGAAATTGAGAAAATTGCCGCAGAAATCATTAGGTTATTGGCAACCAAAGATAAAGGTGAGTTGCTACGCACTGGTTTAAAAGTGGCAATTGTGGGGCGGCCGAATGTTGGTAAGTCAAGCTTATTGAACGCTTGGAGCCAGAGCGATCGCGCTATTGTGACTGACTTACCCGGTACAACCCGCGATGTGGTGGAATCGCAGTTAGTTGTCGGGGGAATTCCCGTACAAGTGCTAGATACAGCCGGGATTAGGGAAACAACAGACCAAGTGGAAAAAATTGGCGTCGAGCGATCGCGTCGGGCTGCCAATGCAGCTGATTTAGTCTTGCTTACCATTGACGCTTCAGCCGGTTGGACGGAAGGCGATCGAGAAATTTACGAACAGGTGCAACACCGTCCATTAATTCTAGTTATTAACAAAATCGATTTAATAGAAGAAAACGAAAGCAAAAATATTCAAACCCAAATCCCAAATTTAAAATCTAAAATTGCCACAGCCGCAGCCCAAAACCAAGGCATTGATGCTTTAGAAACAGCAATCTTAGAGATAGTTAAATCGGGAAAAGTCCAAGCTGCTGATATGGATTTAGCCATCAATCAAAGGCAAGCAGCAGCCTTAACTCAAGCGAAAATTTCTTTAGAACAAGTACAAGCAACAATTGCCCAGCAGTTACCTCTTGATTTCTGGACAATTGACTTACGGGGTGCGATTCAAGCACTAGGAGAAATTACCGGAGAAGAGGTTACAGAATCAGTTTTAGATAAGATTTTTAGCAAATTTTGTATTGGAAAGTAATTTATCTATAATAGACTACCTCACAACAATAGTTTCAAGGTTTATAACTAATTTTTGACTATTTCTCTTGAACAACCATACTTTAAAAATTGACCTCGAAATGTTAGATTAGGGTACTAATACTACATCTTCATATATTTCTGCAATTGCACACCGAAAATCAACGCTAGCGAAATGCACTTCTTGTTCTTTTTCATAAGGGTAAAGTACCCAATGTCCTTCTTCATTGCGGCGGAAGGATTCGACACTCATTCGGTCTGGTGAAATTAGCACATATTCTTGTAGTGATTCTAAGTGTCGGTAACTAGCGAATTTCTTACCTCTGTCATACCCTTCTGTTGACTCAGAAAGCACTTCGATAATTAAGCAAGGATGGGACTTAAAATATTCAGATTCTCTATCTCGTGGATCACAAGTCACCATTACATCGGGATAGAAATAGCGATTTATGATATCAATTTGTGCTTTCATATCTAACATGTAGACACGGCAACCACTACCCCGGAGATGGCTTCGTAACAGCATAGATACATTCATACTGACTGTGACATGAGCATCACTTGCTCCTGCCATTGCGTAAACTTGCCCATCAATATACTCGTGTTTTATTTCACTAAATTTCTCGCCTTCTAGATATTCTTCTGGGGAGATGTAGTACTCACTTTGGCTAACGGCCATTTTAGTATCTTGGTAGTTTTACCAAACATTTTAACCCATAGAAGCAATTTAATGAGCAACAGCGCCACCAGATGGCTTCACCTTTTTGAAGAATAAAACGGCAAGTCCACTGAGTAACAAAGCAATGCCAATGAAATAAAAACAATCGTTAAAAGCCATTACAAATGCTTCCCGGCGGACTATATTAGATATGGATGCGATCGCCTGATTTTGTGCTGTACTTAAATCTGCTCCCTTACTGACAAAATACTGCGTCATTTGGTCAATTCGCTGTTGAGTCTCTGGGTTATATAAAGATATTGCATCACCTAATCTATTCGAGTGAAATTGCTCTCTATTTGCTAACAAAGTTGCTAAAGAAGCAATTCCGATAGAACCGCCCATATTCCGCATCATATTAAATAAACCACTTGCCGAACCTGCTTCTTTCGGACTTAATCCACCAGTGGCAATAGAAGTTAGCGGCACCATAATTAGAGGTTGACCCATTGCACGCACAAATTGCGACCAGCGTAACTGATCTAATCCAGTTTCATTCGTCATTCCAGAGTTCATAAATGCACTGATGGAAAACAAAGCTACACCAACAGCCACCATTAAGCGCACATCAATGCGTTGCATCAATTTGGGGATGAGAGGAATAATAAATAGTTGGGGAATACCAGCCCAAATCAACACTTCACCAATTTGCAGCGCATTGTACTTTTGAATTTGGGCGAGATACAACGGTAAAATATAAATTGAACCATACAATCCTACCCCCAGCGACACATTTACAATACTAGCTAAACCAAAGTTACGCCTAAACAAAAGCCGCAAATTAATAAATGGTTGCTTTCGAGTTAATTCAATATAGAAAAATATCGCCAAAAAAATTACCGCAATCACACTTAAGCGCAAAATAAACGCTGAACCAAACCAATCTTTGCGGCTACCTTCTTCTAAAACAATTTGCAGGGAACCTAACCCAATAGCCATTGCAATAATTCCCCACCAGTCACCTTGTTTTAGTAAATTAATTTGGGGTTTTTCTTGCTTAATTCCATACCAAACACCAGCTAGCATTAATGCCCCTGGAATTACATTTATATAAAAGTTGTATTCCCAACCAAAGTTTTCTGTTAACCAACCTCCTAATGTTGGGCCAATTGAAGGTGCAAAAACTGCACTAAACCCAAATGCAGCCAGTCCAACTGATTGCTTAGATTGGGGTAAAGTCATTAATACAACTGTCATAGCCGTGGGAATTAATACTCCTCCGCTCATACCTTGTAAGGCGCGAAAGAAAATCATGGAATTGAGATTCCACGACCAAGCACAGCATATAGAAAAGAAAATAAATAGTGCAGTATTTACTAACAGATAACGGCGTAGAGAAAACACCCGTGATAACCATCCTGTTAGAGGAATTACCACAATTTCTGCTACGAGATACGCCGTAGAAATCCAAGAACCTTCTTCTAGAGTTGCTCCTAAACTTGCTTGAATATCTTGCAGCGAAGCATTAGTTATTTGAATATCTAATACCGCCATAAATGCACCAAGCATACTGGCTAATACACCAATCCAGGTTCTTAGCGGTACAGTCTCTGGTGGTGCTTGCTGACGAACTATACCTGTATTAGCCATAGTGTTTTTCCTGTTTCAAATTTAAGTTGTAAAAATTTCTTATTAAACCTTATCCTTGTATCTGCACAGCGAAATTAAAATATGATTTTCAATTAAACTTTCTGAGCTTTGATAATACCCTTTTGCTCATAAATTGGAAGCATGATTTTTCTTAAAGCAGGCAACTCTCTGCTAAAAATGATTGATCCTAAAATGCAAACTATACCATCAATTATTAAAGTGTTGGGAGCGCCGATATGACTGGCTAAAAAACCTCCCAATAAATTACCTACGGGAATCATCCCCAAAAATGACATTGTGTATAAGCTCATCAATCTCCCACGTTTGTCATCCTCTACAATTGTTTGTAAAAAGGTGTTGCTAGCAGCAATTTGGAGAATTGTACCTAAGCCAACAAATAACATTGTAAATAAAGAGAGTGGTAAAAATCGAGACAATGAAAAGGCAATCAGACCAATTCCTAAAATTGCTGGTGCTAAAGCAATCAATTTACCAATTCCTAAGATTGTTTGGCGCGTAGTTAGATAAATACCACCAGTTAAGGCTCCAACTCCAGAAGCCGCCATCAAAAAACCCAAACTTTCTGCACCACCTTTGAGAACTTGTTCTGCAATAACTGGTACAAGAATAGTGTTTTGCAGCCCCATGAGGCTAACTAAGGCTGATAGTAATAAGATTGCTCGAACCGGTGGAAAGCTAAAGGCATAGACAAATCCCTCTTTGACTTTTTCTAAGGGATTACCATCAGTTACTACATTTTTCCAAGGTTTAACTTTCATTGCCAATAAAGCGGCGATTACAGCAATGTAGCTCAAACCATCAATTAAAAAACAATAAGCAGTTCCAACGCCAGCAATCAATAAACCCCCGATCGCAGGGCCAATTAATCGCGCACCATTGACCATTGTAGAGTTAATAGCGATCGCATTGCCTAAATCTTCTCTACGTTCAATCAATTCTGGCACAAATGCTTGACGGGCGGGCGCATCTAAGGCATTAATAAATCCTTGAAATAAACTCAAGGCGATGATATGCCATACCTGGATCACACCAGTCAGCGCCAGCGCTGCTAATATTAACGATTGAATCATCGCCAAGACTTGCGTACTAATTAAGGTACGATACCGAGAAAAGCGATCTACAAAGACTCCGCCAAAGGGAGCTAAAAAAAAGCTAGGAATTTGACTCGAAAATCCCACAACTCCTAACATTAATGGGGAGTTTGTCAAGTCATAAACTAGCCAAATCGTGGCAAGTTGCGTCATCCAAGTCCCAATTAGGGAAATACCTTGTCCGGCAAAAAATAGTTGGTAGTTTCTTGACCTTAAAGCAGGTAGTAGCGGTTTTCTCATGTCAGGCTTACTTTATACCAATCTGCTTTCATAATAAATATCATCTCACCTCATCTCTATACGCCTGTCTTTAGATGTATGAGAATGTCATAGACAGAAAGAGGTTTTTCAATCTGTTTGCAGACAATTTTAGTATTAATGATGTCCGGTTGATTATTTACTAAAACCCAAGAACCCTACCCCGCCAAAGGGTAGCTTTGTCTCTCCTCAGGAAGATCCTACGGTGTACACACAAGTCTGAAATCGCTGATTAACTAAGGTTTTACCCCACCCTAACCCTCCCCTTATAAAGGGGAGGGAACTAGATTTATTTTCTTGTTTCCTCCCTTTATAAGGGGGGATTAAGGGGGGTAATTCGACTTTTGTGTACACCGTAGCCCCGCTTTTCGAGAGGGGTTGGGGTTCTTTTATTATGGGTAATTTAGTGGACATGATATTACTTGACTTCCACAGCAATTTCCGCAGACATCCCCGGAGTAATCCGTGATTCGTAGCCTTGAATGCTCTTTTGGTCGAAAACTATTTTTACTGGGATGCGTTGGACAACTTTGGTAAAGTTACCTGTAGCATTATCCGGTGGTAATAAAGCAAACTGAGCACCGGAAGCTGGCGAAAGACTTTCTACACGACCAACAAAGGTATGATGAGGGAAAGCATCTAGCTTGATTTCTGCTTCTTCTCCTGGTCGCATTTTTTCTAATTGAGTTTCTTTGAAGTTCGCAATTACCCAATACTGGTTATCCACGATCGCCATTAATGGTGTTCCTGCTGCAACTCGGTTGCCAACTTCGACGTTTTTTCTACCAACTCGTCCGGCACTGGGGGCAGTAACGTTGGCGTAAGATAGCTGTAATTGTGCGTCTTTGAGCGATGCTTCCGATTGGGCGATCGCCGCTTTTGCCGCTTCGTATTGACTACGTTTTACTGTGGTATCTTGTCCGCCTGCGGTAGCTTGTTGCAATCCTCCCCTAGATGCTGCCAATTTAGCTTGGGCGTTGGTGACATTTTCTTGCGCCTGTGCTAGTTGAGACTGGGCTTTGGCAACACCAACTCTAGCAGAGGCTAACTTGGCTTGGGCTTGTTCTACTCCTTGAACAGCAGCGTTCCTTTGTGCCGTAGCCACGTTATAAGCGGCCTTGGCTGCGTCTAGCTGCTGACGAGCGATCGCACCTGATTTATACAACTGGTTGTAGCGATCGTAATCTGCTTGGGCATTTTCCAAATTCGCATTTGTTTGCGCTACCTGCGCTTGGGCGGCGGGAATCCCTGCTTCGGCTAGTCTGACTTCAGCTTGCGCTGCTGGTATCCCTGCTTGAGCTTCTTGGACTGCTGCTTGGGCTGTAGAAATTGCTGCTACTGCACTGCTGACATCACCCTGCGCTTGAGTTGTCTTACCAGTAGTAGTTTGTGAAGTTAAAGCAATGTTTGCTTGGGCGGCTTGCGCCTGTCCACGAGCATTTTCTAGGGCTGCTGCTGCTTGCTGTACCTTGCTTTCATAGTCCCGTGGATCTAATTTCACTAACAATTGTCCCGGTTGCACCAGTTGGTTATCATCCACTAGCACCTGACTTACAGTTCCGGGAATGCGGCTACTAACTTGGTGAATGTTTCCAGCAACGGTGGCGTTGTCTGTTTCCTGATGGGTGGAGGCGTATTGCCAGTAGTTATAACCAAAACCACCTGCGGCGATCGCACCCACACCTAATGCTGCCAAAATTAAACCATTAGGTCTTTTCCGCTTCGGTGGAGCTTCTTTTTCTTTCTCTATCTCAGGTGTGACAACAGGTGCTTCTGCTGTCACAGTTTCTAAAGTCTCGGAATCAGGAATCAATTGTTTTCCGATAAATGGGGTTTTGTGTCCGTTGCGTCCGTTAAAAGTATTACTGGTCATGATTCTTAACTCGTTTGTTCAATAATTTGATTAATAGTCTTTTATTTAGAATGCGTAGTATTTTCTGAAAAAAATTTATTTCCTTAGTATGCGTATTATCTCAAAACAAATCTTCACATCACCTCCCCCGGTCGGGTGATTATGGGATCATCTTTAGGAAAGGTTAGCGATCGCCCGGTTCAAGATTTGGGAAAACAGTTCTCGGTCAGCAAAGGAAATACCATCCATCGCTTCATCACGCACGGCTGCGGCAACTGGGGGTAAAACAGTTTCTAGTTCCTTACCTGCA
The DNA here is from genome assembly GCF_020829625.1 of Nostoc sp. XA010. Lineage (GTDB taxonomy): Bacteria > Cyanobacteriota > Cyanobacteriia > Cyanobacteriales > Nostocaceae > Nostoc. Next base: position 35,047 of record NZ_JAIVFX010000015.1, on the reverse strand, counting down.
TCCGTTAGCCAGATTCGCCAGATGCGGCGATCGTGAGCATCGCGTTCTCGACGCACCAAGCCGCGTTCTTCCATCCGATCTAATACACCTGTTAAAGTCCCCCCTACTTGTTTGAGTTTGTCCCCAATACTAGAAGTAGGTAAACCATCTTCTTGCCACAAACAGCACAACACCAGCCAGTGAAATGGCGTAAGACCAAAGGGTTCTAGTCTGTCTGTAAACTTGCGACTAAGGAGTTGCGAGACTAATTTGATTCTGTAGCCCAAATTGTATGGAGCCAGATTTTGCTGCCACGAATCTAAAGCTGGGGAGTGATTAGATGTAGAAACCATTTAGCAAAATACTTAGTATGCGTAATATTATTATAATTAGGTTAGCTTTTTTAGCAATACTCGCTTTATATCTGCTTGACATTCTGTCTTAGAGAATAATATTGTACTCTTTGACAGTGCTGATAATGCGGTGAAGTTGAGATAATTTAGCGGACTGGTCAGCATATATATAAGCATAACTCAAAGCTGGTATTTGGGAAATATAGGCTATTTATTCAGGACGAATAGAAAGATAGATTTTAAGTAGTACTTTGGTTTTAGCATCTATTTACACAGAGTAGATAGGACGAGATTGGAGAATTGAAGCGCTCATTCTCTCGTTACCCCTCCTGAACGGTTACGATGATTTGTCACATTTCGACTTCTATTCAAAACCCAGCACGTTGCACAAGTTCTAGTCGAAATTTTACATGGGTAAGGGATACCCCATCCTTTTAACTTAACCCAGACAGTTCGGCTTTGATTACTTTTTATTATGAGTAGAAAACAGAGTGCTGCTAGATTTATTCCCTCTAGAAATGACCGCTCAATACTTGAATATTGTACAATCATAAAAATTGAAAAAGCTTTTGATTTTATTACCTAACACAATTTATTCAGACATGGGCGTGTCCAATGCTAATTCTACAATTACAAAAATTTTTAACAACGCCTATTACTCAAAAAAGCAGACAAAATCAGTCTAGATTTACTGTCATCTTTTGGTACAGTCTAAGTCTAACTTTTGCTGTTGGCTATATTCTTATGGGGCTGAAAAAAGCTTTTAGCAGTCAATATATAGTCGGCGACGATGCACGGGAATATATTTCTTGGATGTATCGTTACTTTAACCCAGATTTATTTCCTGGGGATTTAATCGCTGATTATTTTCAGTCAGTGACACCAATTGGATATGGTATTCTTTATAAAGTAATTGCAGCTTTAGGTATCGATCTAACTTTTTTTAGCAAAATTTTTCCAATAGTATTGGGACTAATTACTACTAGCTATTGCTTTGCAGTCTGTATGCAGATATTACCAGTGCCAATGGTGGGGTTTATTGCATCCTTACTTTTAAATCAAAGTCTTTGTATGCATGATGACCTATTTTCTGCTACTCCTAGAGATTTTATTTATCCCCTATTTTTAGCTTTTTTATATTATTCAATACGGTCTTCTGGGTTAGGTATCTTAATTGTACTTGCACTCCAATGTTTAATATACCCTTTAATAGGTTTTGTGGATTTATTAATTTTAGCCCTGAGATTATTTCGCTGGCAAAATGGGCAGATAACTATTTCTCAGAACCGAAAAGATTATATTTTATTTGCAGCAGCCATTATCGTTACTGGTATTGTAATTTTACCTTATGCCATTCAATCATCACAATTTGGCCCGCCAATTACTGCTGCTGTTGCCAGAACTATGCCGGATTACTGGCCTGGAGGAAGAGTCAGCTATTTTAGTCATAATATTATTAATTATTGGTTTTTTGGTAGAGATAGCGGGTTTATTGCTTTAATTGCACCTCCTCAATTATTATTAGGTTTATTATTACCAATAATCCTGAAATTTAAGTCTTACTTTCCCCTAACTAAGGAAGTAAATGATGAAGTAAAACTATTACTACAGGCAGTGATAGCTAGTTTAATAATGTTTTTTACTGCCCATGCCTTAGCTTTTAAACTGCACTGGCCTAGCCGCTACACCCATCATACTTTTAGGATGGTACTTGCTGTTGCAGCAGCAATTTCTATTATCTTGATTTTAGATGCTACATTTCGATGGTCGAGAGAAAATGGGAAACAGATTTTCATCTTGGGAACTATTATAATCCTTGGTGCAGGACTCGTTTTCTACCCTAGCAGCTTCAGCTTAAAAGTTTTTCCTAAAACCCTTTATGTAGAGGGTAAAGTCCCAACATTATATAATTTTTTGCAAAAGCAACCGCAAAATATTGTCATAGCCTCTACTTCTGGAGAAGCAGATAACATACCTATCTTTGCTCAAAGAACAATTTTAGTGGGTAAAGAATATGCTTTACCTTTCCATACAAAATATTACGCTCAATTTAGTAAGCGGATGATTGACCTTATTAATGCCCAATATACTGAAGATATTAATCAGGTTAAAGACTTTATCCAAAAATACCATGTAACTTTTTGGTTATTAGAACGTTCTGCATTCCTTCCAGAATATATAACTAAAAACACTTGGCTACAACAATATCAGCCAGCAGCACAACAAGCGAACGCAAATTTACAGAAGTCCTTACCTGTTTTAGCGACATTAATCAACTCTTGTGCTGTTTTTGAGACTGATAATTTAGTCCTTCTCAAAACAGAATGTATAAAAGTAGTAACGAAGACTTGAACAGAATACCCAATTATAATCACAGGTTTTTCCATCTATCTTAGGGAAGAACTTGAATTAACTGATACTCTTTGACTGTACCCAGAATGCGGTGAGGTCGAGGTAATTTAGGAGACTGTTCAGTATATATCCAAGCATAGCTCAAAGCTGGTATTTGGGAAATAGAGCCTACTCGTTGGGGGTGAATAGAAAGATAGAAATTAAGCAATACTTGGGTTTTCGGGTCTATTTGCACATAGTAGGTAGGATGAGATTGGAGAATTGAGGCGATCGCACTTTGTTGTAAGAAAGATTTCAAAATAGGGTTATAGTCACTTAAAAGCCCTATGCTACCTGCCATCGCCAAAGCTAACCAACAAGGAATTAACCAGCCTGCAATCCAATAACGCGCTGTGAGAAACTTCTTGCCAAAGTGGTAACGACTAATCCACACTACAGGTAAAATTAACCAACCCAAGCCCATAGCCAAGCCAATAGATGCATACTTGCGGATGTCAAAACTACCCCAACTAAGGACACCAATACTCACTATTACAAGTAAAATACCGAAGCCACCAAAGCCATAACTGAGATTTCGAGGAAGATTCTTTTTTGCAAAAAGTCTTAATATATTTATTTTACCTTTTTCAAGAGGTAATTGCGGGGTAATTCCTGTTTCGTAAATACTACCTAACCAGTTTAAACCCACAGATGCAAGCAAAGCTACAAACGGATAAAGGCTAAGACTATAGTGAGGAAGGCGAGTACTAAAAAAGCTAAGTTCACAAAATAGGACAAGTGGAAAACCAACTAATATTAACTGATAACGGAGAATAGGATGACGTACAGTCAAAAATAAACCTAAAAGTCCGAAAAAAGCCCAAGGAAATGCTTTTAAAAGAATATTCCATAAATAAAATAGTCGATCATTTCTATAATTATTTTCAGAACCTAGCTGCACAACAAACTTGAGCAACTCTTCAAAACTATGATTTCCGTAGTGCAGCCAACTTAACCACAGCCAAACACAAGTAGGGATTAAACCTACAAAAAAGCCTAAATACAAAAATGGGTTAGTAAGATGATGATGACGGCGATGTTCCCAAATTAAATAAGGGAATAAAGCTATGATTGGCAAAAAAATCATAAAGCTTCTGATTAAGAAGCCTAAACCTAAACTTAAACCAGCTATAAAACTCCAAAAATAGCGATATTGAGGATATGATTCCGCTTTTATTAAAGACAAAATAGCTAAAAGTACTAATAAAACCATCGGTACATCAGGTGTACTTAAGCGAGAGTATTGCAGCCAGAAAAATTCCACACTTAAAATTGCAGCAGCTAGCCAACCTAATTTTTTGCCTAGCATACTTTTACCAATTTCATACACCAGCCATAAGCTAAAAATGCTAGCAATCATACTAGGAATACGCGCACTAGTATCACTCATCCCAAACAACTTGTAGAAACTGGCAATTATCCAATAAGGCCCAGGAGTTTTATGATGTGCTTTTTCCCAAGGAGTTATCCAATTACCAGAATCAAACATCAGACGGGCACGCGATGCGTAAAGCGCTTCATCATGTGCCATCAGGCTATTGTGCCCAGAAGTAAATAACAATAAAGGCAGTATCCAAATTAACAAACTTAAATAGGGTAATGAGCCGACTATGTGATGTCGCCAAATACGCTGCAAGAAGTGTAGTTTATATAACATTGAATTGATACAATTGAATGCTGCTATTTGGAATCATTTATGTGTCCTAATGTTATTAAAATATGTTACATAGTGTTTGTTGAAAAATATCTGAAATTCCCGCAATTTTCAGAAAAAGTACTCCAAAACAGAGATTTATGCAGTTAAAACCAAATCAGCGCCTGAAATTAGACGACAAAGACGATAAGCTGTTCTATGCCTATCCCCGCTTTGTTACCCATGTCGATGAAGGATTTATTCAGCAGCTAACGGATTTATATAGCGATCGCCTCAAACCCAACACCCGCATTTTTGATATGATGAGCAGCTGGGTGTCTCATCTGCCAGAAGAGATGCAGTTTGCCCATGTGGAAGGACACGGACTCAATGGTGAAGAACTAGCACGAAATCCCCGTTTAAATCATTACTTTGTGCAAAATCTTAACGAAACTCCGCAGCTACCTTTACCAGATGAAGATTTTGATGCTGTTCTCAATTGCGTATCTGTGCAGTATGTGCAATATCCAGAAGCAGTATTTTCTGAAATTTACCGCATCTTGAAACCCGGCGGTGTTGCAATTATTAGCTTTTCTAACCGGATGTTTTTTGAAAAGGCGATTCAGGCTTGGCGCGAGGCTTCAGAAGCACAGCGAGTAGAATTAGTCAAAGCTTACTTCGCGTCAGTTCCAGGATTTACAACCGCAGAAGTTATAGCACATAAATCAACATTACCGAGTTTATTACAGTGGTTGGGTGCAGGTGGAGGAGATCCATTTTATGCTGTCATAGCTTACCGTAATTAGGTTAAATATTCACTAGTATAGTACGGCGTAAATCCAGCTACCATCTCAAAGACAAGGGGCAAAATCCTATTGTCAAAGTCCCTTGTTATTTGTATATCCATAATTTTTGTAGATGAATTATTGGCTAATGAAATCAGAACCAGAAGCCTATAGTATTGCTGACCTTCAACAGCAGAACGAGACTATCTGGGACGGTGTTCGCAATTATCAAGCTCGCAACTTTTTGCGACAAATGGATGAAGGAGACTTAGCTTTTTTTTATCACTCCAATGCTAATCCTCCTAATATTGCTGGGTTAATGCGTGTGGTGAAAAAAGATATTGCTGACCCGACTCAGTTTGAGCCAAAAAGTAAATACTATGACCCGAAATCGAGTTCCGAATCCCCTCGGTGGCAAACAGTTGTAGTGGAATTTGTTGAGGCTTTTTCTAACCCTATCTTGCTATCAATACTCAAAGAAAAGTTTAGCGCCGAAGAGTTAATGTTGGTGAGACAAGGAAATCGGTTATCAGTGATGCCCGTCCCTGAGGCAGTTGCTTTGAAGATTCTGGCAATGAAAACTTCCTAGTTTAAAATTACACCAGGACTGTACCTCACTAACTTGCAATTTACTGTGAAATTAAAGGTTTGTAGTAAGGACTTTAGTCCTCTCTACGCGAACAAAATCAGGACTAAAGTCCCAACTAGAAATATTCTTTAAGGAAGGTTGATTAACTGGACATAATGTGATTTATTCTTGCCTAATTACTTAGTTCACACCCATTGCAAAGGATCTAATTGATAGTAACGTTGCAGTTGCTCATAAAGTGCCGGATGCTTAGACAGCAATTGGTGTGGTTTCTCAAAGAATGTCTCAGTCGCTACGGCAAAAAATTCTGCGGGATTCGTTGCACCATAGCTATCCATTACCGTCTTTACGCCTTGTAGAACATCATTACAAAGTTGCTGATATTCTTCTGTCATCACCTTCGCCCATATAGTATAGTCTGAGTTGCTTTGCAGTATAGGAACTCCTTCAGCTTTACCATCTTCTTGATCCAACTGATGGGCGAATTCATGAAGCACAACGTTATGTCCATCTTCCCAGTTATTAATGTCTTGTTTCACCTGTTCCCAAGACAGTACTACTTGGTCATTTGTCCACGATTCACCCAGTCTTGCCACACGTCTTTCTTCAACAACATATTTTCCGATGGAAGTCCTTTCCTGAACAAAATAAGCGTTGGGATAGACTAGAATTGAACGAAGCCTAGGGAAGTATTGCCCACGTTCATTTAATAGGAGTAAACAGGCGATCGCAGCAAGGGTCAGTTTCATTTCCTCCGTCACCTGTAATCCTCTACAACCAATAAATTGCTTTTCTGCTAAGAATACTTGAATATGTCCCTGAAGTCGTCTAATTTCATCGGGAGAGAGGCACAGATAAATAGGAAGATTATTCTCAATAATTGCATTCCACAGTGGGGGAAAAGGACGGTGTTTGAGACGGTTTCTTCGCTTTTTAACTAGAACAGGATTGATTAAAATCCCAGTAAGAATCAGCCCAATAATGAGAAATACAACTATTGTTTGAATCATTGACTTCTGAGCAAGTTACATATTTAAGTCACTGTAAAACAGAAAATTTAGATAACATAATTGTTCATTGTTGTATCTCAATCACTAAATTTAAATGGACCTTTTCTCTCTTTTCTAAACTTTACTAATCCCACATATCACTGCTATTGGATCAGAATTATGCAAGATTGAACTTTGGTAGAAAGGGTTTTTTGAAGCCCTTGCTCAACTTTGCTAATCAGTTTATCAAAAGCCGCTTGATCTGCTGTCAATTGTTCTTGAAGAACTTTCTCTAACTCAGGTTTTATTTGCTCACACATCTCCTCAATTTTTTTGTCACTCAAAAAACTAGAACGAACCCAACTAGGTACATCCACATTTGTCTTGATTACTTCTTGAACACTCTTACGATTTAGCTCCATTCCTGCCGCCATAACCGAAGCTCCATATACTAGGGCAATAGGCCAGGTTAAATGTCCAGTTAGTATAAGAGTGATGATGCTAGCTACAGTTCCTCCGCCAATTACTACATTGACAATAAAGCCCACTGTCTCAGCCAGAATAGCATCTCCAATTCGTAACTCTGGGTTAACAAAATTTGGGTCAATACTATCCTGGAACCTTAAGCTGCTTCTAGGTATCTGAAACTTTCGACATATTGGATCGGTTTGTGCGGCTAAATCGGGTTGGATTTTATTGCTAAACCAAGAAGCGCATTGATGATTAATTATCTGCACAGCGCGTTCGCTTTTGAGCCACTGTTCTGCACGACCGATTAAAGATGTTTCCAAATCGGCTAAAGTCCGTATTTTGTTTTTTTGCCAATCTTTTAAAGCTGGTTTAACTGCGTTGACAAGCAAGCCGTCTGTCAAAGGCTTAGTTAATGATTCGATTAGCTCCGGGATATGCCTTTCAATCAAACTTTTAAGCGTATTCGAGGTAAATAGTTTGTTGACTTCTTCTTTAAAAGCAGCAGCACGCAGATCCCATCGTCCTACTCGTGCTAATCCCAGTGCAATGCACCGTTCCGGTTCTGGATCGGGGCGAAGCAGCGTTTCTGGTTCGGGAAACATTTCCTGACAAAGCAAGTGGGTAAACTTCATGCGAGATGCACCGCCAGTCATCAGCAGAAGTTTCGGCACGATTCCAAGTTTTTCTAGCTTTTCTTTCGCCTCGGTTAAAGAGTCGGTAAACGATCGCACCCAACTATGATGTCCCAGTTCCGTTAAGGGCTGGTTTAAAATTTCCTCCATCATCAATTTATTGACTTGGGGAATAAAATAAATCTGTTCGTTAATCGACTCGAAGCCACGCGCAAAGGATTCAGGATCGCTGTATAGCTGTTCATTAGAAAAGTAATCTTCTTTAGCTTTGCGACAAGCAAGTTCACAACGAGCTTGATGATGCGGATATTCCTGAAATACTTTTTCGAGTAATGCTTTTTGCTCGTGGTTGGCGAGAGTCCGAGCAAAAATAGCTTTGTCAATTAGAGATGCACCTAAAGTATTACTCCCGAAATCTATAGGTATCTCTTCTAAGCTCTTAACCAGAGTAAAATCTGTGGTTGAAGAACCAATATCGACAATTAGCACCGATGCAACAAGTTTGTCATACTCCAGTTTCCCGGCTTCCTTGGCTTGCATGAAAGCAGCCCGCGATTCGGGTACAACATTTAGTTGGGGAATGCCAGCTTCTTGAAGTAACTTTTGGTATTCGGTGCGATCGCTAACTGACCATCCTGAAGGGCAGCCAATGTAAAAATAGCTACCTCCCCCACCTTCCAGTTGTTTGCTTTCTTTCAAAAGTCGGTAGTAGGTTGCTACAAAAGTGCTGATTGTTTCCCGATATTTAGGATCATTGTTGGGTTTTTGCTTGAAAGAAATCGTCAGTTGGGTAACGCCAGCTTGAATTAATGCTTGTTCGCCGACAAGATAACCGAGTTTAGGATGCCAGCCAAGAGCTGTAATTTGGTTCTTCTTGTTGTTAATCTCCAGCATCTGGGGGGGGTCAATGCTTTCCACGATCGCTTTAGCTACAGCCGTTTCACCGTGCCCCAAATCAAAACCGATTGTTTCTAAAATTTCCATACCCTTATTGTCTATTATTCTCTAGCAGAGGAATATGCTGGCTCTATTACCCTACCGCGCCGAATCAAGCGATCGCCTTTCAACAAAGCAGGAGTTAGAGTTATGTGATCTTTGGTATCGGGGTCGATACTTGGCTCGAAGTCAAAATAGCCGCGATCGCTGTGAGGGTCATTTGGTCGGTAAATTTGAGCGTTAATTCCCTGAGACATTAAAATCTGTGGCAGCAGTTTTGCAAGTTCATAAGCCATTTGGGGTTTATCAAGTTTTGATGCGCCCATCAGCCTTTGCAGAAAATTCAATAGCTCTGGCAATTCTTCTATTGCTAGGTCGCCTTCATGTTTATTCCATTCTTCTACTCTAGCTACTGCTAGGTCGATAGTGTTGAGAGCATCGCCAAGATGATCTAAAAATACTTTGCTATCAACCCGGAGCATAGGTTTAGGTAATTCCAATAGCTCTGAAGACATAGAATTTTGCTGGCTCTTTAACTCAAGTTGAAGTACAACTTCTACCCCTAGAAGTATAGAGGTTAGTAAGATAGCCATCCATGCACCTGGAGTAGTTTTAGTTAAAGAGAACAACGAACCTAAGATGCCTATATAAATTAGTCCTTTTAGCAGTTTTAGGATTAATCTGCTGGAAAAAAACTTTGTACTTGGGTTAGTAAATTGCTTTTGCTCTATTGGAGCAATTTGAGAATAGTTAGCCGCAGCAAGAGTAGCAATGGACTGCCGCAGGGTATCTAGGAAAAAGGAAGCCAAACGAATTTGAGCTAAATTAAGTTTTTCAATGTAAATTCTTTCGAGATCATCAAGTCGGTTTTGAACCAACTTAACTATCTCCTCGATGTTAGTTGTGTTATCAATATCTGTCTGGAGTTGGTTGCGTTGTTCGCTAAAAAGTGAAGTGATTGTTCTCATTGCGTTGACTAAGACTTTAAGGTTATTAATAGGAGTGAAATGAGCAGACAACTGCTTATTTAAACCTGTAATCACATGATGACTGATGTAATTAATCTAAGTTGTGTAGTTGCAGTATTTTTTGGCTGGAAAATGCGCTCAATGTTATCTAGAAATCTTGCATATAGTTGAGATCACACGTAGACTGCTGATGAGGCAGGTTCACTGGAGCCTTTGAAGTCCAACCATTGATTGCAAATTACACCCATTAGAAGGAGGAGCAGAATGTTTATCTGCGTCATTGCAGACTACGGTACAGGAGATCCGGCATTTACAGAAGTCACACAACGTCTGCTGATGGCTTCTCCCGATGCCCAAATTCATTTGCTTTCGGTTCCAGCATTCAGTACATTGGCAACGGGATTTTGGATTGCCCAACTAGGACTCAACCCAGGAAATAGCGATCGCCTAATTTATCATAACTGTGCGCCTCGTCAGGATGATCCTGAAGCCCGTCGGGATAATGAAGGTGAAGGACTAACTTATGCTCTTTTATATAACGGTGTAAAAGTAGTGGGTGTAAATGCAGGCTACACGCTCTCCTTTATCAAAGACTATACAAAGGAGTTGCGAGTGGTCAACGTTTCTCGTGGTGGTTCGCAGTTTCGCTCACGGGATGTATTTCCTCCGGCTGCGGCTGCTATTATGAATGAAGATTTTAGCCTTCTGGGAGATAGCCTTAAGAGCGAGCAAATCCCAGATGTTCCACCAGATCGAATCGCCTGGATTGATGGCTATGGCAACATTAAAACTACTATTGGGGCGCATACACTGAATTTAGAGCCTCAAAGCAAGATCGTGATCCGAATTGGAGATGTGGTGAGTGATGCAGTGTATTCTGATGGCAGCTTCAAGGTGTCTGAAGGAACTTTAGCCTTTGCTCCTGGTAGTTCCGGTTGGTCAAGAGGCGATTCAGGAGAACCATTGCGCTTTTTAGAGCTATTTCTGCGAGGAGGAAGTGCTTGGGAACGCTTTGGTCGTCCCCGTGTGAATCAGCAAGTAACTCGAATTGCGTAAAATCGGGTAGTTGGTTTCTGTTATCAAATTTTGGATATAGCAGTTTCCACACAGATAAGGTACAAAAATAATTCCTCTTTAACCTCTTTACTCTGTGTCCTCTGTGCCTCTGTGGTTCAAAAAATTATTTTAAACCACAGAGGCACAGAGAGCGCTGAGAAAAAATCCTAAATTCAGTAGACCGAAAACTTTTGCGATGCCTTCGGCGGGCGTAGCCATCGCTAAAAAATAGTAGTGTATGATACAGTTTCTTGGAGGAATGTAAAAAGCTGATTGCTTTAGATGAACGATAAGCACAGCTTATGAATGAGCCATAAAAATCAAGCAAAATCAGCCGGACGATAAACAAACTTCGCAGGCTACGCCATAGTTGCGGTCTACTGCCTGTAGTCCACCGGATGCCTTGGGGGGACGGCGTAGCCAAGGGGTAAATATATGCAGCTTCACAAATAAACGGTATAAGTTATCAAAGTCTGATGAAATAAACAATAATTCTTAGATTACTAGTTAAATCAAAAGTGAAAAAACTAAAACATTTTTGTCCCTAAAATCTTAGACAGTAACAAACTGTATTTATCTTATTTTATAAATGAAAATCTTATCTTTCCTGCTAAATTAAATTCACCAAGACTTGAAGCAACTGGCGAACTCGTAATACCAATTCTGTATGAAGATGCACATAATCAGTCCCCCCTTGTGAAGGGGGGACGGCGTAGCCGGGGGGTAAATATATGCAGCTTCACAAAGAAACGGTATAACGGTAAGGACATCTGAGGCAATTAAAACTCACTTTTTTAGTGCTATCAGCGCTTTCATTCAACTAGAATTAATGTGAACTCAAGAGTTAATTGAAAACTGGTATGAAGTCCAGAGAAATTTATCTCTTCAGGTGGTTCGTGATTTTATTCTGGAACATCTTGAGCAAAAGGTGGGTTTGAAATCACATAGCCAGACTCCTGTCAATGCGTAAGTGCTAAATCTAAAAGCTAATCAAAAAAATAGCTGTGTCTTTAAGACACAGCTATTAAATTTAGTTTGCTTAACCTTTTATGTTGAGATAAAACATTGCTAATCAGTCAGTGAGGTAATTCCAACCATCTCTTGCTTTATCGGCAACCCAACCAATAGCATAGCCAATATCATAAGCTAAAGAAGTTTCTGTCGTAGGTTTACCACCAAGAATTAACTGTAATATACTGCTATCTTTTAAATCTTCTAGGTGGCTTGTATTAATGTCTTGAATTTTAATTCTTGCTTCCATGATACCATTTATCCCCATAGTAACACTTGAACTAAATTAAATGAGAAATTTATGCTTCGTTACTATTCCAGGCATCTACAAAGCCTTTTTTTATGTCAGTCCAACTTTCATTAAGTACTTCCCATGCCTCTTTTACCCAATCGCCACCTTGAATGAGTTCGAGTTCTTCAGCAGTCATGTCATACAGGAAGTTATCGGTATTTAAATCGGTAATTACAATTGTACTCATTTGGTGTTTTCCTTTAAAGATTTATATTGTTGATTCTATGGTTGCTAATCTTGAAGTACAAGACTTTAAAAAGTATTTTTGGGACATAATTATATCAGTAAAAAACATTTACTTTGGTAAGCCTTGTAATTGCAATGAGTCTGTGGTCAAAAGACTCATTGCCAGATGTACTGAAGAATTTAATTGAATTTAACTAAGAATTAAGCACATTTTTGACAAAGTTATTCTGTCGTTACAATACTTTTTTATAACTTTTTCATATAATATTTAAGCTATCAAAGACTTTGAAAATAATGATAATCAAAAAGAGGCAAAGAAGTGCGATCTATACTCGCATCCTCTCCCTCTCTACCACACGATTATCATTTTGATTAAACTTATTTTGAGTATTTTAACTCATTGACAAAATGTACTTTATTTTAAACTCTCAAGGATACGTTTGTAGAGACGTTGTATTGCAACATCTCTACACACGAGTACTTACCACAAATAACCTTAACTAAGCGGTAAAAAATAAGAGTTTCTGAGAGTTCTTGCCTAATTCATGGCTTAGTTAAGGGAATTTAGCGTAATTTCATTCAACGACTGTTACCGAAGCAGCTTCATTTGCTGGAGGTACACCGGGTAATTCAAGACAGTATCCAGCACCATATACTGTCTTTATATAGCGGGGGTGGCGGGGATCTGGTTCTAGCTTGGTTCTCAAGTGGCGAATATGCACTCGAATCGTTTCTATGTCATCATCAGGATCGTAGCCCCAAACTTCTCTAAGGATTTCGCTGGGAGAAACTGTTTGACCGTGGCGTTGCAATAAGCAGTGAAGTAGCTCAAATTCCAAGTGAGTCAATTTCACCGTCTCATTGAACCATATTGCCTCAAATCTTTCGGGAACTAGGGTGAGTGAGCCATAGTTGAGAATTTCACTGTGCTTTGCGGCTTGGGGAATGCGGTCAGTCCGCCGCAAAAGTGCCCGCACCCGCGCTAGCAGTTCTTCAACTTCAAAAGGCTTGGTGAGGTAGTCATCTGCGCCAGCATTGAAGCCTTCCACCTTGTCCTGAGTTTGGCTCAAAGCCGTCAACATTAACACAGGAATCTCAGAGGTGCGATCGTCTCGGCGCAGGCGTTGGCAAACGGTAAACCCATCTACTCTGGGCAACATTAAATCGAGCATGATCAAGTCTGGTTGCAGCTGGAGAGCCAGCGCTTGACCTTTGATGCCGTCTTCAGCTTGACTAACATCGTAGCCAGCCATTTCCAAGTTGACGGCAACTAGTTCTGAAATCGCTGGGTCATCGTCTATGACAAGAATCCTCGGCATTCTTAAAAATTCTTACTACTTATTAAGGATAATTAACAACCTTTGATAGATACAAAGATTTTTCAATCGATTCTAAAAAAGCTTTAAATCTTACATAAATATTAAGATTAAATGACTGTGAAATCAAGACTCAATTACATGAAACCTTATAGTCTATGATGTGTTATACTCCGCCCTACAATCCGTCTTGGTTTTTACAAAACGGTCTAATGATGACTGTATACACCGCTTTGTGGGGAAAACGTCACTGGCAAAGTATTACTAAAGACCCAGAACCGTCTTATCACGAGAAAATCTTCACTGGTGGCCAAGGTGTGCCAATTTTTGGCTTGGTTGCCATCCCGGAAAATGCTCATAGCACGATTATCGGGACTTATGGCATTACTGGAGAGTTAGAGACGGAATGGTATTTGAGGGTGCTAGCACGTAAAGCTTACGCTCAAGGCTACGCTGTGGTGTTATTTGATTGGCGGGCCCACGGCAAAACGGCCGTTTTGTCCCCAACTCTAACTTCTGATGGTTTGTATGAGGGGGAAGATTTTGTTCGCATCGCTGCTGCTGCTAAGGCAATGGGATGTCCGGGTAAATTTTGGTTTACAGGGTATTCTTTAGGAGGGCAATTGGCGTTATGGGCGGTGAAGGTTGCCGGTGAGGTGATTAGGGAGCATGAAGATTTAGGATTAGAAGATAGCGATATTGGCGGTGGTATGGTAATTTGTCCGAGTTTAGATTCGGAGCGATCGCTATCTTATCTAGTTACAAAGCCCTTCGGCAGATATTTGGAAGCGGGGATTGCCCAAAATTTAAAAAAACTGGCATGGCGAATACATGATGCCCATCCTGGAAGCATTGACCCAGCAGCTATTGAACGGGCGAACAGTATTTGGGGTTTTGATAATGAATTGGTAATTAACCGACTAGGCTTTTCTTCTGTGGAGGCATATTACCAAGCTAGTAGTGCTTTACAAATATTGCCGCAAATCTCAAAACCGACTTTGATTTTATATGCTGCTGATGACCCACTTTTTGACCCAAGTATCATACCGGAATTAGAAGAAGCGTGCGATCGCAATCCCGCAATAGATTTGTTACTCACTCAGTACGGCGGCCATGTTGGCTATTTGAGTAGCAAAAAGTGCCAGCGTCAAGTAAAGGATTCTGATCCTTGGTGGGCATGGAATCGGGTTTTACAATGGTTGGAGGAAAAGCGAATAGGGTAATAGACGAGAAAATATTCTAGTAGGTAAGATACTCTACGGATGGAGTCGTATTGTTTAGAAGTCCAAAAAATGGAACAGATTAGCTTGTTTTTACTAATTGTCCTAAATAAACTATTGCAATAGAGAGGATGGCATTGACTAAGAAGCTACCACAATATTATTGGTAAACCAGCAATGACAGAAGCAACACCTGTCCAGAGAGTAAATCGCTCAACATCTACTTCATCCAAAGCAACGCTCATTTCCTTAATTGATAATAGCAGCGCTGCCAGTAGCAGCACAAAGAAGGCAAAGTACTCCAAATTAATAATCATTCATCCTCACTATGTTCTAGAAAAAAGTAGCTCTAATAGGTTTTTAACAAGCTTTGGCAAGGTGTTTTTGTTTCAGATTTAACATTTTGCCAGAAAAATGATTTACCAGTGAAGAGATATCAACTTCAGATAACCAAATCATGGTTTCATAACCAACTCGACCCATTTCTGGCTCTGGCCCCATAGGCATATCCACCAAATATTCCCAGCTACGTGACTCAAAGTGGTAGTTTTGGATGATGCCTTCCCCACCCATAAACCTTATTCTTTGACCTTTACAAAGCTTAGGTACTGGTAAAACGCTTGCAGACATTTCTCGTAATTCCTTGGAGTAATACTGTAATAGCTAATGTTGTAGCCAAAAGAAAATTTCTTATTCTCTGTCAAGGGTTTTAACGTACTCTCTTTCACAGGGTTTAGGCTCGAGTTAAAGCTTGTATATCTAAAGTAAGAAAAATGGCACGTAAATCACGTAAATCAAGAGCAATAAATCACGATATTAGTCAGCAAAAGCGATCGCGCAGGTCTGGCGCATAGTATAGTAGCGCTAAAGCGCCAAACCAGATCCACTGATAATAATCGTCGTAATTAAACAAAGTACTAGAGTACAACTCCCTTGATTTTTTGACTCAATGACCGCTCCTAATGATATTTGGCTAACTGCACCGACAGATTTAACTTTGCGGCTGCATGAGATTCATGTCTGGCGTATAGACCTTGACCAACCAGAAGTACAGCTGCAAAGTTTAGCAGCGACTCTTTCCAGTGAAGAAATAGCTCGTGCTGAACGGTTCTATTTTCAGGAACATCGCCAGCGTTTTATCGCTGGTCGTGGTATTCTCCGAACTATATTAGCTCGCTATTTGGATATCCAGCCTCTACAAGTGCAGTTTAATTATCAACAGCGTGGCAAACCAGTATTAGCAGATACATTTGCCGATAGTGGACTGGCGTTTAACTTGTCTCATTCCCAAGGGTTGGGTTTGTGTGCGGTGAATTGTACTAGAGAAATTGGTGTAGACCTAGAATATATTCGCCCGATGTCTGATCTGGAAGCTCTTGCCAAACGGTTTTTTTTACCAAGAGAATATGAGATGTTGCGATCGCTATCTCCCAACCAACAGCAAGAGGTATTTTTCCGTTACTGGACTTGTAAGGAAGCTTATTTAAAAGCAACTGGAGACGGACTAGCTCAGTTAGAGCAAATTGAAGTGTCGCTGACTCCCACAGAACCAGCCAAGTTACGGATAACTGAAGACTGGAGTCTTTTTGAACTAGTGCCTGCTAACAATTATGTTGCTGCTGTTGCAGTGGCGAATTTAGGCTGGAACTTAAAGTCCTGGCAGTATTAATCCTAGCCATTAGTCATTAATAAAATTAGTTATTCTTCGCCTGCTTCCTCTGCTCCCCCTGCTCCCCCTGCTTATTTATCTTCCTGCATATTCCTGACGATTCTTGTCACCAGTTTCCTGGGTACAAATCTGACGCTTCTTGCAAGTAGTTTATTCATAAACCCAGGAATCGCAATAGTTTTGCCCTTCATTAAGGCGCGAAAACCAATTTCGGCTACTGTTTGTGCATCCATCATCCTCTTACCCTTGAGCAACTTAGAGTCAGCCATCCCGGTTCTTTCATGAAAGGCAGATGCGGTTGAGCCTGGGCAAAGAACTGTCACAGTGACACCTGTACCTTCTAATTCATTAGCGATCGCTTCAGAAAAAGATAAGATATAAGCTTTGGTAGCAAAATAAACCGCCATCAAAGGCCCTGGTTGAAAAGCAGCAGCCGAGGAAACATTTAAGATTTTACCTTCACCTTGCTTTACCATGTGCTTTACAAATAGCTTAGTTAAATGGGTGAGGCACACCAAATTTACTTGTAGCATTTCCAATTCAGCAGCTAGGTCTGTTTCGTGAAATAATCCATAGATACCAAATCCAGCATTATTGACTAGCACATCAACATTAATATCGGCGAGTTGCAACTCCGTGAAAATTTCTTCAGGAGCTGTTGATATAGATAAATCCTTAACAATAGTTTTGGCAAGATTTCCGAATTCTTCTTGAAATTTAGCTGCAATTTCTACAAGCTTTAACTCGTTTCTGTCTACTAAGACCAGATTGTAATCATGAGCAGCAAAAATACATGCTAATTCGTAGCCAATACCACCGGCTGCTCCAGTAATAAGAGCAGTTTTTTTGCTCTGAGTTTGATGTGTTGTGTTCATGTAAGAATATTGGTGAATTCAACTTGATGAAGCTGCGTTGCATTTACAGTGGTTCTCGTTCTACAATTAAGTACACGTAATATCTCAACCGACAATAAATGTCTTGAGTTATTAGCCTTTCAAATGCTTGTGTAATCGGTTCGATGAATGTAGCAGTCCAAACGTAAATTTAGGACTTATACATCGAATAAGTGGAGCATTAAAAAAGTTCGGTTATTTCAAACTACTAGCGCTGGCTTTTGATTAATCACAGCACCCAGCAGGTAAAATTAAACTTTTATGCCCAACACTAACCATTCTATCCTCAATTTATTCTGTGAAGGGGTGAATCCTAAAAATTTACATGATTGAGCACAAAAAAACAGGGCAATTATATTGCCACTGTTGGTATATTAAGTTGTTGCTGGCATCTGAAATATTGGCTATTCAGTAGTACTGAGTTTTAAAAAACATGGACTAAATAAAATTGTTTTGTAAGGTGTGTTACAGCTTTTGTAACGCACCGTTCCAAAAATATCTGGGACGGTGCATTACGTTCCTAAGATATCCTACGCAATTTGTGAATTACTAAGCGATATTTAAAAAACCGGTTTGAATCAAGTAGGCGGTGTAAGTCATAAACAATTGAGAGTCAATTGGAGGACAAACAATAGAACTGCCTGCTAGCGCATGGAGAGTATCTTGGCAGCTGATATGAGGTCTTCTAGCTTGTAAGTACAAATCAGGAATAGTCAGTTGTTCATCAGACCAGCGTTCCAGCAAAAAGGGTCGCAAAGTGTACAAAGGGTTGTCGGCAGAGGTCACATTATTGATTAACTCTGATTGCCATTGTTGATATGGAATCATCTCAACTGAATAACCAAAAGAGCGTATCCACTCAACTAGCATTTTTAAAGCAGCAGGTTGGGGATGTTGTAAATTGAATGCTTTACCTATAGATTCTTTTTGGCGTGATAGATAAACGATCGCTTTACTTACATAATCCACAGGTGACATATCCAACATATAATCTACATCAGGGAAATATCCCATTTGTAGACAGCCCTTAGTCATCAAATTGATAAAGTCATGTGTGTTACAAATGCCTGTTTTGCTATCACCTGAAATCAGTGGTGGTCTATGGATAGTTACAGGAAGCCCACGGTCACGAGCAATTTTGACTAACTTTTCGGCTACCCATTTAGTCTGTGAGTAACCAAGATAAATACCTTCCCAATGATTGAATTCATCCTGCTCTTTGACAACCTTGCCAGCATAAGCAGTCGATTCAAAAACAGCAACACTAGAAACGTAGTGTACAGGCTTGACCTTAATTTGACAAGCCAATCTCAAAACTTCTTGAGTGCCTAAAACATTGGCTGCTTTCAGTGCTGAGTATGGAAAAACATAATTCAACAAAGCAGCACTATGATATATAGTGTCAATATTGCCAGCTAAAATTTGAAACTGTTCCGAACCAATACCTAACAATGGTTGAGATAAATCACCGACAATCGGAATAATTCTGGAGCTAAATTCTTCCTGCCAAATTGCATACTGTTGCAGATTATTTTGGAGCTTGCTTTTACCTTCTTCAGCATTAGCAGCACGCACTAAGCAATAGATATCCGCATTGGTTTCTTGTAGCAATTCTCGGATGATGAAAGCTCCTAAAAAACCGGTTCCTCCAGTTAAAAAGATGTTCTTGGGTTCACCTATAGCTACATTAGATGCAGCACCAGGATTGATGGTAGGGTCAAGAACAGCTTCGGCACTTAAATCTAAAACAGAGGGAGCAGCGTTAGCATTAGAGGCTGTTACCTTTGTATCTTGAACTGGTGAACCTTCTTGTACTTCTTCAGCTAAACGCTGTGAAAGAGCTTCAATATTTGGATAATGCCACAGTAGCAATGGAGATGGTTGAAATCCTAGCAACTTTTCTAAGTTACTTACTAGAATCATTGCTTGGGCTGAATCCAACCCATAGTTTTCTAAATGTTCTGTGACATCTATTTCATCAGTTGCAACTCCTAGCAACTTAGCTAAGTTAGATACCAAAAATATTTGAATATCGTCTGCTGTGAAAGACTGTTTTATAGTCATTTTTAAATCTCCAACAATGATGTAGAACGAACAGGGTGATACTGACTGTAATAATCGGAAGCTTGCAGCCCTTGAATTTTCAAATTTTGGACACGATACAAAAACGCTGCACCAGTCATAATTTGATTGGCTACATCAACTACCTGACGATTATTTGGTTCCGATAGGTAGGAACCGCGTACCCAGTCATTGAAACCGCCCATTGCCGGGCCACACCAAATTTGATAATCGACTTCTCTACCTTTTTCACCAGAACTAGACCAGCGAGAAGATAATCCTAGATACCAACGGAAAATCAATGCCATTTTCAGTTTAGGATTATTGACTGCTTTCCCAAGTTTCTCAGGATTCTTTTGGGACAAATAAGCCGCAGTTCCTTCCCATACTTCAGCAATAGTTTTGCGAAAAACTTGTTTTTCTAATTTCTCTCTTTCCGCCAAAGGAATCTCTTCAATGGAATCATAAGCGCGATAGAGTTCAAATAATTTCTGCGCTCGCATGGGGAACATTGTACCCCGTTTGAGAACTTGCAATTTGACTCCCATTTCAAACATATCTGCTGCTGGAGCCATTATCATATCAGCCATTTCAGCTTGGGCTAGTAACTTTTTGGTATGTTCACAAGCCCCAGATTCAACACATGACTGATTAATGGAACCAGTCATTATATAAGCAGCACCCATCATAAAGGCTGCTAATGCTGATTGTGGTGTACCAATTCCCCCTGCAACGCCGATTCTAATGGGTGTTTGGTAATGATATTGTGCTTGAATTTCATCCCGCAAGGCAATAATAGAAGGTAACACACAGACCAGGGGACGATTATCTGTATGTCCTCCAGAATCAGCCTCGACGGTAATATCATCAGCCATTGGAACTTTGGCTGCAAGAGTTGCTTGTAACTCAGTAATTAACCCTTGTTCCAGCAGTTCTTTGATTATTCTGGGCGGTGCTGGTTGCAGAAATTTAGTCGCAACTTCTCGGCGAGAAATTTTGGCAATGATTTTATTTTTGATTTCAATTTGATTGGCGCTATTCAATCCCAATCCGGCAATACGGTAATAAACAATGTTGGGAGTCAAGTCGAGAAATGCAGAGGCTTCTACTGTTCTCACTTGATATTTAAGGTATAAATCCACAGCCCGGCGTTCAATCGCAGGTTCATTAGGGCTGTGAATCAAATTAAATGCATAAGGCCCTTGAGGTAAAGCTTGTTGAATGCGATTTATGGCTGCTTCCAAACGTTCTGAAGTTAAACCACCTGCACCAAATGAACTCAAAATTTGCTCTTTTCCGAGTGCAATGACCATTTCTTCAGAAGCAATTCCGCCAGCCATTGCACCGGTAACGTAGGCATATTTCACTCCATAAGAGGACAGAAAATTGGGATCTCCAAATTGTTGAATACAGATTGGTGCTGCAAATGTCAGCAGTTCTATTTGTGCTGTTGTGCCATTATCACCAGGGGATAAATAACCCTCATTAGTGACACCGATTTTTCCGGCAACTTTCACGATGTAGCAGGGTTTATTTAAAACCATCAATTTATCTTTGATGGTTTCTTTATCGAAAGATACAGTTTCTAAAGAACCTTTCCAAACCTGGTTTTTGTTATAAGACCAGGAAGAGAAATTAAGGCCATTATCGTGTTTACTTAGTACCGTATCTACGGTTGTCACGGCAGTTATCCCTCGGATTACAATTATTAAATAAGGGGAGTGGGGGGTGGGGAATAGGGAAGAAATCTTTTCCTTTTATCAGTTCACCTTTCCCCTTACCCAAGGTTATTGACGGTTGAAGTATGTAGACTTATGTCAAGATTCGTCGTTAAGCAAGTTTTGGGCACAAGCTAGTTGCAATTGAATGATTTCGCTCATTTGCTGACTGTAATCTTGTCTAGCTTGTAAGAAGGCACTGTGTGCTTTAGTTATCTTTGAATTATTAGCATTGAGCTTTTGATACTGGGTCTTATTTAAATCGGACATGCTGATGATGCTACTAATTTTTTGAGTTCTGACGGGTGGGAAAAAAACAGGGATTGACTGTCTAATTGCGCTTGACTCAGAAGATTGTAATTGTTCTCTCGGTTCAAAAACGTTATCAATGATATTTTTCGGTTTTACTTCTTCTGGCTGAGGCAAGATGTTAGGGAAATGACTTTCTTGTTGGGTTATGTGGTTGGAAGTGTTAAGAGAATCTGTGATTTTCGATTGTTGGACATTAGGTATATGTGGATGCTGTATTTTAAAGCGATCGATCCTAAGATCCCCAGCAAAATCTTTAACAAGGTTGCGATTTTCATCGCTCAAAATTGTAGCAGCGATCGCTTTCCCACCCAAGGTAACTGTTCTCAATGTTGCTTTACTTGAATTAGCGGTTTCTTGAGCTTTGCTATACAAGGGTGATAAATCCACATTCACCTGATGACTAAGTAGTTTTGCTAATGCTTTGACCATTGAAGCATGGTCATCCATCCCTCTACGATTTAGAGAAACTGTGATATGTTCTTTTTTGGCGAGAATTTTATCAATCCATCGGGAACAAACACTACCGGCGCCTGCTTCTAAAAATATTTTCACACCATCATCGTAGACACGATTTACCAATCGCGGAAAATCAAGCTCTTGGCACAATCCTTTGGCGATATTGTGAGCGATCGCATCTCTTTCAAGTGCAACTGGTTGATAATCGGCGGCAGAATAAAAAACAATGCCGGGAAGATTTTGTGATGGTAAGCTATTTACCTTTTTGATTTCCTCGAACTGCGAGCGCATAGCCTCACAATGTATCACATGGTCGAAGGGAGCAGGGAAAAAATTACAACCTAAAGTTTGAATCACTCGTTTACAGGCTGCATCTTCACCAGCAATTAATACTTCTTCTGGTGTGTTGATTTGAGTTAAATAGACGCGATTCTCATGTTTCAGGCATTCTCTAACTTGAGATGGAGTAGCCATGAGAACATAGGTATTCCAAAAATTGTTGTTTGGTGAATCTGTTAATCCCCAATATTCACGCACAGCATTCTTTGACCCAGATAATTTATCACCAAATAGAGGTGATGAGTTTAAGGTGTTACTTCCGCCCTCAAAATCACTCCAAACTCCTTGGGCAACCATCATACTAGTTTCACCCAAGCTATACCCAAAAACACATTGCGGCTTGACTTGAAAATCATCTCTAAAAATTGCTGTCATGTATCTAGCAAAGGCAATTTCACTTTCAAACATTGCCAGTGAATCATCTAACAACTGCTTTTCGAGAGTTTCTAGTTGCCTGGTTGTCAATTTAGGGAAACTTCTGGGATAAACTAACTTTTCAACATCGGCAGCCCGATTGTAGAGATTGTTACTTTTTAAATCCTCGAAGACTTTCGGAAATAAGCGAAAAACAGTCCGACCAATGCCGATATAAGAATTGACTGCTGCGGGATAAACATAAGCAACTGCTCCAGTTTTACCCAATGGTTTCGCTGTGAAATAACTTCCTATCGGTGTTTGCCAATCTGTGCTGTTCTCAAAGGCATTATTTACACCTTTACGGGCAGATTCAATTTCTTTGAGTAGTTCTTTTGTGTTACGTCCTGTGATTGATAAGACGTATTTTGGATCAGATTCCTGTTGAAAGGTAGCGAATGTTTGGCTGGCGGTAGCTGATAAAGAAGAACTAGCTTCAATGGATTTTTGGAGATGGTTTAGGATATCGGGTATGGTGGAGCGATCGCTAACTGCGATAGGGAACAGATGAAAAGGCATTTGCTGCAAATATCTGTTATCCCGCTCCTCTTGGCTGGGTTCTTCCGATAAGATTAAATGGGCGTAACTGCCATCTATACCCATGCTATTAATTGCTGCTATTCTGCGTGTGCCGCCTTTATCGACAAACCAAGGTCTTGATTCCATTGCCACATAGAAAGGACTACCTTCCCATACTTGCGGTGTTTTGACACCAGACCATTTTGGTGTGGCGGGAATATACCTGTAATAAAGACAGAGAGCGGTTTTGATTAAGCTAGCAATTCCCGATGCTGTATAGGTGTGGCCGATATTGGATTTAACGCTGCCCAATGCACAATGCAAACCATTGCCCACTTTCGGATAAGCTTGCAGTAAACCTGTGATTTCGGCCTCATCCTCTTGGGGAATGCCACTACCGAAGACTTCCACATAGTTAACCTCTGTGGGCTGAATCTCTGCCATCTCGAAAGCTTGTTTGCAGACATTGCTGATAGCTGAGGCATCAGGTTTTACCAAAGCGTCACTCAAAGTAGAATTACCTTGTGCGAAACTTATGGCATCAATTACTGCATAGATGCGTTCATTGTCTTCTTTAGCAGCTTCGTAACGCTTGAGGACGACAGCACCCGCACCTTCGCCAACTGTCCAGCCATTGGCTTGTTGGTCATAACCCAACGTATTTACACCCGTATTAATTGGTGCAAATTGGCTGCGGAACAAGACATTTTCCACACCACCTGCCAAATCTACTGCACCCACAACCACCGCGTCTACTTCTCCAGTAGCGAGTAGCATTTGGGCAATTTCCAACGCCTTGAGGGCAGAATTTTCGCCAGCGCTGACGGTGAATGCAGGGCCAGTGAAATTCCACAAAGCCGAAATCCGACTCGCCATGATGTTGGCGATGTGACTGACATATTCACCGATTTCTACTGGTTGGTGAATGCTATCTTTGACAATGGTTTCCAGTTGGGAAAGCTGTTCAGGAGGTAAAGAAATTCCTTGGTTGAGTAAGCCATCCTTAACTTGCCAAGATAGATTCCATCTTTGCTGTAGTTGATGTACAGAGAATTCTGTCTCTGCGGCAACAATCACAGCCACATTGTCACCTTCCTGTAGTTTCGCATCTTTGACGGCGCGATCGCTAACCTTCAGGAGTAACAATTGTTGTGGGTTTAACTTCTCGATTTCATTCGGTGGGATTTTGCACGATAAAGTATCGATTTCAAAATCCTTGATGTATGCCCCTACTGGTGCTTTTCCGTCTGGTAAACCGTACTCTTTGAGGACACTTTCTTGATTTTCTATCCCATGCCATCTTTGAGATGGTAGAGAAGTAAAATGTTGTGTTCCATCATAAATACTGCGTTCAAAAGCATCTAAACCATTACAGTTACCAAAAAAGGCATCCATGCCGACAATGGCGACTTTGGTAGGTGGAACAGGTGGAGTTGATTCAACTGATTGTGTTGTATTTCCTTGTTCTAGAATCAGATGAGAATTAGTGCCGCCAAATCCAAAAGCGCTAATAGCAGCCCGTTTGATTGGTGCGTTATTATTAGGCCATGCTGTAGCTGTTCTAACAATCTTGTCGGCGGAAATTGTACCTTTTTCTGAAGTTAAAGGTTCTGAAACGTTCATGGTTGCTGGAATTACACCATGAGACATACTCAAAATCACTTTAGTCAAGCCAACCATGCCAGCAGCAGTTAGCAAGTGACCAGTATTTGCCTTTGCAGAACCTACCAGAGGCGCAGCTTGATTTTGACCAAAGAATGTTTCTATAGAATTGAATTCGGTTGTATCTCCTAGCAATGTGCCGGTGGCGTGACACTCTAGATAATCGATGCTTTTGGGACTAAAATTCGCCTCATTATAAGCTCGTTCAAAAGCTAAGGTTTGTCCTTTAGGATTTGGACTCAATAAATGCTTACCTTTACCATCATTTGAGAGTCCATTACCGCAGATAGTGGCGAGAATATTGTCGCCATCTCTGACAGCATCAGAATATCTCTTCAGCATCACCATCCCAACACCATCGGCGGGAATTAGCCCTCTAGAGGATTTATCTAAGGGACGACTGATGCCGTTTTCTGCATACCCTTGAACACCGGAAAATAACATCCGCACGAACAGAGAATCAGCACAACTTATGGCTCCAGCTAACATGACATCAGCTTTGTGTGACCACAAGTAATGAGATGCTAGTTTAATCGCATAAAATGATGACGAACAAGCAGCATCCAGACATAAATTAATCTGAGATAGCGATAGGGCTTGAGCAACGATAGATGCTGGTAAACCAGATATCATCGCATTGTATAAAGATGCTTTAGTTGCACTTGGGACAGCTAAATCAAAGTCTTCATACTGCAAAAGTTCTCTGACGGCAGGGGTAATGGCTTGCTGGTAAATTGGAGAGAATAATTGATTAGATAATTTTGTTGGGAATGATAAATTACCTAAAATTACGCCGCATTTTGCCAGGACATTTTGATTACCCCAATAACCACTTCGTTCAATTGCTTGTTTAGCTGCATACAATGACCATTTGAAGGTGTTATCTAAACCAGCAACAAATTCTGATGGTAGATTGTATTCAGATGGATTAAACTGGAAGTTACGGATGTAACCGCCTTTGAGGGAATAGGTTTTGTCTGGTGTACCTTTGGCTGGATTGTGAAAGATTGTCGGATCTACTCCGATTTCTTCGACGGTTGCAGAGGATGTCGAATCTTTTTGATTAACGATGTTTTGCCAGTATTCTTCAGGATTCTTTGCATCGGGGAATAGGCATGATAATGCGATGATGGCTATTTTTTCCACGATTTATATGCTCCGAGTTTGGGTATTTAGCAAGAGATAATTAAAAGGCAGGATTTACGCTGTTCCCCAAACTTTGAACGAGGCAAGTTCTAGTAATCCTAAGATTTTGATAGTTTGTAGTAAGGACTTTAGTGCTTATATTAAGAATGACTAAAGTCCTTACTACGAACTTTCAGCTTGAAATATTCCTAGCTTCTAAGCATTTTCATTGACCAAATAATGGCATGAGCGCCGAGCATTCGTGAATAGATTTTACCTTGGCGGTCGTGTATGATAAAGTTTGCGATCGCACTGCTTGGTGTCTTAGATATCACTTCACACGAAACGTAAAATGTTTCGTTATGTGGTATCATTGCAAACTGTTCAAATTTTTCTACTTTTCCAGGTAAACAACCTTCTTCATGAAAGTGTTGTGTCCAAACCCACAAGGCGTGCATACTCAAGTCAGTCGTGTAAGGATTAACCCATTGGACAGGGAATTGTCCTTGTTGCTGTGGGGTGAGTTCTGGCCAAAGACATTCTGTAGTGATTTTTTCAGAACTGATGTTTAAAACTCTTTTGATTTCTTGAAAAGCGGGCCCATGAAATAATGTAGCTCCCCCATTTTGATAAAAAGCTTTTCCTGTAGCGGTGATGATATTATCTTCTTCGAGATTGAGAGATTCATAAGTGGGTACATCTGGGATTTCTAGCTGGAGATTGAGTTGAGCACTAAAATGAAAATGGATTCTGCCTTGTGGGTTTTTACTCGAAATCTTTGCTTTAAGTTCAATCCTTTCAAGATTAACTTTAGAAATTTCTTCTATTTCTAAAATATGTTCTTTTGCTAATGTTTCATTGAAAGTAATTCCCTTTAAAACTTTAAAATCTTGGTAATTAAACAATCTGTAACCTGGATATAATTGTTCACAAGCATTGATAATCCAGGTCATTGCACAAGTTGCTGGTAAAACAGGAGAACCAGCAATAGTATGATCGTGTAAAAATGGATTAGCCTCCAACGTCATTTGACGACGAATACGATGGGTTCGTAGTTCTGAATCTAACTCCACCGCAAGTGGAACTAATGGGCTACCAATAACAACTTGTGAGGTTGCATGATTGGTATCATCCATTTCCTTAACGAGCATTTGCGCCCCAACTGCAATCGGAATTATTTCAATTTTGCGCTCTTGAAAAATCTTCTTTAATTCTGCTGTCACCATTCCACTGTCCCAAGCACCCCAGTTGATAGCGACTACATGACATGAGGGATAAGTTTGCTTAAATATATGGGCTGATTTGTTCAGAATTTCATTTGCGATCGCATAATCAGATTGTCCGGGATTCCCGTAAAATCCTGTCACAGAAGAAAACAAAACTAGATGCTGAAGTTGATTAGGGTTGACGCAAGTTAGGAGGTTTTCTAAACCTTGAACTTTGGCAGTGTAAACTTTTTCAAAATCCTCTTCTGTTTTCTTTTCAATTAACTTATCAGCTAAGTTTCCCGCGCCGTGGATGATTCCAGTAATTGGGCCGAGATGTTGTACAGCAGTGGCAAGTTTTTCTTGTAAAGCTGGCGTATCTGTGACATCGACGCTGATATATTCTGCTTTGGCTCCGGTTTTTTCAATTGCTGCTAGAGTCTTTTTAATTTCACGGCTGGAGGTAATTTTGTTATATATTTTTTGCACATTCATGGGTGTGGGCTTCTCTCCTTGAGAAAGAAGATTTTCCATGATGCATTTTTTCAATGCGGATTCATCGGCATTTTGGGCATAATCTGGCTCGGTTTCTAATAGTTCGGAGCGACCGAGGAGAATGAATTTGCAGGGTTGCTGTTGAGCTAATCTGATGGTACACTCAGCCGTAATCCCTTTTGCACCGCCGCTCACGACAAAGACAGATGATGGACTAAGCTGGGCTGTTTGTGTCATAAATCCTCGTGAATACCTGGATAAATTGGGTTTGATGTGTAACTTATTTTTGAAACCCCACTTCCATTCCTCTTCTCCACAGGGCTACGGTGTACACGCAAGTCTGAAGTAGCTGATTAATCAGGGTTTTACCCCACCCTAACCCTCCCCTTTACAAGGGGAGGGAACTAGATTTCCTGTTTCCCCCCTTACCAAGGGGGGATTAAGGGGAGTAATTCGACTTGTGTGTACACCGAGGCTTTGATTCTTACTCCCCTTCCCTTATAGGGAAGGGGTTGGGGGTTAGGTTCGGGAGAAAGTTGCACACGGCATTAATCAACTTTTTAATCGGCGATAATGGTGACTCGTCCTTGTGAGCCGTAGCCAACTTCACTTATATAAAGGTTGGGGTCGTGAAGTTCGGCGATGATGTTTTGTACTGATTGTTTGGCGTCAAGTCTGGGGCTTAGGTCGATCGCACGAGTAAATACCTTTGGCCATTCCCATCTGAGGGTTTTGGTTAATCCAAATAAACCAGCGCCGATCGCACCGAAGTTGACTTTGTACTCTAAACCGAAGGCTCCATCGAGGTGAGCTACTGTGCAGAAACAACTACGTCCATGCTTTGCGGCTTCGTTGAGGGAGGGTTTGAGGTGTTTCGCCATCAAAAATACGTGCTTAACGATCGCCTTTTCTGATTCGTTATAAGAAATACTCCCGGTGTGATTTCTTACAAACATCGGATGTAAGTGGATGAAGGCCCCAATCGTTCCGCAGTGAGATGCGATCGCTTGCAATTGTTGTTGAAGATGTTCTTCACTCAAGTTTGCTAAGGTGACGCGGGTTACTCCTGTGGGTAAGGGCGCTTGTTGGGCGATGAGCGATTGGGGGAAGCTGATAACTACTACTTTCCAGCCTTTCTCGATTAGGGATTCAGTTAATTTATAGGTGGTGAGGGAACCATCATCGGTGATTAAACCGATGTGTCCCTCTGGTAACGTGAAATCCAAATAATCGGGCTGTGCTAGGCTCCTGAGTTTGACGGTATAGCGCGGAATATTATGCTCTAATTCCGGTGGTTGTTCTTGGACAAACTCAGGTTCAGACTTTTTTTTTTCACCTCCAGCCAACTGCTGTAGGTAATCGACTATTTGACCGATAGTGCGGAGGTCGCCGAGTTCTTCAATATTCGGTTTGGGTAAGTTGGGGTACATTTCTTGCATCGCCCCTAAGATTTCCACCCGTTTGATAGAGTCAATCCCTAAATCCGCTTCCATGTCCATTTCCAGTTCCAGCATCTCTACTGGATAGCCGGTTTTATCGCTAGTGATGGCTAATAGGGTTTCACCTAAGTTTGCAAATTCATCACTTATAGAGGGAGCAGCTTCTGGTTCTGGGGTGAATGCGACAACTACGCTTGGTTCCGGCGCAGCGACTACCTCAACTACTGGTGCAGCCTCTATTGAAATCTCGGTTCCTTGTTGTATTTCGTGAACTGCAATTTCTACAGTAATACTTTTGGAAGCGTGAGATTGCAGATACTCTACAACTTGACCGATGGTGCGTTTTTCTGACAGTTCTTCTAAATTGGGTTTGGGTAGGTTGGGGTACATTTCTTGTAGCGCCCCCAAGATTTCCACCCGTTTGATGGAGTCAATTCCTAAATCCGCCTCCATGTCCATATCCATTTCCAGCATTTCGACTGGGTAGCCGGTCTTGTCGCTGGTGATGGCTAACAAGTTTTTATCCAAGTCAACAATATCGATGGTTGCACCAGATACAGGTGCAGCAGTTGTGGGTGCTGGTTCTGGGGTGAATGCGACAACTTCCTCGACTGGAGGTGAGCTAATTTTGACTACAACCTCGGCTTGGGGTTCTACTACTGGGACAGGTGGTTCTATTACTGGCTCTACTGTCTCGACAGTGGCGAAGTGCGGTGTGGGAAGTAGAGACGCGAATGATTGGGTTTTTGGGGATACAGGAGTTTCAATTACAGGCTCTACAGCAGGCGGCAGAGGTTCTTGAGTAACTGTTGAGCCATTTTTAGCTACAGGCTCAGTTACAGGCAAAGGCAGGCTTTCTACTATCTTGGTAGTAGCAGGTACTGGTGCATCACTAACAGTTGTTTCTGCTGTGAATGGGATGAAATTGCTTATCTCTGTTAGTTGGGTTGCTCCATCACCTGAGATGACTAGAGAATACTCTTGCTGTATGAGTTGGAAAAAGTTTTTGGTATATTCCAGTTGCTCTTGGAGATATTGCTCATGGATGCGTAGGGTTTCACCTTGTTGGGAATGAAACTGCATCATGCTACGCTCTAAGCTTTCCATGACAACTAGCTTCATTTTGGCAGTTTCGGCTGTTGATTTACTTTCACTCAACAAAGAATTCTGCTGCTGCATCAGTTGGAAAAACGCTTTAGCGTATTCCATTTGATGGTTGAGATAAGTACCGTGAACTTGTAAATTCTCGGCTTGATTTTCCTGGAACTGTGTCAGGAGATATTCTAAACTTGCTAAAAGTTGTTCGTAATTTGTAAGTTTTTCTGGTGTTGGTTGCATCTTAGATTCCTGGGCTGGTTGTGAAAGGGTCACAGGATTCATTTGTTGCTCTGGCTGGGTGATGATACTAGCAGTCACACCGTTCATTTCTGGGGTGGATTTTTTATGTCCGTTAGTTTCGATCGCTGCGAGAGTTGGAGTTACACCTGGGCTGCTAAATAAAGGAGCCGCATCAGAATATTCAGGGGTGGGTAATGTGACTTTATGCCCATCCTGCAAAGCTAGAGCGAAGGCATTTTTCGTTTTTTCGGATCTGTAGTTTATCCCGTTTAAACGGACATTTAATGTCTTCTTCGTCTCAATTGGGGGGATGGTTTGGGGAAGTTGGTAAGGATCGAGGTTATTCAAAGTCATACCTATCACCCGCAACTGCACAACTGCTTCTCGCAAAGAGCGATCGCTATTCTTTTGAGTGCTGGGATTCAAAGATACGGTGATATGAGGGCGATCGCCAAGGATATCTTTGACTAAGTTGGTGAGAATTCTCCTCGGCCCAAATTCCACAAAGCAAGTACCACCCGCCGCATAGATATTTTCAATTTCCTGCTTGAACAACACTGAGTTTGAAAGGTGCGTTTCGAGGATTTTTTGAATACCTTGGGGTTCTTTGGGATACTGCTTACTGGTAACGTTGCTGTAAACAGGGATTTTGGGACTTTGGAATTTGACAGACTTGGTGGCGATCGCAAAGGATTTTTGAGCAAAGGCGATTAGCGGTGTATGGAACGCTGCTGAAACAGGTAGCAATACAGCTGTATATCCTTTCTCGTGTAAAGCCTCTTTGATTCTCGCTATTTCTGCGGTAGGGCCAGCCAAGACAAATTGAGTCGGAGAATTTTGATTAGCGATCGCAACTTGCGGAAAATGCCTCAGCACTGCTTCCACCTTGCTGATGTCTTCTTTGACAGCCAGCATACTACCCGCATCATGATCTGGATCTTCGGGTGCAGCCATTGCTTGACCCCTAGCTTTTACTAAGAACAAGTAATCTTCAGTACTCAAAACCCCCGCAGCCCATAGCGCTGTTAGTTCACCAAAGCTGTGACCGGCAACAAAATCTGATTTAAATCCAGCTTGTTGCAGGATGCTGTACATCCCTGCACTCAACACCCCAATGGCTGGTTGAGCATATTCTGTGCGTTGCAAGGCAGCAATTTGGACATTTTTTTCTGCCTCTCCAAACACAGGATGAGGAAAAACGATTTCTGACAACGGCTGCAAATTATCTTTGAGCAACAGGCTATCCATATAACCATGAAGACGGCGCATCAAAGGAAAATTCATCACCAGTTCGCGTCCCATCTCCAGGTATTGCGAACCTTGACCAGAAAATAAAGAGACAACTTTTCCGCCCAACTCCATACCAGAGGCGCGGTAATAAATCCCTTGGGGATGCTCCCAAGATGCTGCTGTTCCTTTGTGTTTCAGCCACTCAATGCTAGTTTGCAATAACTTACAAGCTTCTTCCAGATTCTCAGCTACAAATCCAAATCTGGCAGCAGAAAGGGGAATTTGTTGTGATTTGCACTCATTGACTAATTGTGCATAATGTGTACGTGCATCTGGCGAGCGCAACTTACCTAAAATGTCTTCAGATTTGCTCAACAATTGGTCTACTGTAGGAGCAAACAACAGCACTTCACTAGCATCACTATGTAAGCGGTAAGCGGCGTTTTGGTCAGCTTCATATTCTTCCAAAACAACGTGATAGTTGGTTCCGCCAAATCCAAAAGAACTTACACCTGCGCGTCTTGGTGCTTCCCCTTCTGGACGAATCCAAGGTCTGGTTTCAGTATTCAAATAAAAGGATGAAGTTTTAATGTTGAGTTTGGGGTTTGGCTCGGTGATGTTAATTGTGGGCGGTAATACTTTGTGATGTAAAGCCAAAGCAGTTTTAATCAAACTCGCCGCACCCGCAGCCGCTTTTGTGTGTCCGATTTGCGATTTCACACTACCCAAAGCGATATGCTGCTTTTTGTCATCATGTACATCAAAGAAGTCTTTTAAAGAACCGAATTCTGTCGGATCTCCAGCCATTGTACCGGTACCATGTGCTTCCATCAAACCAACAGTAGCAGGAGAAAAGCCGGCATCTTCATAAGCACGTTCTAAGGCTTTAACTTGACCTTCTTTGCGAGGAGCATAAATGCTCTTGTAACGCCCATCGCTGGAAGTACCAATACCTTTAATTACGGCATATATTTTATCGTTGTCCCGTTCAGCATCTTCTAACCGTTTGAGGACAATCATCCCGATACCTTCACCCAGCATCATCCCATCAGATTTAGCATCAAAAGGTTTGACATTTTCACTAGGAGTAACCGCCGGTGTTTTGCTGAACGAGATGTAAGCCATGATGGTGTTATCGGTATCAACGCCACCAGTCAGCATCATGTCAGAACGATGCTCAACTAGCTCACTAATTGCCATTTTTAAAGCACCAAAGGAACTAGCGCAAGCGGCATCAACTACACAATTCATCCCGCCAAAGTTTAGGCGATTGGCAATTCTACCCGCGACTACGTTAGCTAACATTCCAGGGAAAGCGTTCTCATCCCATTTCACATAAGCGCTTTTGATTTTATCAACGATTTTTTGGGTATCTTCATCGGATAAACCACTGCTTTTAAGAACTTTTTCCCAAATCGGATATTCCAACCTGGCAGAAAGTGGCATTCCTAATTGCTTGGCCATAGCCACGCCTAAGATTACCCCAACCATCTCGCGGTTAAACTCACGTTTTTCACCATAACCTGCATCTTCCATCGCCTCTTTTGCAACTAGTAAACTTAATAGTTGCGATACATCTGTGACTTCTAAAATGCTGGGTGGTATACCGAATTCCATCGGATTAAAATCTACCTCTGGAAGAAACCCGCCTCTTTTGCAGTAGGTTTTGTCTTCAGTAGTTCTAGGATTCGGATCGTAATAATCTTCGACGCTCCAGTGAGTGGAAGGAACATCAGTAATACAGTCAATTTTGTTTACTATATTTTGCCAGTATTCGCGCAAATTCCTGGCTTGAGGCAATAGAGAAGCCATCCCAACAATGGCTATAGGATTGTGTTGTAATTGTCTGTTAATTCTGTTGATTGACACTGATTTATCTGATTTATCTGACTTCATGTTTTTTTCCTCTATAGACCTAATGACAGCCTTTTCACAATTAGTGATAAGGCTTTCTAACTCCGCTAAGGCAGTATCAATTGAATAAGCAGACATAGGGCATAGTTAGTACTGTGGATTGTGTAGCTACAGTAATTTCTGTTGCCTACTAAATAATGAAAATCTCTCGTCTTCTAAGAAGCAGTTAGCTATCCTATCTTTGCTAAATGCTTGTCTCCAGATTGACACCACACGATACATATTGCCCTCATAAAGCCTTAGATTTATAGGCGACTTTGGCATACTGCGTAGGTGTAGCCCGTCGTAGACATCGCAAAAAATGTTATCCAACGCTAGATTCTTGATATTGTGGCAATAGCTCAACCAATTTGGGATTTTAGATTTGCAATTTTAGATTTGTGATAGTGCAGCGTCTCGTATTCAAAATCTCAAATTGGCACGGTCGATAACCTTGTTAAAACTGGTAAAATAGTCTTGGAGTGTAATAGCTGCTTGACCAGTGAGTTTAATCCATTTGGAATGGTAAAGATTTTGAGTAATGGTATCCTACTGGAACAATCGAAGCTGAGGAGTAGCTAAGGGAACAGAAACGTTTTTTTCCCCGAAACCGTTTGATTATCTAGCCTAACCACAGCAACATGTCTGTTCTTAATGACAACGTTCTGTATCTGGATCAATTTCATAACCAATTTCAACGTCCGGGATAATATATTTTATGCTACTTTAACCAGGAAAGTTGACAAATTCGTTACACAAAAGACACCATCTTTGAGCCGAATTTATGCAAGTTTAAACAGTAATTAAACGAGCAAAAGGTGATAAAAAAGCAGTTATCTTTAGTTATTTTTAATTTTAAAATTTCCATCAAATAACTAGTTTGTCGAACTGCTTTTAAGCATTGAATTAATAAAAAGACTAACATACTTTACATAAACTAAATCATTTCTTTAAAGTTATTTTATAAATAAAATTCCATTATTACTGATGTGAATTTTGAATAAAATTCTGTATCTAAGTATAATTTATGACCATATAAATGTGTGAGATATTTTGTTATCTACGGGTTAGCCAAAAATTTGTGCTGGATTAAGTTAACAATACAAATCCGTTGTCTAGTAAGTAACAATTCCATGAATACATAGATAAATTGAATAACCATCAGTATGTTTTCTCAGAGAAACATCATAATTGAATCAAAGTTTTGGGTTATTTTTCAATATAAGTCAAGCTAAGACGTAAAGCGGTTATTTATAAAGCAAATGTTAATTTTTAGTATGTTGCCTGATAAACATAATTATGATTACATCCTTGTAAAAGGGCGACAGTCAAAGTGTCGCGCTGACCTTGCGGGGGGACAAAATGGTTTAGAATGCTTATATTGCAAAGAGTGTAGCAATTTGTGGTAAAAGAAAAAGAGCATTCATTCGCAACAAGCTCTATTTAATGATAATGTTACCAGAATTCTACGA